>NZ_LNQB01000084.1 GCF_001651875.1 Sinorhizobium saheli
CTTGCGGGCGATGATCTCGTCGGCGGTCTTCTTGAGGATCGCGTGGCGCTCGAGGATGCCGGAGCGCGACCAGGCCGGAAAGGCGGCCTTCGCCGCCGCGATCGCGGCCTTGGCATCCTCCGCGCTGGCGCGCGCATAGTTGCCGATGATGTCGTTGGTGTTCGAGGGATTGACGTTGGCGACGCCGTCGCCGCCGACCCACTCGCCGGCAATCAGGTTCTGGTGAAGTGTCATGGGCCTTTAGCCTCCTTGTCTTCCTGTCGCATGCGGCCGCCCGTCGCGACCCAAGGCTCCTTAGCAGATATATCAGAGCTGCTGTATGGCGATTTCTTCCTCGGCCGCGATCGCCAGCGGATTGCGCAGCGGCAGGCCGAATTCCCTGGCCTCGATCTCGAATACGTCGCCCGCCTCGGTGCGAATGCCGTCGCCGAAGGAGAGCGTCGCTGTGCCAAACATGTGCACGTGCACATCGCCGGGCACACGGAAGAGGCCGTATTTGAAGTGGTGGTATTCGAGATTGGCAAAGCTGTGCGACATGTTCGCCTCACCGGAGAGGAAGGGCTTCTCCCAGAGGGTCTGGCCGCCGCGCAGGATGCGCGAGGTGCCGCGAATGTCGTCGGGCGCGGCGCCGATGCGAATTTCCGGCCCGAAGCTCGCCTGCCGGAGCTTCGAATGCGCCAGCCAGAGATAATTGACCCGCTCCGTCTTGTGGTCCGAGAACTCGTTCGCCACCGCAAAGCCGAGGCGATAGGGCACGCCCTTGTCGGAGATGACGTAGATGCCGGCCATTTCCGGCTCCTCGCCGCCATCCTCGGCGAAGGACGGCGACGTGAGCGGCTCACCGGGTGCCACCGCCGCCGTGCCGTTGCCCTTGTAGAACCATTCCGGCTGCACACCCTTCTCGCCGGGCTTCGGCTTGCCGCCTTCGAGGCCCATCCGGAACATCTTCATCGAATCGGTGAGTGTCTCTTCGGCAGCCTCGCTCGTCTTCTTGTGCATTGCGTCGCGCGTTGCGGCGGAGCCGAGATGCGTCAATCCGGTCCCCGTCAGATGCAGGTGCGCGGGGTCGGGATGGGTGATCGGCGGAAGCAGCCGTCCCTGCGCATAGGCCGCATCGAGATCGACGGTCTCCCCGAGGCCCTTTGCCTCGATGACCTCCTTGAGGCTCTTGCCGCCATTGGCCGCCTCCATCGCCAGCGCATGGACGCTTGCCGCGCCCGTCACCACGCGCGCCGTTTCACCCGCCGCCGCCCGCACCGCGACAGCAATCGATCCGTCTTCTTTCCTCACCTGCGAAATCAGCACGTTCCTGTCCTTCCTGATCGACTGGAGCGGGTGAGAAAATGTGCGCGGTCCTGCGCCCGCATCCCGTTCCAAGTGGTTGGTACCGGTCACGATGAACCTGGGTCAGCCCCAGGATCGTGATCGAGGTCTTCGGCCACGCGCCGCCGTTGAAAGGCAATGCGCTACCTTGGCGGGTGGCTGGCGCCACCCGGCTGAAGCGGCCGAGGCCGCCATTCCGATTGTGGTCTTTGGGCGACCGGAGGTCCGGTCAGCCCTTGCCCTTGTTCTTGTTGTAGACGTCGAAGAACACGGCTGCGAGCAGCACGAGGCCCTTGATCAATTGCTGGTAGTCGATACCGATGCCCATGATCGACATGCCGTTGTTCATCACGCCCATGATGAAGGCGCCGATGACCGCGCCGGTGATCTTGCCGACGCCGCCGGAAGCAGATGCGCCGCCGATGAAGCAGGCCGCGATCACGTCGAGCTCGAAGCCGACGCCGGCCTTCGGCGTCGCCGAGTTCAGGCGCGCGGTGATGATCATGCCGGCGAGTGCCGCGAGCACGCCCATGTTGACGAAGGCATAGAAGGTCAGCCGCTCGGTGTTGATGCCCGAGAGCTTGGCGGCCTTCTCATTGCCGCCCATGGCATAGATCCGGCGGCCGATCGTCGAGCGCGTGGTGACGAAGGTATAGAGCGCGATCAGCACGCCCATGACGATCAGGACGTTGGGCAGGCCGCGATAGGTCGCGAGCTGGAAGCCGATGAAGAGGGCGACGACGCCGATGACCGCCATCTGCACGGCGAAGAAGATGAACGGCTCGTTATCCGTACCGTGCTGATCGTTGAGCCGGCGGTCGCGCAGACCCGCATAGATCGCATAGCCGACGAGCGCCAGCACCGCCACGAGCGCCACCATGTTCTTGATGACCTCGGGGCTCGGGCTGAGGAAGTACAGAAAATCCGGAACGAAGCCGGTCGAAAGAATCTGGAACTCCTTCGGGAACGGGCCGATCGGACGACCGCCGAGAACCACGTAAGTCAGGCCGCGGAAGACCAGCATGCCGGCCAGCGTGACGATGAAGGACGGGATCTTCTGGTAGGCCACCCAGTAGCCCTGCGCCGCCCCCAAGATGCCGCCGACGACGAGACAGGCGGGCACGACGACGAAGGCGGGCAGCCCCCATTTGACCAGCATGATCGCCGAGATCGCGCCGATGAAGGCGACGATTGAGCCGACGGACAGGTCGATGTGCCCCGCCACGATGATGAGCAGCATCCCCAGCGCCATGATGACGATGAACGAGTTCTGCAGCACCAGGTTGGTGAGATTGACCGGCCTGAAGAGGACGCCGCTGGTCACGAACTGGAAGAACAGCATGATGATCACGAGGGCGACCAGCAGGCCGTATTCACGGATATTGTTCCTGAGGTAGTCCCCGATCGACGGTTTGGTGGTGTGGGTGCTCGTATCGGCGACCATTAGTGTTTCTCCCCTGAACGCATGATGGCACGCATGATGGATTCCTGGCTTGCTTCTTCCTTGGAAAGCTCCGCCACGATGCGTCCCTCGTTCATGACATAGATACGATCGCAGGTTCCGAGCAGCTCCGGCATTTCCGACGAGATCATCAGGATGCCTTTGCCCTCGGCCGCGAGTTGGTTGATGATAGTATAGATCTCATACTTCGCACCGATATCGATGCCGCGCGTCGGCTCGTCGAGGATGAGAACTTCCGGACTGGTGAACAGCCACTTCGACAGGACGACCTTCTGCTGGTTGCCGCCCGAGAGGTTGACCGTCTCCTGGTAGATCGAATGCGAACGGATCCGGAGCTTCGAGCGATAGTCGGCGGCGACCTTCCTCTCCTTGCGCTCGTCGATGACGCCGCTCGACGCCACCGCGCTCAGATTGGCGAGCGTCGTGTTGTCCTTGATGTTGTTGATGAGCACGAGCCCCAATTGCTTGCGGTCTTCCGTGACATAGGCGAGGCCCGCCTTGATCGCCCGCGGAATCGTGCTGACGTCCACCGGCTGGCCGCGCATCGTCACCTCGCCGGTGATCTTGTGCCCCCAGGACCTGCCGAAGAGGCTCATCGCCGTTTCGGTGCGCCCGGCCCCCATCAGCCCGGCGATGCCGACGACCTCGCCGGCGCGGACGTTGAAATTGACGTCATGCAGGAACTGCCGGTCGCGATGGTGCTGGTGGAAGACGTTCCAGTTCTTCACCTCGAGCAGAACGTCGCCGATATTCGGCTCGCGTGGCGGGTAGCGGTCTTCCATGGCGCGGCCGACCATGCCCTTGATGATCCGGTCCTCGCTGATGTCTTCCTTGTGACAGTCGAGCGTTTCCACCGTGCCGCCGTCGCGCAGGATGGTGATCTGGTCCGCCACCTTCCTGATCTCGTTCAGCTTGTGCGAGATGATGATCGACGTCATGCCCTGCTTGCGGAACTCCATCAGCAACTTCAGGAGCGCGTCGGAATCCGATTCGTTGAGCGACGCCGTCGGTTCGTCGAGGATCAGCAGGCGCACCTTCTTGGAAAGCGCCTTCGCGATCTCCACGAGCTGCTGCTTGCCGACGCCGATGTCGGTGATCAGCGTCGCCGGGGACTCGTTGAGGCCCACCTTCTTGAGCAACTCCTGCGTCCGGGCGAAGGTCTGTGGCCAATGGATCACGCCGTTGTTGGCGATTTCGTTGCCGAGGAAGATGTTCTCGGCGATCGACAGGAGCGGCACGAGCGCCAGTTCCTGGTGGATGATGATGATGCCGAGCTCTTCGCTGTCCGAGATCGTCCGGAACTGGCGGGCCTTGCCGTCATAATGGATCTCGCCCTCATAGGTGCCGGCCGGATAGACGCCGCTCAGCACCTTCATCAGGGTCGACTTGCCGGCACCGTTTTCGCCGACAAGGGCGTGGATTTCACCTTCGCGGACCTTGAACGAGACATTGTCCAGCGCCTTGACGCCCGGAAACGTCTTGGTGATGCTCCGCATTTCAAGAATGATATTGTCCATAGTCAGCCATTCCAGCGGCAGTCTCGGAGAGACTGCAGGCTCCCCTGCTGCACGGGTCCTCATTCATCGGCAGATCCGAGAATAAACCACGCGGCGGGTCAAAGCGCTACAGCGACGTGCAAAGAAGACATCGCATGGGAAATGGGAGGGTCCGCGGCGGATCGCGGCCCCTCCCGGTTCGTCACATCAGTTGTTGATCTGATCTTCCGTGTAGTAGCCCGAGCCGACGAGGACGTCCTTGGCATTGGTCTTGTCGACCGAAACCGGCTTCAGGAGGTAGGACGGAACGACCTTGACGCCGTTTTCATAGGTCTTGGTGTCGTTCACTTCCGGCTGCTTGCCGTCCATGATCGCGTTGACCATGCCGACGGTGACCTTGGCGAGTTCGCGCGTGTCCTTGAAGACGGTCGAATACTGCTCGCCGGCGAGGATCGACTTGACCGACGGCAGCTCGGCGTCCTGGCCGGTGACGATCGGCATCGGCAGGTCGCCCGAGCCGTAGCCGACGCCCTTCAGGGCCGAGATGATGCCGATGGAGAGACCGTCATAGGGCGAAAGAACGCCGTCGACCTTGGCATCGGTGTAGGTGGAGGACAGCAGGTTTTCCATGCGCGCCTGAGCGACGGCGCCGTCCCAGCGCAGCGTGCCGACCTGGTCCATGCCCATCTGGCCGGACTTGACGACGATCTTGCCGCTGTCGATCAGCGGCTGCAGGACCGACATTGCGCCGTCATAGAAGAAGAAGGCGTTGTTGTCGTCCGGCGAACCACCGAAGAGTTCGACGTTCTTCGGCTCCTTGGCTTCGTCGAGCTTCAGGCCCTGGACCAGCGAGGTCGCCTGCAGCACGCCGACCTGGAAGTTGTCGAAGGTGGCGTAGTAGTCGACATTGCCCGAATCGCGGATCAGACGGTCGTAGGCGATGACCTTGACGCCGGCGTCGGCAGCCTTCTGCAGGATGTCGGAGAGCGTCGTGCCGTCGATGGCGGCGATGACGAGAACCTTCGCGCCCTTCGTCACCATGTTCTCGATCTGGGCGAGCTGGTTCGGAATGTCGTCGTCGGCGAACTGCAGATCCGGCGTGTAGCCGGCTTCCTTGAACAGCTTCTCCATCGTTTCGCCGTCGGAAATCCAGCGGGTCGACGTCTTGGTCGGCATGGAGATGCCCACCGTTCCCTTGTCCTGTGCGAAGGCCGGCGCAGCAAAGGACGCGACGGTCATCGCGGCGGCTGCGAGAAGCGAAGTAATCAATTTCATCAGATCTCTCCCTGAGTGTTGAAGCCGGCGAGCCGGAGCCCCCCGTCATATGCGCAGCGATCCACCGTCACGAGCGTTGCTCCCGGGCGATGGTTCAAGATGAAGGAAGTCCCTCCCCGTCTTACATACTTCCGCATGCGCTGCTGCACAGGCTCGGAAACTGGAATCAATTGCCATAACTGTCAAATACAATATCGCTTTGCATACATACCAAAATTGGTATACGACTCTAAAAGAGTGTGATTTATGAAATTCTTGAAAACCAGGCCGCGAAATGAACCTCGACAGCAAGGCGAGCGGAGCCGCGCTCGCGGGCGAATTGCTCGAAACGGGTCTCTTCCGCTCCGGGCTGAAGATCAATCACCTGCGGCTGATCCTGGCGATCGACGATCACCGCCGGATCAGCGCCGCCGCCGATTCGCTCGGGATTTCGCAGCCGGCGGCCTCGCGCATGCTCGCCGAAATCGAAGCGATCGTAAAGGCGCCGATTTGCGAGCGCGTCGCACGCGGCGTCGAGCTGACCCCCTACGGCGCGGCGCTGGCGCGGCGGGCGCGCACGATCTTCCTCGAGCTGCGCGAGGCAGCGCGCGAGATCAACGAACTCAAGACTGGCAGCGGCGGCTCGGTGTCGCTCGGCTCCGTCACCGGCCCCGCGCTCAACCTCGCGGTGCCGGCCATCCGCCAGGTCTCCACCGCCTATCCCGGCATCGAGATCAATGTCCAGATCGACAACAGCAATGTCCTGACCCGCGAACTCCTGGCGGCGCGCCACGACTTCATCGTCGGCCGCATTCCCGACGACCTCAACCCCCGCCTCTTCAACCTGGTCGAGATCGGCTTCGAGGAGGTCTGCCTGATCGTCCGCGAGGGCCACCCGCTGCTCGACAAGGCATCCGTCAGCGCCGACGACCTGCCGGGCTACGACTGGGTCTTCCAGCCGCCCGGCACGCTTCTGCGCCGCGCGGTCGAGGACAGCTTCATCTCCGCCGGGGTCCGGCTGCCGGCCACCGTCATCAACACCTCCTCGATCATCCTGACGCTGTCGATCGTCCGCAACACCAACGCGATCGCCCCCGTCGCCCTGGATGTCGCGAGGCTCGTTGCCGGCAACCGGACACAGGCCGGCGAGATCCGCCTGCTGCCGACCGAATTCCCGATCCGCATCAAGCCCTATGGCCTGATCACCGCCGAGGGCCGGGCGCTGCCGCCGAGCGCGAAGCTGCTCTACGACCTGATCCTCAAGCAAAGCCGGGCGTGATCAGGCCCGCGTAATTTTCACAAGGCAGGATAGGCCGCGTCCGCTCCGGCGCGCCGATCGACTGGCGTTCTGCGGAATCACGGAATTCGTTCGCGGCAGCTCGGGAGGCCTGATGTTCGGCATGTCGGTGTTCCAGTCGGTGCTCGAGCGCCTGAAGGCCGAGCAGGCGGCGGAAGTCCCGGACGAGGACGGCGCCCCTGGTTTTCGGCACGCCGGCCCGTCACCGGCCTTCGTCGCCGCGACCTCGCCGGCCATGGCGGCATCGCTCGGGGCGGTTGAGGCGGCCTATCGCGAGCTCGCCCCGGCCGAGCGCGCAGAACCGCCGGCGATGCCGGAATACCTCCGGCGCACGGGCCTTGCCGAGGTCGCGGCCGAGCTCGCGCTCGACCACGGGGAGACGGCGCTGACGCTCGCCGCCAAGCGCAGGCGCTTCGCCGCCGCCAATCATCCGGACCGGTTGCCCGCCGCGTTTCGGGCGAATGCCACCCTCCGGATGAAGCTTGCCAACATGCTGATCGACGAGGCCCAGAGTAGGCTTGCGTGACGTTAAGGGTGATTTGACCCGGGCTACCCCCTCTGGCCTGCCGGCCATCTCCCCCACAAGGGGGGAGAAATTTGTGGCACGCCCGTCAACCCACCGAAACGTTCGGCTGCGGCAGCATGACGATCGAAGTGAGGCGACGCCGCTTGCTTCTTCCCCCTTGTGCCCCTTGGGGGGAGATGGTCGCAGGCCAGAGGGGGTAGTTTGCCGCCGTCATTCCAACGGCGACGGTCGCTACTTCGGCTCCTCGGGCGTGCCCGCTTCCTTCCCGTCCGGCTCCTTCGGCCGATAGAAGACGAGAAGCGCGGCGCCGGCATAGGCGGTCACGACGAGAAAGATCGTCCCCCACATCGTCTGGCCGCCGTAGAATTCCACCGCCGTCCACACGGCGCAGAAGGCAACGATCAGCAGCCGGATCCACAAGGGCCGATAGAAGGGGTGGTCCGGATCGATGAATTTGATCATTCCATGCCTCTGAAGAAAACGCGACTGAACGCCGGCTTTCATCTAGCGCATAATTCCTTAAGCCGTAACCGACCCAAGGATAAAATAACGCGCGCCAACTTGACGGCGTCGCCGCGAATGGAATAAAAATTCCGAAATTATAAAATTTGGCCTTTTCATTCCGATGTCAAATCGATTCGGCTGAAGGGCATGGGAGGGAGGCGCCGGTCGCGGCGCGGGAGGAAGGCCAGCACACTCCTCTTGAATTTCCGCGGATGCCCCTCCGCGACGCCTTTGCGCGATGAGCGGCAATCATCGCGTGCCAACCCGGTTCGAGGAACCGGAACTTAAGGACAATAGAGATGACAGTGAGATTTGGTCTTCTGGGCGCCGGGCGCATCGGCAAGGTTCATGCGAAAGCCGTCAGCGGCAACGCGGACGCGCGCCTCGTCGCCGTCGCCGATGCCTTTCCGGCCGCGGCGGAAGCAATCGCCAACGCCTATGGCTGCGAGGTCCGCACCATCGAAGCGATCGAGGCGGCGAGCGACATCGATGCGGTGGTCATCTGCACGCCGACCGACACGCATGCCGACCTGATCGAACGCTTCGCCCGCGCCGGCAAGGCGATCTTCTGCGAAAAGCCGATCGATCTCGACGTCGATCGCGTCAGGGCCTGCCTGAAGGTGGTTTCGGAAACCGGGGCGAAGCTGATGGTCGGCTTCAACCGCCGCTTCGACCCGCATTTCATGGCCGTGCGCAAGGCGATCGACGAGGGCCGGATCGGCGCGGTCGAGATGGTGACGATCACCTCGCGCGACCCGGGCGCCCCGCCCGTCGACTACATCAAGCGTTCGGGCGGCATCTTCCGCGACATGACGATCCATGATTTCGACATGGCGCGCTTCCTGCTCGGCGAGGAGCCGGTTTCCGTCACCGCGACGGCCGCCGTGCTCGTCGACAAGGCGATCGGCGAAGCCGGCGACTACGACAGCGTCTCCGTCATCCTGCAGACGGCATCCGGCAAGCAGGCGATCATCTCCAACTCGCGTCGCGCCACCTATGGCTACGACCAGCGCATCGAGGTGCACGGCTCCAAGGGCGCCGTCTCGGCGGAGAACCAGCGCCCCGTCTCGATCGAGCTTGCCACCGGGGAAGGCTATACGCGCCCGCCGCTGCATGATTTCTTCATGACGCGCTATACCGAGGCCTACGCGAACGAGATCGAAAGCTTCATCGCGGCGATCGAAAAGGGCGCCGAGATTACCCCCTCGGGCAAGGACGGCCTTGCCGCGCTGGCGCTCGCCGACGCCGCCGTCAAGTCCGTCGCCGAAAAGCGCCAGATCAGCGTCGCCTGACGCAAGGACATCGTTGCTGCCGAGCAAGGCCGGGCATTGCCCGGCCTTTTTCGTCCGGCCGGCGGTCGGCCATGGAGTTGGTGGCGGCGCCGCGTCTGCGGCGCGGAAGAATCTTTTCGGCCCAAGGACTTGGGCTGGCTGGATTCCTGCGACAAGCACAGGAATGAGGAACGGAGAGAGTGTTGCCTATCGTAACCGACGAGGCGCAGGAGGCTGCGGTCGCGTACGGCTATTGCGCATTCCCCAGGGCATGGCCCGGGGCGGCGATATCGGCGTCGATCGCACTCAATGCCCGGTCGAGATGGCCGTCGAAGACGAGCTGTTGCTCATCCGCGATGACGCTGATCTCCGGCAGGCCCTCGAGGCGCACCTGCAGCGATTGGGCAAGCCCCTCCTCCAGGCCCTTGTGGAGGAGATCGAAATAGCGCGTGCCCTGCCCCGTCACGAAGATCGGCATCGGCTCGTAGAGGCTGAGGACGCGCGAGAGGCCGTTGCCGAGCGCGATGCCGGCCTGGCGGAAGGCGTAGCCGGCCATGCGATGCCCCTGCCGGGCGCTCGCGGCGATCTTGTCCATTTCCGAGAGCGGCACAAATTTCGCCGGGATCGTGTCGGACGGCACCTCGAAGGCCGTGCGCAGGACGCCGTAGAAGCCGGCGGCCGCCTCGATGCAGCCATAGCTGCCGCAGCGACAGAGCCCGGCGGAGGCCGCATGCAGCATGTGACCGAAATTCGGCGCGGAAACGTCGAGCTCGCCGGACCTTCCTCTTCTCGCAACGCCGAGACCGATGCTGTGGCCGAGCGACACCGCCGCGAGCGCGCGAATGCCGCGCGCCTTCTCCTCCGCGCGGACGGCAAGCGCCTGGGCGACGAGCAGCGATTCGTTGCTGAGCATGACGCGCGCGCGCCAATCGGGCGCGAGCAGCTCCCCGAAATCGAGCTGTTCGCTGCCGAAGACCGGCGACCAGACGAGCCGCGCGCCTTCCGCCGCGACCAGCCCCTTGCTGCTGATCGAAACCGCAAGCACCTCCCCCCTGGCGATGCGCGAGCGGCCGAGCAGGCGCCCGAGCGCCGCGGTAAAGACGTGCCCGAAGGCGGCGGTGCCGGCCGGCTCGTGGCTGCGCGCCTCCTCGAAACGGTCGAGCAGGACGCCGCCATAGTCGACGAGCGAATATTGCACGATGTCGGAGGAGATGCGCACCACGATCACGTAGCCGTAGCCACGCCTCGGCGCGAAGAGCACCCGAGGTCGCCCGCGAGCGCCCTGCGCATGCTGCTCGGTCTTGGCGATGATGCCGGCGCGTTCCAGCTCGGCCGTGATGACGGAGATGGTGGCGGAGGCGAGACCCGTCTGCGCCGCGATCTCGGTGTGCGAGAGGGAGCCCTTGCGGCGCAGCGCCGCAAGCACGAGGGCGCTGTTCTGCTGGCGCACGAGCTCGGTGCTGGACTTCATCAGCATCGCATTTTCCTGCCCGTGGCGGATTTCTCGAACATGCGTCTCCAAAGCACCGGTCGCGCTGCGGAACAAGGAGCGCGGGGCCTTGTTGACAGCCTTCTAAAACTCTGACATTTATTTTCTCGACTGTCGAGAAAAAAGCTCCGGGCGCAATGCCGGAGCCGTTTGCGACAGCGCTTCACGGCTCGTCGGGGATGCGTGCGGGAGGTTCGTACGCGCGGCTGGCCCTTTGGGAGGATAGGATGAAATCCATTTTGAAGCTGATGGCAGGGGCTGCCATCATCGTTTCCATGCATTCCGCAGCAATCGCCAAGGACCTCGTCATCGGCGTTTCCTGGTCGAACTTCCAGGAAGAGCGCTGGAAAACCGACGAGGCCGCCATCAAGGCCGCGCTCGAAGCCTCCGGCGACAAGTACATTTCCGCGGATGCCCAGTCTTCCGCCGCCAAGCAGCTCACCGACATCGAATCGCTGATCGCCCAGGGTGCCAATGCGCTGATCGTCCTTGCGCAGGACTCCGACGCCATCGGCCCGGCGATCGAAAAGGCCGCTGCCGAAGGCATTCCGGTCGTCGGCTATGACCGCCTGATCGAGAACCCGGCGGCCTTCTACATCACCTTCGACAACAAGGAAGTGGGCCGGCTGCAGGCCCGCGAGGTCTTCAAGGTGAAGCCGGAAGGCAACTTCGTCTTCATCAAGGGCTCCTCCTCAGACCCGAATGCCGACTTCCTCTTCTCCGGCCAGCTGGAAGTGCTGAAGGAGGCGATCGACGCCGGCAAGGTCAAGAACGTCGGCGAAGCCTATACCGATGGCTGGAAGCCGGAAAACGCCCAGAAGAACATGGAGCAGTTCCTGACCGCCAACGACAACAAGGTCGATGCGGTGGTGGCCTCGAACGACGGCACCGCCGGCGGCGCGATCGCGGCGCTGAGCGCCCAGGGCCTCGCCGGCTCCGTGCCGGTCTCCGGCCAGGACGGCGACTTTGCCGCGCTCAACCGCGTCGCGCTCGGCACCCAGACCGTTTCCGTCTGGAAGGATGCCCGCGAGCTCGGCAAGAAGGCCGCAGAGATCGCCGTGGCGCTCGCCGGCGGCAAGAAGATGGAAGAGATCGAAGGCGTGCAGTCCTTCAACGGCGGACCGAAGGGCGTCGCCATGAACTCCGTCTTCCTGGCGCCGATGGCGATCACCAAGGACAACCTGAACGTCGTCATCGACGCCGGCTGGATTTCCAAGGACGCCGCCTGCCAGGGTGTCGCCGCCGGCTCCGTAGCCGCCTGCAACTGACGGACGGGCGTTTGCATCGACCTCGATACGCCGCAACGGGAAGCCGTTGCGGCGTTCGCATGAGGTCGGGGACGGTCTTGCTCGCGCGGGTGGCGCGATAGCGGCACGCGACCGCGGCGAGCGCAGGAACGAACAGAAACAGTGGGGGACGGCGGCCATGGCCGACACGACACATACCGCACCTTTCAATCGCGCGCGCAGCGCGGACGAGAACCTGGTGAAGCGCTTCTTCCGCGCCACCGAGATAGACACGCGCCTGCTCGGCATGGTCGGCGCGATGCTGATCATCTGGATCGGCTTCTATTTTCTGACCGGCGGCCTCTTCCTGACGTCGCGCAACCTGTGGAACCTTTCGGTGCAGACCGCCTCGATCGCCGTGATGGCGACCGGCATGGTTCTCGTCATCGTCACCCGCAATATCGATCTCTCGGTCGGCTCGATCCTCGGCTTCGTCGGCATGATCATGGGCGTGCTGCAGGCCGAACTCTTGCCGCAGCTCCTCGGCTTCAACCACCCGGCCACCTGGATCATCACCCTTCTTGCCGGGCTGCTGCTCGGGGCCGCCATCGGCGCCTTCCACGGCATGATCATCGCTTTCCTCAACGTGCCGTCCTTCATCGTCACGCTCGGCGGCCTGCTCGTCTGGCGCGGCGCCACCTGGTTCGTGACGAGCGGCCGCACGGTCGCGCCGATGGACGCCACCTTCCGCCTGATGGGCGGCGGCACCGAGGGCTCGATCGGCGCCACGGCAAGCTGGATCGTCGGCATCCTCGCCTGCATCGCCATCGTCGCCAGCATCCTGCACTCGCGCCGGCAGCGCAAACGCTTCGGCTTTCCGCGCCGGCCCATCTCGGCCGAATATTTTCTCGCGGCGGTCGGATGCGCCCTCGTGCTCGGCGCCGTGGCGATTGCCAACAACTATCCCTGGCCCGCCAACATCGCCCGCAAATATGCCGAGGCGAACGGTATCGCCTGGCCGGAGGGCGGCCTGTTCATCGCCCATGGCATCGCCATCCCCGTGCTGATCGCGGTCGTCATCGGCATCGTCATGACCTTCATCTCGACGCGCCTGCGCTTCGGCCGCTACGTCTTCGCGATCGGCGGCAACCCGGAAGCGGCCGAGCTTGCCGGCATCAAGACGCGCTGGGTGACGGTCCGCATCTTCGCGCTGATGGGCATGCTCTGCGCCGTTGCCGCGGCGATCTCGACGGCCCGCCTCAACGCCGCCACCAACGCGCAAGGCGAGCTCGACGAACTCTACACGATCGCCGCGGCGGTCATCGGCGGCACCTCGCTTGCCGGCGGCACCGGCACGATCGCCGGCGCCATGCTCGGCGCGCTCGTCATGCAGTCGCTGCAGTCGGGCATGGTGCTGCTCGGCATCGACTCGCCGCTGCAGCGGATCGTCGTCGGCATCGTGCTCGTCACCGCCGTCTGGCTCGACACCGTCTACCGCGCCCGCGCCAAGTAATCGAGGAGTTCGAACAATGACTGAACAACGCACTCCGCTCGTGGAAATGAAGAACATTTCCATCTCCTTCGGCGGCATCCATGCGGTGGACAACGCCTCCGTCGATCTCTATCCCGGCGAGGTCGTGGCCCTCCTCGGCCACAACGGCGCCGGCAAGTCGACGCTGATCAAGATCCTCTCCGGCGCCTACCGGCGCGACTCCGGCGAGATCCTCATCAACGGCGAGGCCGCCGAGATCAACAACCCGCGCGACGCCAAGAAATACGGCATCGAGACGATCTACCAGACGCTCGCCGTCGCCGACAATGTCGACGCCGCCGCCAATCTCTATCTCGGCCGGGAACTGCGCACCCCCTGGGGCACGCTCGACGACGTGGCGATGGAGGCGAAGGCGCGCGAGGTGATGGGCCGCTTGAACCCCAACTTCCAGCGCTTCAAGGAGCCGGTGAAGGCACTCTCCGGCGGCCAGCGGCAATCGGTGGCGATCGCCCGCGCCATCCTCTTCGACGCCCGCATCCTGATCATGGACGAGCCGACCGCCGCCCTCGGGCCGCAGGAGACGGCGCAGGTCGGCGAGCTCATCAAGCAATTGAAGCGCGAGGGCATCGGCATCTTCCTGATCAGCCACGACATCCACGACGTCTTCGACCTCGCCGACCGCGTCTCGGTGATGAAGAACGGCCAGGTCGTCGGCCACGCCCGCACCGAGGACGTGACCAAGGACGAGGTGCTCGGCATGATCATCATGGGCAAGGTGCCGCCAAAGGCGATCCCCGGCCCCGGCGCCATGCAGATGGCGTGAGCGCCTTCATCCACCGACGACAAGCGATGCCGCATCCCGCAAGGATGCGGCATTTTTCCTTGCGCCCCAGCGCCCGCAAGCGAGGCGCTGCGACAACAGCAGGACGAAGAAAGCAAATTTCCCCCGCAATCTCCTGCAATTGACCATTGAAGCGACACGCAAGCTAGGCTAAGAACCCCTCACAGCCTGCTTCGGCGGCCCTGCCGCCAACGGATGCACCCGTAGCTCAGCTGGATAGAGTGTTGGATTCCGATTCCAAAGGTCACAGGTTCGAATCCTGTCGGGTGCGCCATATCCCAAATTGCCAACCCACTTTAACGATAGATGTCACCGATCGCAGTGTCTCGTGCGATGCACATCTTTGCAGACCCGAAGCTACACGACAGGGTTGCTTTTGCTCAAAGGCAAGAAGGTAATTCTACTCCGTACTCAATATCGCCTTCGAATAACGCGAGAAGTTAAGCGCACACTGATCCCAATCCTCCCGACGATTAACGAAACCGAATGCGGCGACACGATGATCCCGACTCGGCAGCATTCGTCGTGCAGCCCGTTCGCTGCGATTTATAATGTCTATGCAAATCGACCCCAGCCCTATCTGGGCATGGCTTATAAAATAGATTCCATATACTTGGGAACGAATCTGGATATGGTTTCGTACTCTTCCAATTCTGAGCCGGGGATACCAAGCCCTTTCAGCCGACGAATATAGCCAGAATTCTGAGCAAAGCTAGATTTCTGAAGCAAAATTCGCTCTAGCTCTGTGAAGTTAAATTTTGGAATAGAGTAAAATTCTGATTTCTGGCAAAATGTTGGAAGTTTTTCCTCGCAAAGCTTACGCAATTTGCCAGGCTGCCGAGAGAAGTTCTCACAGAATACGCCTCCAATTGTGCACATCACCATGCTGTCTCGGTAAATAACTTTGAACTGAGGATGAAAATTCCCATCCTGAGCTCTTGATGAGAAGGCGCTTTGAAGCATCTTCAGCAAGAGCTTGCCGCTGGTAACAGGAAAATGCCTGTCCGAAAAATCTTTGTTCGCCACTTTCGAGATAGCAGCCTTCAAACTAGGAATCTGGGATTTAAGGACTACCTTTCTCTCGGAATCGCTTTTCCGATTCAGGCCCGCTGGCGGTTCAGCACAAATGGTCAGAAAAAGGATGTCCCCCGCCCTTGCTCGCTCGGCAACCGAATTAAGTATCTCGAGGACGGTGAACCGCGCCGGGTTTGCCGGAGGCTCCAACTTCTGAGAAAGTGGAGCCGATATGAGCAAGACAACAAACAAATTTTCA
>NZ_LNQB01000085.1 GCF_001651875.1 Sinorhizobium saheli
CTCATGGCAGCTCCTCCTGCCATGTTGAATCAGAATCCGACCGAAAGCGGAAGCCTGTTAAACAATAGGTCCTGAGCCTAGATTTTCGCAGCCAGATATCGTGTCGACAGGACACGCAATCGAAGCGAGGGTGTATGCTGAAATTCCTGAACGCGGATTTGCTCCCGCGACGGGGAAGGTACTGGTGCTCGACTACCCCGCCGGTCCAAGCCTACGGATCGACAGTGGCATCTCGCAACGTCAGCAGATAACGACAGCCTTCGATTCCCTCTTGGCAAAGGTGATCGTACATGCGCGCACTCGTAATGAGGCTGCGCTAAACATCGAACGCGCGATGCGGGAGCTGGTGCTCCTCGGCTGCGAGACAAACACGAGCTTTCTCGCGCGAGTCCTTGCGGATCAGCAATTTCTAAGCGGACAGGTCCATACTGGATATCTCGGCGAAAATCCTCAGCTGACCGCTGGCGACTCCGCGTCCGACTTGTCGACCTTCCTGGCAGCTGCGGCTCTCCTGACGAGACCGGTTACCGGTTCGGCATGTCGGCAGTCCAGTGCGTCGTCTCGCCCGGCGGGTCGGTAAGCGTCAGCGCCACCACCCGCGCTGATCTCCGCCCCGAGCGGCGCAATGCGCGAGGGGCGCGTCTTGTCGCGCAAGAGACCCTCGAAGCCTTCCGTGGCGAAGCGCTCCTGCCAGCGCCACACGCAGGTCTTCGACTTGCCGGTCTGCCGCATGATCTCGACGGTGCCGACGCCATCGGCACTCAGCAGGATGATCTCGGCGCGCCAGACGTGCTTTTGCGGCGCATTGCGATCTCTGATCAGGGCTCTCAGGCGTTGGCGATCGGCCGGCGAAACGGTGAAGGATNATAGGCGCCTCGCCGATCCACGAGAACTATGTGGGGGGTGGTTATGGCACTCAGGACAGTGCGCATCTGACATAGCTCGGAGCGAAGAAATGACTCTAAGAAATCAATCATTGGTATGGTGAAATCGCCAGTACGCTTGAAAGGCACCAGCTCTAGGGCCTCTTCGATTATACGCTCCGACAGAACGACCTTAAGATCGAATGGGACATCTTCATTTGTTAGCGGTGGAGCTCCTATTTTGTGGTTCATACGCTGTGCAAGGCTCGTGTATGCATATCTGCACTGCGCGGTTACATCGTCAGACACAAAGAACTTAACATCAATGTCTCTCCCACGCTTTCCTAGTGCGTAAGATCCAAAGATGAGGCCGAATTGACATTCTTCACGCGTCTGCGCGAACTGCAGCAATTCCTGAGTGACCTCATCCGTGAAAACTGGTCGCTCCGCCCAGGGAGGCGAGTTTTTCGAAATAACACGTGCAGACTGAAACTCCATCGGCGCCCCTCTCGTTCATGCCTAAGGTTATTGCCCTTTGCACAAGCAATTACCGCACCAAACGAGAAAACCATTTCAGAACAACAGGTTCACTTTGACAGCGGAGTGTCTTCTATCCGACATCTCATCGAGAAGCCGACAACGCGCGCAATTGCTGTCATGTCACTCGGCACATCATTGCGTCTTCCGCTTTTCGTGTTCCGGCAACATTCTGGTTCTCAGGAGCTCAGCGCCGGCTCGGCCAAGGACATGGCGCGCTTGATGGTCTTAAGCCCGTCGATCGTTGATCTAATCGCTAGTACTACTTTGCAGATTCGATTTCCGGCACGACTGGAACCTAATCCGGCAATGGGCACACGTAGAGTCGGTGCTGTGACAGGGCCGTGATGACCATGCCTCAACTGGCCGGCAGTGTCGGCTTAGGCAGGCCGCGCCTCTTCCTTTTTTCCCGCTTTGCCTTGTTCAGGCGCTGATGTTGACGAAAGGCATAGGCTCATCAACGCATCAACGCGTGTCGGTGTAGGCCTTGCCGTGATCAGTCTTCAAAGTGATCGAGGCCGAGCTCTTCCTTCACAGACCCATAGCGCTTTGATGGCAGCCGCGAGAGCTTTCAAGGCCGCCTCGGCCGCCAGATTGCCAGGTTGTGGTCTTCCAGTATCCATGAGGAACACCCGACCGGCAGCGCTCTCCGCCGGAGTGAGCGACGGCGCAAACGGGATATCTTCGTGGACGTCCCGGGGTGAGTAAGCCGGAGGAGTTTCACCTGCCGGCCTCTCGCAGGGCGGTGCGTTAATCTCTCGATTCACACCGCGTCCATCAGGGAAACGTGGTCGTCCGAACGCCTGCCAGTGTACGAAGAGGTTCCGCCTATCTCGGGTAAGTTGCCGCAGGAACTGCGATTCCGAGTCTTGTGAGACCGAAAGCGCTTGTACGCTTGCGGGCGATGTCTGCTCTCGTCTGCTCGGCTGACAGAACTGTTTTTTGAAGCTCAGGCCCTCGGCCCAAGCGAAGACCCCAAACGGCGCGGCGATCAGTCTTGGTGCCATGCTCGGCCAGTTCGACCACCAATCCCGAGTCGTGAACGGGCCGGGTCGACAGCGCTCGCGCGGCCAGTCGGCCCGCTCACCAGACAAGGTTCGCTTCTTGCGCCCACGGACGCGGCCCGGTTGGAGGGAGCCGGTTTCGGCAAGGCGTCGCTTCCACTTCGACACGCAGGAGGACACAATGACAAGCCTAGGCCGTTCAGCCGGCGTAGTTCCACGGCATGAGCGCGTCGATTTCTGAACTCGGCCAGCCATTGGCAATGC
>NZ_LNQB01000086.1 GCF_001651875.1 Sinorhizobium saheli
AATCCTGCCGAAATCCGCCAAAAAATCGCACCAACCGCGATGGCTTGCGGTAACGCAACACGATTTTCAGCAGCCTGCTAGTGGCGATCTCGGCATGATCGTCCGCGGGGTGCTTCAGGGCGAACGGCCTTGCCACCTGCCTGTCGGACGGCATGGCTCCCGAACATGGGCATGGACAGGCGGTAGGAAGCGCAAATCACGAGCAGCTTGCTGCCGCGGCCCGTGACGCCTCATCGTCACGGCAGGGAGTGGGAAGTACCAAAACTGCCGTAGGGGTGATGGGATCGCGCGGGAGCAGGCCCGTGCGATCCCGGTATTCGAGCTATTCGAGCGTGATATCCTTGGTCATCAGGTTGTAGGTCAATGGATGCATCTCGTAGTTCTTCACCCGCGCACTACGGGCGTCGAAGGACGTCTCGTTCACCAGGTATACGGTGACCGCTTCCTCGAAGAATTTCCTGGCGAGCTGCGCATAGATTTCGTAACGCGCCTGCGCATCGTTGAGCGAGGAAGCCTTCTCGATCAGGGCGTCGACCTCTTCCGAGCAGTAATGCGACATATTGTAGCCGCCGCCGCAGGAATAATCGGCCGAGAGGAAGCCGAAGGGATCGGCAACGTCGCTGAGATAGCCGCGCGACAGCAGCGCCATGTCATAGTCGCCGGAGATCATCTGCGGTTCGATCGCGGTGTATTCGGCCACGCGCAGGTTGACCTTGATGCCGATCTCGCCAAGTTGCGCCTGGATGATGGCGCCGATATCCTTCAGTTCGGCTCTGGCCGTATAGGCCAGGAGTTCGAGCTGCAACTGCCCCGGCCGGATCCCGGCCTCCTCCAGCAGCGCCTTGGCGCGCGCCGGATCGTAGATCGGCTTGAGATCCTTTGGCGCCCAGGGGTCGCCGGGCGCGAAGGCGGACGCCGCGGCCGTTACCGTGCCTTCATAGACGCTTGCCGCAATCCCGGCAACGTCGATCGCCGCCTGGATGGCCTGGCGGACGCGGACATCGTTCAGCGGCGCCTTCTTGTTGTTGAGCAGCAACTCGGTCACGCGCGGCGTTTTGAGCTGTATCAGCTCGATCCCCTCCACCCCTTCCAGCTGCTTGACGCCATGGGAGGGGATCAGGCGTGCTATATCGGCCTCGCCGCTGCGAACCTGGGTCATGCGGGTATTGGCATCGGGAATGAAAACCACCATGCCGCCCTCGAGCGCCGGCTTGCCGCCCCAGTAATCGTCATTGCGTTTCAGTTTCACGTATTCCTTGGGCTTGACTTCGACGATCTCGAAGGGGCCGGTGCAACGGCCGACGGGATCGATGATCTCGCCCTGATAGGCGGCCGGCGACAGTATCGCAGTGTTGGGCGCAGCGAGCTGCGCCGGCAGCAGCACCGAAGGGGTCTGGGTGGTGATGCGGACCACCTTCTCCCCCACCGCCTCCACGGACTTGATCAGTTTGGGCGAGAAAGGCCGCGCCGGCACTTTCTCGGCGAGCAGGTGGTTCAGCGCGCCGGCCGCCGCTTCAGCGGTGAGAGGCGCATCGTCCTGGAATTTGACGCCATCGCGCAGCGTGAACTCCCACACCGTCGGCTCGAGCTGCTTCCATGACGTGGCGAGACCGGGCTCGAGCTTGAGTTCCCCATTGACACGCACCAGTGCTTCGAAACAGCCGGCGCGGCTACCCAAAAAGGCATCGCTGCTGCCCATCTGCCAATTGGTCTGAACCGGCTCGAACTCGGCATAGGTCAGCGTCTTGCCCTCCTGGGCACTCGCGCCTGTCGACAAGGCCGTCGCGCAGATTGCCGCCACTGCAATTTTCTTCATTATCTGTTCCTCCTCTTGTGTGGTTTCGTATTGCCCTCTCCGCAACGGATCGCCGGAAGCGAACCGCTGGCCGTGCTACGCCGGCTTCTTGTTCTGAGCCACTCTGCACTACGAAGAAGGAGTCTCGCCGCCGCCAGCTTTTCGGTGGCACTCTCTCACGTCGCCCGGTTCCGGTGAGCCTGCCCCTCCTCTGGCATGTTGCGCTCACTGGCTGGCTGGTGCCCTGGGCAAAGGCGACGCTAAAGCCTGACTCTTCAATCGGTCGCCACCTCAATTACCAAAGCCTAATATAAGCCATGAAGAGCAATATGCTGAATCCAGCAGCGCATTTGGCAAAGCTTGCCGTTGACCGCAGTCAACTCAAAGCGTGGCATTCCAGAAGTAACGGGCCGCCGACCCAGACGCCGGCGGCTTCTCCGAAGCGAACGATCAATGGCTTTCGACGGGCAGCAGGGGACGTCGCAAACCTTCGTCTCGGTCGCCATCTGCCGTAGCCGCGCCCTTGAAGCGCAGAAGCCGCAGCGCATTCAGGGTGACGATCGCGGTAGCCCCGGTGTCGGCGAGCACGGCGATCCAGAGGCCGGTAATCCCGGCGACGCTGGTGACGAGGAAGAGGCTCTTGAGCGCCAGAGCGAAGGCCACGTTCTGGTGGATGTTCGCCATCGTCGCACGTGACAGCGCTATCAGATGGGCGACGTCGGTGACCCTGCTCTTCAGCAGGGCGGCGTCCGCCGTCTCGATTGCCACGTCCGTGCCGCCGCCCATGGCGATGCCGACATCGGCCGTGGCGAGTGCCGGAGCGTCGTTGATGCCGTCTCCGACCATCGCCACCTTCGCGCTTTTCTTCATCTCATTGACGAGATCGAGCTTGTCGTGCGGAAGCAGTTCGGCGTTCCATTCGATGCCGAGACCGTTGGCGATCGCCTGAGCGGTACGCCGATTGTCACCGGTCAGCATGACGGGGCGCACGCCCATTGCCTTCAGTCGGGCGACCCCTTCACGCGCATCGCGCCGCGGTTCATCGCGCAGGGCAACGAGGCCGAGAACCTCTTTCGTCCGCTCGTCGAACAGCACCGCGACGGTGTTGCCCCGACCTTCGAGCTTCTCGATGGCCTCGAGCGCCGTCCCATCGACCGTCGCGACCTTGATGGCATGCGCCGGGGAGCTTACCGCCAGACGACGGCCCTGTACCGTCGCATGGACGGCCTTGCCAGCCGTCGCGGAAGCATCGGTTGCTGCCGGTACAGCAATTCCGGCGGTCTCGGCACGTCCCACAATCGCCTTCGCGAGCGGGTGGTTCGAGCCGCTCTCGACGGCCGCGGCCAGAGCAAGGACGCCATTCTCTTCGTTGTCTCCAAGCGCGACGATCTCGGTGATGCCGGGCTTGCCCTCGGTCAAGGTGCCGGTCTTGTCGAAAGCGATGGCACGGACCCTGCCGATGGTTTCGAGCGCATTGCCCCCTTTGATCAGGAGACCGCGGCGCGTGCCGACGGCCAGGCCCGAAGCGATGGCAGCGGGGGTGGAGAGGACCAGTGCGCAGGGGCATGCGATCAGCAGCAGAGCGAGGCCACGATAGAGCCAGGCGTGCCAGTCGCCGTCCATTGCCAATGACGGGACGACGACGATCAGGGCCGCGATCAGCATAACGACGGGGGTGTAGTAGCGGCTGAACTTCTCGATGAAACGGGCCGTCGGCGCCTTGGAAGACTGGGCCTGCTCAACGAGGTGGATGATCCGTGCGATGGTGTTGTCAGAGGCCGTCTTTTCGACACGGACCTGAAGAACGCCATCGACGTTGATGGAACCGGCGAAGACGCTGTCTCCCGGCGCCTTGGAGCGCGGCACGGATTCGCCGGTAATGGGAGACTCGTCGAGGCTGGAGGCTCCCCGGGCGATCCGTCCGTCAGCCGGCACCCGATCTCCCGGCCGCACCAGAACGAGATCGTCGACGCGCAAGGAAGCGGCAGGGACATCCCGTTGGCCGCCAGCGGGATCGATGAGGACTGCCGTCTTCGGCACGAGAGAGGCGAGCGCCTTGATGCCGGCGCGGGCGCTTGCTGCGGCGACGCTTTCAAGCAACTCGCCGACTGCGAACAGGAATACGACCGCCGCAGCTTCTTCCGCCTCGCCGATGACGAGGGCGCCGATTGCGGCCACGGACATCAGGGTTTCGATCGAAAAGGGCGAGCCTGATACCGCAAGCGCGAAGGCCCTGCGGGCGAAGGGAACCACACCTGCGACGACCGCGGCGGCAAAGATCCACTCCGCGTAAAGCGGGATGAAGAGAGCGATCGCGTAGGCGGAGCCCATCAGCAGGCCAAGACCGACGACGTGCCTGCCCTTGCGGGTCTGCCACCAACGCTGGCGGGGCGGCGTGACGGGGGCTGGCGCGACCTCAGCCGAAGAGCCGGAGGAGGAGACGAGCTTCCTTGCGTTGGAGACGCCGAAACCCAGACTCTTGATTGTCCTCTCGATGTCGCTGACCTTCGTGCTTTCGCCACCGGCAAGCGTCAGCTCGAGCGTCTCGGTCGCGAAATTGACACGAACGTCGGAAACCTCGGGCATGCGCGCCAACGCAACTTCGATCTTGCCGACGCAACTCGCGCAATCCATGCCCTCGACCCTCATCGAAACGTTGGGCGGGGAACTCAGAGCCGCGCGTGGGGTGACGACACGCGCCGAATGGTCATGGCCGGCGCTGCAGCCGTGGCCGTCATGCTTATGGTCATGGTCATGTCCGTGGTCATGGCCGTGGTCGCCGCAACCGTCGTGCTTGTGGCCATGCTGATGGCCGTGATCGTGGGCGTGGTCATGCTTGTGACCGTGGCCGCCGCTGCAGCCGTGATGGCCGTGATCATGTCCGTGGCCATGCTCGTGACCGCCGCTGCAGCCGTGGTCGTCATGGCTGTGGTCATGCTCGTGAACGTGCGCGCCGGAACAGCCGCCGTGGTCGTGCTCGGCGTGAGCAACATCCGCGCTGGAGCGCTGCGTGGCGGGAACGGCGGATGGCGGCAGTTCCGTGACGTCAAAACCAAGCGAACGGATCTTCTTGGCAATGTCCTTCGCCGTCGTCTTGCTGGACACATCGCGCGATAGCGACAAGGTCTCGCCAGCGAAGTTCACGGCGATATCGGAGACACCCCCCAGGCGTTCCAAGGCAGTCTCGATCTTGCCGACGCAGCTTGCGCAATCCATGCCGTCGACGCGGAAGCCGAGGCGTTCACCAGTGCCCGGCGTTGAAAGTCCTCTCGTCATTTTCGGTGCTCCTCCCGCCGCGTCGAGCAGGCGCCTTCGCCTCGGTAACCTGCGCGGCTCGAATATCAATAGCATACTTGAACAAATATTCAAGTGTAAGCAGGAGACTTTCCGCTACAGCTACGGCCCAGCGCGTCATTCTCAGGCGCAAAGGGTCGCTGTGACTGTTTGAACCCGCGCTTCGGGCTTTCCGAGAACCGTCCCGGTTTCGGACCGCGTGCGCTCGAGCATTTTGCAGCCGGGTGGAATCACCTGACTGCAAAATCCTGCAGAAACAAACAGATAGGGCGCTGGAGCGAAGGCATGTGAGCGCCTTCCGCTCTAATCGTCGGTGTGATCTTCCGAGACGTGCGTTGCCATGTCCTGCAGCACCTGACTGACGTGCTGGTCGGCGATCTCATAGAAAATCTGCTTGGCCCGGCGCACGCCCTTGACGAGGCGTGCCCCGCGCAGAAGCCGTAAATGGTGGCTCACCAGGGATAGTGACAGATCCAGCCTCTCGGCGATGTCGCTCACCGATCTCGGGCCCGACAGACAGCTGAGCAGGATTTTCAAGCGCGACGGATCGCCAAGGAGGCGGAAGGTTTCCGCCAGGATCGTGATCTCATTCTGCGACAACGCCGCGTGGCTCGACGGCTGTTCGGATGCCGTGGCAAGCGCTCGAACCGCGTTTTCTTCCGATGCCGTGTTTGCTTTCTGCTTACGGATAGTCATAGACCTGAACACCTGTGAGCCGGGCGAAGCTCGCCCGGGTCTTCCGGCGAGACGCGGGCCGCATGCACGAGCCCAATCTAGCGAAAGAATGTGCGTTTACAATTGTCAAGGTCGCCTGCCGACCTCTCGCGGCGACGCCGGGCCGGAAACCCGGGACGCGAAGATCAAGGAAACGCATCCGAAGGCAGCAGCAGGCAAAAGCTAATCCTGCAGCTTGAATTCGGCAACGAACTCGGCGCCGTCAGGATGGAGCGTCAATTCGGACGTGCCGTCCAGGGAATGGCTGAACACGCCTTCGAAGACTTGCGAGCCGTAGCCCTTGCGAGCCGAAGTGGTATCGATCTCGCGGCCGGTCTCTCGCCAGCAGAAACGGATATGCGTTCCATTGCCCTTTCGCCGGTGCGCTGTCCAAGTTACCTTCACCCGGCCTTCGGGCGAGGCCCAGGCGCCGTGTTTTACGGCATTCGTGGCCAGTTCGTGGATTGCCATCGCGAATGCTTGCGTGGTTTCGCGCGACAGCGTGACGTCCGGGCCGTCCAGCTGGTAGTTTTCGCCCTCATGGCCGCCCTGGGCCTCCAGCTCCAGCCGCAGGACCTCAGCCATGAGGACATCGTGCTCAGGTGCACGCATCAACAGGTCCTGGGTCCTGGCGAGGGCGCCGAGGCGAGTGGCGAAGCTGTCGCGAAACGCATCGAGGGATTGGCTTTCGCGCAGGCTGCGATTGGCCAGCGCGTTCACGCTCGCGAGGACGTTCTTCACCCGGTGATGGAGCTCGCCCATCATTGTCCGCTGCTGCGCCTCCATTCGCCGTTGTTCGGTGACGTCGCGTATCGCCAGCAGGATCAGGTCGAGATGATCGAGACGGCGGCCATTGAGCAGCATGATGCGCCGACCGATCGTTTCGAAGTCGTGCTCCACCTCGACATCGTCAAAGGCATTGTTGTCGGGAAGGACGTCTTCCAGGAGCTCCCTCAGTTTCGGAATGTCCCATTGCCGATTTCCAAGCTCATACACGAGCCGGCCCTCGGTGCCGGCGCGGGAGACCTGAAACAGGTCATAGAAGGTCTGGTTCCCCCTGACGACCCTCAGATCCCAGCCGAGCACCAGCAGTCCTTCGCGAACGCTGTCGATCAGCTTCTCCAAAAATTCCCGATGGCCTTCGAGCTCGAAGCGGGCCTGCTCCGCTTCCGTTCGATCGGAGACTGTGAGCAGGATCAGTTCCGGATGCCCGCGATTGTCGGTTATTCTTCGGGCGTTCAGGATCATGACGCGCCGCCCGATATCGGGAAACTTGTGCTCGATCCGATAGCCTTTCACCATCACGCGCTCGGGCAGGACCTGCTCCAGGAGCCCGCGCAACTCGGGTATGTCCCATTGGCCGTTGCCCAGCCGATATATCGGCTGGCCGCGCGTCTCCTCGGCTGTAACGCCGAACGTCTCGCAATAGGCGGAATTGACGTCCGCGACGGTGAGATTGGAAGTGAGGATCAGCAGCGGCTGATCGAGCGTCTCGACGATCGCCTCGGCAAGCCCCCCCAAACCGAAGCGCTGCCTTGCGTCACCCGCATTCCCCGCGCTGTCGTTTCCGCCGCTCATGTTTCATAATGTGGCACCTATTTCGCGAGAGTCTAGATCATTGTGGGAAGCATCAGATAAGGTTTGTCTGCCTCACCGCCGCCCGAAGGCAGTTATTGACGGCACAGGCTTGATCCGACGCAAAGCGGGAAGAGAGAGCTCCAAAGAGTGTGCGTTTGCTGGGCATGTTGTCACCGTTGCCGTAAAGAACGCGTGGCGTGGGTGCGCCTGACAAGTTTACGTTGAATTGCCTCATGATCAAGCGTTGCGATTCCCACGGCGCTTAAGGCCGTTCGAACGCGCGGATTGCTGATGCCAGGCAATAGCTTCCGCCGCGGTTGTGTCTACTAGCCCAATCGAGTGAATTGACCTGTGATATTTAAGATCATCAAAATCGCATCTCTCATCACGGGGAGACACCTTTGTGGATACAGCGTACCCTGGAGCTTCGGCCAGCGCAGACGACATTCTCAAGTTGGCACAGCATTACAAGATGGCCGCCGCCGTGCTCGGAGAACACTCTCCGCGGCGCAAACTGCACATTCCGCGACGGTTCCTCGCCCTTCACTCAATTGAGCTCTATCTGAATGCATTTCTGCTCGCCAAGGGGCACGATTCCAAGGCGATCCGCGGCCTTCAGCACAACATACGCGAGCGATCGCAAATGGCGATTGGTGCCGGCTTAAAGTTGCGTAGACGTACGGCCGAACATTTGGCAGCGCTTACCTCTAACAGGGAATACCTCGTCACTCGGTATGATCCTGAAATGGCCCCGACGCTGACGCAGGTGACCCGCGTGATGGCAACACTCGAGGAGCTAGCGAAAAAGGTAACGATGGTCTGCAACACTGTAGCCAAGGTCCGCGTCAAGGATCAAGGAGGCCGGAACCAGCGATCGGTGTAGAGGCGCATTTTTCGCTCCAAGATAGTACGGGAGCGTGCGGCCAAGGAATGTCGGCTGGGAGAATGAAGGGGCAGCTAGAATTCCAGTTACTGGCCCGCGGTATGCTCCCTGTCGAAGCCGAGGCTCATTACAAGGCCCTTGAGGCGGAGCGGAAACGCCTAACCACAGAACTTGCCGAGGTACCCGCCGCTCCCGCAATAGAGCTTCACCCTCACGCCAGCGCCGTCGAGAATCTGGCGAGTCGTTTGCTGTCGTTTCCCGAAAAAACAAGAGCAGCGCCAAAACCGTCCTTCGACGATCGCCAAAAAGATTGTGTTAGGTGTGCAGCATTCTCGACCTAATATGCTCGCGAAGATCCTCGCTTCGTGCGAGCAGCTCAGCTTCCTGCACAGTAGGCTCTTGAACGGAAAGAGCGGAAATCAGGTTTTCAATCTTCGATAATGCCTGAGCTTGTTGACCCGTACCATCCAGAGCAACGGCCAAGAGATACTCGGCTCTCTGTTTGTCGATTTTATGTGCAGTTTGCGCCTCGGGTGCCGCAAGGGCATTCTGGAGCATGTCAATGACATAGAGGTAATCGCCCTCCCCCCCGTCAAGAATAGGTAGCGCGAACGCAATGGCTTCGTGCACACTCTCGGTCTCGACTTTGCGTTCGACAACCACGTCCATCGGCGGCGTGACTTTTCCCAACAAAGCAATTGCCGCCGAAACTGCGCGTGATGTGTTTACTTCGCTAATATCTTTCAGATGGTTCTCGCTGCTGAGAAACTTGCCATAGTCTGGGTGCAGCCCTAATGCCCTTCGCACAATCTCGCTCAAGGATATAACGAAGACGAACCTGCTCTTTCCCCCCACTCCTTTGTCGAGCCAGAACAAACCTTTCACAAACAGCTCTTTGCTGAAACTTGGGTCGATCTGCCTTACTTCGTAAGAGATTGAGCGCCACAGCTGCCCTATCTCGCGCTGGGCCAATTCCTGCTCCCAGCCCCCGGTCGGCGTCTTCTGCTCTTTTTGTCGGATGATATCAGAAGTGCGGGCGACCGCTGCCAAGATTTGCTCTATGATTTCAAATCGTTTCTTATTACGCTCTCGCAGATATGTTTGAAAGCGTGTGACAATTTGCGCTATCTCCCGCAGCGCAGTAAGTACCGTGCCAAGGCTAATCGCTTCCATTCTCGCGAGCCCCCCGGTTCAATATTCGATATCAAGTTAAGCTGACGTAAGACACGGAGCAAGTGCGCATGTGCCCCGCCCAGCATCGTGGAAACACGTTCAAGACATGGCGAGCTACCCCTTGAACACGGATGTTGCCGCTGCCATATAAACTTTAACGCGAGACAGCCGCGTGCTTGAGGGGGCCTCCTAGGCTGTTGCAAAATCGGAAATTCCCTCAACAAAGTCGGCGTGCGGGTCGCGGCTCAATAAGGGCTTCCGCACATGGGATAGGAGATGCGTATGCACGCTTCTTTGGTTCTCGAAGCCAGCCAGTCGACGAAGACGTTTCGATTGGGCTTTGATCTTCGGATCAGCCTGGCTTCATCGGTCTGTTGTTCGGCCGACTGCTCTAATGGAAAAGCCCTCTTGCGAAAGCAAGAGGGCTTTTTCTTCTTACCGATTAGTGTTTATTTCTTGTCGCGTGCTTCGATTGCTGCGCGTGCGCTTTCCCGCAGCAACGCATAGACTTCATCGACGTGTGTTGTTTGACAGACATATCCGGAAGAAGGCGGGAATATCCGGGATTATCCGGGAACTGCTGAGAAACGCCGAGAAAACAAGGCGTTGGCGAGGACCTGCGGCGCGACGGCGGCGGGGCGTTTTGACAGCCGGTCTGACAAAAACAGCGCCAGCGGCGGGCTGTTGATGGCAAAGCGGCGCGAACCCGCAAAGCCCTTCAAAAATCCATGAAATGCCTTTGAGGCGTCTTCAAAGCCCTGAAAATCAAGGACCAGGCGCCGGCCGCGGCAGCGGCGATCGACCGATTTTGCCGATCGGCAAGGCGCGAAGTCCAATTCGAACATGCAAGCGGCTTGCATGTTCAGCACGTGAGGCTGTCAAGTCCCGAGAAATCAAGGCGTTGCGCGTTTCCACCGTGCTGTTTCGAACATGCAAGCGCGCGCCCGAAAATTGCCCGCTACTTGCATGTTTCGAGAATGCCTCTCGTCCACGTCCTCTGGTCGGCAAAAAAATCGGCGCTCTGCTGAGTTGTACAGCTCTATCCCCAGCGTGCCTCAACCCCTGGGGCAGTTTTGGATTGAACATATAAGCGATATCGGTTATATCCAATAAGCGATATCGCTTATGGATATGCTGGAGGCGAAATTGACTCACTTTCCGATATCGGATAATCCACGCCGCATGGGGCGTCCTCCGTTGAAAGTGAAACCGATTCTAGTGCGGCTGCCGGACGGCGTTCCGGAGCGCATTGACGCCCTCGTCGGCAAGATGAAGCGTGCTGAATTCATCCGCGAAGCGGTTCTGAAGGAACTCGAACGTCGCGAGCGCGCTGCCGCAGCTACACCCCCAAGCGAGAAAGACAACGGTAACAAGGTCTGAGGCCACGTTGCCAACGCGCCCGTGCCCCTGCGTCTAGGAGTAGCAATTGCTGCCCTTGCACGCAGATGATGCGGGACCTACTTGAACGTGAATTGAAGGGCTGGGGTTTAGAGTTATGTGTACCTGAGTTTCGAGGGGCCGCGTCCGCTGGCCCCTTTCGCTCGTGCCATCCAGGCGGGAGCGGTTTGATCCCTCATATCGTCGATACCGCTGCGCAGCCTGGTCGAAGACCGGGGCCGGCTGGTCACGACTGAAGTTCTGGCTGATCCAAGCGTGGCTTGACGATCATTAGGCCGAGCGTTTGCCAGAACCGGGCCGGGCGGCAGCTTCATCGAGACGCTTCTTAAAACGTGCGCGCAGGACCGGTAGGAGCGCCTCGACGACCTCCTCGTCATGTATGTCGACGACCATCTGCAGAAGCTCGTTATAGAGGTTTCCAGCCTCGGCTGTTATCGCTCGAGGAGGCGCCGATTGTTTGCATTCCTGGAAAACAGCCTGGACGAGGTCTGAGAGGCGCTGCAGCAGGGCAATATTGAGCCCCGTGTTAGGAGCGACGTACGGCGGCACCTCGTCTTCCTGAAGCCCGCGGAACTTTTGCATGGCCGCGCCGAATTTCTCCTGGTTGAGATCAGCGAGCTCCTCGTTGGTCAATCCGCCGGGGTTCTCTGACAGCTTCAGAAGGCGCTGCATCGCCTTCGAAATCGGGTCCTCTTTTTTCGGTCCTTCACCAGTGATGAGCCAGTGAAGCTGCACGCCCGTTACGTCCGCAATTTTTTGCAGGTGCTCGGGCTTCGGCTGCGTTCCCGTTAGCCAGTTACCGAGAGAACGTCTCGGCACATCGATGAGCTCAGCTAGCCTTTTCAGGCCATCTACTTCTGCAGCCGCCTCTCGAATGCGGTCACCCAGATTATCCATCAGCACCATGTAGCCATATCTGGCCACTTTCCCTTGACGAGATGGCCAAATCTGGCTATCTCTATCCATAGATACGGAACAAATCACCCATGAAAGGGGAGACCGGCCAGGGCCTCCCCTTTCACAACGAGGAAAGACTATGCACCGCCCACAAAGGACGGACAACCCGCAAGAAACATCGATCGACAAGTTGGAAGAGCTTGCCGCAATCAAGCACAAGCTCGTGCTTGCCGGCCTCTCACTGCTCGATATCGACCGACGCTTCCAACTGTCCCGCGGCACCGCCGGAACGACACTCCGCGAACCCAACGCGGCTGGCGAAAGGGCGATCGCCGCTGCTCTCGGTACAAAGGCTCACCTGTTGTGGCCAAGCCGTTACCGGCCCTCCGGTCAGCGCCGATCCCCTCAGCCGCGTGAGAACTATGAGCGGCCGCCGACGATGCGGCAACGCCAAAAAGCGGCGAGGGTTTAGACATGGAAAACCCTTTCATCCCGTCACGGTCCCCGATCTGCAATGCGGCCCAAACAGCGCTTTTGTTCAGCGTAGCGCTGGGAGGCCTCGTCGCCGCAATCATTGCCCTGGTGGACGCCGCATGCTGAACCCTTACGACGAACAGCAGCGGCTCGACGTGATGCTCTCATGCTGCTTCAAGGCAGTGCAGGCGCACTTCTCGCACATCGCGGTGCGGGACATCATTGCGCCTCCGCATGATCTCTTTGACGCGGCCCTCGCACGGCAGGTCGCCATCTACATTTTTCATGTCGAATTCGGCGTGCCGCGCCGGCGCATCGTCAAGATGCAGGCGCGCCAGCGCACCTCCATTTCCTTCGCCATTGCCAAGATCGACGAGCGGCTCGGCTGCCCAGTTTTCGCGAAGGCCTACGCCCGCATGGCGGCAAAGGCAAAGGACATCTTCATGCAGCAATTGAGAAAGGCGGCAGCGTAATGGCCGAGTTCAAACGTATCAGGATCGCCGAGATTGTCGTTCCGGAACGACTGCGCGCAGTTGAGGAAGAGCACGCGATCGCCATCGCGCAGAGCATGGTCGAGCATGGCCAGATCAACCCCATCACGGTGCGTGCGACACCCGCGGCCAAGGGCGGAAAATTCACACTCGTTGCCGGCGCCCACCGCCTTCGGGCATGCGTCATCAATGACGACGCCGAGATAGATGCCATGGTCGTCGAAGGTGACAAGGCCGAGGCGCACTTAGTCGAGATCACGGAAAACCTGTTTCGCAACGAACTGTCCGTTATCGATCGGGCTGTCTTCCTCGCAAAGTACCGTGAGGTGTGGGAGCAGAAGAACGGCAAGGTCGAAGCAGGTCGCCCCGGAAATAGTGCCAACTTGGCACTATTATTCGAACAGGAGGCAGAAAGCGGCGGGTTTTCACAGCACGTCGCGGATCGCATGGGCCTGTCCCGCCGCGCCTACTTCCGTTTGAGTAAAATCGCTCAGAATCTCCATCCGAAGGTGCGCGAGCGGCTTCGCGGAACACCTCATGCCGACAACCAATCGGAACTGCTCAAGATAGCCAAACTCGGTCCGACCGAGCAGGGCAAGCTGGCGACGGCGCTGGCTGCCGGCGGCGACCTTAAAGCCGCCTGGACGTCTGTCGTCGGCAGCGAGACCAAGATGCAGCTCTCCGACGAGGATCGGCGCAAGCTCGCAGTGAGCCGCCTGCTCACAGCATGGGACGATGCGGACGAAGACGCCTGCATTGAGTTCCTGCGCGCAATCTACGAGCAGCCCGACGGTGTCTTTGCGGCCTTCATCGGTGAGGTCGCAGAATGAAGCGCGATCCTTCGCAGTTCGACCTCTTTCTGGAGCCGTTGTTCCCGGTTCGCGAGCCAGTCGCGCGTATCGACATCGACCGCTATCGGTCGAAGATGAAGCGGGCGATGGCCCGCGCCATCCGCGAGTGCCCCTACGACCGCCCCACCATCGCAGCGCGCATGGCGCAGTATCTCGGCCTGCCTTCGATCAGCAAGGCGATGCTCGATGCCTACACTGCCGAGAGCAAGGAAGGGCACGACATCACGCTGCCGCGCTTCGCAGCCTTCGTGCACGCGACCGGCGCGATGTGGCTTTGGGATGAGGCCGTTTCCGAGCAGGGTGCGACTTTGCTCATCGGTGACGAGGCCCGCCTCGCAGAAATCGCCCGCCTGCAGCAGGAACAGGAGACCATCCGCGCGGAGCTGCGTGCGCTCAAGTCCCGGCCGGTGAACATCCGGAGGACGCGCGGATGATCAGCAGCGGCGCGAAAGAATGGCTCACATCCTCGGAGATCGCGGCGGCGCGCCTGCCCGACCTGCCGCAGACACGCCAGGGCATCGAATTGATGATCGCCCAGTCCGGCTGGCGCTCGACCGACAAGGCCCGGCCTCGGGCCGGACGTGGCGGCGGTTTCGAATATCACATCTCTCTTTTGCCGCAGGCGGCGCAACTCCGCCTCCGGCAAGCTCCGGACGCTGCTGGATGGGAAGAAGCGCGCGCCAGAAAGAACCTCCTTTGGTCGCGCTTCAATGCGCTTTCAAAGGCGCAGAAAGAGACTTGCGAAGAGCGCCTGAAGGTCCTCAATCGCGTCGAGCAGCTCGTCCGAGAACGCGGGTTGAACAGGACGGCAGCAATTGGCGTCGCCACGCTGGATGCCGGCATTCAGAAGTCCGCCTATTACGAGTGGCGCAAGGCGACCGAGGGCGTCGATCCCGAAGACTGGCTGGCAGCGCTCGCTCCGGCCTCCGCCTCGGCGGACGGAGTGGCTCCGCAGACTGCCGAATGCCACCCCAGCGCCTGGGACTTCCTGAAGTCCGATTATTTGCGGCCGGAGAAGCCGGGCTTCTCCGCTTGCTACCGGCGCATGATGGAAGCCGCTCAGTTGCACGGCTGGTCGCCGATCCCTTCCGAACGGTCGCTCCGGCGTCGCCTCACCGACCGTCCGCCGCAGGTTCCGGCCGTCTACGTCTTCGAGGCAACCGAGACGTCTTCGCTGAGCGAACGCTCCACCGGCCCGGTCCTGCAGCGAAGCTCGGTCGATATCGGCGTCGTCATCGTCACTGAGAACCTGTCGGGCACGGACGAGTTCGCCGCGGCCGAGGATATCGGCAACCTCAAGAGCTACGTCCGCAATCAGCTGATCGGCTTCGTGCCCACTGGCGCCGACGAACCGCTGCAGCACGTCACCGGCGAGCTGCAGCAGGCCCTCGCCGGCACGATCTGGCACGAGGACGTCTACACCACCGACCGTTACATCGAGGAGCAACCCTGATGCATGCAGGCAAAGGCGGATCGTACATCCGCAATCCGGAAGATGGTTCGCTGAGGCTCGTTCAGCGCACCGAAGAGGCCAAGGCGGAGAAACCCGCCTCGGACGGGGCTTCCTCGTCCCCGGTGGCGGAGGCGGAACGGGCAGCCGCCTCCGCCGATAACTCCGCCGCCAAGACCTCCCGCAAGAAGTAAGGACCGACCATGACCCGCTTCATTCGTAACATCGCGGCGCTCGCGAAACCCGAGGTGACCTATGGCGTCGATGCGGCGCCGACCGGCGCGGCAAACGCCATGCTGCTCGTCAACGCCCGCATTGATCCGCTGCTTGGCGAAGAGGTCAATCGCGAACTGACCCTACCTTATATGGGCCACCAGGGCGCGATCCTCGTTGGCGACTATGTGCGCATGACCGCCGAGCTCGAGATAGCCGGATCTGGCGCGGCCGGCACGGCTCCGGCAGGCGGCGTTCTCCTCCGGGCCTGCGGCATGAGCGAGACCATCACGGCCGGCGTCGACGTGAAATATGCGCCGGTGTCGTCTCTGCAGGAGTCGGCGTCGATCTACTTCAACCTGGATGGCGTGCTCCACAAGATGCTCGGCGTTCGCGGTACGCTTACGGCGAACCTGACGCCGCGCCAGATCCCGCGCTTCGCCTTGACGCTCACTGGCCTTCTCGGGCCGATCGCCGACACGGTGCTGCCGGTTGTCGATCTTACCAAGTTCATCAAGCCGGTCCCGGTCAACAAGGTCAACACGACGTTCTCACTGCACGGCCATGCCGGCGCCTGCGAAGGCGTCACCTTCGACCTCGGCAACCAGATCGAGCCGCGCATGCTGATCGGCCAGGAGAAGATCGAGCACGTCGACCGCGTGATGACCGGCAACGCGATCTTCGAGGCGACGAACCTCGCCGGCAAGAACTGGTTCCAGACGGCGCTCGCCCACACCACCGGCGTGCTCGCCGCCCAGCATGGGACCGTCGCCGGCAACATCGTGAAGTTCGATGCGCCCGCCGTTCAGATCGGCCGGCCGACCTACGGCGAGACCCAGAAGATCGTCAACAACAGCCTGCCGCTGATGTTCACGCCCGCCGCCGGCAACGACGAGTTCACCATCACCTTCCAGTGAGGCGGCGTTCTGCCGCCTTCAAAGCCCCTTTGAAACGAGGAAAACCCCATGTTCAAACTTGTCCAGAACCTGACCTGCTGGTGGCCGGTGAAGGTTTCCGAGCCTGATCCGAACAATCCCGGCAAGTTCATCGAGCACACCTTTGAGGCCGAACTGCAGATCCTCGATCGGGAGGAGAGCCAGAAGGTCGAAGAGGAGCGCAAGGCTCTGCTGAAGCAGGCCGCCGACGATCCGAGCGACGAAAACCTTGCGAAGATCGAGAAGCTGCTCGACGCGCACGACCAGATGGCTTTCCGCCGGGTGCTCAAGAACTGGCGCGGGCTGATCGACGAAACCGACCAGCCGATCCCCTTCAATGATCAGACCTTCCTTGCCGTCGTGAAACACGAACGCGTCCGGCGGGGACTGAACGCCGCCTACCAGGAGGCGATCTCGGGCGACAAGGCCCGCCTGGGAAACTGAAGGCAGCAGCCGAGGCCTGGGCTCACGGCAGGACCGGCTGCTCCGATCGTACCAAGCCCGCCGTGCTCGACGACAAGATGCGGCGGGAATTTGAAAGCCTCCGGGTGAGCTTGAGGGCGCCCGAGGACGAGACTGACGAAGAGGGTGTCGTTTCGATCATGGCATGCAACTGGTCATCATTTATCGCCTTCCGCGCCTGCGAAACGCAGTGGCGGGTAGTCGCGACCATGGCCGGCCTCATCTGGATCGGCCTCGATTACACCGCCTGTCAGATCGTCCTCGAGCAGCTCGACGCGCCGGCGTACATCTTCGCCGACCTGCACGCGATGGAGGAAGCCGCGCTCCCGATCCTCAATGGAGTTGATGGCTGATGGCGACACCGTTGAAACTCTCGATCGGCGTCAACATCGACGCAGCCGGCGCCAAGAGTGGCGGTGCCTCCGCCCAGGCTGCCGTCGCGGCGATCGGGACCGAAGCCGAGCGCACCGCCACCAAGCTGCAGCGGCTCATCAATTCCTCGGTCGGGCTGCATGATGGAGCCGCCAACAGAAATGTCCGCGAGTGGACCGGCGCGCTTGCTGCCGAAGGCATGGCGCTCGACAATCTCCGGGCCAAGTACAATCCGCTCTTCGGGGTCATCCGTCAGTACAAGCAGACGGTCACCGAGATCCGCACTGCCCACGCCCAGGGCGCGCTGTCCACGAACGAAATGACGGCCGCTCTCAGCCGTCATCGGCAGGCAACGCTGGCTTCGATCGACGCGATCAAAGGTCGGAACCGGGCCATTCTGGAAGGTGCCGCCAATTCCAATGCCGCTGGCGCAGTTGGTCCTGTGGCACGCGGCGCCCGTGGCTTCGAAACCGCGAACATCGCCGCGCAGTTCCAGGACATCGCCGTCACCTCGGCAAATGGTGCATGTTCTCTCGGGAGATCGAGATACGCACGACAGACGCGCATTCAGTGATCGAACGGGCCAGCGGCAAGAGGGTGAACAGCCCGGGCTCTGTTAGCATCGGGGATCACGTATGGGTGGGGCTCGGCGCGATCATCAGCAAAGGGTCATCCGTCCCAGCGGATAGCATCGTTGGTGCTATGTCCTTCGTGAACGGCAAGTTCGATGAGGAAGGAACAGTCATCGCTGGTGTGCCTGCCAAAGTCATCAAGAGAGGCGTGACATGGAGCCGTGTCCGAAAGAAGAGATTCTCTCCTGAAGAGATGGACGGCTGGAAGTCATGAGCTTGGGATGTAGCCTTCCCGAAGAGGAGCTAGCCACAAATTCAGCCTTTGAGGTGGCCTCAGGGATATTTTGAGGGTGATTTTGACAGGCTAGCCGGAGAATCCATTTTTCCGGTTTTCGCTGTCAAAATTCCGGAAATTCGCGGCGCGCTACAACGTGCTTCGGCTTCCGAAATCATCTTCTCGGCAACGAGATTGAGAAGCCGGAACAGACTTTCGCGGGCTTGACAGGGGACGTGTGGTAGCGGAGGAGGGATTCGAACCCCCGACACAAGGATTATGATTCCTCTGCTCTAACCTACTGAGCTACTCCGCCGCCGGTGCCTTCGAGCTTCGTGAACGAAGCCCGTTTCGGCTGGTCGGGCGGCTTATAAGGTGCTGTTCCAGCTAGTGTCAAGCAAAGTCTGTCGGAAAATGTGAACTTTTCCAGAGGCTGCCGATCGCGCCCTGTCACGCGGCCGCAGGCGCTTCGAGGAGCGCCTTCAGGGCGGCCTCGGCGCGGGGTTCGCGCTCGGACTTGCGGATGAAGCCGCCGCCATAGACGCGGGCGTCGTCGCCGGGGGCGGAATAGAGCGCGCAGGCCTGGCCGGGGGCGACGCCCGCCTCGCCTTCGAGGAGTTCGACATAGATTCCTTCGGCGTCGCTCCTCAAGACGGCCGGCGCCGGCTGGCGGGTGGAGCGCACCTTGGCGAAGCAGTCGAAGCCGCGCGCCGCCGCCGCATCGAGTTCCTCGTCGCCGAGCCAGTTGACGTCGCGCAGATAGACGCGGCGCGTCTCCAGCGCCTCCTTCGGCCCGACGATGACGCGGCGCGAGCGGGCGTCGAGATAGACGACATAGAGCGGCTCGCCGGTCGCGACGCCGATGCCGCGCCGCTGGCCGATCGTGTAGTGCAGGATGCCCTCATGCGTGCCGAGCACCCGCCCGTCGAGATGGACGATCTCGCCGGCAAGCGCGGCATTCGGCTTCAGTTTCGAGACGATGTCGCTGTACTTGCCCTGCGGCACGAAACAGATGTCCTGGCTGTCCGCCTTCCTGGCGACCACCAGGCCCATTTCCTCGGCAAGCCGCCGCGTCTCGGCCTTCGGAAGGCCGCCGAGCGGAAAGCGCAGGTAGTCGATCTGCTCCTGCGTCGTCGCGAAGAGGAAATAGCTCTGGTCGCGCTCGGCGTCGGCCGGCCGGTAGAGCGCGCGCTGGCCGGCATAGCGCGGGTCCGGGCTCGGGCGCGAGCGGATGTAGTGGCCGGTCGCGAGCGCGTCGGCGCCGAGCTCCCTGGCGGTCGCGAGCAGGTCGGCGAACTTGACCGTCTGGTTGCAGGCGACGCACGGGATCGGCGTCTCGCCGGCGACATAGCTCTCGGCAAAGGGATTGATCACCGTCTCGCGGAAGCGCGCCTCATAATCGAGCACATAATGCGGGATGCCGAGGGTCTCGCAGACGCGGCGCGCATCGTCGATGTCCTGGCCGGCGCAGCAGGAGCCGGCCCGGTGGACGGCCGCGCCATGATCGTAGAGCTGCAGCGTGATGCCGAGAACGTCGTAGCCCTCGCGTTTGAGCAGGCCGGCCACGACGGAGGAATCGACGCCGCCGGACATGGCGACGACGACGCGCGTATCTTCTGGCTTGCGGTCAAAATCGAGACTGTTCACGGGATCCAATCCGGCATCCGGGCAGGGCCACCCGCCTCTACCCTGTTTCACGCGTTCGGCCGCGGGCGAAAAAGCGGCCCCGGCGGCAATTCCTACGGCTTTCCGTGGCGCGACATATAGAAACTTGCGCTCATTCCGGCAAGTGCGGCGCGCTCCGCCTCTTGCGCTCCGGCCGTCAGATCAGTTTCATCCGCATCGCCCGGGCGATCGCCTGCATGCGGTTGACGGCGTCGAGCTTGCGGGTCGCGCTCTTGAAATAGCTGCCGACCGTATAGGCCGATATGCCGAGGATGATCGCGATCTCGTCGCTGCTCTTGCCGGCGGCCGCCCAGCGCAGGCACTCGATCTCGCGGCTCGACAGCTTTTCCCGCACCGCCGTGCCGGCGTCGAAGGTGCGCTCGAGGCATTCGAAAAGCTGCACCAGGGTGAGATAGAGCGTCGCCCGCTCCACCCCCTTGGGCTCGTCGCGCCTGCCCGAAAGCACGGCGACGAACGGCTCGCCATAGGTCGTGTGCAGCAGCACCGCGAAATGGCGCGCCATGTCGGGATGCGGCTGGAGGTGGCGGACCGGCGCCTTGCCCGCGCCCTTCAGCGCCGGCTCCAAAAGCTCGGCGCCGCCCGCGACGGGGAGCTTCGTCTGGCGCAGGCGCTCCACCAGCACGCTCGCCTGGAAAGTCTCCCCGGCATCGTATTGGCGCACCAGTTCGGCCGGCCAGTTGCTGAGCACGAGGCGCTCGGAGAAGCGCTGCTCATCCGCCAAGGGCAGCCGCGCGATCAGGAAATGCGCGAAGTCGTAGCGCTTGATCAGCCGCCGCATCAGATGGAGAAGCTCGTATTCCGTGCGCACCGATGCGGGATCGATTTCTAAAAGAGCGCCCGCGTCGGCCTCGCGCCGCTCAGCCTGCTCGTTCAATTCCTTCATTCCGGTCACCATGCTGCCGGCGCTGCCGCCGGCGTCAAATCGGCTCCCGGACACCTGATGACGCGGCACCTGCGCCGCCGGTGCGGCTCGCAAAGGTTGCGCCACGACCGCAAGTGCGGTCCCTAGGGTGAAATCCGGGAGCGTATACATGGGCGCTCGTTCTGCTATCCGGCGCCTCGCTATCGGGAATTCCAGTCGAAGCGAAATGTGGTAATTGCAAGGCCCCCTGCGGCGCCGCGCGTCTCGTCAGATGCGCAAAGGGCGCGGTCACACTTTGAATTGCTGCATGTCTTCGCCCTTCAATCGCGGTCGATTCAAGGGAAATGCAGTGACGAAGACTTCTGAAATCAGAGGCTTTTCTTCGCCGGCGCGCCGCAAGGCGCAGAACGTGCCCGGAACATCGAAGTCGATCAAATGATGATCAAATCGTTACCGGCCGCTTAGGCAAATATTAAATGTGGCAAGCTAAGGTCGCAGCCATATGGTCTTGAGTTTGTGTAGAGAGTCCCATGACCGAAATGATGCGTCCACGCGTGAAATATGTCATCGGTCCCGATGGCAGTCCTTTGACGATCGCGGATCTGCCGCCGGCCAATACCCGGCGCTGGGTGATCCGCAGAAAGGCTGAAGTCGTCGCAGCCGTGCGCGGTGGTCTTTTGAGCCTCGAAGAGGCCTGCGAGCGTTACGCTCTCACCGTCGAGGAATTCCTCTCCTGGCAATCTTCCATCAACGATCACGGCCTCGCCGGCCTGCGCACCACGCGCATCCAGCAGTACCGCCACTGACCGACCCCCAACAGGGCCATAGTTCGACCGGCGGCTCGGGACCTTCCGAGCCGCCGGTTTCGTTTCGGGGCGGAATGCGCTCGCAGGCGTTCGCGCCACCGCTCTATCTGCTTGTTTTGCCGCATTCGTGCGGCGTCGGGCCCGACTGATTGCAAAATGCTCCGAGAGCGAGGCGAATGCCGCCGGCTTGGTGCGCGACCGATCTTAAGGTTATGCTGCCTGGCGTCCCGCACGGACCATCCGTGCCAGCGAAGGAAGATCGATGGATATCGCCACCGAGGAAAACAATGCGAAAGGCCGCTACGCGGCAACGCTCGACGGACACACGGGGGAAATGACCTATTCCAGGTCGTCGCCTCGCCTGATCATCGTCGACCATACATTCGTGCCGGACGCGCTGCGCGGCAAGGGCGTCGGCCAGGCCCTCGCCGCCCACGCGGTCGACGAGGCCCGCAAGGGCGGATGGAAGATCATTCCGCTCTGCCCCTTCATGCGCGCCCAGGTGGCGCGCCATCCGGAATGGCAGGATGTGACAGAGGCCTGAGAGACAGGGCCGCGGCGAGCGCCCTTTCGGCGGGAGGAGGGGCGCAGGCGTAAGCGCGGCGACGCGCCCCTGGGGCGCGGCCGTCGAAACTCAAACTCGGCGCCGAAGGCGCGGTCGCGCCTTCAGGCGCGCATGCGCGTCCCCGCGTCCCGCTCCTCCAGGGCTGCAGCCTTGGCATATTCGGCCTGGACTTCCGCAAGCGCGAGCTCGGCCGCATCCTGCTGCGCCTTCAACTCGCGTATCGAGACCTGAAGGTTGTCGGCGCGCTGGCGGGCGGCCTTGGCGAAGGTGGGATAGGCGAAGTGGGCGGGATCGGAAATGCCGGATTTCTTTTCCTCGAAGACGATCTGGCTTTCCAGATCCTTGGTCATGCGCTCGAACTCGGCCATCATCAACTGAAGCTGGTTCAACTGGCGCTGCTTCTCCCGAACCTGAAATTCCTTCAGACGGACAAGGCTCTCACGTGCTTTCATACGCAATACTCCGTGGATAGCGAGACCCCGGTTACTGATAGGGCGCGGGATGAGGAAAATGTGCACGGTTTCCAACCGCACCCCGCGCTCGACTTTCGAATCGACCCGCCGCAAGTCCGGGTCGACTGAACCCGAAATCCGCCTGATCGAGCGCCGCTGCGCCGGCCCTCCAGGGGTCGGAAACAAAAATCGACCGCGGCATTAACAAATACCTACCGCTGGTAACCTTTCGTTTACGGGCATCGTTAATCATAGGGACGATGATTTAAGGCTCCGTAAATGCTGAAGCATGAAATGTGGCACTTCGTGCATTTGCGAGTCAGAAGAGTCGGATAGCGGCATATCCTCATGTATCGCATGAAGAGCGCCATTTCAGATTCACCTTTGGAATCAGGAGACTGCTAAAAATATTTAACATTCTCGATACACCTTGCCAGAGTGAATCAGAATTTGTTAACCATTTGGTGGCAGCCTCCAAATCAGGCAACGACTGGATCCGTATCGCGTAAGGGGGCGACGGCAACCTTGGGCGGCGGAAAAGGGGAAGACTATGCGGGTTCTACTGATCGAAGACGACAGCGCGACGGCTCAAAGCATTGAGCTCATGCTCAAGTCCGAGAGTTTCAACGTCTACACCACCGATCTCGGGGAAGAAGGCGTCGACCTCGGCAAGCTTTACGACTACGACATCATTCTTCTCGACCTGAACCTGCCGGACATGTCCGGCTACGAGGTCCTGCGCACGCTGCGCCTGTCGAAGGTGAAGACCCCGATCCTCATTCTCTCCGGCATGGCCGGGATCGAAGACAAGGTGCGCGGCCTCGGCTTCGGCGCCGACGATTACATGACCAAGCCCTTCCACAAGGATGAGCTGGTGGCGCGCATTCACGCGATCGTCCGCCGCTCGAAGGGCCACGCCCAGTCGGTCATCGCCACCGGCGAGCTGATCGTCAACCTGGACGCCAAGACGGTTGAAGTCGGCGGCCAGCGCGTGCATCTGACCGGCAAGGAATATCAGATGCTGGAGCTGCTGTCGCTGCGCAAGGGCACGACGCTCACCAAGGAAATGTTCCTGAACCACCTCTATGGCGGCATGGACGAGCCGGAGTTGAAGATCATCGACGTCTTCATCTGCAAGCTGCGCAAGAAGCTCGCAAACGCCGCCGGCGGCGCCAACTACATCGAAACCGTCTGGGGTCGCGGCTATGTGCTGCGCGAGCCGGACGGCAGCGACTATCTCGAAACCGCCTGATTTCCTTGATCCCGGGCGCGCCGGCACCCCCCGCATCTGCCTCTCGCCCGATCACAGCCTCGAGAACCCGCCTCCCCTGGGCGGGTTTTTTGTTGTCCGGATCACATTCGGGGCGGATCGCGTTTCGGGCTGGCGCCTCGCACGTTAGAATCGAAAAGGCCGCAGCATGGCCGCGGCCTCGTCGTCACTCCTGTTGCCGAAGCGGCGTCAGGCGGCCATCGACTGGTTTGCGAAAACGCTCGTCAGGATCTTGCGGTCGAAGGGCTTCAGCAGGAAATCATCGGCGCCGGCGCGCTTGCCCGCCATCATCTTCCTCAGGTCCGCTTCGACGACGCAATAGTAAATCCGCACCGACGCACTTTCCGGCAGACGGCGGATATTGGCGATCAGTTCGATCGCGCCTTCGAGCCCGGCATCGACGATGAGAATATTCGGCAATTCGGCTTCACACCTGACCAGCGCCTCGAGGCTGCTCGACGCTTCGGAGACCAGGAACCCCATGCCCGACAGGATGCGTTTCCCGACCTTGCGCACGACATCCGACCCATCAGCAATCATCAAGCGGCGCATGTTCAACTCCTTCACGCCTCACGGGACGCGAAAAGGCGTCCATGAGACGATCCTACGGGGATTTGGCAAAGAAACAGTTACCGCGGTGACGCCAGCGGCGGGCTTGCAACCGGACGCTGCAACGGCGCTCGGGAAGACACTGGGCCGCCAAGGCAGGCGCTTCGCCGGCAAAGGGGGCTCGTGACCCTCCGCCCGGCTCAGGAACGCGCGTTCACTTCGAGCTGCTGAAGGCTCAGGCCTCGGTGCGCGCGGTGAAGACGATCTCCTCGCCGGTCGACACGACGTCGATGGTCATGCCGGCCTCCTCCGCCAGGAGCACCGTGTAATAGGGTTGGATCGAATGCGCATCGACCGCCTCCTCCGGCGTGCCGGAGATCAGTTCCACGAGCTTCGGCGGCACGCGCATCATCCGCCCCTTGGCGACGAGGGTGAAGGTCGCATCGAATTCCGGGTTCTCCAGCGTGACATCGATCGAGCCGCCGCGCGGGATCGCGCCATAGGCGATGAGGAACAGGTTCAACAGGAGCTTGACCCTGTTCTTGGCGATGATCGCGCGCGGTCCGTTCCAGCTGACCTCGGTCTTCTTTTCCGCCGCGGCGAAATCCTTGGCCGCCTTTTCCGCCTCGCCGGTGTCGATCGAGGCGCCGACCGAGCCCGAGGCGCCGAAGGCGAGGCGCGCGAACTTCAGGCGCACCGAGGCGTTGAGCGCGCTGGTGCGGATCAGATCCATCGCGTCGGCATCGGCGCCGCCCTCGTCGAGGAGCTCGAGCCCGTTGTTGATGGCGCCGACCGGCGAGATGATGTCGTGGCAAACCCGGCTGCACAGCAGCGCGGCCAGGTCAGGTCCCGTCAACGTCAGGTTCGGATTCTTCGCCATCATATTTCCTTGCTCGGTTCCATCCGGGCGCGCCACATCCCATTGAAGGCTCCGGCGCCGCCATGGCTGACGCCATGGGGCGCGCGGCGGAGGCGCTTCTCTCAATAGGCCATAATGACATCACATTTGGTAAACCGATTGTTAAGATCATCGGTTCAAATTGTCGGAGCGCCCCGCTTTCAGCTGATCTGGCGAAAGCGGATAAGGTGCGCCCGTTGAAAAAGCTAGTGCGCCCCGTGCGCATTCCTGTGAGAAATGGCCCATAACGGCGCCGACCGCGTGATTGATGCGAAAGCCGGCTATCGCAGCCGGCTCGCCGCATCGCTGTCGTGCCTGACGGAGGAAACGATGCAGCCGATGATGAAGACGACCGCAGTGGCTGTCCGCGCTATTCTGACCACGGTGGCTCTGGCGGCCGGCCTGCTGGTCGCCGGCCTGTCCGCGGCGCATGCCCAGTCTCCGGACGGAAGCCAGTACACCATGCAGGAGATCGTCGATGCCGGTCACAGCTTCTTCGGCGAGACCTCCGGCGGCCTTGCCAAGGTGGTCGAGCGCGCCTTCGAGCGCTACGGTCTGCCGAACGGCTACATTCTCGGACAGGAGGGGTCCGGCGCGTTCATCGCGGGCCTTACCTATGGCGAGGGTCAGCTCTATACGAAGAACGTCGGCCAGCACACGCTCTTCTGGCAGGGCCCATCGCTCGGGCTCGACTGGGGCGGCCAGGGCAGCCGCGCGATGATGCTCGTCTACAATCTTCCGAGCGTTCCGGCCCTCTACAAGCGCTTCGGCGGCGTTTCCGGCTCTGCTTACGTGGTCGCCGGCGTCGGCATGACCGTGCTGACCGATGAGCAGGTCGTCGTCGTGCCGATCCGCACCGGTATCGGCGCGAGGCTCGGCGTCAATGTCGGCTATCTCAAGCTGACACAGCAGCCGACCTGGAATCCCTTCTGAGATGCGTAGAGGCGTTCGGCGGGCGACACCCTGCCCGCCTGAAAAAAGCGTGCAGCCGTCGAGGAAGTGTTGCAGCATTTCCTACATCATGTTTACTGCATAAAGCGAATGACTGCCCAAGGCGAACAGGCATCGGATCCGGTCCAGATTTGAAACGGCCAGCACGTGATTGAATACGCGTTACTTTTTGCCCTGGGTTTTCTGACGGCGGTCGTCATCGGCTTGCTGGTTGCGCCGGCGATCCAGAGACGCATCGTGCGTTTCGCCGAAGATCGGCTGAAAGCGACGATGCCGCTGAGTCCGCAGGAGGTGCGCGCGCAAAGGGACGCCGCCCGCGCCGCCTATGCCGTCGAGAATGCCAAGGCGCTGCAGGCGCTTCGACGCGAGCGCGACAAGGGTGTCGCGCTGATGCTCGCGAACGAGAAGGCGCTGCAGGAAGCCCGCAAACTGGCGAGCGAGAATGCCGAACTGCAGGCGCAGATCGCGGACATGAACCTCGAGGCCGCCGACATGCGCTCCGCCATCCGGCAGTTCCAGGAGCGGATCGAAACCATGGAGGCGACCGTCGTTGCCTCGGAGCGCGACAACGGCGCCAAGACCGAGACGGTGCTCGCGCTGAGCGGTCAGGTCGACAGGCACGCCACCGACCTCAATGGCCTCCGGATAGACCTTGCGGCGCGCGAGACCGAAATCGAACACCTGAAGAGCCGCCTGGCGGCGCTGCGCGACGAGCGCGAGGCGTTGCGCGCCGATCTCAAGGCCGAGAATGCACGCGCACGGGAAATGGAACTGCGCCTCGGCAGGGACGAGCGGCGCATACGCCAGCTCGAAAGCCGGCTCGCCGGCGAAACGGCGGCCAATGCCGACCGCGAGAGTGCGCTCGATCAGCGGGCGGCAGAGGTCGCGCGGCTGCAGTCGCAGATCCAGGACGCCAAGCACGAACTGCGCGAAGCGACGAAAGCGCTTCGCGCCGCCGGCCTCCACGCCCCGAAGCGAACGCACCACACGAAGGCAAGCGTCGCAAGGCACGAGACGGAACCGACAGCCGAGGCCCACGACACGACCGGGCTTTCCGACGATCTCAGAAACCGCGCCACCGCTCTCTCCGAACGCCTCACCAACACGAAATCCTCCGCCCACGACGAAGCACTGCGCGAGGAGGTCGCCCAGATCGCCGCCGGCATGGTGGCGCTGACCGCGATGCGCGAAGGCAAGGCCTCGCCGATCCACGGTCTGCTTGCCGGCGAGGATGCAGCGAAGGAGAAAGACCGCAAGAGCCTCGCCCAGCGGGCGAAGGAGATGCTGCCCCCCGAGTGATGCTGCGATCCTGGATTCGCCCCTCATCCGGCCTGCCGGCCACCTTCTCCCCGCACGCGGCCGCACGCGAGGAGAAGGGGACTCGCCGCGCCGCGGCATACCCCTTCTCCCCGTAAAAACGGGGAGAAGGTCGCGGCAGCGGGATGAGGGGCAACTCCCCCTGCTTATATACTTCGTTCAGATCCGGCCGTTGGTGCGCGCGACCTGGTGCAGCGCGATGGCGGCCGCCGTCGCCACGTTCAGGCTGTCGAGACCCGGGCGCTGGCGGATTCGCGCCGTGCGGATCGCCGCAAGTATTTTGTCGGGCAGACCCTCGCCTTCGGTGCCGACGAGCAGCGCCGTGCGCGGTGTCGGCGGAATATCGGCAATGTCGGTTTCCCCGCGCGGCGACAGGCCCCAGAGCGCGAAGCCCGCGGCCTGCAGCCGCTCGATCAGCTCCGCAATCGTCCCTTCGCGCGCAAACGGCAGCGTCAGCACCGATCCGACCGAAACGCGGATCGCCTTGCGATACATCGGATCGCAGCTCGACCCGTCCATCAGCAAGGCATCGACGCCGAAGGCGGCGGCGTTGCGAAAGAGCGCGCCCATATTGTCGTGGTTCGACAGGCCGCAGGCAGCGAGCGCGAGGCTTTCCGCGGCAAGCGCGGCAAGCAGCGCGTCCCGCCCCGGCATCTGGTCGCGCCGCCCGAGCGCGAGGACGCCGCGATGCATGTTGAAGCCGGCGATCGCGTCGAAGACCCGGCCATCGGCCACGAAGACGGGCAGATCGGCCGGGAATTCGGCCAGCACGTCGGCAAGGCCGGCGAGCCGGTTCTCGAGCAGCAGGATCGCCTCCGCGGCGATGCCCCGTCCGGCGCGATGCGCGGCGGCGAGCATCCGCAGCACGACGGTGCCTTCGGCGATGAAGCGGCCCTGCCGGCCGGTCAGGTCGCGCTCCTTGATCGACACGAACCCGGCTATGCGCGGGTCGGCCGGATCGTCGATGCGGACGGGCGGCATGGCCATGTCGTCAATTCGTCCTGACGGTGACGTCGGCGACGATGCGGCCCGCAGCGATGTCGAAGACGATCGCGCGCGGCTCGGCCCCCGGCAGGCTGCCGTAGAAGAGCACTTGCGAGCCGGATAGCGCCACGTCACTGACGGAGAAGCCGGCCGGCAGGGCCGCGATGGCGTTGACCGGCGCATCCCCGGGTACGCCGATCGCCGGCTGGGCAGTTTCGCTGCGCCCGTCCGGGCGCGTCAGCTTGTAGACAATCGCCCCGAGGACGGCCATAAGCATGATCAGCATCACGCCGGCCGATACGAGCTGCAGGCGCACCATCTTGCGGCGGACGTTCTCCATCGCGGGATCGAGTGGCTTGTCGTCTTCCTGATGATCGGGCTCGATGGTCATAGTCGGCTTTCTAGCGGAATTGAAACGGAATGAACGATCCCTTTAAACAAGCGGCCGGCAATAGGAAAGTCCTGACGGCCGGCAACGACGCGGCCGGCCGGCTCGACGCCTTCCTGACCGAGGCGCTTTCGGGCGAATTTTCGCGCAACCGCATCAAGGGCCTGATCGAGCAGGGCGCCGTTTCGATCAACGGCGCGACGATCGTCGAGCCGAAGCGGAAGGTCCATCCGGGCGACAGCTTCGAGATCGCCCTGCCGGAGCCCGAGGATCCCGAGCCCAAGGGCGAGGCAATCCCGCTCGACGTGCTTTACGAGGACCACGACCTGATCGTGCTCGTGAAGCCGGCCGGCCTGGTCGTGCATCCCGGCGCCGGCAACTGGACCGGGACGCTCGTCAATGCGCTGATCCATCATTGCGGCGACAGTCTTTCCGGTATCGGCGGCGTCAGGCGCCCGGGCATCGTGCATCGGCTCGACAAGGACACCAGCGGCGTCATGGTGGCGGCGAAGAACGATGCCGCCCACCGCCACCTCTCCGACCAGTTCGCCGACCACGGCCGCAACGGACCGCTGGAGCGCGCCTACCGCGCGGTGATCTGGGGCCGGCCCCGCCAGTTGAAGGGCGTGATAGACGCGCCGCTCGGGCGCGGCGGCGACAGGACGAAGCGGGCCGTCAAGCGCGAAGAAAGCGACGACGCGCGCGAGGCGATCACGCATTACGAGGTCGTCGAGCGCTATCACGAGAAACCGGACGGCACCTGTCTCGCCTCGGCGGTCGAATGCCATCTCGAAACCGGGCGTACCCATCAGATCCGCGTCCACATGGCCCATATCGGCCACCCGCTGATCGGCGACCCCGACTACGGCGCTGCCTTTCGCACCAAGGCCAACCTGCTGCCGGAGCCGGCGAAGACCATGGTCAACCGCTTTCCCCGGCAGGCGCTGCACGCCTTCATGCTGCAGTTCGAGCATCCCTCGACCGGCGAAACCATGCATTTCAAGGCGCCGCTGCCGCAGGACATGGCCGAACTGATCGAAGCCCTCAAAGCGGGATGAGCGTCCGCTCCAGGCAATCCGAAAAATGCCCGCAATCCAGCGGCGAGCGGGCGATCCAACCCTTGAATTGGCGACGAAGGATTCCAATCTTATAGGAGCTTCAAATCGCAACATTCCCTTTCTCTGGCTTCACGGCAGCGTGAAACCGGAGTCCTTGAATCATGCTTTCGCCGTACTTATCTTCTAGCCTCGTGGGGTCTGGATGAAGACCCACAGGCCCGGCCTGCCGTCTTGGAGGCTGGAGACGCACAAAGGGGGTGCTTCATGGCCCGCAATACCTTGCCGACCATTGCTGCTGGAGAGGGCGGTCTCAACCGCTATCTTGATGAAATCCGCAAATTTCCGATGCTCGAGCCGCAGGAAGAGTACATGCTCGCCAAGCGGTACCAGGAGCATGACGATCGCAACGCCGCGCACAAGCTCGTAACCAGCCATCTTCGCCTCGTCGCCAAGATCGCGATGGGCTATCGCGGCTACGGCCTGCCGATTGGCGAAGTCATATCCGAGGGCAACGTCGGCCTGATGCAGGCCGTCAAGAAGTTCGAACCCGATCGCGGCTTCCGTCTGGCGACCTACGCCATGTGGTGGATCAAGGCCGCGATCCAGGAATATATCCTGCGCTCGTGGTCGCTGGTCAAAATGGGCACCACCGCCAACCAGAAGCGGCTGTTCTTCAATCTCAGGCGGTTGAAGGGTCGCATCCAGGCGCTCGACGAGGGCGATCTGAAGCCCGAACAGGTCAAGGAGATCGCAACGACGCTAAAGGTCAGCGAGGACGAGGTCGTCTCGATGAACCGGCGCCTCTCCGGAGACGCGTCGCTCAACGCGCCGATCAAGGCCAGCGAGGGCGATTCCGGCCAGTGGCAGGATTGGCTGGTCGACGAGCACGACAACCAGGAAGAAATCCTTATCGAACAGGACGAGCTGGACAGCCGCCGTGCCCTCCTCGCCGGCGCCATGAAGGTCCTGAACGACCGCGAGCGCCGCATCTTCGAGGCCCGCCGGCTGACGGAGGAACCAGTGACGCTCGAGGAGCTCTCGTCCGAGTTCGACATCAGCCGCGAGCGCGTCCGCCAGATCGAGGTCCGCGCCTTCGAAAAGGTCCAGGACGCGGTCAGGAAAGCCGCGTTGGAGCGCGCCAACGCGCTACCCGTCGTCGAGGGCGCATAAGCGGCCCAATAGGGAATAAAGCAAAAATCCCGGCTGGGCTCTCCAGCCGGGATTTTTTGTTTCTGGACCCGGTGCTCTTATTGCTATTGCCCGCTCGCCGCCGTGTTGCCGAGAGTGGCCCAGGCCTGCAGGGCCTTGGTGAAGGCCTCGGTCCCGCTCGGCCCCTTCTCGAGCGTCAGGAGGGCGCGGCGTCCGTTCCGGTAGGTGATCGGTATATCGATCCAAGAGCGGCTGCGCAGGAGCTCGGTATTGGCGCTGACGGCCTCGGCGAAATCATTGAGCGCGATCATGTGGAAATCGTCGGTGATCTTCGCCGGTACCGCGATCAGCGGATCGCCGCGGTCCTGCTCGGTGCGCTTCATCGACACGCGCTGGACGCCGTCGATGCTGCCGCCCTCGAAGTTCTCGGGCAGCGAGAACACGAACTCGATCACGTGGCTCGCCGGCAGCGACGGATCGGCGTTGCGCTTGATCGTCATCAGCGCGGTCAGGCCGCGGTCCGGAACGCTGATCTGGGCCTGGATCGCGGGCTCCGGCTTGGCATCACCGCCCGGAGATTCCTCCTTGATCGACCAGGCGACGGCGCCGGGGATCGCGGTCGGCGACGACTGGCCGAGCCGCTCCTCGTAGAGGAACATCTTCTCGCCATCGGCGACGGAAATCTCGGGCTGTGCCGGCTGGGCGTTGCCCTGGCCCGCCGCCGGCGTGGTCGCGGGATCGGTCGCGGCCTGCTGCACGCCGGCCTCGTCGTTCGGCGGCCGGACGGCCTCCGTCTGCGCCGCAACGGACTTGCCCTCCTGCGAGGCGGCCGTGCCGTTCGCGCCTGCAGGTCCCTCGTCCCGCTCGGTTCCGTCGGCAAGCAGCCGCTGCGTAAACTTGGTCGAGCCTTCCTGGGGCGGCGCGGCCTCATCCGGCTTGCCCGAAAGTTCGGCCGGTTGTTCTTCCGGCTCGCCCTCGCCGGCCGGCGCCTGCGGCGCTTCGGCGGGTCCGGCGGGCATGATCCTGGCGACCATGTCCGAGAGCCAGGCATTGCCCGCCTCCCGGTTCTGCCAGTAGGCGTAACCGCCGCCGCCGAGGAGAAGAACGATCACCGCACCGATTACGAGCCGCTTGATGCCGAACAGGCGAGGCTTGGGCGTGGCACGGTAGGACGGCGGGCGCTGGCCGGCCGGCGCCGGTGACGGCCCGAGCTCGGCGTCCTTCTCCGGGCCGGTCACGGCCGAGCCGTTCGCCGCCCGCCCGCCTTCGTCGAAGCCGAGCAGATCGTCTATATGATCCCAGGCGGTGCTGGCGCGTGCCTCCTCGTTCGCGGCCGCCGGCGCCTTTTCCACCGGCCATGACCATTCGGAGATGTCGGGCTCCTCGGCCTTGCCCTTCTTGTCTTCGGCCCCGGCGGCAAAGGGGTCGCCGTCATCGAAGGACCAGGAGCGTGCGGCAGCCGCCTCGTCGTTGCGCGGCTCAACCGCTTCCGGTTCGACGGGATGCATGCCGAGCCGCGCCGGCTCGGACGGGGCCGCCTCCTTCTCCCGTTCGGGTGCCGCCTGCGGTGCGCTCGGCCCGACGGAGGGCGCGGGATCCTCCCATTCGGGCAGCGCCCATTCGGAGGGCCGCTCCGCCTGCGCCGGCGCCTCGGCCGGCGGAGCCGGTTCGTCGACGGGCTGGGGCTCGGCCGCGCCCGCCTCGGGCGCCGCGGCCTCATCCTGGACCTCGGGCTCCGGTTGCGCCTCGGCCGGCGTTCCCCATTCCGCTGCGGCGTGAGCCGGCTCGATCGCCTCTCCGCCGTCGGCCTCATGCGCCACTTCGCTCGCCGGCGTCTCGGCCGCGGCGGCTTCCTCGTACTGCGTCGTTTCGTGCGCGCCGACCTCGGCCGCCGGGGCGGCCTCGATTGGCTGCGGCTCCTCTTGCGCCTCGGTATGGGGCGCTACTGACGGCTCTTCAGCCGCAGACGGTTCCGCGGCCGGCTCCTCGGGTTCGACTGCGGATTGCTGCCCGACCTCCTCCGAAGCGGCCGGATGCGCCTCCACCTCATCAGGGGCCGGGACGACATGCTCTTCCGCGGCGGCGGGCGCTGCGGCGCCGGGTTCCATGGCGGGGGCTTCGGCAGCGGGGGCTTCGGCAGGGGCCGCTTCGGCCGCCGCGGGCTCGGCCGGTTCGGCCTCGTCGACAGCCGGCAGCGCTTCGGCGTTCTCGCTTTCGACCTCGGCGATCGCCTGTTCCAGCTTGTTGAGCTGGCGGTTGATCATGTCGTCCGACGGCCGGGGATTCATGTTCTCGAGCTGGCGCCGCACGGCACTGCGCGCCTTCTCGTAGACCCTGCCTCGCATTTCCGGAGTGTTTTCCGACAGGCCGTCGACCGTCCTGCGAATAACTGCAACAAAATCCGCCATCAGAACTTTCTCAACTTGCAGGCGCGCGGCCGCGCCCGCGATGCCATTTCCTTTGCGCCGACACCAGGGTCAGGCCATATTGACGTCGTCCAGTCTGCGGGGCGCGAAAGCGTTCCCGCCCCTTCAGGTCCCGGTCCATGGGCCGCCTGATCGAAGGCAAGGCTCGACCGGACCTCAAGGTCGCGCCTTGCGCTGTTTTCTCCCATCTATTCCCCGCGGACCGGACCAGAATGGACGAATTTGATACGTCTTGACCCTAGTCCTCAAAAGGGTCCGTCACAAGTATCGTGTCGTCGCGTTCCGGGCTCGTTGAAAGAAGCGCGACCGGCGCTCCGATCAACTCCTCGACCTGGCGAACATATTTGATCGCCTGCGCCGGAAGATCGGCCCAACTGCGGGCACCGACCGTCGATTCCTTCCACCCCTCGAGCGTAATATAGACTGGCTTTACCGAAGCTTGCTGTGCCTGACTTGCCGGCAGATGGTCGATCTGCTGCCCGTCCAGAGTATAGCCGACGCAGATCTTCAATTCGTCGAGGCCGTCGAGCACATCGAGCTTGGTGAGCGCGATGCCGGTGATGCCGTTGGCGGCGACCGACTGGCGCACGAGAGCGGCGTCGAACCAGCCGCAGCGGCGCTTGCGCCCGGTCACCGTGCCGAATTCATGGCCGCGCTCGCCGAGGAACTGGCCGACCTCGTCGTTGAGCTCCGTCGGGAACGGCCCCTCGCCGACGCGCGTCGTATAGGCCTTGGTGATGCCGAGGATGTAGCCGAGCGAGCCCGGCCCCATGCCCGAGCCGGCGGCAGCCTGGCCGGCGACGGTGTTCGACGAGGTGACGAAGGGGTAGGTGCCGTGGTCGATGTCGAGCAGCGTGCCCTGGGCGCCCTCGAAGAGGATGCGCGCGCCCTTGCGGCGCTCCCGGTCGAGCAGCAGCCAGATCGTATCCATGAACGGCAAGATCCGCGCGGAGACGGCGGAAAGCTCGTCCATGATCGCCTGGTGGCTGATCTCCGCCTCGCCGAGGCCGCGACGCAGCGCATTGTGGTGGGTCAGGAGCCGGTCGACCTTGGCCGGCAGCGTGTCGCCATCGGCGAGGTCCATGACGCGGATCGCCCGCCGGCCGACCTTGTCCTCATAGGCGGGGCCGATGCCGCGGCGGGTCGTGCCGATCTTGGTGCCGCTGTTCGACGCCGCATCCTCGCGGATGCCGTCGAGCTCGCGGTGGAGCGAGAGGATCAGCGTGGCATTGTCGGCGATGCGCAGGTTGTCGGGCGCGACCTTGACGCCCTGAGCCGCCAGCTTGTCGATCTCGGCGATCAGCGCATGCGGGTCGATCACCACGCCATTGCCGATGACGGCGAGCTTGCCGGGGCGCACGACGCCCGACGGCAGCAGCGACAGCTTGTAGCTGACGCCGTCGATCACCAGCGTATGGCCGGCATTGTGACCGCCCTGGAAGCGCACGACGATGTCGGCACGCTCCGAGAGCCAGTCCACGATCTTGCCTTTGCCTTCGTCGCCCCACTGGGAACCGACCACCACGACGTTCGTCATAATTCTCTTCCTGTTCACACGCGCATGAAGCGTTTGCGCCGTTCTCAAACCCGCGCATCTATACTGTGTTGTCTTGCGGAAAGCGACCCCGTTGTAAACCGCCGCCGGCCCTTTTTGAATGGCAAGTTGCGACGTTACCGCCTATACCTCGAAAACTCTTCCGCCTTTCCGGCAGCCCCTCCTCCATTCCCATCGGGATCGCATCATCGTGAACGCCAAGGCCTATTTCTACCTCAGCATCACCACGCTCTTCTGGGGCGGCAACTCGGTCGCGGGCAAGATGGCCGTCGGCCATGTGAGCCCGATGATGCTGACGACGCTGCGTTGGCTGGTGGCGATCACCGTCATCCTCGCATTGATGACGCCCCAGATCCGCCGCGACTGGGACAAGATCCGCCGTCACTGGCTGCAACTCATCGCCTATGGCGCCATCGGCTTCACCTTGTTCAACGCCTTTCTCTATTCGGCGGTGAAATATACGAGCGCCATCAATGCGGTGATCCTGCAGGCCGGCATTCCGATGCTGATCTTCATCTTCAATTTCGCCCTTTTTCGGATGAAGGCCTCGCTTGCCCAGGTCGTCGGCTTTACCGTGACCCTGACCGGCGTGCTGCTGACGGCCGCCCATGGCGACGTCGCCAGCCTGATGCGGCTGCGGTTCAACTTCGGCGACGTGCTGATGATCCTCGCCTGCATCGTCTATGCCGCCTATACGGTGGCGCTGCGCTGGAAGCCCAACATGCATTGGCAGAGTTTCATCGCCGCGCCGGCCTTCGGCGCGCTGCTGAGCGCCATTCCGCTCCTCGGCTGGGAAGTGGCAAGCGGCAGTGCGCTCGCGCCGGATGCGACCGGCTGGGCGATCATCCTCTATGCCGCGATCTTCCCGTCGCTGATGTCGCAGGTCCTCTATGTCCGCGGCGTCGAGATGATCGGCGCCAACCGTGCCGGCCTCTTCATCAACGCCATTCCTGTATTCGGGACGCTTCTTTCCGTCCTGCTCGTCGGGGAGGCGTTCCAGCCGTTCCATCTCGTGGCGCTGGCGCTCGTCCTCGGCGGCATCGCAATCGCGGAGCGGGGACGGCCGAAGCCGTCGAAGTAGGACGTTTCGCTTCGGGTGGTGCAAGCGGGCCGCGTGCCGGCCGCTCATCCGCCTGCCGGAACCTTCTCGCCATTCTTGACGGGGAGAAGGGACTCGCGGCGGCGCTACGGGGAAAGCCCCTCCCCCCTTGTGGTTCTTGGGGGGAGGGTGAAGTTTTCAACAACGCCTGAAGGGGTGGAGCCCCCTCAATCGACGTTGAAGACCAGCGGTTTTGCCTGGCGGACTGCCGGGTTGGCGCGAAGCCGGTCGAGGACCGTCTCGGAAACCGGTCCGTCCACATAGAGCAGCGCGATCGCATCGCCGGCCTGCTTCTCGCGGCCGAGCTGGAAATTGGCGATGTTGACGCCGGCGTCGCCGAGCGTCGTGCCGATGAAGCCGATCATGCCGGGAACGTCGGTGTTGGTGATGTAGACCATGTGGTTGCCGACATCCGCATCGAGGTTGATGCCCTTGATCTGGATGAAGCGCGGCTTGCCGTCGGAGAAGACGGTGCCCGCGACCGAGCGCGTCTGGTTCGCCGTCGTCACCGTCAGCTTGATGTAACCGTCGAAGACGCCCGTCTTGTCGCGCTTGACCTCGGACAGGATGATGCCCTTTTCCTTCACCATGATCGGCGCCGAAACCATGTTGACGTCGGCCACCTGCGGGCGGATCAGGCCGGCAAGCACGGCGCTCGTCAGCGCCTTGGTGTTCATCGCCGCGGTCGAACCGTCGTAAAGGATCTCGATCTCCTTGATCGCGCTTTCGGTGACCTGGCCGACGAAGGCGCCGAGCACATCGGCGAGCCGGATGAAGGGCTTGAGGATCGGCGCCTCTTCCGCCGTGATCGACGGCATGTTGATGGCGTTGGTCACCGCGCCCTTGACGAGATATTCGGACATCTGCTCGGCGACCTGGAGCGCGACGTTCTCCTGCGCCTCGGTCGTCGAGGCGCCGAGATGCGGGGTGCAGACGACGTTCGGCAGGCCGAAGAGCGGGCTTTCGGTGGCGGGCTCCACCTCGAACACGTCGAAGCCGGCGCCGGCGACATGGCCGGACTTCAGCGCTTCGGCAAGCGCCCTTTCATCGACGAGGCCGCCGCGGGCGCAGTTGATGATGCGCACGCCAGGCTTGGTCTTGGCGATCGCTTCGGCGTTCAGGATGTTGCGCGTCTTGTCGGTCAGCGGCACGTGCAGGGTGATGAAGTCGGCCTGGGCGAGCAACTCGTCGAGCTCGACCTTGACGACGCCCATCTCCTCCGCCCGCTCCTTCGACAGGAACGGGTCGTAGGCGACGACGTGCATCTTGAGGCCGATGGCGCGGGCGCAAACGATCGAGCCGATATTGCCGGCGCCGATGACGCCGAGCACCTTGCCGGTGATCTCGACACCCATGAACTTGGATTTCTCCCACTTGCCGGACTGGGTCGAATTGTCGGCGGCCGGAAGCTGGCGGGCGACGGCGAACATCAGCGCGATCGCATGCTCGGCGGTGGTGATCGAGTTGCCGAAGGGGGTATTCATGACGATGATGCCGCGGCGCGAGGCGGCGGGGATGTCGACATTGTCGACGCCGATGCCGGCACGGCCGACCACCTTGAGGTTGGTGGCCGCGGCAATCAGCTTTTCGGTCACCTTGGTGGCCGAGCGAATGGCGAGACCATCGTAATTGCCGATGATTTCGGCAAGCTTTTCCTTGTCCTTGCCGAGCTTCGGCTGGAAATCCACTTCGACGCCGTGGTTGCGGAATATCTGGACGGCGGTTTCCGACAGTTCGTCGGATACGAGAACGCGAGGTGCCATGAAGGCCTCCTTGAAGATCAGGTCTTGAGCGGTTCGGAAACGGCTTCGCCCTCCTCGAGAGCGAAGCAATCGCATCGGATCAGGCGGCGGCCTGCGAAAGCGTTGCCTTCTGGGTCTCGAAGGCCCAGGTGAGCCACGGCATCAGCGCTTCCATGTCGGACGTCTCGATGGTCGCGCCGGCCCAGATGCGCAGGCCGGACGGGGCATCGCGATAGTGGCCGACATCGAAGGCGACGCCTTCCTTGTCGAGGAGGGCGACGACGCCCTTGGCGAAGGCGGCCTGCGCATCCGCATCGAGCGCCGCAACGTCGCCGTCGACGATCTTCAGGCAGACGGAGGTGTTGGAGCGCGTCTCCGGCTTGACCGCGAGGTTGGCGATCCAGTCGTTGGCGGCGACGAACCGGTGGATGACATCGGCATTGGCGTTTGCACGGGCGATCAGGCCCTCGAGGCCGCCGACCGACTTCGCCCAGAGGAGCGCATCGATGTAATCCTCGACGCAGAGCATCGACGGCGTGTTGATCGTCTCGCCGGTGAAGATGCCTTCGATCAGCTTGCCGCCCTTGGTCATGCGGAAGATCTTCGGCAGCGGCCAGGCGGGGACATAGGTTTCCAACCGCTCGACCGCGCGCGGGCTCAGGATGAGCACGCCATGGGCACCCTCGCCGCCCAGTACCTTCTGCCAGGAGAAGGTGACGACGTCGAGCTTGGCAAAATCGAGAGCCTGGGCGAAGGCGGCGGACGTCGCGTCGCAGATCGTCAGGCCCTTGCGGTCGGCAGGAATGAAATCGGCGTTCGGCACGCGCACGCCCGACGTCGTGCCGTTCCAGGTGAAGACGACGTCGCGGTCGAAGTCGACGTTGGAGAGATCCGGCAGCTCGCCGTAATCGGCTTCGAACCGGCGGACGTCGGCAAGCTTAAGCTGCTTGACCACGTCGGTGACCCAGCCCGCACCAAAGCTTTCCCAGGCCAGCATGTCGACGCCACGGGCGCCGAGCAGCGACCACAGCGCCATTTCGACGGCGCCGGTATCGGAAGCGGGCACGATGCCGATGCGGTAGTCGGCCGGCACTTCGAGAATTTCGCGGGTAAGGTCGATGGCTTGCTTCAGCTTCGTCTTGCCGATCTTGGCGCGGTGCGAACGACCGAGCGGCGCATCGGAGAGAGCTTCGAGCGTCCAACCGGGACGCTTCGCGCAAGGACCAGAAGAGAAATGGGTATTTGCCGGGCGCACGGCCGGCTTGGCAGGCTTCGTCATATGCTATCCTCTCAGATAGAAGCCCCTCGTTGGGGAGGGGTGTCCCGCCGCCGTGAATATTGCGGGTCGGAGAGGAAGTCAAGCGCGTTGCGTCGCGTTTGAAAAAATTTATGGCGTTCCGAGCATAGCGCCTGCCCTCTTACCAAAGGGCGAAGCGCAGGCCGGCGCGGATCTCGTGCCGGGAGAGGCCGTCGTCGTGCCCTTTCGTGCCGGCAGCGCCCGAAAGCGCCTCGGCGCCGAAGCCGAACATGTCGCCGCCTGCAACATGCGAATAGCGATAGCCGACGTCGAATTTCAGCCGGTCCGTCACGTCGTAGGAGACACCCGCCATCAGGGCGTAGGTGAACCGCCAGCTATCCTCTCCCCGATAGGAGGCCGTGCCCGTCGCACCGGAGCAGGCGCCGCCGCCGGCGACGCAGGCGGACGTTTCATGGACCGTGTTCCAGTCGATGCGGGTCGCGCCGATGCCGGCGCCGAGATAGGGCGTGAAGCCGGCAAGCGTCGCGAGGTCGACATAGCCGTTCGCCATCAGCCCGAGGGCGGAGAAATTGGCGGTATCCGACAAGGCGCAGGATGTCCCCGCCCCCTCGCCCGCGCACGGACCGGATGTGAACGAAGAACCGTCGAAGCGGCCTTCGAGATATTCGGCCGTCACATCGGCGCGCAGGACGTCGGTGAACCGGTAGCCGATGCCGACGGTGCCGGAGAGAGGCTTGTCGAAGCGGGCATTGTCGAACGGAACATGGTCGTAGCTGCCCGTGCCGCCGTCGAAGCTGCGGTAGAAGGGGTCGCCCTCATCCCGCCAGCCGGAATAGCCGATGTCACCGCGCAAGTAGACGCGGCCACCGGCGTTCGCTTCGGTGGAAATCTTGATTTCCGGCGCGTCGAGCAAATCCTCGTCGTCGGCGAGGACCGCGCCGGGCAGCAGCAAGCCGGCACTCAAAGCGATGCCGCAAACCCATTTCCGCCTGTCCATTTTCAGCGTCCTGCCAATCGTCCGTATCGGCGGCCATGACGACCGCATCGGCGTTAACTATTGGCAGCGACAAGTTAACCGACGGTTAAGCATATCCGTTGACGGAAAATTCACGCAATCGAGGGCGCCCAGGACACGCGATCCGTCATGACCTTATCGGCTTCCGCGCGATTGGCGCGCATCCATGTCCTTCACGTAAGCGTGCACATCCGTGCGTCGCGACAGCGTGCGCACGAGCAGATCGTGTTCGCCCACGATTGCTCTTGCCTCGACCAGGAAATGGCAGCCCTCCTTTTCTATCTCGCCAATGACTTCCCTGGTGTTGTCGGCGGCATTTCGCGAAATCGCATCCAGTTTCGCGAACATCTTCGTGCAGAAGCCATCGCCCCGCGCGGTGGCGACGCCGGCGTCGTTGAAGAAGAAGGCAGCCGAAACCAACTTGTCCTCATCCGGCCCCACAACGGCATAGGGTTCTCCCCAGTAGGCCGAAAGCGTTCGCACCCATTGCCCGGTGGCAATGCGGTCCTTCGGGAGGTGGGAGAACTTGACGTCGCGGGTGATGCCGTAAAGCACGCTTCCCGAGAGCGGCGAGGTGAAGGAAAGCCGATAGACATCGGAGAGCGGCGAGTCGCCCGGCGCGCGCGGCGATTTCAACTCGACCGTCGCCACGAAGGTCGCCGGCGCGCCATCCTGCTTCGTCTTCACCGGCAGGCGGTTTTCCGTCTTCTGCCAATCCGCGTACCTGCGCGAGATGACCGCCTGGACCTCGGCAAAGGTCATGCCGGTTTCGAAATCGCTGCCGGTGAGAAACCGCCGCGCCGTCATGTCATCCGGGTCCGACGAGGGAACCTTCGCCGGCGGGCCGGCATGGGCGAGTGCGGCGGAGAGGAGAAAGAAGGTGGTCGCGAGCGTCTTCATCTGTTCGTGCTGCCGAGGTCGAAAGAGCGCCCTCTATGGGCGTGGGTTTTCGGGAGATCTGCGGTCAAAAAAGGGGCCGCAATGCGGCCCCTGAAACGAAATCCGGCTCCGCAGGCGGTCGACTATTGCAGCGCGTAGCGCATGCCGAGCTTGAAATCGTGCGACGTGATGTCCTCGAAATGCATCGGGGCGTTGACGACGCTGCCATCGTAGGCGCGGAGCTTGCCGGTCTTAGCATCTCCGAGGTCGACGTAGCTGTAGCCGAAATCGATCGCCAGCCGCTCGGTCGCCTGATAGGCGACGCCGGCATGGAGCGCCCAGGCAAAATTCCAGGTCGGGTCTTCGTCCGCATAGGCGACGCCGGCCATCGGCACGTTGACGTCGCGGAAACCGGAGATCGTGTTGCGTGAGGCGCCGATACCGGCGCCGACATAGGGCTTGACGCCGTACCAGTCGCCGATGTCGACATAGGCGTTGGCCATCAACAACCACTCCGACTTGGCGCCGTCATAGTCGTTGGTGTTGTCGAATACGCCGTCACCGTCGCCGTCGTAGCGGTCGAGCGCGGAGAAATCCGCCTTGCCGCGATATTCGACGATGCCGTCCATGCGCAGCCAATCATTGAACTGGTAGCCGATACCCACGCCTGCCAGCGGTGCGCTGTCGAAGCTGCCCTCATCGACGAATTCATGAAGCGCGACGTCGTCGAACAACTCATGCTCCATGCTGCCGAGCCGCTGGTTGCTCATGCCGAGATGGCCGCGCAGATACCATCCGCCGACGACGACCGGCGCCGGATCGCCGGGATCTTCGATGTAAAGGTCCGCCGCCATCGCAGGGGCACCGCCCAACAATACCGCCGCAATCGCACTCAAGTATTTCTTCATGACATGCCCCCGCGAATATTTCGCCAACCCCCACAGGACGGCCGTGCAACTTTCCGTTGGGTTCAACTTCACATGTCGCGGTTAATATCGGATTAAGCATAGAAATTTACCCTGTTCTTTAAGGATTTCTAATGCTTCAAGTACCCGAATCGGCAAACGAGAGGGCCGGCGATCGATGCCGGCCGTGACAAAAATGCGGGGAGCCTGTGCTACGCGCCCTCACCCGCTTTGACCGGGTGAGCGCCGCAGGCGTCGGACGGAACGAAATCTAGCAGGCTGCTGAAAATCGTGTTGCGTTACCGCAAGCCATCGCGGTTGGTGCGATTTTTTGGCGGATTTCGGCAGG
>NZ_LNQB01000087.1 GCF_001651875.1 Sinorhizobium saheli
AGTATTACGCCATGCTGGACGAGCCAGCCATGGCCGCATAACTTAAACCAACCGGCCTCCGGCAAACCCGGCGCGGTTCAACTTCTTCAAGAAAATTGGTATCAGTACGGGTCGTCTTGACGAGGGCGTAAGAGAAGATCATTCGGTAACGGCCTTCGCCAAGGGCCTCTGGGACGACCGGATAGGCCGCTTCAAGCACATTTCGTTTGCTTAGTTTCGCAGGTTGCTCGTGGCGCAGCGGCTCGTAATGGACTGGGATGTTATTTCTTTCGTTGGGGCGGGCCCACTGAGATTTGGAATGACGCCGGCCGACGTTGCGTCGATCGTCGGCAGTCCTGATCAAATAAGACAAGGCATACGTAGCACCAGAGAAGTGAGGTCGAAGGGTTTGCCGATTCTTTACTACCGCTCAGGAGTTCTATCAGAGATAGAGTTCTACCGCGAGGTGGAGAATGTCAGATTCGAAGAGATTCAGTTCTTTGTGGACGATGGTCTTGAATGCCTTCGTTATCTAGAGGCAAGGAATGGGGGAGCCGTAGTAAATGTCGGAGCCGTCCTCTTCCAGAATCTAGGATTGACTACGGGTCGGCTCGACGAGGCTGTCGTGGAAGCCCACACCGTAACTGCATTTCAAAAGGGGCTATGGGACGACAAAGTCGTAAAATTTGACAGAATCTCGTTCCAATGATCCGCACGGAACTGATGTTTCATGAGAGACGAACTCCAACGATCCGGAATATGTAAACATATTCGAGGCGGTGCCGGCACGCGTGCCGATGACGCCGCACCGGTAGACGAAGCGGCCGCGCATCGAAGGCACGCCAGTGGCGATCGTCGCCGGCCCGCCGGGCGAAGAAATCCACCCGGACAAATACGGCCGCATCAAGCTGTGGTTTCCCTGGGACCGCAAGGCCAGGAAGGACGGCTCTGACACCTGCTGGGTGCGCGTCGCGCAAAGCTGGGGCGGCGGCAGCTGGGGCGCCTAGGTGATCCCGCGCATCGGCATGGAGGTGATGGTCGCCTTCGTCGACGGCGACCCAGACCGGCCGCTGGTGACCGGTGTGGTGCCGAACCCGGCCAATCCGGTGCCCTATGATCTGCCGGCCAACAAGACGCGCATGGTGCTGCGTTCGAACACCCACAAGGGTCAGGGCTTCAACGAGATCACCTTCGAGGACGAGGCGGGCCGCGAGAACCAGTTCTTCCACGCCCAGAAGGACCAGACGACGCGGGTCCTCAACGACCGCACCAAGCGCATCGACCGCCACGAGGTCGCCTCGATCGGCGCCAACCGCGCCGTCGAGNATGGTCGGCGGGACCGGCCCGATGGCGATGGCGCTGATGGGCGCCGTCCAGGGACTTTCCGGCCACACCGCCGGGCTCCTCTCCCGGGCCGGCCAGATCGCTGGCGGCCTCGGCAGCCGCGAGGGCGTGGTGGCCGGCGCCAGCCCCCGCGCCGATGCCGGCACGGCACTCGCCGGCTCGCACTAGCGGGCCGGCCGACTGGAACTTCGAGGCACCGCGCATGGCGCGAGGAGACGCGACCCCGTCTTGCGAGGTGACTAGATTTTTTGCGCTGGAGCTGTCGCAGACGTGCTTTGGGTGCAGGTCAGAAGAATATTTTTCGTTTTGACGGCGCAAGGTGGGAACGGATTGAACATCCCGATATGTGAGATTAGTCTTCCCCAGCCACAACCCACGCCCCCAGTCACACGGCGGAACAATCGCCGCCCGGATCGATTATGGGTGCAGGGCAGGATGCGGAGCGTGCTCGATCCGCGCCCAACCTGCGTGTCCCATTAATGAAGCCGGTCGCGTTCACGGCCCGGGCGTTGCAGCCCGCCTCGACGGGGTCGGCGATGGCAGTGGAGCTTCCCATGACCGCTTCGATGACCACGATCGACCATGATACGATTCGCAGCTGGGTGGAGGCCCGTGAGGGCCATCCGGCGCGCGTCAAGGGTGCACCAAACGGGGGCATCCTTCGCATCGATTTCGGCAAGCCGGAGGAGACGCTGGAGGAAATCTCCTGGGAAGAGTTCTTCCAGATCTTCGAGAAGGAAAACCTTGCGTTTCTTCATCAGGACCTGACCGACGACGGGCAGACGAGCCGCTTCTGCAAGTTCATCCATCGCCATTGATCCGCGGCGCGGGTGACCTTGCGGAGAGCGGAGGTCGCGGCAGCCCTTGCGCGTTGCTCGCGCTGCGGCAAAGGCAGATTCACTTGCTCGCTTCGTCCTCCAGGTTCTCCGGCAGCTCGATCTCGATCGTGCAAACGAGGCCGTCGGACTGGAACTGCCGATGGACGACGCTGCCGGGCAGACCTTTTTCGATCAGCACGCCGCCGAATCCCTGTTCCTTCGGCTGATTGACCGGCGGGCCACCGGATTCCTTCCAGGTGACGGTCAGGTGTCGGCCTTCGGTTCGCTCACTGACGTCCCAGGTGAGCGCGACACGCCCGTGCTTGGTCGAGAAGGCGCCGTATTTGGCGGCGTTGGTCGCGAGTTCGTGGAGCACCAGGCCGAAGGGAGTGGCGAGCTCCGGCGTCAACATGACCGGCTCGCCCTTGATGCGAAGTCTCCGCCGATCGCCGCCGGCATAGGCCTGGAGCTGACCGAGGGCGAGCGCACCCAACTCCGCGCCGGCCCATTCAGACTCGACAAGCAGGTTGTGGGCGTTTGCAAGCGCCGCAAGGCGCCCATCGAAGCGTTCGACGAAATCTTCGGGCGAGGCCGTGGTGCGCATCGTCTGACGCGCCAGCGATTGCACGACGGCGAGCGTGTTCTTCACGCGATGGCTGAGTTCCCCGAGCAGGAGCTGGCGACGCCGCTCCCAGCGCTTCTGGTCTGTGATGTCGCGGGTACTTTCGAGAACGAGACGGCGGTCGCCGAGCGGCATGAGCTCGATGTGGCTCTCCACCGTCAGGACATGGCCGCTCTTCGTGGTGTGGTGCAACTCGCCGCTCCAGCGGCCGTTTTCAATCAGGGATTGCCGGAGCTTTGCGAAGGACGAGCCGGGCACCGCGGTCTTGAGCAAGCCTTCCTTGCTCCGTCCGAGCGCCTCCTCCTTCGTATAGCCGTAAAGCGCCTCGCTGCCGCGGTTCCATTGCATTATCCCGTCGTCGAAATCCCAGACGAATATCGGCGACCGGGACAAATCGACCAGGCGCATCTCCTGGTTGAGGCGCTGTGCGCTCTCCTTTGCCACCTCTTCGGCGTGGCGCCGCTCGGTGATGTCGACGAAGGTCGCCACGACGCCATCGATCTTGTCGTCTATGGTCCGATAGGGTCGCATCCGCACCAGGTACCAGCCGTCGTTGCGGCTTTTGACTTCGCGTTCGACAGGCGCAAGGCTTTCGAGTACGGCGCGCGCGTCATCGGCCAAGCCTTCGTATTCGAGCTGATGCGTAAAGTCGGTGATCGGCCGGCCTTCGTCGCTCGCGGTGACGTTGAAGATCTCCATCAGCCGCGGCGTGAACCGTTTGATCCTGAGTGCCGGGTTGAGGAAAAGCGTTCCGACGTCCGTGGCGGCCATCAGGTTCTGCAAGTCGCTGTGGGCACGCGACACGCTTTCGAGCTTCAGCTTCAGTTCGTTGTTGACCGTCTGCAGTTCCTCGTTGATCGACTGCAGCTCCTCCTTGCTGGTCTCGAGCTCTTCTGCCGTCGAGCGATATTCCTCGTTCATCGACTGCAGCTCTTCATTGGCGGCGCGTAATTCTTCGTTCGCGGCCTCCGATTCCTCCCTCGTCGCCCGCAGCCGGCTTTGTGCGAGCTGCAGTTCCTCCTGCAATTGCCGAATTGTTTCGTTGGTAGCGGGATGTCCGTCCGGCGTCTCGACTTCGGTCGCGCTATTGTCGACCGCCTGGCCCTCGATGAACAGCACCAGGGCATGCCGTGTCGGCTCGTCGTCGTGCCGGACCGGCTTCACCTGCAGGTAGATGCGCCGCGGCTGCCCCTCCAAGCGGGCGAGGATCGGCATGCTCAGCGTTGCTTCGTTCCGCTCGAAGGCGCGATGGAGCGCCGCGCGGAGATCGAATCGAAACTCGTCACGGACCAGATCCGACGCATCCATGCTGACCGGCCCGCCTGACGGGCGCAGGAATCTGCCGGCATTATCGGAAAGGTGGATCGCCCGATGGTTTTCGTCGACCAGCATGCTCGGGGGCGCGATCCGCTCGAGCATCTGCCGGTGCAGAGCCGCATCGCTATAGGTGGTGCCCGGCGATGACGGGCGCGCGACGGCGGGTGCCCGCTCCGTCGTGTGATACGGCCCGAGGAGCACAGGCAGGGTCGGACGTCGCTCGTTGCCGATCGCTATGGAGCGGTAGATCCGCGCGTCCCGATCGAGGGTACGGAAGAGCCCGGCCGGCGTATCGGCGCTCTCCGATGAGCCGAGGAACAGGAAGCCGCCCGGATTGAGGGCATAATGAAAGGTGCTGCATACCTGCTGCTGAAGCTGCCGATCAAGGTAGATCAACAAGTTGCGGCAGGAGATCATGTCGAGATGCGAGAAGGGCGGGTCTCTGAGCAGGCTGTGGCTGGCGAAAAGGACCACGTCGCGAAGTTCGCGACGGACCCGGTAATGGTCGCCTTCGCGCTGGAAGAAGCGGCGCAAGCGCTCTTCCGAAAGATCGTTCTCAATGGTCGCCGGGAAACGCCCCTCCCGTGCGAACGCCAGGGCTCCGGCGTCCAGGTCCGATCCGAAGACCTGGATATCCGGGGTGAAGTCGCGCTTGGCGGCTTCCTCGAGCAGGAGGATGCCGACCGTATAGGTCTCTTCGCCGGTCGCACAGCCGGGCACCCAGACCCGGATGCTGCTGCCGGCCTCCTTTCCATCGAACAGTTGCGGAATGACGTGTTGCGCAAGCGTGTTGAAGGCCGCCGGATCGCGGAAGAAGGTCGTCACCGAAATCAGGAAATCGCTGAAGAGTGCCTGCGCCTCCTCCGGGTTATCACGCAGGTGGGCATAATATTCGGGCAGCGTTTCCTTCCTCAGAACCTGCGCCCGCCGGCCGATGCGGCGCAGGATGGTTGCCCGCTTGTACTGGGAGAAGTCGTGCCCGGTGCGAACCCGGACATGCGCCAGAATGCGGCCAAGCATGTCTTCGTCGCCGGCGCGGGTGGCGCGAACAGGAGGGAGCTGCGTGCGGTTGGCCAGGAGGTCCGCGAGCTGCTCCGAAAGGGCCGGGAGGGGCAAGACGAAATCTGCGGTTTCGGTCGCAATGGCGTTGTCGGGCATGGACGAATATTCGGCATCGTGCGGATCCTGTACGAGCACGATGCCGCCCGCCTCCTTGATCGCCCTGACGCCTATTGCCCCGTCGGCGCCCGCGCCGGTGAGAATCACGGCAAAGGCTGTCCCGTGTTGCTCGGCAAGAGACCGGAAGAACAGGTCGATCGGCGCTCGGTGCCCCCGGGCCTCCTCAAAGGGAAGTGCGGATATGGTGCCGTCGGCGATCTTCAGCCGCGTGTTCGGAGCAATCACGTAAACATGATTGCTTTCCAGCCCGACCTCGCCTTCGACCTGCGTGACGGGCATCTTCGTCCGCATCGACAGAATGTCGGCGAGTTCGCTCCTCACGTCGGGGTCGAGGTGGAGAATGGCCACGAAGGCCGCACCGGTGTCGTCGGGAATGTGCTTGAAGAAGTCCCGCAGGGCCTGGACACCACCGGCGGAGGCTCCGATTCCCACAATCGGCGGATCCGCTTCCTGCGTCATGCTTCACCTTCCCCCAACTGATTTCGCCGCCAGCAATTCTTCCGATCATGGCGGGATGTCTGGCGATCACCGATCGCTGAAGCAGGCTCATATTTTATACCGAACGAAGCCCCGGCGACAGGCTTCTTATATCAGGCGACGCGTTGACGCCAAGGCCGCCGCCCGGAAATGCTCAATGGTTTCCGCCAGCTGTCGATGGCAACCCGCATTCAGGCGCGCAGCCTTCCCGGTCATTGCGACGGCGCGTCGAACTTATACGACTCTGGCGCGTTACGCATCAAACGGAAGCACGCCATGAGCCGCCGCGACGTAATAGCCATAGGGGGTTCGGTTGGGGCGGTGGAGGCGGTGAAACACCTGCTTCACGGTCTTCCTTCCGACTTCGCAGCCGCCGTGTTCGTCGTCATTCACGTCGGCGCGCGCGGCAACAACCTGCTTGCCGACATTCTGGATATGCACGCGGCGATTCCGGTCAGAACCGCGGTTGATGGCGAGCGCGTCAAGCACGGCCAGGTCTACGTCGCGCCCGCGGATCATCATCTGCTGGTCGTCGACGACGTCGTGAGACTTGGCCGAGGCCCGCGGGAAAACCTGTCCCGACCGGCCGTCGACCCGCTGTTTCGATCCGCGGGAACAAGCTACGGTCCGCGCGCCATTGGCGTGGTCCTCACCGGCATGTTGAACGATGGGGCGGCGGGTCTAGCCGACCTGAAACGCTGCGGCGGCGTCACGGTGGTCCAGAACCCCACCGATGCTGCTGCGCCGGACATGCCGCTCGGGGCACTGAGGGCAAGCGACGTCGATCACCGAGCTCCGCTCGGGGAGCTCGCGGCGTTGCTTTTGAAGCTGACATGCGAAACGCCGGGGCCGCGGCCGGAAGTGCCGCCGGATATCAAATTGGAAGTCGACATTGCTCTCGGGCGCCGGGTCGATGCGGACGTGATCGGCCGCATCGCGGATGCGGTGCCGATCTCCTGCCCATCCTGCGGCGGCGTGCTCTCGCAGATAAAAAGCTGGCCACCGCTGCGGTTCCGCTGCCAGGTGGGCCATGCCTTTACCTCCGACGCGCTGGAGTCAGAGAATGAAGGGACGGTGGACGAGGCCTTGAGACTGGCGTTGCGCATCATCGAGGAGCGGACGACGCTCAGCCAGAAGATGGCTGAGGATGCGCGGCGCAGCGGCCTCCAGGCGGCGGCCGCGGCAAACGAGCGGCGGGCCAAGGAGGGTCGGGAGTATGCGGAAACCTTACGACGGGTGCTTCTCGGCAAGGGCGCTGATCCAGGCAAATCCGGTAAGAGCGCCGGCTCCTGATGCGGCGCCGGGCCAAGAGAAATGGCCCAAGGAAAGACGCCCGCCGGCCATCGTTCGACGGCCGGTCCTCACGAAAACCGGGAGGCACGTCGGTCGTCGGCGCGAGGACGTGGACGATGCCGTTTCGCTCTTCTGGCGCGGCGTCTGGATGACCGTCTTTTAGGAGATCGCCAAGAACCTTATGGCGCAAGCATCTGCTCGATTTCCCGCAGGCGGTACGTCAGGCGCTGGATCTCGTTGCGCTTTTCGGCGACGACGTCTCTGGCGGTCTCGAGCCGGTCGGCGCCCGGCAGCGTCCCGACGGCGGTATGGGCCTCAGTTGCGATCGCATCGATCTCCGACTCGAGCGCGTCGATGCGCTGGCGCAATTCGTCGAGCTGTCTCTTCACTCCCGGCCGCGGGCTTGCCTGGTCGCGTTCCCATGCATCGACCGGCTCGTCGATACTCGGTGGGTCGAGCGGTCGCGCCGCAACCGATGATCGTGGCTTTTCGTGCTTGTTGCTACTCATGACTGGCCTCCCATGAGGCTCACAAACTCCCGACCGCGGACGAAGTTCCATCCCGTCCGATAAAGCGGTGCCATACGCTGGAGCATTTTTGCGGCCGCTCGGAACTTCCCGCCGCCGTTCTCGTTTTTCTTCGCGCCATATGTCGCCATGTGGGGAGGGTGGTTCCATGCATGTCGAAGAAAATCTCGAGCTTCATTTCGATCTGTTGAGCCACAAGGCGCTGCTGTCGTGCGGCGACAAGGAATACCTGCTTCCGGACATCTATCCGACGAAGGAAATGGCGCAGGTCGCTGCGCAGAAATTCGCCTGGGAGACGCTCGGTTGGAAAGAGCGGGCGCCCGGGTGTCGGCAGCCCTCAGATGTGCCCGTCTGGCTGCGCTGATCAGCCTTGCTCCTCCGCGGCCCCCCCCGCAGCACCCGGAGCGTTCCGCCATACGGTCACGGCCGGGCCATTGGCGCCGAGCACGGGATCGAGGCAGGGCAGCGGCACCGAAGCGATCGCCTGGCGATCGGCCTCAGTCGCCGATGATCGCTGAATGTCCGCATCTTGTCCGGGCGGATAGCCGCCGACGACCAGGAAATTGCTACTCGCCTCGAGCCGGCGGTGGCCGGTTCCGGCGGGAAGCAGAACGACGTCGCCGGCGACGACCTCCAGCTCGCGTCCGCCCGGACCGCCGATCAGCAGGGTGGCCCTGCCCGCGGCGATGCCGAGGACCTCATGCGCGTAGGAATGATAGTGGTGGTAGCCGAAGACGCCGTTGCGCCAGAGGCCTTGCCAGCCATTGGCGCGGAAGCGTTGCTCGATGCGTATTGCGCCTTCGTGCGATACGTCGATCGCACGCTGATAAACGAGAACCGGCAGGTGCGGGTTGTTTGGCACGCCGTCGCTTTCTGCAAACATGAGTTCGTCGACATTCATCGGTCTCTCCCGAGGCGTCTACGACGCCCTTTTCGGAAGGAGGCGGGAACGAACGCCGCCTCCATGCTGTTGAAGATAGGTCGGAGCGTTGCATTGGGAACCATGGAGCGACGACGATGAAGAAAGCCGAATGGTCGCAGGAGGTGACCGAGCGCAGCGACGCACTGGACCTCGAGCCCGGGGTCTTCAAGTCGGATGACCCGAAGCTCGTCGCGCATTCGCTGAAGCGCTCCGCCGAGCGAAGCCAGCGCCGCAAATCGAGTGCCTTCCGCTCTGCCATGTCCATGCTGACGTTCTACATCAACCGGGCCGGCGCCGGACTGGACCGCCGGCAAAAGGACGTGCTCGAACAGGCGAAGAACGAGCTCAGAAAGGACTTCGGCCGAGAGCCCAAGTAGATACCTGCAGCTATGGGGGTGCCTTCATGACCTACACGCTCTATTACTGGGATGGCATTCCCGGGCGCGGCGAGTTCGTGCGCCTCGCGCTCGAGGAGGCGGGCGCCGATTATGTCGATGCCGCCCGCGCGCCAGGCGGCACGCGCGAGATGCTGAGGCTGATGAAGAATGCCGGCAGTCCGGCGGCTCCTTTTGCGCCGCCGTTCCTGGTCGAGGGCCGCCTCGTCATATCGCACGTCGCCAACATCCTGTTCTATTTGGGGCCGAAGCTCGGGCTGGCGCCGGAGAACGAAGAGCTGCGCTACGTCGCCAACGGTATGCAACTGACGGTCACCGATTTCGTTGCCGAGATTCACGATACCCACCACCCGATCGGCGTCTCGCTGTATTACGAGGAACAGAAGCCGGAGGCGCTGCGGCGGTCGGCGGACTTCCTCTCCGAGCGCCTGCCGAAATTTCTCGGCTATTTCGAGCGCGTCCTCGGCCATAACCCGATGGGAGACGCGCATATCGTCGGCGACAGGCTGAGCTACGTCGACCTCTCGCTCTTCCAGGTGATCGAAGGGCTTCGCTATGCCTTCCCGCGGGCGATGCGGTCCCTCGAGGCGAATATCCCCGCACTGGTCGCGCTGCACGATGCGGTCTCGGCACGGCCGAGGATCCGCAGCTATCTCGTTTCCGACCGGCGGCTTCCCTTCAACGAATCCTGCGTGTTCCGGCATTATCCCGAACTCGATCGATGATTGCGGCGGTCAACCGACCCGGTCTGCGATCCTCGTGAGATCGCTCACGAAACGAGCGCGTTCCGCGTCGGCGTCGGCCCTGTCACGAATTCTGAGGAGATAGGACGGATGAATGGTGACGAGCACGGGGTAACCGCCAGGGGTGGTGATGAACTCGCCGCGGTTCCTGGTCACCCCGACGCGTCGCCCCAGCAGCGACAACAGCGCGGTCGCTCCAAGCGCAACGACGATTTCGGGGCGAAGCTGGTTGAGCTCGGCGCCCAGCCACCAGGCACAGCGTTCGATTTCGCCGGCATTGGGGCGCGCATGAAGCCGGCGCTTCCCGCGCTGCTCGAACTTGAAGTGCTTGACGGCGTTGGTGACATAGCAGTCCGACCGGTCGATGCCGGCCTCGTGCAGGCATTCGTCCAGCACCCGGCCCGCGGGACCGACGAAGGGGTGCCCGGCGAGGTCCTCGCGGTCGCCCGGCTGTTCGCCGACGAGCACGATGCGAGCATCCGCCGCTCCCTCGCCGAAGACGAGTTGCGTGGCGTTCTTGTAAAGGTCGCAACGCTCGCAGCCCTCGGCCTGGCGCCGAAGGGCGGTGAGCGTCGGCGCGTCGGCATGGTCGCCGGAGAGTGCCGGACCCGTTTTCGCCGCTTCTCTCGGCATCTCGTGTCGAGGATATTTCCTCGCTCCCGATCTCCTCGTTTCCGCCTGGGCCTGGAGCGGGATGCACTCACATGCGTTCGCGCCACCGCTCCATCTGTTTGTTTTTGCCGCATTTGTGCGACGTCAGGTGATTCCACCTGACTGCACAATGCTCTAACCGCGAGGCCAGGGCCATGTTCCGCCCGAGCTCTCGCCGGTCCTCGACTACGGGTTCATCTCGGGTTGTTGAGGTATGACTTGAATGCCTGCAGCGTTTCGGTGCTGACGTAATGTTCGATGCCTTCGGCATCGATGCGTGCGGTCGCCGGGCTGACGCCAAGGGCGCAGAGGAAGCTCTCGACGATCTGATGCCGCTCCCGGCTCCGCTCGGCGAGTTCGCTGCCCTCGGCGGTCAGAAAGACCCCGCGATAGGGCTTCTGCTGGATCAGTCCCTCTGCGGCAAGACGCTTGAGCATCTTGGCGACGGTCGGCTGCGCGACGCCGAGCCGCTGGGCGATGTCGACCTGGCGGGCCTCGCCGCCGTCGGCAATCAGGTCGGCGATCAGTTCGACATAGTCCTCGACGAGTTCGGTTCTCCGGCTGATGCGCGTCTGGCGAAAGCTCTCGACCTGCGCGTCGGCGTCAACGAGCACACCCTGAAAAGTCTCTGCTGTCGGCTTGATGGACATGCGGTTTCCTTCTGCACTTCCCAGAGGAAATCTTAGCCGTGGCTATACCATATTGCAACGCTCTACGATTCCTCACATTGGGCGAAGGGAAGGGCGCGTCTTGACATTCATCATTATAGCCATTGCTATATTGTAGGCATTGTGCTTCTATTAGGCGAACGTGCTATATAAGGAATCGACGATGCGCCGCTGGTTACCATCTCTCGTCAGTCGCCGCGGTTTCCTCGGCGCGGGTCTCGTCGCCACGGCGGGGGCCGCTGTAACCGCCCGCGAAACCCTCGGCCAGTCGGGCATGCCGCAGCGCCACGCCGGCCACGGCGGCTACGATCCCGCCGGCGGCGGCACTCCGGCGACGCCAAATCATGCAACGGCGCACGGCGCCATGATCACCGTCGGCGATGTCGACAATGCCCGCAACGGCTTCGATCCGACCGCCATGCTGACGGACTGGTACACCGGCGAGGTGTCGATGCTGCCCGACGGTCGGCGCCTGCGCACCTTCGAGGTGACGGCCGAGGACAAGGAGATCGAGATCGCGCCCGGCGTGATGTTCCCCGCCTGGACTTTCAACGGTCGCGTTCCCGGTCCCGCACTTCGGGCGACCGAAGGCGACCGGTTGCGGATCGTCTTCAAGAACTACGGCTCACATCCGCATTCGATGCATTTCCACGGAATTCACGCCGCGCGGATGGACGGCGTGCCGCGCGCCGGTGTGGTTCAGCCGGGCGAGGAGTTCGTCTACGAGTTCGACGCCAAGCCCTTCGGCTGCCACCTCTACCACTGCCATGCGCTGCCGCTTGCGAGACATATCCACAAGGGCATGTATGGCATCTTCGTGATCGACCCCGATCCGGAGAAGCGTCCTGAGTTTGCCGATGTCGCGCGCTCCCGCCTGTTCGGCACGCCGGAGAACGCCGAGTGGCAGGAACTGGCGATGGTGATGAACGCCTTCGACACCAATTTCGATGGCGAGAACGAGTTCTACGCCTGCAACACCATCGCGCATTGCTATGCGAAGCAGCCGATCAAGGTGGTCCGCAACCGGCCCGTCCGCATCTATCTCATCAACATGACCGAGTTCGACCCGATCAACTCGTTCCACCTGCATGCGAATTTCTTCGACTATTTCGACCAGGGAACGACGCTAACGCCGACGCTGAGGACCGTCGATCTCATCACCCAGTGCCAGGCGCAGCGCGGCATTATCGAGTTCAATTTCGCCGATGAGGACCATGAGCCTGGCCTCTATATGTTCCACGCCCACCAGTCCGAATTCACCGAACTCGGCTGGATGGGGATGTTCGATGTCGTCGAGGCCGTATCATGAACGAGCGAGTGGTGGTCGAGAATACCAAGGTCGTCGCGGACGAGCGCGCTCCTCGGGCAAGCCTGCTGTGGCTCGTAGCGCCGTTTGTCGTGCTTGCCGCGGCACTCTGGTGGCTCGTGGCCGCCGACCCGCTTGCCGGCTTCAACAACGGCGCGCCGCCCGTCGAGAACCTGACGGTCGAGCGCACGATCCTCGACCAGGACGGCTTGCGCCTGCTTGTGCGGGGCGGCGGTTCGGAAGCCATGCATATCGCCCAGGTGCAGGTGGATGCGGCCTATTGGCAGTTCGAACAGACCCCGCCAGGACCGATCGAGCGAGCCGGCACCGCATGGATCTCGGTGCCCTTCCCATGGGTGCTGGGAGAGGCCCACAACGTCACCCTGGTCACCAATACCGGCGCGACCTTCGAGCACGAGATACCCGTCGCCATCGCGACGCCGGTCGCAACCTCCGGCGCGCTCGCGTCGCAGGCGCTGCTCGGTGCCTTCGTCGGCATCCTGCCGGTGGCGATCGGCCTGATGTTCTATCCGGCGCTGCGGGGCGCCGGACCGTGGATGATGAGCTTCCTGCTGGCGATGACCATCGGCCTGCTCGGCTTCCTGCTGATCGACACGATCGAGGAGGCCCTCGAATTCGCCGCCGCGTCGGCGCCGCTGTTCCAGGGCTCGGCGATGGTGATCCTCGCCGCCGCCGCCGCATTCCTGATCCTGATGGCCATCTCGCGACGCGAGCGGCGGCCGAGCGGTCTTGCGCTCGCCACTTATATCGCGCTCGGCATCGGTCTCCACAATCTCGGCGAGGGTCTGGCCATCGGCGCTGCCTTTGCCGCCGGCGCAGCGGGCCTCGGCACCTTCCTGGTGATGGGCTTCACGCTGCACAACATCACCGAAGGCATTGCGATTGCGGCCCCCATCCTGAAGACGCGGCCGCCGCTCTCGCGGTTTGCCGCCCTCGCGCTCCTGGCTGGCGGACCGGCCGTCCTCGGCATATGGCTGGGCAGCCTCGCCTATGCCCCCCACTGGTCGGCGCTCGCGCTGGCGATCGGCGCCGGAGCCATCCTTCAGGTCATCGTCGAGGTGTCCGCCGCATTGACACGGGCCAATGAGGAACGGCTTGCGGGTTTGCTTACGACGCCGGTGCTGGCCGGAGCCGGATCGGGCGTCGCATTCATGTACCTGACGGCCATGCTGGTGAAGATCTGAGCTCGCCGGCCTCCTGACGGCTCAGGGTTCGTGCGGCCATTGCGGATGCAATTCGTCGATAGCCAACGCTTGGGCGATATCGGCCAGGCTGCTCAAGACGCGATGGCGGCGATGATGCCGGGGCCGGCAAGTTCGCGCGGCGGGTCCGTCGTCCGACCATGCTCCCCGCTGGTGAAGATCGGCGTCCCGCGAAATGCCGGAATGGCCTTCCTGTGCTCCGAAAGATTGATCCGCAACTCGAGCGAAGCCGCCCCGAATTGCCAGTCGATGGCGACCACGCCGGTGGCCCCCGCGATCGTTCGGAAGTCCGGGACGGCGGTGCGGACCAGCAGAGGCACGATATGCCGCTGCCTGATCCCCGCGAGTTCGCCTATGAGCGCGAGACGCCGCCTGCCTGCCGGGCTCTCGGCGCGGCTCCAGCGCAGCTTGGAGTTTTCAAAGGTCTCCGGGGCCAGCGGATCGGGCAAATCGTCGGCTGTCCTCCCCTGCGGAATGCCACCGAAATTCTCGGCCTCGTCCCGGCGCCCCAGCCGGATGGCATCGGCGATCTCGCCCTGGTAGTCGCAGAAGAAATGGAAAGGCTGTGTCTCCCCATATTCCTCGCCCATGAAGAGGAGCGGAATTTGCGGCATGAGCATCAGCATGGCCGTCAGGACGCGGAGCCGCTCCTCCTTCACGAGCGAGGTGAGGCGTTCGCCGAAGGCGCGGTTGCCGATGTGGTCGTGGTTCTGCAGAAAGTGCACGCGCGCCTGCGGCGCCACCGGCGCATCGGCGGGCGAGGGAGCGAAGTTGTCCTCCTTCGAGGGCAGGGCAAAGCCGGTGGTCATGGCCTCCAGGAGATTGCCCCATGCGTCTTCGGCGAAGGGCAGGTAGTGGCCCTTGGTTTCCCCGGTCGCAATCACATGCAGGGCGTTGTGGAAGTCGTCGTTCCAGGCCGCGTCGAAGAGCACGCGAGCGCCGTCCGGGCCGCGCGCGAGCAGACTTCTGCGGCGATCGGCGTCCTCGACGACCAGATGTATCTCACGGTCGGCGAAGGTCTGCCGCAGTTCCTCTGCCAGCGCGACCAGGAAATGCCGCTCGCTCGTGTCGCGGATCTGGTCGGTGGCATCGAAGCGCAGGCCGTCGAAGCGGAATTCGCCGAGCCAATAGAGCGCATTCTCGATGAAATAGCGCCGGACGGCCTGCTCCTCGAAGGCGATTGAGGCACCCCAGGGCGTCGGGCGGTCCTTGTTGAAGAAGCGCGTGGCATAGCGGGCGAGATGGTTATGCTCCGGGCCGAAGTGGTTGTAGACGACATCGAGCAGGACCATGAGGCCGAGCGAATGGGCAGCGTCCACGAGCGCCTTCAGATCGTCCGGCGTGCCGTAGGCGTTGTGCGGCGCATAGTGCAGCACCCCGTCATAGCCCCAACCGCGGCCGCCCGGAAATTGCGCGACCGGCATGAGCTCGATCGCGGTGATGCCGGCGCGGGCCAGATGCGGCAGATGCGCGATCGCGGCGCGGAAGGTGCCTTCCGGGGTGAAGCCGCCGACATGGATCTCCGAGATGATCGTCTCCTCCCACGGTCGCCCACGCCAGGAGTCGGTTTTCCAATCATAGGCAGAGTGATCGACGAGTACAGATGCGCCGGAGGCGCCGCTTTCCTGGGCCGAGGAGGCGGGATCGGTCACGGCAGTGCCGTCTGACAGCCGGAACCAGTAGCGGTCGCCCGCCCGGGCTTTCGCGGTGATTTCGAACCAGCCGTCGTCGCCCGGCTGCATCGCATGCTCGGCGCCGTCGAGGACAAGGCGGACATCCCGCTCGTCGGGGGCCCATAAGCGGAATCGTGCTTTGTCGGGGGCGGTGAAATCGGCACCCCAGCTTCTCTTGAAACGCACCGGCATTGTTCGTCCTCGCATCGTCGCTCGTCGTCAAACGGAAGATGAGAAACTGGCATGGCTCGGAGAAGTTCCCGTACCTGCTCGATCCCTTGGGACGCCGAGAGGAACAAATGTCGCCCTTCCACGTTGCCTCATCGCTGTTCAGGCTTGGATCGCGACGACGATCCGGGGGAAGCGACCGGGACTCAAAAACATGGACGATTTTGAACACTTGCAGCGGGAGGCTATGCAGGGATGAATGTGGCCTTTACCGAATTGGATTTCATGAAGCCGGAGCTCGGTGCCGAATATACCGGGCGGGGAACGCATTTCGCCGTCTTCTCCGCCCATGCCGAAAAGATCGAGCTCTGCCTGTTTTCCGAAGACGGCAGCGAGGAGGTGGCGCGCCTGCCGCTGCCAAGACGCGAGGGCGATGTCTGGTCCGGCTATATCGAGGGAATCGGCCCGGGGACGCTTTACGGCTACCGGGTGCATGGTCCCTATGATCCGCATAACGGCCACCGGTTCAACCCGAACAAGCTGCTCCTCGATCCCTATGCCAAGCAGATCGCCGGGGCGTTTACATGGGATGACGCACTGTTCGGTTACACGATCGGCGCCGCGGAGGCCGACGTCTCCTTCGACGAGCGCGACAGCGCCCCCTTCATGGTCAAAGGCGTCGTGCAGGACCCCGCCTTCGATTGGGACGGCGAGGAGGCGATCCGCCGCCCCTGGACAGAAACGATCATCTATGAGACCCATGTTCGCGGCATGACGATGACCCATCCGGGTGTTCCGGAGGAATTGCGCGGCACCTTCCTCGGAATGGCGAGCGACGCGATCATCGACCATCTGGTCAAGCTCGGCGTCTCCGCCGTCGAACTGCTTCCGGTGCAGTATTTCCTCGACGACCGTTATCTGCTCGACCGCAATCTCAGGAACTACTGGGGATACCAGACGCTGGGGTTCTTCGCGCCGCATCCGCGCTATCTGAGCGGCGGCCGCATCACCGAATTCAAGACGATGGTGAAGCGGTTCCATGCCGCCGGCATCGAAGTGCTGATGGACGTCGTCTACAATCACACGGCCGAGGGGTCGGAGCAGGGCCCGACCTTGAGCTTCCGCGGGCTCGACAATCTCAGCTATTACCGTCCGTCGCCGGAGGAACCGCGCCACACCTACGACATGACGGGCACCGGCAACACGCTCAACGTCGCCCATCCGATGGTGCTGCGCATGGTTCTCGACAGCCTGCGCTATTGGGTCGGCGTCATGCATATCGACGGCTTCCGCTTCGATCTCGCAAGCGCGCTCGGTCGCGAATCCATGGAGTTCGATCGCGAAGGCGGTTTCTTCGACGCGATCCGGCAGGATCCGATCCTCGCCGGCGTCAAGCTCATCGCCGAGCCCTGGGATATCGGCCATGGCGGATATCAGCTCGGCGGCTTCCCGCCACCGTTCCGCGAATGGAACGACCGGTTCCGCGACGACGTCCGCCGCTTCTGGAAAGGCGATTCCGGCATGATCCCGGTGCTCGCCGAGCGAATCCTCGGCTCGCCCGTGCAATTCCGGCATTCGGACCGCGCCGCGACCTCGTCGATCAACCTCCTGAGCGCCCATGACGGCTTCACGCTGATGGATGCGGTTTCCTACCGGGAGAAGCACAACGAGGCCAATGGCGAAGAAAACCGCGACGGCCACGGGGACAACCATTCGGACAATATGGGCGCCGAGGGCGCCACCGAGGATGCGGGCATAAACCAAGCCCGCCGGCGGCGGCGCGCCGCCATGCTTGCGACGCTGATGACGAGCCAGGGCGTACCGATGATCCTGGGCGGCGACGAACTGGGCAACAGCCAGGGCGGCAACAACAACGCCTATTGCCAGGACAACGAGATCGGCTGGATCGATTGGAGCCGAACCGACGACGGGTTCCTCGATTTTTGTCGCAAGATCATCGCCTTCCGCAAGAAACATCCCATCATGCGTCAGGACAGGTTTCTCGACGGCGAGCCCAACGAAGACGGACGTGTCGAATTCGCGTGGTACAAGGCCGACGGCGGCCCTATGGACGAAGCGGCCTGGCAGGACGGCGCGTTGCGGCTGGTAGGTGTGTGGTTTCGCCGCATCACCGCCGGCGAGACCGGGCCCGACGGCGAGATATTCCTGGTCCTCAATGCCGGCGACGATCGGGAGATTGCACTTCCGCAGAGCGAAGGCGCGGGATGGCAGCGCGTGCTCAGCACCGCGGACGAGGATGCATTCGGCGCGCGCGCCGCAGCGGATCGGGAGCTCATTCCGGCGCAGAGCGTCGTTGCCTTCGTTCCGCATACGTGACGAAAGCGCGCCGGCAGTCCTGCTTCGCAAAACCGTTCAAGCGCATATTGGCGGAACAATCGCTCCCCGTCGGGATTGTCCGATAAGACGCCCGTGTTCGCGCACGCGATTTCCATGAAAATGGGAGGTGAAAATGCCAAATCCGCGCCAACCGGAACCGACGCCGCATCCGCCGCCGCCCTGGGAGCCTGAGCCGCCGATCGAAGAGCCTGAACCCGACCGCCTGCCGGACGAGGCGCCTGTTCCCAACCCCGATGAGAATCCGCAGCCGCCCCAGCACTGGAGTCCGCGGCAAGCATGGAACAAATGGACGGTCGTACCGTTTGCATTTTCGCCATTGATGGCGACGAACCGTGAGGAAGGGACATGGAACACGAAAAGGAAGAACTGATCAGGCGCCGGGCCTACGCGATCTGGGAGCAGGAGGGCCGCCCGGAAGGCGAGCATCATCGGCACTGGGAGCAGGCCTCGAGAGAAATGCAAGGACAGCATGACGGCAGCGGCGACGGGGCTGAGAAGGACCGAAGTGAACCCGCTGCGGAGGCTGTGAGGGCCCCGTCACGGGGCCGCAACGGAAATTCCGCGCGGGCGACCCGCCTCGCCGGACAAGGCTGAACGACCAAGGCCGAACGACAACGGCGGCCGGCGCGACAGGCCGCGGCCCACCTCATGGGTCGTCGGCGAGCGCGCCTGCCGCCGGTACAAAGGAGCAAGACAATGCACGTATCGGACATCATGACCAGAGACGTCCATCTCGCGACCCCCGACGACACCATTGCGACAATCGCGCGGCAGATGGCCGAAAACGACATAGGCTTCATGCCGGTCGGCGATCACGATCGCCTGGTCGGCATGATAACGGACAGGGACATCGTGGTGCGCGGCGTCGCCGACGGCCTCGATCCCCAGGCAAAGGTCCGCGACATCATGACCACGGACGTCAAATACTGCTTCGAGGACGACGAGGTCGACGAGGTGGCCCGCAACATGGGTGACATCCAGGTTCGCCGCCTGCCGGTCGTCAATCGCGACAAGAGGCTGGTGGGGATCGTCTCGCTCGCCGACGCGGCCCGCGATCAGCCGGGGGTCGCCGGCACCGGCCTCAAGGGCGTGACCGAACCGGGCGGCGCGCACAATCAGGCGGGGCGAACCGGCTGACGGGCGCGATGCATTTTCCCGCAAGTCTACGAAAGGGATCGGGGGCGCAACGGCGCCCCTTTTAGTTCGCTTCAAGGGAGGCAAAGATGCCAGGGAAACAGGAAAGCCTGCCGATCGGCGGCGGCCGTGAGGGCGCTGCGGAGCCCGAAGACCACGTTGCCGATGCCTCGGACGTAGGAAGCGCTGCTTTCACCCTCAGCGATGAGAACCGGAGGCGGCCCGATCCGCCGCAACCGCCGCCGCACGACTATGGCGGCGGCGACGAGCAGGTCGGCCGTGCGCATCCGCTTGGAGCCGAGCCTCAAACCGCGGAAGCCGAAGCCGGATCGCATGACGCGACCGGCGGGGAAGCCTGGAACCGCGCGCTCGGCGGCAACACCAGCGCCGGCACCCTCAGGCTGCTTGCGGCCGTCGGAGTGTTCATCGTGATATCGGCCCTGGTGTTCTGGTTGGCCGCCGGTTGATGAAGGCTCGGCCGACGATTTTGGGTCTATCCGACCCAAAATCAAAAGCAGGCCATTGAAGAGCGTTACTGCGCCGGTGCGGCCGGTTGCGCCGGCGTCGATGTCTGAAGCTTTTCCTGAACCTTCTGCGCGAGCGCCGGATCGCTCTGTGCCGCCTTCAGGATCGTCGTATATTCCTCCACCGACATGTTCGGCGAGGCCTCGACCGCCTTGACCATTTCCTGGCTAGCTTCGTTCTGGAGCTTGGCCTTCGCCGACTCGTCCTTGGCCGCTCCGATCTTGGCGGAATATTCCTGCCTGACCTTGTCGACCTGAAGGTAGGCCACGGCGAAGGCCTCGATCTTCTGTTCGCTGATGGGCGCGCTCGCGCCGGGCTGCGACTGCGAGGGCTGTGCCTGTTGCGCTTGCGCGAGTTCAAGCGCAGAGGCCGGGCCGAGACCCATCAGGCTGGAAGCTGCAACGGTCAGCGATGCAACGAGTGTGTAACGAGTGATCATGTTCTGTCCTCCGTGACGTGCATGACGTGAGCGGCAGCAAAACCGCCTGTGATTGCCCGGTCGCGGAGACTCGCGACGCAAGCGACCGAACGACCATGGAACCCTCAAAAGGGCTCGGTGCGGCGATGAAGGGGCAATTTGCTGACCATTGAGCGGCAGCTTTGTGGCTCCGGCTGAACGCGTTCTCCTGCGATGCCGGGCAGCAAAAAGGGCGCTCGACCCTTGCGGGGAGCGCCCTTTGACCCGGAGAACGCGGGCGCCGGCGGACTTTGATCCGCGCGCTGGTTCTCGATGACGGGTAGTGGCCGATAAATGGAGACCACTGCCGCCGATTTCAAGAGGGGTCGTGCAATTGCCGGTTCGGATCAGGCCGCGTCCAGCGGCTTGCTCGCCCGGATCGCGTAACGATGTTGATTTTTGCGGGCGAGCCCCTTGAACAGGCTCCAGTTCTTCGCCTGCGTCCGGTGTATCTCGCCGAGATCGGTATCGACTTCTATGTCGGCGAAGCCGGCCGCGCGGAGCAGTTCGACGACGGCTTGCGACCGGGCGCCCTGCGAGAAATGAACGCGGGACAGGATGCTGCGATGTGTTTCCAGCATCTCGCGTGGTTGCGCCGGCGCGTCCGGCCTGGTGAGGCCGACGCGCTGGCTCCAGGCATTGAGCGCCGAGAAGAACCGCTCCAGCCGGCCGGGATTGACGAAATCGCCGTCGATGATCAGCAAGCGGCCGCCGGGTTTCATCACCCGCAGCCATTCCCGGAAGGCCGCTGGCGGATCGACCAGCGTCCAGACCAGGTGCCGGTTGACGACGACGTCATAGCGGCCGTCCGGTTCCATCGTGTTTTCCGCGTCGCCGAGGCGGAAGGAGATGCTGCGTCTGCGGTCCTTCGCCTTGCGGCGCGCCCGTTCCAGCATGGGCTCGGCCCAGTCGAGCCCGGTCACCTTGAAGCCGAGGTCGTCGAGCAGGTGAGAGACGACCCCGGTTCCGCTCGCGAGATCGAGCGCCGGCCGGCCCGCCCCGTCTCCAAGATGGCGCCGGAAGAGCCGGTGCCAGGCGGCGCGCTCTTCCTCGGAGAAAATCTCGTGGCCGGGCGAAAGGTCGAAGGTCGCGGCGCGCTCCGACCAGTAGGCCTTTATCTCGTCACGAAGATCGTAGTTTCGCCGCTCCGCCACGTCGCTCATTTCCGTACCTGCCTTGTCTCTCGATGATGGCCGGAACGAACCGGCCATCGCTTGCTGTCGGATCCGGGGTCGGGACGCACACCAAACCGCGCGCTTTGCCGGCCCCGCTCAAATTGGTTTGGAAGCGTTCTAAAAGATAATTGTTGACCTTGAAAGTCATGAAATACTAGAAAGCCTCGATTTTTATCGGAGCAGGAAAACAATGCGACTTTTCAACAGGGTGGCCGCCGCCGCCGCGGGTTTCTGCGTGCTTTTTGCGACCGCAGCACTCGCCGAAACGGTCAAGGTGACCGATATCACCGGCCGTCAGGTCGAGATCCACGTGCCGGTCGAGCACGTAATTCTCGGCGAGGGGCGCCAGATCTATTTCGTCGCCGCCCTTGACAAGGACGAGCCCTTCAAGCGCGTCGTCGGCTGGCGTGACGACCTCGCAAAGGCCGATCCGGAGACCTATGCCGCTTACCTCGCCATGTATCCCGAGATAGCGAAGCTGCCGGCCTTCGGCGGCATGAAGGACGGGACCTTCGACATCGAGCAGGCGGTGGCGCTGAAGCCCGACGTGATGCTGATGAACATCGACGCCAAGGCGGCGACAGAGGAGGCGGGCTATATCGAGAAGCTCGAGAAAGTCGGCATTCCGCTCGTCTATGTCGACTTCCGCGAAAAGCCGATGGAGAACACCGAACCGAGCATGCGCCTGATCGGCAAGCTGTTCGGCAAGGAAGAGAAGGCCGAGGAATTCATCAAGTTCCGCGCCGACAATATCGCCAGGGTGACCGATGTCCTGGCAAAGGCCGATCCGAAGAAGCCGCTCGTCTTCATGGAGCGGGCCGGCGGCTATTCCGACGACTGCTGCATGTCCTTCGGCAATGAGAATTTCGGCAGGATGGTCGAGTTCGCGGGCGGCGTGAACATGGCGAAGGACATCATTCCCGGCACCTTCGGCACCGTCAATCCGGAGCAGATCATCGCTTCCAACCCGGACCAGGTCATCATCACCGGCGGCAACTGGGAAGGATATGTTCCCGGCGGCGACTGGGTCGGCGTCGGCTACGGGGCAGATGAGAAGGAGGCGTTGCGCAAGCTCGAGAACCTGACGAAGCGCCCGGCCTTCACCGATGTGAAGGCGGTCAAGGAAGGCAACGTCCACGCCATCTGGCACCAGTTCTACAACAATCCCTACCAGTTCGTGGCCATCCAGCAGATCGCGAAGTGGCTGCATCCGGACCTCTTCAAGGACCTCGATCCCGACGCGACGTTCAAGGAACTGCACGAGCGCTTCCTGCCGCTACCCTATAAGAGCGGCTACTTCGTCTCGCTGAACGTCGGTCAGTAAACGCCCGGACCGGAGGGCGCCGCCCTCCGGTCGTCTTTCTGCGAGGTCTTGCCAATGCGGATGCTGAAGAACGTCGTCTCGGCTCTGGCCGCCCTGTCGATGGCCGCGGCGCCGCCGGTCACCTATCGGCCGGGCTATTTCGTCTCGCTCTCTGAAGGAGGTGAGTGATGGTCGCCATCACAGATGAAATCTCCGGCATCGAAGGGGGCGGGCGCTACCGCGCCCTCGTCGCGCGCCGGTTCCTGATGCTCTCCTCGCTGCTGGCGGCACTTTTCGTCTCCGTCGCCATCGACATGGCGCTCGGTCCCGCCAACTATCCGCTCTCGGACGTGCTCGAGGCGCTGTTTCGCGCCGAGAGCGTCAGCGACCAGCTTCGCGTCGTCATCTGGGATATCCGCATGCCGATCGCATTGATGGCGGTAACCGTCGGCGCCTCGCTGTCGGTGGCGGGCGCGCAGATGCAGACGATCCTCGCCAATCCGCTCGCGAGCCCGTTCACGCTCGGCATTTCGGCCGCGGCCGGCTTCGGCGCGGCGCTCGGGCTCGTGGGGGGCATCGCGGTCTTCCCCGTCGCCGTCCAATACATGGTGCCGCTCAACGCCTTTCTGATGGCGATGCTGGCGGCGCTCTTCATCCATTTCGCCTCGACCATGCGCGGCGTCACCGTCGAGACGATCGTGCTCCTCGGCATCGCGCTCGTCTTCACCTTCAACGCGGCGCTGTCGCTGCTCGAATATCTCGCCTCCGAGCAGGCGCTGGCGGCCGTCGTCTTCTGGACCATGGGCAGCCTCACCAAGGCGACCTGGCCGAAGGTGTTCATCACCGGCGCCGTTCTCGTTTTGGCCGTCCCGCTCTTTGCGCGGCATGCCTGGGCGCTGACGGCGCTTCGCCTTGGCGACGACAAGGCCGCGAGCTTTGGCATCAATGTCCGCCGCCTCAGGCTCGAAACGATGCTGACCGTGAGCCTGCTTTCGGCTATCCCGGTTTCGTTCGTCGGCACGATCGGCTTCGTCGGTCTCGTCGGACCGCACATCGCCCGCATGCTCGTCGGCGAGGACCAGCGCTTCTTCCTGCCGGCTTCGATCCTCTGCGGCGCGCTCCTGCTCTCCGTCACCTCGGTCGTCAGCAAGATGCTGATCCCCGGGGCGGTGCTGCCGATCGGCATCATCACGGCGCTCGTCGGCGTTCCCTTCTTCTTCGTCCTGATTTTCACCAACAGGAGGCGGTCATGGTGAGCCTTGTGCTCGAGGGGGTCGGCGCCACCTATGGCCGGCGCATCGTGCTGTCGGACATCACGACCGGGACGCTCAGGGGCGGCGGGCTGACGGCCGTCATCGGTCCGAATGCGGCGGGGAAATCGACGCTCTTCAAGCGCATCGCCGGTCTCGCCGCCGGTCCGGGCCTCGTTCACCTCTCGGATACGGCGAGGGGACCGGAGGCGATCTGCTACATGCCGCAGGACACCGGCGCCAATGCGGTGTTGACGGTCTACGAGTCGGTCCTCCTTTCGGCCAAGCAAGGTTCCGGCTGGAAGGTCAAGGATGGCGAACTCGCCGAAATCGATCGGGTGCTGGCCGCGCTGCGGATCGGCGATCTCGCCTTCCGCGGCCTCGGCGAGCTTTCCGGCGGCCAGCGCCAGCTCGTCTCGATCGCGCAGGCGCTGGTGCGAAAGCCCGAAATCCTGCTGATGGACGAGCCGACCTCGGCGCTCGACCTTTTCCGCCAGATCGAGGTGCTGGGCTTCATGAAGCGGCTTGCTACGCAATCCGGCATGGCGGTGCTGATTGCGCTGCACGACCTCAATCACGCGCTGCGCTATTGCGACGATACGATCGTCATCAGCGGCGGCTCCGTGGCCGCGAGCGGCCCCACGCACACGGTGATCACGGCAGAGATGCTGAAATCCGTCTACCGGGTCGAGGCGCGGGTCGAAGCCTGCTCGCTCGGCCGCCCCGTCATCATCGTCGATGATTCCCTCGTCGCCGGGTGAGCAGCGGCGGACGCATTTTCGCCGGCGGCTGTCACCGCCGGCGATCTACCTCATGGCATGCGCAGTCCGACCGGTATCGCGATCAGAACTCCTCCCAGCTCTCCTGCATGGCGGCGTTGCCCTGCTCGGATAAGCCCGCGCGCGTTTCGCTCCCAGCTCACGCGCGGGAGATGGTGACCCGTGGCGTCCGTCGCCTGGCGTCTGCGCGCGTGCCCGCGCGACGGACGCCTTGCCGATATCGAAGCCACGGAGCATGGCCGCGATGCGGCTCACTTCCATTTCCCGCGGCCGGACGGAACTGCGCACGGAACCAGGCGTCGCCAGCCTAAACGGTCACCGCGCTTCAACCTGCTCGACACCGGGTGCGCTGCAAATTATCTATAAAGCATGGCCGCGACGAACGAAGACACGATTGCCACCCGCATCTGCCGCATCCTCGCGGAACGGATCGTGACGGGTGAACTGGAGCCGGGTACCAAGCTCCGGCAGGATCACATCGCCGAGGAATTCGGAACGAGCCATGTGCCGGTGCGCGAGGCCTTCCGTCGGCTTGAGGCGCAGGGTCTTGCCGTGAGCGAGCCGCGCCGCGGCGTGCGGGTCGCCACCTTCAGCCTCGAAGCGGTGCGCGAGGTTGCCGAGATGCGGGCGGCGCTCGAGGTTCTGGCGCTGCGCCACGCGGCGCCGCACCTGACGCCGTCGATCCTCGACCAGGCGGAGGAGGCGACCGTCGAAGCCGACAGGGCGCGCGACGTACGCTCCTGGGAGGAAGCGAACCGCCGCTTCCACCGATTGCTTTTGACGCCCTGCGGCATGCCGCGCCTGCTCGCCGCCATCGACGATCTGCATGCGGTCAGTGCCCGCTTCCTGTTCGCAACCTGGCGATCGGATTGGGAAGTCAGGCCCGACCACGACCACAGGGCGATTCTCGCTTTCCTTCGCCAGGGCAGGACAGAGAACGCCGCCGCCGTGCTGGAGCGCCATGTCCAGAGGATCGGGCAAAAGCCGGCGAAAAATGCATCCGGCGGCGCCTTCGCAATCGTCGGCTGATCGCCGCCTCCAGCCGATTGCTTTTGCAGCATTTTCCGATTTCCCGCGGCGCGTTCGCCATGGCTGCTTCCCCTGTCGAATCCCTCTTTGGTTGTATTTCTGAAGCTGTTCGCCGAATAGGCGCTTGCACCTTCGTTGATCCGCCGAAATTATAGATAATATTGGAATCTATCTATATAGACCGCAAGCGCATAGGGGATCGCGAGAAATGCTCGACGTACACGCTTCACGGGAAGGAGGAACGGCCAGTTCCGGGTCCGCTGCAGAGCCTTGGACGCTCGACGATGCGAAAAAAATCTATAATTTGCCCTTCAACGATCTTCTCTTCCGCGCCCAATCCGTCCATCGCGCCCATTTCGACCCAAACGCCGTGCAGATGAGCCGGCTCCTGTCGATCAAGACCGGCGGCTGCGCGGAGGACTGCGGCTATTGCAGCCAGTCGGCGCACTATCCGACGGGGCTCAAGGCCTCGAAACTGATGGAGGTCGAGCGGGTCATCGCCGAGGCCCGGAAGGCCAGGGAGGGCGGGGCGACGCGCTACTGCATGGGGGCCGCCTGGCGCAGCCCGAAGGAGCGCGACATGGAAACGATTGTCGCCATGGTCGAGGGCGTCAAGGCGCTCGGCATGGAGACCTGCATGACGCTCGGCATGCTGAACCCGGCGCAGTCGGCGCGGCTTGCCGATGCCGGCCTCGACTACTACAACCACAACATCGACACGTCTGAGCGCTTCTACGGCGAAGTCATCACCACCCGGACCTTCGCCGACCGACTGGAGACGCTTGCCAATGTGCGCGAGGCGGGGATCAAGGTCTGCGCCGGCGGCATCCTCGGCATGCGCGAGACGGTCGACGACCGCATCTCGATGCTGGTGACGCTCGCCAATCTACCGACCGCTCCGGAAAGCGTGCCGATCAACATGCTGATCCCGATCCCCGGGTCGAAGCTCGCCGACGCGCCGCCGGTCGATCCGATCGATTTCGTCCGGACAATCGCGCTTGCCCGCATCCTGATGCCGCAGTCCCATGTCCGCCTCTCGGCCGGCCGCACCGGAATGAGCGATGAAATACAGGCGCTCTGCTTCTTCGCCGGGGCGAACTCGATCTTCGTGGGCGAGACGCTGCTGACCGCCGACAATCCCGGCGAGGACCATGATACGGCGCTGTTCCGCCGTCTCGGGCTGAAGCCGATGGAACTGCAGCCGGAGCCGGCCGAATGACCTCGGGCGCTTTCGCTCGTTACGAAAGGACGCTGGCTGGGCTCGATCGCAGGGGGCGGCGCCGGGAGCTTGCGTCCGGGGACGGTGTCGATTTCACCTCGAACGACTATCTGGCGCTTGCCGACTCGCCGCGCCTCAAGGCCGCCATCGTCGCGGCGATCGACCGCGGCGTGCCGGTCGGTGCCGGCGGCTCGCGGCTCTTGCGCGGCAACCATCCGGAGCATGAGGCGCTGGAGGCGGAGGCGGCCGAATTCTTCGGGGCGGGCCGGGCGCTTTTCTTCGGCAGCGGCTATGCTGCCAATGTCGCGCTGTTTTCGACCCTGCCGCAGCGTGACGACATCATCGTCCATGATGCGCTGATCCATGCGAGCGCTCACGAAGGCATTGCCGCCAGCAAGGCGCCGGCCGTTGCGGTGCCTCACAACGATGCGGATGCCTTTGCCGAGGCGATCCGCAAGTGGCGCGCTGCCGGCGGAAGGGGGCGTCCGTGGATCGCCGTCGAAAGCCTCTACTCGATGGACGGCGACCGGGCCCCGCTTGCCGAACTCGCCGCGATCGCGGAGCGGCATGACGGCTTTCTGGTGATCGACGAGGCGCATGCGACCGGCGTCTTCGGCCCCGGCCTTTCGGCCACGCTCGAGGGCCGGGACAATATCCTCGCCTTGCACACCTGCGGCAAGGCGCTCGGGGTTTCGGGCGCCTTGCTCGGCGTGAACGCGGTCCTTTGCGACTATCTCGTCAACCGCGCCCGCGGCTTCATCTATTCGACGGCGCCGTCACCGCTGATCGCCGCCGCCGTTCGCGAGGCCTTGCGGATACTCGCGGACGAGCCGCATCGCCGAGCGGCTTTCGATGAGCTCAGGGCCTTCGCCAATGAGGCCCTTGCGGCACGGCTCGGCTTTAAGGGCAGCGGAACGCAGATCCTGCCGGTGATGATCGGCGACAATGCCCGGGCGGTGAAGATCGCGGCACGCCTGCGCTCGGAAGGCTTCGATATCCGGGCGATCCGGCCGCCGACCGTGCCGGAAGGTACGGCGCGGCTTCGGATCGCGATCACGCTCAATGTCGACCGGTCGGCAATTACCGAGATGCTGGAGAGGCTCGAGATCGCGATGGCGGAGGAACAGCCATGACGCTGCGCCTGGTGGTCACCGGCACGGATACCGGCATCGGCAAGACGGTCTTTGCGGCGGCACTCACCGACGCGCTCGCGGGCTTCTATTGGAAGCCGGTGCAGTCCGGGCTCGATGGCGAAACGGACAGCGAAACCGTGCGGCGGCTCGGGCAGATGGCGCCGGACCGCATCCTGCCCGAGGCCTACAGGCTCAGGGCACCCGCCTCGCCGCATCTCTCTGCCAGGCTCGATGGCGTGACGGTTCTCGCCGATAGGCTCTCACCGCCCGAGACCGACGCGCCGCTGGTCATCGAAGGGGCCGGCGGCCTCATGGTGCCGCTCACCGAACAGACCATCTTTGCCGATGTCTTCGCGCGCTGGCGGTTTCCCGTCGTCCTCTGCGCCCGCACCGGGCTCGGGACGATCAATCACACGCTCTTGTCGCTCGAGGCGCTGCGCGCGCGCTCGATCCCGATCCTCGGCGTCGCCTTCATTGGCGACGAGCAGGCGGACACCCAGGCGACCATCGCTGCGCTCGCACACGTCCGCGTGCTCGGCCGGCTGCCGCGGCTCGCCTTGACGCCGGATGCCCTGCGGCAAGCATTTCGCGCGCATTTCGACATCGACCGCTTCCGCGAGGTGCCGGCATGAAAAGGTCTCCCGTCTGGCATCCCTTCACCCAGCATGCGCTCGAAGCCCCGATGAAGCGGATTGTCGCTACTGAGGGCGCCTACCTCATAGACGAGGACGGCGAGCGGATCTTCGATGCGATCTCCTCCTGGTGGGTGATCACCCATGGTCACCGGCACCCGGCGATCATGGAGGCGATCCGGCGCGCCTCGGAGAATTACGACCAGATCATCTTCGCCGAATATACCCATGCGCCGGCGGAGGAGCTTGCGCGCGGCCTGATCGCGATCGCGCCCGCGGGCCTCGAGCACGTGTTCTATTCCGACAGCGGCTCGACTGCGGTGGAAGTGGCACTGAAAATGGCGCTGGGCTTCTTCCACAATATCGGCGCCCCGCGCAGCCGCATCTGCGTCCTGGAGCAGGGCTACCACGGTGACACGATCGGCACGATGTCGGCGGGCGAGCGCGGCGTCTTCAATGCGGCCTACGAACCGCTCCTCTTCGCCGTCGACCGGGTACCCTTTCCGGAAGCCGGCCGCGAACAGGAGACGCTCGACGCCTTCGAGACCTTCTGTGCCTCCGGCCAGGTGGCGGCACTGCTCGTCGAGCCGCTGGTGCTCGGCGCCGGCGGCATGAAGACCTACCCGGCTTCGGTCCTCGGCGAATTGAAGCGGATCGCCGAGCGGCACGGCAGCCTCTTCATCGCCGACGAGGTGATGACCGGATGGGGCCGGACGGGTCCGCTCTTCGCCTGCGAGCAGGCGGGGATCGCGCCCGACATCCTCTGCACCTCGAAGGGGCTCACGGGCGGCGCGCTGCCGCTGGCGGCGACGCTGTGCACGGCCGCGATATTCGATGCGCATCTTTCGACCGACCGCCGCAGGACGTTCTTTCATTCGAGCTCCTATACGGCCAACCCGATCGCCTGCGCGGCCGCGCTCGCCAATCTCGGCATCTGGAAGACCGAGCCGGTCGGCGAGCGCATCGAGGCGCTGGCGGCGATGCAGCGCCGCCGCCTGCGGCGCTTCGAAGGCGACCCGCGCTTCTGCAACATGCGCCAGGCGGGCACCATCGCTGCGCTCGACCTCGCCGTGCCCGTCGGCGGCTATCTTTCGGACGTCGGGCCGCGCCTTCGCGCCTTCTTCCGCGAACGCAGGCTCCTCATCCGGCCGCTCGGCAATGTCATCTACCTGATGCCGCCCTATTGCGTCACCGATGCCGATCTCGACCGCGCCTATGATGCGATCGACGAGGCGGCGTCGGCCTTCGCGGCAGGGCGGCTATGAGCGCCGTCCGGTCCTCCTGCCTTGCCGGCTTCGGCCATTTCGTGCCGACGCGGCGCGTCGAAAATGCCGAGATCGAAACGAGACTCTGCCTCGAGCCGGGCTGGATCGAGCGGCGGACCGGCATTCGCGCACGACGGTGGGTGGACGCAGGTGACACGCTGAGCGGACTTGCCGCCAAAGCGGGGGAGGCGGCGCTTCAGGACGCGGGCGTCGCGCGCAACGACATCGCCTTGACGCTGCTTGCGACCTCGACGCCCGATCACCTGCTGCCGCCATCGGCGCCGCTGCTCGCCCATCGTCTGGGGCTCGCCAATTCCGGTGCGATCGACCTTGCCGGCGCCTGCTCCGGCTTTCTCTACGCGCTGACGCTCGCCGACGGCTTCGTCCGCGCCCAGGGAAGACCGGTCCTCGTCGTTGCCGCCAATATCCTCAGCCGCCGGATCAATCCGGCGGAAAGGGCAAGCGCCGTGCTCTTCGCCGATGCGGCGGGCGCCGTCGTCGTCGCGCCTTGCGACGATGCCGACAAGGGGCTGATCGGCGTCGATCTGGCCTCGGACGGGAGCGGCTACGACCTGATCACGATACCGGCGGGCGGCAGCAGCCGACCCTTCGCACCCGGCATGGCGGCGGAGGACGTCCTGATGACGATGCGTGACGGGCGGGACGTGTTCATCCGCGCCGTGGAGATGATGACGGCCTGCTCAACGCGCGCGCTCGCAAATGCGGGTCTTTGCCCTGCCGACGTCAGCCGTTTCGTGCCCCATCAGGCAAATGTCCGGATTTTCGATGCGGTTTGCGGCAATCTCGACATCGAGCCGGGAAGAACCGTGCGCAGCATCGAAGACCACGGCAACTCGTCGGCCGCAACGATCCCGCTCTCGCTCTCGCTTGCGCACCAACGGAAGCCTTTCGCGTCGGGAGAAAAGCTGTTGCTGACCGCGGCGGGCGCGGGGCTGACCGGTGGGGCCGTGGTCCTGGGTATTTAAGGCGCGGTGTGCGGCGGTTTACCTTACCCGGTGCCGCCGGGGCTTCTCGCGATCTCGGTGATAACGTCGCCCGTGTTTCCCACCGGGCAGCGTGCCCTGTCCAGTGCGGCCGTCGCGAATGCCGCTTACCCTTCGAGGATCTGCCTCAGCGTCGCGGCATCTTCGCGGAATGCCGACGGGTCGTCGTTTGCCACGAATTCGATGAGGGCAAAGCGCCGCCCGGTCCAGCGCGTCGCGGGCAGGGCGTCGAGGACTTGTCGCCAATAGTCGGCGGCCGAGGCCAGCGGGAAGCGATTGCGGGCGTTGTCCCAGGCGAAGACATGGAGATGGGAGACATGCTCGCCGATTTCGGCAATCTCGGCCAGCGCTTCGGCAAGCGGCAGTCCAGGGCGCGGCTGCCAATAGAGATAGACATCTGGATGGGCGATCGCGTCGATCAGGCGGCGCGCCGAGAGGGTGTCGTCCGTCAACGATTGCGGGTGATATTCCAGCGAGACGGTGACGCCATGCCGCGCGGCTTCATCGCCCATGGCGCGGATCATGTCCGCCACGGCGCGCCGTTCATCGGCGGCGTAATCGGCGGAATCGCGCCCGCGTGTGCCGGGCCAGATGCGGATATTGGAGGCGCCCAGCGCGATCGTCGTCTCGAGTGCGCGCCGGAAGGCGGAGAGATCGTCCGTCGGCGGCGCGACATAGGAACCGTAGGAGGTCGCCAATCCAGCGCCTTCGCAGAGGTCCGCGACCGTCCGGGCAAGTGACGTGTCTCCGGGAGGCACATGGGCATCGCCCGCCCATTCGACCGCGGCAAGTCCGGCTTCCTTCGCCAGCACCACGATCCTGTCCGCCACGATGTTGCGGAAGGTCACCGTGCACAGCCCCGGTTCGAAGCCGCTCATGCAATCCGCTCCAGATCGGCCTTGCGGATTTCGAAATCGAGCGGCCTGCCTGCGACGAAGCGGGCGATCTCATCGACCGCCATCTCGCCGAGGCGCGTTCGCTCCAGCCCGATCGCGCCGGCGATGTGGGGGGTCAGGAAGACATTCGGCAGGTCGTAGAGGGGCGAGCTTGCCTCCGGCACTTCCGGATCCGTGACGTCGATGACGGCATGGATCGCGCCCGTCTTCAGCCTGTCGATGAGCGCCGCTTCGTCGACGAGCGCTCCGCGCGCCGTATTGATGAGGGTCGCGCCCTCCTTCATGAGCGAGAGCCGCCGCGCATCGATCATGTGCCGGGTCTCGGGCAGCGAAGGCGCGTGCAGGGATACGATATCCGAGCGCGCCATCAACGGATCGAGGTCCGCCTTCTCGGCACCAAGCGCCGCGGCACCTTCCGGATTGACCAGTGGGTCGTAGAGCAGGATGCGGTAATCGAAATGCCGCAGCAACTCGATCACCCGCCGCCCGATCCGCGACGCGCCGACGATGCCGACGGTGCGGCGATAATTTCCGATCGGCTCGCCCTGCAGGCGGTGGATCCGCGCGCGGTTCCTGTTGGCGGCATAGAGATCGCGGAAGCGGAAGACCTGCTTGCCGGCGAAGATGATCGCGGCAAGCGTGAACTCGGCAACCGGCACCGCATTGGCCTCCGCCGCATGGCTGACGGCAATCCCCGCATCGAAGACGCCTTCGTCGATCAGACCCTTGACCGTGCCGGCGGCATGCACGATGAGGCGAAGGCGCGGCGCCTGCGCCAGCGCCGTGCCGTCGAACGGCGGAGCGCCCCAACCGGTCACCAGGATTTCCGCTTCGGCCAGGAGCCGCCTCGCCCGTTCGTCATCGAAGCACGTCATCGGCGCTTCATCGAGAATGCGGGCAAGACCTTCGATCCGCCGCAGGAGTTCCGGCGTCAGGACGTATCGCGTCCGGTCGGGCTGCATTGCAAAGGCGATCGCGGGCCGGGTCATGGCATTCGCACCGGGGCTTTCATCGCGCTCACGGTCTCGCCGTCTTCCGCGAGCGCGCGCAATTCGTCGATGCCCGGCGCCGCCGGCGGCCTCGACCAGTCGTCGAAGGAAGTGTCGCGTAGTGCGACAACCGCAGAGCGCAGGATGGTTTCTCCGGCCGGTATCGTGGCGTGCAATTGCGGCACAAGCGTTTTCGCTACGATCAGGTTGGTGTTGGGGGGCGCCTTCTGGACGAGGCCCTGGCGGATGACGGTCGACCCGAGGTCGCGAATGCCGCTGAAATCCACGGCCCCGATCGCGTGGGCAGAGCCGGCGGCCGCGGAGAGCGAGTCGGCCTCGAAGTCGCGCCTGGCGATGGCAAAGCCGCCTTCGGCCGTTTCGAGGGGCCGTGGCGTAGTGATCCGATGCACCCGGATGTGCCAGGGCGGCGAGGGAATGAGCCAGGTCTCGACGACGACGTCCGGCCAGGGCGACCATCTTGAAAAGAGCATCGTGCCGGCAAGGCGCGCCTCTTCGTTGCCTTCGCGCACCCGATAGTGAATGCCGTCGTCGCTGAAGGCCAGCATCGAATCGAAAGCGCCGCCGGCAAAGGCCCGCTCGTCGCTCTCGACGCTGAAGCCATAGCGGGTGGAATAGGCGAATTTCGCGTATTTTTCCGAGCCGAACCGCATCTGCCGGTTCTCCTGGCCAGAGGAAAGCGCCACGACATCGCCCTTGCAAGGCATCATGACCATGCCCGGATGGCGGAATGCGACGGGCGCATCCCCCTGGGCCAGCGGCGTTTCCGCGCTCGTCCAGAACGGATGATCCTCGCCGACGGCAAGCGGCAGGAAGGCCTTGAACGCCCAGTAGGGCGAGCCCGCGGAATTGTAGTTCTCCGACATCAGGAGGTTCGGATAGCCATAGCCGATCGACAGCACGCCGTCGCGGTCGGTCATCGGCTTGTCCGCCCACCAGCGGAGGTGGCGCAGGCAGAGCCCCTTGATCTCGCCCCAGGGCAGCGCCTCCAGATCGGCAAAGGCGAGCGCCGACCAGAAGCCTGCACAGGCGAAACGGTAGGTGAGGCTGCGGCCGAAGGGGAGGGCGGCGCCGTCCTCAGCGAACCAGCGGCGAAAGTCCTGGGCGAAGAGAAGCGCCCGCTCCCGGTAGCGCTCGGCGTAGTCGTCGTCGACGAGGCGCGCGTAGATCAGGCCATAGAAGTGCATGGCAAAGGGGATGTAATGGTCGATGCGCCGAACGTTGCCGTCCCGATACCAGCCATCGGCGATGTAGAAGCCTTCGAGCTCGGCGAGATAGGCATGCGTAAGGCTCCGGTCGTATTCGACCCCCAGGCGGTCGAGCGCGATGTCGACCAGGATGCGGAAGAACTTCCAGTTGTTGTCGGCATAGTCGAATTGCCGGGCGTGGATGAGATAGGCGACGAGCCCGTCGCGCGCTGCCGGGCTCAGCGGATCCCATATCTTTTCCGGCACCAGGGCGAGCGCGAAGCCGAGTGCTGCGAGTTCGACCATGCGCTGGTCGCGGCCGTTGACGGCGCCCCAATATTCCGGATGGTCCGGATCGGTGCCGTTGGCGATGCCTTGCGCGTAACGGTCCCAGTGGGCGAACTGGCCGCCGCCGGCGGCAAAGGGGGCGAGCCCCCAGAGCGGCCGCGCGAAACCTTCGAGATCAGCCGCGGCACGGTCGAAATGCGCCGCCGCCGCGTCGAGGCGGACGCGCGCATTCCCCTCGGAAAAATACGGCAGCAGCGGGTTGAAGAGGTCTATCAGGGCCCGCTGCATATCGGCGCGCGTCTCGAGCGCATTGCCCTTGAGCGGATTGGCGCTGGCTGGATCGTAGGTCATGCGCGCGGCCTTTCCTCAAGCGTGCCGCCGCCAACCGGCATGACGGCGTGAGAGACCTGCCGGGCGGGTGCGTCCGGGTGGCGGAAGCGCTGCTGCATCATGCCGATCGCCTCGCGGCCAAGCGCCACGCGGTCGACCCGCATCGTTGCGAGGCGCGGATTGGCCATCTCGGCGCAGGGCAGGTCGTCGAAGCCGACGATGGCGAAATCGTTCGGAACGCGCCGGCCGATTTCCGTCACCGCCTCGAGCACGCCGACTGCGACGAAATCGTTCATGCAGAAGGCGGCGGTGAAGCCCGCGTCCTCGGCAAGGGCCGCGAGCGTCGCCGAATGCGCCTCGACGCTCGCATCGGTCTCGAACGGCAGGCGGATGACCCGCGCCTCGCCGCCTTCCACCGAGGCGACCGCGGCTTCGAAACCGCGGATGCGCTCGCGGATCGTCTGCCGGTGCGACCCGGTCAGGTGGAGGATGCGGCGATGACCGGCATCGATCAGCCGCCGCGTTGCCGCATAGGCGCCGAAGAAGTTGGAGGGCGAGACGCCGTCGAACCGCATTTCAGGATCGGTGCCGTTGACGAGGACCACGGGCGTGCGGCTCTCCTCCAGCCAGTCGCAGAGCGCTGCGCCCGGATCGATGCCCACCAGGAAGAGCCCTTGCGCGCCGGCCGATTGCATATGCTCGCGCACGACCTCAGGGGTTGCCTTCGCCTCGCGGACGAGGCGGATGTCGAAAGGCATGCCCTGCCGCGCCGCCTCCGAGCGCAAGCCCTCGACGAGGCCCTCGTAGAAGATGCTCAAGCCGCCGGTGACGCCGTTGCTCGCAATCAGCGCCAGCGCCGGCGGCGCCGATTTCGGAGCCGCCTTCAGCGGATAGCCGAGGTCTCCGGCGACCTCAAGGATCTGTCGCCGGACATCATCGCTGATGCCGGGCTCGTTGGCGAGCACGCGCGACACGGTGGAAACCGAGACCCCGGCCCGGGCGGCAATGTCGGCTTGACGGAATCGTTTGGGTGGCGTTTCGATCATGCTGCAAACAATACGCAAACAATGCAAATTTGCAAGCAAAGAAGAAAACCTTGCGCGAATTGATTTTTTGCATAATCTTTTACCTCGGCTTTGGTTCTGCCGGAGGCTGGAGGAGAGCGCCGGCAACGACAGGGAGGAACGGCATGCTATTCAATCGACGCACATTCATGCTCGGCACGGCGGGCGCGGCCGCCGGCATTGCGCTTGCGACGTCCCGTTCCCGGTCGGCCTTCGCGGCCGAAGATTCGCAATTGCGCGCCATGTGGTGGGGCTCCAATGATCGCTCTAAGCGGACATTGAGCGTTGCCAGGCTCTTCCAGGAGAAGAACCCGGGTATTTCGATCGTCGGCGAGAGCCTGAGCGGCGACGGGTACTGGACCAAGCTCGCGACGCAGATGGCCGGCCGCGCCATTGCCGACGTTTTCCAGCTCGAGCCCAATACGATCTCGGACTACTCGAAACGCGGCGCCTGCCTCGCGCTCGACCCCTTCATCAACTCGGCCCTTGACGTGAATGCCTTCGGGAAGGACATGCTGAAGCTCACGACCGTGGACGGCAAGCTCTGGGGCGTCGGTCTCGGCCTGAACTCCTTTGCGATGTTCTACGACGCCGATGCCTTCGCCAAGGCGGGCGTCACCCCGCCCGGGCTCGACACCACCTGGTCCGAATATGCCGACATCGCGATCGAAATGGCCAAGGCCACCGGCAAGGGCGGCGGGCCCTATGCCGCACGCTACACCTATGTCTTCGATGCCTGGCTCAGGCAGCGCGGCAGCAGCCTCTTCAACGAAAGCGGTCTTGGCTTCGGTGTCGAAGAGGCGAAGGAGTGGTATGCCTACTGGGAGGATCTGCGCAAGCGCGGCGGCACCGTTGCTGCCGATGTCCAGACGCTCGACCAGAATACGATCGACACCAACTGCCTGGCGCTCGGCTATTCGGCGATCGGCATGGCCTATTCGAACCAGCTGATCGGCTATCAGCTCATCATGAAGAGCAAACTCGGCATCGGCATGCTGCCCAGGGCCGAGAAGGGCGGGCCCTCGGGCCATTATTATCGCCCGGCCCTGATCTGGAGCATCGGCGCCACCTCGGAGCACGGCGAGGAAGCCGCCAAGTTCATCAGCTTCTTCGTCAACGATGTCGAAGCCGGCAAGATCCTCGGCGTCGAACGGGGCGTGCCGATGTCGCCGACCGTGCGCGAGGCAATATTGCCGCTGCTGAACCCGACCGAAGCGGAAACGGTGAAATACATCAACGCTTTGAAGGACCAGGTCGGCAGCTATCCGCCGCCGGCACCGCTCGGAGCGACGGAATTCGACCATCGCGTATTCCGCCCGATCGCGGACGAACTCGCCTTCGAGCGGGTCTCCGTCGCCGATGCCGCGGAGCGTCTGGTCAGCGAAGGAAAGGCCGCCATCCGCACCGGCTGATCCGGAAGTTCCGCAGGCGCCGGCAATGGAAAAGCGGGATGCGGGTCGGTCCTCATCCCGCTTTCCGCGCGGCATTCGCTATTGATCTCTGCCAGATGCCGGCGACGCCGATATTCACCCGCGATGGGAGCGATCGAGAAAGATTCGATTCAAACTTTCTTGGTAATTTCCCTTTAGCAAATCACGTCAGCGGGTCCTGACGGCGCCGACCCTGGCCGTCACAGTTTTGCGTACGGGTTCCTATGCGTCGTCTATCGGGTGTGTCAGCAATCGTCATCGCCTGCCTTGCCTTGTCGGGCTGTGGCTTTGGAGGCAAACGGCAGAGCGCCGTGGCCGAACGGCCGTCGCGCGAGACGACGAGTTCCGTCCGTCCCATGAGCCCGGTGCCCGTCGCCGATATCGGAGCGGCCGATGGCGAAGCCGCTGCGCTGCAGGAGGCGCTCGCCTGGGCCGGGCCGGTTCCCGAGCCGCAAGCCTTCATGCCTGCCGAAAGAACCGCGGGCATGCCGATTCCGTCGGAGCGGCCGGTGGCCATGCTGGCGCCGGAGAACCCCGCAATCGGGGCCGAACCCCGAGGCCGTTCGCGAATCTACAGCCACCGCTTCCGCGACGCCAAGCCGATCAATTTCGGCAAGCGCTCGCCGCGAAAGCTCGCCGTGCACGGCGTCGACGTTTCGCGCTGGCAGGGCAACATCGACTGGACGAAGCTCAGGACGCAGGGCGCGAACTTCGCCTATATCAAGGCGACCGACGGCGGCGATCACCTCGATCCCATGTTCAAGAAGAACTGGCGCCGGGCAAAGGAGGCCGGGCTGAAGCGGGGCGCCTATCACTTCTTCTACTGGTGCCGTACCGCCGGCGAGCAGGCCGACTGGTTCATCCGCAACGTCCCGAGGGAAGCAGGCGCCTTGCCGCCGGTCATCGACGTTGAATACAACGGCGAGTCGAGCTGCAAGCGACGCCTCTCGCCCGAGCGGGTGCGTGAAAAGATGCAGGTCTTCATGGACAAGCTGGAGCGGCACTACGGACAGCGGCCGATCATCTACACCGCTCCCGATTTCTATCGCGACAATCTGCGGGGCGCCTTCCTCAGCCATCCCTTCTGGCTGCGCTCGGTGGCCGCCCACCCGTCCAAGGTCTATCCGGGCAGGAAGTGGGTCTTCTGGCAATATTCCGGCTCCGGCCTCTCGCACGGCGTCGATGGCCGAATCGACCTCAATGTCTTCCACGGCAGCGAGGAAGACTGGCACGATTGGGTGTCGCCACGGGAAAGCTGATTGTCACGTCAGGTGAATGCCACCGGACTGCAAAATGCTCCGGGCCTTCGTGAAGCTCGTGTCAGTCTAGCACTACTTTGGCACGTTAACGATTTGTTATCCAAGATGGATTGATGTTGTGCGCTCCGAGGAAGAGGAGCGCGTCATGGCGGGTTGGCATGAGGAGTTGATGGAGTGGCTTCAGCCCTTTTTGGCGCCGCTGGGGCACAAGCGGCGGCGCCGGATGTGCCCGGCCTATGTAGCGGGTCTGATCGGCCCTGGCGATCGCAAGAGCATTCAGCCGATGGCAGCGCGAGATAGCGGCGTGAGCTATGACCAGCTTCATCATTTCATCGGCAGCGGCGTCTGGGATGCCTCTGCGCTCGAAACGGCCCTGCTCGTTGAAGCCGACAAGTTGGTTGGCGGCGACAATGCCTGGTTGATCATCGACGACACGGCGTTGCCGAAGAAGGGATGTCACTCGGTTGGCGTTGCGCCGCAATATGCCTCCGCGCTTGGGAAGACTGCCAACTGTCAGTCTCTGGTCTCGGTGACGCTGGCATCGCGCGAGGTTCCGGTGATGGTGGGGCTGCGGCTGTTTCTGCCCGAGACCTGGACGGACGATAAAGAGCGCATGGCGCGGGCCGGCGTGCCGGCGGATCAACAGATCGCTCGGACGAAGCCGGAGATCGCGCTTGAAGAGATCGACCGTGTCATCGCCTCCGGCGTCCGTTTCGGCTGCGTGCTTGCCGATTCCGGATACGGATCAACCGGGCCGTTCCGTCAGGCCTTGAGCGAGCGCGGTCTGCTCTGGGCCGTTGGCCTGTCGCGACGCCAGAACGTCTATCCGGCCGACGTTGCTCTGGTCTTCCCCGTCGCCAGCACCGGCAAGCGCCGCAAATACCACATTGCCGACCGGCCCCCGGTTTCTGCCGAGGCGATGTTGGCCGGCGAGAAATGGCAAAAGGTTAGCTGGCGCCGGGGCACCAAAGGCCGGCTGACATGTCTCTTCGCAGCCCGCCGTGTCCGGGTTGCGGATGGCCATAAGCACCGGATGCTCGATAATCGTGTGCAATGCATGCCTGGCGACGAGGTCTGGCTCGTCGGCGAGCGGCGGTCGACCGGAGAGCAAAAATACTATGTGTCGAACCTGCCGGCCGATACCACCCTCAAGACGCTCGCCGCCACGATCAAAGCGAGATGGGTCTGCGAGCAGGCACACCAGCAACTCAAGGAGGAGCTTGGGCTCGACCACTTCGAAGGCAGGTCCTGGACGGGGTTACATCGACATGCCTTGATGACGATGATCGCCTATGCCTTTCTCCAGTCTCGCCGCCTCAAGGCCGCGGGACGGAAAAAAAAGACTCACAGGTCCGCCGCCACAACCGAGCATGCCGGCCGTCAGGAAAGCGATCCTCGACATCCTTGCACGGCCGCCGCCGCGACGATGCCCCCACTGTGAGATGCTCCTCACAGAACGCCCCAAGCCAAAAGTGCCAAAGTAGTGCTAGGCTCAGGACTCATTAATCGAGATAGAAGCAGCATGTTGCGGCGATGAGGATAGCTGAGAAGAAGGTGTGGGCGCATC
>NZ_LNQB01000088.1 GCF_001651875.1 Sinorhizobium saheli
GTCCGTGTCGCGCCGAACTCCAAAAACAAATATCAATGTTTCCAGACACTTGAAGAAGAGGGGTACAATGAATCAGCGCTTGCCTGGGGCCTGATTGCTCGCTCGACGATGTTGGAGTCGAGCTCGATGCGGCCGTCGGCCAGGAAGCGCTCGAAGATGGCGCGACGCGACATCGCGTAGCGGATCGCCTCGGCGAGCTTCGATTTGCCGGAGATCCGCGGCAGGGTCTTTTGCCAGAGGGCGAAGAGCTCGGTGACGATCGCGGCGGAGGTTTGCTGACGCACCGCGACACGCGCGTCAGGGCTTTGGCCGCGCATGGTCTCCTCGACCTGCCACAGCTTCGCCATCCGCTCGACCGTCTCCGTTGCGACCTTCAAGCTTTCCGCGACATGCAGCTCATAGAACTTGCGCCGACTTGTGTGACCAGCAGCCAGCCAATGTGACGCCGTCATTGCCGCGATCGGAGCGGACCAGCTTGTTGTAGGCGGCATAGCCGGTGGAGTGGACGCCCCCCGACGGCATCAAATGTGCCAAAGTGCGGGTGTGTTTGGACCAGCAAGGAGGACGTCCATGAACGAGATTACCATCGTTGGTTTGGATTTGGCAAAGAACGTATTCCAGATCCATGGCGCAGGCTCCGATGGAGCGGCGGTCCTACGCAAGAAGCTGAGCCGCGGAAGGTTGCTTGAGTTTTTCACCAAGCTCCCGATCTGCGTAGTCGCGATGGAAGCCTGCGCCAGCGCCATTATTGGGGACGGGAGATTGGCAAGCTGGGGCATGAGATCAGACTGATCAATCCTTCCTATGTGAAGCCTTTTGTCAAACGCCAGAAGAACGATGCTGCTGACGCTGAGGCAATCGCGGAAGCGGCATCGCGTCCCACGATGAGATTTGTAACAGTGAAGAGCGCAGAGAAGCAGGCTTCATCCATGGCATTCAAGGTTCGGGACCTGTTGGTGCGACAGCGCACACAGACAGTCAACGCACTACGCGGACATCTCATGGAGTACGGGTTGATTGTGCCGCAGGGTATCAAACACCTTCCCAGCTTGAGGGAACTCGTCGCAACTCACCCGGACCTGCCTGAGGCCGCGCGGATCCTTTGCGACGGCTTGCTGGAGCAGGTTGCATTTCTTTCAGAGAAGATTGCCGTAGTAGAGGCAGATCTCCGGACGCGCGCTAGACAAGACGATGTCGCTTCCCGTTTGATGACCATTCCAGGCATCGGTGCTATTTGCGCGACCGCTATGGAAGCCTTGACTCCATCAGCCGAGATGTTCAGCAAGGGTCGTGATTTTGCGGCTTGGATTGGCCTCACGCCTAAGCAGAATTCGTCCGGAGGCAAGGACAGGCTCGGTAAAGTATCCAAGATGGGGCAACGAGATCTTCGACGTCTTCTTGTTCTTGGCGCTACCGCCGTGGTGCGTTGGGCAAGACGATATGGAGCGCCTGCCGGCTCCTGGCTGGCAAGAATGCTTTTGAAGAAGCCGCCGAAGCTTGTCGCGGTAGCATTGGCGAATAAACTGGCGCGCACCGCTTGGGCTCTGATGGCCCGTGGTGGCGTCTATCAAGCTCCGACACCTGGCGCTGCATAAGGCAGAACCGGGGCCGCGAGACGTCGGGAGTGTGGTGAGGTCTACGGAGGATTATGGGCAATCGGTCAGAAGCAGGATCAGAAGAATCATTAGGTGGATGAGTGCCCAGAGCACGCGTAGCCGAATCGGATCTGATCCACGCATTCCATAAGAGCCCGCGACGTGTTGAAGTCGCTTTCCGAGGCCGGACACACGTCAGCACCCGACCACATGCCCTTGCCGAAGTAAGATTTTGCTTGCATTTACCGGGGCGTCCACACACGTCCACCTGCAGAATGCCGCGATAGCCGTTCAGATGCCGGGCGACGCACTCGCCGGCCCGACTGTCCTCAAAGCGATAGACAACCATCGGCGGACCGCTGCCGCCAAATGGTCGGTCATCCCTGGCATAGGCCTATAGATAGCTGTCTTCGTCGATCCGGAGCCGGGAGCGAGCGTCGGCAATGTGGTCTCGTCGGCGAAGATCCGCTCCCCCTTCTTGATCTCATCAAAGAGGTAGTCGGCGAGGATCTCCAGCTCGAAGCCGAGCTTGCCCATCCATTGCGCCATCAGCTTGCGGTCGAGCTCGACCTTGTCGCGGGCGTAGATCGCTTCCTGTCGATAGAGCGGCAGGCCATCGGCATATTTTGAGACAGCGATCTGCGCCAGAAGCGCTTCCGTCGGAATGCCGCCTTCGATGATGTGTGCCGGCGCTGGTGCCTGGATGACGCCGTCCTCGTTTTTGAAGGCATATTTCGGCCGTCGGGTGACAATGACGCGGAACTTCGCCGGCACCACATCCAGCCGTTCCGACACATCCTCGCCGATCAGCACCTTCTGCTTGCCGGCATGCTCCGGCCGATCCTCCGGCTCGATGACGACTTCGACCCGCTCCAGGTGAGATGCGAAGCCTTTGCGTGGCCGCGGTGGACGCTTGCCATCCGGACGCTCGCGGCCCTTGCTGACCTGCGCCCTGATCGCAGCGATGCCGGTCTCGATCTCCTCGAAGACAAAGGCCTGCTGCTCGTCGTCGGTGGTTGGGGAGCCGAGCTTTTCCGATCGCCGGCCGAAGCGGGCGCGATCGAATGCTTTCAGGATCTGCGTCAGCCGCTCGATGCGCTCATCGGCATCGGCGTTTCGTGCCTTAAGATCAGCGACCTCGCTCTCCAAGGCGTCGATCCGCGCCGCCTTTTCGGCCATGGCAAGCACCATGGCTTTCAGCGCTTCTACGTCATCCGGGAGTTTGAGATCGGGCGGCGTCATCGGTTCGACCAGAGCACATTTTGCTCCGGTTTTCCTGCCCTTTCAGGCCGCTGATTCACTTCGCCGCAGGGCTTTTACCCAACAATTTCCGGCGGCTNGTCCGCCCGTTTGGCCCGGAAGACGTAAAGCGCACCGTTGAACGGATCACTGCCGGCATCCCGCACCAGCGACAGCAAGCTGTCAGGGCCCTTGCGGAAGTCGACCGGATGACTGGCGAGGAACACCTTCACGCCGGAGGGGATCATGCCGAACGCACCGCCCGGATCACCCGCTGCAAGTGCGCCTCGTCGACGTCCGCGCCGGCGCGCACGACGACGTCACCAATGACAACCTCGACAACCCGTTCCTTAACTGCCGCAGATATCGGCTGCTGTTCTTTCGCCAGAGCAGAGCTTTGCTCACCATCCCCACCAAGCTCCCGTCGCCATCGAAAGAGCTGCGAAGGCAGAATACCAATCCGTCGAGCAGCCGCTGAAATGTTCGCTCCCGGCCTGGACGCCTCCTCGACCGCTAAAGCCTTGAACTCGTCCGACCAAAAACGCCGCAACTGACGAGGTGAACCCTCAAGGCGTTCCGGCACAGCCTCAATCATATGGATCGTTCTAGGGCTAGGTATAGGCGCAGACATAGATGCTCACACTCGGTGAAATCGTCTATCCGCCATACCTTACCCAACCCCGATGCTGCTAGACGGGGTCTCCTTGTCGCTTACTGCGCAAGGGCTAGGCCATGATTTCAACCTGTCCGGCGACATGCGGGGCAAGCGCGCATCGTCGGGAGCCGCTCGGTTATCAGGCCGAGCGCTCGCACAGAGATCGCATTACTCGCTCAACATCTCGAAGGCCAGGTCGCGTGAGGCCCTCTGCGGAGACAGCTGGGCTCCTAGCGGAACCTTTGCACAGGGCCGTTTACGGTCGGAAACGAATGGGGCCCCCGTTCCGTTCGATTCTCCGATAGCCGAGACACGGCTGGGGAGGATGCAGCGTCAGCGGCGGTCACGGAGGAGGCGTGCCAAGTGCCCCCGTAGCTAATTTCCACGTCAGCGTCGAAGAAATAACCCGCACCCCTGAATGTTTTAATCAGACGAGGGTTAGTCGGATCAACCTCCAGCTTTCGGCGCAAGCGCAAGATGAAAACATCAACACTTCGGTCATATACCTCTTCTCCGCGCACGCGGCTGGCAAACAGAAGCTGTTCTCTGGATAAAACATCGCGTGGTTTCTCCAGAAAGGCGACGAGAAGATTGAACTCACCGGATGTCAGCTTGACCTCACCGGTCTGTTCAGAGATCAGCTGGCGTTGTTTAAGATTGAGCGTCCAACCGGCGAAATGAAACGAGCGTCGATCTTTTGTTTTCGGACTAACCTGGCGCCCCCGCAACGCTACTCGGATGCGCGCTAAGAATTCTCGCATTCCAAAAGGCTTAGCTATAAAATCAGTTGCTCCAAGCTCCAGTGCAACGACTTTCTCAGCTTCCTCGAGACGGTCACCGCTAATGGTAATTACGGGAACATCAGATTTTTTTGCCAAATTGCGGACGATTTCGAGCCCGTCTTCACGACCTAGATTGAGATCAACAACAACGAGATCGACCGCCTCACAGGTGAGCACGCGATTGAACTGCCAGCTATCCGTTACTGCAGTCACCTTAAAGGCGTGCATTGTGAGGTACTCGGCAATGAGGTGCCGCATGGCGAAATCGTCATCGATGACAAGAACATGTTTCAACTTCTCACCTTCCAAACTCGACCCAGGCTGCCTTGACCCCTCGTCAGGCAGCTGGATCGGGACCTTTACACACAACAGCTCGCCACTGCCGATCAATTCGGCAAATGTCCTTTCATCATACCGGCACCCGTCAGACGAGGGCAATGTTGCACTATGACAGCGTCAGCAATTTGCCTCGACTTATGACGAGATTATGGCTCGTACAAGTCAGCGACAAGCCGAGGACGTTCAGCCGGCGTAACTCCACGGCATGAGTGCGTCGATTTCGCTGAGGAGCTCACCGGCGGTCCCTCAGGCAATGCCCGGCCTGTCGTCAAGCACAGATGATAATCATCGAAATCTATGATGGCGTCACCGGACCCCCCGCGGTACTGGGATAGTCATGAAAATTGGGATACGTCATAAAAAGAAGCGCAGCGCTTTCATCGGCACTGTATCGGACCATTCGGCCGCAAACCGGGCGGTCTCGCGAAGGCGCGTGCCGTCGCGCCCACCAGTCCTCCCAGCAGGTTACGACGTCAATCGTCACCGTTGTCGAACACCGTATCCGTGCTGTTTCCGCCCCCGCGCCACGCAACTGCCGCGTCAATGCCGCACTACGATGGCCTTCGTCGGAAGTGCATCATTCAATACCCATAGGCCAGAGCAAGGCTTTGCTCACCATCTCCCCTAAGCTCCCGTCGCGATCGAAAAAGCTGCGAAGGTAGAATACCGATGCGTCGAGCAACCGCCGAAATGTTAGGTCCCGGCCTCGACGCCTCCTCGATCGCAAAAGCCTTGAACTCGTCCAACCAAAAACGCATACAAATACCGTCCTTGGCGACTGAACGGCAGCTCCAAGAATGATGACCTAACGCTGATGGAGAAGATCAGCGACTGTCTCTCCGCGTCGGCGGGCGTCAGCCGCAAGCCAAATCTCGCCAACCTCATAGACCTCACCGTAGGTACGGAATGGCACAATGACATCGATGGCGGCTGACAGCATGTCAATCAAGGTGCGGTCTTCAAGAGCAGCTCCTTGCGAGCTGCTCTTAACTAGCGAAAACAGCTTTTTGAAAGCCTGAACGGGATCTGCCCCGTGTATGGTGGAGATTGATCCTGGATGGCCGGAAACGACTTCGCTAAGATAAGCCCAAGCGGCATCGTCGCGCATCTCCCCGAGCAGTATTCGATCCGGACGCATGCGGAGGCTGGCTTGTAGCAGTTGCTCCGCCGTGACGGCACCTAAGCCGGCTCCATCCTTTGAATAGAGTAGCCTCACATGATTCTCATGCGGAATTACCAGTTCGAGCGTGTCTTCGATTGTAATAAGTCTTTCATGCTGCGGGATGGCGCTGATCAGTGTCTTGCTCATCGTCGTCTTGCCACTACCCGTGTGCCCGCAGAGCAGCATTGTCAGCCGAGCAGTCACGCATGAATGTAGGAATCCTTCCAGATCACCGCGGTCGTAAAGCTGAAGAATCTGCTCGTCTTTTTCAGCTTGGCGCTGCTTACGCGAGCGCCACTGATTCCATCGCGAAGCATCGTACCGAGCCGCGACTTCCTTGAGCTCCGGAACACGAGAGCCGGGGCGCCGAATTGTCAGGCTGATAGTGCCGGACGGCACCGCGGGCGGCAAACAGATTTGTAGCCGCTCTCCATTTGGCAGTTCGGTGGCGCAGAGAGGATTTCGTGGTCCAACATCTTGCTTTCTTAACGCTCCCGCCAAGATCGCGATGTCTTCGAGATCATCGTAGGTGAAAGGTAAGGGATACTTTGTGAATCCGCCGGCTTGGCGGACGAAAGCCTCTCCGGGTCCATTAATCGCGACTTCTTCCGTCCTTGGCTCCTCAAGCCATCCCAAAACTGGTTTGAGGAGAAACCGCAATTGAGGATCTGCCTCCGTCTGCATACAGTCTCCGATATCCGTTGTCGTTGAACTTGCCTGGGCTAGGGTCGCCGATTCCGCGCTCTTGTGGCCCCGGTGGCTGTTCGGAGCTCATATACATCTGAGAAGTCGATATCGCGCGCGACAAATATGGATACCGCGTCCCCCTGATTTTTCTTCAGAGTGGGTGGGATGTTGATCGTCGCTCCTAGCACCGTATTGGCAGTTTGTTCTCCATTCCCCTGAAAGCTGTTAATGCTGGTGCCGGCACCTGAGCTGCCAGCGTAACTACTCGCCGCCTGGAAAGCACCTTGGACGGCGCTCAAGAACATTGCCCCTCCTAGACGTTGCCAGAGGTGATTGTCGACCGTGCCAGGCATTCCCGCGCGGCCGAGTTCGTCAGCACCTGGTGACGCGAGCGACACCACGACATGGTTCGGTGTAACCGCGCGATCCCAGACAACAAAGACGCGCGAATCCCCTTGCTGTAGGCCACGCTGGATTTCGCCAACTACGGTCGTGCCGCGATCCAGGAGAACAACGCTGCCGGTTGCCCCACGGACGTCCTGGGGCAATACGCATTTTACATATCCCACCAAATTGGTATCGATCGCTGTCTGCAGAATGCAGGGAATAGTCGTTCCTTGGGTAATCATTAGGTCAGGGTGGGGTAAGACTGTAGCGCGGCTTGCCTGCAGCACAGTCGGCTTCATCCGCATTGAAAGATCATTTTCGACTGACGCTTCGCCCGTGAGCGAGGCGGCGGCGGCTTGCTCCTTGCCTTCGTATTCGCGGCCGTTTTCTGACCGTTGGGCGGGCTTGCTGACACCTTGATCACCGCTGCTGTAGGCAAAGATCGGCGATTTCTCAGGCGGTTCGTCATCGGGTTCCGGCTGACTGGCTTCTGAGGCAGGAGCGGTTGGCTGCGCCGGCGGCTGTGTTGCTGGGGGATCAGAAGCAATATCAATCGGCAAAGGACGAAAGGGCTCGGTGTTGGTTGTGAGAATCGTTGTTTTAGGCAGCGAAGCGCCCTCTTCTTCCTTTGAGCGTCCGCCCAGCCATATAAGACCTAGGGATAACGCCAGGACTAAGCCTGCAACCATCAACTTCTGCGATCCCGAAAGTCGCCGGCGAGGTGAACCAGAAACTACGGATCCGGACGCATCCACGTCGTGCACAGATTGTGGATTGACGTCGCTCATCGGCTTTGCTCCTTTAGAGCGCGCCAGATATCGGCTCTGACCGTGCCCGTGCCTGGGTCTCGTCCAGTGGGATCGTACGCGCTATTCCAGATGCATAAAACTGTGTCTCCGTCTCTTAGCCGCCAACCGCGGGCAACCGAGGGAATCTCGACATAGTCTCCTTTGATCGAATAGTTGGCAGTGGCTTCCTTGCCGTCTGGGTTGATTGTGTAGATCGAGGGTATGCGTCGATTGCCTGGGAAGCGGAATACAGTGGTGATGCCGTTGTCAAAAACTTCCAAGGGCGTCAGCGAACGATCTCCTTGGGCGACATAGTGCCAATTGTTGGCGCTGGGGCTTTCGGCTGCGGCCGGCTGACCCAATAAATCTGCAGCCCTCCGTTGATACAGTGCTTCCGCTTGGAGCCGATAAGCGACGGATCTCTGTTCCGCTTGCTTCCGCCGAGCCGCAGCCTCCTCGACAGGATAGGCGAATTGCACACTGTAGTAGAGCTCCGGCTGCTCTTTGTCGGGCCCGGACATGGTCTTGGCGGAGATGCTGAAAACATAGCGGCGCATGCCCGCGTCGCTCGTTGTCAGCACAATAACCGGCTGTGGTTGGAGGACGCGGCTTGCCTTGAAGAAGAGATAGTTGCCGCGCGGAACGGCTGCGAGGTCGTTGCTGTTGGACACGGCGACAGCTGTGACGGTCTCACCCGGTCCAAATGTCACAACCATAGTTGCCCCGACGGCGGTTGACAGGCGGACCACCTGGTCTGGGTTGTAGGCTAGATAGCGCATGCGAGAATCCAGTTTGCCGGCCGTAGGAGTGTCCTCCGCACGAGCCCCCACAGTAACGACAAGCAAACAAGCCAGTGTGAAAAATACCTCCTTCTTCACGGTTGGTTGCCCCCGAGATTCGGCACGGAATCCTCCGAGGTTTGATAGGAAGTAACAAGTAACCCGCCCGGATTGGTCAGCCTTGATTGGCGGGGCAGGCTTGTCACTCTTTCGTAACGAACTGTTGCAGTCCAAGTGCTCACCACCGGCATCTGCCCCTCCAGAACGACCGTTCGCTTATAGCGAATCTGTTGTACACCCGGCGCGATGTCATTTGAGGCGATGTGCTCAGCTTCTACTCTACCGCGCTTACCGATAACGACTTGCGGAGATTCCGGATTGGGGTAGTTGAAGTACTTTTGATATTCTTGACGCACGGCCGGGCCGCTGAAACCTGATACCAGGTCGTAGGCATACTGAGCCGTGTCCGCTGTATAGCTCTCGCGCAGGCGCACATATTGCCAGAGGGAGGCATTTACGACTGCCTCCTCTTGGGTCGCCGGCAATCGTGAGACGGACACTTCACTGTCAACTGTACCGTCGGGGCGTACCCAAAGATAAACAGGCACAAGTTTGTTTAACGGCACCATGGTGGCGATAGTGAAGGCCTGTGCGATATTTCCAAGAACAGCGACCGTCGCAGTGGCGACCAGGACCTTGGATAGACGCCGCGCCGATTTCGCACGTGCAGTTTGAAAGGCCTCCACTTCCTTATAATGCGCAGCCAATGCTTCTCTCTCCACCAGCAGAGCATATTCAGGGCCCTTCATTAAGTTCTCCCGCGACTTGAAGATCCGATGGAGTCGGTTGCCAATGCCCAACGTTCATCGGGAAAACCGGACCCTTGCAGGTCGCTGTCTTGTCAGTTGTCTGGCACGCGGCTAGAGTTAGGGCTAGAAGCAACAAGCAATACTTCATTCCATTTTCCAAGTTAGGTGATTTGGTGGATCCTAGCCACGAGTTAATCGAGCGAGGTGGCGATTCAGGCTGCTGCCAATTTGGTGTGTTCCTCCCAAATAAGCGCCTCCAATATTGCCGGCGATCACTGGTAGCGCGACGATCAGAGCGTCACCGGTAAGAAAGAACATGTCGAGCTCGTAAAGGCCGATAATCTTGGCCCCGGTCGTACCCGAAAAGGAGATCACGCGCAGCATTACCGCGAGGGCGGCCGCTTCCGTAGCGATGACGATGGTTGTCACGATGTTCAACAGGAGGAAAAGTATCCCATACGTGACGAGTTGCCCCACCCATTTCGCAGCCATATCTCGTGTGCGATCGAACAGATAACCTACAAGCATCAGCGGCCCAATCGCCAAGAGCACCTTCATAAGAATTCCGGCAGAATCGTAGATTGCGAACGCAGCCCAAAGCGAACCGTAAAAAACCCATTGCGCTCCTTCAAAGGCGAGAATGTCTTGGCCATTCATTGGTCCAATTTCGGACGCTATCTTTTGAAAGTAGTATTGGCTTTGAGCGAATATGATGTCGAGCCTTGCGGGGATATCGAGAAATGGAATATTACTGCCACTGACCTGGTGCACGAAGCTGGGAATCGTATCCTCAAAGACTGAAACGACGTAGTCATGGTAGTTCGCCTGCCCCACGACAAGGGAGACAACAAGTGACACCGTCATGACCCTCGTAACGCCACCACGCATGTCAATTTCACCACGCATGACCAAAATGCCTTGAACTATTATCCAAAGGGTGACGCACGCCACCAGAGGGGCACTGACCGCACTCTGGATCTGCTCCAGGATCGTTTTCAGCCCGATCTCAAAGGCCAAATCAAAAGTAGTGTGAATAGCCGTAAATGGCGCGGCAATCCCGAATTTCATCACCCCAACCTGACCTGCTTCTCTCCACGTTCGATGGTGACGCGCTGCCCCTCCACCCGAGCGATGACCCAACCAAAAAACTACGGCCCCGTGCCGAAGATCGCCGCAGTTGCCTGGCGTTCCCGCCGCTGCGTAGTTGCCTCCTCTGCTTCTTGAAGGCGTGCCTGTGCAGTGGTCATCGTCAATAGGCTCGTAGCCTGAGTGTTCTGAATGATCGCGTCGTGAATCTGTTTGAGGATAAGTCCATTGGTGACGGTCGCCTGCATGATGTCCCTTGAACGCGAAAGCTGATTTAGCGCGTTTGCATTATCCCGCAGGCGATGATCCATCGCGTCCAGATTGTCGGCTGCGGCCCCCGCGGCATTGGACGAACCTGCGATCTGCTTGCGTAAGAGATCCCCTTGCGCGTCGTTACCCCACATCACATTATTTTCAGCATCCGATGCGATCGCGCGCGCCGTCGCCGACGCTGGCGCCCGAGCAGCAAACATTTGGCTTTCAAGGTGAGCCGTGGGCGGATAGCGATTCGGCTGGTTGAGTGAACTTAAAAGCCCCATGACCTCGAAGGACGTCGTGAACATTTGCGCTATTTGGACTGTCTGTTCGAGCAATGCTAATGTGTGTACAACGGTCTGCGCAGTGTTCCCTGCGGTTATAAGCGTCTGAGCCTCCGTTGCGGGATCGCTGACGAACATCTGCGCTTGGGCGGGCCCCTGCAGAAGAAGGCAAGTGGCAAGCCCCGTTGCCGTGAGTTGTGCTATTTTCATGATATTGGCTCCGTCAGTCTTGTACTTCGTCGTAACGCGCTATGAATTCATCGAGCCACATAGAGGAGTCTTCGCCATATGTCTGACGTAGCTGATCGGCAAAGCGCACGGTGTTCGCCCGTCCTGAGAGTACGGCAACATATTCTCGCATCTGCCGAAGATCGAATTCGCAGATAACGCTTCCGCTCTCGCGCTTAAGCAAAAATTTGCGGCTGCCGACTGTCATATCCTCACGGATCGCCTGAAATTCTTGTTCGGTACATTTTAGCCCGCCGATATAGGCGGATCGATCCGCCGTAGGCGATGGGTAAAATATTTTCGTCATGCATTGTGCGACGAGGCTGGCTCCGACACTCGACTCCAAAACGTGCTCAGGCTGCTGCGTTGCGAGAATAAGCATGCCGTTATTCTTGCGCACAGTGAGCAGGAATTTGTCCACAACCGCAGAGAATTGCGGGTTCAGCAGATAGAAACGAAATTCGTCGCAGCTCATGACAAATCGGCGGCCATCCACCACAGTGCCCACTCGATGCAAAAGATATGCAGCGGCCGGCGCACAGACCTCCTCGTACTCCAGGAGTTGCGTCATATCGAAGCCCGTGACCGAGGCATCCAGCCTGACTTCATCGACTTCGCCGTCAAAGGCCCAACCGAGAGCGTTTCCTCTGCACCACCGCTCTAGTCGCGCACCCGCGCCCTCGGATGGTCCGTGCAACAAGAATTCGCGTAGGCCTGCGAGCGAGCGCATACCCGGTTCAAACGAAAGCTGCCGCACAATACCTCGCTCCAATCGGCGGTTCTCCTCTGGGGTGATGCCGCCGCGTCCGTCGGTCTCAATCAGCCCCACAATCCATTCGCGCAGAAAATCGCGCGACGCCGATGTATTGGGAAGGCCCCGCAGAGGTGCCAAGCCGCTCGGCGCTCCCCTGCGTAGGGCCAAGTACGTTCCTCCCGTTGCACGTACCAACAGTTCACCACCACGGTCTTTGTCGAAAAAGACGATCGCACCATTGCGCTGAACCACGCTCTGCTCGAGCATCGCGAGGGTAAAGGTCATGAGCGTCGTCTTGCCTGTCCCGATGGGACCAAATATTGCCGTCATGCCAACGTCGTTCTCATGGGGGACATAATCGAAAGGTGTCCCACCGTTGGTGCGAAAGCGCGCAACTGCGTTGCCCCAGTGACCTGCAGCGTTGCCGCCAGGGAAATTCTCAAATGATACAAGGCCGGCAAAATTTCGCGATGTGACGGCGCCGGGGCGCGTACGCCACTTGTAGTTCCCCGGCAGCTGCGACCAATAAGCGGCCTCCATACCGATACTTTCCTGCACGATGACGGCGCCTGCATCCGTCAACCGCGTGCGGGCGCGCGCAGCATGGTCGGAGAGGCTATTGAGATTATCTGCATACACGCAAAGGCTCAAATGATGGGAGCCCATAACGAATTCGTTGCTCGCCAATGCGTCCTCTGCCTCGACCAGTTCATCAATCTGGGTAATGGCCTTGTCACCAGAGCTCATCATCTGACTAGACTTAAGGCTGAGCTTGGCATGGGCCTGTGCACGAGTGAGGAACGAGAAGCTTTGGCTCAAAACCAGCGGGAAGTCTGCGGACAACAGCGTGTTGAGCATGCCAGGACGCGTCTTTGCCGGATATTCCCGAAAGGACAAGATTGAGCCTACGTAACTGCCTTGCGGCGCTCGAATCTCAAGCGCCCGCTTGCCGCAGATGACTCGGTCGGTATAGATTGAAGCGCCAAGTGAACCGCTGACAACTGGAACCGGCGTGAAACGGCAAGTCATGATCAGACGGAGGGCTTCGCCTATTTCCGAGAAAAGCACGTCATCTTTCTCACGAATACCGAGCCGGCGGACACCATAAGCATCGAGAGCGCCAGCAATCACGTGCCAGAGATCTTCCAGATTTCGCACCTGGGTTGCAAGATCGTATTCTTTTCTTTTGTAGGACCTCGTAAACCGGCCGCTTAATTTCCCAAGCGGGGCGCGGGGAAACACAATCAAGGTTATGAAGTGGTCGTTGCGAAAGAGCTTACCGGAGAGCACACGCCGCTCAAAAGCTTCGCTCAGGCGACTGGCAAAAGCACTGCGGAACTGTCGCGCTGGCGGCGACGGCACATCGTTATGCCGCACGAGATGGGCGCTTATAGAAACATTGTCATCGGCGATGTTGCGCAAGAGTGTATTAAACGCGCGGCAGCGTGCATTGCGGACTTCAACGCCTTCCAGTTCAAACGGCAAACCTCTGATATGCGCCATGGTCATGATCGAACCGTCTTCCAAAAGAACGACATGATCGCTGAGGTGTCCAACATAAGGCAGATAAATTTCGCCAGATCTCTCGGTCGTGCCGTTTGCTCCGAGCATTACACCATCCCTCTTCCGCGCTGCGGCACCTTTATTGGGTTGGGACTGACACTTGACCCGCCCCAAATGTGACCATCAACGCTTCTGCCAGCACTCTGCAGAAAGAGGAGCACTATGGTCATGGCGTTATAGTCACGCTCTACGATTACGCGCGCTCCAAACCAGAGTGGCACAAGAACAAGCTCGTAAAGAGGGTTCTGGAAGATAACGATCAAAAACCCTGCCGACATCATGAACAAGCCGGCCACGGTCAGGGGCACCCCGAGAAACAACGCCGGTCGGGTCGCCGCCACATACAGGGTGCTCTCTTCCAGACGGGCACTCATCAGCCAGCTCCGATGAGCGTTTGACCCAGGAAGCTGGCTCCAAACATGATAACGATCCCTCCAATAACGCCTGCCACGAGACCGAGTGAAGCACGACCGAACATCCAAGATACGCCGATGGCGACGATGCCGAGGACAGCCAGTGACTGACCGAACGGACCAAGGATGAACGTGCATATGTTGTTCACCATCGTGGCAGGGTTGCTTCCGGCCACCTGGGCCGCAGCTGGGCCGGAGGAGAGAAAGCTCCATGCGGCCGCCCCACTAGCGGCGGGTGCATAGTTGAAGGCCACGCTCAACAGAGCGCAAAAGCGCTTTAAACGTCCGCGGCAGCTTTTAAGGAATGTCATTACTACACCTCTGTGGTTCAATCGAATATGAGTTGATTATCTTCCGAGGAATTGCCGTCTTTCGGCATCTTTGAAGGATTTGACAAATCTCCGCCCGAACGGCGCCCGTCACGCAGGCCCCAAACATCCCACGTTTCTTCCGGGTTCGGCTTTTCCCCGGTCTTCTCCGGCAGGTCGGCTATTGGCGGCAAGATCTTTCGTGCCGCCAACTCAACCTTCCGCACATATCCGTTCGTAAACCCACGCCTAAGATCTCCAGTATTGTAGGCGGAGATTGCTTGACGGAGCGCCCGTTGCTCTGCCGCGGCAGTCTTGCCGCCCGCGTAGCGGCTTTCAAGCAAGTTCCCTGCAGCCGTAAGGGAGATGCAGGGCTGAAACGCATTTTCGGGCGTAAGACCTAGCGCGGAAAAGTTCTTGGAGTTTATTTGCATAAGCCCAACGTCGATCGAATGCCCCGCTTCGAGACGCTGCTCGACGCTTTTCGTTGCTTCCGCTGGGTCTTTCCAGTGAAGGGTTTCACCGGTCGTATTGTCATATGCCGAAAGGGGATCAAAATCACTTTCAACTTTGGCAATTGCTGCAAGCGTAGACGGAGAAACCCACGGCGCGCACTCGCGGGCGAGCCGGCCAAACTCAAGTAAGGAAAGTGGCGCTGCGTTACTTGAGAGACACATGGAGGTCAAAAAGGCGATCGACACGGGCCAAGCTGCATTCAACATTCCCTATCCCCCACTACCGCGACCGGCCGGCCGGAACGAACTGGCGTCATCTGTTATTCGGCGATTATGGAAGGGATCTGTTACGCTAGAATTTTCGAAATGCTTTTTTCTGTTTCATCTGAAAGCAAATTCCGTTTTGAGAGCGTCAGGCGCGGCCAGTACAAGATGCCGGATCAGGGATTACTAAAGTGACCTACTGCCGCAGCCCGGGATCTGCAAAAACTAACACAGCTTGCTTCCTTCGGCTGACTCAACTCACGTGGCGTGTCTATGGTTCAGTGCTGGAGCGGACAATCGGTCAGTACAATACGTGCCGAGAGTATGGCTCCCGCAAGGACCTGCTGTCGCTGGGGTGGATCAGCGCCTCGGGACCGTAAAGCCCGGTCTCGCGCCTTAGATTAGCCTGACGCTAATTGCTCCCTCAAACGCCGCATTGGCTGCGCCGGCAGAGCACCCTTGCACTGACTTCCCTTGCATCGCCGCAAAAAAGGCCTCCATCGCGAGGCCAATCGTCGCCAAATACCTAAGGCAAACAATCGACTATGAACGGGCTAGAATGATTGAAGGCTGGACAGAAGATGAAATAGAGAGCGCCGAGCAACGCATGGAACATGCAGTCTTGCTGTCGGGACCGGAGCGGCGGCTGCGAACGGGCGCGCCCGGATTCTTGCGGACGGTTCCGCACCAGGCACTCTGATTTGCGAAGTTGCACGTTTCACCATCTGACGCGGTAGATTTCGCGCATCTCATTTTGGCAGCTCAGGTGCCTTCGAACTTCACCGTGTCGGTACCTTGGTGGATAGCACTGTTTGCCGCGCGTTCAGCCGCGATCGCAAGTTGGTCACAGCCTCTAAACGCGCGCCGGCGGCTGTGGTTGACGGCTGCTTCCATGAGCGGGTGGCGGAGTCACTCGCCGATCTGGATCCCGGCATCAAAACGCATCAACCTTCATCGAAATGCACATGTGTAGAAGGGCCGACGGTTTTCAATCGCGCGCAATTTTCCATCTTCGCCGACAAACAGGAGATCAAGCGGAATGGGCGGGTTCTCCAACGTGAAGCGGCGCGGCCGGCTGTCCTCAAAGACGAGGAGCATGCCATAACCGTTGCGCCATAGCCGTGCGGAACACCATTCGGCTGCCACCCTGCAGGGTCATCCGCCACGTCTATTGAGAAGAGCTGCTCTCGCGATACAATCTCACCGATAAAGCCGCCGTGTGGGGCAGCAGCAGGCCAGGACCGTTTGAGCGTTGATGGTGAAGGCGGTCAGCGCAGAGAAATTTAGCAAGGGCATGGACACGCTCAACGCGCGGGCTTAGTCCGCGACTTGCCACCAGTCGGCGCTGCTGGTCTCCAGCACACATCGGTCCTGCATCACCTGACTCGCAGCAGCCATACACTCAAAGCAGCTTTACCTCCCGATTGTTGTGCGAATTGCATGGGCCAGGGTCCGCGATGACACCGGCCTATGCAGCGAAAGAGCGGAGGCTTTTTCGTCACCCGTGAGTGGCACCTTAAGGCTAGCTCCGCCAACCAGAATGACAGGAACTGTCTTAAGGGCCGCGTGAACGGCGTCGGTGCATTGATCTAGACGAAAAGATGCATAGTCCGCCACAACAAGATCGGCTATTTTCCCCCTCAAAATCCAGTCGCAAAGATCGTCGAATGTTGCGAAGCTGACTGGCTCAAAGCCGAAGGCGGCAATCCTGTCCTCATACATCTCGAGCGCAACTGGATCGGGCTCTACTATGGCGATGATCTCTCCATCTCCAAGTATTGTGTTAAAAGGATCAAAAAAGCTATTAGGACTGACTGGCTCCTTCGGGGAAGGCGGCAGATAGATGTCGAAGCGCGTCCCGCGTCCAATAGTTGAGCTAACGTCAATGTACCCTGCAAGCGCGCTGACATGGCCGTGAACTGTAGCGAGACCGAGCCCCGTCCCGCCGATACGAGAGCGCGTGGTGAAAAAGGGCTCAAAAATATGTGGTAGTACCGCTTCAGCAATGCCTTTGCCGTTGTCTGCGACGGAAAGGAGGACATAGTCTCCGGGTGGCAGATCGCCATGAGCAAGTATCTTCGATTGAGAGACAACTGCGCGAGAAACGCTGACCTCAATGTGACCTTCCTCCGAGAGAGCCTCCAAGGCGTTTTTGCACAGATTCATCAGGATCTGCTGTATCTCGAGTGGGCACCCCTCGATGACTGTTTGCTTTTCGTCAATTTTGAAGCTCAGCGTTACATCGGCGCGAAGCGCTACGCGCAGCAACGGAGCTAGGTCCCTCACTACCTCGGAGACGTTGAAGGGCTTGGTCATACGTTCCCGGTTTCGGCTTAGCGCCAAGATCTGATCGATAATCAGCCTCGCTCTGTCGCCAGCCGAGATGATTTGGTCGATGTAACCTCGAGTTCTTGAGGGGCGACGCAGAAGACTGTGGGCCATCTCGGCGTAGCCAAGGATTGCCCCCAAGATGTTGTTGAATTCATGCGCGATACCACCTGCAAGTGTCCCGATGGCCTTGAGCTGTTCAGCATGCTCCAACCGCTTTTGCAGCAGACTGAATTCCGTCTGCCTACGTTGAAGAGCTAGGTAACTGCAGACACGGTTGGTCGCGCACTCAAAAAATTGAATCTCACCAGAAGAGTGCGGTCGACTCTCTCCTTCATAAAGAAGGCAACAAATCGCGATCAGTTGATCCGACACCTTGAAGACGAGCAACTGACGAAGCCCGGGTGCTCCTTCAGCAACGCAGCCTACTTTTTGCATGGGAAAGTGGCGAAGCACTGTCCTGCGTTCCGTTGCCTGGGCAAGAGAAGCCATTTTAAGAAGCCAAGCATCGTTCCAGATAGGCGCTGGAGTGTTGGCGGCAAAACACTCCGCAACACCCTCCCCACTCACGTCTACCAGTGCTAATGCGCATTGATCAGCTTTGAAAAACCGCTGGACAATCCGCAGTGCCGCTTGGGTGGAGGCGGTTAGCGAAGCCCTTGTTGCCGCACCACCTTCGAAGCAAGCTGCAATTTCCCTCGTTGCCGTTTGAAATTCCAAGCGCCTTGCCAATCGATCCGTCTGCAGGCGCAGCCTCGAAAGCAACGCGATTATACAGAAACAAAGGCATATAGACGTCGCGCCTAGGAACACATGTAACCGCTGCTCGCTCGCGTTCACCAAGCTGTAGCCTTTCAGGTATTCATGCTCCAGTTCCGCAGCCTTGTCGATAATGTCGGATGACGCGATCCTATTTACAGCCTCGTGCACCTGCGGCAGCAAGGACAGGACAACTCGGCCATCGTGCGCAAGCGAATACTTAATGGCTTCATCGTGGCTCGTAGTCGCCTGAAGCCGGTCGAGATCTTGATTGACCAATGACGCGAGGCTCGAGTTCGGTCTAAGCGAGACCCGCAGGATCAGGTTGCCCAGTTCGAGAAGCCGTACAGCACCAGAAACGTCCGTTTTCGAAGGCAAATTCGCAAGCGAGCTCAGCGACTGAACGAAGCTCCCGAGAGAAGCTTGCAAGATCACGTTTTGTGCGCCCATCGCTGCCACGGCCGCGTCAGTCGTTTCGATCGAAGAACTTACCTCCCTCAGCAGGCGTGAGACATCACTGGCGTTCTCAAGAGTCGCCTTTTCGAACAGTGCCTCCAGATGTATCACGCTCTTCCGCAGAGCCCCTATTGTGGTGACAAACGTCCCGTAATTCCACTGGGTACCGGCTCCGGCCCGGAGGACGTCACGTTGCAGTAATGCACTATTGACCTGAATTGCCTTCAGTTCATTTACGATCGCCTGGTTGGACTGGTCGTCCTGCCCGCGCGTTATCCCCAGCACCGCAAACAAAAGAGTCAACATCACCAACATTAGGATGAGGTTGGCGCTGAGGTTTCTCTCCCTTGGGGAGGGCGAACTACCGTCCCCCATTATCTCCCTCTCCGAGCGCCGAGATCCGAACATCAACTCAGTGTCGATCTGGCGGGGGAACGGTCGCCACTGCGTCAGGAAAGCCACGTTGGCTCCCATTCAGCACAAGCACCCTGCCCGCGACGATCCGCCATCGCTCTATCGGTTCGAGCGTCGCACGTTTGGGTGGGACCACGAGGGTCTTTTTGACTTGTCGGCACCTCGGAGAAATTGCATCTAGCGATGACTGGCACTTTATTTCCTTGTACATTCAAACGGATGTTCGGCAACAGCCTAGAACTGCCCCTCTGGTGTGCTGAATATGGGCACCTCTCGCTCTGAAAACACGCAAAACCTAGCTCTTACGCGCAAATAGCGCTTACGCCGTTAACGCGACTCACGCTCATCGCCCGCTGTTGGAGCGTTCTCTGCTTCTGAAGGAAGATGCCAGTTCAGCTCGTGCGTCAGTCTCGGCCCTGTTGAGGCGCTCCGCGGTCGGACGCATCTCCCTCAGCTCCGCTCGAGAAATAGGTCCCTGTTCTCCTGCGTGCCCAAGAGCTTGAGCTTGAACCTCCGCGATCCTACGGTCCAAAATTGAAAGCGATGGCTGTGCCGCATGCAGAGCTGCAGACGGTGCAAGCGGCTCTTGACCAGGAAGCGTACTGACTTTCTGCAATAAAGCAACCGGTAGTTGCGTTTGTTGCTCCGCGTTCAAGTGATGATATCCTTTTAGAAGGGCACGGGCAGCATTGTTCCGAGTGACCAGGTCTGGCGCTGCTGAGACTAACTCGACCGCTCGATTAACGAGACGATTTCTATTTCCACTGTCCAGGTCACCTAGGTAGTCTCCCACCTTCGAGAGCGCCATTGCTTGATCTCTCGGGGGATCAATGCCCAGAATGCGATCGACTGCGGCTGTTTTTCTCTCAGGAGTTTGGAATTTGAATGTTGGCGCGATTACAGGCGCTACAGCCTGAGCGAACACACGGTCTGCCGCGCCTGCGCCGGGCGCGACGTCGGCTAGGGCCCTGTCGTGCAACGCCCTCGCCGCACTGCCGAGCCGGTTGATCCGTTCGTGAAACGGTCCCACTGGGCTTGCCTCCACCGCCTCTCGCGCTGAGCGGCTCGTGAGTTCAAAGTTCGCTAGATTATTTGCCGTTTCAGCTGTGTCGTGTGTGGGTAGACGGCTTGCCACCTCGGCGAGTAGGTCGCCTGGAATATAAGTGTTTCGTTCGCCACCGCCGCCATCTCGGACTGAGTTGCCAGGAATTCTTCTACGCTGTCTTTCGCGTTCCATTGGTCAGACTCCGACGTTGTCTCCGCAGCTTGAAGGCTAACATTGAAGAGGAACATGCTAAACCGGTATCGCGTTACATTTGTAGTTCTACCGCCCGGGGTTCGGCCGAAGTGCCCGTATTATCTGCCGCGGCGGTGGCAGATGATACGAGCAAGCTCTTGATCAAACCACCATCCAGGATGATCAGCCCAGCCATTTCCATGCGCCAGGCCTTCACAAGCCGTTTCACCATTCTGATGTTGTTTTCCGTGAAGCGGATCGGGTCGATCCCTGTCAGGCGTTGCAACACGCCTGCTACCGAGAGAGCGGGCTCTTCCTCAGCCACTCCTTAATCTGTGCCTCGAAAGGCTCGTACATGCTTGGTCTCTTCGGCCAAACTGGAGCCATGATGGCAATACGACCCGCCGCAACCATAGCAAGCCTTCGATGGGAAAGTCCGCGCTCGCCCGCGATCTAGGGCGAGAAGCTGATGGCCGAGCATGGCGCAGCAGTTCGACATTCACCCGAACCAGATCAAGCAGTGGAAGGACCAGTTGCTCAACGGCGCTGCGGAGTTTCGATGTCGGTCGCAAGGAAAGCGCCGAACCAACCGTGGATGTCAAAAGTTTCCACGCCAAGATCGGTGATCTGACGCCGGAGAATGACATCCGGGGCGCTCGGTAAAACCGAATTGTTGAGCGGAATCACGACCTTTCCGTTTCCCGCCAGCCCGGATACTCGGGCTCAACCGGGGCAGCGTCTTGTACGCGGCTGATCTGCTGCTGATGCGCCGGATCGACGAATTGCACCAGGTCTGCTTCAACCAGTCGCGGTCCATTCCGCTCACGGCGTACCTAAGGCCGGAAACCCCTTACGAACAGCCCCCAATATTCAACAAACTGAGCCGCCTCTGTACACTCGATGAGAATTCCTTTTTAAATTACGGAATTGTTTCTAGTTGATTATATCCGTAACACGAATAAGATATATATAGTATTGATTGCAACTACTTGCGTGCATTAGCTTGTATCGGACAGCACCTTCTGCTCTTCAACGTAGGCGTCGTGACTTTGGATAGGGTGTGCACGTCACGCAACCGCTCGACCTATACGGTGGATCAATGATTTCAAGCAAGAATGCGCCCTCAAGCATAATTCTAAGTATCGTATGTTCACTGGCTGCGGGTTTTTGCGCGGCAAGTCTGTACGTAACATTTCGTTACGGGTTTAGCGGCGACGCGATGATGACATTCGACATCCTCGCGTTTTGGTACGAAACGCCTTTTTATTTGGGTTACGCAACCCCCACCTTCTATCGCGGCTTGGCTGTTGTCGTCTTAACGTCTAGTTTCTTTCTGCTACTCCAGCGAGTCGTAGGCTTACGTAATCGCGAACACCACGGCACGGCGCGCTGGGCGCGACTGGACGAAATGCGGCGCGCGGGTTATCTCCAGCGATACAGCCGCATCAGTGGCCCGGTGTTTGGGAAGACGAGCGGCCCCTCTTGGTCTGGATACTACCTGACAAACAGCGAGCAGCCTCACAGCCTTGTTGTTGCACCGACCCGCGCTGGCAAAGGTGTGGGCGTCGTCATTCCAACCCTACTTACATTCAAAGGATCAGTGATAGCTCTGGATGTTAAGGGGGAGCTATTTGAACTCACCTCCAGAGCACGTAAAGCCGGTGGCGATTATGTGTTCAAATTCACGCCGCTTGACCCGGAGGGACGAACGAACTGTTACAATCCTCTCTTGGATATCATAGCGCTGCCCCCCGAGCGGCAGTTCACCGAGGCGCGTCGCTTGGCGGCGAATCTCATTACGGCCAAGGGGGAAGGAGCGGAAGGTTTCATCAACGGCGCACGAGATCTTTTTGTCGCCGGTGTACTGGCCTGCATTGAGCGTGGCACGCCAACAATTGGAGCCGTTTACGACCTTTTTGCTCAGCCAGGGGAGAAATATAGGCTCTTCGCGCGGCTCGCGGAGGAAACCCAGAACAAAGAGGCTCAGCGGATCTTCGACGACATGGCGGGGAACGACACGAAAATCCTGACCTCTTACACTTCAGTGCTAGGCGACGGAGGGCTCAACCTATGGGCAGATCCGTTGATTAAAGCGGCGACAAGCCGATCAGACTTCTCAATCTACGATCTGCGCCGTCGAAGAACATGCATTTATCTTTGCGTCAGTCCCAACGATCTTGAGGTACTCGCGCCATTGATGCGCCTACTCTTTCAGCAGGTCGTATCAGTTTTACAGCGCTCGCTGCCTGGCAAGGATGAGAAACACGAGGTGCTATTCCTGCTCGATGAATTCAAGCACTTGGGCAAGCTGGAGACAATTGAGACAGCAATTACGACCATCGCAGGCTACAAGGGCCGCTTTATGTTCATTATCCAGAGCCTTTCGGCGCTAACGGGCACATACAGCGAAGCCGGCAAGCAAAACTTTCTCAGCAATACTGGCCTGCAGGTTTTCATGGCTACGGCCGATGACGAGACACCGACTTACGTTTCGAATGCTGTCGGTGATTATACGTTTCAAGCACGCTCGATTTCCCACGGTCGAGGGCTCGAGCGCAACATTCAGACTTCAGATCAAGGTGCACCACTACTGCGATCCGAACAGGTGCGCCTGCTCGATGACCAATGCCAGATCGTCCTTATCAAGGGACAGCCACCGCTTAAGCTTCGAAAGGTTCGATATTATTCCGACCGGATCCTGAAGCGCATCTTTGAAAGCCAGACCGGAGGCCTTCCGGAGCCGGCACGCTTGACGATGCCGGAAGTGAATCACAGCCAATGGCAGATGCCCAAAGCTGCAACAGCATCCGACCATGTTATCTTGGAATTTTCGGAAGGAATACCTCCGGAAAGGCAGTCAGACGCCTGAACCGACCGGCTAGACTAAGCGATCTCGATCGCTGCGCTCGACAACCATCGGAACGCTCCGCCAGTCGTCCACAAGCGGTGCATGATGACGGCCATCTTGCGGTCAACGGCGACGGCTGCTTTTTTCATGCCACTCCTTTTGGCGATCGGCAGACTCCAGGCTTTGAGAGACGACCATTTCCCGACACGCGTCAACAAGGCGGTTGCGGTCTCCAACAGGTAGGCACAGGATCTCCGTGTTTGGAGGTCTTGCCTTTGTGCTCGGTCTGACCCCGGACTGAACGAGTCTGGTGAATGCAAACGGGTCGGGCGAGTATGCTGTTGTGGGGACGCGATGATGCGATCCCTGCTTACGAAGCAGCGCAAGTCCTGCTGGCAGATGCTAAGAAATGGACGTGTCTAGCGCCTGGGCATGAATTATTGCCAAACGCCGCGGCAGGCAAAAGGCAGTTCTAGCCTTGAACCGACGGCTTACGGTGATCATGCCTCGCAAGTGGAGTAACGGAACCGAATTCTGCTGGACACGAGAACGCTTGGCTGTTGCTGCGTAATCGGCAACGAAGGTGACGAGAACCAGGGGAGACAAGAGAATTCCGCCGCCGGTGGCAAGATGCCCTTCGCAGGGCGACGGATGGAGTAAGTTCGCGTGGTTCTCTGTTGCTGTCGCTCATTGCGCTCAGGTCGCCGATTAGTCCGCCCCATTCTTATGGTCCCAGAACGGGAGGGCCAAACAGGCTGACCCCCTTAGAGAAGAGCGATACTGCGGAGACATCAACCATAGGCGATAGTCAGAAGGTGCTTGACTTCACCACGCCAAATAGAGAAGACAACCCCGTCAGCTCATGGCCGGCATTCAACTAACGCTGATCTGCTTGACGCTAGCCACTGAAACTCAACGCCCCGAGTCAGAGCGCTCTCTGCTTCTGAAGGAAGCCATTAGGTCCGCTCGGGCCTGATCGGAGGCTTGGCTGATGGGCAGCGCGACTCCTGTGACAGCCCCACACACCACGCCAACCGACATTGGCTGGCCTACTGTATGACGCACTGAAGCATCAATAGCCCTTATGGTCGCGTCCAAGTCCGGATCTGCTGCACGCTCCTGTCGAGGGAGCCTTTGCATCATCTCCTGGTCTCGATTGAAATCGGGAACTAAGCCTACTCGCGCCCTTTCATTTGCATCTAAGTGGCTATACCCGTTCACCATGGCATTCTTCGCGTAGAGACGGACGTGGTCATCGACACCAGGAGCCTCAAGCAATTCGATGGCACGATTAACAAGCCGATTTTTGTTTTCGCTGTCAAATTTGCCAAGTTGCGTCGCAACCAGATTAATTGCGATAGCTTGGTTGAGTGGATTCAAATTGATGATCCGATTAACAATATCACTTTGCTTCTCAGGTGGTAGAAAATCACCTATTTGACCGCCTGCTGCAGCTTGATAGGTTGAGATATCATCCGAATTGTGCCCGCGCTCGGTCAACTTGCCATTGTACAGACTATTGGCGGCTCTTCCGAGCTGGTTGTTCCGCCTGTCATATTTTCCCAAGGCAGTTTCCTGCCCAGCGCTGTCTCTCCAAACTGCGTGTCGCGCTTCGCCCAGCAAGGTTTTAAGGTTCCCAAGATTGCGTCCCGTTTCGCGCGGGTTATTAGTTACTAAGCGTTCTGCCACGTTGGTCAGTGGCCCGTCTGGAATGTCAGAGAGGTAAGTGCGTACCTCGGCCCTCCTGCCGTCGCGGGATGAACTTTCACCTGTACGTATCCGTTTGCTATCGCGATCCATTGGTCGGACTCCGAAGTTTTTTCTTCTGCCCTATGAGGCTACCATCGGAGACTGGTCCGCTAAATCCCATTTAGCGTTACATTTGTAGTCCTGCAGAGCCCTTTCCCAACTCTGCAGAGAGTTAATCTAAGCCAAGAACGACTGATGCCTGAAAGACGACGGGTGTCCGCAGCCTAATGCCACAAATGACGCGTCGATGCCGCTTCTTTTATGAGCAACGCACCGTGCGTATCTCCGCCTATCTCAGCAGTTGAGCTTGTGACCGCGCCGATTCGGTTCGAAAACTGACGTTCGCGCGGTTCGGTGCGTTTGCCGGCGGACAGGAGGGCCATCTGAGCCCATGCGACGGTCGACCTCGGGGTCTGCCGGTGATCAGGAGCTTGATAGCGTAGGTAAGAATCGGTGGAGAACGCATGAAACCCGCATCTCGAACCGACCGGCGACGATCCTGCAGCCTTGGAGCCGTTCCGATGTTCAAAAGGAAACTGATGCTCCTGCATAGCTGATTTGATCCGGCAATCCAGGTGATTAGGCTTTGCGTGTTCGAGTGGGCGGAAACAGCCGAGGATCGTGGTGCCGACGAGTAAGGTCAAGTTCTTCCACGCGGAGACTGATCGTCGGCCTGACTCGTGGATTCAGGCAAAGCGCCGCAGCCACCACTTGCGAGATCACATGGCCAACAGCGGCGATCACCGACAACAGAAATGGCGGCACCAAGTCAGCCAAAATTTTCCGGCGAGCTGAAGTAAGGAAAGCCCACGCGTCGCAATCTCGCCCATCGGCACTGCCGAGCCCATGTCACTCCAAAAGACCTGGTGCCCAGTGGCTGCTCGAATGGCAAGGCAACCAGGTGCACTTTCAAGCCGAGGCTTCGCACTCGAGTTTCGTTGCTGCCGCTCCGAATCGTGACGCAAGAGCAGGTTAACGGAAAAGCAGTTAATCAGGAGGCCGCAATTAGAGAACTCCCCCAGCAAGCGATTCCGTTCCTCCTTATCTGACTTGACGTGCGGTCTGCTATTGCGGTTTATGGCATCGCGCGGGAGGGCACTGAGGCACACACTAGTGGAGCCGCGATAGGCGGGGGATTCTATCGCCAAAAGTACATGGAGAAGTGCATGTTGAATCCTAGCCCCGAAAAAACGAAGGAAAAACCTGAACCTGTCGATGTACATGTCGGCCGTCGAATTCGGATGCGCCGGGCGTGGATGCAGGTCACACAGGTGGCTCTCGCCGAGGCTATCGGAGTGACTTTTCAGCAGGTACAAAAATATGAGAAGGGCACTAATCGCATCGGTGCAAGCCGCCTGCAGCAGATCGCAAACTCGCTGGGTGTGCCCGTTTCCTATTTCTTCGAAGACATGCCCGGGGCAGCGGCTGATGACGGCGGCGACCGCAGTGGACAAAAGAGCCTGCAACCAGAAATCATGGAGTTCGTGTCGAGCTCTGAAGGCTTGGCGCTTATTCGCGCCTTCAGCCGGATCTCCGACGAAAGGGTGCGGAGCCGGACCCTTGGCCTTGTGAAAGCGCTCGCCGAACAGGACCCGTCATAATTGAGCCGGTACCGAACGGCTCAGGCACACGCTAAGAACAGTCCATGAGTCTCACGACAGATTTCATTTCTGAGTTAATACGCGCCGCAAACGAGCCCGAGAAGCTGTCGCCTTATGAAGTCAGCCGTCTTCTCGATCGCTCGATCGACACGATACGCGACATGCGCGAGCAGACAGGGATCGCCGGCAGCCACGGCATCAAAGACGTTCTTATAGACCTCCGAGTAGCGTCTGAGCGCGCCCGCGACCTTTCCGCCGCAGAAATCAGAGACGCCATCATCGATGCCGCTGACGTTATAAGGACGTTGAAGATTGTGCTTGATGGAAAGGACGAGCTCTAGAGCGGGATGAGCGGCCGTAATCGCGAGTGCCCGCGGGGGGGATTGGGGACCTGACGCCGGCTCAGGGCCGGCGCGCTCTGTATTTCCTTGCAAAACCTGCAACCCTGGTCATCCGAAGCCGGAGCATCTGTCGTTATTGTCACATGGTCACCGTTCTGTCTGCTGGCATCAAAGTCTCCTCGCTTACCGGGAGACTTGATGCCAGAGTTGCTGACCCCGAGGTATCTTCCAGGCCGGACACCGGTCGGTTTTTGATTGCCGGCTTCAAATGGGAACGGTGCGTAAATGGGCGCATCGGTAGTGATAGCCGCTCCGCTGATGATTACAATCATGTCAGGATGGAGAGCCGCTAAATCTCGGAGCGCCGCCCAGTGCCATTGACGATTTTGCCTCCCAACTTGGTGTTGGGCGCCTATTTTATGACATTAGGCGTCGCCTAAGTAAGGCAGTCGACACGAAGAAGGGCAATACGCCAAAAATGAAAAGTATTGCAAGATGGAACATCACGTCGGCGGCTGGCCGGCCGAACATTGCCGGGCGAATGAGGTCGATCGAATGTGCCAAGGGCAAGAATGTCGCCATCTGCTGAACATTACCGGGCAATTGAGTTACCGGGTAGACAGCACCGGACAAGAACAGCATCGGCGTGAGGATGAGGGTCTGATAGAAGATGAAATAGTCGTAGCTGGGCGCGAGCGCCGCAACGATCATTGCCAGACTCGCAAACGCGATCCCGGTGAGGGCGATAACCGGCACTACATAGAGAATGGATGACCAAACCGCATAACCCAGAATGGCTGCGACCATCGCAATCGCAGTTCCGGCCAAAAGCGCCTTGGTAGCTGCCCAGACGACTTCTCCCAGCACTATGTCGCCAAGGGTCATCTTCGTGTACAAGATCGCCTCCCAACTGCGTTGATCGCGCATGCGCGCGAACGCTGCATAAATGGTTTCGAACGTAGACGCCGTCATCGCGCTTGCCGCGACCATGCCAGTTGCAAGGAAAGCAATATATGACATGCCTTCGACGCGTCCGACCATCAATCCAAGACCGGTCCCCAGACCAAAAAGATAGATCATGGGATCTGCGAGGTTACCGAGAATTGACACAAGCGCGGCTTTTTTCCACGCAAGGTAATTGCGGCGCCACACCGCAGTCCAGTTCCACCCGTTGGCAGGCAGAACTGCCGCATAGTTTTCCCACATCTTTCAATCCTTCATCTCTCGCCCAGTCAGTCGTAAAAAAACGTCCTCGAGATTGGGGGGGCGCTGTAAAAGACGCAGATCCGTACGCTCCCGCAATTGTATTCGCACCTGCTCGGGAGCGGAGGAGTAACAAAAGAGGGTTTCTCCGCTTACCTCAATGCGCTGCGCGCATGTTTTGATAAGCGCGCGCAGTTCATGTGGATTGCCGCCGTTGATCTCAATGACTTGGCAGCCAATCTGCTCGTCTATCAGCCCTTGTGGCCGACCTTCGGCGATCTTCTGTCCTTCTTCAAGAACGCATAGCCGGTCGCATAACCGCTCCGCCTCCTCCATGAAATGAGTGGTAAGCAGGATCGTCTTGCCGCGTGCCAACAGCGAGCGCAATCGCTCCCAAATCAGGTGACGCGCGTGCGGGTCGAGACCGGTGGTGGGCTCATCCAATATGAGCAGTTGTGGGTCGTTGATGAGCGCGCGCGCCAGCATCAGGCGCCGTTTCATACCACCGGAAAGACCTGCGACCCGGGCATCCGCCTTACTCTCAAGCCTGGCAAACTCCAGGAGTGACGGGATGACGGCTTCGATCTGACGGGTGCTCATATTGAAGTAGCGCCCAAAGACCAACAGGTTCTCGCGCACTGTGAATGCCTGGTCGAGGTCGTCGAATTGCGGAACCACTCCGATGCTTGCCCGGGCCAGGCGAGCCTGCGCAGGCACTGGGGCGCCAAGCACCGTGATCTTACCTGCGTCGGGCGGCGTCATACCAACGACCATACGCGCAATCGTGCTTTTGCCGGCACCGTTGGGACCGAGGAGTCCGAAGCACTCTCCTTCTTTGACGGCGAACGAAAACCGATCGACAACAGTCCGGTCGAGGTAGGTTTTTGTGACGTCAATCAAACTGATTGCTATCGCGGTCATGCGCTTACCGAGAAATCCGCGCAGCCCACCGGGGATACATTAGTTTCGCTTGTCTTTGTAAACAACAAACCATCGCACCATACGTGGCCTATTTGTCCCCACTCACACGCCGCTGCAGCGTCAGGAAAAAACCCGCGGCCGTGATAGTTGGCACTCGTGTTGCAGAGCAGCGGAATGCCGGTAAGACTCTCATATTCGACCAGGAGTTTTGAGACGTCGTGCTCAGAGTTTCTCGAGATGGTTTGAAGTCGCGCAGTTCCATCGAGGTGCACGACAGCAGGGATGCGTTCCCGCCATTCCGGGCGTGTCTTATGGTCGAAGAGCATGTACGGATCTGGAGTACCGGGGCTGAAGATTTCCTGCGCGCGGTCTTCCAAGCAAATTGGGGCTACAGGTCGGAAATGCTCGCGAAATTTCACTTCGTTGAGATGATCCTTCATTTGCGGTGAAGTCGCGGCGGCCAAGATGCTTCTGCCCCCCAACGCCCGTGGCCCAAGTTCTGCGCGGCCGGCAAGAAAAACAACCGGTTCGTTAGATGCCAGTATCCTGGCGAGTTCGGCCAAGGTGCATGGAGCAGCTCCCCATCCCCGCGGGATCTCGCTGGTCTTCAGCCTAGGGCCGCTGTAAACTGACCAGTCAAGCGGAGCGAGACCATGGTCGACAGCAAGCGCGCAGCAGGCGGCGCCAATAGCCGATCCGCTGTCGTTGGGAAATGGCGGCACCCAGACCGAATCAAACAGACCACTGGCTCTGAGTGCGCTGTTCCATTTGATGTTGAGGCCGCACCCGCCGGCGACGCACAAGTTTCGGGATCCGAATTGCGACTGCATCTGTAGAGCAATCGTCATCTCTCCAACGAGGAGGCGCTCAAGGAAAACATGAAATGAAGCAAGTACATCCTCGGGCTTTTCGCACTGTAACCGGGACGCGCTTGCGTCGAAGTAATCATTTACACGTGCAAGCAATGCGTCTGCGTTATGAATGTTTTCCCTATAACCGATCGCGAGCAGCGTTTCTCCGGCGAAGTGTTCCTCGTAGAGCTCCCGAAACACGTTCACGATGTTCTCTTGAGCCGCGCCAAGTGCAATGTAAGCCATTAGCTTTCCGGCGACACCTAGGTCCCAGCTTTTTGGATCCGCCTTCCTGTACGGCCCGAAGTGATGGCCCGCGACAGCATAGGCGTGACCTATCATCGGGAACAGGCACTTGATCAATCGGATTCCTTTTGGCCCCGCATAGTAGAGCCGTGGAAATATGCAGCCGTCCCATACCAAACAGAACGAAGGTTCTCCGGCTTTGGCAAACGGACTGGTGCAGTACGCGGAGACGACGTGGCTTATGACGTGCGGAAAACTTTTGTAAGGGAGGATTGAGCCGCTGAGCGCGAGGCCCGACCTATCATGGGACTTTAGAGGGTTGTCTGGCCACCGTTCGACATAGGGAGCTCCGCTGAGGGTTCTGGGAACACCTTCGCTGAAGACCTGGAACTCTGATTCAAATTCTCCGTCCCACCCGTCGATGACGAATTGATCAACGTCCCATATGCTCAAACCCTGTTCGTTCAAGGCTTCGACAATCGTATCGAGGTTGTCAATGGATTGATAGCGGGGATTGTTGTTGCGCTTCTCCTGCTCAATACAGAAGATAAGTTTCCCGTCTTCGATGAGGGCAACTGCTCCGTCGTGTGTCAGTTTAATTCCGCAGATGCGCATAGGATCTCCATATCTAACGCGGTAGCCGGATCATTGAGAAACGGGGTGGCGATATCGGGTAAGCAAGCAGTCTTCGTTGGTGGTTTGGCCGACGCATCGCACACGATCAATTTGGAGTAATTCCTGATCCAAGATGGTAATGACGGTCTCGGCACCAGCCACGTGACCCCAGCGTTGGCAGCTCGCATCACCTGCCGATCCGAATATTAGATGACCGGATGGCGCGAGCATTTGTGCCAAGCTGCGGACAGCCGTTTGCATCTCAGCAACACTCTCAAGGTAATAGAGCACCTCAGCTACCACGATCAGGTCAAATGATTCTCGTGCCGAGAACCGGAGGATATCGCAGGTTACCCAGGAGATATTCGGCGGATCCTTTAGGCGTCGACGGGTTCGAGCGAGCGCATGGGGCACCACATCAAGTACGGTGAGTCGCTGGCAATGCGGCGCAAGTTTTTCGGTGAATGCACCGGCTGCGCATCCGACTTCGAGCGCATTTGTGATTGATTGCTGCGCAAGCGCCAGCCGCAGCATATGCCTATGTCGCTCCTGCTCGAACGGGTTGCTATCAAGCCGCCATGGGTCGTCTGCGGCCAACTCATCATGCAGCAACTGGTAATGCTTTTTCTGGTTCAACTTCCCGCACCTCTTATGGCTAAGACTGATCCATCGGTAGAGATTTAAGTGATGATGTTTCCGCCCTGCCGGCGGTTCTTTGGAGGACCGAAGTGCGAGAGAGCCAAGCACTATTGCTCAACGTGCACAGTGCATATGCTTTCAGGGGAAGGATGAGAAAGAGATTGATCGGCGTGTGGGCAGCGAAACCTAAAAACCGAACCTGGCGAGCACGAAGCGCAGCCACACTGCTACGGACTATCGTCATGAACGCTATCATCGTTATTGTCGACCACGGCACCGTGGCCGTCACTGCAAGCTGCGCGAGCCCCATCAATATCGACACGGCGAGAAGGAGTGGTCCAAGGTTCTGCCCGATCACGTCCAGCGTTAGATAGCGGTCAAGGCTGCGCAACAGGCGCAGCGCTAGCAACGTATCTCGGAACGTGCTGCGCGCCCAGCGCAACTGTTGTCGCAGATACGGCGCGAGCCGGTCTGGCACAACCGTAGCTGCAATGGCATCCGCAATATACTCGGTCCGAAAGCCAGCCTTGAGCATCAGGATTGTAAGATGACGGTCCTCACCGAAATCGCTTGGTTTGCCTCGAAACAGTTGCGTCTCATATTGGTCGAGCAGCAAAAGCAGTGCAGATCGGCGGTACATAGCGCATGGACCACAACAGCACATAACCGCACCAAAACGTGCCTGTGCCGCCCGCTCCTCGTTGCAGGCCAGCCAGTATTCCATGTCGATCAGTCGTGTCAGCCATGTGTCGCTGCGATTTCTGGCCACTAGTTGTCCCATGACCGCGCCTATTGATGGATCGCGCATCTTATGGACGAGCTTCGTGATCACGTCGGGCGAAAGCGTCGTGTCTGAGTCGACGTTCAGCAGCAAGTCACCGGATGAGCGACGTATTGCGGCGATCTGCGCCTTGCGCTTTCCGGCATTTCTAGGGAGAAGAATGAAGTTGAACCGCGGATCTCTCGCATATGTGTTGTGTACGGGTGCGAGGTCCTCGCGGTTTGTAGAACCATCATCCACCACAAAAACCTGCAGCTGCCCGGTATAATCCTGATTTGCAATAGACGCGAGGCACGCCGAGAGAATGTCTGGGTCTTCATTGAAACAGGGAATAATCACATCGACGCTCGATAGCGCATCGACAGCGAGGCCTGTGGGGGAGGCAGTGAAAGACTTTGCCGGTGGCGCATACAAAACCTGCATGCCTTTATAGACGCCCGAAAGAAGCGCATACAACGAAATGGCCACGGTGCCGGCTGTACCAAATAGATCCATGCAATACCGTCCGTTAATTATCCTGGGAGAGCAATCGGATGACAAAACCACGGTCATGCAGTCCGGTAATGACACGGGAAAGCGCCATGAGCGTCTGGTCGCGCAAGCCAGAAAGCTTGTGTCGCACAAGCTCGCCGGGGGGGCACCCGTCGTGCAACAGCACAATGGCGCCCGGCTGAACTGAATCCAGTACTGCATCAACAATGACGTTGACACCAGGGCGCGACCAGTCCCGTGGATCTACGGACCAATGTGCCGCCTTGAGCCCGGCGCGCGCTGAGATGCTTAGCACGTCTTCGTTCCAGAGACCGTATGGAGCTCGCATGTGCTTGGGTTCAGCCTGAGGAGAGGCCGCCTTAATGGCCTTGCTGGCTTCCGTGATCTGATGTTCTATTTCCTCTGGTCCGCAAGTCGTCAGATCCGGATGGGTCATCGTATGGTTGCCAACCTCGTGCCCTTCGGCAACCATACGTCGGATAAGTTCTGGCTGGTCCGCGGCATAAGCACCGATGACAAAGAACGTCGCGGGTACGCGCCGCTCCGCCAGAACATCGAGGATATCAGGCGTGCAAAATGGATTTGGTCCATCGTCAAACGTCAGATAAACACTACGGTCGATGCTGTTGCCCGAGACTTTGCAAGTATAATCCAGCCGTTTCATAGCTCTGGGCCATTACGATCAATCAGCGTGCCGGAAGGCCATTCGTCTATTGAGCTTGCTATCGGAAAAACGACGACGAGAGGGTCCTCAATTCGCGTGGCGGGCAGATCGAGATAGACCTCAGGGAGAGTGGAGCGCACGCGGACCCCTTGGAGGATAGTCGCAATACCGCCGCGGCACAGTCTGTCAACGTGCTTATACAGCGCGTGCCGAACCGTGCCGAACGCGAAGGGGACGCCGAGCCGCTGCAACTCCGGATACATCGTAAACATTGAATGACTAAGCCCAAGTCCCTCAAGGTCGCGACGGACTCCCCACAAACCCAGCTCCCCCACCAGGAGATCCACCTCCCCGACCTTGATGAAACGTCGCAACAAGCCCATGTGGGCGGCAACGCCACGCGAGTCGTAAGCAATCACGCGCATTTCAGGCCGCGCTCCGGCCCAACTGCGGCCACCTTCGAAGGGCTGTGCATTGAATGCGCCCGTCGGCCCGTAGGTATTCCGAAAGAACGCAGAAAGTTCTGCGTGATCGTCGACCTGCAGGTCAGTTTCCCAACAAATTTTCCATCGCACGTCAGAAGACATTTCATCTACCTATACTTCGCGTGATCTTGCAGTCTCCGGATGCATCTAGTATGTACCATCTGAAAACTATGTTATTTGCTATATGCAGTATTGCTTGAAGACAGTGAAATCGATTGTTTGGATGAAACGCATCCATCCCGTGGATGGACAATATGCGCAGAACGCGTTTGACCTGCGATCGATTTCTTCTCCACTTCGAGCTTCTACATCCTTTGTTCACTCATGATGACGCCATACTGGCTCCGGTAAAACGTCCAGTTTAATTGAATGCAAACGGTCCAGTCGGAACTGCACATGCGGCCTGGATTTCTGCCACTCTAGCTGCGGTGAAGCCGAGGCGTTAAACACGCTGTCGTTGCTATACTTGCCTGAATGCTAGAACTGCGTTCAGCCCCCCCATGGCAAAGGCGTTGCTTAGCGCTATCCGAATCTTCCTTTCACGCGGCACATTGGGCGTGACGTCGAGATCGCAATTGGGATCGCGCTCATTATAATTTGCCGTGGGCGGGGCGATCCCTTCCCGGATCGCCATCACACACGCGATCATTTCGAGTGCACCCGCCGCCCCTAGGCAATGTGCGTGCACAGACTTGGTGGACGAGATCGACATCGAATAGGCATGCTCGCCAAAGACTCGCTTAATCGCCGCTGTCTCGATCTGATCGTTGGCTTTGGTGCCAGTGCCGTGCGCATTGAGATAATCGACATCCTCAACATTCAACCTCGCGTCTTTAAGGCAGGCGCGCATCGCTGCTTCAGGTCCTTCAGCCACCGGCGACACGATGTCGAAGGCATCCGCCGAAAGGCCGATCCCCGCGATCTCGGCAAGGATAGCGGCGCCACGTCGTGAAGCATGCTCATAGCTTTCCAATACGGCCATGCCTGCGCCCTCTCCAAGCACTACCCCCTTTCGGTCCGCGGAGAAGGGGCGACACGTGTCCGGGGCAAGTATTCGCAGTGCCTCCCATGATTTCAGCACGCCCCACACAAGCGGCGCATCGCTGCCACCGGCGAGCATGACGTCGGCCCGTCCGAGCCTGATCTGATCTACGGCCAAAGCAATTGCGTGATTAGCCGACGCGCAGGCCGACGTGGCGCCAAAAACTGGTCCGCGCAGACCGAAATGCATGCTGACCTGACTGGCAGCTGCGCAAGGCATTACCCTTGGCGCCGTAAGGACTTCAGCCCGTTTCGCGCCATTCAAAAGGAGTGCGCGGTAATTCTCTTCGATGGCGTCCCAGCCGCAGACACCGACGCCCACGGCGGCACCAAAGCGGTACGTATTTTGTTCTTCACTGGATAGCCCGGCCTGTTGCATTGCTTCGCGCGCGGCAAGCACTGCCAGGAGGCTGAAGCGGTCCATCGACACGAGCCGCCTTCGAGTGATGTCGTGCTCCGGCAACGTCTTGATCTCACAGCCAATTACACCCGCCAGCTCATGGAGCTCCGGATTGGCGATCGGCCCGATGGCGGAAACGCCTGTACACATCCCACGCCAGATAGAGGCGGCATCTGTACCAAGCCCGCATAACCCACCAATTCCAGTGATTACGACGCGGCCGTCCATTCAGGCCTCCTTGGCTAGTAAGCTTCGGACAGCCACAACCACGTCGCCGACAGTCTGCAGGTTCGACCAAGCATCCGCCGTATTCATCTCGATTTTGATGTTGTTGGCTTGCTCAAGGTCCCAGAGGATATCAGCCAACGCAAGAGAATCGAGGCCGAGCGAACTCAACTCCGTTGACATTGTCACTTCAGGGCTAGAAGTTGCGGTTGTCGGTTCACCTCGCTCTGATATCGCGCGATTGCTAATTGTGGAAATAATCTCTCTCGTAAGCTGATCAGACATACTGTTCCTTTCTATCATGGGATTCAAAGAGGCGCCGCCTCATCCTGAACCGAAGCCGGTGCTGAATTGCACCCAGCAAGCTTGTGCGGCCGATCCAGCCGATTATTAATGAGAACCCGATGAGAGCCGGCCGGATCTGGCTCAGGCATCGACAGCATCGAAAGTTGCCGTCGCCCTGAGCGTTATTTGCTGTTGCTATGCAGGATTGGCTAGGATCAGGAAAATTTATTGTTTCGATAGTAGGCATCCATAACTTGGATGGCAGGAGCTCTTGGTTTGGGGGCGGATGAAGCAGATGCCGCGGGCCAATAATCGCTGGGTTTGCTTGGCTTCGCTGAGCAAACCACGCGGCGTCATACGTCACTAAAAGCCTCTCCATTCGCACAAGCTGCGATGTCCGACGGAAGGATGGCCCGACTTCATCAACACCGACGCGCCAAATCCACAAGTCACTCGTTTGGTAAATGGTATTCTAGTGGTTTCCGCCTAACATAAGAGTCCGTATTGGATTCCCTTTGGCGTGTGCATATGCGAGAGTGGCGCATGCGCACA
>NZ_LNQB01000089.1 GCF_001651875.1 Sinorhizobium saheli
CGATGCGCCCACACCTTCTTCTCAGCTATCCTCATCGCCGCAACATGCTGCTTCTATCTCAATTAATGAGTCCTGAGCCTAGATGACCTCTGTCGGGCAATGGCATTTCGCTGGGGCGAGGCTGTCGAATCACTGGCAAGTCGTTGCTGGAGCTCTATCATCAGATCCGGATAACGCGCGCAACTCAGCCGTAGAATGGATGATTGCGCCCGACCGCTCGTATGGCGACTGGAAGGAAATGGCAGAAGCAGAAGCCGGGCGCGACGACGGTATAGAAGCAGTTTCCATCGTCACGCCAAACTGGACCCACCATCGGATCGCGGCGGCATTCCTCAAGGCTGGTATCGACGTAATACTGGACAAGCCCATGACCACGACGGTTTCCGATGCTCGAGAACTCGTGGAGCTTCAAAGAGCTAGGGGTCGAGTGCTGGTCATGACTTACCCATATGCGCATCACGCGATGGTTCGTCAGGCCAAGCACATGATACGAAACGGGGCCGTTGGATCCATCCGGCAGGCACACATGGAGTATGTTCAGGAGTGGGCAACAAGTCCAGTTCCCGATCGTGGCAAGGGTGCGATCTGGCGACACGATCCCGAGAAGGTCGGCCGCACGTCAACGATTGGGGACATCGGTACGCATGCCTACCATCTCCTGCATACAATTTACCGGACAGAATATAGCGAGCGTCAGGGCTGAGTTCCACAACTGTGGAGCTCCAAAGCGGGTGGAAGACACAGCCTATGTCAATTTCCGTCTGGAGAATGGTGCGCCTGGCATTCTTTGGGTGACGCAGGCAGCGCCGGGCCAATATTGCGGGCTCCGCATTCGTGTGTGGGGCGACATGGGTGGGCTAGATTGGGATCAGGAAAAGCCCGAGGTGTTACGTTATGTGCCCTTAGGGGAGCAGAGCAGATTTTCCTCCGCGGCCATGGAATCCTGCCCGAGGCGGAAGGCCTGATACATCTTCCGCGGGGGCACGGCGAAGCGGCGGTGGATGCATGGGCAAACCTCTATGCAGAAGCTGGCCTTGCAATCGCTGCCCGGCGCGCAGGATACGCTCTCCCGAAAGATTGCGTGGAGCTTTCCGGAGTGGAAGATGGCCTTAAAGGCATGCTGTTCATCGACGCTTGTGCCGACAGCCACGAATCCGGTGGGTCTTGGGTTTCGATGACGCAGTGAATTCGTTTGCAGTCCATGTCATCCGCGGGGCTCGCTGTGCCGGGCACTGCGGATGATACTAAAGCAAAGTGCAGTACCGATCCTGCTCCTGCACGCCGCAGGAACTCGAAATGAGGTGGAGCTTGTCGCCTCTAAGATGAATCGTTTTCTGGAAATTCATACTGATTGGTTCGCCGTGAACTTCCCGGCGAACGTCTCTGGGATGATGCTGGAGTGCTATTCTCCGGGATCGCGTATCTCAGGCGCTTCCATGTACGGGCATAGGGGGGCGCCTCTCAATTCGTACTTTTAAATCCTCCAAGGCGCCTGCAGGGATAAGGCCCTTCGACTGCACATTATCATCTGTGACAAAAACCGGATCAATGACCGGTCGGCAGCACTGGAAATGTGCAGCAGCCTCGCCAATATCTATCGATGGAGAATGATATGACTCGCTTCCGTCGGTTCCGGCAAGAGCAATTTTCCCACCAAGAGGCTGTGGGTATCGGCCAAACATGGTGAAGGCTGTTAGCCCTTCCCGCAGTCCTTCCGCATCTACAAATAGCCAATGCGACTCGTCAAAGCGGACCATTTGAGTAAGCTTGCAACCGAGCAAGTCACTAATCGGCTTAACGCTGATGGCGCCGACTAGCTCAACGGCTCGAAAGAGCGCCGTTTCCGGATCCAATAGGTAAACTACACTCTCCATCTTACTCCCTCCCGCGGTGGAAGCGCTCTCACGCGGGTCAACCCGATCAAGCTGCGATTGGTGCAAGTCAGGTGCTTGGCTATCCCGTTCCGCGAGATAATCAAAATCGGTTGTTTTAATGGCATGCATTCGCGCTATGGATGCGCGACGAGTTCCTCGCGGCTCAGCAAAAGCGGACTTGAGCCCTGATGCCCCAGATAGGTGCCTGCTCGTCATGTCTGCGTTGTACCGCAGCCGCTACTAAGCCTGCGTACTGCATTTCGCGGCCCAGCACCTTGGAACCGCGGCCGGACGTACAGTCGCGATTGCTGTCGCTCTTTCCGTCCGCGTCAGACCTGTGCGACAAATGGCCCTGAACTGCGGCGACCGGTCCGCTATCTCGCGCCGCCTTCCTGCGCAATTATGTGGTACGTCAAACGCATAGTAGCGGCCCTGATCGGCGGAACCGGTAAGGGCGAAAGGTGAGCGCTCATGAGACCACGAAGGGCCGACGTAAGACTGCCGAATTTTTGGCTCCCAGGAGCAGATTGGGCAGATCGCTACGAAGTCCTAGTCTTGGCTGAACGGATAACAGCGGCTGAGGCGGCGTGGCGAGTACTTGGAAGCGCACCTCGCTGGGTGCGAAGCCTTCTCATGTTTCGAAACCACCTCGTGCCTTTGTTCGGTCTGAGCGCAACCGCGGACACGAGGTATTCCGACCTGGTCGCCAGCCTCCCGCTAATGCACAGCGACGACCGCCAGACAGTATTCGGGTATGATGACCGCCACCTCCTTTTTCGCCTGGTCGTGGAGGTCGGTGAAGGGCCGGCTGATGGCCAGATTGTCGGCATGACCACCCTGGTGCGCTGCAGGAGTTTCATGGGCTGGCTCTATCTTGCCGCTGCCATTCCCGTCCATAAGGCGATTATCCCGTCCTTGCTGACGGCGGTTGAACGATCTGCCTAAAACACTTTACGGCAAGTGAATTGCCTCCGCGCCGGACGAACACCGCCCAGCCGGAAAGCGACGCGCGATTAGAAGCAGGCCTCAGAAGCTTGTTCCGCCTGGCTCAGCCAGCCGAAGCGCCTCCATACGCCGTCTTCTTGACTAAACGCGAAAACGTATCGTCGCGCCGCTCTACCAGCGCATCACGAAAACAACCTGATCATTCTGGTTCCTGGAAAGGCTCAATAAGATCCAAAAAGCCGAAACCCTGATTCAATTCGTCCACGCGGCTTTCGCGATTTTGTGATCACAAGCCGCCGCAAAGCGGCGTAGCGACCGCAAGGCAATGGCGAACGTCAGGGGCGCGCGCCACGTCGCTGAGCATGAGATCGTTTCCCCGTGGGTGCACCACAAGTCAGCCTCTAAGTCACGCCCCCGCTTGCTGTCGGCGTTTGAGACCATAAGTCCCAGACAGGCGCTCGGCCCAGGTGCGCTCAAGAAGAGCCACGGCCTGTTTCGAGCTCAACATATGAGTAATCGACGTCCTAATCGTTCATCTTTGTATCCATGACATCAATAGCTGCGATGAAAACAAACGATTTTGCTAAGCGATAGGACTGTAATAGAAGAAACTCCATCAGGTTAAGGCCAGTAAAAGCACGACTGCCCTCTGCGACTGAAAGGGAGAATATATGTCTGATGCAAAATTGCAACGCGTACTTTCGTCTCTTTCGACAGTGCACAGACAGCTGAATTCGCTTCCCTCCAGCGCGGCACCAGATGCCGGGTGTGTCAAACTAAACACAAACGAGAATCCATTTGCCTTGCCGGCAGCGGTAATGCAGAGCGCTGTTGCTGCTCTCGAACGGCAGTATCTATATCCGGAGGATGATAACGTCAGCTTGAGGGAAGCAGCTGCCGCATCCTATAACGTTTCCCTGGATCAGGTGATCGCCGGCAACGGATCCTCCGAACTTCTTTCGCTCCTATACAGAGCATTCCTTGACCCGGGTGACAGCGTCGCGATGTTGTCACCTGGCTTTGCATACAACCACAAGCTCACGCTGCTGCAAGGTGCTCGATTGCTAGAAATCAGATCCGGCGAGTCTTGTTCGTTGCCGATACACAAATTGCTTTTCGGTCCTGCAAAGGAGGCCAAGTTCATTCTCTTGGCTAATCCGAACAACCCTAGCGGAACTTTTGTCCCGATTGCGGATATTGAAAGCCTCGTCGCACAATCTGACCGGTTGATCGTACTGGACGAAGCCTATGTAGACTTTGCGCCTGACAGCGCTCTCCGTCTAATTGACCGCTATTCGAACCTTCTGATCTTAAGAACGTTTTCGAAGAGCTATGCGGCGGCCGGCATTCGCGTTGGCTTCGGCTTCGGCCATCCTGAGGTTATAGGCAGGCTGCGCAATCTCCAGAACATGTTCAACATGAATGTGATCGCCCATGCGGTTGGTGTCAGTATCCTTGCCCACCGCACCGCCTACAAGGAAAACCACAGACATATTAAGTTTGAGAGAGAGCGCGTGAGGTTCGCACTGTCGCAACTTGGGTTCTCTGTAACGCCCTCTCATGCGAACTTCCTGCTGGCCCGTGTGCCATCGGGGCGAGACGGCACTTGGTGGCAAACCTGCTTGAAGCAAAAAAAGATACTCGTGGCCGCCCTTCCTGATGAGGGTCTGGAAGATTGCATTCGCGTTAGCATCGGGACAAAATCGCAAATGGATGCGTTTCTTGAAGCTGTCGATGAGATTTTGGGAGCTGAGACCTCCCCACGATCGGCCGTTTAGCACCTACATATTCCGTTCTGTCGCGCGTGCGAATGATCGCAGCAACAAGACAGAGAGCAACGATCGCAAGATCTCCCCACAGTGTTGACCAGCTCTACCACTCCCTAGGGAGAAAGCAGTTGCATAGCCAGCTCGTACGTCTCTTAGGTCACGCTCTCCAGCCATCAAACTGCCGAATCAGGACACAGCCGCGAACGCGATGAACCTTTCCCCGACAATAGGACTGAAGATGTTGAGCAACAGCCGAGCGTGCAAGACATGTTCCCGTAGTGTCGTTAGCTTCAACGATGTGGCTCTCGCCGGTGCTACCCAAAGTCAGACTCAACACGTTAGTGATGTCCGGCCAAGAAAGGCCCCAAGTTCGCTTGGATCAAGGTCCGGAGCTCCCGGAACAAAGTCGGAGACAGTTCAATGAGAAAAGCCCTTCCTTCAAACCTAACTTTCGGCATATTCGACCATCTGGACGAGGACGGTAATACGGTTGCACGACAATACGCAGACCGTCTCAAGCTGGCGGAAGCGTATGATCGGCTCGGCTTTTATGCTTACCATGTAGCGGAGCACCATTGCTCGCCGCATGGAAGAGGCCCGTCACCGAACCTGTTCTTATCGAGTGTCGCACAGCGCACCCGCCACCTTCGTCTCGGCCCCCTCACCATGCTGCTTAGCCTTTGTCATCCGCTGCGTGCATTTGAGGAGATCTGCATGCTTGACCATTTGAGCGGTGGTAGGGTCGAGTTGGGCATAGGGCGCGGCTCCCTTCCGATCGAGCTAGCTTACTTCGGGATTGGTGCGGACGCAGTGCCAGGACGGTATCTCGAAGCCAGCGAAATCCTGATGGAGGCGATGAGGGGCGGCACTCTTTCCTACCGCGGCCACCATTTTGAGCTAAACAATGTCCCTTTGACCCTGAAGCCTCATCAACGCCCGCACCCGCCGACATGGATCGCCACCAACAAACCCGAGTCTGCACGCTGGGCCGCTGCAAACGGCGCGAATATCGCGTCTCTAGGTCCTGCCTCATTCGTCCGCAAGGTCACCGACGCCTTCCGCTGCGAGAAAGGACACAACAGTGACGCGAACGACCAGGCGCCATTCCTCGGACTGCTTCGCATGATTGTGGTCGGGCAGTCTGCAGACCATGCATATTCGCTCGCCGCTCCTGCTTTCGAACGATGGCTTGAAACTTTCAAATTCCTGTACGTCCTAAATGAAATCCCGGTTCCACCGAATCTGCCCCTGGGCTTCGATGCAGCAATCGAAAGTGAATTGTGCGTAGTGGGAACGGCGGATTTTGTCCGACGGGCTCTATTCGATCAGGTGGAAGAGGCGGGGGCAAACTATCTCCTTTGTCAGGTCGCGTTTGGGAACCTGCCCTTGGACGCTTCGCTTTACACCGCCAGGACGCTTCAATCCGATGTCATGGATTGGGTTGGCTGAGTACCATGGTGCCTGACCGAACTCAGATATGCGGAAACGCACTTCTTTCTCTCCCCATGTGTGGCGCAGCCCATATGCTTGATTGAGATCAGGTCCGAAACGGGGGTGTTCCTTATCCGCGAGTTGATTGTTGAATGGCCGCCATGCGCGATCAAGAAGCGAGCACGAGGCGCGGAGGAAGAGGGGAACTGGTTTTAACAACCAGAATACGATAGTGACGTACGGCGAGCGGGCATGAAAGTCCACGCCAATGAAACGGATTGGCAAGGCTGGAGGGGCAACCGCACCGTTGCCCGACGCTTTCTTGCGTTTTCGATTAACCCGGTGGTCAAGTATTCGGTCGGATGCCTTTGCATTGACTTGGCCGAACTCTACTAGGCACAAATTGACGGGAGAAGAGTAATGCGCAAACTGCGTTCGAACGCCAATGAGCGGCAACTCAAGCTTGCCGGCAAGATCGTCGCGGCTTATCTAATGCGCAATGTCGTCTCGATCGACGATTTGCCGCATGTGATTCAGCAAACCCATGCGGCGCTGAGGAGTGCCTCTCCAATATTCCAAAGCAAGGAGGAGCCTATCGTCGGAAAGCGGCGCCCAGCAGTGCCGATCAGGAAATCGGTGGCCGAGCACCCGCTCCCGCTACTATCAGAAAGAGACGGACGATATGGTGGAGAACAACGAACGGGACCTCCACGCCAAGGGACAGAGCAACGACGCTTATCTCGGCGACACCTCCCGGTGAGTAGGCGAGCACGAGAGAGGCGAACCGGTCTCCTGTGAGGCAGGAGAACGCTCGCGAAGGCTAGCGTCACGGACAGAAGCAGAATTGTGGAACCGAACGACAGGCCGATGACTCCCGTGATCCTTCTGGGCGGCGCAAACGCGAAACGGCAGCCGATGGTTGCTCCGATGACGACCTGCGCCGTAGCGCGTGCCGCAGTCGGCAGCTCGAATTGCGTCAATCCCATAAGATGCATGATGGCACTTGCCGACATGGCGCCGAGCAGATAACGCGCTGGCAGGCGCAGCAAGATTCCGGTAGGCACCCCGAGCAAAACAGCCACGGAGAACCACAAAACCTCGTTGGCGCGGAGGCTCGCGAGCGGAACGAAAGCCGCCACGGTGCGATGCGGCGCGACCCTGGTAACGCTCCAAATCAGGAACGGCAAGACAAGTGCCACCAAGATGATCCTGGTGGCCTGAACGAGCGCAATCATCTTCTCGTCTCCCCACGCTCCAGGCCGAGTGTAACCATGTCGACGAGACTTCCGGGCATTGCCGAGAAGTAGGCCGTGGCGTGGTCGAATCCGGCCACACGGCGGAAGTAGACGTAGACCAGTGCGCCTTCGGCCGCGACGAACGCCGCTAGACCACCGAGCGACAATAGCAATGCATCGGCATGCTGGAACACCGCAGGCGAGAACGACCCTCCTAGCGTTGCGCCAATTGCAGCGGTCATTGGCGGTCGAGCGAAGGGAGGCATCGCCACCGGCAACCTGAACAGCGCACCCACGCCGGTGGCGATGATTGCGCCCGCGACCCATGCGAGCGATAAATCGAAATGCCACATCACCCAGCCGCCAAGCGCTTCCAGCGCGAGAGTGAGGGCAAATTTGCAAACTGACGCACCGTCCTTACTCATCACGCATCATCGGCCATAGGACGCGCACCCGCGCAATGAGTACGTTCGGTGCGATATAGCCTCGCGTCATTCATTGCCGAGCGGGTCGATGAAGCGGTGCGGCGCCTTTGGTCGGATCGAGGTCTCAGTTCGTTGGGATAAGGTCGCAGTGGACGCCGCCGACTTGTCCGATCGCCTGGCGCCGATCACGCGACCTTGGCAATTCCTCTTGTGCAGGCCCATTGGAATGGTCATGCCCTTGATTATGCTGGTCGAACCTTCGCCTTTGACAAATGGTGTCGTCGGCGCGCCGCGATCGTTAGACTTCAGTTCCACATAGTGCAGGACAGCTGCCATTGCGGTAGTCATGGTGAACTCCTTGGGAGCTTAGGCTCCGATTGCGGCAACGAGGTCTCAGGCGGCCCTTCGATCGGCAGGCGCACTGCGGCGAGTCGTTGGGGTTGAGAGTGACGCACCGGCGACGACGGCCGGCGGCGAAGGACAACGGTTGCTCCACTGCACGAGCCCAGAGGGTACCAAGCAGATCTGACATATTCGACGCCACACGTTCATCCGCGCCGGGTCACGTCACTTTCGGCGCGGCTGCTCCGAGACGACGAAGCGCGCGGAAGTCAGTGTTGGCTTTATGACGATTGGGCTACTTTGCCAGCATCTCATCCACGATCTTCCTTGCCTCGACGGTGACCGGTAGACGGGTGTCCTTCGGAAGCTCGGGCAGTAGGAGCCGCCAGCCGTTTGCAAGCACCACAAAGCCGCCCCATAGGCTTTCATTCTCAACCTCGACGATCGGTTCTTCGAGATCTTTCCTGGGAACATACGCCGATAAGCCATTGCCAGTTCTGCGAATTGTTACTTTCATCTGGCGTTTCCTTCGCTCCGATAATTGCACTCAGCAGTTGCCAGGCTTGGCACCTGGTCGAGGCTCGTCAGTTCACGCGCACGCATCCCAACGACAATGCCGCGATCAATCCATTCGACGGCATAGATGTAAAACTGCTGGAGGAAGGTCCCCACATCGCGCACAAAACCCGCGTCGCCTTTCCTGACGAGGCTTGCTCCGATTTCTTTCCCGGGATAGGTGCCGTCGTTTTTGATGTGACGTGTGGCACAAACCCGCTCACCCGGCCTAAACCGCGGAGGATTATGGATTTCGACCTCCTCTTCGCGTCCAAGACCCATCGCCATTCCTTTCATCGTTGCGGTTACAGAGAAGACTCAAGGCCGTCCGCGCGCGTAAGCCGGCCATTGCATTCGGCGCTTAAGCTGGCACGCAGGTCTTCGGCATCGGACATACCGAGGCGCATTGCTGCTCCTCGAAAACTCCCTCGCATTCGGTGCACTTATCAGGATCAATCACGTAGTTGTCTCCCTTGAACTCGATGGCGCCGGAAGGACATTCGAACTCGCAGGCACCGCATTGGGTGCATTGGGATGCGATGATTTTGAAGGCCATTAATCAACTCCTGTTTGTGTTTGGATAGGCGAGCTCAAGCTGTTGCCTGCGATAGATCGATGCCATACTCAGCGGCGTAAAGAGCGCTGATCGCGGTTTCGATGTAATCATAGCCAAAGGCCTCCGTTGCCCGGATCCCAGCTTCCATGAGCTGCTGCTTGGGGCAATCTCCGATCTTGGCGCACAACACGATATCTATGCCGTCGAGTGCAGCAATGATGCCACCGAGGGTGCCTTCCTCGCCCCAGCCCCCACGGCAATACGGCTCGATTTTGCGATGCCCCACAAATTTAATCCCGGTCTGCGAGGCTTCGTAAACTTGGAACTCCTTCGCATGGCCGAAGTGTTCGTTGATGCGTCCGCCCCCCTTCGTCGCAACAGCCACTTGAAGCGACCCGCGCACGCTCATAGATGCAAGCGTTGCAATCGCCTGGTTCTTGGCTGCCAAATGGTCATCGCGTATGTGTGCGACCACCTCACGGTAGGCATGACGCTTGCCACCGTTGTAGCCAAGTTCGAGCGGAATCTGGTCGAGCGTGAACTCCTGGCCACGATCGGTGCCGAGAAGGCCGACTGCATCGGCGCGGCACTGTCGGCAGTGACGCATCAGCTTGGCCCCGCCTTCGAGACGATCCTGAAGCGCCTTCAGCTCGAGCGCATTTGGGCCGCGCTGTCCAGTGAGGCCAAAACGGGTTCCGTGTGCCGGGTCGGAGATCAGCGGCATGACATTGTGCAGAAATGCGCCGCGCTCCTTGACGCATTTGTTGACTTCGATCAGGTGCTGGTCATTGACGCCGGGGATCATCACCGAATTAATCTTGGTTAGGATGCCGCGTTCGCTCAGCATCTCAAGTCCCAGCATCTGCCGCTCATGCAGGATTTTGGCAGCGCCTATGCCGGTGTAGCGGCGATGACGATAAAAAATCCACGGGTAAATCTTCTCGCCGACTGCGGGGTCAACCATGTTGATGGTGATCGTCACGTGGCTGATGTTCAATTCCGCCAACTCGTCGACATGCTCCGGCAGGGCAAGTCCATTGGTGGAAATGCATAGCTTGATGTCGGGGATCTCCCTAGCGACGCGTTCGAAAGTCGCCCTTGTCTTCTTCCAATCGTAACAAGCATCGCCCGGACCCGCGATGCCGAGAACGGAAAGCTGCGGCACTTCGTTGGCGACCCCAATCACCTTTCGCAGCGCCTGGTCCGGTGTCAGCTTTTCCGAGACAACACCAGGCCGACTTTCGTTGGCGCAATCATATTTTCGATTGCAGTAATTGCATTGGATATTGCAGCCTGGTGCGACTGCGACGTGCATACGGGCAAAATAGTGGTGCGCTTCCTCTGAAAAGCATGGGTGATCCTTGATCTTCTCCCAGGTAGCCGAATCCATATCGGTTGGCCTTGAAGACAAGCCGCAGGACGAGGATGCGCAGCCACCGGATTTCGCGGTTGTCAGCAACTGCCCAGAGGATGTCGTGTTGGTCAGGCTTTCAAGCGAAATTATCGGTGCGCTCATCGAACAGCTCCATTGGCGAGTAAGATCGTTGTCGGAAATGCAAGCGCTGTGCCAACCAAATAAGATGGCGATTTCAAGAGCTTGGCGTTTCGTGTTCGATTTGGGCCAATTGCTCCGACGCAGTTTTGTCGAAGTCGCGACAACAAGCGGCCAAATTGGACAGACCCGCGTGCCTGAGGAAGAGGGGGTTGGTCACGCCACAGGATACGTGGGCTCGCCGACTTAGATTTTCTTCACCTGTATACGATGCCGACGTAAAGCATAGCCGACTTGCCGCGGTGTGAGGCCGAGGATCCGAGCTGCCTTTGCCTGAACCCAGCCGGCCTTCTCCATCGCACCGATTAGCAGCTCGCGGTCCGTTAGATGTGGTGCCACCGTTAAGCCGGCCGGTCCATTGGAGTAACCGAGGCTGACCGGCGATTCGACCGACCCACTGAGCGTATTGCCCCCAAGTGGACGGTCAGCGCTTTTCCAGAGCATTGAAGAAAAGCACTGGTCCTTCAGGCAGGAGAAATCTGATGGAACGATCGCCTCCGAACCCGCGAGAGTGGCGGTCCTCCGGACGCAGTTTTCAAGCTCTCGCACGTTGCCGGGAAAGTTGCATTTCGACAAGAGCTCGAGCGCAGCCGGCGCGAACGCGAGATCGCGATTGTTTTCCCTGTTGAATCGGTCGAGGAAAACCCTCGCAAGGCGTGGAATATCCCCATTTCGCTCCCTGAGAGGCGGCAAAAATAGGGGTACCACATTGATTCGGTAATAGAGGTCGGCCCTGAACTCCCCATCCGCGACTGCCGCTTCTAGGTCTTTGTTCGTGGCGCATATGAGTCGAACGTCAACTTTGAGTGTTTTTGTGCCGCCGACTCGCTCAAGCTCACCTTCCTGCAAGACGCGCAACAGTTTCGCTTGGAAGCCCGGCGAAATCTCGCCGATCTCATCGAGCAGCAGCGTTCCGCCGTCCGCCAGTTCGAAACGGCCTGCGCGCTGAGAGATGGCCCCGGTAAAGGCGCCCTTTTCATGTCCGAACAATTCCGATTCCAGAACGCCTGCAGACAGCGCGGCGCAGTTCAACTTCACGAAGGGCTTCTTTTTCCGAGGTGAAAGCTCGTGGATGGCCTTTGCAAAGAACTCCTTGCCCGTGCCGCTTTCGCCCCTGAGAAGCACCGCAGAATTGGTTGTTGCAACGACTTTGACGCTTTCAACTACCTGCTGGAGCGCAGGGCTTTCCCCGACAATCCAATCGATTTTTGTAGGGCGTTGTCGGGCAGATTCGGGCAGTTCCTTTTCGCCTGAACTCGTCTTGCGAGTTCCTTCCTCACCCACGATTGGCTGGCCATCGCGGCTGAGGTGCCGATCCAGCCGAATGGCCCGGGCCGAAAGGTTGGCAACCATGGAGAGGAAACGCACCTCTTCCTCAAATTGTATCCTGGTGCTGCCATCTTTGGCGCGGTCGATCCACAGTGTTCCAAGCGTCTCGTTATCGACCTTCATCGGGACGCCCACGAAGGTTGCTGGGCCTGTGGCGTTCGAGCTGGTTTCGAACTCCGCCTGGAACAGGTCTGACTTGCAAGTGTCCGGTACGACCAGAGGCGCGCCTTTGGCGACGATTCTGTCTATTGCAGGCTTCGCCGGAATGCAGCGAGCGCCTTGCGATGCTTGCTCCACGCCGAGCGTCGCAACCATCTCGGGCGCTCCTCCAGCATTCAGAACCACGATTGCGCCGCGCCGCATTGGGAGAATTGCGGAAAGGGCCTTAATGACATTGGCAAGCTTGGTCTCGAGACTGTCTGGACCGATCAAGACTTTCGATATCCGATAGATACCGCTGCCCCAGAAATCCGGTTTGTGCATGGTTTGAGCGGATCGTTCAGTCATACCCTCATTGAGCCTGTTGTGCAGCATTTCAGCCTGGAAACACCGTCCGGACCGCTTATGCTCCCATGAGAACATACTGCGATGCTAATATTATCAGGTGCTTACATCGGCACTTGAGAGTACGCGAATGTAGCCGTCTTGCTCGACAAAAGCGAGATGCTTTTGGCCCCACCGGTTTGGTTTCATGCGGACTAGAGTCGGCTGCTGGTCAACCGAATTTGAAGAGGACACCGAATCCACCCCGTGGGTAGCTCCAATCGATATCACCGTTTGCTTCGCACAATATCCTACATGTACCGCACTCCATGCACCCATCAGCAGTAACTTCCACTTGACCGTTTTCATTCACCTCATAGCATTTGGCTGGGCAGATCCGCGTCAGTGCGAGCAAGTTTGCGCTGGGAGATTGATGCGGTCGCACTTTGATATGTGGCCGCCCCGCGTCCACCAGGTAGCGGTTCTGGTAAAGCCTGTCCTCGATGCGAACGACTGGAGCTGTCATCTCATTTCTCCCTTTAGCGCCAAGCAAGTGCCAAGCGGACCGCGTCGCTGAACAGTCCCCATCGCGAGCGTGCCTTGACAAAAGCGGCCGTCGTCGCTTTTTCCTTCTCGATCTTGGGTGTGCCGTCGACGCGCACGAAATTTTGCGCCGCCTTGGACAGCAGCTGCGGGTACGTCATAAAAAAGTTGCGTGAGTTCGTGTGGAGCAGGGCGGGCATGTCCTTGTATTTTTTAAGATCTTTTACAACGAAAGATTTGTCCAGCATGGCCTTGTAAAGGGAGAGGTTCTCCGGGGCCATCGGGCATCCTTGGCTCTTGATCATGGAGATCGCCTCGCCGGCGATGCGACCCGACGTCATGGCGAGATTAGAGCCCTCGCGGTGCACGGCATTGTTAAGCTGCCCCGCGTCACCAACCACAACCCAGCCGTTTCCAAAGAGCTGCGGAATTGCCTTGTACCCACCCTCCGGAATGAGGTGCGCCGCATATTCCTTAACCTCCGAGCCCGCAAGTAGCGGGCGGATTGATGGATGGTCCTTGAAGGCGTCAAGAAGGGTGTATGGACTTTCCACGGTCGCTGCGAAATCGGAGACAAGGCAGCCGATACCGAGTGAGACTGATTCCTTGTTGGTATAAAGAAATCCCAATCCGGCCATTCCGCGCGAGATTGTCCCAGCCGCTTCAATAACGCAGCCTTGATCGCCGGTAAGACCGAAGCGCTCGCCGATGACCTCTTCCGGCAGGAAATGCATTTCCTTGACAGCGAGTGCCACGGCCTCGGGTTTCGGCACCTTACGAAATCCTGCTCTCGTGCCGAGGAGGCCGTTGACACCTTCTGCGAGGACGACCACTTCCGCGTGGATGGTTTCACCAGCACGATCGGTGCGTACGCCTATCACCTTGCCCCCGCCATCGAGAACCAGCTCCGTCGCCGTCGTTTCGCACAGAACTGTCGCACCGGCCTCGCGCACTTTGCGCGAAAACCACTTATCGAACTGGGCGCGAATGATCGTGTAGCGGTTCGGCGTCGGCTCATTAAAGTCGTCCGAGCGGTAGTGCACTCCGGTGTGCGACGTATCGTCCATCAGCCAGAAACGCTGCTCGATTAGATGCCGCTCAAGAGGTGCGTCATCACGAAAATCCGGAATGATTGTCTCCAGCATGTTGGCGTACAGTATGGCGCCTTGGACGTTCTTGGAGCCCGGGTACTCTCCGCGCTCCAACTGCAGCACCTTTAGGCCGCGACTTGCCATCGTGTAAGCAGCCGCGTTTCCAGACATACCGGCGCCGACGACGATGGCGTCGAATTTCTCCTTGGACATAGGGTCTTACCTCAGTTCACTAGTCTGATATGATTGCCCGGTGCCAACCGTCTGATGAAAACTTCCGTCAGCGCCGGCAAAAAACTAACCGCGTCGGCGACAACACCGATATTGGCGAAATCGAAGATTGGCGCGTTCGGATCGGTGTTGATAGCGACAATGAGATCAGCTCCCTCGACGCCAACGCGATGCTGGACTGCACCTGATATCCCAGCCGCTATATAGAGTTTCGGCCGGATCGTTTTGCCAGTTTGGCCGATCTGCCGATCAGCCGCCATCCAACCCTTTTGCACTAACGGCCGAGAACAGCCATAATCGCCGCCGATCGTTTGCGCGAGATTCTTCAGGAGCTGCAGGTTGTCAGCAGCGCCGAGTCCAAGCCCGCCGGCAACCACTACATCCGCATAGGCGAGATTAGCGTTCTCCGATTGGCCATCGGATAGGAAACCGACCACCTTCGTGACGATCTCATCCTCGAGCATCCGCAAGTCATGCCGGATTACCCGCCCGACCGGCTTGTTTGACCGCTGTGGCATGCGCATGACCCTTGGTCGCACAGTTGCCATCTGGGGACGGCAATTGAGCGTATAGATGGTGCAAAGCAAGGAGCCGCCGAATGTGGGCCGGGTGGCTGCGAGGGAACCGTCGGCATCTACATCAAGTCCAGTGCAGTCGGCTGTGAGCCCCGTCAGCAGTGTGGTCGCTACGGAACCGGCGAGGTCCCGACCGAGCGTCGTCGCGCCGAGGAGCAGAATCTCGGGTTTATAGGTATTGACGAGATCTGTTAGTGCTTTGGTGAAAGACTCGTTTCTATAATCGGTGAGTAGCGGCTTCTCGACCAGGTAGACCAGGTCGGCATCATAGGCGAAGGCCTCAGCGACAGCATGCCGGGTAGAATCTCCCGGCGGCCCGAGAATAACACCCGCAAGCTGCACGCCCAGCTGGTCAGCGAGTCTGCGGCCTTCGCCGAGAAGCTCGAACGAGACCGGGTGGACCTGACCGCGCTCCAGCTCGATGAAAACCCAGACATGCCGGTAGTTCTTGAAGTGGTCAGGAAGGTCCTTCTTGGTGCTGGCTCGGCCGAGCGCAGCGGGTGGCGGTGCTTTAGTTTTTCGAGTTCCCATTATCTGCTCCTATCTCGTCACGCGCTACCAGCAGAGGAGAGCTCGTGTTGCAGTGCCGGCTGATGAGTGAAAATGGACGCGACCAGCTCGTCAGCTATGTCGCGCACCCTCTTTTCGGTGGTGTCGATCTGCACCGCCTTTTGTTCTCGCGGGGTAGGAGCGAAGACGCGCTTGACGACTGTCGGTGAACCGCGTAGCCCGCATTTGGTGATGTCTTCGATGCCGGCTTCCACCGCGCTCCACTTGACGATCTCGCTGCGCGCTGCGCGCAAGGCGTCATCAAGTGAGCCCCGGCGAATGACAGTGGTACCCTCTAGCATGGTGATGAGGCAAGGCAATTTGCTTTTCAGAACATGCGTGCCGCCTTCCGAGCGGCGCTCGACCGTAATCGCTCGCGCGCTGAGATCTATGGAGGTAATCTTCGCAACATAGGTCAACTGCACGAGGTTCAGGCGCTTTGCTATTCCAGGGCCGACCTGGGCGGTGTCGCCGTCGATTGTCTGCTTGCCTGTGAAGACGATGTCGGGCGTGCCAAAGCTGTTGCCAATCTGCGCTATTGCCTGAGAAAGGGCGAATGAAGTCGCCAACGTGTCAGAGCCGGCAAAGTGACGGTCAGTCAGGAGTACCGCGCGGTCTGCGCCATAAGTGAGTGCCTTGCGCAGTGCTTCCTCTGCCATGGGCGGACCCATGGTGAGCACCGTGACCTCGCCGCCGTGATGGTCGCGCACTTTGAGGGCCTCTTCGAGAGCAAACAGGTCGTAAGGGTTGATGATGGTCGGCACGCCTTGGCGCATAATCGTGTTCGTCACCGGATGGACGCGTATCTGCGCTGAGTCCGGTACCTGCTTGATACAGACTACAATGTGCATGAGGTCTCTTTAGCTCCGATCGCATTTGGGCCTGAAGGTTTCGGCTGTCTTCAAAGCACCAATCGTGCCAACCACATGACTGTCAGTAACCGACTGGAATTTAAGCATTGTTCGTTTCTGCACGATCGGATTTCTGACAGTCTTGTCGAATTGGAGACGTCATATGTCGTAAACCAACCTCACTTGTCGCTTCCGAAAGACTTCAGGACGGATTCCAACGGTACAAACGTCTGCCCTGGCGCGGCAGTTTTAGTCGGGTCGCGTTGCTCAAGCACTCTGAACACCCGATGTGAAAGTGGCGAAGAAGTCGCAAAATCCGCGTAGGCGCGTTCCAGCGCGTCGCGCACACGGGCGCGGTGATCGGAAAAGTTCTCCTCAGCCATGTACTGTCCCATGCGTTTCATGATGTGGAGCCGTGAGACGTCGAGCACCTTCGGCTCATAGGAAACGTCAAGGGCCTCAAAGAATTCCTCGGCAGTCGACAAGCTCTTTAGCCGCGCGAAAATTGCGTCGCTCGAAACGGCCTCGCCATCACAAGTCATTGCATTCTCCTATAGGTGGGATTAGTTGGCTGGTCCCAGCTGCTGCTAGACGCTGAAGACGACCCGCCGGCGGACCTCTCAAACCGTTCCCGTAAAATGATCAGCCTGCTGCGGCCGTGGAGTTGTCTATCCTCCGCCTTTCACCTACCGCAGGGAATGGAAACGAACCGCGAAGTTTCTTCACAATTCCAGGTATCACTTCGAGTACCTGATCGACATCCTCCTCGCGGCTGAAGTGTGAAAAGGAGAAGCGAACTGCGCCGAGTGCCGCAGCGTCGGGAAGGTTCATCGCCTCGAGAACATGGCTCTGCCGTGAGGAGCCAGAGCTGCAGGCGGAGCCAAACGCGCAGGCGATGCCGTGGCGATTGAGCAGAAACTGAACGGCTTCACTGCCAATGCCCTCGAAGACCACATTTGTCGTGTTAGGTAACCGCGCGAGCGGATCGCCGGTGACGAAGGCCTTGGGAACGCGTTCGAGAAGTCCTTTCTCCAAACGATCGCGGAGCGATTTCACCCATGTGTTTTCCTCGTCCATGCGCTCCAAGGCGAGTTCGGCTGCCTTGCCTAAGCCTACAATTCCGGGCGTGTTCTCTGTGCCCGCGCGTCGGTTGCGCTGCTGGCGCCCGCCCTTGATGAGTGCGTGAAAGGGCACGCCGCTCTTTATGTAGAGTGCGCCGACGCCTTTCGGGCCATGGAACTTGTGACCGGAGAGCGACAGCATGTCGATTGCGGTCGATTTCAGGTCCACCGGAAGCTTACCGATCGCCTGCACTGCGTCAGTGTGGAAAATTGCGCCGACTTCCTTGGCCATCTCAGAAAGCCTGGCCACGGGGAAGATCGTCCCGGTCTCGTTGTTCGCCCACATAATTGAGACGATTGCCACACGATGGGTGAGGGCGGCCCGATAGGCGTCGAGGTCGAGTCGGCCATGTTGATCGACCGGGATCCGGTGCACCTTGATTCCTCTTGTTTTTTCAAGCTGACCACAGAGCGTTAGCACCGCCGGGTGTTCAACCGCTGAAGTGACGATCTCTGATCGCTCGGGCATCACCTCCAGCGCTGAAAGAATCGCCGTATTGTTGCTTTCGGTCCCGCCCGACGTAAAGATGATCTCGTGGTCGAACTTGGCACCGATCAGCGCTTGCAATTGCTGGCGCGCCGTCTTCATCGCTGCGCCGGCAGCGGCGCCAATGTCGTGCATCGACGAGGGGTTGCCAAACTGGTCCGCAAAGAACGGCAGCATTGCCTGGAGAACTTCGGAATCGACACGTGTCGTTGCGTTGTTATCGAGATAGATCGACATCCAGGATGGCCCTCCTCCTACTGAAATGACGCCAGGAGCACGCTGGGACACCAGCACTGATGCAGCATTCTTGATCCTTTTTCATGATGATCTCGTATTCTCGTTCTGCCCGGTCAGCTAAAGGACTTCCCGCAGGCGCAGTTCTTGCTCGCGTTGGGATTGTCGAAGATGAATCCGGGTGAATTCACATCCATTGTGAAATCGACTGTCATGCCGCCGACGTGAGGTTGAGAGTCTGAGTCTACGAATACTTTCACCCCTCCCGCCTCAATGACAGCATCGCCGTTTCGTGACTCGCTTTCCAAGCCCAGGTGGTATTTGAAACCAGAGCAGCCGCCCGCTTGCACTTTGATGCGTAATCCAGTCGCCGGCTCGGGAGCCTTTGAAAGCGCAAACTTTATTGCGGCAATGGCACTGTCGGTGAGCGTTATCATGGACCTTTCCCCTGGTTCCGAGTTGCGCTTGCGAAAAGCGATGCACCTGGCGTGCCAACAGAAAAACCGTTCCAAAACAACACCCCATCCAAACACAGAGGTGTCGCATGTGTGACACCGTCAGAATGCCGACATTGCCGAGTTGATCACACAGAGCTCGTGTGAGGTTTTGCCGGGGCTGGGCAAAGGGGGTTATTCTCTCTTTTATTCATCGGCGACACGGTGGCAGTCGGCTCGGGCTTGCTCCTGCTAGCGACTCCGGCGTTTCTCCAACTTATCTCCCGGGCCAGTTCATGGGAGTGTCGTTGCGGACTCGGACTAGATATCGAGCGACAGTCGACCTTTGGGCCGACAAATGATGCGGTCAGCCCAACCGCCCAGGTCGGATCCGCCGGGTCAATGGGAGAATGTCGCTCCCGTTGGCATGTTTATTGCCAACCAGTCGATGAAAGCAGCGGGTAGCGGGTGCAATTTCCTTGTCTCTTATGTCGTCTGTGAAAAAAGGTCTCGTCAACCGGCTCCGCTCGGCGTGGCGGTGGGCCTTTCGAGCGGCCGCGTTCGGATTGTGTCTTCTTGCCTCTGCAACGATGGGGCAAGACAATCTGCTGGATGAGGCGAGATCGCTATTCAGCGCCACAAGGAACCGGCGGCTCTAGACTGCAATCCGGCGACACCCGAGAAGCTCGAGCCTGGCAAGATGCTGTATTTCGAACGGCGACTTTCGAAAACCATAACAGATTGGGCGCCGCGACGCAGACGGGCGACCCACCTTGGAGGCTATAGCGGGCAGCGCGTCGGACGAAACGCGCTGAACTCCTGGTACTGTTCAGCCGCGGGGATCATGAGAGAGTGCGATGGTTTAGTGCCGACGGCAGCTGCGGGACCAACGTCAGCGCTCGGGCTCCACGACATCAGGCTGGAAAGGTCACACAGAAGCATCAAAATCCTGTTGGGGACCGCTCAAGAGACGGGAGCGGTCCTCAAGGTTTCAAGAATGTTCTGCGGAGAAGAGACCTCATAGGGATCAGACTCGCAGTTGTCCGAGAGACCTTCCTCTTCGAACCATTTCTCCACCACGCCATCGTTGACCACGGCAGCGTAGCGCCAAGAGCGCATCCCGAAGCCAAGATTATCCTTTGCGACCAGCATACCCATTTTGCGAGTGAATTCGCCGGAACCATCCGGAATGAGGTTGACCTTTTCTACGCCCAAGGCCTTACCCCACGCGTTCATGGCAAAGGCATCATTGACTGATAGGCAGTAGACCGACTCGATCCCCGCATCTCGGAACTCGTCATATAGCTTCTCGAAATCGGGCAATTGCCGAGTTGAGCAAGTCGGGGTGAACGCACCGGGAAGCGAAAACAGAACGACGCGCTTGCCGCTGAAGTAATCCTCGGTTGTTCTGACTTCCCACCGGTAGGGATTTGGTCCCTTCAGGGTCTCGTCGCGAACGCGCGTATGAAAGGCAACGAAGGGAATTCTTTTTTTCATTGGCATCAGCATTTCTCCTTTTATGGTGCATCAGCATCCTTCGGAAAAGAACCGACGCATTCGCCGTGATTGGCAGCTTGGCGGCTACCGACGAGCAAACAGCAAGCGCCGTGCCACTTGCCATCCAAACTGCAGCAGCACTGCTTTGTGGCCCGCATGGCCATGTTCGTGTGCGAGTATTGGCTAGTGGCCACAAACTCCAGCAGGCGCCTTTCGAGGCCCAGCTCGTCGGCGTGATGGGCCGGCAGGTGCTGGCGCGTACTATCGCCTGCGAGGCCGATTTGCCGGGTCACGGTTCGGCGTTTCCTGTTGAGTATCCGGCCGCTACTCTTGGCAGAGAACCGACATCTCATGTCGTCCTTGTCGTCCTCCTGACACGGCCGCATCCCCCCGAGCTCCTGCCAGACTCTCGTTTAGTCCTTGAATAGCAACCACAAAGTTATCTCTTCGGCTCGGCAGATTCGATTGGCACGAGACTTGAAATGTCCCCGACACGACGCGGCCAGAATTGCCTTGCGGCAAGCACCACGCGGGCGCTCGGTGTGTGGAACGAAGAGGGAAGGAAGCAACGTTGTCAAATCTAGCTCAAGTCCGCGCTTTGTCGAAAGGGAGAACAGTCCTTGGAGCCAGAATGTCCGATCGGCCCGGTTGGCGACAATTGTCCGAACTTCTGGCCCCCGGACCTTGGCCGCCCGTAGATCTTAAAATGGATTTCGATCAATACGTGCTCGCTTGTGTCCTTTCGCGTGCGCTTGAGGAGATCGATGCCGGCGAGGCAACTGCGACAGAGGCAACGGGGCTTTCGCAAGTCGAGCTTCGAGACATCCTCAACCGCAGTTTTCCCGCACCAACGATTCACGCTTTCTGCCTGGAAGATGTCAGGGATGTGGAGCCCGGCATAGAGGAGGAGCTTCTGCGCGGTCTGCTGCTCGCGCATGCTCGACCGGGCGCTTCGGCGAGCGTACGTTTCGCCAAGATCATAGCCCGCCGTGCTTTACGCCACGACCATCTCTGGAGAGAGCTCGGCCTTTTCGATCGGGTCGAACTCAGCCGATTGCTCTCAACCCATTTCCCAGCGCTTGCAGCCGGCAATACCGACAACATGAGGTGGAAGAGGTACTTTTACCGCAAGCTCTGTGAGGCTGAGGGATTTTCGCTGTGCACGGCGGCCGCTTGCCAAGAATGCAAGGAAATGGAGAACTGCTTTGCCCCTGAGGAAGGCAAAAGTGTTCGCGTGGAGCCCTAGTAGGAGCCAACCTAGGTCGCCGCCTATGCCAACTGTAGACCGCTGCGCTTCGCCGATTCAGCATGCCCGGTTTACGACACATGCATGCACCCGTGGAGGCTATCATGTCGATCGCAGAACATTACGCGGAGATCCGCGGCAAGACACCCCTTTATCGCCATCTCTATGTCCAGGTGCTGGCAGCGATCGCCGCAGGTATCCTGCTCGGGCATTTCTATCCGGATATCGGCACCGAGCTCAAACCGCTCGGCGACGCCTTCATCAAGCTCGTGAAGATGATCATCGCGCCGGTGATCTTCCTGACGGTCGCGACCGGCATTGCCGGCATGACCGATCTCGCGAAGGTCGGCCGCGTCGCCGGCAAGACAATGCTCTACTTTCTAACCTTCTCCACTCTCGCGCTCGTCATCGGCCTAATGGTCGCGAATGTGGTGCAGCCGGGCGCCGGCATGCATATCGATCCGGCCTCGCTCGATATGAAAGCGGTCACCACCTATGCCGAGAAGGCGCACGAGCAGTCGGTCACCGGCTTCCTCATGAGCATCATTCCGACGACGTTGGTCAGTGCTTTCGCCGAGGGCGACATCCTGCAGGTGCTGTTCATCTCGGTCCTCTTCGGCATTTCGCTCGCCATGGTCGGCAACAAGGCCGAACTGCTCGTCGATTTCCTACAGGCGCTGACGCTGCCGATCTTCCGGCTGGTCGCCATCCTGATGAAAGCCGCGCCGATCGGCGCCTTCGGCGCCATGGCCTTCACCATCGGCAAGTATGGCATCGCCTCGATTGCCAACCTCGCCATGCTGATCGGCACCTTCTACCTGACGTCGTTCCTGTTCGTCTTCGTCGTGCTTGGCGCGGTCGCGCGCTACAACGGCTTCTCCATTCTCTCGCTCATCCGCTACATCAAGGAAGAGCTGCTGCTGGTGCTCGCCACTTCGTCCTCGGAAGCAGCACTCCCAGCCCTCATGAACAAGATGGAAAAGGCGGGCTGCAGGCGCTCCGTCGTCGGACTCGTCATTCCGACGGGCTATTCCTTCAACCTCGACGGTACCAACATCTACATGACGCTTGCGGCGCTCTTCATCGCCCAGGCAACGGACACGCCGCTCTCTATCGCCGACCAAGTCCTGCTCCTGCTCGTCGCCATGCTGAGCTCGAAGGGGGCCGCCGGAATCACCGGCGCCGGCTTCATCACGCTTGCCGCGACGCTCTCGGTCGTTCCCTCCGTGCCGGTCGCCGGCATGGCGCTGATCCTCGGCATCGACCGCTTCATGTCGGAATGCCGGGCTCTGACCAACTTGATCGGCAATGCGGTCGCGACCGTGGTGGTGGCGAAATGGGAAGGCGAGCTTGCCCGGGCGCAGCTTGCAGCCGCCCTTGCAGGCAAGGCGCCGGTCCAGACCATGCCGGCGGTTGTCAAGCCAGCGGAGTAATGCCCTTGAACCCGGACGATAAGTGTTTTTTGGCGCGAACTATTTCGCAGATCGCGCCCACTTTCTTGCGGCGCGACCAAGGGCTGCCTGTCTGTGCAGCAGGTATTTACCATTCCCGCATTCTTGATCGTCGCCCAAGGGGCAAAGAGCGATTTCTGACGGAAAGCTCCCGATCGGTTCCGCTCAGATCCTCGACGGCCCACGCAGTTGATGAGTGATTGACAGAGGGGACAAAGCGCGTGAAGACCAACACCATTCCAGATCATGTACCGCGCGAACTGGTGCGGGACTTCAGTCTTTTCAGTTCACCTGGAATGGCGCCGACGCCTAACGGCGATCCGCACGCTGCCGTGGCTTGTGTTCATGACGGCCCACCGATCTTTTACTCTCCGTCCAACACGCGTGATGGGCGAGGTACCTGGGTCATAACACGCGCGAGAGACCAGCGCCGTGTGCTGCAGGATACAAGGACCTTTTCCAGCCATCGCAGCATCTTCGCCTCCGCACTGGGCGAACATTGGCCGGTCATCCCGCTCGAACTGGATCCACCGACCCATGGTGTGTTTCGTGCACTGCTAGATCCTCTGTTCTCATCCAAGCGGGTGATTGCACTCGAGCCGACTATCCGCGAGAGAGCGCGCGCGCTGATCGACCGCATAGCGAGAGAGAGAACCAGCTGTGACGTCATGAGGGATTTTGCCTTGCCCTTCACGGTCAGCGTCTTCCTTAGCTTCCTGGGGCTTTCGCAGAGGAGATCCGAAGTATTTGTTGGCTGGGTAAGCGATTTACTCCACGGTAACTCAGACAAGCGAACGGCAGCGGCCCGGTCGATCGTGGGCTTCATTGACGAACTTGCAGCCAGGCGCCGCAGGACACCAGCTTTCGATTTCATGACTTTTGTCGTGCAGGCGGAGATTGATGGCCGCTCCTTATCAGAAGAGGAAGTCCGCGGCATCGGTGTGCTTTTCTTGGTCGCGGGACTCGACACGGTCGCGGCCGCCATAGGCTTTGACATGGCCTATCTCGCACGCAATCCAAAGGACCAGGAGTTGTTGCGGAACGAACCGAATCGGGTCATGCTCGCCGTTGAAGAATTGCTGCGCGCCTATTCCACCGTTCAGATGGTCCGCGAGGCCACGAAGGATATCGTGTTCGAAGGCGTGCCGATCCGTAAGGGTGATTATGTTTCCTGCGCCACTATGATTGCCAATCGTGATCCATCGGAATTCGAGCGCCCTGAGACTATCGATCTGGCACGACAGGGTAACCACCACACCGCCTTTGGCTATGGTCCACACCTTTGCCTCGGAGCGCACCTTGCACGGCGAGAAATTGTCGTTGGCCTACGCGAATGGTTGGCACGCATCCCAGCTTTCCGCATCAAAGAAGGTACGGCGCCGATTACCCATGGCGGTCATGTATTCGGGATTAAGGATCTTATTCTGACTTGGGCCTGATCGGGGCCCGGCCTGTACGCAGAAGCGCATGACCCAAAACGCTTCATCGCTCAACGACTTCCTCAACAAGCAGCGGCTTTAAGGGTCTTACGACAACTGTCGCCTTTGTCGGCCTGACGACACAGGCTTGTTTGAGACCGTTTTTCGTATATCGCGGCTAAGTAGCTGAAAATGAAACTATAAATGCATTCTTGGGGCGGTCAGCCAGATTGGAATGAACTTTGAACGTCCTCTATTGAGCGGCGGCGTCTGGTTGCTGGTGAGCTCCTGGGAACACGCTTCATAGAATTTTCAGAACCTGTATTGAGCCGATGCATCAACCAACCATAACCCAACTCTTCGACCGGGAAGCAATCCGCGACTGTCTCCATCGTTACTGTCGAGGGATCGACCGGGCAGACGAGGCCGCTTTGCGCAGCTGTTATTGGCCCGATGCAACTGACAATCACGGAAGTTACTCCGGCTCTGCCGGGGGGTTCATTCAGCTTGCGCTTAGTGTCTTCAAAACCCAGCCGCGCAACATCCACCAGCTTGCCAACATAATGATCGAGTTCCTGGGACCGGCAGAGGCCGCCGTCGAGAGTTATTTCACCGCGCTGCAGCGCGGACCCGACGAGGCAGGCGAGATGAGGCAGATGCTCCTCTGCGGACGCTACTGTGATCTGTTTCAGAAAAGGGAAGNAGGGCGGGTCATCATCGTGACAGGTGCCGCAGGGGGTATCGGCCGCGCGCTGGTCGATATTTTTGCCACGAATGGAGATGTTGTCGTCGCGGTGGACCTTCCGGACAGCGGTGTGATTGAACTGGGCCGTCATCTTGGCCAGCCCCATCTCTGCCTTGAGTTCGACGTGTCGCGACAGGACGATGTCCTCGCATTCTGTACGCTTCTGGAAAACCGATTCTCGCAGATTGGAGTGCTCGTCAATAATGCGGGGATAGGGCCGACGATGGCTGCGACCGTCGATACTCCCATCAAAGATTTTCAACGCGCGCTAGCGGTAAATCTCATCGGTCCGTACTCGGTGGCGTGCGAAATCGCCAAGTTGATGAAACCCGGCGCAGCAATCGTCAACGTCGCTTCGCTTGCTGGCCTCCTCGGCAACCCGAAGCGCAATGGCTACGCCGCTTCGAAAGCTGCGCTGATCTCAATCACGAAAACGCTGGCGTGCGCATGGGCTTCGCGCGGCATCCGCGTGACGGCAGTAGCCCCCGGTTACGTGCGTACGCCAATGGTCGCGGAACTAGAAACAGCTGGCAAGTTGGACGTTAGGGCAATAAGGCGCCGCGTACCGATAGGCCGACTGGCTCGTCCCGACGAGATCGCGCGAGCCGTGCACTTCCTCGCCAGTGAGCAGGCACGTTACATCACCGGATCGGCGCTTGTAGTCGATGGTGGCTGGATGTCATTCAACCAGCCAGGTGAAGCCCACCCGGCTCAGGGTAGGACGCCCGGAGCAGAACTCTTACGCCCGATCGAGGACACCGATGCGCGAACGGTGGTCGTCATGGACGGTGCTAAAGGCATAGGTGCGGCCATCGCTCGCCGCTTTGCCGCGAGCGGCGATACGGTTGTGATCGCTGACGGAGACGGTTGTGCAGCGGTAAAGCTCGCTAATTTGCTCGGCGACAAGCACCTGTCAAAACGCGTGGACAGGACAGTCGAGAGCGAGGTCGTCGCGCTCTTCGAAGAATTGCGGAAGCGCTTCGGCCACATCGACGTCTTCGTCAACGGCCTTGGCGTGAATGGCACATTCGTCCCCGATATTGAGCAGGCGACGGCAGTGCTCAAAAACACTCTGGGTATAAATCTTACTGGCGCCTTCACATGCGTGCGCGAGGCCGCGATATCGATGCGACGTGGTAGTGTAATCCTGAATCTCACGTCGAGTTGCAGACTCTTACCTCTCTCGATGAAGCATGCTTACGCCGCGTACAACGCCGGCCTAGATATGCTTACCCGGTGCATGGCGGCCGAATTCGGGCCGCTTGGGATCCGCACAGCCACAGTCGCGCCAGGTCACATCCGCGCGTTTGGCGACATCCAGTGCGAAACGGCTACCGGCACAGGCCCGAGATCGCTCCGACAGGAGATCCCTTTGGGCAGGTTTGGGGAACCGGAGGAAGTCGCCGAAGCCGTCTACTTTCTGGCATCGTCTGATGCCTCCTACATCAACGGCTCGATCCTGCACGTGGACGGAGGCTGGGCCTCGTCCGGAGACGCGGGGAACTGAGAATTCCCACGTGTTGGCTGTGAGCTCTGAGCACAGTGAGACCCCTTCGACAGAGTCGCTTCATCGATCATGGGAGCGTGCTCGTGAATCGAGGCCGTTCCAGGCACGCCTACATGCCCGCACTGACCGCCCGATCATCACGAGCTGTGTGATCCCTTCCGCAAACAAGGAGACACCATGGAGTTCGCAACTTTCATTCTGGCTGCCCAGCGAGGCTATCATCAATCTTCCGATAGCGTCATCCGCAACTCAGTAGAGCAGGCCGTTCTTTCGGAGCAGGCTGGCTTCCGCACAGCTTGGTTCGCCGAGCACCACTTCAACAACTACAGCCTCGTCCCGTCGCCCCTGCTGATGGTCGCCCACTGTGCCGGATTGACGAGCACCATACGCCTCGGCACCGCGGTCTGCGTGCTGCCACTCTATCAACCGCAGCGCCTGCTAGGGGAAATCGGCTTTGTCGATATCGTTGCGAACGGCCGACTCGAGCTCGGCGTTGGTTCGGGATACCAGCAGTTTGAATTCGACCGTTTCGGCGTCAATGTAGATGAGGCGCCCGCCGTCTTTTCGGAATACCTCGACATCTTGCTCAAGGGTCTCAAGCAAAACGTCTTTTCCCACAATGGTCACTACACGCAGATGCCTGCGACGGCGATTTCGGTGCGCACCCTTCAAAAGCCGAGCCCGCCGATCTGGATTGCCACCGGGTCCTCCAAAACAATGCGCCGAGCCTATCGTGAGGGACACAACCTTTTCGTTACGGCCCTCCATGAGGGCTTGGAAACTTTGGGCCTGCTGCGAGACATCATCCAGACCGCCGCTGCATCCGAGGGCAAGAAGGTCCGTGACGCCAAGCTGTCGCTTTTGCGCTGCTGCTATGCCAGCGATGATGGCGCGGAAATCAACCGCTATCTCGATAACGCCCGCTTTCAGCGCCGGCTGTCCGAGGCCCTGCATCAGCGTCGGCAACAGAGCAAGGACGGCTACATGTTGGAGGCGGTGCCGACGCATCAGGACCTGTCGTTCGATACTATGCGCAAGAACCTGCCCATCGGGAACATAAATCGCGTGATTGATCGACTTCTGGAGGAGATCGGAGTCTTGAAGCCGGACCAGATTGCAATTCAGACGCAGTTGGGGGATTTGAACCAAAGCACGATGCTGCGCCAGATAGAGCTCTGGGGAGACAGGATCATCCCAGCAGTCCAGAAATCTCTCGGGCAGCCGGACACTACCTAACTTTCTAGTCTAGTTTCCGTCCATAAACACGTATATTTTATAGCGTTTGCAAGCACTTGTCTCGGGTTGGCGTCCTCTTGGAGGGCGTGGATGGGGTGCAGGGTGCGGGGTTTCGTCAGGGCGGAGTTGCTGGAGTAATTGCGCGCACGGCGCTGGGCCGACGCAAGGCCGGCTGAGCTGCAATACGGGTCGGCATCAGGTCGATTTGAGGCGCGTGAGGAGGACGAGGTTGTAGGCCACGACCGAGGACCAGACATAACTCTTGAAGTGATCAAGGCCGCGCCAGGTGCAGCGCGCCAAGCCGTAGGCGCGCTTTAGGCAGGAGATGCCGGCCTCGATGCCAGCGCGGAAGTTGCGCAGCTTGCGATAGACCCAGTTGCTTTTGACCATGTCCTCGATCCGCAGGCCGGCCTTTTTGTGGAAGGCCATATCGTGAACGCCCCAAGTCTTCGCTGCGACCAAGTTGTTGCGCGTGGCAAAGCCACCATCGGCCGCCGCCTGCCGTGGCGCGTTGCCATAGAAGGCGATGTGGCGTTTCAGCATCGGCAGCAAGCGATCGCTGTCGGCCGGATTGCCAGCCTCCACCACCAGATCGAGGATCATGCCGCTCCTGCCGGCGGTCAGATTGAGCTTGTGGCCGTATTCGACGTCACGACTGCCTTTGACGATGATATCGGCATGGGATTCGAACAGGCTGACCAGCTTCTCACCCGCCGGCACCGTTTCGCCGGTCAGGACGCGCCGCTCGCTCTGGGTGATGACGCGTTCGATCAGCGGCCGATAGTGACGGGCCTCGATCTGCCACGGTGCGATACGGGGATTGGTCGCGACAGCCAGGCTCTCGCTCGCCTGGTCCAGATAGGCCAAAGTCGTGCGGGCGATTGCGATCAGCTCACGGTAGAGTTGGACACGGTTGGGCCGACCGCGTGTGAACTGAATCTTGCGGGCCCGCTTCTTGGCCGCGCGGCAATGGTCTCGCCATGCCAGACCACCGACCAGGGTGTCTGCCCGCTTCAACAGGCGCACCATGACCCGCACAGCATCCCACAGCAGGCTGCTGTCGCTCGGTTCATGGATCGGTGCTGCGGTGACGGTGCTATCCAATCGCACGACACTACCATCCTCCAGCCTCGCCTGCCGAGCGCTCAGCAGCAGTGCCCGGTTGATCTCTTCCCAGGTCTCTGGTCGGATTGCACTGATCGTCTTCTGCAGCACCGACTTCTGCGGGCACCATGACCACGGCAGTCGCGCAAAAGCGCGAAACGAGGCGGAGTCCTCCAGATGGAAGCCGGTATTGCTTCAGCAGCGCGCAGCGCAAGACCGCCTCAGCAGGCAGGCCTTGGCGTCCAGTTGCCTTGACGCTGTGTCGACACAGGTCTCGCGCCACCAAGCCAACCAGATCCCGATGCTCGTCCAGCCAGTCCGACATCGCCTTCAGTTCGCAGCCGATCTCGTGCGAGGCGAAAAGATCGAATATGCTGGCTTGGACGGTGCGTTCTTGGCGCATTGTCGGCTCCGGCGGTGGCAGGACTTGGAATCAGTGGCATGATCCAGGATACCTGAAACCGCCGGGCCTTGCCCGCAAAACTGCGATTCATCGAACAAAATCAATCGCTTGTTGTTTATGGATGGAAACTAGTCTAGTACTACAGTTGCGTATTACTTCGCATTTTTCTGTGTGCGATTGCCGCTTTGAATTGGTGCTGTCGGCGCCATCGGGACCATTGGAAGATGAACGCGACTGACATGACGTGGCGCGGCATGAGCCGAGCGAATAGATGCAGTATTTCGGGCGTCGTGTAGGCTCGCCAAGTTTTCGGCATCATGCGGCCGCGACTTGAGCGGCTGGACTCCTTTCGTTCTGTTTTCCAAAGGCCTCACGGCGCTGCTGGGCCGTGATCCTTGCAAGGAATGCAGCGGCGGCCATGACCAGACTCATATGGCGGTGCCAACCATGCGAGGATCTCGCTTCGCAATGATCGAGACCAAGATCGTCTTTAGCACGTAGGAAACATTCCTCGATCGTCCATCGTAGTCCAGCGGCAGCAGCCAAGTCCGCCAGCGTCGCTTGGGTTGGTGCGTAGGCGAAGTAGTAGGCGATCGCATCTGGATCTCGCAGGCTCCGGCGAGCTAGCAACCATCGGGTGAAGCCCTCTTCAGTTTCCCAATTGAGGGGTAGGCGCACCCAATCGTAAAGGCGCGGTCCCTTGGCACCTTCGCCAGCCGAAAGCGGCTGCCAGGTCTGCCCTTCAAGATCACTGACGAGTGTGGCCGGATCGGTTTCAACGAACTGCCATTCTTCCAGAAAGCGCAAGACGTGGTTGGAACGGATAGCCAGCACATAAGCCTGCCCCCGCTTCTCCAGCATCCGCCTGAACTTATAATCCGATCCGTACACTGCATCCGCCAGCACGAACGCGCACGGAATGCCTTCATCGAGAATTCGCGAGACCATCTCGCGCGCCATCGCCGGCTTGGTAGCAAAAGCCACTTCCTCCGGCACACAGGCCTTTACGCGCCGAGCCTGGCTCTCCGCCCATCCCTTGGGCAGATAGAGCCGTCGGTCGATGAGAGCATGGCCGAAGCGGCTTGCATAGGCGGCAAACACGCCCACCTGGCAGTTCTCTACACGTCCGGCCGTGCCGGAATATTGCCGCGTGACGCCGACAGAATGCTCCCCCTTCTTCACAAAACCGGTCTCGTCCACCACAAGCACACCGTCGGCGTCGCCAAGTGCGTCGGCCACATACCGGCGAACCCGATCGCAAAGCGCGTCCGCCGACCAGGACGAACGCCCGAGAAGCGACTGCAGTCGATACGGGCGGTCAAGGCCAGCCTCTTCTGCCAGCATCCAACCCGTCTTGCGCTCCGCTCGCGACAGAACGCCATCGATAAAAGTGCTCGCCGATGCCCTCTGTTCTACACGCTTGAACGCCGGCGCAAGAAACTGCTTCATATCTGCCAGGGCATGCCGCCAATCGAGACCCGTACCTACCCAATCCGATACCGCCATGAATTGATCATCCCATCATCGCCTAAACGACCATTAGGAATCACAATTCGCCTAAATACGCAACTGTAGCACTAGGCCGCAAACTCATAAACGGGGTTTTCTAACCGGACGGGTGATGATTCAATGAGGCCTTGATTTGGAGGCCTATGCGTGACCCGCCGTCGTTTCGACCTGACCGATTTCGAGTGGGCGATTATTCAGCCCTTGTTGCCGAACAAGGTTCGCGGCGTGCCGCGGGTCGATGACCGGCGGGTGATCAACGGCATTTTGTGGTGGTTCCGCACAGGCTCGCCTTGGGCAGACGTGCCGGAGCGATATGGGTGCGGGTTTCGGAGAAGTCCGGATAGGGTTTCCGGTAATCTCCGGACACGCCGAGGACCAACCTGGTCAAACTGTCCGGACTTTAGTGAAACCGCTGTGCGGGATTTAGCGGAATCAATGTCCACCTTTTGCGAAGCGCGCACCTGACCTTCCAGGGTGGCGCGGCATGGCGAAAGCGGCTGCTGGACGAGATCGGCGACCAGGGGCCGGTGACCGCCCTGATCGAGCGACGTTCCGACGAGGAGCTGCAAGCGCTGATGGTCAATCTCGGAGGACATGATCTGCCGAGCCTGCTCGAAGCCTTTGAGCGAGCTTCGCAGCACGACTGTCCGGTCTGCTTCATCTGCTACACGATCAAGGGATATGGCTTGCCGCTGGCAGGCCACAAGGATAACCACGCCGGGCAGATGACCGCCACCCAGATGGAAAGCTTCCGCCAGCGGATGGGTGTGCAGCCTGGACAAGAATGGGAAAAATGGGCGGCGGCCACGATGCCGGCCGGTGAGCTCGAATCCTTCGTCGCTCGTGCTCCCTTCTTCAGGGAAGGCCGCCGCAGGCTCTTAGCGCCGGCGGTTCCCGTTCCCCTTACACTGCCTTCGCCTAGTCAGCCAGGTAAGCTGATGTCGACCCAAATGGGCTTTGGCCAGATTCTTAACGATATCGCGCGTGGTGACACGCCGCTTGCCGAGCGCATTGTCACGACCTCGCCGGACGTAACCGTGTCGACCAACCTCGGCCCCTGGGTCAACCGGCGCGGGCTCTTTGCCCGTGAAAGCATGGCCGACATCTTCAAGGCTGAACGGATTCCGTCAACCTACAGCTGGGATTTCGGACCGCAGGGCCAGCATCTCGAATTGGGCATAGCTGAATCCAACTTGATGATCATGCTCGGGCACTGAGTCTTTCGCATTCGATCAACGGCGCTCGGATCCTTGTAGGGCGACAATCTGGGGTTCTTCCGCAATTTTGGTGCAGGCAGCGGGATTCACGCCGAATGCGAACAAGTCCATAAAGTGGGAATCGCAGTCAATGCAGTGATTTGCCCGTGCAGGATTTCTTTCGCCCGCTGATTTCTTCCGAGCTTTCCATAGTCCAGATTCTTCCGCGGGCCGATCGCGTTGTGCTTGTAGCGCGCCCGACGGCAAAAGAAACTTGCTGCCCCTGTTGTGGCTTTCGAACGGCGCGTGTCCATAGCCATTACCAGCGTCGGCTGGCGGATCTGCCGTGGCATGGGCGTGTGGTGGAGGTTCAGCTGCAGGCTCGCCGTTTGCGATGCGTCAATCCAGGCTGTTCGCGCCAGATCTTCACAGAGAGATTGCCACAGACTGTGCTCCCGAAAGCGCGTCGCACGACGCGCTTATACGAGCACCACCTTGCGATCAGCTTTGCCACGGGTGGAGAACCTGGCTCGCGCCTGTCGAGAAAGCTGGGCATGCCGGTCAGCGGCGACACCCTACTGCGAATGGTGCGGATGGCTGCGTGCGAGCCCATATCGGCACCGCGCGTGGTGGGAGTTGATGATTGGGCATGGCGCAAGGGGCAAGGCTACGGAACGATTATCTGCGATCTGGAGCGCAACCGTGTCCTTGACCTGCTGCCGGATCGCAACGCCGACACGCTCGCATCTTGGCTGGGCCGCTACCCCGGTATCGAGGTCATCGCACGCGACCGCCGGCGTCTACGCCGAAGGCGCTCGTCGCGGCGCGCCTAACGCAGTTCAGGTCGCTGACCGCTTCCATCTTCTGCAGAATCTCGGCCAGGCCTTGCGGCTCGTGGTCGACCGCAATCGTGTGTCCTTCAACGCCGCCGGAAGGGCGATGTTTGCCGAGCCTGTTAGTCACGATGGCGCCGAAAAGGCCGCCACCAGTGCGCCAACCGGGCTGGAACGATTGCGGCAGGATCGAAGAGATCAACGTCACGAGGGTCATGAGGAAATCCGCCGCCTACATCGGACCGGCATGTCGCCGCGGCAAATAGCGCCGCGTCTGGGGCTCAACGTTAGAACCGTCGAGCGTTGGCTTGCCGCGGCCGGGGAGCCGGAGCATCGGCGGCCGGAAACACAGTCGGCCACGTTGGAGCCTTTCAGGCAATACCTGGAACAACGATGGCAGGAAGGTCAGCACAATGGAGCGCAGCTATGGGAGGAGATCAAGCAGATGGGCTTCAGAGGTGGCAGGGCGACGGTTTACAGATGCGCAATAGCAGGACAGGGTCGAGCCCGGCGTAGATTTCCTGCAGATGGGAGCGGACTACATCTGACGTGCGAGCGTCGGCAACCAGACGCTGATGCGGCGTGGCTGGCGGACTATACGTCTTGCGCACACGAGCGCCGTCGCGCTGCTTCGCGATTAACTTGAACGATGGCTGAAAGAAGTTCACGAACAGCCGCGCTGATCGGTAGAGCTTCGCTAGCAGCGCGGCGGCCTCCAGCCCCTCGAACCGACGATATCCGACCATCCTGCGCACCACGGCGCCATTCTTCTGCTCGACAAAGGCCTGGTCGTTCTTGCGGTAGGGGCGGCAGCGCGTGAAGACGATGTTGGCGGCGTCACAATAGGCCTTCAGCGTCTCGTTCATGAAGACGGTGTCGTTGTCCGTATCCAGGCCGAGAAGCGCGAAGGGCAGTTGCTTGCGCAATTCTGTGAGGACACTGCTCAACAGCGTCTGTTCGCGAACCAGCAGCGGCGCACATTCCGTCCAGCCATTCGCGATGTCGGTGAGCACAAGGGTTTGGATGAAGCTGCCGCGAGCCGAAGGGCCGCAATGGGCGACGAGATCCGCCTCAACGAAGCCTGGCGCCGGATCGTCCCAATCCGCCGACGTCCTAACTATAGATTAGGGAGTAGCTGTGGCCAGCAGCTCGGCCACAAGGTTCTTGACGTGAAATCGCCTACCGCTATGCACCTTGTTATGCTCCCACAAAGTAGCCGGCTGTAGACCGCATGACAATGCACTCTACCCGAAAGATCACCTCGCTACCTCCGGCTATCGTGGTAAGAGCTCAAACATCACGGATCACCGGAAGCGAGCGCTGATCGGCTCATTTGATTGGACAACCTGATGCGTCGCGGTAGGAGAATATCGGGCACGCCTATTTTTCTTTCATGCTCTTATGGAAGGCGTCGATCAACGGCTTCGCGATATATTGCGCGAAGGTTCGCTCGCCGGTGGAAATGATCACATCAACCGGCATGCCGGCGACCATACGTTCCTTGATCTCTGGGGGCACGTTCTTATCGTCCACACGCACAATAGCTTGGTAATATGGCTCTCTGCTTTTGCCACTCTCCGGCTGAACGACGTCCTTGCCGAGAACGGAAACCTTACCGTAGATCGCTGGCGTCGTCTTGGCTGAGAACGCAGAGAAGCGCACTTCCACATCAGAATCAGCGCCGACATTGTCGATGTCGATCGGCCGGATTTGTGCATCGACGACCAGATCGTCATCAATCGGCACGATGTCGAGAAGTGGTTCAGCCGGGCGCACGACACCATTTGTGGTGTGGATGCGGATACTCTGGACCATGCCCCGCACGGGGGCGATCACGGTGGTTCTGGACAGTACGTCCCCTGCAACGCGGAGGCGCTCGCGTACTTCGTCGATCTGATCGCGCACTTCCTTATGCTCCTCGATGGCTCTGTCGGAAAACTCCTGCTTGACCTGGACGATCTGCAGCTCGGTTTCACCGATCGTTTCACGGATCTTGGTGAGTTCGGTCTCGGCCTCACCACGCACGCGAGACATTTCCAGCATGTTGCGCGTCATCTGTGATAGCCGATTGACGGGCACCACACCGATCTTTTGGCCGTTGCTCAACCGCCCGATTTCCTCACTCATCGAAGCTATTTGCATGTCGCTGGCGTCAATCTGCTTGGCGAACCCTTCGGCCTCCTTGTTGAACTGATGGATACGCGAACTCAAAATGGCCACCTTGCCGTTGCGCGTTTTGATGTGCGATTCTAGGATGTTGCGTTGAAGCGTCATAGCCACTTTGGCTTCAGGCAGCGGGCTCGTCAGAAGGCTTTCGGGAAAATCAATGTTGCTATCGCCCTTAGCTTCCGTAATCAGGCGCGCCTCCGCTGTCTGAAGATACAGAAGCTTGGTGCTCAAAACCCTGTAGTTGCCCGCGGCCTGGGTAGGGGCTAGCTTCACCAGCACATCGCCCGGATTAACGATATCTCCTTCCTTGACAACGATTTCCGAGATGATGCCGCCTTCCAGATGCTGTATTGTCTTGCGATTACCCTCGATCGAAACCACGCCAGGCGCAACGATCCCGCTGGCGAGTGGCGCGGTTGCCGCCCAGGTTCCCAAGGTACCGCAGCCGAATAGAATTGTAACATATCCGCCCACAACATAGGAACGCGGCGAGAATCTGTTGCTTTGGGCATGCTCTTTAGTCTTAATCATCGGGTTGTCTCAAGCGCTCTTGAAAGGCAAAGAAATATTATAAGACCCAAGGCATGAAGACGAACACGCTCCACGCTCGCCTTCGCTTAATCGGCCGAATGGATGGCCGTGACGGCTGATTTGGGCTGGAGAATGTCGCGCGTTGCGCCGTAGCCTTGCATGCGACCTTGGGCAAGCACTAGCGTCTTGCCCGACATAGCGATCAGGCTCATCTTGTGGCTAACGAAGAGAACGCTTTTGCCCATGGTCTTCAGCGCCAGAACGACTTGGTTGAGCGCTTCTTCGCCTTCATCATCGAGGTTAGCATTCGGCTCATCCAGCACGATTACCGAGGGATTTCCGTAGACAGCACGCGCCAGTCCGACGCGCTGGCGCTGACCGCCCGAAAGCTGCCGCCCCCCAACACCGATTTGGGTGTCGTAGCCGTCAGGCAGGTTCTGGATTAACTGGTGCACACGGGCAAGCTTTGCAGCCTCGATGATGGCTTCCGGCTTCGCGGCCTCCTGAAAACGGGAGATGTTTTCAGCGATTGTGCCGGAGAACAGCTCAACGTTCTGCGGCAGATACCCAAAATGTTGGCCAAGCGCGTCAGTTTCCCAATGCTGGAGCTCGGAACCGTCCAAGCGAACAGTGCCGGCGGCCGGCGACCAAATGCCGACAAGAGCACGCGCTAGGCTGGATTTGCCTGCACCGCTCGGACCGACGATGGCCACCGCCTCACCAGGATTGACTCGGAAGGTAACGCTATGAACCAACGGCGCCTTGGTCCCGGGAGCCGCAACGGCCAGTTGTTCCACGCTCAGCGTGCCGCTAGGAGTCGGCAAAGAAAGCTTTCTTTGTTCTTCCGGCACTTCTAGAAAGATCTTGCTCAAACGACCATAGGCTTGACGGGCGCTAACGAACTGCTTCCATTGGCCGACGACCTGATCGACCGGCTGCAGGGCGCGACCCATCATGATAGATGCGGCGATTATAGAGCCAGGCGAAATCGCAGCTTCCAGCGCAAGATAGGCTCCGGCACCCAGGATGATGGTTTGCAGACCCATGCGCACGAACCTGGAGATGGACAGCAACGCGGCGGATCGATCGCTGGCAAGGGCCTGGCTTTCAATCACCTTCCGGTGCAGGGCATTCCACCGTCCGCACAGGCTGTCTTCCATACCGAGCGCGCGCACAACTTCGACGTTCATGAGAGTAGAGTTGGAGAAGTGGATTGCACCCTGTCCGGCAATCGTTGCTCTGAACAATTCCTTCTTGGTCATGAATTCATTAGCGATCGCCAGAGTGAAGACTATAACGGCGCCCCCGGTCGCAATAAATCCGATCAACGGATGAAAAAAGAAACACACGGCTAGGAAGATCGGCATCCACGGGAGGTCGCAAAGCGCAACCAGTCCGTAACCGGTCAGGAACTCTCGCAGGCGATCGATATCCATAAGGGCGAATTCGGACCGGCCCTGAGGATGCCTGAGGGTAGAGGTGATGACACGGCTGAAGACGCCTGTGGCGATCATCTCATCAAAGCGCATACCAGCCCGCATCAGCACCCGGGAACGAATCCATTCGAGCAGGTTACAAAGTGCAAGCATCGTCAGCGCAATCAAAGTCAGCATCATTAACGTCATTTCGTTACGGCTGTGAAGTACTCGATCGTAAACCTGCAGCATGTAAAGGGGACTGACGAACATCAGAACGTTGATCACGATGCTAAAGCTCATGGTCGCAACAATGATCGTTCGGTACGTGGCTAAAGCCTGTCTGAACGGGTTTGCTTTCATAGAGACATCCTCCCCCCGCTTCAACGCTCGCCCCATACTCACGGATTCACGATGCTTACACGAGGACCGATCACCTTGTGCTGCATCGATGACCATACGCAGCGACTTAAACTCGGCCACTGGCCACCAGGCGCCGACCGCATTCGCTCGCCGCTCATCGCGAGGGGCAAAGCTCCGCTTAAAAAACTCTGTGCGTATCGCGCATAGCCTCACCCGCGCAAACGCGCGTAGCTGGCCGCCGACGTTCGACCGAAAAAGATAATCGTCCGCGGCTGCTGCGGCCATGCAATCGAAATAACAACAGCTGAGCGGAGCTTGAACTACCGACGAGCGACCAGCCTAAGTCTTCGACCGCGGTCAGTTGCACGCGCCGGTGTCTTTCACCTGCCGCCCACTCAAGCAGAGGCCGCAGAAGGAAGCGTACCGTGCCGGGGTGGGCACGGCACGGCTTCCGATCACTACGAATCAGGTGAAGATGAAATTGTCCCGAGAAAAGAACTGTTCGGACGTGTCCTCCACGTTTGACAGCTGGGCAAACGGGTGGGCATGGTCTTCTGAGTCAACATAGGCTAGTATAACAGAGCCGTATTGATCATCGTTGTACACAATGATATCGCCTGGCTTCTCATTGTTTACGGAGGCAGCAGCCTCGCTGCTATCGCCAAAGCTTTGATCAGTGAGCACCAAGACATGCTCCCCGTTTGCGTCGGCGGCTCGCCCTTGGAAGAAGGTGTCAGCTGCGCCACCCAGGCCGCCGGTGGAGTGGTTGACGAAGTTGCCATCGGCACTCATGCTGCCGAGAAGATCCTTGGCGTCGAACACAAACTTGTCTTGCCGCGCATCGAAATCCGCGATTTGGACAGGCTGCACACTCCCCTCGGTCTTCGGGTCATGATACCGGAAAAGAAAGCGGTCCTTGCCGGCGCCACCTGTCATCAGATCGTGCCCGTCACCAGCCACAAGATAATCGTCTCCTGGGCCGCCATCGAGAACGTCATTGCCCGCCACGACTTTATCGCGTGGTACATTGACTGTTGAGTCGCTAAAGAGGGTATCATCGCCCTCCTGTCCGAACAGCAGGTCACTGCCTCCACTGCCGATTACGATATCGTCGCCGGCGCCCGCGTAGACGGTGTCGTTGCCATCGCGGGCGTCGATGGACTCACTTTCGGGCGTGCCGATCATTTTTTCACTTTGGTCGGTACCGGAAATCCAGATCATTTACAATTCTCCTTAGGTGAACGAAAACCCCGGTACTCTATACTCCGGTCGGACAGCCAGGAAAAATTCGTTTGTTTAATGGAGCCATCCAGATAATGGATGTCACTGCCCTCTCCGCGGGTCGCCGCGACCCCGGAGTCAATTCGACCGCACCGACGCGTTGCGACCTTCGAGTACATCGATCACCACGCGCCTTGCCAAGTCCACTTGGAAGCAATCCGCGACTGTCTCCATCGTTACTGTCGAGGGATCGACCGGGCAGACGAGGCCGCTTTGCGCAGCTGTTATTGGCCCGATGCAACTGACAATCACGGAAGTTACTCCGGCTCTGCCGGGGGGTTCATTCAGCTTGCGCTTAGTGTCTTCAAAACCCAGCCGCGCAACATCCACCAGCTTGCCAACATAATGATCGAGTTCCTGGGACCGGCAGAGGCCGCCGTCGAGAGTTATTTCACCGCGCTGCAGCGCGGACCCGACGAGGCAGGCGAGATGAGGCAGATGCTCCTCTGCGGACGCTACTGTGATCTGTTTCAGAAAAGGGAAGGGGAGTGGCGCATCTCCGAACGCACCGTGGTCTATGATTGGGTCGAAGAGCAGAGGCCCCCGACGTCCGCGGAAGCTGAGCGGTTCGGTCCCCGCCAGCCGATTGGGGCACCGCACCCGAATGATCCCGTCTACGAACTTTTGAAGCGGCACGCTCCTCTGAAAACTTATCCAAAGATCCGGGTTGGCGGTGGAGAAGAAGAATAATGATGCGATTTGGCTACCCTCCTTTTCCCCCCGCCACCACCTGTCCAGTGAAGACACGCCTGGACCATTGCCAGGTTCAGCCGGGGCGTGTCATCATCGGGACAGGTATCAAGCGACATCGGAATGAGTCCCCTTGGCGTCATATAAAACTGGCCCCCTGTTGCAGAGCACGGTGCAGTTCTGGCGGATTACCTCCCGACCCAACGCGATCGCGAGGTGAGACTTGCCAACGCCCGGTGGCCCCAGCAACAGTACTGCGTCGCCATGAGCGACCCACCGGCCGGTTGCGAGTTCGCGGATCTGATGCGGGTCAATGCTGGGCTGAGCATCGAAGTCGAACCCGTCGAGCTCGCGGGCATGCGGGAAGTGCGCAATCTTCATCGCCATCTCGATCCGGCGTTCATCGCGCCGGGCAATCTCTCGTGAGACCAGGAACGCCAGAGCTTCGCGCAAGGTCATCTTCGAGCGGGCCGCCTCGTCCAGGAACGTGTCGAGTTGATCGCGGAGCCGTCAGCTTTAGCCGATCGAGTGTCGCAATGAGTAAATCGTGATCGACGGACGTCATCACCAGCCACCTCCAACAACAGCCTCGTATTCCGCAAGTCGTCGCAGCAAGGCGGCTGGTGCCAGCTCAACTGAAGCGGTGCGAACCAGTCCTTCGCTACCTGCGACGCCAACAAAGTGATCCCGGCCGACGATCCGTTGTCGCCGTCCTTGGCAGAGAGGATGATCGGCCACAACCTGGCCAGCGTGACGGATAATTACACGGCCAGCCAGTACAACGACTTGGACGCTCTCGCCGATGAGACGCCAGGGTACGGAATAGCTGTTTGTGTCGAGATCGATGGCGCAGTCCGCCTGCACCTTGCGCACGAGGTCGCGGAGTTGTCCAAACGGTGCGCGGCCGGATAGCGGCCGAAGGGCTTCGGCACTTCTGGGGAAAATTCACGCGGCATTGACAGTGCCGTGTTCTCGTCGGTCTGCGACCTCTCTTATCCATCGGTCAAGGTGCGCCTCGAACGAAGCCCAGTTCTCAAACCGGCGACCAGCGATAGCATTCTTCTTGACGTACCCGACCCCGCGCTCGTCCTTCCCCTTCTTTCAAGTCCAGGACTGCAGTTCGTGCGCATGGACAAGCGCGCATAGAGTTTGACAGCCGCTGGGCGCGGCTCATTGCGTCGTGGCATTGCAACCTCCTTTGGTTTGACTGCCTCATGATGCTACGAGAGGACGAGGCGGACCATCCTACCGCCCCGAATACAGCAACCCAAAACCGCCGGAGCGAACTCAAAACTGGATAAAACTTGGGGCAAGGTCAGACGCTATACGACAATGCTGGTTACAATTGTCGGTTCGGCGACAAGGACTTGCTTTGCGACGCGGGCGGTCTCTTTTCGGCATAAGTAACTGATAACGTCGAACAATGGCACTCTATTCGGTCTACGCGCCGAATTGGCACGGGTCTTGTAACTACTTGCGCAGCCGGCAAAAGCTGCCGGCGACATTCATGTTGCGGGCAACCGCGATGGTTCGAACAAACGAAGGAAAGCAACATGGCAGGTCTGCGTCAAATCGCATTTTACGGTAAGGGTGGTATCGGCAAGTCCACCACTTCGCAAAATACGCTCGCCGCCCTTGTCGACCTCGGGCAGAAGATCCTCATCGTGGGCTGCGACCCCAAGGCTGACTCCACCCGCCTCATCCTGAACTCGAAGGCGCAGGACACGGTACTGCATCTCGCGGCAAAGGAGGGTTCGGTGGAAGACCTCGAGGTGGAGGACGTGCTGAAGGTCGGTTACAAAGGCATCAAATGCGTGGAGTCTGGCGGCCCAGAGCCGGGCGTCGGTTGCGCCGGGCGCGGCGTAATCACGTCGATCAACTTCCTGGAAGAGAATGGCGCCTACGATGATGTCGACTACGTCTCCTACGACGTGCTCGGCGACGTGGTATGCGGCGGCTTCGCGATGCCGATCCGCGAAAATAAGGCCCAGGAAATCTACATCGTAATGTCCGGCGAAATGATGGCACTGTACGCCGCCAACAACATCGCCAAGGGAATTCTGAAATACGCCCACTCGGGCGGCGTGCGGCTCGGCGGGTTGATTTGCAATGAGCGACAGACAGACCGCGAACTCGATCTCGCCGAGGCACTGGCGGCCAAGCTCAATTCCAAGCTCATTCACTTCGTGCCACGCGACAACATCGTCCAGCACGCCGAGCTCAGGAAGATGACGGTTATCCAGTATGCACCGGACTCCAAGCAGGCGGCGGAATATCGGGCGCTGGCTGAAAAGATCCATGCCAATTCGGGTCAAGGCACCATCCCGACGCCGATCACCATGGAGGAGTTGGAGGACATGCTGCTCGACTTCGGCATCATGAAGACCGACGAGCAGATGCTTGCAGAACTCCAGGCTAAAGAAGCGTCGGTAGCAGCTGCCCAGTGACTGCCTCGCAGACGATGTCGGAACTTTACCCGGCGCAACATTCCACCAACGGTGCCTCTTCTTCGAGGCATCACCTGAATCTCGAAAAGGGGGCAGGCGAATGAGCCTCGACTACGAGAATGACAGTGCTCTCCATGAGGAGCTTATCACGCAAGTGCTGTCGCAATACCCACACAAAGCGGCGAAGCGTCGTCAAAAGCACCTCAGTGTCGCAACGGACAGAGAGGAGGTCGGCGAGGAAGGCCTGACCATTTCCGAATGTGACGTAAAGTCGAACATCAAGTCCATTCCAGGCGTAATGACGATCCGCGGCTGCGCCTATGCTGGCTCGAAAGGCGTGGTCTGGGGCCCGGTCAAGGATATGGTCCATGTCTCGCACGGGCCGGTCGGTTGCGGTCAATATTCCTGGTCGCAGCGCCGCAACTACTATGTCGGCACGACAGGCGTCGACACATTCGTAACAATGCAGTTCACCTCCGACTTTCAGGAAAAGGACATCGTCTTCGGTGGCGACAAAAAGCTGGAAAAGATCATCGACGAGATTGAGGAACTGTTTCCACTGAACAAGGGCCTCACCATACAGTCTGAATGTCCGATTGGCCTCATCGGTGACGACATCGAGGCGGTGTCGCGCAAGAAGGCCAAGGAGTATGAAAAAACAATCGTGCCGGTACGCTGCGAAGGCTTCCGCGGCGTCTCGCAATCGCTCGGCCACCACATCGCCAATGATGCCATACGTGACTGGGTCTTCGGCAAGGCCGAAGTCGAATTCGAAACTGGCGCCTACGACGTCAACGTGGTCGGGGACTACAACATCGGCGGCGACGCCTGGGCCTCGCGCATCCTGCTTGAGGAGATAGGTCTGCGCGTAGTCGGCAACTGGTCGGGTGATGCCACGCTCGCGGAAGTGGAACGTGCCCCGAAGGCCAAGCTCAACCTCATCCACTGCTACCGATCGATGAATTACATCTGCCGGCACATGGAGGAAAAATACGGCATCCCCTGGATGGAATACAATTTCTTCGGCCCATCCCAGATCGAAGCCTCTCTGCGCAAGATAGCCAAGCATTTCGGCCCTGCAATTGAAGAAAGGGCCGAGAGGGTCATCGCCAAGTACCAGCCCTTGGTCGACGATGTAGTCGATAAGTATTGGCCGCGCCTCCAGGGCAAGAGAGTGATGCTTTATGTGGGTGGGTTACGCCCCCGTCACGTCGTCACAGCCTATGAAGACCTCGGCATGCAGATCGTCGGCACCGGGTACGAATTCGCCCACAACGACGACTATCAGCGCACCGGCCATTACGTGAAGAAAGGCACGCTGATCTATGACGACGCAACCAGTTACGAACTGGACAAGTTCATCGAGAGGATTCGTCCCGATCTTGTTGGCTCCGGCATCAAGGAAAAGTACCCGGTGCAGAAGATGGGCATACCATTCCGCCAGATGCACTCATGGGATTATTCCGGCCCATACCACGGCTATGACGGCTTCGCCATCTTCGCCCGCGACATGGATCTGGCCATCAACAATCCGGTCTGGGACCTCTACGACGCGCCTTGGAAGAAAGTGAGAGCGCCTGCGGCAGCGGTTGCAGCCGAATAGAAGCGTGGTCTTCCGCGGACAGGAGCCCGCGGGAGATCCGACGTCTCAAAAGTTTTCCTGTGCCGCCGTTTGACGAGGCCAGATGAAAAAGGGTGACCAATATGCCGCAATCGGCCGAAAAGATTCTTGACCATGCTCCCCTGTTCCGCGAGCCGGAATACAGGCAGATGCTAGCGGAGAAGAAGCTTAATTTCGAATGTCCTCACTCCGATCAGATCGTCACTGATCAAGGTGAATACACCAAGACCTGGGAATATCGCGAAAAGAATCTTGCCCGCGAAGCGCTCGTGGTGAACCCAGCCAAAGCCTGCCAGCCGCTGGGCGCGGTATTCGCCGCCGCGGGATTCGAGCGGACCATGTCCTTTGTACATGGCAGCCAGGGATGCGTTGCTTATTACCGTTCGCACCTGTCGCGGCATTTCAAGGAGCCCTCATCGGCAGTCTCATCCTCCATGACCGAGGACGCGGCAGTGTTCGGCGGCCTGAAGAACATGGTCGATGGGCTCGCCAATACTTACGCGCTCTACGACCCGAAGATGATTGCCGTCTCTACCACCTGTATGGCGGAAGTCATTGGTGACGATCTGCATGGTTTCATTGAGAATGCCAAGGACGAAGGCTCGGTCCCCCTCGAATTCGACGTGCCATTCGCTCATACGCCTGCCTTCGTCGGCAGCCACGTCGACGGCTATGACGCCATGGTCAAAGGCATCCTAGAGCACTTCTGGAAAGGCAAGGAGCGTACGAAAGCGGCAGGCACGATTAACATCATCCCGGGTTTCGACGGCTTTTGCGTCGGGAACAATCGCGAGCTGAAGCGCCTGCTCAACCTTATGGACGTGTCCTACACCTTCATCCAGGATGCCTCCGATCAGTTCGATACGCCGTCGGATGGCGAATTCCGCATGTACGACGGCGGCACGAGGATCAAGGACGTGAGGGCCGCACTCAATGCCGAGGCGACGCTGTCGCTGCAGCACTACAATACGCGAAAGACGCTCGAGTATTGCCGCGAGGTCGAACAGGCTACCGCCTCCTTCCACTATCCGCTCGGGGTCGAGGCAACCGACGAGTTCCTGATGAAGGTGTCGGAGATTTCCGGTAAGGAAATTCCCGAGACAATACGCCTGGAACGCGGCCGGCTGATCGACGCCATGGCGGACAGCCAATCCTGGCTGCACGGTAAGAAATACGCAATCTACGGTGACCCTGACTTCGTCTACGCCGTGGCCCGATTCATCATGGAGACCGGCGGCGAACCGATCCACTGCCTCGCCACCAACGGCACGTCCGCCTGGGAAGCCGAGATGAAGGAGCTCCTTGCATCTTCTCCCTTCGGTAAGGATGCCCAAGTTTGGCCTGGAAAGGATCTGTGGGCAATGCGATCGCTACTCTTCACCGAGCCTGTAGACCTGCTAATCGGCAATTCCTATGGCAAGTATCTCGAGCGCGATACCGGCACACCACTCGTCCGGCTGATGTTTCCGATCTTCGATAGGCACCACCACCATCGGTTTCCCCTCATGGGCTACCAGGGCGGGCTGCGCGTCCTAACCACGATCCTCGACAAGATCTTCGACAAACTTGATCGCGAGTCGATGCAGATTGGTGTGACGGATTATTCTTATGACCTCACTCGCTGAATGCCGCTGCCGGCAAAGATCGGCCCGCTCGTAAAATGTTGGAGGTCAACGAAATGTCCTCGCTCAGTGCCAAAATTCAGGATATCTTTGTCGAACCTGCCTGCGAGAAAAATGGCAGGAAGGATGCCGGCGCCCGCAAGAAGGGCTGTTCGAAACCGCTGACCCCCGGTGCGACAGCCGGCGGCTGCGCTTTCGATGGCGCCAAGGTAGTGCTGCAGCCGATCACCGACGTCGCGCATCTAGTTCATGGACCGCTCGCCTGCGAAGGCAATTCCTGGGACAACCGAGGTACGGCGTCGTCCGGTCCCACGCTGTGGCGCACCAGCTTCACCACTGATCTAACCGAACTCGACATCATCATGGGGCAGAGCGAGCGGAGGCTGTTCCACGCGCTGCGCCAGATCAAGGAAGCGTACGCGCCGCCTGCGATCTTTGTCTATGCAACCTGCGTGACCGAACTCATCGGTGACGACATCCGGGCCGTCTGTAAGCGCGCGGCGGAAAAGTTCGGCTTACCGGTGGTGCCGATCAATGCGCCGGGCTTCGTTGGTTCAAAGAACCTAGGCAACAAGCTCGCCGGCGAGGCTTTGCTCGATCACGTCATCGGCACGGTGGAGCCTGATGACGTCGGCCCTTACGACATCAATATCCTTGGAGAGTTCAATCTGTCTGGCGAGTTCTGGTTGGTGAAGCCACTCTTGGACCGGCTTGGCGTCCGTATTCGTGCCTGCATCCCCGGCGACGCGCGCTACCGAGATGTTGCCTGCTCTCACCGCGCACGCGCAGCCATGTTGGTGTGCTCGACGGCACTCATCAACCTTGCCCGGAAAATGGAAGAGCGTTGGCAGATCCCCTTTTTCGAGGGGTCCTTCTACGGCATCACCGCCACCTCGGAAGCTCTCCGGCGGATTGCGGAGCTGCTCGTAAAGAGAGGTGCCGATGCACAGATCCTCGATCGCACCGACACACTCATTGCAGAGGAGGAAGCGATTGCGTGGAAAAGGCTAGAGGCATACCGCCCGCGGCTCGAAGGCAAGCGGGTGCTCATCAACAGCGGCGGCGTGAAGTCCTGGTCGCTTGTGCATGCGTTGATGGAGATCGGCATGGAGATCGTTGGCACCTCAGTCAAGAAATCGACGGTCGAAGATAAGGAGCGCATCAAGCAGGTGCTGAACGACGAGCACCACATGTTCGAGTCGATGGCGCCCCGAGAGCTGTACACCATGCTCTCAGAGCACAAGGCCGACATCATGCTGTCAGGCGGGCGCACCCAGTTCATCGCGTTGAAGGCAAAGACACCTTGGCTTGATATTAACCAGGAACGCCACCATCCCTATGCCGGCTATGACGGCATGGTGGAACTCGTACGCCAGATCGACCTCGCCATTCACAACCCTATCTGGTCCGAAGTGCGGGAGCCGGCACCATGGGAAGTCGATCCTGCTGCGGAGGAACGACCGAGCACGTACACGCACACAGAGACTGCGAGTGTCGCGCCCTTCGCTGAGTGTTGAGGAAAGCCAATGGTCCACGTCTATCCCCAAACCAAATCAGCAACGGTCAATCCGCTCAAGTCCTCCCAGCCGCTGGGCGCCGCGCTAGCCTTTCTCGGCGTGGAGGGTGCGGTTCCGCTGTTCCACGGCAGCCAAGGCTGCACCAGCTTCGCGTTGGTTCTATGCGTTCGCCATTTCAAGGAAACGGTTCCTCTGCAGACTACGGCGATGGACGAATTGGCAACAGTCGTGGGCGGGGCAGGCCATCTGGAAGAGGCGATTCTCAATTTGAAGGAACGCGCGAACCCGCGGCTGATCGGGATCTGCACGACGGCCCTAGCGGAAACCCGTTCTGAAGATTTCGCAAGGCAAATCGCCAACATCGAAACGATGCGCGCGGAGGAACTTGGCGCGGAAATAGTGCTGGCAAACACGCCGGATTTCGATGGCGCCCTCGAGGAGGGATGGGCCAAGGCCGTCGCCGCAATGATCGAGCGGATTACCCGGCCCGGCCAGCAGGCGCCTCGCTCAAAACGGGCAAGAGTGATCGAGAGGAGTACAAAGCCTCGCGAGCAGCCGTGGAAGCGGAAGAAAGTCGCGATCTTGCCCGGCTGGCATCTCACTGTCGCTGATATCGAGCATTTGCGCGAGATGGTGGAAAGTTTCGGGCTCAAGCCGGTGATCCTTCCGGACGTTTCGGGCTCGCTTGACGGAACGGTGCCCGACCGCTGGATGCCTGTCACCTATGGCGGCACCAGCGTTGAGGACATCCAGGAGTTGGGCACGGCGGTGCAATGCATCGGAGTCGGAGAGCATATGCGGCGCCCAGCTGAACTGCTGCAGAAGCTGACGGGTGTGCCTTACATCCTATTCCAGTCGCTAACGGGATTGAAGAACGTCGACCGGTTCGTCTCGCTTCTTTCCGAAATTTCCGGCGTGTCGGCGCCGGCGAAAATCCACCGTTGCCGCTCACAGCTGCAGGACGCGATGCTCGACGGACACTTCCATTTCGCCGGCAAGAAGATCGCGATCGCCGCCGAGCCGGACCAGCTTTACCAGTTCGCCACCTTCTTCACCGGGCTTGGCGCCGAGATGGTGGCGGCCGTTACCACTACCGGTGCGTCAGAAATTCTTGAGAAAGTGCCGGCCGAATCGATCCAGATCGGCGATCTCGGCGATTTCGAAGATCTAGCCGGCGGCGCTGATCTTCTCGTCACCCATTCGCACGGACGCCAGGCGGCGGAGCGCCTCGGCATTCCTCTCCTGCGCGTCGGCTTCCCGGCATTTGACCGTCTCGGCAGCCAGCACAAGCTCACGATTCTGTATCGGGGCACGCGCGATCTGATTTTCGAGGCGGCAAACATCTTCCAGGCCAACCAACACACGCCGTCGCCCGAGATAGTTGATGCACTGCGGAAGCGGAGAAATGCCGGATGAATTCCGTTCGTCGCCTCTCGCTCGTCGCTGACGAGATTCACCCGCGGCATCCCGGCGCATTGCGCATCGCGATTGCGACGCAGGATATGAAAGCGCTTAATGCCCATTTCGGATCGGCCAAGCACTTTGCAATCTACGACGTGATGCGCGACGGCTGGGATTTCGTGGAAGCAGTGAGCTTCGATGACGTGTCCGACGAGACGGGGAAGCATCGGATCGAGGGCGATGACCGGATCACACCGAAGGTAAACGCGTTGAGAGGCTGTCACCTCCTCTTTTGTGTGGCTATCGGCGGACCTTCCGCAGCCAAGGTCGTATCGGCGAAAATCCATCCGATAAAGGTGGGGCACCCCGAACCTATTCAAGACGTACTTTCGCGAACCCAGAAAATGCTTAAGACGGCTCCTCCGCCGTGGCTGCGCAAGGCGCTGGCGCAAGCAGGCATCGCCGAAAAGAAATCTTTCGAGGACGAGGACTGATGTCATGAAAAAAGTGTCGGCCGCTGGGGGCACGCCTGCTGTCAACGAGCACGAGGCGGCCCTTGCCACCCCTTTCGTCAGATGCCTCACGCGGCTGATCCGCGCTCAGGATGCCTATGGGCGGCAGGACGGCGCGTCGGACGTGGAGCTGCTGGCCAACTACATCGTCACCGAAGAGCAGCGCCGTCAAATCCCGATCATCGGCGATCCCGATCCGGACATGATGTTGAGGCTCAATATCTTTTACACCGCCGTCGGGCTTACAATCGAAGCGCGCACCGGTTTGGCGGCGTCGCCGGCTATGATGATCAGCCATGAGGGCTTTGGACGAGTGCTTCTCACGACCGGGCGGCTGGTCGTATTTTCGAAAACAGTGCGCGACGTCCACCGATTTGGCTTCGCGACGCTTCCTAAGCTCGCCGAGGCCGGTGCAAAGCTAGTGGACGATGCGATCGCCGCCATCGAAGCCTATCCCGAAGTGGCGCGGGCCTGACGGTCGATTCGGCAATAATGAATCGTCGACCCTCACGCCCCTCGAGGGCCGACGTGGGCAGCGGGGCTGATCTCCCCATTACTCCCGGTCCCGCTGCCCTCACTGCACCGAACCTGAGGCGCCAACACATGCCTAGGTGCTGTGATGCCCCACCGATGACCAGCAGATCGCCCGGATAAGCTAGGAGCTCAACAACAACATTGGACGGCACCGGGTTTGGACGGGTGAGGTCATGTCAGATTTTGGAAAGTTTTCTGTGCTGTGCGCATGAGGGCATAACGTTGGTTTCCCGCAAACCAACGTTAGGGGGCCTCAAATTACGAACACCTAACGCAATGCGCGTTGAACTTTCGTTTGGGTGGATTCTGGAATCAGGCAGGCGGCCTCTCCAGACAGGAGCGGTCATTCACGACCGTTCCACGTCAACTGCATCCTAGGCTCAGCAAGACCTACGAACTGTTCACGGCGAGCGTTTTTTCAACGAGCGGTTTCCACCCTCACCGCCCTCCAAGTCTTTACGCGGCGAATTTACGCCCAGGTTTTGGTTGCAGTCGGCGGCTGCACGCGTTTCGCGGGGCGGGCGAGTATACGATAGGGCTGCGATGCGCGCCCTGCCTTAGCCTCCTTCAAAAGACGGAATATCGCCGAAAGATCAAGACCGAACTCGTAAATCGGAAGATGAAGTTGGTTGCGAAAGCATTGTTATCGGCACCGACCTGCCGGCGAGGAGCAATGTGTAGCGATCCAAACAGTCGCATCGACAGTTTGTCGGTTCAGCGACACAAGCTCGTTTACCAAACTCTTGTTTGCCTCTGAAAAAAGGACTGAAAAGCAGCAACAAACTCCTTTTTAGCTCCCGCAGCCAACTGGCACGAGTCTTGAAGACATTCCTTTGAGAGGCGGCGAAAGCTGCCAATCAGTACGTATCAACGAAGGAAAGTGACATGGTAGGTCTGCGTCAGATCGCATGCTGCTGCAAGGAGCGCATGGGCACGTGCACCATCACCCCCAAGTACGCTCACCGCCCTTGTCGCCCTTGGACCGAGGATGCATATCGTCGGCCGCGACAGGAGGATCGACTCAAGCCACCTCATCCTGGACTCGAAGGCGCAGGACTGGGCGGCAGCACCCTGCGACCACGATCGTCGGCGGTTCCGACCCTTGCTACATCGCCGTCGCGCCCGCGATGCGCGCACCGGCGGGTGGCTTCGCGGACTATGATGAGGAGGCACGAGGGCTTCGGGATGCCCGGACCTGGCCGTATTCACCGACGCCCACCGGTTGGGCTTCGAGAGGCTTCGGAAGCTCGCCGGAGACCGGGGCGAAACTGGTCGACAATGCAATTACCCCCATCCATGGGTATCCCGGCGTGGCGCGGGCGAAGGTCGACCCACGCGATGAAAAACCTTCCGGTCCTCCCGTTCTCCCGGGGGGGCCGACGTCAGGCAGCGGGGCCACTCCTCCCCATGCCCACCGGTCCCGCTGCCGCGACCGTTCCAAAGGACGAGGCTCGAAGATGCCTCGGCACGTTTTTTCAAGGGCCCACCAATGATCAGCAGACCGCCCCCGATAAGCTGGACAGGGTTGCCGGCGGACGGGACCGTTTTGATGGATGAGATTATGTCCGATCCTGGAAGACATTGACGTTTTTTGCGGTTGGCCGCTGCCGAGAGAGAGCCTGCGTTGGAGAACTTACGATGACAATTCATTTCTTTACCCGCGATGGCTCGAGATGGATCCCGGAATATCTGACGGCGATTGATGCCATGACCTGCATTGGTTGCGGCCGCTGCTTCAAGGTCTGCTCGCGCGAGGTCATGCACCTGCACGGCATTAACGAACTGGGTGAAATCCTTGGTATCTGCGATGGCGAGGACGACGACTTCGATGGCGAGCTCAATCGTATGATCATGATTGTCGACTACGCCGGCCGCTGCATCGGCTGCGGAGCCTGCGCCCGCGTCTGCCCGAAGAACTGCCAAACCCATGTCGCGGCTGACAAGATTGTTGCTTAATCTGACGGACGAACCGGGAGCGGCGTTGCGCTTCAGAATATTTTGTCGCGTCCTGCAATTGGTCGTGTGCGCCAACGCTCTAACGGTCTACTTCGTCTCGCATTCGGTCCCCAGAGTGATCATTTCCACGTTGGGTACTTCGCTGCTTCTTCAAGTTGCCTACTTCGGAAGTGTACTTATTCTGGTTTGGCGAGCTAAGTGCAATCGCAGAGCTGTCGAAAGGACCGGAAAGAGAACGTCTGACTCTGACTATTCCTAGTGCGCATGGCTGGAAATGCATTTTGCATGATTGGGGGACGGTTATCTCGGGCTAGCATGGGGCCGTGCCCGAGGAACAATGGAGAGATAGAGCAAAGGTGCGTGAAGAATGAGGACTGGAACGATGGCAACACTATCTGATCCCACTGTTATCCCGGTTCTTGGCGACAACAAAGCCGTTGCCACTCCTTTTATCAAGTGCCTGGTGCGGTTAATCCGCGGCCAGGATTGCTACGGGTCGTGGAAGGAGAAGTGCGACGCTGACCTGCTCGCCTACTTTACCGTCCCCGAGGAAAAGCGCTGTGCGATTCCAATCATAGGCGATCCCGATCCGGGCGTTCTGTGGCGGCTCGACATGTTTTACCGGGCCGTCGGTGTCTCTGTCGAGGAGCGCTCCGGCCTGCTGATATCGCGGACCATGGAAATCAACCATGAGGGTTTCGGGCGCGTGCTTTTTACGACCAGACGGCTAGTCGTTCTGTCGAAAACCCTGCGTGACGTTCACCGGTTTGGCTTCAGTACTCTCCGCAAACTCGCCAAAACGGGCGCGAAGCTGGTCAACGATGCGGCCCGAGTTATCGAGGCTTATCCGGATGTGGCACGGGCCTAATGAACCTACGTTCGAGGGCAAATATCACGCCAGAGCCTGAAGACATCAGGACGACGGTTCGAAAGCTGCAGTTGCGTGTTGTAATTGCAAAGATGGTATCGCACGACCATGCCAGGCTTTTGCGACCGACTGAAGCGAAATCATGGCCGTCGCCTCGGCAAAACGTTTGCAGCTATTGCTCGGGAGATGCTGCCGAAGTGCCAAACAGATCAAGAACCAGGAAAACCGCGTGCCCTTCAGAAACTCTCCGCGAATCTTTTGCTTGCTTCTGTGCGCCAATACTCTGGCCATGCATGTTATCTCGCATCCCATTCGCAGCTTATTTGCTAAGACACTCGCCTATTCGCTGCTCCTTCAGATAGCTTATATCGGAAGTCTCTTCCTTCTGGTCTGTCTGGCCGTGTTCGCACAAATGTTCAAAGGGCTGAACATTTTGGTCTTTTCAACCGCGCGTAATTCCCTTCGTCGTTACACAAAGCCAAAGCGTAGCGTTCGCCCCGGAGCCAGCCGCATGGGCCAAGGTTGACCGAGAAGAACGCGGCTTTGCCAACACAATCGGAAAATTACGACGGTAACGTGAATGATTGATTTGACGAACGCAAAGCGGGTAGGAATTATCGGCGGGGGAATTGTTGGCTGGCTTGCGGCGATTACGTTGGCCCGTGTTTTCGGCTCAGATGTGGATGTCACCGTCATAGAGGCTCCGGCGGTATTTCCACTTGGCCTGGGGGAGGGGGGCTCGCCTAACCTCATTGACACGTTGTGTCGTAATGATCTCGATTTGGACGTTTTCATCGGTGAAGCCGGTGCCAACTATAAGCATGGTGTGCTCTATGACAATTGGCTGGGCAGGGGAGTTCCAGACCGCTATTATCACTTGTTCGGCGGACGAGGCATTCCGGGGCTCGAATATCGCGTCAACGGCTTCTTCCCTCGGCTGTCCGCGAGGATCGCGATGGGACAGGACCTTCACACGTGCATCCCCGGGTTTAAGGCGATCGCGAGGAATGCATCGCAGCAGGAAATAGACGAGTTGGTCGCGACCGGCGAGTCCGGTCTCTACCTGTCCTACCATTTCGATGATGCCGATTTCGAGCGATACCTGAAGCGGGTTGGCCTGGCACGTGGGGTCACTTCATACGCCGCCAAAGAATGTTGGATTAGGCTTGATGATCGAGGCCATGTGTGCGCCTTACAGCTTCAGGGCGAGCAATTCAAGGTCGACTTTGCCGTCGACGCCTCAGGGTTGGCAAGAATGGGTCTCGGCAGTGCCTTTAAGCCCGGTTGGCGTTCATTCGCAAGTGTATTGCCAACAGACCGAGCAATAACCTTTGATCTTCAGCCGAAAGAATCTTCGCTTCGATCCCTGACCCGTTCGACCGCCATGACAGCCGGATGGACCTGGGAGGTTCCATTGAATCGCACCACCAGCGCCGGCTGTGTGTTCAGTAGCAGACATGCAGACGATTCGATGGTGATGGCGGAGGTCCAGCACCGCTTTGGATACGGTGTCCAGCGAAAACATGAGCTTTCGTTCGATCAAGGCTATTTCGAAACCGTCTGGGTCAACAACCTCGTAGCACTCGGAACGGCTACCGGTTTCGTCGAGCCCCTGGGGGCCGCGCTTGCCGCCCACACCTTCGAGCAATTGAGGAATTTGGAACGCACTCTCACCAACGGAGGCGGAATCGTGCCAGCTCATGCGATTGAGGCTTTCAACAGCGCGAACGCAAAGAGTTGGACAGGCGTTCGGGACTTCCTGCGCCTGCATTATGATTCGAAAAGGAACGACACGCCTTTCTGGCGAGATCTCAGTGAGGCCGATTTACCGAAGAGTTATGCCGAGCTAAGGGCCTGCTTTCAAAAACGCACACCCCGCCATATCGATATCGAACCCTACGTCGGAAGCGGGTGGCAAAGCCTATTCCATCAGATCGATTGGATATCGGTGGCGGCCCCTCTGGGGGTGGTGCCGGCGGCGGCGGCGCGTGCAGAGCTCAGCCAGCTCCCCTTGGAATGGCAATGCGAGGACCATCCCGATCTGCTGGAAGGAGCGATGTCGACGATCCGACCACGGAGTGGATGGGTACACTAAGTGCAATGGCGAGAGGGGGCCCCGCTAGCAAGCGGCGACACGTAGCACACCATGAGAACTGTTCAAGTCTGATGAAATGCATTGTCAAACCCGCCCGGTCTTGGACGTCCGGCGGCCTTAGTCGGAGCAGTCATGCGGCCGGCCTCCTGTAGCAGAATCTCTTGCATCCATATGCTTGCCTGATCTCTGTTGTGATGGGCTGGCCACTGGACAGCCATGGTAAATACTGGAAGTGGCAGCGGGAGCTCGACGATCCGTAAGGGAATTGTCTTTGCGAAATGACGGGCGAGCCGCAAGGGTATGGTCGCTATACGCTCGGTCCCTAACAGCAGCGGCGGGATCAAGCTGAAGCCGGGCGCGACGACCTCGATGCGCCTCTTTAGACCGTGCTCGAGCAAAAACCAGTCTTCGATGGAGGGCTTCAGCGCACGCCCGAACTTGGCTGCAACATGCCCCATCGACAGGTATTTTTCGAGGGAAAGCTGCTGTGGCAGTCGTTTGTTCGTGGGGCAGCCCACGCAGACGAGCGTCTCATCGAATAGTCTTGCTTGGGGATGCGCGTTAGACAAGAACTGTTCAGGAAGGATTAGGAAATCGACTTCACCGCGCCCGAGTAGCTCATTGGGTTCATCATCGGGAAACATCAATTCGAAGGCGACGGCTGGAGCTTCCCGAACCACACGCTCTACGATCTTTTCAAAGAAAACAAGTGTCACGAAATCGGACACGATGATTCTGAAACGTCGCTCCGACATGGCAGGGTTGAACATGTCGCATGAAATAATGGAAAACTGAATATGGAGCAGGACATCGCGGACCGCGGGGGCAAGGGCTTTGGCACGCGGAGTTGGGATGAATTTGCGGCCCTGCATTGTAAACAGGTCATCGCCGAAATAGATGCGTAGCCGCGCGAGGGCAGAACTCATCGCCGGCTGACTGAGGTTAACGCTACGTGCCGCTGCGGTGACGCTTCGTTTAGTCATCAGAGCATCGAGCGCAACGAGGAGGTTGAGATCAAGGCCCTTAAAACGCATGCTTTGACGTGTCCACAGTGCGGATCATTGACATCCAAAAGTAACTCTATTGCCGAAATGACGCCGTCCGCCACGGCACTCGGGGCCAGTCACGGGTCTCTATGCAACCACGAAACAGACATGAGGCGCTTAGTAGCACCCAACATGGCGTGTCTTAGACATCTCGCGCGAATGGGCGCATCGACCGCAACATGGCCGCGTCACTTTGATCGCAGCTGATCGCATCGATCATTTTTACGGCAATACCATTGCGTGGCTGGCTAGGCACCCGCGCCTCAGGTCCAGCGTATGGCCGCCTTGGTGCGTCAGCTCGGCGGCAGAGCACGCCGCCGCCATTTGCGCGTCCCACAGTGCACTGCTAAATCGCATCATCTTTGTTGGACGTGGCACCGGGCTGCAACTTCGTGAATGCATCGGTGGGATCTCTCTCCGGTAAATGAATGGAAGGAGATCCTAGTGCTTGCCGGCGTTCCCTTGCCATGCAAACTGCAAATCCTAACATGCGCTTCGGATATGGTTGAGGAACTCTTTGCACGGAAATGCCGCGAAACAGCGCTGGCACAGGGCTCATAATAAGCCCGCTGGCGCGACGCAGGTCCTGAGCGTCGGAGGTGAGGGGCTGTTGCGCGCTGCGTGCCTGTAGTTGAGCGAGCATAGTAGATCAGAGCATGACAACGAATGTATCCATGGCATGGATGAAAGCCATGCGAAAACTCAATTTCCCCACTCTCGCGGAATTCGACTAGAAAGCGTTCGCAAATCGCAGGCAAAGGTGGAAATTCAGACACACGGCAGCCCAAGAGGCACTGTGGCAGAGGGAACATGATTGGCAATCCGGGCGTCCAATGAAGTGAGATCAGGGAACGAATATAAGTGGGGCATATCTCGGGCATGCTGTTTTGCGGCTTGAGCTTAAACTCAAGTTTGGAGTGTGGACGCCCGCGCAATGGCCATACCGGGCCGGACGCTTGAACGCATCGCCATAGCCTAAGTGCGTCCAACCGACCCGCAGTTCGTAACCGTACGAAAGGCAGAGGAAGGTTTTCTTGACCCCTCTCACAACGGCCAAGGGTGTGGCCCGAGAACATTATTCTCCGAGGAGAGAAATCATGGATCACTCCGTTTGGAAGGGGTCACATTCGATCATCGTTGACAGTGACGCCGCACAGCAACGGCGGATGCCGAGCCTGGCATCAATCGACCTGAACCTGCTGGTGGAACTCGAAGCGCTATTGCAGTACCGAAACATCACGCACGCGGCCCAACACGTCGGCCGAAGTCAACCGGCAATGAGCCGAGCGTTGTCAAGACTGCGTGGCATGTTCAACGACGATCTTTTGGTTCGCGGCTCGCGCGGCTTGGTCCCGACGCCGCAGGCCGAACGCCTGGCCAAAATGCTGCCGTCTGTATTGAAGGCGGTCCGGGAGATGGTGAATTGCAGCTCAACCCCAAGAGACATGCGCTGGAAGGCAACAATCGCGATGCCCGATCACCAAGCGCTAATTTTGCTGCCGCGTCTATTGCCGCGTCTGCACGAGTGCGCGCCTCATCTCGACATTGTTACCAACCCGCTCTTGGGCTGCGCACTGCGGCGGCTTGAGCAAGGTGAGATCGATTTAGCCGTCGGGCAGATCGGAGCCGCACCGCCGGGCTTCTTGCGGCGCAAGCTTTACGCGGACCACTTCACCTGCCTGCTACGCCACGACCACCCGGTGCTAGAGCAAGAGTGGAGCACAGAAAGCTTCGCTGAGTTGCGCCACGCCTCCATCGTATCAGACTCCAATGATCGCTTCGGTCAAGTCTATGACGGGCTGTTCGAGCTGGGGCTATCGGACCGTCATCCGATCGTGGTCTCCAACGTGCTGACGGCGGCTGTAGTCATTGCGGCGACCGATCTGGTCTTACTCGTACCGCATCGTGTCGCGACCCGGATCGCCACCATGCTGCCGCTCGCGGTTGTCGATCCTCCCGTGCAACTGACGCCATATGAGGTTGCGTTGATCTGGCACGAGCGTTCGCATCGTGACCCGAAATATCATTGGCTCCGCCACGAAATCGCTGCGGCAGCGCGGCCTGGCCGGAACGCGCCGGACGCCAAATCAATTGGGGAGGAGACTGAATGATGGGGTTCGTGCATTTCGGCGCGGGCGCATCGCTCAGGAAACCGGCCGCATTACCTCGCCGGCGGTGGCGAGACGCCAGAGCGCAATCCCCAGCTTGCGGGCAAGCGCCACGGTCATCGTCTTGCAAATGGTTTTGCGGCCGCCGGCGGTGCGTTCTTGGAACCAGCGGCAAGGGCGCCGTCCTTCTGCGGCGAAAGCGCCAAGCGACTGAATCATGCCGCGCCGCACGCGGGCACTGCCAGCGATGCATCGGCGTCGAGTTTTCTGCGAACGCTGCCCTTAAGCCCGGGAAGAGCGCGGCGACCAGCCATTGCACCTCGCTCATCTCGATCCCATCGTGGTCAAGAGCGACGAGCGACCGGCTCTCGGCAAACGACTCTGCTATGAGGCATCTCCTTCTTATGCCGGATTTGACGACGGCGAAGGATGCCACTCCTTCGCCGTTGAGCTATGTCAATGGAGTGTGTCGAGAGATGTGGAACTCATATCATGTCTCCCCGAGACCCATAACATGCCGGATTGAGCAGACGATGGTGCTGACTGTTAACTCTGAAAAGAGAGGAAAGCCGAACTCTGTTGAGGCCCATGTCGGCTGGCGAATTCGCCAGCGGCTTGTGTGGCAGAACATGTCGCAACGTACAAACGCGGACTTCACGAAGGCCTCTTCGTCGAGGACGATCAAGCTCTGATATGATTACGCCAACCTGATGCAATTCACAGCACCGATAGTTGCCATGCAAACAAGCGATTTCTCGCATCTCCCCGCATGCTGCATAAATCTGCGACAACACCTTCGATCGCATCAATGGACACTCTGTTTCGTTTAACCCGGTGGATGAGGCGGCTCGACGAAGACATGGGGCAGCCGGCCATTAGTGCGAACGCGGCCTGTCCAGCCAGAACTAGTCCAAAGGAGTGATGGGCATGCCGGACCAGCCGCAAGTGCACACCGACATTGTGATCAGCGATGGCGCAGACCCGGTGGACTCCGACGCCCTCAAATGTGCTTTGCGCAGGATGGGCGGTGGCGTCAGCGTCATCACCGCAGGGGAGGGTGAAGAGCGTACAGGAGCAACTGTTACTTCCGCGACTGCCCTTTCGGTCGAGCCACCATGCATGCTCGTTTCCCTCAATCGTTCCTCCTCGACGTGGCCTGCCGTTGCGCGGTTCGGCCATTTTTGCGTGAACATCCTGGGCCACGCCCACGAGATGCTGGCGAATCAGTTCGCCGGTCGAGGCGGGCTTAAGGGCGCGGAACGTTACCGCGGTGCTGAGTGGACTCAACTCATCAGCGGCGCGCCTGTCCTTCAGAATGCGGTGGCCGCCGTGGACTGCAAGGTTGAGGAAGCGATAGAACGATACAGCCATGTAATTGTGCTCGGCCGCGTCGTCGGCATTTGCATCGGCAACGGCGGCTCCTTGGTTTACCGTGACGGCCGGTATTTTCCAGTTGCCGACCAGTGAGACAGGCGAAGCTCACCGCGCTTGGAGCCTAATCGTGCCAGCGAAGTCCTTTCCTGATGGAGTTCCTACGCATCCGCTTCGCATTCACGGAAAGCGTACCATAGCCGCCGAGATTGCCCCGTGTGCGGCGCGGCAATCAATCTGGGAACAGCGTCAATCTGGATGGGAGCGTCGCCAGGGGCGTCACGGAGGGCGGGCGTAGCCCGGCCGGAGGGACGTTCCTGGCGACGGCGCGAACCCACATAGGGGTTCACGCCGTCTGGTGATCGCGATGTGTCGGGTGCATTTCTTCTTCCGGCTCAAAGGAAGAAGGCATGCCCGGCAGACACATCACGGATCAACAATTGAGGCTCTATATGCAAAATCGTCAGAAGCACAGTGTCCCTGTCGCGGCCGCCAAGTCAGGCTTCAGCCCATCGACTGGTTATCGGATCGAAGCAGACCCCCGTCCACCAAGCGAGAAGAAGGCCAAACACGAACGACGTCGGCCCGATCCATTGGAAGGGATATTCACCGAAGAGGTGGTTCCGATGCTGCAAAGCGCTCCCGGCTTGCGCCCTGTCGGTATTCTTCGTGAGCTTTGCAAGCGGCACCCCGAACTCGGTTCTGGTATCCGCCGCACACTTGAGCGCCGCATTCGCGCGTGGCGCGCAAGTCATGGTGAAGATCAGGAGGTGATGTTCCGGCAGGTTCATGAGCCGGGACGCATGGGGCTGTCGGATTTTACCCACGCTCCGGGCCTCAAGGTCACGATCGCCGGCGTGATCTTCGAGTACCTGCTCTATCACTTCCGGCTGGCCTATAGCGGCTTCGAGCATGCCGAGATTGTCGAAGGCGGCGAGAGTTTTGCCGCGCTGACGAGTGGTTTGCAGAATGCCCTTTGGTCTGTCGGTGGCGCACCGCGCGATCACCGCACGGACAGTCTTTCGGCTGCATTCCGCAATCTCAATGCCGATACCGCGCAGGATATGACAGATAGGTATGAAGCGCTTTGCGCCCATTACGGCATGAAGGCCAGCCGCAACAATCGCGGTGTCGCCCACGAGAACGGCGCCGTCGAAGGATCCCATGGCGATCTCAAGCGCGAACTGGAGGATGCTCTTCTGCTGCGCGGCACGCGGGACTTTGCCGACGTCAGCAGTTTTGCCGCCTTCATCGACGCGGTTGTCGGCCAGCGCAATGCTCGCCGGGCCCGGGAGATCGCTATTGAGCGCGAAAGCCTGCTGGCGCTGCCGCGCAAGCGTCAGCCCGAGGGCGAAGACGAGATCGTCTACGTCACCAGCAGTGGCGGCTTTACCCTTCGCCGGGTCTTCTACACCGTCCCGTCACGGCTGATCGGACATCGCCTGCGCGCACGGCTGTTCAAGGAGCATATCGAGCTGTTCCTCGGCGGCACGTCGCTGATGACGTTGCCGCGCGTCAAAGGCCAGCTCGGTTCCAGCCAGCATGTCGTGAACTACCGTCACGTCATTCATTCGCTTCGCCAGAAGCCGGGGGCACTGCCCAGACTCGGCTATCGCGATCAGCTCTTCCCAAGGGATGCCTATCGCAATCTCTACCATGCCGCCATGGAGGCGCTGCCGGAGCGCGATGCCTGCCGTCTGACGGTGGAGCTGCTGAGCCTGGCCCATGAGCGCAATGTCGAGGCCGCACTCGCCCACGCCATCCAGGGCGAGCTCGATGCGGGAACCTTGCCAACGCTTGACGGCATGCGCGCCCGGTTCGCGCCGAACCCGGCTTGTGTTCCGCACGTCTGCGTCAATCTGGGCAAGCTGGTCGATTACGACCGGCTTATCAGCACCCGCGTGGAGGTCACGGCATGAGACCCAACGATCCTGTCGATACCGCGCGCTTGTCCCTGATGCTCACCGATCTGAGGCTGCCGGGCATCTCCAGGGCCTGGCACACCTTCGCCGAGCGGGCGGACACCGAAGGCTGGCCGGCTTCTCGGCTGCTGGCGGCGCTTGCTGAGTTCGAGGTCGCCGAACGTGAAACGCGGCGTATGCAGCGCCATCTCACCGAAGCGCGTCTTCCACCGGGCAAAACCCTCGATACCTTCGACTTCTCAGCCGTGCCTATGGTCTCCAAGGCCAGGGTCATGGCATTGATCGCGGGTGATGTCTGGTTGAAGAGCGGCGCCAACCTGATGCTGTTTGGCGGACCGGGCGGCGGGAAATCGCATCTGGCAGCCGCCATCGGCGCCGGATTGATCGAGAATGGCTGGCGTGTTCTGTTCACCCGGACCACCGACCTCGTTCAGAAACTGCAAGCCGCCCGCCGCAATCTCGATCTCGAAGGGGCCATCGCAAAGCTCGACAAGTACCATCTGCTGGTGCTCGACGACATGGCCTACGTGACCAAGGATCAGGCTGAAACCAGTGTGCTCTTCGAGCTGATCAGTGCGCGATACGAGCGCCGCTCGCTTCTCATCACCGCAAATCAGCCCTTCGGTGAATGGGACAAGGTCTTTCCCGACAAAGCCATGACGTTGGCCGCCATCGACAGGCTGGTTCATCACGCAACGATCTTCGAGATGAACGTCGAAAGCTACAGACGAAAAACGGCAATATCCCGTTTGACGGAAAACAGCGACGGCAACGCTGGCCTCAGCCCTGGCTGATTGACGCGCCGCGACAAACAACCAACGCCTCTGATTGACGCCAAAGAAGGTCGGCCTCCAACTTCAAACGGACGCCGGCCTTCTTTGGCGAGCATCGCAGTGGTCCGCGACAAACACTCCCATCCAGATTGACGCGCCGCGTCAATCTAAAAGCCGACCTCGTGTCGCGCAGCGTCAATTAAAAATCCCCCCTTGCAACGAACCGATTCACAGTCCATCTTCGCCCAATCGCGACCACCTATCTCGTCATCCTGATCGTCGCGCCTTCCCATCCAAATTGTCGCGCCATACCCGTGTACGTTTACGATGGGGGGATGGCTGAAGCCTTAGGACCAGCTAGCGCGAGACTGAGCAGCAGATCGCGGTTGCGGTGGAAACTCCGCGCCAGCATGGAACAAGCCGCGTCAACTCGGCGTCGTCACATTCAGCCGTGGCATCGCTCGTAGCTCAGAAAAAGCGTGACTGATGTTGATGGTGATTTCCGTCCGCACGCCGGGGATAGCTCGAGCCCCTTTTGTGGCGGCCACGAGCGTCTCCTGGTCCTTGGCAAAGATGGCGCGCTCAACCAATTTATCGACGCCTCGGTCGGCGATGCCGGCATAATTCCGCGAGGCCTCGCGCTTGGCGGCTGCCGAGCCCCAGTAATCCGCTTGTTCGTTTCCAGGAGACGATGTCTGGCGCCAGATCACAGGTCACGTCGTAGTCGAATGCGTTGTTGCGTTTGATGTATTGCGACGGATGGACAACGGTTACCCGCACCTCGATGCCAATACGTATAGGTTTCGGACATAGGGCAGTGCCACGGTCTTCTGAGCGCAATTGTTCAACATGAACTCGAAGGTGAATGCGTGCCGGTCGTCGCGCTGACCATCCGGTTACCTTTGAGCTCGAACCCAGCCTGCTTCCAGCAGCGCAGTCGCTTGCGCAGGTTTTTGCATGAGATGTCGTGCTGATAGGGTACCTTGATGCGTAAACACCTCCCTTGAACTCGTTTATGATCTTCAGTTCCCGCCTTGAGGCAGTCCCGCGGAACTAGCTCATGAGGATCATGCAGGCCTCGGTTCCGAACATGCGCTGCAAACCTTTTGACGAAGAGACGGTGCGCGAGGCGCCCCGTAAGGGGTTTGGCACCTCCTCCCGCTTCACCCGGCCGTCCATCACTGCCGGAAACTCGTATCCGATCGCCCGGCGCATGCCCTGGTCTTCGAGCCAGCGGCGGAATGCCTCGAACTCGACGTCGCGATCGCCAAAAAAGGAGTAGGTGATCGAATGGAAATTGTTCTTCCCCACATTGACGTTGAGCGAGGCGCCCCAGTTATCTGGGCGCGGTTCGTAGCGGATTGTGCCGCCGGGGGAGTATGAGGCGATACGATAGGGGCCGGAGCCCGTAAGGGGTTCGAGTGTCGTGCGGGTGATGTCGCGCGGCTCGCCGTTGGGTCCGGTGCCCTCCCACCAGTGTTTAGGTACAACCAGGATCTGACCGAGAATATGCGGCAGCTCGTGATTGTTCTTCTCGTCGAAACGGAAGGTTGCATCGCGATGTCCGGTCTTCTCCGCGTGCACCACATGCCGGGAGTAGCTCTGATGGAGCGGACTTAAGTCCTTCCCTTTTTGAAGCTGAAGACGACATCCTCCGACGTGACCGCTTCTCCATCCGCCCATTTCGCCTCCTGCCTCAGCCGGAACGTTGCCAAGGAGATGTCGTCGGGGAAGGAAAGCGACGACCCGTAGTGTTGGACCGGCTGCTCTTGAGCCTCTACCGTTGGCACCAGAGGTATTGACACTGTCAAAAACGCCGCCGCAAACCGCGTTATTCCATTATCGCGTGCCGTCAACACCCCCCGCTTTTCCTTGTGTTCCGCATGTGTCTGTAAAACTCCATCCTGCGGCCACCAATTCATTAATGCGGTCAATCGGATCGTTACTTGATGCTGCATTCGGCTGTTTTACAAATCGATTGTTCGCATGGCATTCATCTGCGCGTTGGATACAAGAAAATCGGTCACCCGTGTCTATTCGCTTGTGCTCAATCAGCCGACGGTGCCGAAAGAAAGCGCTCCGCGGGAGGGAAGGCAGGGGTTCCGTACGGCCGTACGGGTCAGAGGAAAAGTCCCCCGCGGTCAGGCCCAGGCCGACCAGGTCGTTTTGTTTGTCCACCTCGCTCAGTTGGGCGAACGCGGGAGCTTCGCCGTAGCTACATAGGCCAGAGTAGCAAAGCCGGTGTTTGCATCGTGGAACATGATGATGCCGCCATCTAACTCCCCGGAGATTGCATTCGTGGCGGCACAGCTAGAGGCGAAACTTTGGCCGGAGATTACCGCACCGTGCTCGCCATTTGCACTGGAGACCGGCCAACTGCCTTCCAGCAGATGAGCCGGGCTCTCCGCTTGCACCACGCCCGTGATGCCCTCGGGGCAGGCGTATTTCGGACGGATCGTGACGATCACCTGATAGATCACCGCTCGAGCCGCGGCGAGTTCTGAGGCAGCGCGCGCGCTCTTTGCGAGGGACGCTTGTCGAGAGCGGGCACGCTGCCCGCGGTCTTTTCCTCGATGAAGGCGACCGGCCTGTGTTTCGGCAATTGCCGTCTCAGGTTCTCCAGCGCCCAGTTCCATTTGCGTCAGATCTAGCTTTTCAGATATCGGCCCGAACTTCGTGCGGCTGTAGTCTCGAACCCGGCTCTCCAGCTTCCAGATCAGGTCCTTCAACTCACTGCAGGCGTAAATCTGCTGCCGGGTCATATCATGCCGATGAGCCACTTCCGTTACCGTAGCTCCGGAAACCCCAACCGACATGACGATGTCGAGTTTCTGTTCATCACCCCATCGATGCCGCCGTTCCTGCCTAAGATTTCCGCATACGCATGGCAAACTTAGCCTAAGACACGTCGCAAACGACGTCGTTAAACACTTAGCGACGCTTGCCATCCAATCGTGGGCTCGGGGGCTACGCCGCGATGGTCCAGAATTCGCAGTTATGTACGCGGGCGTGAACTCGAACGGTGCGCCGTCGCGATCCTGGAGGGAAGTGAATTCGGCTCGATTACCGCGGATTATCGACCACATTGCTGATAAACCACTCGTAGGATCTAGCCAGTCCAACTTCGATTGAGGTTTTCGGGCGCCACCCCATCGAGAGTAGTTTTTCGCTGGACAAGAGCTTTCGTGGTGTTCCATCCGGTTTGGATGTATCGAGTTCTATGTCCCCTTTAAAGCCAACAACGTCGCAGACGAGGCGAGCAAGCTCGATGATGGTTATGTCGCTGCCGAAGCCAATGTTAATGTGTTCAGCTTCGGAGTAATGCTTAAGAAGGAAAACCGCTGCATCGGCGCAGTCTTCACTGTACAAGAACTCCCGACGCGGCGTTCCGCTTCCCCATATACGCAGTCGATCAAAATTTCTAATCTTTGCATCATGTGCTTTGCGTATCAACGCGGGCACGACGTGGCTGGTCACAAGATCGAAGTTATCGTGAGGGCCATAGAGGTTCGTCGGCATGACGGAGATAAAGTCCGCGCGGTATTGCTTGCGGTAGGCCTGACACAACTTAACGCCGGCAATCTTTGCAATTGCGTACCATTCGTTGGTCGATTCAAGCGAACCAGTCAGTAGCGCCTCTTCTCTGATGGGTTGTGAAGCGTATTTCGGATAAATGCAACTCGATCCCAGAAAGAGAAGCTTCTCAACGCCATTTCGAAATGACGCTTCGATCACGTTGGCCTCCATCACCAGATTCTGGTAGATGAAGTCGGCAGGCATGGTGTCATTTGCCAATATACCGCCAACCTTGGCCGCGGCCATTACGACTGCATGCGGTTTTTCCTTTAACAGAAATTGCTGAACATCTTCTTGCCGCGTCAGATCAAGCTTTTGCCTGTCGGCTACGATAATTTCGCAATCCTCCGTGGCCAGGGACCGGGTAATAGCGCTGCCGACCATACCCCTATGTCCTGCGACCCAAACTCGCTTTCCGCTTAGCGAATACATTGTCCCCATGCCTCTTCCTGTGGCGAACCCCTCATGACCTTCAGATCTTCCCTAACCATTTCGCGGGCAAGCTCCCTCACACTGGTCTCGTGCCTCCAACCCAAGACTTGCGCCGCCTTAGTGGCATCGCCTAAAAGTAGGTCTACTTCCGTAGGCCGGAAATAACGCGGATCTACGGCCACTATGCACTTGCCTGTGGCGGCATCGACGCCGCGTTCTTCGCTGCCTTCTCCGACCCATTCAATCTTTCTGCCGACTTCCTCGAAGGCCCATTCTACAAACGTGCGAACTGATGTTGTCACGCCGGTGGCGAGGACATAGTCATCTGGCCTGTCCTGCTGGCACATCATCCACATGCCGCGCACATACTCACGGGCATGACCCCAATCACGTTGAGCATTGAGATTTCCGAGATAAAGCATGTTCTGTTTACCGAGGCTGATTGCTGCCGCAGCCCGGGTAATCTTGCGGGTCACGAATGTTTCACCTCGAAGCGGGCTTTCGTGATTGAAAAGAATACCGTTGGAAGCGTGCATGCCGTAGGCCTCTCTATAGTTCACGACAGTCCAGTACGCGTAGAGCTTGGCGGCAGCGTAAGGTGAACGCGGGTAGAACGGCGTCTTCTCATTTTGCGGGACTTCTTGTGCTAGACCATATAACTCGGACGTTGATGCCTGATAAAAGCGCGTCCGGTTGGTCAGGCCAAGAATTCGAATAGCTTCCAGCATGCGCAGTGTACCAATTGCATCTGCGTTCGCGGTATATTCGGGCGTTTCGAAACTCACGTGGACATGGCTTTGCGCCGCAAGATTGTAAATTTCATCCGGCTGGGTTTGCTGAACAATACGTAGCAAATTGGTCGAATCTGTCATGTCTCCATAGTGAAGAAAGAATCTTGCTTCGGGATCGTGCGGATCCTGATAGATTCGCTCTATTCGTTGACTATTGAATGATGATGACCGTCGTTTGATGCCATGAACTATATAGCCTTTGCCCAACAGCAGCTCGGCGAGATAAGCCCCATCCTGGCCGGTTACACCCGATATCAAAGCTACTTTCATATTCGCCACTTTTGAAATCTCCGATGATTGCCGAGGAGGGGGAGGCGTTCTGACCACTGTTTCCTAGTGAGACGAATCGCGTTCGGCGAGCACAGACGCGCATGGCGCCTCTCCCTTCAGTGCTGCTGAGCCCGTTGCTCCCGGATGCCTTGGACGGCGAGCAGCGGGATGTCCCGCACCTGCTGATCTGCACCACATGGGAAGCGGACGAGGTGCCTGTATGGCGAACGGGCGAACGGTGAGGCAACGCCCCCCATGAAGATCAGAGATCCTTTGACACTCCTTCAATCAAGATCAATCGGCTCGGATCATTCACATCGAACTCAATTACACGAGGCACAAAAAGGCGAGCATAGCGCGTAAAGGCGCTCGTCGGCGGAAAGCGAATTACGGTGTCGCAGCGCCCTAGTAGATACATCTCAAGGATAGCGGAAATTCCGCCGTCAACCCCAAGCTCTGGACTGTGCAACGGGCCAGCCTGGTGCGATCGAAAACGCTTAGGGACGGTGATAAGATTGGGGAACCTACTCGACAAGTAGGCCACCACCTGCGCGCTATCCGTTGACAAGAATATCCGCACAGGATTTGAGTGGAGTAACGTTTTGGCCTTGTTAATGGCAGTGCACACTTGGCGCATCGCCAGCTCCGGATCGGCCCAATATGGTGCATGGTCCATAATGTCTTCGCCGTTGCCATGCCGAACGTGAACGCCAATGACACTGTGCCCCGCAAACCTTTCCTGATAGATGGCCTCTATGCGACTTTGGATATCAGACCGAGGCTTGACACTCCGAAAAATCTGCCGTTCGGCCTCCTCATCGCAACGCCACATCAAACAGGCGTCACACACTACAGTTTTAGCGCCCACATCACCTTGAGCCTGAAAAAGCTCGCTTAGTTCATCGCGTTCTTGGAAAACCTGCTCATCTGGTCGGTATACGCAATCGATTGAGGGCTTATTCCACCAGTTTGGGAAGAATGGCCCCGGGAATGAGAACTCGTTGATCCGGTCATCGCAAATGACCGACACGCCAGCGATGTCTTTGATCGGGTCGAAGAACACCGGAAATGCGTTCGCGAAGGGTTGATTGAGATAGCATGATCCACGCCAGTCAACGGCGAGCGTTCGCCCCGTGCGCTGCGCGTACTGCCAAGCGGCCGCCAGCGACCACAGACAGTCACCAAAACCGGTACGCCTCCGAGAGACGACGAATCGGTTCTCGATTAATTGATTATCAAGCATTTGCGGTGGCCGTTTCGGAATGCAAGGAGGCGAGTTGGATCTGGCGCGGGCGCTCGGCCCGTCATTGATCGACCACGGTGCCGACCAGTGTGGTGGCGGACCCTGCAGCCCCATGGGAAACTGATGTGTCCCCTTGAAGGCTCTCTACTTTTTTGTGTCGCTTGCATTTGCCTGATGCACTCGCCTCCACTTAAATTCAGCGCTTTCTAATGTGGCCGGTGGCATCGGTAAAATTTATTGTTTGGATAGCACTCATCCATAAGATCAATGCAATTGCACTCCGAAGGAGGCCCTCGCTGGGGCTTTAGGATCCGTCCGCCAAATCGGGCAACACCAAAGGCTCACCAGTCGCCGAGTTCAACGACATCAGGAACTGCGCACTGAGACCACAGACGCCACGCCCCGACAGTCCCCGCACTAGCGCGTCTGAAGGCGCAGATGAGCGCCCATCCGAAGCCGAATGACTCGGCTCATGAACGCCGAAGCAGCCGCCGACGCTCGAGCGCGTCAAATTCCGCCGATCTTAGCGCTTTTCTTCAGCCCAATTGTTAAGCACCGCCAATCCTTGAGCAAGCAGATGTTCGGCAGTACCTGGGTCCTCTGCCTCAACATAGCAACGCAGTTCAGGCGCGTTTCCTGAAGGACGGATGTGCAGGGTCCGGCCGCCGTCCAAGGTCAGCCGCAGTCCATCCATGTAATCCGTCGCCTTCACGCGCCCGATCCCCCCGAACAAATGCGCGACACTGGCTTCCGACGCTTTCAAGTGCGCTAGCAGCGCACAACTCCTGTCGAGCGAGTAATTCTCGATCCGGCTCGACAGAGCGACTGGCAGGTGATGCCGTGCGACCACAGCCGAAAGCGGAATTTTTTCCTCTGCAGCTGCCTTGAGCGTGGCAAGGATGGGCAGGACGCTGTCCCGGGTAGGCAAGGGGGAAAGCGGGCGCCCTCCAACCGAGAAGTCCGACCCTAGCATGACCCCGCCGTTGGCCTCGAAACCGATCACCCCCTGTTTGCCATACCCAACCGCCTCAGTCATCGCGCTAATGACGTAAGGCGAGCCAACCCGTGTACGCACCACCTCGACGCCGCTCGCCGCCTCGATTCCGGAATTGCTCGTTATAGGCGTGGCGATAAACTTTGCCCGCAGGAGCTTTGCCGAAATAAGGCCGAGCAGGTCGCCACGCAATGGCGAACCAGTTTCGTCCGCTACAAAGGGACGATCTCCATCTCCGTCCGTCGACACGATGGCGTCAAGTGCGTATTTCTTCGCCCAAAGGGCGAGCTTCTCACTTGTCGCCGCCGATACAGCTTCCGTATCAATGGGGATGAAAACCTCGGATCGGCCGATTGGCAAAATCGTTGCCCCAAGGCTCTCCAAAATCGTGATCAAAATGTCGCGGGCAACGCTGCTGTGCTGATAGACGCCGACATTGAGCCCCTTAAGCAATGTTTCAGGAAGCAGGGCCTTGTAACGTTCGATAAAGTGGCGAGTTGCTTCGGCAGAGTGATCGGCGCCGGATCCATGCTCAACTTTTATTGAGCCGGCGTCGGCTGCAAGCTGCTCCGCCAGCCGCGTGATTGCCTGCTCGTCAGCCTTGTTGATCTCACCGTTTGGCGCGTAGAACTTGATGCCGTTTCGGTCCGCCGGAATATGCGACCCTGTCACCATGAGTGATGCGGCACCGAGTTTGAGGCCATAAAATGCAAGCGCTGGCGTAGGCAGTGCTCCGCAATCAACCGGCACCATTCCCGCCCGCGCGAGTGCTCCCATGCAGGTAGCGGCGATCTCAGGACTTGAAGGGCGAAAGTCGCGGCCTATCAATACGATTGTCCCTGGGCCGGCCTGCCCCCGTTCAAGAAGCATATTCGCGAAAGCCGTAGCGTACAGCGCCGCAACCCTACCGACGAGTTCGGTCGCAAGTCCACGCAGACCACTCGTGCCGAATTTCGGCCCCATGGCTTTTCTCCTTCCAGTGGGCAGCGTGGAGGCTCTCAGCACAATCTCCACACGCCACGAGGACGAGGCGGAAAGTCGACTGATTGCCTCCCGAGTTCAATATCGCTATGAAGCGTCAAGCTGAACTACTCAAAAAGCAATTCCATGCCTCCGAACATTATTCCAGCTATCATGGCAGGCGGTAGGGGCACAAGGCTCTGGCCACTGTCTCGCGCGACTGCCGCAAAACAGTTTCTGAAGCTGACCGGCGAGGAAACGCTATTTCAAGCGACGCTTGAGCGCGTATCGGATTCCACCATATATGAGGCACCACTCGTCATCACCAATGAGGAATTCCGCTTTTTGGTGGCCGAACAGGCTCGCGAGTTGGGAGCCACGCTTTCCAGTATCGTCCTTGAGCCGGTGCCACGTAATACGGCAGCCGCAGTTGCCGTCGCCGCTGTAATTGTGGCCCGTCAGTTCGGCAACGACGCGTTTTTGTTCGTTCTGCCGTCAGACCACGCCATCTCCGCCGACGATGTTTACAGGAGCTGCCTTCGTTCAGCTTGCCTAGCTGCATCGGATGGCAAACTGGTGACGTTCGGTATTCAACCCAGTGGACCAGCGACGGGCTACGGGTATATCGAGTGTGGCACCGACCTAGGCAATGGGGCGCATGCCGTCGAGCGCTTTGTTGAGAAACCCAGTCGCGAGAAGGCGAGCGCTCTTTTGGAGTGCGGCAATTACTACTGGAACTCTGGTATGTTCCTCTTCCAGGTGGGCAGGGTGATCGCCGAACTCGAGGAACATGCACCCGACGTGCTAATGGCGGCGCAAGCCGCTGTCGATGGCTCAACGATCGACGCCGACTTCCTACGACTCTCCTTGGAGGATTTCAGCAAAGCGCCATCCATCTCCATCGACTATGCACTGATGGAAAAGACCGAGAATGCCGCGGTAGTTCCCTCACATTTTTCCTGGTCGGATCTCGGCAGTTGGGATGCTGTTTGGAAAATCGAGGAGCAGGATCTGGATGGTAACGTGATCAAAGGCAATGCGACAGTCCATAACACAAGGAATTCACTTGTGATGTCGCGTACTACTCACCTCGCTGTACAGGGACTCGATGGCATGGCTGTTATCGCAAGCGAAGATGCTGTGTTTGTGGGGCGATTGGAAGAGGCTCATGAGATCGGTAACCTGGTGAAGCGCCTCGCTGCCGACAAGAATACAGCACATCTTACCGAATCGCATCCGACATTTCTGCGCCCTTGGGGGGGCTACACGACAATCCTTAACGGCGATCACTTCCAAGTGAGGCGGTTGTTCGTACACCCCGGTAAAATGCTTACGCTCCAGAAACATCTTCATCGCTCGGAGCACTGGGTGTGCGTGAAGGGGGCGGCGGAAGTGACCATCGACGACAAAGTGTCGATCCTGCACGAGAACCAGTCGATCTACACCGCGAGGGGCGCGGTACACCGGCTGGGCAATCCGGGCAAGATAATGCTTGAGATGATTGAAATTCAAACCGGTTCCTATTTAGGCGAGGACGACATCGTACGCGTCTTCGGCGAGTTTGGCCAAACGTAAGGAGCCTTTGGTCGCTCGCCGGACTTTTCGTGCATATTTCGGCGGTAGAGCGTGCGGCCTCTCCACTCTCAAGGAGGGACAAAAGCTGAGCTTCGAAGTTACCTAGGATCGCCGATCGGGCAAGACTTCCGCGGACAATCTTCGTGCACTCTGATCGATGATGCGGCTCAAGGAATGGGCGAGGGCAATCAAACGGGACGTGCACGCTCTCTGGCTCGCCGCACACGATCCTCTAACGTCTTGGTATGCAAGGCATTCGCCTTTGCCATCGCTGCCTATGCGCTCTCGCCCTTGATCTGATCCCCATATTGGCCCCTGAACATTAAAGGGGCACCGATATACGGTAGGCGGATCAAAGGGCGAACGAGATGGGGCGAAAGCCGTTTTCGTCAACAGCGGGTTTGTCCTCCCAAAGGCACATGCTCCCATGAGAGCGGAGACAGACTGGAAAGCAGGTGCTCGGGAACGAAATGTCCGGCGTAGCACAGAGCATAGACGACGCGGCCGGTGTAGATCGCGTTCCGGTGTATGATTGCGGTGACGACCAGATCGAGCGCTGATGCCCTGATCGACAGGTTTTCCTGACTGCGATCGCGGAAACGGCCGAGACGGTGAAGATTGACGGCCCGCACGTGGCTGTTGCGGCTTTCTCCCTTGTTCAATTCCGCAGTCGTTGTTTTTCGGAGTTGCTCGTCGTTGATCCAGTCGAGGGTGAAGATAGTTCGCTCGATCCGGCCCATCTGCCGCAGCGCTTGGGCGAGACCGCTCTGCCTTGTGGTCCCCGATAATCGTTTCAGCATAAGCGAGGCGCTGACGGTGCGGGTACGGAGAGAGGTCATCAGGCGCAGGATGTCGTCCCGGTACGCACGAATTAGATCGGCGTCGACGCGGTCACCCATTACGTTCTGAAGGATGCCATACTGCTTTGCGGGACCGAAGCCATAGAGGCATCGCCCGTCGAGATCGGGAATGCGTGGTACGAAGGCGAAACCGAGTGCATGGCAGAATGCGAAGACAAGATCGCTGACACCGCCACCATCGACATGGTGCCGGGTAACCATCGGAAGAGGAAACGGTATGTGATCCGAACACGGCCGCGAATGGGGCGGCGTGCTGAGCCTCGACCAGCCCGGCGAGCGCTAAGGTGAAGGTCTCCTCCCGAAAATGCCGGATCGCCATCTGCTGGAGCTGGCGACGCATGATGCCGGGGCACGCAAGCGCCATCTTCGAAAACCCCAGATTGGTAGCCTCGGCAATAAGGGCTGCAAAAAACACCCGCAGGTCTGAGGGGGCCGTCCTGTCTGGAGATGCTCGACCCAGGGAGCTGAAGCTGGTCATTCGGTCGATATCGGCCACAAGTTCCGTCAGCCGAATCCGACATGGCTGTCGCCACGCGTTTTGCGAATGCGATGGCGGCTGTCGTTTGGCACTTAACCGTAAGAATGCGGCCGTTTCTTTCTTGGTTGGCATTTAATTTGAGATTCCGTGGGCTGAGAATCTCAATTTAAGTGCAACTGCGAAGACCTCCGCGAGTGGCGCCCGCAGTCCACCATCTCTTCTATAGCGTTGCCGAAGCGGGCTTTGATTCTCGCCCATCATATGGCCACGCAGCATGGAGAGCATCTCCGGCCCAGCTCGCTGGACGATCGCCACACCCGCTAAAAGAGCTGACCGCAAGTGCAGCTGCAAAATCGGACTTGCTGGGGTCGGAAGTTCCCTCGTTTCCATCTTTAGGACATCATCGAGATCAGGAATGATGACGCCGAGGACTCTGTAGCTCACGGTTCGTAGCGATCGGGGAACGACTTTGACCGTCCAGTTCCATAAGCTATCTTATGCGATATGTTATAACGTAACGCCCACACGAGAGCCAGAAACGCTCGTTTCCTGCACCTGCAGGCCGCGTAAAGCCCAATTTCATCAGCCGGACGCGGATATGCTGCTGCGTCGCAGCAAAACGGGTCGGGAGGTCTAACAGTCACAAAACATGCAGCATGAAGATCTGACCCGATCCACTACCCCCCGCTTCGCTCGGAAAGCCGGCGTTTCGGGCGATCTGTCTGGAGCAACGTCGATGGCCACGGCCGTATTCCGGATCTACGACTTGTCGCTTGATCGCTCCTTGAGCAGCCGCAACGCGCACCTAGCGCGCGAACAAGCGATCGCTGTCGATGACTTGCTGGAGTACAACAGCTTTGCTCCCGTCGGTCATGAGGGCGGCCCCTATTGCCTCAACCTCGCATTGGCAGATGCCCGCCTGGCGCTGCAGATCACCACGGAGCAAGGAGTGCATGTGGGGAGGCACCACTTGTCGCTCACTTCGCTGCGTCGGCTGTTCAAGGACTACTTCCTGATCTGCGAAAGCTATAACGATGCCTTGACACGCCCGAACCCGCAAAGGCTCGCAGCGATCGACAGGGGCCGCCGGGCAATTCATGACGACGCCTCGGAACTGCTTCGAGAGCGGCTCGCATCGACTGTGGCTGTTGACAAAAACACTGCTCGGCGGCTGTTCTCATTGCTCTATGCGCTCATCGCGGACCGCTATCCCTCATCGGTTCCAAAAGCGCCACAACCCGGTCTGCGGAAGCTCTGCACCGGTTCCGGAATGGGCATCGACATCTGCATGGAAGCATCGCGAGCGGAGCGACCTCGATGACCGCAGCAGCGTACCGACTGTGCCATGTGACGCTCGATGGCTCGTTCAGCAGTCGCAACGCGCACTTGGAGCGGGAACGCGCCATTGCCGTTTACGACCTGCTCGAGGAAAACGCCTTCATTCCTGTCGGCCACGACGGCGGGCCCTATCGTCTCAGCCTCGCCTTGGCTGGTGCACGCTTGGCGCTGCACATCTCCACAGAGGCGGGAGCGCACGTCATGAGCCATTACCTCTCGCTCGCTCCGTACCGGCGTCTCCTCAAGGACTATATCCTGACCTGCGAGAGTTTCTACGACGCCATACCGCACGCGAGCGCCGCCAGGTTCGAAGCGATCGACATTGGCCGCCGTGCCATTCACAACGATGCCGCCGAGCTGCTGAGGCAGCGGCTCGGCGGCAAGGTAACCGTCGACAGCGATACAGCCCGACGGCTGTTTACGCTGATCTACGTGCTGCTCATGCGAAGGCCCTCGATCGCGCTCTCGAATGATGAAAACGAAGGCCTAGGATCGCGCCGGAAGCTAGCACCCGGTCGCGGTTTGATTACCAGGGAGCATAGCGGATGAGTGTGCTCAGAAGTGTTCGCTTCGAAGCCAATTCGCGCGATGCGGTCCTGCGCAACCTCGATGCGGTCGAACCGAATTGGCGGTGGACGCTTTCTGCCCCTCCGGCCGAGGATTGCTCGCTGAGGTTCGGCCGGCAGTATCTACACTCAAGCTCGATAGTGACCGCCGAACATTCCGTCGGCATTGGCGCCGTTGCCAGACGCAAGGCGGCGCGCGTCAGCCTCTATTTCGTGTTGGCCGGCGCGATGGAAATCGCTGATCGCGCGGCCCGCAAGGTTTTGTCCATCCCCGCCAACCACGTTGCAAGCGCCTGCGAAAGTTCTGCAAAACGTCTGGCCATCGAAGCTCGCAGTTCGTGGTTGGCGTTCCACATTCCCGAGCCCACGCTCAGGCGACACTTTGAGGAGTTGACCGGACGGCCATATGTCCAGGAGTTCGTGCTGCCGGTGACCAGGTTTTGCGAGGGCGATGGGCATGGTCTTTATCAAACCCTCCGACAGGCAGAAGAGGATCTTTCTTCCGCCTCGCCGGAAGAAAGGCCGATGCTCGCAAAAGCGTACCAACAATTGGCGCTGGCGAAGCTGTTTGCGAAGACGCCGCACAACCTCGCCGAGGCATTCGGGCGCGGAACTCTGTCGGATGCGCCAAGGCAACTCCTCAAGGCCGAGGCTTTCATGCGTGAGAACCTGGCCAGCCCGATAACGATAGACGATCTCGCCGGCGCTGCTGGCTGCAGCCCCCGGGCGCTGCAGAGGATGTTCCGCACCTATCGGGGAGACTCGCCCATCGGGATTCTTTGCAGCTACCGGCTGGCTGCAGCGCACGGCGCGATCCGGACCGGCCGAACGGCGAGCATCACTGACTTGGCCCTGAGCCTACAGTTTTCCAATCCCAGCCGCTTCTCGGTTCTCTACAGGAGCGCATACGGCTGCAGCCCCTCGTCCGCCCTGCGTTTGGCACGCGATGAGGCTAAGATGGAGACCGCTGAAAACGACGATACCCGATCATAACCAGCATGCGACGCTGTTTCTGCCGGCGCTTGCGGACGCTTGCGATCACGCATTCGCCTGATAGCGTCCTTCAGAGCCAAACGCTGCTCAATGGCCTCCTCTGGCTGAGGCCACCGCTTGTCTGAATCCGCTTCTAAACTGCCCCTGACATTCGGCGTACCGATATAGATCCGCGGCATCTACACGCCCTTAGATATGTGATCATGCACTTGGCTGGGTAGCTCAGGCGCGCAGACAGCCACCGATCATCAAAGAGCTCAACCTGCGCTGTTCTGCTCAGGCAGAATCAGCAGATCTACGCTGAGTGGCCCACCTAGGGACATGCGACCATACTTTCCCGCGGGGAGTGAGCCATCTTCCCCGCTAACTAGCCCGGTACTACGTACCGGGCATTTTTTTGCATTTGACTGTCTCAACCTGGATTGAAGCTCGCGCAGATCATCGAGTGCGGACGACCTAGTCCGCCTCCGACCCCAGAACCATCGACGACTTCGCCGGGGATGCAGAATGCAGGCCGCGGGCGCTACGGAAGATGCTTCGGCTATCGGGGGGATACCGCGATCTTCTTGACCATTCCTTCGTCGTTCCTGCCCCCGCCCCCGCCCCTTTTTATCACGGCGGTCCCGCACCACTCCTGAGAAATCAGTCCGTGTGCTCGACCAAACTCCATGCGAGCAGATCGCACCGGGGTGCCTTGCGGTTCGCTGCACCCACGTGTCGTGCCAGAGCTCAAGCGCCGCTACTGATCCCAAGATAAAAAATTGCCAGCCCAACAAGGGGAAGCGGGAAAATCGTGTCGCTATCCGTATAGACAGCGCAGGACACATCTTCGTAGTTGGGGCTTTCGTCGACAGCGTGTGTTTGCTGGCGACGCTGTCGGGGGTGGCCACGCTTCTGGGCGCTGGCGCTGTTCGAGCCCTTGAACCCGCGAGTGAAATGATCGCTTCGTCGAAGGTGAACAAGTACCATGCAGCGTGAAGACTCTCGTCCGGCCATTTCGACGACGCTGGTCCCTCTTCAGAACCCGGTATTCCGTTCAATCTGGACGGCCACCCAGATTTCCAGCCTGGGTTGGCTCGTGCAGACAACGGCCATCAGTTGGCTGATGGCGACGATTGGGGCCTCTGATCTGATGGTGGCGCTCGTACAGGCCTCGTCCACGCTGCCCGCTTTCTTCCTGTCCATCCTCGCCGGCGCCATCGCCGACAGTTTCAGTCGGCGGGGCGTGATGCTCGCTGGACACTTCCTGATCGCTCTGGCCTCCCTGACGCTGGCAGTCTCCGTCGCACTGGGCCTCTTCAGCCCATGGCTGATCCTGGGATTGGGTTTCGTGGCCGGATGCGGTTTTGCCCTGAACGATCCGGCCTGGCACGCCTCTGTCGGCGACATTCTCGAGAAGCGCGACATCCCGTCGGCGGTGACGCTGATGTCGGTCGGCTATAACATCGTGCGAAGCACGGGCCCCGCCATTGGCGGCGCGATCCTGGCCTTCTTCGGCCCCCTTGCGGCCTTCGTCCTGGCCGCGCTGAGCGATCTGGTGCCGCTTGCCGCGATCTCGCGCTCGAAATGGCACGTGCACTCGTCTTCGCTGCCACGCGAGCGCGTCACGACCGCCGTTCATGACGGGCTGCGCTTTACCGCAATGTCCTCGTCAATCAAGGCGGCCATCGTGCGCGGGACCTTGTTCGGCGTTGCGAGCATTTCCATCCTCGCGCTGCTGCCGCTGATCGTCCGGGATCATCTGACGGGTGGACCGATCGTCTACGGCGCGCTGCTGGCCGCTTTTGGCGTCGGCGCCTTTTCAGCTGGTCTTAGCAGCAGTTATCTCAGACGGATGGTGCCTCAGGACCGGCTGATCGCACTCGCTTCGATCGCCTGTTCCGCATGCTGCCTTCTGCTTCCGCTGACGACGTCAATCCCCGTTGCGGCGCTTGCACTCGCAATCGGCGGCGCGGGCTGGCTGCTCACCTGGACCGGTGTTGACGTTGCGATTCAGCTGTCGAGCCCAAGGTGGGTCGTCGGCCGGACGCTTTCGATTTACTACGCCTTATCCTACGGCGGCATGGCTGCCGGCAGCTGGATCTGGGGCGCTGTCGCGCAGAACTATTCCTTGACCATCGCATTCGAGGGAGCGGCCGTGGTTCTGCTCCTGGTCGCCGCGGCAGCTTTCGTGCTGCCGATCGAATTGTGGGAAGAATCGGAGAAGGAAGCTTCGGAGTTTGTACCGCCGTCGCTCGCCATCGACTTGAAGCCGAGAAGCGGACCTATCGTCGTCAAAGTCGAATACGCAATAGCGGAGCAGGATCTCGAGACCTTTCTCGAGTGCATGCGCGAGCGGCGGCGCATCCAGAGCCAAGCGGGGGCACGCAACTGGACGCTCCAGCGCAATCTGCTGACCCCCACCCTATGGACGGAGACGTTCCGCACCCCGACCTGGACGGACTATCTCCGCCTGAATCACCGCCTGTCGGCGGCCGATCGCGAACTCGGCGGACGTCTTGCCGCCCTTCAAGATGGGGCGGGCTTCCCTCAGACCGTGCTGGCAATCGAGCGGGCGACGACCTCGGTTCGCGCCCGTAGCCAGCCGATAACACGCGTCTCACGGCCCTGAGGTGTGCTTGAGATGAGGCAGAAGATCGAAGTTCGACAATGCTTGCACTCTGTGTGCGGCCTCGGCTCGTTCGCTGAAACGTCGGCGATTGAGCTGCATCGGCGTTTACCTAAGGAAGTTCCCGGCCTGCGAATGGCATTTTCTCCAGCCTCGCAGGGCCACTCGGCTGCCGTCGAACAGGTCCCGACGGCAGCCACTTTTTCTTCGGTTGTTTGCAATGGTGTCCGTGCCACTGCGTGGCCACTGGCGGCGCCTCGCCAGGACAATCCCCGTGGCGCCGACGTTCGGAAGCGACAGCACAGCGATAAGGACCGGCTCTGGTTTTCGCGTCGAAGTCGGGGGACGAGGTTTTCGACCGTATTTTCCTTTTGCCCAGCCTCCCAGGGCAAAGTGGCTGTCGCCGAACCCGTTCCGGCGGCAGCCACGTCTTGTGTTTCCTCCGACAGGATCGGTCGCGCGGATGTGGTCGACACTGTTCCGAGGCGGGGTGCGCGTTGACCTGCACGAGCACCCCGCCATCCCGGTTTCGTCTTTCAGCTATTTCGCTGGACCCGCCTTTTGGCGGCCGGATGGATGCAGCACACAAGCACGAGCAAGCTGTCGCCATTTTCGACCTCCTGGAAGCCAACAGGTTCGCTCCGGTCGAGCATGGCGGTGGTCCCTACCGGCTGCACCTTGAATTGGCGGACCGGCGACTGGTGATGTCGGTCACCACCGAGACCGGCGCGCTGGTCCTCTGCCATCACCTCTCGCTGACGTCATTTCGCCGACTGCTCAAGGACTACACGCTTGTCTGCGAAAGCTTCACCAACGGCGCGGCACGGCTGCCGCCCGATCGGTTGGAAGCCATCGACATGGGGCGCCGCGCGATCCACAACGAGGCCTCCGCCCTGCTACGCGAACGTCTCAAATCCAAGGTCGAGATCGATGAGGAGACGGCCCGCCGACTGTTCACGCTGATCCATCTGCTGGTTTCGCAGACACTGCCCGCAGGGGTCGATTGAAATGCAGGAACAGTATAGTCGAGCGATGGCAACTCTCCTCCTTCCGGCTGCTGGGACAACACACTGTCCGAACGATTGCTGACGGAAGCACCATCATGCCGGTGAATTTGAACTTGGCCGGCGTGCGGGGGACCGCTCTGGGGCGGCGCATGATTTGAGGAGAAGACTGAATGCGACAGTGGCTGGACAGGCTCACCGATCTCGCCGCGATACCTGGCGATGAACGGATTGTGAAACACGGGCTTGCGAATTTCACCGAGGAGATGGGCTTTGTTGGCTATGCCTATGTCAATATTCTCTCAAGCCACGTACACATCGTCTCAAACTACGGACCGGAATGGCAGTCCGAATATACCGAACAGCATTATTTCGAGATCGACCCCGTGGTGCGTCGCGCCAGAGCTCTGAAAGGGGCCTTCACCTGGAGCGGTGAACGAGAGAGGTCACAATTGACCAAGGAAGAGCGCTCATTCTACGCGCACGCAGCCGATTTCGGCATTCGCTCCGGTGTGACGATCCCCATCAGAGCGGCGCATGGCACGCTTGCAATGTTCACTCTTGCCTCGGGGAAGCCGGAGAGCGAACTCAGACAGGGACTGGACCCGTTGGCCGCCGCGGCGGCAGTTGGACAGTTGCACGCCCGCATCAGCTTTACCGATCTGGCGCCAACCGTCCCCCAACCCGAGTTCTTTGATTCCAAGGCGGCCACCTATCTTTACTGGCTTTCCGAAGGCAAGACAAAGCAGGAAGTGGCAGACCTCGAGAATGTCACCTATGGCAGCGTGCGGTCAAAGCTTCGATTGGCGGAAAAGCATCTCAAAACCGGCAATACGATGCACCTTGTCGCAACAGCCATTCGCAAGGGCCTGATCTGAGACTTCAGTTCGCCGGCACCTTCGGGATATATCCGAGGATGTTGATCAGCGTGTTCGTCGCATATAACTGGGCGTGCATCTCCATGCAGGCTCTGATGTAGTCGAGATGCTGCGCGCTGCCGACCATTTCCGGAATCTTGTCCCCCTCCGGCAATGCCTGGAAGAGTTGATCGGCCTTGTCGGCCAGGATCCGGTGGGTTCGAATGGCTTCTACGGTCAGAAGTTCCAACTGGGGCGTTGGAAGTCCCTGAGTGAGCCCGAACAGGGCGCGAATTTCAGGTTTCGATTGCAACGCGGCTGTTTCCGATCCCATTTCCACTCTCCCGGCTTGTCCGCGGTGCGCCCCCGCAGACGTTAATCCCTGATCCCAGCCGGGGGTTGGAAACTGTACCTGGACAGTCCTGCGACCTTTAGCACCGGAGCACCTGGACATACGTCACAGGCCCCCGGCCGAAGGCCAGAGGATTCTGATGCCGGAACGGCCGGCATCAACCGCCAGATAGAGGTTTCCACACCCCGGGACAGCGCGTACTGTCCTACCCGCCCTTATAGAGGGCGGGATCAATTTTCGCCAGTGCAAACAGGCGGATAATTGCCATCCGCACCGTGCAAATCTGCATCGGTTCCACGATCATTTTGCCTCGATGCCGGAAAGATCGATGCGGATGCCGGCCTTGTTGGGATCACCCTGCAATGGGGGATCGTCTGCCGGTTCGCGTTCTGCTTCATCACCGGGCCCGTCCGACATTCCATCACCCGCTTTCACATCCTCGCTAGCGCCGGGTTCAGCCCCTTCGACCCTCCCCGGATCCGGCGTCCGGAACACCGCCTCTCCCTCGAAAAACCCCGTCTGCCAGGCGAGGATCGCGTCGTCGAGCACCTCGGGCGGCACATCCTTGCCCGAGGGAATGCCATACCACTTCATGACGATGCGGTGGACCTTGGCGAAGAGCGCCGTGCCCATGCGGAGATTCTTGCAGGCGTCGACGAGGTCGGGTTTGAGTTCGCCCGCCTGCATGATGCCGAGACCGGCCGGATATTGGGCGATTCCGACCCGCACGGTGTTGCGGCCGATATGCTGGCGGATGAGCTCCATCGCCGCCTCCGGTGTCGTCGGCTTCGGAACGAGCACGACGCGGTTTCCGGAGCGGACGGTGATAGCGAGCGGATCCTCGGACCCGGCCCGCTCGACGAAGGCCTCGACGATGGCGGGCTTGAGGCTGGGATCGCTGCATTTCTGTATGAGGGCGGCGTCGACCATTGCTGTCTCCGTTATGTGTTGAAGGCCGTGACGACGGGCACACCAAAGAGCCTTGCCCAGGCGATGACGCTCGCCTTCTGGATGGCAACGATCGACGTACCCTTGGTCCACCAGCCATTGCCGGCGGCGACGATGATCTCGGGGCGATGCAGCATCGACTGCAGGACCGGCCAGAGGATGAGCTGCTCGTAGCAGATCAGCGGAGCGATCCTCATGCCGTCGAGGCCGACCACCGGATTGACGAAGAAGTCAGCATGCGCGCCGCCGCCCTCGCCGGTCCATCGCAGCCATGGCTGCCACATCGACACGGGCACCGGCATGCGTTCGCGATAAAAAATCCGCGCGCCGTCTTCCGAGACCGCGACCAGGACATTGTCGTAGCCTTGCGTGTCGATGACGACCGCGCCGGCGATGACGATCATGCCGGAGCCGCGCAAGCCCTCCTGCCAGAGCCGCGCCACCGTCGGCGTCCAGAAGCCGAGAGCGCTTTCGGGAAGGACGACAAAGCGCGTTCCGTCGCGAGCGTGGCTCCGAACTGTGGCAATCAGGACTCGGTGGCGGTCAAATGAGGTGTCGCGTCCAAGGGTTTCGCCCAGTTTCAGATCGACGCCCTTCCACCCCCCGGCTAGGCTCGGTTCTGTCCACGTTGCGGCGGACCAGAGCCAGAAACCTGTCAGGATCGTGAGTGCAGCCGGCCACAGCCTCGTCGTCATAGCGAGGAGGCCGGCGGTCGCGACAATCACCCCCCACCATCCCCAGCCGGGAAACAGGATGCCGGCGGCCGTCAGCGGATGCGCCCAACCGACGATCCCGAACGGCGGCAACCCCATCAGAACCAGGACCAGCAGGTAGCGTGCTGGACCTTTCCACTGCTCCCGCCCCTTTTCCGGTTGCCCTGACCAGAGCGCCGCATGCGCCAAGACGAAGCAAAGCGAGGCAGCCAGCCACAGCAGCAGCCCCGGCCAGAGATCGGCGGTGTAGAAGTTCGCCACCCCTTGCGGCAGGCCGCGCGACGTCGCGAGAAAATAGCCTGCGGATAGAGCGGCCGCGGTGAGTCGTGAGGGCGCGCGTGCCCAGAGAAGCGGAAAGGTCATCGCAACCGGCAAAGCCAGCGGATAGCCGCTCCAGGCGGTCCAGCCGCAGGTGATGGCGGCAAGGATCAGCAAGAGCGCTCGGACACGGTCACGGATCAAAGGTGAAGACCGGCCGGGCGCAACCAAGAAGCCCCTTGACGGGGATCGGGCCGAAATATCGGGAGTCATAGGAGCTCGCAAAACTGGAGTGGAGAAAGAGATGCCCTGGCGGCACCACGTTGCCGGAAAAGGCAGCCATGGCCCTGCCCTCCCCGTCGAAAGCGCGAAGCTTGGAGTCCGGGAGAGGCCGACCGTCGATGACGACGTCAGCGCCGACATCGACATGATCGCCGGGAAGCGCCGCGACCGTCTTGATCAGCGGCGCGAAACCGCCAGGACAAAGTCCGCGGCGTAGATAACCTCGGTCTCGAGCCTGTCTGAACGGCTCTGTATCCGGTGGGCAGATGAAGACAAGATCGCCGATTTGAAGCGGCCGCTCAGCCTTCACGATCCGCCACAGGCCGAGCGGCTCGCTCGGGGTGAAGTTCAGCCGGTAGCCGCCGATGAACCCCGCCAAGGTCATACCACTCAGCACGATACCAGCGACGCCGAGAAGACGGACGCCACGCTTCGTCATTGCTTCAGCACCGGCGTCTGGCGCTGCGAGAGCGCCAGGTCTTCCGTCTGCTTCAGCGACATCACCGTCCGTTCATGAGCGGCGAGTTGCTGGGCGGTGCGCATCACCGGCCAGGCCTCCTTCAGCCGCTCTTTTTCCTCAGGCTTCATTCCCTCTGCGAGCTTGTCGAACAGCTTGCCCGAGGGCTCGCGCGCGGCATTGGTGAGCAGGCTGCGCTCACCGAACCGCTCCGTGACAGCCTGGTTGAAGCGATCAATCTCGAGCTTGGTCTCGCGATTGCTGATCGCGAATCCAAGTGCTGTCGGCAGGTCGTTACGGTCGATTGCATCGCGCACACGCTCAAGCACCGTCAGTGCGGCGGGCGACAGTGCCGGAATGTCGATCGACACACGGTGGCGCAGCGCCTTCTCATTCGCCTCGAGCCGCTGAACGGCTGACTCACGCATGGCGAGATAGCGCTCGAGGTCGCGCTTCAGCGCCGGGAGATTGACCTCGGCGATGCGCCGCGCCTCTTTCTCGGTTCTACTCGCAAGGACGCCCCTCTTGCCCTTCAGCGCCCCAATCGATGCCGACTCAAGCGCAAGCTTCTCAAGGGCCCGGCGCGCCATGTCCTTGTCGGCGATGACCGCATCAAAGTTCATTGCGCGGAAAGCGGCTTCCGGATCGGCAAAAACATAGCGGAAGCGTGCTGACACCTCTTCCCATTGTTTTTTCAGGGCCGGATCGGCGTCGAGCTTCTGAGCGACTCTTTCGTCGGGCGTGGTGGTAAACTGCGTAATGCCGGCGACCATCGGCCGGGTCTCCTTGCTTGTTTGCGTTAGGGGTGATTGCCGCAGGCCGAGACGCTCTCCGACGGCGCGCAGGCGCGCCGCAAGATCGGCCAGCTTGGAGCTCTGGCGCAGCGTCCAGTCGAGCCGATCGCGCATCAGCGTCCGGGCGACCTGGACGATGTGCAGCCCGCGGCTTTCGGCGAAACGCAGCGCATCGCGGTAGAGCAGGCCATGCGCATAGTCGAGCGTCGTTTCCTTGGCGTTTCGCCGTGAGAGGACCTGCTCAAGACCTCCATTGAAGGCGAAGGATTGGCGGCCGTAATAGAGCTGCAGATCCTCGCGATGGCGGGTCAGCGCGACATAGGTCAGGTGGCGATCGAGCGAGAGTGAGGCCAGCACCTTCACCCGGTCGACGGTCGCGCCTTGCGACTTGTGGATCGTCGTTGCATAGCCATGGTCGAGATTGTTGTAGAACCGGCTTTCGACCGCGACCTGCCGGCGATGTTCCCCTTCGCCGATCTCGGCGACGATACGGTTCTGAGCCGCTTCCACGACCTTGCCCAGCATGCCGTTCTTGACGCCGAGCGAGCCTTCGTTCTTCAGGAAGACGATCTGGTCGCCAGCGGCGAAGTTGCGCATGCCTTCAGCCGTCCGGAAGCTTTCCCCCTCCCCGACGATGCCGCGCCCGACCAGTTTCGCCCGCGCCATGTCGTTCAGCATGCGCACGTCGCGGCGCAGATGCGCGAGGATGAGCGTGGTCCTGGATCGATCGTAGTTACGGTCCCAGTCGGCGATCAGGTTGTCGATCGCCTCGGCCTTGAGTTCCGATCCGAGCACCCTGCCCTCGGTCCGATAGGCGGCCAGAGCCTGCCCGACATTCCCGCGCGCGAGATCGAGCGAGGCTTTACGCATCCAGTGCTCGCGCTGGCGATAGATGGTCTCGAGTTCGGCGTAACCGATCCGGTCGGCAATGGCGCGGAAGGCGGCGCCCGCCTCGATCGGCTGCAGCTGCTCGGGATCGCCGACAAGCACGAGTTTCGCGCCCGCCCTGGCGATGGCTACGACGAAGCCGGCCATCTGCCTCGAGGCCACCATGCCCGCCTCGTCCATGACGAAGACGGTCTTCGCATCCAGCACGTCACGGCCACCTTTCCAGCGCAGCTCCCAGGAGGCGAGCGTCCGGCTTTGGATACCGGCTTCCTTCTCCAATCCCTCGGCCGCCTTGCCGGCGAGTGCACCGCCGACGACGCGATATCCGGCCGTCTCCCAGGCTTCGCGCGCCGCCTTCATCATCGTGGTCTTGCCGGCGCCCGCCCGACCGACGACCGCGGCAATCCGCGCCGGACCGGCGACATGCTCGATCGCCGTCTTCTGCTCCTCCGACAGGTGTCGATGGCGCGCGAAAGTCGCCTCCAGCATTTCCTTCCGGACACCATGCGATGATCGCCCCGAGAGCCAGACCGCGCTGCTGGCCATCTCCGCTTCGAGCCGGATCAACGCGCGCGTCGTATAGCGCGCCGGCACGTTCTCCCCGTTCGAAAATGCAATCGTGTCGCGCTGCAGGCGCAGCGTGTCAGGGCTCTGGATGATGCGCGCCAGCAGCTGCCGAAACAGACCGGGATCGTCGACATAGCGATGCAGGACCTTGGCGACGTCGCGCTCGTCGAAGACGCTCTTCTCGCGGGTGACGAGATCGAGCACGATTTCCGGGCGGCGGAGAATGCGACGGGCATTTTCCGCGCGCCTGATCTCGTTGAGCTCCAGCCGTTCGAGCTCCGGCCGCGTTCGCTGGATCTTCGCCTTGCGCTCGATCGCCTTGGCGCCGACGCCGAGATGGATGGTCGGCACGAGTTCGATGCCCTGCTTTTCGTAGGAGCGGCCATCAACCCTGAGCGAGACGCCGTTCAGGGCCAAGTGATGGTTCTGGCGCTCGAACCAGCCGTCGCGAAGCACATTGAACTCCGCCGTGCCCCCTGCCCAGGGCTCGTAGATCATCCTGCCCATCTTGGTCTTGAGCGGCCGACCGTCTTCCCCGAGAACCGCAACCTTCTTCGCGCCAAACCCCTCCTCCGTCAGCGGGCGCAAGGTGGTCATCAGGTGGATGTGCGGATTGCGCGCGCCAATCCGGTTCTCATCGTGAGGAGAACCAAAGGCATCGGCGCCACTCGAACTGCCATTGTCGTGATAGACCCAGTCGGCGACCATGCCTTTTGCCAGCACGTGTTTTTCCACGAAATCGCGCACCAGCGCGATGTTCTGCTCGGCCGTCAGTTCCAGCGGCAGGGCGATGGTCAGGTCCTTGGCGAGCTGCGCGTCGGCGCGTTTCTCGAAGGCCTCGACCTTGTTCCAGAAGGCTTCAGACGCGCCGGCAATCGAGCGGTCGGCGATCAGTTTCCGCGCCCAGTCCGGCGCACCTTCGGGAATGCGAAACTCCTCATGCAGCAGGCCTTCTTTCCGGGTGTAGTCGATGGTGCGGGCCTCGCGCTCATAGTCCATGCGGGCGCAGTGCCGGTAGGCCGCCGACAGCACGGCGCTGCGGCCGTCGCCGCGGCTGACGATGCTGACGGAGAAATGGGGGATGGCCACGGCGACAAAGCTCCAGATCGTTGAACGATGTTCGTCGGGAGCGGCGGCCCAACCCTGGCCTTTTGGCAGGGCGCTAGAGCAACACGTCGCATCAGCGACGTATAATTGCGCCCTTGGATCCGCTCTCGTCGAGCGGCGGGATGATGGCCCAAAGTGTCGGCCTTGCCGACGTGCAGATTTGCACCTTTCCCTGAACAGGCATCCGGAGGAGTCTTGGCACCGTGAGCGAAGCGCCCAGGACCAACAGGAGATGCGACCTAAAATGAAGAAGCCGTCATCGAGGATCAGGGAAGAGATCGCCCGGCTGCAGGAGCAGTTGAAGCAGGCCGAGACACGCGAGGCCGAACGCATCGGCCGGATCGCGCTCAAGGCTGGTCTCGGCGAAATCGAGATCGAGGAATCCAAGCTTCAGGGCGCCTTTGAGGAACTTGCCACGCGCTTTCGCGGAGGCAAAGGACAGGCGACCGGAAGGAAGAGCACGACCGACGCCAGGACCGGCAGCGAGACGTCCTCGGCGCTCGCGCCTGGCGCGGCTGAGGGCGGCATTGGCGAGGCTTGAGCGGATGGCGAGGACTATGTCGAACGATGCCCGCAAGAAGGACACCCGCGAAAAAATCGAGCTCGGTGGCCTGATCGTCAAGGCAGGGCTGCGCTACGAAAAACGCGCGCTGCTGCTCGGCCTGCTGATCGAGGCGGCGGGCCGGCTCAAAGGCGACGAGGCGGAGCGATCGCGGCTGACGGCAATCGGCACGGAGGCGTTCGGCCGTGACAGTAAATAGGCTCCTGCTTGCGCTCATGCCGGCGGCGATCATGGTCGCGGCCATGGTCTCAATGACGGGCATCGAACAATCGCTGGCAGCGTTCGGCAAGACCGCTGCGGCGAAGCTGATGCTCGGGCGGGTCGGTTTTGCCCTGCCCTATGCCGCTGCGGCCGTGATCGGCGTCATCGCCTTGTTCGCCGCCGCCGGCGCGGTGAACATCAAGGCAGCCGGCATGAGCGTGATCGCCGGCGCCATGCTCGTCTGCTTGACAGCCATCGCGCGTGAGGCATCGCGTCTCCACGCGCTTGCAGACCAGGTGCCCCAGGGCAAATCGGTCCTGGCCTATGCCGACCCTTCGACCGTGCTCGGCGGCTCTGCCGCGCTTTTCGCCGGCATCTTCGCGCTCCGCGTCGCTATAAAGGGCAACGCGGCATTTGCCAGACCTGTCCCCCGTCGCATCACCGGCAAGCGCGCCATCCACGGCGAGAGCGACTGGATGGCGATGAAGGGCGCGGCAAAACTCTTTCCCGAGAACGGCGGCATCGTCATCGGCGAGCGCTATCGCGTCGACCACGACAGTGTCGCCGGCATCGCGTTCGGGTCCGATGAGCCCGACACGTGGGGCGCCGGCGGGCGCTCTCCCCTGCTCTGCTTCGATGCCTCATTCGGCTCAACGCATGGCGTCGTCTTTGCCGGCTCCGGCGGCTTCAAGACGACCTCGGTGACGGTCCCGACCGCGCTCAAATGGGGCGGAGGCCTTGTCGTTCTCGATCCGTCGAGCGAGGTGGCGCCGATGGTGATCGACCACCGCCGCAAGGCGGGACGAAAGGTCATCATCCTCGATCCGGCAAATCCGGATACGGGCTTCAATGCGCTCGACTGGATCGGGCGGTTCGGAGCGAGCCGGGAAGAGGATATCGTCGCCGTCGCCACCTGGGTGATGACCGACAACCCGCGTATGGCGGCCGCGCGCGACGACTTCTTCCGGGCCTCGGCCATGCAGCTGCTCGTCGCTCTGATTGCCGATGTCTGCCTCTCGGGCCACACCGACGAAAAGGATCAGACACTGCGGCAGGTGCGCGCCAATCTCGCCGAGCCGGAGCCGAAGCTGCGCGAGCGCCTGACCCGCATTCACAGCCAGTCGAATTCGGATTTCGTCAAGGAGAATGTCTCGCCCTTCATCGCCATGACGCCGGAGACCTTTTCCGGCGTCTATGCCAATGCGGTCAAGGAGACCCATTGGCTCTCCTATCCGAACTATGCGGCGCTCGTCTCGGGCGACACGTTTGCCACTGACGATCTCGCTGGTGGTGACAACGACCTCTTCATCGCCCTCGATCTGAAGGTGCTGGAAGCGCATCCTGGCCTTGCCCGCGTCGTGATCGGCTCGTTCCTGAACGCGGTCTACAATCGCAAGGGCGAGATGAAGGGCCGTGCGCTGTTCCTTCTCGATGAGGTGGCGCGGCTCGGCTATATGCGCATTTTGGAGACCGCGCGCGACGCCGGGCGCAAATACGGCATCACGCTGACGCTGATCTTCCAGTCGCTCGGCCAGATGCGCGAGACCTATGGCGGCCGCGACGCCGCCTCGAAATGGTTCGAGTCCGCCTCCTGGATCAGCTTCAGCGCCATCAACGATCCTGATACGGCGGAATATGTTTCGAGGCGTTGCGGCGAAACGACGGTGGAGGTCAATCAGCTGAGCCGCTCGACCCAATCCTCCGGCTCATCTCGGACGCGCTCCAAGCAGCTCGTCAGCCGGCGTCTCATCCTGCCACACGAGGTCATGCGCATGCGGGCCGACGAGCAGATCGTCTTCACACCAGGCAATCCGCCGCTCCGGTGCGGGCGCGCCATCTGGTTCCGGCGAGAGGATATGAGGACCTGCGTCAAGCCGAACGCCTTCCAAAGCGTCGCCAAGACAGCTGAGGCGAGCAAAGAGGCTCAGCCCTGATGCTGTTCTTCCGGAACATCAGCAAGCAGCCCGTCATAGACTTCGAGCAATGCATTGGTGATCGCCTGGCCGAGCGCGTTCCCCGCGACGCGGACATCGTCCTCCGTGCCGTCGCGCGCCGCCTTGGCGAGCTCGAAACCTTGCTCACCGACGATCTGCTTGGCGACTTCGATCGCCCAGAGGCCGAAGTCACCACGGTTTCCAATCTGAATCGTGTCTTCCATATTGATCCCTCAATTGTCCGTGCCGCGCCTTTACCAGCTTTGTCGACACGAAGGCCAGTGCATGAGCGGCTGGACGACCGGGCGGAGCAAAACCTTCAGCAATCTGTGGAAATGGCTCCGAACACCCAAGTTCTTCGCCGCGGTCGTCGTGACAACGGCACGGACCGGTGGAATGGATAGGGAAAACCAAAGAGGGGAACCACGATGACCACCACGAATGAAATCGCAGACAAGATCGCCGCCGATCATGGGCTGACGAAGACGCAGAGCAAGACGATCGTCGAGGCAGTCTTTGCCGCCATTACTTCTGCGGCGACGTCCGGCGCCGAGACAAGTATCCCGGCGTTCGGCAAATTCAAGATCAAGGAAACGCCGGAGCGTGACGCGCGCAATCCTGCGACGGGTGCGACGATCAAGGTGGCGGCCGTGAAGAAGCTCACCTTCCAGCCGGCCAAGGCGCTCAAGGACGCAATGAACAAGTAGGGCACGCCTGTGTGCGCCGGAGGCGTGTCGCCCCAAAAGTTTGTCGGCAATCTCGCATTCATCACGATCCTGAATCGATCAGGGCAGACCGATTCATAAGTCTCGTTGGACGCGAAGGCTGAAATCTCCGATTCTGTCGGTATGATCGCTCAGCCTTACCGTCTCTATGTCGAACGCACCGACGCCGCGAAGAACATGGCGCGGTACTATGTGCTGGAGATTTCCGGGACGTTGTTCGGCGAAGCCTGTCTGACACGAAGCTGGGGGCGGATCGGCAAGAGGGGACAGAGCAAGATGCATCTGTTCGCGCGGGAAGAAGAGGCGGTCGATCTCTTTCTCGACATCATGCGCCAGAAGCGAGCACGGGGATACCGACCGAGCCCAATGAGAAGCGCCCGGTAGGCGAGAGACACCCCGGCGCGGTGAGTGCCGCCCTCAGAACGGCGGCGCGGCGTCGAACTCACCCTCCTGCTCGGCGATGGCAACGAGAAGCTCTGCCCGCACCAGCTCAAGCTCGGTTTCGATCTCGCGGCGCTCCTTCAACTCAACGGCATTTTTGAGTTCGGCCCGAAGCTGTTCCACTTGCAGTTCGAGGGAAATTGTCATCGTCATCTCCTGATGTTTGTGAAAGACGACGATCCCGGTCATGGCGGCGCGGAGGGTCGGGGAGCGCGGCACGCGACCGGCGGAGCCGGCGAGTGGGGGAGCCGAAATGCGAAAGCATTTTGGGGGTTGACCACTCGTCCTCGACGCGGCCGGGCAGCCATGGCATCCTCGGACGGTCTGAGCAGACCCCCACGTCTCCGGATGGCACCCGAAAAGCCGGAAGAAGGCTCGATGCCTCTACCGGCTTTCTCCTGCGCGAAGGAAAAGCCCCGCCTCGGCGGCGGGGCTCATCGGCGCGGAAATCAGGCTTCGCGCTTCGGGCGGTTCCAGATGAGGGCGTATTCTCCCTCCTTCTCGCTCGGCCACAGTGCCGCGGTGATCGGGGCGTTGAAGCTCGGATCGTCGAGCTTGACCGAGATGTATTCCTCGCCGTCGCTGGAGACCGTCTTCCAGCCTGCGCCGACCTCGACACCATTGGCGGCGGTGATGCGGAAGTCCGGGGCGTCGCGCGAGACGCGTTCGATCGGGTTCAGGCGGGCGCGCATGCTGACCGTGAGAGTGCGGACGTTGCCGACAATCGAGTTGTTGCCGTTGGTTGCGAATTCGCCGATGACTGCCATGATTTGGTTCCTTTCCGGTTGCTCGGGCCGCGCCTATCGCGGCCTCGATGGCGGTGTAAGGACCGGAGGCGAGCGGCAACGCACCCCCGGGGTCCCCGTTGCGCTCGCGCAATGGGGTGGCTCGTTGGGCCGGAACAAAGTGGAGGGCGGCCGGACGCGGCTATTTTGCCTCGCGATGCAAAGGCGGGCGTGCCCGCCGGCGGAAAATAGCCAGGCCGGCCGTTGCGATCAGACGCTCGAGACGAAGTCGTCCTTCGGTCACACCAGATCCATCGAGGTCTGCGTGGGTGCGCCGAAACGCAATCGGGTCGAACCTGGTATGGCCGCCGTCAGACGAGAACTTCGCCGCCGCTTGCACGCAACAACGGCGGCGGCATCGCCTCCCGGTCTGGTCGGGGCAAGTGTTTCCTGCCCTTCGCCATCGATGTCAGCGCTGCCCCCGCTTACATCACCTCAGTTGACGGCCGGGCGTTTCCAGCGTGAGAGACGGCCATTCGACCATGCGGGGTGCTTTTGCCAGGTCGTGGTCCGCTCAACTTGCTGCCATTCCCGACAGTGGCCGAGCGAGAAGGAGGGAGATTGCCGTTCACCGAGCATCCGCCGCGAGGCCTACGCCCCAACGCCGGGCCTCTGCACGGGGGTGGGGAGATTTCCGCGCTCACCCTAAGAAATGTGGTTGGCTGGGAGGAAAGGCACCTAGACATTGCCTTCCCCGTCAGCGTTCGAGCAGCCTGTGCCGGGTTCTGCCGCACCCCGTGCAGAACACGGAGAATGCCGTGGTGGTGGCCTCGATCAAAACATATGCAGCAATGCAGGGCGTACCGATAACGACGGTTCGGATGTCCCAGCAATCCGATGCGTAAGCTCTTGCGTCGGGGCTCAAAGCAGGTTAGCTGAAGTAATGTTATTACATATCTTGCTGCGCGCGAACCGCGCGGCCTAACCGGAAGGGTTTCAGGAAATGAACAAGGCAATCAAATCGCTCGGCTACGTACTGGCCGTATCCTCAGCGCTGGTATTCGCGGGAACGGCAGGCGCCCAGACGTCGTCCGCGAACAATCACGCCCATAGCCATTCCCATGATGAGAAGGGCTCGGTGCATGACGGATATTTTGAGGACGAGCAGGTGAAATCACGCCTTCTGTCGGATTGGGAAGGTGACTGGCAATCGGTCTATCCGTATCTTGTCGACGGAACGCTGGATCCGGTCATGGCCGACAAGGCGAAGCATGGCGACAAGAGCGCTCAAGACTATCGCGCCTAGTATGAGGCCGGGTACCAGACTGACGTCGACCGCATCCTCGTTGAGGGAAAGAAGGTCACATTCCTCCGCGGCAGGGAGGCGGTGAGCGGTGACTACGAGGCCGATGGCCACGAAATCCTCACCTACAAGAAGGGTAATCGCGGCGTCCGCTTCATCTTCAGGAAGACCGCCGGCGACGAAGCTGCGCCGCGCTTCATCCAGTTCAGCGACCACATCATCGCCCCGGAAAAGGCGGACCACTACCACCTTTATTGGGGCAACGACCGGGCCGCGCTCTTGAAAGAGGTCACGAACTGGCCGACCTACTATCCTGCGAAGCTGACCGGATCCGAGATTGTCGAAGAGATGCTGGCGCATTGATCGAGTGAACGCACTCCGAGGTGTGCCTGGGATGATTGCGCAGCGCCGACAAGAATAGCGTTCACCCCGATGCGCAGATCGACCGCGCCAGGGGAGGGCTCGCTCTCTCCCCTGTTCGCAGCGTGGAGGTCATCAGGCGGCCTCCCGCCCGGTCTCAGCCTGCGGCTGGAGATCGTGGAGATAGGCGACGGCGCGCTGCGCATGCGCGGCCGCCTGGAAGATCGCCCGGCGGTCTCCGTCGAGCAGCTTCAGCCACGACGCCACGTAGCTCGCGTGATCCGGCCGCGGCTCCAACTCGGGCACGATTCCGAGGTCGGCGCAAATGAAACTGGCGCCAATGTCTGCACAAAGTTCCTCGCGCGCGCGGTCGGTCAGATCCTTGTGATAGCGGCTGAGATCCCTGTTCAGTCGGTGCGGCGCGCCAGCCCAATGGACACATTCGTGTGAGATTACAGCGACATAAGAGGCCGCGTCGCGAAAACTTTCGATGCCCGGCACCTGGATGAAATCTCCGGCGGGAGAATAATAGGCCTTAGAGCCACCGTGTCGGATCACCGCGCCGGTATTGGCGAAAAATCTATCGGCATGCGCGATGCGCTCGACCGGCTCGACGGCCGGCTCGGGACGGCGGTAAAACTGCTCCGGCAGGCCCTCGACCTGGTCACGATTGAAGACCACGTAGGTCTTGAGGAAGGGAATGTCGCGCTCGACGTCGTCGCCGCTCGCATCCTTCTCGGTCTTCGTGAAGCGGCTTGCATAGACGACAGTGGCGCCGCTTTCGCCCTTGCGCACATGCGCGCCGAGCTCATTTGCCTGCCGAAGCGTCATCCAGGTCGACGACGAGAAGCCGCGCGCGATGCCCTCCGACCAGAGAAGCAGCACATTGACCCCCGTATACGGCTCGCCATTGTGGCGCAGCGGCCGGGTGATCCGCTCGGACGCGTTGCCGGCGCTCCACGGCTGCACCCATGGGCGGACACCCTTCTCGAGATCGGCGACGATCCGTTCGGTGATCCGTGCATAGATGTCGGCCCGAGATCCGCTTTGCCTGTTCTTCATGTTCATAACCTCCTGTTGGAGACCGCGACCATCGCGGCCCGTCACGCGGAGTCCGGAGCCGGGGCGACAGGCAAGCGAGTGCACCGAAGGCCGGAACGTCAGTGGAGGACGGCAACGCCGTTGCGGCTCGCTTTCGGCCCCGGCAGGACCGACATCCGCGACGGGCTCGGTGGGCGCCGTCTCCCTTCTCCTTCTTTTCCTTGTTTTTCGCGGGCGCGCTGACATGGAAAAAGGCCGCCTCCGGGAAGGCGACCTCGGTCGTTCTGAGAGACTGGCGAGGCCGAAGCCCCGCTGGGCTGGGTCAATCGAAAGCCGACAGCTGCGCCTCGGCCGCCTTGCGGTCGAGCGAGTGACCGGGATTGTCGACCGGACGGTCGAAGGGCTTCCAGGTTTCGCCGACGATCTGCTTGTAGGCGGCAACGGCACCCTCGGCTGCCATGCGGAGCGCGTGCGCCTGCACGCCCATGTCGGCGGCGAATTCGCGCTTGCGATGGGCGGCGCTATCGTAACCGACGGGACCGTCGAGGTCCTCGTCGCGGGCATCGTTGGCCGCCTTGGCGGTGGCATCGCGCGCCTCGGTGACAGCCTTGCTGTAGAACTGGCCGGCACCATGAGCCGAGCCGACGAAGGCGCCGACGATCCGCTGCAGGTGGATCTGCATGGCCCGTTCGCCAAGACCTTCGGCGAGAGCATCCGCCGTTTCGGAGATCAGACGCTCATGGAGGTCGCGGATGCCGTCGCTGTCGACGATCGCGGTCCCAAAACTCTCGGCGATCTTCAGCGCCTGGGCGCTGTCGGGGCATGTGAGCCGAACCATTTCGAGGGTGGCGCCTTTGCGCAGCTGGACGACACGGGCGGATTGGCGAGGAGTTGCGGGCTTGGCCATGATCTCTTCCTTTCAACGTCCGAAGCGGTTCCGGCCTGTGCCGGCTTGCCCTTCGGTGCGGTCGATCCGAACCGGCGGAAGACGGACGCTTCAGGGTCCGGGCCGGCCAGGACAAGCGGAGCCGATCTGCGGGCAAGCAGGGCAAAAGCCCTTGGCGAAGCCCCGCGGGTCGGCTCTGCGACGGACGGCGGGTTCCGGCCGCCCCGCGGCGCGACAGCGGCCTTGAAGCGAACGGTCGCCGGTTCAGACCGCAGCACAACCGAAGGGCAGACCGGCTCGGCTCCGGTCATTCAGGCTGTTGAAGGGAAATGGCCGTTAAAGAACGCTACGTCTCGCCATCCCCGCCCTTGTCCGGCGATGCGGCCCTGGGCAGGCGATAGGATTGCAGCCAGGAAGGACCGTGAGAATTGCGCAGGCGACGCAGCGTCCCGGCATCGTCACGCGGCGGCTCGCCCATCCAGACGCGATTGAGGATGGTCTTCCAGCGCCGGCCGTGCTTTGCCGCATAGGCCTGCAGCGCCTGCTCCTCCTCGGGGTCAAGCGGCGGCAATTTTGCCGGTTTGGGCCGCGAAGCCGTAGCTTGCCGTCGCCGGCAACCCCTCGCGTTCGGTGATCAGCCTGTTGAGCTCCGCCACGCCGGCCTTCAGGCATTCGGTTCCGTCGAGATGATGAAACCGGATCCAGAAGGCCACCCGTTCCTGAGGTGAGCTGCCGATACCGGCTCTCTCTTCGAGGTCACCGATCGTGCTCATGGGCGTTCCCCTCCTGCTGCGGCTGCGACGCGCGCCTGTTCCAGGGACGGCCCCTGCCGCGCCAGGAGAGCGGCGATCGCGGCGTCCTGCCGGGCGAGTTTTCGGGCGAGCGCATCGATCTCGGGCTGGCGCTCGGCTGTAAGCGCAGCGAGGTTCGCCCGATAACGTTCAAGGAAAGCGCCTGGTTGTGGCGGCTCACCACGGCGATAGCCGGGCTGGCGCCGGCCGATCAACGGAATGAGCGCGGTCATTTTACGCGTGATCTGCCGGTCGATCAGATCGAGCTGATGCTGGGTCTGCCGCCGCGCCGCCTCCATGCGCAGGAGCTGTAAGCCATGGTTCGCGGAAGTCGACATCACGCTGTCCTCCCGCGCCAACCGACGAAGCTCGAAGGACCGTGATAGGCGGCGTGTTTGCCTTCATCGATGACAAAGCCGAAGCGGCCGGCGGCATAGTCGGCGCTCGGCACCAGAAAGCGCCGCTCCATTGCGCTGTCGCCGCGCTTGCCGCCGACCGTCGCGATCACCTCGGTCATGTCATCGTAATGCTCGGACCGGATCGCCGCGATCACCACCCAGTCGCCGGCATGGGCCCACGCAAAGGCGCGGGCGTCCTTCTCGCGGGATTCGCCTGATGTAAGCGCGCGGCCGAAAATCGTTTCCCAGGCGTCCGGCCAGCTGTCACGGACTGTCTGGTCTGCGATCCTACGATCGTAACGCGTGAAGAGGTCCGGAAAGGTGTGCGTGACGATCGCCCATGCGGCGTCTTCTTCATAGAAGCCATCGTCTGCGCGGAGCAGCGGATGGACCGCGGCATTACGCTCGGCGGAGAGCTTGAAGCCGCCATGGCCCGCCGTGGTGTGCGAGACGACCCCCTCTGCATAGAGGGTGGCGCCCTGCGATGGTCCCCATGGTGTATTGCAGTTGATGCGCACGGTCTCGCGCGCCAGCGCCTGAAGATCGAGGGAATGTTCGGCCTGCTCGGTCACGCGCGCGCGGAACGCCGCTTCATCCTCGATCGAGCCATGGTAGGAATAGAAATCGTCGCGCTTGAGCTCGGCGAGCGGCCGCGACACGCGCCAGGCGCTGGCAAGCAAATGCTTCCCGTCACGAGACGGCAGCATGGCGAAGACGAGATCGCCGACGCGCGCGACAGGCATGCCATCGGCGGCTCGGCCGAATTCCACCCCACAAACGTCAGCGGTGGAGGTTTCGCAGGATTGCGAGATGGGCCTGGTCATGGCGCAGTCCTCCCTTCGACGGGGTCGGCGGCCGCTTCGTCGGCGCCGACCTCGTCGAGCACCGCGCTCGGGTAACGATGAGCCTTGAGCCAAGCCTCGGCGGCCTGCCGGTTTTCGGCGAGATGGAGGAGCTCGCGTGTTTCGCCGGGGCGGTCAAAGATGCGAATGGAGCCGACGGGAGGACGGGCGATGACCTTGAAGCTAAGATCGGAATCAAGCCCGAAAGTCCGGCGGATGGTGACGAGGATGGTGGTTCTGCCGACGATGTCGCCCTCATGAAGGGTGAAGGAACCGGGCGCGGTATAGCTGCCGAGCTTGCGCGGTCCTTCCTTGCGGATGAGGCGACCCTGGCTGTTGCGGGTCTCCCAGGCGGCGAGCTTGTTGCGAAAACGGTCCGGCGGGCGGGGCGTGTTGTCCGACCAGGAGACGAGCGAGCCGATCGGGGCGAGATCGAAGATGAGTGACGCAGACATGCGGACCTCCGTTGGTTCTGCGGTGCGCGAAAACGAAAGCGCCGCCGGACGTGCCGGCGGCGGTGATCAATCGGAAGGAGAAAGGGGCGGTTATTCCGCCGCGATGCCGTAGGCGGAATGCTCTTCAGCGAGCTCGTCGGAGGCGTCTTCCGGGATGTCGTCCTCGCCGGAATGCTGCTCCGAAGCGCCGGGTTCGTCGGATACAGGCGTGTCTTCGACGTCGACATCACCGATCGTGGCGTCACCGCCGGTGTCGTCGTCTCGAGCATCGACGGCGTCATCGGCATGCCGCATCAGATCGGCGATATCAAGCGGGTCGGGCGCGAACAATGCCGCCGGATGAACGAAGCAAGCATCGGTCTTGAAATGCTCGACAAGCGCCGAGCGCGTCTCGCGCACCCGCGGCCGCGGCTGGATGTTGACCTCCCGCGCCGCCGCCTCGAGTGCCTGGCGCGACAGGCAGGCGAGGAAGTCTTCGGAGCCCATGTTTGGGAGGTACCCGTCGGCGCCGATCGCCTCGCCGGCAACGCGCGAGACGACGCCGCTGTTCGACATGCCGCGCCGGCAGGACAGTACATCGACCAGCATCGAACGGGCGGCAATCCTTACCGTCTCCATGTCGAACGAGAACCGCCCGTCCTCGGTGAGAAGCCGCGCCGCATGTCGTTTGAACCGCATCGGCCCGAACACTTGGTCATTGGCGCCGGAGTCAACCCGGACATTTTGGCCCGCAAAGGCGATGATCAGGAGCGCCATCAGCATGTCGTCCTCGATCGGCGCGCGTGCCAGCGCCTCATGCAGCGCATCGGTGCGGAAGTCGCCGATCATGTCATGGCCCTTCTGAGTCACCTCCGGCCGTGACTTCGAGCCCACATCGTCTTCGGCCTCCGTCGAGCCTTCAGCGGCAGCGCCGGTCTTTCCGGCCGCGGGCTTCGGATCCGGCATGCGGTAGTGCACGGTCTGCACCTTTCCCTCACGATCGAGATACATGCCGGTGTGATCGCCCTTGCCAGGCTTGCCATAAACGCGTTCGGCTTTCTTCGGCAGATCGGGCTGGCCCCAGTTGTTGACCTCGACGATCGCGCCCTTCTTCGGCAGGTTGTTCGTCATCCATTCCTGTTGCGCGCCGAGGAAGGCTTCGACATTGGTGGTGTAGCGATTGTCCTGATCGGCCGGACCAAAGAGATCCTCCGCCCATTCGATGCCATAGGCCTGCCGCAGGTCGTCGCCGAAGCTGGCATCGCGCGCATACATGCGGGTCTTCGAAAGGCCATTGGCGATCTGCCACCACGATGCCGTCTCGCCCTTCTTCGGCTTGTGCGCCTTCCAGACCTCTTTCTGCTCGTCGAGCGCGGCGGCGGCAATCGTGCGCAACTGCTGCTCCGCCGGCATGTCGCCCCTGGCCATCTGGTCGAGCATGGCGGGCAGAACATTGGCCAGCAGTCTAAGCTTCCTGATCTGGCGAACGGGCAGCGCAAGTGCGACCGCGACCGCCTCCTCGGTCCAGTCGAGTGCCACCAGCCGCTCGATGCCGCGCCATTGGTCGACGGGGTTCAAAGGTTCGAACGCGACATTGGCGATCATCGAGCGCATGGCGCCATTGTCGTTGGCGGCGTCGGTGACGAGGACCTCGATTTCCTCAAGGCCTGCGGTGATCGCCTGGCGCACGCGCCGATGGCCGGCCTGGATGACGAAGCCGTTGCCGCCATCGCTCTCCGGCGAGACGACCGGTGGTTGGATAATGCCGACGGATTTGATTGTCGCCAGCAGCAGCGCGTCGGCCTGCGGGGACGATTTCGACCGGCGGGCGCCGTCGGGATTGTCCTTCAGTGCGCGGGGATCGAGTTTCAGGATATGCATCGGGATGCTCCTTCTGTCCGGGGGTGCGGGAGACGGCCGGCTGCCGCTCCTTACCTGTCTTCATTCCTTCGAAGACACCCTCCGGACCGCGAGAGCGGACGGGCCGACGCAACTGCGTGCGAGCATCCCTGCCGCGAAGTACAAGCGGGGCACTTGCCCTGCGCGGACGAGTGGCCGGGATGCGCAGCGGGTGGTTGAGCGTCAGCGTCGGCGGACTGACCGTTCTGCGACTGGTTTTTCTTTTCTCCTTTCCTTCCTGTTTTGCGCATTCGCCGCGCCTGAAGCGGCCAAAGGCTTTCCCGCGAGCAACGGGGACGCGTGCAGAATTTCGCGGGCGGGGTTGAAGGTTTCATCCCGCCGATGGCAAACAAGCGTCGGTTGATTGAAACCACGCTGATCCGCCCTGCGCATGAGTTGTGCGGCGGCGGCGGTGGCCCTGAGACGGAGGAAGCGAGATTGTCCGAGCAAGACGATCACAAAGGGCGGCAGGCCAGGAGCCATGAGCCCGATCCGAATTCATCGCGGATAATGGGCTTTGAGCAGGCATTTCTGACCATGTCCATGAATCAGATTCTGGCCAATCCTCTCGACGGGGAGACGCCGTCAGCCCACCTCAAGCAAATAGGCTTGATGACAGTGATCGGCTGTCTGAAGAGCGACGATCCGCTGATCACGATCACCCGTCTGACCGAAATCACCGGTCTCACCCGAAGTGCGGTGGCCGAGACGATCGGGCCGCTCGTTGAGCGCGGTCTTCTCGTCGAGAAAATGGGGAAGAATTCGATGGGGCGCGGCACGGCGCGGCAATTCGAAATCTCCCCGGCCTTCATGCAGACGCTCGGGCTCATCATGGGGGATCCGATCCGAGATGCAAAATGAAAGCGAGCAACTATCGAAGACGCTTGCCTGGACCTGCGGCATGATCCTGCAAAGCGGCCCTGATGACCTGCGGCGCATCGGGCTGGCTTACCGGCAGGCCCAGGACCTGGTCGCCCGCATTGCGAAGGACGACGGCGACGCGCGGCCGCGGATCGTCGCCTGCTTCGAACGCTCCGACTACTATCGCGCCGAAAACGACGTCGCCTGCGTCGGCTGGATCCTGACGGCAATCCAGGAGCGGGTGAACGAACGCAACCTCCCCGACTGGCGCACGCTTCGCAAGATCCTCGACAAAACCGTCAGGCTCTTGCCCAGGTCCAAGGCCTCGGTGCACTGACGGAAACAGTCCTCCCTGTCCGGACCCGGCCCGCGGCTTGCCGTCTTCATCGGCTGGTCGGGCTTGGCACAGGGCGCCGGCGCCCGGTGTTCATCGAGACTGGTTGGGGGAACAAAAAAAGAGGGCCAGCGGCGACCGCGGCCCTATAAGGTGTGAAGGTAATCTAAACCTCCAGAGGGGAACAGCTGGTGCGGCGGCACTGGGAGGAGAAGCCGCCATGTGCATCAGCTGTGTGCAGAATGCCTGCTTTTTAACCAAAGACAAATCGCTAAATGTGCAATGCAGCTATGTGCATGCTGCACTGCATCTAAAGACAGAGCCAGACAGTGGCCTTCGTCACGCTGCCCGCTCAATCGAACCAGTCTGATCGCCGCTGTCGGAAGCAAGGGCCTCATCGATTTCCATGAGAGCCCTGCGCTTTTCCGCCAGCTCACCCTCGAACGGGAATTCGCCGCCAAGGCCCTCTGACTTGCCGCCGTCGCGTGACCGGTAGGAGGCGAGCCGCCGCTCGGCATCGCCAAGCCGCTGACGATAGCGCTCGCGCTCTTCGTCGAACCCGGCGAGTGCGTGTTCGAGGCGGGAGACGGCGCCAAGCGGCGTCACGGTCACCGCCAGATCGATCTCCTGGAAACCGCTGGTGCGGCGGAGCATCGTCGTGTAGCGGTAGCCGTCCTTGCCGAAGTGCTGGCCCTCATAGGCGAGAGCAAAGCCGCCGATCGAGGCGATGACGGTCTCGGCTTCGTGCTGTAGCTGGACCAGGGTGAGGATTTCTTTCATCAGCGCCCGGCCGGCCTGCTTGCGATCGTCGAAAACCTGAGCACCGACGGTCATCTTGAAGGTGTCGCCTGATGTCGGCATCCGCCGCTTGAGGTCCTCGCCGATTTCGCCGATGCGGCGGGTTGCGTGCTCAATGTCGCGCTCGGCATCGCGGATCTGACGGCGCACCGCGTGCTGATCGTCGATATGGGCGGCGCGGAGCCGCTCAAGTCGGGCAATGTCCGCTTCAAGCCCCGCCTTCTGCATCAGCCGCTGGTCGCCCGACGCGATCGCTTTGGCCATGGCGAACTGGTTTGCCTGGCCTTCGCCCAAATCTTCCAGACGCCGGATCGAAGTGTCGCCGGACAGCGCTGCCGCAATGAAGCGGGCCTTGCGCTCGTTGTTCTGCCACATCGTCGCGTCGAGCGACCCCTCGGTGGCATAGGCGAAGATGTCGACCTCATCGTGCTGATTGCCCTGCCTGATAATGCGGCCCTCGCGCTGTTCGATCTGCGACGGCAGCCAGGGCACGTCGAGGTGATGCAGCGCCTTCAGCCTCAGTTGCGCATTGACGCCGGTGCCCATCGTCTCGGAACTACCAATCAAGAAGCGGATCTTGCCGGCCCTGACATCGCCGAACAGCCGCTGCTTCGCCTCGCTCTTCTTGTAGTCCTGCATGAAGGCGATTTCCGATGCGGGCACGCCCAGGCGAACGAGCTCGTCCCTGATCCAGCGATAGGCGGAAAACCCGCGGCTCTTCTCGACCGAGATGGTGCCGAGATCGGAAAAGATCATCTGGGCTGCGCCTGGCAGGTCATAAACTTTGCCGTCTGCGCGCACATAGCTGTTTTTTGCCGTCTCGCTCCAGATACGGAAGGCGTTTGCCACCAGACTATTGAGCTTGTTGTCCGGCTCATTGTCGTTGTCAGAATTGACCAGGCGCAGATCGATCGCCGCATGCCGGCCGTCGGTGATGACCGAAAGCAGGATGTCGTCGCCCGGCTCCGGCGGCCGGTCGCGCGCCTCGATCGCCTTGATACGGGCATCGAGTAGGCTCTGATAGCGCCTGAACGCCTCGGTCGGCTTCGACGTGATGATCTGCCGTTTGCCGGTCGAAACATCAGGCACCTTCACATGTTGGCGCAGGTCCTCGGGCATGACGACATCGGCAAACGAGCGGAACATCGCGATCAGTTCGGGGACGTTGACGAAACTGGCAAAGCGGCTGACCGGCTTGTATTTGCCGGAGGGCTGCAGCTCGAGCTCGGTGGTCGTGTCTCCGAAGGTCGACGCCCAGGCGTCGAATTCGTGCAGGCCCCGTTCCATCAGGGCTGAATGATCCATCAGCCGCTGCACGGTGAACATTTCGCCGAGCGTGTTTGTGATCGGCGTGCCCGATGCCAGCACAAGTGCCCGGCCTGGGTTCTTCGTCTCGATGAAGCGGGACTTCACATAGAGATCCCAGGCACGCTGCGAGCCATTGGGATCGACACCCTTCAAGGTCGACATGTTGGTGGCAAACGACAGTTTACGGAACTCCTGCGCCTCGTCGACGATGATCTGGTCGATGCCGATCTCGGCAATGGTCAAGAGATCGTCCTTGCGGGTGGAGAGCGCCTCGAGCCGCTCCTTGAGCCCCTCCTTCAGCCGCTCGAGGCGCTTGCGCGACACCCGGTCGTCGCTTTCGACCTTGGTGAGCAGCGTTTCGTAGAGTTCCAGCTCGTCATGGATCATCTGTTGCTCGAAGGTCGAGGGTATGCCGATGAAGCGGAAGGCCGAATGGGTGATGATGATCGCGTCCCAGCTGGCGGTCGCCGCGCGCGCCAGGAAGCGGTGGCGCTTGTCTTTGGTGAAGTTGGTTTCGTCGGCGACGAGGATGCGGGCGTTCGGATAGAGCGCGAGGAATTCGCGCGCGGCCTGCGCCAGGCAATGACCGGGGACGACCAGCATCGCCTTGGCGATCAGGCCGAGCCGGCGTTGCTCCATGATGGCGGCTGCCATCGTCATCGTCTTGCCGGCGCCGACGGCATGCGCGAGATAGGTCGAGCCCGACGCGATGATCCGCCAGATGCCGCGCTTCTGATGCGGATAGAGCGAGAAGGCCGCCGAGGCGCCGGGAAGTTTCAGGTGGGTGCCGTCGAAGGCTCGTGGGGCGATGTTGTTGAAGCGGTCATTATAGACCCGCGCCAGCCGGTCGGTGCGGTCGGGATCGGACCAGATCCAGGTCTGGAAGGCGGTCTTGATCTTCGAGAGCTTCTCCTTCGCCGCCTCGGTGTCGATGACGTTGAGGATACGGCGCTCGCTGCCGTCGGCGTCTCGGATCGCGTCGAAGATTTGCGGAATGCGGGAGTTCAGCGCATCGGCGATGAGCTCGCCGGCATGACGACGATCCGTGCCCCACTCCGACGTTCCGGCGGCGAGGTAGCCGAGCTGCCGGGCCTTGACCGTCCAGGACGCCAGCTCCGGCATGTGATGAATGCGGATTTCGGCGCCCATGGTCTCGGACACGAAGGCAACAATGTCGTCAGCGGGGATCCAGGGCGCCCCGAGTCGGGCGGTGATGTCGGAGGGACGGAGGTCGGCGGGCTGCACGGCAGTAAGCGCCGCGACATTGCGCTCGTAGGCTGGATCGAGTGCTGCGGCTGCCTCAGCGATCTTCAGCTTGTCGCGCACATGGCCGGAGAGATAGGCGTCGGCCGTCTGCCAGGCGCCGGTTTCCGGATCGCGGAGGATGGCGCTGCCGAGCTCGGCGACGACATCGTCCGGGTCACGATGCAGCAGTTCGGCGATATGGTCGAGATCGACATGGCCGCGTTCGTTCAGGACGACGGCGAGCGCATCGGTAGCGCTTGCGATGACGGGTGCTGCCGGCGGTGAGATCACCCGCTCTGAAAAGATCGGGCCGGGCTTTGCGGTATCGGTTTCGAGATCGTAGTCCTCGATCGAGGCGACCAGCCAGCAATCGGGATCGTCGAGGAAGGGCTGCAGGTTCGGGCGGCGATGGGTTTCGCGCGTCTCGCCGGTTTCGGGATCTTCCAAGATCGACACAAGGGTGTGATTGATCGGGCCAAACTCGCGGACGAAACTGGACCACGCGATGCGAAGCCTGACCTGGCTCTCCTTCCATGGGCGATCGAGCTGCTGTGCCTTCAGCACCTCACGAACGGCGTCGCGGATCGGAATCAGCTTGGCGATGATGCGTGCATGCTTTTCCGGGATGCCGTCGCTGCTGCGACCCTTACGCACCGTCACGGCAACGGCTTCGCCATCGATGATCTGCCTGAGGCCACGAGTTTTGTCGAGCACGAAGCTCCCCTCGCGAACATGGCGGCCGGAGGACAGGTCGACGACCTCATGGTCGTTGTCCACATCATCAAAATCGATGATCGTGGGCTCGCCGTCATAAATCGCCTCCGGAAGAAGCGTGATGGCCGCGGACAGTGCAGAGGCGAGATCCTCGCCGTCGCGCGGCAGGCACGTATAGGTCTCGCCGAAGGGTCCCGAGGTCAGCGCATGTGTCCCGAGCACGAAGTCCGGGTGACACGCGAACCAGCGGTTCACGCGGATCGCGCCCTCGTCGCGGCTGGCGGGGCACACCTCGTCGATGTCGAGCCAGGAAAGATCACCCTCCGGCTCTCCGGTCTTCCGCTTCCGGAAGAACAGGATGTCGACGACAACATCCGTGCCAGCGTCGGCGCGAAAACTGCCCTGTGGCAGCCGGACGGCTGCGATCAGGTCGGCCGACTTAGCGATATGTTCCCGCGCTGTGATATCGGCCTTGTCCATCGTGCCGGAGCTGGTGACGAAGGCCGCGAGCGCGCCAGGCTTCAGCCGATCGATCGAGCGGGCGATGAAGTAATCATGCAGCCGCAAGGCCAGCGACCGATAGGCCCGGTCGGAGCGCACCGTGCGATCGGAGAAGGGCGGATTGCCGACGGCAAGATCGTAGATCGGCGCCAGATCGGTGCGCGCGAAATCCCCCTCGATGATGCGGGCTTTCGGCTGCAACAGCCGCACGATCCGCACGGTCACCGGATCGAGCTCGACGCCGGTGACATGGCTGTTGTCACGGTACGCCTCCGGCATCAGCGCAGGAAACAGCCCCGTCCCGACGCCCGGCTCCAGAACACGGCCACCGCGCCAGCCGAGCCGGATGAGCCCTGTCCAGATCGCCCGGATGATGAATTCCGGCGTGAAATGGGCATATTGGGTGCAGCGGGCCAGGCTGGCATAGTCACTCCCGCACACCGCACTCTCGAGCGACGCGCCGAGATCGTCCCACCCCGCCCGGAAAACCACCTCGCCTGGCCGGCGGAACATGCCGTTCGCCAGTTCGGACGCGCCGAAGCCGGTGAAGCGGACAAGTTTCGCTTGCTCTCCTCTCGTGGCGGGCCGGTCCTGCTTTTCGATCTCATTGGCGATCAGGATCGCGGCGACATTCATCCTCGCCCGCTCCTTCCAGCTGGCGGCCAGACCGCGGTCCCCGTCATCGAGATAGAAATTGGCGCGCTCGCCCTGTTTGCGGACGGCAGGCGTTCGAGGTTTGGCGAGCACCCGTGCAGGCGCCGGCGGGGTCGGATCGGGATCGTCGTCATTGGCAGTTTCGCGGGCGGCCTCGGCTGTGAAACCGCCGAATGCCGTGACACCGAGACTTGAAGCCGATGACAGCGCGCTGCTGCCGAACATATCGAGGGTGAAGGGATCGTCATGCGCCATTGCGAATTTCTCCTGTGCGAGCGCGCGACGTTCCAGCCGCCGGAGGGAGCTGCGGGCGGTTCGGTCGCGCGTGTTGGTGAAGGGGGATGCCCAAGCGACGCTGTCAGCGGCGGATCAGGCAAAGCGACAGGGACGTGTCGTTGATCGTGATCTGCAGATGCGTCGCGTCTGGCGCGGCCGCGATGAGCTGTTCGAGTTCGACGGCATCGATGAATTCGACCCCGTCATCGCCCCCGAAATATCGCCGCTTGTAGTGCCAGTAGTGCGGATTGGTCTTCGGATCGCACTCCTCGGCATGGACGACGAGCGGACGTTGTCCCTCGGCGAGCTTTCCGTTGGACATCACGTACACGCCTTCGTCACCGACCAGCCACAAGCCGGCTCTGGCGTGGGCATCGGGCGATATCCCGTGATAGGGAACCCGAAATCCGCCATTCTTGGCCGCATCGGCGCGGCCCCGCGCGAGCACGGCCCGGACCTCGGTGATGGAGAAGGTGAACATGCCGCCCTCCCTCACGCCGCTTGTCGCTCGGGCAGATAGCGCAGTTGCACCGGCAGCTTCGCCGCGATCTCCGCATCGGTCAGATCCTCAAGCAGCTTCAGCGTTGTGCCGCCCGGTCTGGTGTAGAACATGACCGTGCGCTTGCCGCGATCGGGCATGGCCCAACGTTCACCGGCATAGCCGCGGTAATCGTCATGGGTGGTCGACCAAATGTGTTCCAGCCGTTCCTCGCGCGTCATCGCCCGAACCGGCCGGGATTCCCGCTCTATGATCGCATCGCGCATCCGCTCGGGCGAACCCTTGTCGGCCAGGTCGCAATAGCCGTGGAAATGCCGGATGCATCCATCGATCTTCAGGGTGAAGAAGATGCTGGTGATCGAGGCGGTGAGAAACTCGCGCATGGCGAACATCTCGCCGCGCATGAAGAGCGGCGGCAGGATCTCGAACATGTAATCGTGGGATGACTGGTCCGTCTCGAACCATTCGCCGCGATAGAGCGCGCTGTCGTCGCCCTCCCATCGGTTCGGGCGCTGCGCGTAGCGATCGAACATGCGGAACATCTGCCTGCGCGCGGCGATGCCCTGATAGACTTTACGGATCGGAGAAAAGGTCACGAGCGGGCTCCTTCTGGCCTCGTCGGACCGAAGCGCGGCTCATCCCTCGTGGACAGCCATCTTCTCTTCAGCCCTTCCTGACCCCTCCCCTGGAGCCGCCTCTCCGTCCGGGCGGGTCAAGGGCCGGCAAAGCCGGGCGGAGCTTTACCCTTGACGCGGCCGGCGGGCATGCGGCAGGTCAAACTTGCCTCCCTCTTCTCCTTCTCTTCTCTCACCTTCTCCTTTAGAGCGTCGTTCCAGTCTTCGGCCGGCGGCATGAGACGGAGCCAGTCGCAACCGGCCGCGTCGGCGATATCGCGCAGACGACCGGCGAAGGTTTCCCCTTGATCATTGGCATCAGTGGCGGCGACAAGCTGTGCGCCCGAACGCCCGGCGAGTGTGCGAACCGCTGCGTCGGTCGCCGGAGACCAGCCGCCGCCGGTGCTGAGATAGAGGCTCCCTTCCCTTGAGCCCTCGACGGCCGCGAGGCTCATGGCGTCGATCGCCGCCTCGGTGACGCACAATCGCAAGGCATCTGGCGGCCCGAACCGGAACAGCACCTTCGAGCCGCCCGTCGAAAAGCCGCGCCAGTCGGGGCCGCGTTCCTCCCAACCGGTAATGGCACGATGGTCATCGACATGGGCCGCCCACATGCTGCCGCGCGGTCCTTCGCGCAGCAGGTCCTGTTGGATCGCTGCCCGGATGACGGCGTCGGCAACAGAACGCTTGTCGTGCAGGTAACGCCAGGTCGCCGATCCCGGCCACGGCTTGCGCCGGGCGCGCCAGCGATCGGAGATGGAGACTGCCGGTTCGGTCTCCCGCGTCGGGCGCGTCCAGACCGGCGATTTCGCGATCGAGCCCACCAGTGATGCGACGTGGCCCAGTGCCTCGACGAAGGACAACCCTTCGACGTGCTGGACGAGGCTGAATACATCGCCCTTGGCGTCAGACAGCGGGTCGAACCATCCCCTCCCCTCATGGATGACGATGACGATCTCTGCGTCGCGTCGATATTTGATCGCCCGGCGCGTGCTCTCCTTGAGATCGATCGCAAAGCCGGCCTGCTCCAGGACAGCGGCGCACAGGACGCGCTCCCGTAGGCCTTCCAGTTGTTGTCTTTCCATTTCCCTTCCGGCGCTCTCGCGTCCGCCTTTCTCCGGGTTTCCTTGTCCCGCATGAGCGGGGCCGCTTCGCCAAGCCGCGAAGAGCAAAGGGGGCAAGGGCGCGGCCGGCAAGGTGCAGATCTGCACCGGCCGCGGCGAAGCTTCCCTTGCCGCCTGCCGCTCGCAAGCGGCACCAAAGGAAGGGAATGCCGGCTCAACGAGCCGGCCCGTACTCGAAGGGGTCGTACTCGACGATCGCTTCGACCTCGCCGTCGTCAAGATCGGCGCTCGGTAAGACTCCCAGATGATCGCCGGACCTGAAGAGCGTGACGGGAACCATCAGGGTCCGGGCGAGCGCGAAAGCGTGGGACTGAGCGAGTGCGAGATCCTGTGCCATGTGAGAAGCCTCCATCCGGAGCGGGCCGATCCCGCTCGATGGCTCCGCGAAGGACAAGGGGCGGTCGCGATCACCGCGAAGGCATCAGCCGCAAGCGGCGGCAGCGGGCTAGCCGACCCCGACAGCGGGTTGATCGCCGGAGATCCGGGCCTGGTCCAGGACGCCATCCATCAAGAGCGGGATTGGGTTGCTTCCGGTTGCCGGTGGTTTGCCGTTACAGGACTTGCGCCGGAACCATAGCTGCTGGCGCGCCCTGCGTGGCGCAGCTTTGATTGCTGAGGCGAATTGCTCCGCGACTTCGAACCTGCGGAAATCTGCGTGCCTAGCGACTGAATGATACCGTCTTTGATCACGATGCCAAAAAGCCACTTCGAAGACCCCGTCGCGTCAGGTTTGCATCCGTTCGATGTGTTCCGGTGAACGGAAAAACGAAATCAAACGCGTCAGGAAAATCGATATCGACTACCGGGCAACGATTTGTGAGGCTCGTCGTCCGCACGTAAACCCCGCTACGGAGGGGTGGATTGCGCCTTAATGTTCCCTTTTTGTTCTCATATGCATTGTGGAGAATAAAGACACCGCGGACGATTCAGCTTGACGCATCCTTATCGAGGTAGGTGAATAAACACCGGAATGGACGAGTACCAATGAAACAAGCAACTCTCTGGAACGTCAGAAACGAGATGGGGCCTCTGGCAGATCCCATCGACGCAGCGCTTGAGCTGGGAGCATATGAAGCTCTTTGGACCGAACAGAACGCAAGCTTCAAGTCTCTTGCCGAAAAGTTTGCTGCAGCACCGGATGCTCGCCCTTCGGATTTTATTCCCTCGGACGAAGCTCGCAGGGTCGCGAGCCGGGTGATTGAAAAGCTGCGCGGTCCCGATGGCGCGCGGTTTGACGTCCGAGTGAGAGGGGAACTGGAATATCCCGAACGGCTGCGACATGCAACGCATCCCGTAGAACTCCTTTATTTTCAAGGCCGCTGGGAGCTGATCGCAACTCGTTCGGTTGCCGTGGTGGGAACGAGAAAACCCAGTGCGCAAGGCTTGAGCAGGGCACGCTCTTTAGTAAAGCATCTGGTGCAGGATGGCTTTACGATTGTGTCTGGTCTTGCCGAGGGCGTTGATACTGAAGCACATCAAACAGCAATTGCGGCCGGTGGAGAAACGATTGCGGTGATCGGTACGCCGCTCAATCACGTATATCCAAAATCCAACGCCAGCCTCCAGGACCACATAGCGCGAGACTATTTGTTAATAAGTCAGGTGCCCCTCGAACGGTACGAAGCTCAGAATTTTCGGGTGAACCGCTTCTTCTTCCCGGAACGAAACAAGACGATGTCGGCTCTTTCAGAGGCTACGATCATAGTCGAGGCAGGTGAAACGTCAGGTACATTGGTCCAGGCCCGGGAGGCGCTGAAACAGAAGCGAAAGTTGTTTATCCTGAACAGCTGCTTTGAGAAGGCCGAGCTGACCTGGCCACGGCGGTTCGAGGCGCAGGGCGCCATCAGAGTACGAGAGTATGACGACATCCGACGCGAGCTGGTCCGCCCGTCTTAGGATGGTCGGCGACCTCGAACGCCCCGACCACTTTTACCTCGATGATACAGACAGATGCGCCTACTTCGGCGACTATACCGCTCGAGCGGGTTTTGCTCACAGCTACACGAACCAGATCATCAGCAATCTCAAGAAAAGCCCGCTGGTCCGTCACACGGCGCAATGGCCACACAAGGAGAAGGCGATTGTGACGATCGGAGCTGCAGTCGCGAACAATGTGGCCACCAACGGTTGGCAAAACACCGCCTTTGTTCCCATGCCATCGTCCAAGCGACCTGACTCGCCGGAATATGACGACCGCATGGTGCAGGTTGCTCGCGCAATGGGGCACAATGCTGATGTCCGCGAGCTTCTCTATACAGCAGTCGAGCGAAATGCCATGCATACAAGTGCTGAGCGACGAGATCCCGATGCGTTGCGAGCATCCTTGGCAGTTAACCACCAGCTCACCGGCAACCCGCGGCCGCACGTGGTCTTGCTCGATGACGTGCTGACAACGGGCTGCAGTTTCAAGGTGTGCAAGGAGATGATTGCTGAAATCTGGCCGGGAACCCAAGTCACAGGCGTGTTTGTCGCCAGGCGAGTGATTCCAAACCCCTTTGCTGCGCTTGACCTGGACTAAACCGTGCTCGTCCTGATCAGGGCCAAACTCTGGCGGAATATCTTATCTCTCGAAAGCGTCTGCCACTCCGAAATTCATAGCGCTGTAGCTCTCGCTTGGAAGGTACTCCGCGCCGCCGCTGGCGACGATTCCTCTCTATCCGCGAGTCACCTTCAGCGGGATGGGTAGAGCGGTATTCGCGTGGTCGAGAATGTCGAACGCGTATCTCCCGTCCGGGCCGACGCTGACTGAATAGCTCAGCCGGTCGACGACATGATTGTTCTCGTCGAAGGTGAGCACCTTCGGCTTCAGCGACGTGAGCTGGCTTTCGTCGAGATAGACCGAGTTGCAGATAATGATCTGGTCACCGGGCTGACAGGTGCGCGCCGCCGCGCCGTTGAGTATGCAGCACCTTGAGCCGCGCTCGCCGAGAATGACGTAAGTTGAGATCCGCGCGCCCGAATTCTTGTTCCAGATCTCGACAAACTCCATCGGCAGGATGCCGGCTTGTTCGCAATGGTCCGGATCCAGCGTGATCGACCCGTGATAGTTGAGGTTCGCCTCCGTCACGTGGATGCCATGCAGTTTGCCTGCGACCAGCTTTCTCATGTCCCTCACCCCTCACTTTCCATTATCAGAACAAAGCCCGTCCGTCCGAAACACCGTCGATCTGACGAAGCGCAGGCGCGCTGCGACTTGATCGCTCTGCAACCCGGGCGCCGATGGCGGCTTTACATGCCGCCCGCCCGGACCGCATCAAATCGTTCAAGCATCGTCTTGAGCCGCATGTTCTGAGCGTGAAGCTCTATCGCCAGCAGCCGCTTGAGCCGCTTGTTTTCCGCCTCGAGGACAGCAAGCTCGTCAGGCAACTGATCCTTGACAGTGTTGGTTTGCGGATTTTGATCTTCGCGCGAGCCCTTCGAAACGTCTGAGATCCGATGCGCCCCGGTGCGCTTGGTCCGCTTGCGACGAGCGTTCATCGGTGTCAGTGGGAGCTGCGACACGTCCTGGCTCTGCTGCACCTGTTCGACAGCTTCGGCTGCCGGACCGTCCCCATCCTCGCCCGACTCTGCGAGCTGTGCACCATTGAGGGGTGGGATCAATTCTTGTTTGTCACCCGCATCGCCGGCGGGACCGCCCGAAGCGTTCACGACCACTGGATGGACCGGAGTGGTGCCACCCGTGTCGGGCTTTTCCGCGGGTGCATCTGCACTGAACAGATGCGGCGCCTTCTCTTCCACTTCCCGGGCCAGGGCCTTGAAGTCCGAGTCGCCCCAGATCGAATTCGCCCCCGCCTTTGCCTGCCGTCGCCCCTTGAATTCAACAACGAATGTTCGTTCTGGCCTTCTCATACACTCTCGATTCCAGGTACCCGCCATAAGTAGACACCGATCGGCGCCGCTCTCATTCCCGACAGGCACCAATACAGCGCCTCGTCGTACGCTTCAACTCCCCGGGGGTACGAGCGCAGCTGTGGTGTTTCACGCCCCCATGTCGCTGCCTGCCGCTATCCTTGAACGCCGACGAGCTGAAATAGGGCCGCTCGACAACGGAAGCCGGTTGATTAGGATGCCGTCAACCCAAGGCGATCGCCTTGGTATTTGCGAGTCGTGAAACAACCGAAAATGAATGATGGCAACCGCAACGCCCCGCAACAAAGTGCATCCTATTACGTACAGCTGTTCGATTCTCACCCGCAACCGATGTGGGTGTACGATATTGAGACCCTTCGTTTCCTGATGGCAAACAACGCTGCTGTTGCCCGCTACGGGTACTCTCAGCAGAAATTCCTCGAGATGACGATGAGGGACATTCTTCCTCCCGAGGATGTGCCCGCCTTTTTGGAAAATGTAGCCCACGGCCGCGATGGTCTGGAGCAACCGCGCGTGTGGCGGCATCGTCTCAACGACGGTCGGATCATCTTCGCAGAGACATCGTCCCATGCCTTCGACTTGGAGGGGCGATGCGCAAGGCTGGTTATGGCGCTGGATGTCACCGAGCGCCTTGCTGCTGAACAGAAGATTCGTGAAAGCGAGGAATTATTCCGGGCCGTTTCCAATGTAACGGCGGATGTAATATGGGATTGGAACGTTGTTACGGATAAAGTCTGGTGGAGCGAAGGTCTCAAAGACACATTCCGCCATTCACCTGAAGAGAGCCGCCGGAACCTGGAGTTTTGGAAGGCGCATATTCACCCCGATGATCTGGAGCGTGTGTTGCGTTCGACCGTAGCGGCGATTGAGTCCCGGGAACAGAGGTGGGAAGATCAATACAGGTTCTTTCGTGGTGATGGCTCGGTCGCTTACGTCGAGGACTCCGGATATGTCATTTACGACCGCCAAGGGAGGCCAGTTCGATTCGTCGGTGGCATGACCGACGTTTCAGCCCGCAAGGAAGCTGAAGGTAGGCTTGCCCAGCAGGCGGCTCTTCTCGATATGGCTCGAGATGCGATTATCGTCCATGACGTCGAGCACAGGATTCTGTTCTGGAACAAGGGCGCAGAGCGAATCTACGGGTGGACGGCGGAGGAAGCCGTCGGTCAATCGCTTGGCGCGCTGCTTTATGGCGGTGTCTCAAATCCCCTCGCCTACGTCGCTTCTGTCGTAGCAGGTGGTGAATGGAGTGGCGAGATCGTGCAATGGCGCAAGGATGGCAGCCGCATTACCGTAGAGGCCCGCTGTTCGCTGATGCACGACGGCGCGGGGAGTCCGCAAGCCATTCTTTCGATCAATTCGGATATAACGAAACGCCTAGCGATCGAGGAGCAACTGCGGCAAGCGCAAAAGCTTGAGGCAGTCGGGCAGCTTACGGGCGGCGTTGCGCATGACTTCAATAATCTTCTAACGGTCATCTTGGGCAACGCCGAGGTTCTCACTGAACGGCTGAGCGAGGACAAGAACCTTCGTCGCTTTGCCGAAATGATCTCTGCGGCCGCTCAGCGCGGCGCTGATCTCGTTGATCGGCTGCTCGCCTTTGCCCGCCGGCGGGCGCTTGAGCCGCGAGCGGTGGATCTCAATTCGCTGTTGAAGGAAATGGATGGACTGCTGCGACGAGCCCTTTCCGAGGATGTGGACATCGTATTCAGGTGCCATAGCGGCTTGTGGAATGCGCTTGTCGATCCCTCGGAGCTCGAGACTGCAATCTTGAATCTTTGCCTCAATGCGCGCGATGCGATGCCGCGCGGCGGGCGTCTGACCATTGAAACCGCCAATAGCACGCTCGATCAAAACCATGCGGACTGCAACGCGGACATTGCGCCCGGTCAATATGTATCGGTAGCCATCTCCGACACCGGCACTGGGATCGAGCCGCACATTCTTGCGCGCGTTTTCGAGCCATTCTTTACAACCAAAGAGGCCGGAAAGGGCAGCGGCCTCGGGCTTAGCATGGTCTTTGGTTTTGCCAAGCAGTCGAACGGGCATGTCAAGATCTCCTCGCAACCCGGCCGGGGAACGACAGTCAAGATCTACCTTCCGAGGGTCGTTCAGGGCCAGACGGAGACGAGATCGCGCCGTGAAAAGCCCGCTCTGCCCCTTGGCAGGGAGAAGATCCTTTTGGTGGAGGACAATGACCTCGTGCTGAGCTATGCCGCCGCGCAGCTCGAAGAGCTTGGTTACCGCGTCATTTCCGCCAGAAACGACTCAGAGGCTTTGAGCCTTCTGCGCGCTATCCCTGATATCGACCTTCTGTTTACTGACGTCATCATGCCGGGTGGACTGAATGGCAGGCAGCTGGCCGAAGAAGCTCGCAAGATTCAAGCTACCATAGCTATTCTGTTGACTTCCGGATGCACAGGAAAGCTGCCGGCCCTTCATCGAAGTGGACTCGATCGTGGGCTCCACTTTCTCAGCAAACCTTATCGACCAAGCGAGTTGGCTGCAAAGCTGCGCGTGATACTCGATGGTAAGACTGAAAAACGATGAACGCGATTTGCACTTCCACTCGCCAGGTCGATGCTCTGAAGGTCATTACGTGGATTTTGGTGTCTTTGACGTACCGGCTATTCCCATTGGCGAGAGCAAACGATATCCGACGCCACGGACCGTCTGAACATACTCCACGCTCTGCGAATCCAACTCCCCGATCTTTCGTCTCAGTCTTGAGATGTAAACATCCAGGGTCTTGTCGCGCGGATCATATTCCCTGAAGCAAGCGTGCTTCGAAAGCTGCGATTTGCTGCACACGCGGCCGTGGTTTCTGTTGAGTTCAGAAACCAACCGCGCTTCGAGATCGGTGAGGGGCACTGTTTTGCCGCCGCACGTCAAGGCTCTGCTGGTTAAATCGCAGTTTACGCTTCCAATCGCCAACGCGTATCGAGGAATCTCGAAACGCATGCTCACCGACTTTGCCACAGCGCGGGTAAGGCGCGCCTGAAGTTCACGCACCGAAAAAGGTTTCATCACATAGTCGTCGGCGCCCGCATCCAAGGCGCTTGCCCGACTTTCTGCGGTTCCTGTCCCCGAAATCAAGATCAGAGGTATCCCCGAGTGCCTCCTTACAGTGCGCAGGATCTCGAGCCCGTTTCCGTCTGGCAAATGGATGTCAACGATCACGCCATCGAAGACGTCGATCTCGCCACTATGTATTGTCCGCAGACACTGGCTGTAGTTCGAAAGCAAGCGAATATTGTCTCCCGGCACTGGCCAGCAGTGGATGATCGTTTTTGCGACCAGATCATCGTCTTCGATTAGCAGGATATCCAAGCCTGACGCCCCCCTCCGCGACCCGACCCAGCTAACCCTTTAAACTTTCGATTTTCCCTCGCGTGGGAAGCAGGCCACTTGGCGTCGGGCGCGGCAGTCTGGGCTAAACGTGACGGAAAACGTATCAGTCGACCTCAAGAACTCTCTTCAGGTCATGAATGGTCGCGAGTGGGAATTGGACACGCGACAGAACGTTGATAAGTCGAGACGGCTGCTCTTTTATAAATTCCACCTCGACCTCGTTCTTTGAACGTTTTGATACCGTTGCTCCAATGAAATACTCGTAGTTTCCAAGGGCGACGTAGAGGTGGTCCGGAACTGCAGAATAGCTCGTTCTTATTCGCGCACCGCCCTCAGATATTTCCACAACCGCGGCCTTGATTAGTCGGCCGTGAACAATAAGCGGACTTAAACGGCGCGGGCTTTTGCGCCGCTATTGAGCCAGGCCAGCAGCAGCCACAAA
>NZ_LNQB01000090.1 GCF_001651875.1 Sinorhizobium saheli
CCGGTAGCTCGTCAGGCTCATAACCTGAAGGCCGCAGGTTCAAATCCTGCCCCCGCAACCAAATACCAGAACCCCGGATCCCCAGGATGCCGGGGTTCTTGCGTTCCAGGCCGCGGAAAAGTCGCGCTGGGGTTGCTGGTGGTGAGCTGCCTGAATGAAAGTTCAGTTGCAGACGGACAGTGCGCCCGGCGCCTGTCGCCAGCGGCTAGAGCGGGATGAATTTAGGTGGAATCGGCATTGGGATTCCCTTTTATGAGCAAATCAGATTCACCATTCGGGCCGGTGCAGGAGGCCGGCCAGGATGGCGAGACCTTTTTCGGATGACCTTAGGGACCGTGTTGTTGGTGCAGTGACGCGCGATGGGCTGTCCTGCCGGGCGGCGGCAAAGCGCTTCGGCATCGGCATCAGCACGGCAATCGATTGGGTACGGCGCTGGCGTGAGACGGGCAGCGCCGCCGCCGGCCAGATGGGCGGGCACAAGCCGCGGGCGATCGCCGGTGAGCATCGGGCCTGGCTAATCGAGCGCTGCCGTGCGCAGGCATTCACCTTGCGCGGGCTGGTCGCGGAATTGGCCTCGCGAGGCCTGAAGGTCGACTACCGCTCCGTCTGGATCTTCGTGCATGAGGAAGGGCTGAGTTATAAAAAAAGACGTTGGTCGCCAGCGAGCGCGACCGGCCCGATGTCGCCGTCCGACGCAGCCGCTGGCTGAAGCATCGCCATCGCATCGATCCGGCCCGCCTCGTCTTCATCGACGAGACCTGGACGAAGACGAACATGGCGCCGCTGAGAGGCTGGGCGCCGCGCGGCGAACGGCTGTTCGGACACGCTCCCTTCGGCCACTGGAACACCATGACGTTCATTGCCGCCCTGCGCGTTGATCGCGTCAGCGCGCCCTGGGTCATCGACGGTCCGATCCCCCGATCTCAATCCGATCGAAAAGCTCTTCGCCAAGATCAAGCACCGGCTACGCGAGGCGCAGGCCAGAAGCCGCTACGCCACCCATGACGCGCTCGCAACCATCCTCAAAACCGTTTCACCAAAAGAATGCCAGAACTATTTCAAGGAGGCCGGATATGAACGGACCTAAAATCCATCCCGCTCTAGTTTAATTTGGCTCCAATACGGGAGCCGGACCTCGTCGGTGAGCGGGGTGTCATGGGGAACTCCGACGGCCGTGTGCAACGCCATGTGCCCCTGCGGGCCGGTGCTCGGCTCCGCGTTCAGCGGCGCGCGGCTTCGCCGGTCACTCGCCAGATCACGTCGCCGACATCGTCCGCCACCAGCAGCGAGCCGTCGGGGCCGATGCTCACCCCGACCGGTCGTCCATAGGAGGCCCGCTCGTCGGGGGAAAGGAAGCCGGTCAGAATGTCGCGCGGCAGGCCGGCAGGAGATCCGTTCACGAAGGGCACGAAGGCAACCTTGTAGCCGCTCAAGGTGCTGCGGTTCCAGGAACCATGCTGGCCGATGACCATGCCGTCCGGGAAGCCGGGCAGGGTGCCTTCGGGAAGCCAGCAAAGACCGAGCGATGCAGTATGTCCGCCGAGGGCATAGTCCGGTGCGATAGCGGTCGCGACCATCGCCGGGTCCTGCGGCACCCGGCCATCGGCGATCTGCCCCCAGTAGCAATAGGGCCAACCATAGAAGCCACCGTCGCGGACGGATGTGAGATAGTCGGGCGGCGTCTCGTCGCCCAGTCCGTCGCGCTCGTTGACCACCGTCCAGAGTGCACCCGTGGTCGGTTCCCAGGCCATGCCCACCGGATTGCGCAGACCGGAGGCGAAGATGCGGCGCTCACCGCTCTCGAGGTCGAGCTCGTGGATGGCGGCCCGGCCTTCCTCTGCCGCCATGCCGCGCTCGCCGATGTTGCTGAGCGAACCGACGCCGATGAAAAGCTTTCGCCCATCGCGACTGGCAAGCAGGCTTCGCGTCCAATGGCCGCCGGCCTTGAAGTCCGTCAGCTTTCGCCCTTTCGCAGTGATGCGCGTGTCGCCCGTTTCGTAGGGGAAGGCAACCACCCCGTCCGTATTGCCGACATAGAGCGTATCGCCCAGCAATGCCATGCCGAACGGCTGATTGAGCCCGTCGAGAAACACCTCGCGAATTTCGGCCACGCCGTCGCCATCCGCATCGCGCAGCAGCGTGATCCGGTTCGGACTTGCGCCCACCGCGGCAGCGCGCTTCATCGTGCTGAACATGGCGTAGTCGAAGGCAGACTTGATGCCTCCGGGTTCGCTCAGGGCCTCAGCCACCAAAACGTCGCCATTCGGCAGAACGTGAATCCAACGGGGATGTTTGAGCCCCGCCGCGAATGCGTTCACCTTGAGTCCGGGCGCCGCTACGGGCGTCTGACCCGCGGTCCATCCCCTGGCCGTCGGCATCTTCAGGGTCGGAATGCCCTGCGGCTTGGCTCCCGGGATTTTCGGTTCGCGGCCATAGGCCGGTTCGAGGGAAGCTCCGTCCTGGCGGCGCAAAAGGATTGCGGCGGCGCCGATCAGTGCGACCAATCGACCGAAAACGTCTGACAGCCCCATGGCTCCTCCTAGAGCATTCTGCAGTCAGGTGGCATCACCTGACGTCGCACAAATGCGGCAAACAAAGGGACAGAGCGGTGGCACGAACGCATGCGAGCGCATCCCGCTCCAACCCTGATGGCGCACGCTACCCGAAGCGTGCGCCGCTGGGTATCCCTGAGCGGCATTGTTTTTGGGCCGCTTCGCTCCGTTGAGAGCCTGCTACCTCCGCTTGGCCCGTGGCGACAGAGACGGTGCGGTCATCCTCGGACCGGAATGAACCCGCGCCCGTCCTTCGGCCCGCTGTCATGCCTGCCAATCTGGGGCGAGTTGGAAGGCGCCGGCCGTCGCGCTCGCGACCCGTGCGCTACTGATTGATTTCCGGCTCGACGAGCCTTGCCAGGTTTCGAAGCGACTCCTGCCAACCGAGATAACAAGCCTCGGGCGGAATCACGTCCGGCACGCCTGCCTGCACGATATCGAGCTCGGTGCCGACCGAGGCTTTCTTCAACGTCACGGTCACGTGCATCTCGCCGGGCAGGTTGGGGTCGTCGAATCGGTCCGTGTAACGCACGCGCTCGCCTGGAACGAGCTCGACAAATTCGCCGCCAAACGCGTGGCTCCTGCCCGTCGTGAAGTTGCGGAAGGACATCTTGAATGTGCCGCCGACATTCGGCTCCAGATGATGCACGGTGCAAGCGAAGCCGTTGGGCGGAAGCCATTTCGCGAGTGCGTCAGCCTCGATGAACGCGCGATAGACTTTCTTCGGGTCGGTCGAGAGAACGCGCTTCAAACGTATGGTGTTGGGCATGATCGTCGATCCCTATGAGTTGCTGGTCGGCTCCCGTCTGCATGTCTTCAAGGTCGCTGTGCCGATCCATGCACCAAGGACGACGGATGCCCCGCCCGTCCGACATCGGATCTCAGAATTTTTGAAAGCGCCAGGTCCGGATGCCGCTCGCCCGCCCCGGCGCTTCTCGCTCCGGCAGCCTCATGCCTCTCCGCGGTCGGCGCTGACGGCGGCGGTTGCGGTGGCGCGATCCTGAGGCCACAGGCGCGCGGCGACGAAGAACCCGCCGGTTGCCATGGCGGCAAGCACCAGGAAGGTTGCGGTCATGCCGGCGGCCGCGCCCGCGAGCCCCGCCGTCAGATAGGCGACAAACCAACAGGCGTGGGTCAGCGCAAAATGGGCGGCAAAGAGCACCGACCTGTCCGCACCCCCGGCCGTCCGTGCGACCAGCCGGCCCGCCGGCGTCAGAATGAGCGAATAGCCGGCCCCGAGCCCAAACCAGAAGACGATGAGGACGGGATAGCTGACGATGAGTGGGCCGACCATCAGGCCGCCGAGGCAGATGCAACTGCCGGCGACCATTGTCGCTCGAACGGGGAAGCGCTCGAGCAGAGCTGGAATGAGGAGAGCCGCCGTCATGGAGCCGCAGCCGAAAACGGTAAGCGCCAGCACCGTGAATTGCTGCTCAAGTCCGAGACTGGACTGGACGAGGACCACGGTATTGACGAGGACCATGGCGCTTGCACAGGCGGCGCTGAAGGTGAGGGCAAGAAGGCCCTTCAGCATCGGTGTGCCGAGATAGAGGCGAATGCCCCTGGCAGCGCGTGCACTGACGCCGAGTTCCGAGGTGAACCTCTGCGCCGGGAGCGCAGCCGATGCCAGCAGGGCCGCCGAGGCGACAAAGCCGCAGACCGTCGCCAGGAACAACCCGTTGAGCGGAACGAGGCTCAGCAGCAGAAGGGCGAGCAGCGGGCTCGTAACCGTCTCCATGTCATAGGAGAGCTGGGTCAGCGCCAGGGCCCGGGTGTAGTCGCGCTCGTCCGGCAGGATATCGGGAATGGTGGCGCGAAGGCTCGGAACAAGACCGGCGGAGGCCGAGTGCAGAAGCACGATGAGGAGATAGATCTGCCAGATCTCGGTGACGAACGGGAAAGCAAGCATCACCGCCCCGCGCGTGAGCTCGAGGCCGACCAGCACGCGGCGGCGGGGAAAGCTCTCGAGGGCCGCGGTGATGAAGGAAGAAAGACCGACCGTGGTCAGCATCTTCAGGGCAAGCGCGATGCCGAGCACCGCACCCGCCCCGGGGCCCGCGATCTCATAGGCCATGAGCCCGAGGGCGACCGTTGCCACGCCGGCACCGATCAGCGAAATGACCTGTGCGATATAGACGGCGCGAAAGGTCGGGTTGGAGAAAAGACTGAGCATCTGAACTGAGCGCCTGTCGTTTGGCGTCCGTCCGGTCCTGACCGGTTCGGGCGCATGGGCGGGAAGAAAGCGTCAGATCGGGATCGCGCGAGGCGGAACTTGCGCGCGATCCCGCCGTCACAGTCATTCGAGCGTCAAATCCTTGGTCATCAGGTAATAGACCAGAGGATGCATCTCGTAGTTCTTCACCCGCTCGCTACGGGCGTCGAAGGACGTCTCGTTCACCAGATAGACGGTGACCGCCTCGTCGAAGAGTTTCTTGGCGAGCTGCGCATAGATCTCGTAACGCGCCTGTGCATCGTTGAGCGAGGATGCCTTTTCGATCAGGGCGTCGACGTCTTCCGAGCAGTAATGCGACATGTTGTAGCTGCCGCCGCAGGAATAGTCCGCCGTCAGAAAGCCGAAGGGATCGGCAATATCAGTAAGATAGCCGCGCGACAGCAACGCCATGTCATAGTCGCCGGAGATCATCTGAGGTTCGATTGCGGTATATTCGGCCACGCGCAGATTGACCTTGATGCCGATCTCGCCAAGTTGCGCCTGGATGATGGCACCGACATCCTTGAGTTCGGTCCTTGCCGTATAGGCCAGGAGTTCGAGCTGCAATTGTCCGGGCTGAATTCCGGCCTCCTCCAGCAGCGCCTTGGCGCGCGCCGGATCGTAGATCGGTTTGATGCCTTTCGGCGCCCAGGGATCGTCAGGTTTGAAGGCCGAAGCCGCCGCCGTCACCGTGCCTTCATAGACGCTGGCCGCAATCCCCGCACCGTCGATCGCCGCCTGGATGGCCTGGCGGACGCGGACATCGTTCAGCGGCGCCTTCTTGTTGTTGAGCAGCAACTCGGTCACCCGCGGCGTTTTGAGCTGTATCAGCTCGATCCCCTCCGCCCCTTCCAGCTGCTTGACGCCATGGGCCGGGATCAGGCGTGCGATATCGGCCTCGCCGCTGCGAACCTGGGTCATGCGGGTATTGGCATCGGGAATGAAAACCACCATGCCGCCCTCGAGCGCCGGCTTGCCGCCCCAGTAATTGTCATTGCGCTTGAATTTCAGATATTCCTTCGGCTTGACTTCGACGATCTCGAAGGGGCCGGTGCAACGGCCGACGGGATCGATGATCTCGCCCTGATAGGCGGCCGGCGACAGGATCGTAGTGTTGGGCGCAGCGAGCTGCGCCGGCAGCAGCACCGAAGGGGTCTGGGTGGTGATACGGACCACCTTCTCCCCCACCGCTTCCACGGACTTGATCAGTTTGGGCGAGAAGGGCCGCGCCGGCATTTCGGCCGCCAGCAGATGTTTGAGCGCGCCGGTCGCCGCCTCAGCGGTCAGCGGCGCACCGTCCTGAAATTTGACGCCATCCCGCAGCGTGAATTCCCACACCGTCGGCTCGAGTTGTTTCCACGACGTGGCGAGGCCAGGCTCAAGCTGCAATTGCCAATTGAGGCGCACGAGCGTCTCGAAACAGCCGGCGCGGCTGCCCAGGTAGGCATCGTCGCTGGCCATCTGCCAATTGGTCTGAACAGCCTGGAAATCGGCATAGGTCAGCGTTTTGCCTTCCTGGGCAGCCGCGCTTGTGGCCAACGCCGTCGCGCAGACGGCCACCATTGCATATTTCTTCATTATTAGTTCCTCCTCTATTTTGTTTCGTACTGACCTGTTCCGCGAGCCGGTATCGACCCGGACGGCCATGTGCTGCCATTCGGTGTGGCAGCTCACCTCCCTTTCATTGCGACGCCATTCCAGAGCGAATGCGCTCACGCATGTTCGCGCCACCGATCTAACCACTTGTTTTTTCAGCATTTGTTCGACGTCAGGTGATTTCACCCGACTGCAAAATGCTCTAGGGCGAGCCCGCCTGAGCCGGCCGGTCGGGCTGCAGGTCCCGCCAGAAGTGGCAGCGCACCTGATGGCTCTCGCTCGCTGCCTCGAATTTCGGTTCGGCCTGCGCGCACTTCGCCTGCGCGTGGGCGCATCGGGTGTGGAAACGACAGCCGCGGGGAGGGTTGAGCGGGCTCGGAAGGTCGCCGCGCAACTGGATCTCCGGCGCATAGAGCCCGGTCCGGTCGAGCATGGAGGCGGCGATCAGCGCCCGCGTATAGGGGTGGCGCGGCGTCTTGAAGAGCGCATCGCGGTCGGCGACCTCGACGATCCGGCCGAGATACATCACGGCGATGCGGTCGCAGATGTGGCGCACCACCCTGAGGTCATGAGAGATCATCAGCATCGTCAGGCCGTGGCGCCGCTTCAGATCCGTCAAAAGGTTGAGGATCTGCGTGCGCATCGAGGCGTCGAGCGCCGATGTCGGCTCGTCACAGATCAGGAACCGCGGCTCGAGGAGCAGGGCCCGGCCGATGACGACGCGCTGCAATTGCCCGCCCGAGCATTGCCGCGGGTAGCGTTCGTAGAAGCTTTCGTCGAGGCCGACTTCCGCGAGCATGCGCATGACCTTGTCGCGGCGCTCCTCGCGCGTTCCGATGTGGTGCTGCGCCAGCGGCGCCTCCATGCTCGTGCCGATCCGCATGCGCGGGTCGAGCGCGCCGAACGGATCCTGGAAGACGAGTTGCACGGTGCGGCGCAGGCGCTTCAGATCCTCGCCGTCGACGTCGGTGATCGCTTGGCCGGCGATCTTCACCTCACCGCCCGTCGGCGATGTCTGGCGTGTCAAGAGGCGGGCGATTGTGCTCTTGCCGCAGCCCGACTCGCCGACAAGGCCGAGCACTTCCCCTTGTCGGATAGCGAAGGAGACGCCGTCGACCGATTTGATCGAGAACGACCGGCTGAGGAAGTAGTGCTTGGCAAGCTCATCGACCTCGACGAATGGCGGTTGAACGGCGGCGCCGGCGGGCTCAGGTGTATTCCTCAAAACGGTCTGCAAAAGCGTGTAGCTGTTCATGCGGCCGTCTCCTTTTCGGCTTCGACGGCCCAGCAGCGCGTCACGTGGCCATCCGGATCGGGTTTGAGCGTCGGCTCGGAGCGCATGCAGCGGCCGGCGAGGCCGTGCTCCGCCGCCGCGCTGCAACGCGGATGGAAGCGGCAGCCGCAGGTCAGGTCGCGCGCATGCGTGCCCGAGCCGGGGATCGACAGCAATTGCCCGCTCGGATCGGGAACGAGCAGCGAGCAGCGCATCAGCGCCCGCGTATAGGGGTGCTGCGGCGCTTGAAGCACCGCCTTCGCCGGCCCCTCCTCGACGATCCGCCCGGCATACATGACCGCCACCCGGTCGGCCAGCGCGGCGACCACGGCGAGGTCGTGGGTGATGAGCAGCGTCGCGAGGTTGCGCTTGCGCCTCTCCTCGTCGATGAGCCGCAGGATCTGCGCCTGCACGGTGACGTCGAGCGCGGTCGTCGGCTCGTCCGCGATCAGCATGTCCGGATCGCCGCTGAGCGCCGCCGCCATCATCACCCGTTGCGCCATGCCGCCGGAGAGTTCGTGCGAGAAGCACCGCGCCCGCACCGCCGGATCGGGAATGCCGACGTCGCGCAGGAGCTCGAGCACCCGACCCATGGCCGCCCGGCGCACAAGGCCGCGATGCAGCCGCAGCGGTTCGGCGATCTGGGTGCCGACCCGCGCGGTCGGATCGAGCATCGCCTGCGGCTGCTGGAACAGCATCGCCATGCGCCCGCCGCGCAGCCGGTTCATCTGCCGGTCCGGCAGCGACAGGACGTCCTCGCCGTCGAAGCGGATGCGCCCGCCGGCAATGGCGCCGCCGGCCGGCAGCAGTCGCATCAGCGACAGCGCCGTCATGCTCTTGCCGGAGCCGGATTCGCCGACCAGCGCCAGCACCTCGCCACGGTCGAGCGTCAGGCTGAGCCCGTCGATCACCGGCGTCGGCTGGCCCGGAAAGGCGACCTTGAGGTCCTCGATCACCAGCAATGGTTCGTTCGTCTTATTCATCGCCCGAGTCTCCATCCCTGGCTTCGATCTCCAGCCCGTGGCCGATCCAGGTGACGCTGAGCGCGGCCACGAAGATCGCGAGGCCCGGCGCGATCATCAGGATCGGCAGCCGTTCGACATAGGGCTGCGCATCGGCGAGCATCAGCGCCCAGTCGGCCGCGGGCGGCTGTACGCCGAGGCCGAGGAAGGACAGCGCTCCGACGGTGATCAGCTTGTGGCCGAAGCGCAGGAAGCTCACCGCCGCGATCGGACGGATGATGTTCGGAATGACGTGGCGGAGAATGATGAAGGAGCGGCTGCAGCCCAGCACTTCCGCCGCCTGGATATAGCCCTGGGCGTTGATCGCCAGGGTCAGGCCGCGGGCGAGCCGCGCAAAGGGAGTCCAGCCGATGACCGTGAGCGAGGCGATCAGCGTCGCATAGCCAGGGCCGAAAATGGCGACGAGGAAGATCGCCACCACGACGTCCGGGATCGAGATCAGGACGTCGATGACGCGCATCGTGATCTCGTCGAGCACGCCACCTGCGCCACGTCCGGCGACGACGCCGATCAATGTGCCGACGGTAAAGGAGAGCAAGACGGTGACCATGGCGATGGTGACGGTGAAGCGACCGCCGACAAGGAGGCGGCTGAAGAGGTCGCGCCCGAGATGGTCGGTGCCCAGCCAGTGTTCGGCGCTCGGAGCCGACAGCCGCGCCATCAGGTTCTGCACGGCCGGATCATGGGGAACGATCCACGGCGCCAGGATGAGCGTTGTCACCAGCGCCACCAGGATCACGACGCCTGTGCGGAAGGTCCAGTGGCGTCCGCTGAGGAACCGCCAGAGCCGCAGCGCCGCGGCGTGCCTCGGCTGCATCGGCAGAAGCGCGCTGGCAGCAACGCCTTGCGAAGGGTTATCAATGCGCATGGCCGGACCTCACTGCCGGGTTGAGCGCGACATAGAGCATGTCGGCGACCGTGTTGATCAGGATCGACAGCGCCACGATGGAGACGAAACCGCCTTGCAGCATCGGGACGTCGCGGTTGACGACGGCCTCGTAGAGCAGCCGCCCCATGCCGGGGATGGCGAAAATGACCTCGATCACCACCGAGCCGCCGAGAAGGCCGGCGAGCCACAGCGCGAAGAAGGTGACGACCGGCAGCGAGCCGTTGCGCAGGCCGTGGCGCATCACCGTCTGGCGCATGCTGAGGCCGCGGCTGCGCGCTGCGGTGATGTAGGGGGCCTGCAGCACATCCATCATCGCGGCCCGCGTCACCTGGGTGAAATAGGCCATCGGGCGTAGCGACAGCACCGTGGCCGGCAGCACCAGTGCGGTCCAGCTCGTCCAGCCCGCCGACGGCAGCCATCCGAGGTGAAGCGCGAAAACGAGGATGCCCATCGGCGCCAGCCAGTATTCCGGCGTCGCCACGAAGGTCTGGACCATCAGCGTGGTGGCGCTGTCGACCGTGCCGCCAGGCCGCGTTGCCGCCAGGGTGCCGAGCGGTATGGCGACGGCGGCGGCAATGCCGAGCGCCGTCAGCGCCAGGGTTATCGATACGCCGAGCGCCCGCCCGATCTCCAGGGCGACCGGCCTGCCGCTCGCGAAGGAATAGCCGAGATCGCCGTGGAGCGCCTGCCACAGCCAGGCGCCGTATTGCACCGGCAGCGGCCGGTCGAGGCCCAGATGAATGCGCATCGCCTCAACGGCGGCCGGATCGACGGCAAGGTCGCGGACCCGGGACATCAGGATCGTCCGCACCGGATCGCCGCCACTGACATAGGGCACGAGGAAAGCCAGAAGCGAGACGCCGAGGAGCATCAGGCCCAAAATCAAGAGACGTTGAAGAAGTCTTGTCCACATGCCGTCCTCCCACGTTCACGCAAACGGCTGCAAGTTTCCCCGCTGCCACTCTGCACCAGGAAGAAGGAGCTTCAGTTCCGCCGCGGCTCGGCTCCGGAGAGCTTTCTCAGTGCTCCCCTCTGATGAGCGCCTGCCCCCTCCGGCTTATTTGTGCTCACTCGCTGGCTGCGGTTCTTCCGGCAAAGGCCACGCCGGGCCTTCACTGACACTCCTTCGATCAGTCTTCATTTCAACCACTAAAGTCTAATATAAGTTATGAAGAACGATGTGCTAAATTCAGGTAAGCGGCAGAATTTCGTGCTCTTTATCAATTTCGGTCGCGGCAAGTTCAGTAACAAGGTATAGCGCTACGAGCGCGCATCCTGATGAAGCGGCAATATTTCATGCGTGCCGCCAGTTTCATCGAAAGTTCATCGCGCGTGTTATAGTATAAAGGCTACACTTCGTATTCGATCGTCGTCATCATTCCTCCGTTCATATGGTAGAGGTGGTGGCAGTGAAGCGGCCATTTGCCTGGGTTCACCGCATCGAAAGCGACTGTCACGCTGCCCTGCGACGGCACGAGGACGGTGTCGCGCACCGCGCCCGCGAACCGCTGGCCGTTGATGGCAACGACCTGAAAGTGGTGGCCGTGCAGATGCATCGGGTGCGCCATCGTGGTTTGGTCGCGGAAGGTGATCTCGACGCGCTTGCCCTCGGCCACCGCAAGCGGCGTATCCCCGCCGTGCCTCTTGCCGTTCAGCATCCAGACGTAGCCGGGCGCCTCGGTGATCGTCACCGTGTGCTGCCGGTCGGCCGGACGTCCCGCCAGTGGCTGCAGGGCGCGCAGCTTTCCTTCAAGCGCCAGCCCCACGGCGGCGGCGGCTTCGTCTGCTTCTCCGCCGACGCGCCCTATCGCACCGGAGGCGGTCGCCAGTATGACACCGGTGCGCGCACGCTCTCCCTCGCGGATGGCAAGGATCGGCCATGCGCCTTCGTTCTTCGGCAGGTCCAGCGCGATATCGAGGCGTTGCGCGATGGCGAATTCGAAGCGCCGTCCGCGAACCGGCTCGACCGGCATTCCGTCGACGGCGATCAGGCGCCCCTCGAGCCCGCCTAGGTCGATCCAGAAATTGGTCGCGGCGGCCCCGTTGATCAGCCGCAGGCGCACGCGCCCGCCGCGCTCCACCCGGAAGATTTCGGGATCGTCCAGCGTGCGGTCATTGGCGAGGAAGGCGTCATGCTCGACGTCGTTCAGGTGCGCGGCCGCGGGCGCAGCCCCGCCGCTTTCGCCGGAATGCCCGCCTGCGGCGGGGGCCGAAGCGCCATGACCCATCGCGGCATGACCCATCGCACCATGATCCATCGCTGCCTGACCCACCGCTGCCTGGCCCATCGCCGCGTGCCCCATTGCGGCATGGTCCATGGGCGCCGCCTGTGCCTCGCCAGAGTGCCCGCCACCCTGCAGGCCGGCCAGCACCTCGGCCGGATCGCGGAAGGTGAAATCGTGGAAGAGGACGACCACCTCCTGGACGTCTTCCCGAGTCTCGGCCGGGTCGCGGACGATAAGCGGTGCGGCCAGCAGGCCCTGTTCCTGCAGACCGTGATGGGAGTGCATCCAGTTGGTGCCGGCCCGGTTCAGCGCGAAGTCGTAGTCGTGCGCGGCGCCGGGGGGTAAGCAGCGCCTGAGAGACAGCCGGAACCCCATCCTGCCGCCAGGGAGGGGTAAGGCCGTGCCAGTGGATCAGCGTCTCCTCGTCGAGGCCGTTTTCCAGCCGCACCCGGAACGAACCGCCCGCGTCCGCGACGAGCCCGGGCCTGCCGTCAGCCTGCGTCAGGCCGTAGACCGTGGCCGCGCGGCCCTTCACCTCGATGGTCCTTCGCCCCGCCTTGATCAGCGTTGCCGGCTTGGCGAAGGCAGGCCCTGCCGGTAGCAGCCATGACGGGCCGGCGGCTGCCATGCCGAGGGCAGCGCAAGAGGTGAGAAACTGACGGCGTGAGAGGTGCGGCATTCTCGTCTCCAACTCTTTCCTTTGCTGTCCTCAAATCGCCCTCGATCTGAGAACACGGGAACTCTGCGCGTCTGAAGGGACGCGTGGGCCGTTGCGTCCCTTAATGGATTTCTTTCTTGCGGCGCACGGGATCGACGCCGCCGGCCCCGAAGCGGGTCAGGTCCATGTGCCTCGCCTCGACCTCAACGGCGCCGGCCAGGTCCTCGAGGATCGGACACTCCGGTCGGTGGTCGCCATGACAATGCTCGGCCAGGTGCTTCAGCGCGTCTGTCATCGCCCGCAGTTCCTGGATCTTGTGCTCCAGTTCGGCGATGTGCTGGCGGGCTATGCGCTTGACATCCGCGCTGGCGCGATGACCGTCCGACCACAGCGTCAGCAGCTCGGCCAGTTGTGTCACGGAAAAGCCGAGATCCCGCGCCCGCCGGATGAAGCGCAACTGGTGCACATCCTTGTCGCTGTAGGTGCGGTAACCCGCCTCGGTCCTATGCGCGGCCGGGATGAGGCCGATCTCCTCATAGTAGCGGATCATCTTTGTGGAAACGCCCGACTCCCGGGAGACATCGCCAATATTCATTTTACATCCTCCAGTCTCTTTTCCGGCTCGGTTGCCGCTTCCGGTGTGAAAAACACATCGAGATGCAGGTCGTCGCGCTGAAGTCCGCGCTCGAGCAGGATCGGTGTCACGCTGTCGGTCATCGCCGGCGGGCCCGCCATGTAGGCTTGCCAACCATCGAGGTCGTGCAGGTCCTCCGCGATGGCCTCGGTAACGGTGCCGGTGCGGTAGTCTGCGGAGCGCTCGACCTGCGAAAGAACAGGCACGAAGGTCAGGTTCGGATGGCGCTTGCAAGCGGCCGCGAAGTGATCGACCAGATAGAGGTCCCGCTCCTGGCGTACGCCGAAATACAGGCGGATGGGCTGCCGGAATCCATGGTTCAGCGCCGTCTCCACGATCGATTTGATCGGCGCCATGCCGGAGCCGCCGGCAATGGCCAGGATCGGCCCCGTGTGGCGCTGGCGCAGGAACGCGCTGCCGCAGGGGCCGCGCACCTTGACCTCGTCCCCGACGGCGAGCGTGCTCGCAACCCGCTCGCTCGCTGCACCGTTGGGGATGCGGCGGATGTGGAACTCCAGTTCTCTTTCGCCCGGCTGGTTCGCCATGGAGTAGTCGCGCACCGGCGCGCCCGGAAAGGAAAGCTGCGCATATTGCCCAGCGCTGAAAGCGAGCGGCACGCCGCCTTCCGGCAGAAGTCTCACCCGCTTTATATCATGGGTGGCGTCATCCAGCCCAACGACCTGCGCTCTGAAGGCCTGCACCGGATGATCCGCCCGGTCCTCCTCCCGGCCCAGCCAGGCGACCGTCGCGTCCGTCTTCGGCTGTGCCCGGCAGGCGAGGATCAGCCCGATGTCGCGCTCTCCGGCCGTCGGGGCAAAGGGCGTATGCGGCAGCAGGTCGACCTCACCTTCGATCAATCGCGACTTGCAGGAACCGCAGCGGCCCGAGCGACAACCATGGGGGTAGGCGATGCCGTGCTCCAGGGCTGCCTGCAGGATGGTCTGTTCGTCCGCTACCGAAATCTCCCGGCCCAGCTGGCGGATTTGAACCGACTTTCCCATCGCAATACCTCCTGCCGATCGCCGTTATTGCGCCGCAGCCAGCCGACCGTTCCCGTCGGCCGGCACCGCATCGAAGTTCATCGGAGCCCGGAAACGCTTGAGCCGCAGCGCATTTGCGAGAACGAACACACTGGATAGCGCCATGGCGCCGGCCGCGATCATGGGCGAGAGCACCAGGCCGTAGGCGGGAAACAGCGCGCCAGCCGCTACCGGGATCAGCACCGTGTTGTAGGCGAAGGCCCAGAACAGGTTCTCCTTGATGTTGCGGATCGTCGCCTTTGAAAGGGCGATGGCATTGGGGACGCCGCGCAGGTCGCCGGACATTAGCACGACATTGGCGCTCTCGATGGCCACGTCGGTGCCGGTGCCGATGGCGATGCCGACATCGGCGGCCGCCAGGGCCGGCGCATCGTTGATGCCGTCGCCGACGAAAGCCACCTTGCGGCCGCCGGCGCGCAGGTTTTCGAGCGCCTGCACCTTTCCGTCGGGCAGCACCTCGGCCACGACCTCGTCGATCTTCAGCCGGCGAGCGATCGCTTCGGCCGTCCGCCGGTTATCGCCGGTGATCATCGCGACCTTCACGCCAAGTTCATGCAGCCGGTTGACCGCCTCGATGGTCGTCTTCTTGATCGGGTCCGAGACGGCGATCACCGCGGCGATCTTCCCGTCCACGGCCGCGAACAGCGGGCTCTTGCCCTCGTCGCCAAGCCGGTCGACTTCGGCGGCGAATGCCGACACATCGAGTCCGAGCTTCGCCATCAGCCGGTCCGCGCCGACATGGACCTTGCGCCCGGCTACCAGCGCCGTGGCGCCGAAGCCGGGAGCGGCATCAAAATCCTCCACCGATGGAAGAACGAGCCCGTCGCGCCTGGCGGCTGCGACAATGGCTTCGCCGATCGGGTGCTCCGAGCGCGTCTCGACCGCAGCGACGAGGCTGAGAACCTCGTTCCGGTCGAAGCCCTCGGCGGGAATGAGGTCGGTGAGTTCGGGCCGGCCCTTCGTGAGCGTGCCGGTCTTGTCCATCGCGATCACCTCGGCGCCCTTCAGCGTCTGCAGCGCTTCGCCCTTGCGGAACAACAGGCCCATCTCCGCCGCGCGGCCCATGCCGACCATGATGGAGGTCGGCGTGGCGAGACCCATGGCACAGGGGCAGGCGATGATGAGCACGGCCACGGCATTGACGAGCGCGAAGCTCAGCGCCGGCGCCGGTCCAAAGGACAGCCAGACGAGGAAGGTGATCGCGGCGGCGAGCATCACCGCCGGCACGAACCATGCCGTGACCTTGTCCACCAGCGCCTGGATCGGCAGCTTCGCCCCCTGCGCCTGCTCGACCATCCGGATGATCTGGGCGAGTACGGTATCGGCCCCGACCTTGGTGGCGCGGAAGGTGAAGGCGCCGGTCTTGTTGATCGTGCCGCCAACCACGGCCGCTCCCAGGCCCTTTGCGACGGGCACGGGCTCGCCGGTGATCATGGACTCGTCGACATAGGACGAGCCGTCTACCACCTCGCCATCGACCGGCACCTTGTCGCCCGGGCGCACCAGGATGATGTAGCCCATCTGCACCTGATCGAGCGGGACCTCGACGGTCTCGCCATCGCGCACGACTCGGGCGGTCTTCGCCTGGAGCCCGACGAGGCGCTTGATCGCTTCCGACGTGCGGCCCTTGGCGCGGTTTTCCAGATACCGGCCGAGCAGGATGAGGGTGACGATCACCGCAGCAGCCTCGTAATAGATATTGGCCGTGCCGCTGGGCAGGATCGAGGGCGCGAAGGTGGCGACAACGGAGTAGCTCCATGCCGCAGCCGTGCCGAGGGCAACGAGGCTGTTCATGTCTGGGGCGGCGCGCAAGAGAGCCGGCACGCCCTTGCGGAAAAAGCGGAGGCCCGGTCCGAAGAGCACGATGCTCGCCAGCAGGAACTGCAGATAGCGGCTCTCCTGCATGCCGACAGTGTTCATGACGAAGTCATGGATCGCCGGCACGAAATGCGACCCCATCTCAAGCACGAAAACGGGAAGCGTCAGAACGGCGGAGAGGCTCAGGGCGCGCGCGAGACTGCGCGCCTCGAGCTCGCGCGCCTCTGCCTGTGCATCCTCGGGGTTTTCGGCCGTGACTGCCCGGGCGGTGTATCCCGCCCGCTCGATGGCCGCCGTCAGGTCGTGAATACCGGCAGCGCCGCTGACGACGCGCAGGAAGGCGCGCTCGGTGGCCAGATTCATCGTGGCATCGAGGACGCCCGGCACCCGGCTCAGCGCCGTTTCAATGCGCTTGACGCAGGAGGCGCACGTCGCGCCTTCGACCGCGAGCTCGATCTCTTCCGTTTTCGCGTCATAGCCGGCGTTCTGAACCGCCTTCAGGACGGCGTCCAGATCGGCCGGCCCGACGAACGCCACGTCGGCGCGCTCCGTCGCGAGATTCACGGCGGCGGACTTCACACCGGGCACGGTTCGGATCGCCTTCTCGATTCGGCTGACGCAGGAAGCGCAGCTCATTCCTTCGACATAGATGCCGAGAAGGGCAGAATCTGTAGCAGTCGCCGGGCTCATAGGGACCTCCGAGAAATCGACTGCTTCCTTTTTTAGGGCTTCCAACGGTCGGAAGGTCAAGCCCTCTAATGCAAATTTATTTTGTTCGCTGACAAGGGCGAAAAAAGCTCTTGACCTTCCAACCGTTGGAAACGGCAGGATGCGCTCCGTATCAATCAAACCAGGAGATGAGTTTCATGTGCGGAGAACATCAGCATAACGCCGCCTGCGCGAGCGAACCGGCCGTTTCGGGGGTCCGCTTCAAGGTGGCCGACATGACCTGCGACCATTGCGCGGGCACGATACGCAAGGCCTTCGCGACGACCATGCCGGGAACCGAGATCTCCATCGATCTGGCCTCCCGGGAAGTCACGGTCGCAGGAGACGCCGCTGTTGCGGCAGAGACGCTTCGGACCGCCGGATACGAGCCCCAGCCGATCGGCTGAACCTCGCGCAGCCGCTCGGCGCCGACTGCATCGCCGCGCGTCTGATAAGACGCTCGGCGCTGTAGACCGGCAGGCGCGCGACCAGGCATCGCGTGCCGCAGCTCGATCGTGTCAAAGAGACCATTCCGACCGGCCAGCGACGTGCTAAGCTCGTTGAATGACGGCTGCCATTCAATACAGTTTTCGCAAAGTGACGTTAAGTGACCTGCCGTTGCTTGCAGCATGGCGATCGAATCCGCATGTCCGCGCATGGTGGGACTCGGATCAATCCTACGATGCAGCATACCTCAGTGATCCTCGGGTAGCGCGCTGGATTGTTTCAACCGCCGGACGCCCCTTTGCATTCATGCAGGACTATACCGTTCACGGTTGGGAAGAACACCCGTTTGCCAAGCTTCCCAAAGGATCGCGCGGAATCGATCAATACATCGGAGACCCCGAAATGATCGGTATCGGGCACGGATCGGCATTTATCGGGGCGAGAATGAGGGCTCTCTTCGATGCGGGTGCACCGGTTATCGCGACCGATCCTCATCCGGCCAATGAACGGGCGATCGCCGTGTACAAGAAGCTGGGTTTCGAACCGTTCGGATCGCCCCAGGCGACGCGGTGGGGCCTGATTTTGCCAATGCTTGCGAGGCGGTAAGCGGCGCACGCAACTGCGTCCGCATCCGACACATGGCCGGCCAAATCCGGACGGCGGTTGATGTGCCGGCCGGCCATTCTACCCCACGGCATGGCCGGCCAGGCCATAGACCCTCGGCTCGTTGTCCTTCAGGTTCAGGAAACGGCGTCCCCGGGACATGGTCGTAACGGTTTCGGAAACCGCCAATCGGCTCTGCTGCAGAAATTCGGCAAATGCCCCCGTTTCACGCGTATCCACGCGGGCGAACGCGCCTGCCAGATCCTTCAGATGCACGGCCGTGAGGTGGATCGCATCGTGATCGTTGCTCGCCACGATCGGGCCGACCACATGGCCACGCCCGAACTCGCGGCACATGGAATAGCCGACAGCCTCGCCACCGCGTCGCAATACGCGAATTGAAGCGTTTTCTGAAAGCAGCGCAAGCAGCTTGCCGCGATTCACCCCGAAGGCCCGGGTGTCGAGAGCGGCGATCTCCTCGAGCCTGTCGCCTGACAGTTCACTCAATTCCCCGTTCAGCGGCGGCAGTGCCGGAAGAACCGGTGCGACGTCGCCCTGGTACTGGTATCCGATCGCTTCCTTCGTGAAGCCGAGCGAAACGTAAAGCTTATAGGCCGCATCGGTCGCATTCAGGCTCAGATTGCGATCACCGCACCGCTCGAACACCTGTTCCATGAGCCATCGGGCGTTCCCTTGCGCTTGCGTGCGGGGCGATGTGATCACCAGGCCGATGGTGGCAAAGTCGTTCCCATGGGGGAACCACATGGCGCTTCCGAAAACGCGCCCGATTCCGTCGACCGCGACGATCCCGTGGCCGGCGCGGCGCAGCAAATCCCAGTCCTTCGGCCGGTGCGGCCAGCCGACGCCGAGCGACAGCGCGTGAAGCAGGTTCACGTCCACATCATCGATATTCCGCGCGACCAATTCGAATGATTTCAGGCGCACTGATTTTTGCATTTTCAGATCATCCGCTCCGTTCGCCGCATTGTCCCGGTCTCAGCTACGACAGGGCCATCAAGGCTAGCGTCCATTGCAACCTGATCCAGTATTACACGCGTAGGGCGGCAGGTTTCGCTTGTTCTTGGTGATGATTCGAAATCTTTAGCCGAACCGATTGCTTCCCGCGGCCTCGCCCAGTGCGCGCGCGGCCGATCCGACCGCGTCCTCCGCGGCGGGATCGCCTCGGCGCTGATGCGGCGGCGACGCCTGTCATCGAGCGGAACTGCAGCGCGAACTCGCTTTCTTCAGGCGAGGGCGATCACCGCCTCGATTTCGACCTGTGCGCCCTTCGGCAGCGCGCTGACCTCGTAGCAGGCGCGGGCGGGAAACGGTTTCTGGAAGAATGTCGCATAGACATTGTTGATGTCGGCGAACCGGGAAAGATCCGTCAACAGCACGGTCGTCTTGACGGTCCTCTCAATTCCCGATCCCGCCGCTTCGGCGATGGCGGCAATGTTTTTCAGGCATTGCCTTGCCTGCTCGACGGGATCGTCCGAGACGAACTCCCCGGTTGCCGGATCGATCGGCAGCTGCCCCGAGACGAAAAGCAGATTGCCCACTTTGATTGCCTGCGAGAAGGGGCCGATGGCGCCCGGTGCGTTGGATGTCGTTACTGCCTCGTTCATTTCTTGCCTCCTAGTTCACCTTTGCTTGGAGCGGGATGCGCTCACATGCGTTCGCGCCGCCGACCTATCCGTTTAGTTTTGCTGCTTTGTGCGACGCCAGGTGGAACCACCTGACTGCAAAATGCCCTACTGCATGTCTCCTTGAACCGACCTCGACTTAAGGGCAAGGACATGCAGCAATTCAAAGTGTTACACCTTTGCCCGTCTTAGCGGCGCTGCGAAGATCAGTTGTAGCGGCTGATCGCGAGATCGGCCGCGTCGATTTCCGGCTTGCGCCCGCTGACCAGATCGCTGATCAGCCGCGCCGAGCCGCAGCTCATCGTCCAGCCCAGCGTCCCGTGGCCGGTGTTCAGGAAGAGGCCGGCGATCTTCGTCTGGCCGATCACCGGCGTCCCGTCCGGGGTCATGGGCCGCAGCCCCGACCAGAAGGATGCCCTTCGCAGGTCGCCGCCCGGGAACAGATCGGTTACCGAATGGTCGAGGGTGCGCCGCCGGGCGTGGCCGAGGTCGTTCGTATAGCCCGAGATCTCCGCCATGCCGCCGACGCGAATACGGTCTCCGAGCCTTGTGATCGCGATCTTGTAGGTCTCGTCCATCACCGTCGATTCCGGTGCGCGCGACGGGTCGGTGATCGGGATCGTCAGCGAATAGCCCTTGACGGGATAGACCGGCAGCCTGATGCCGAGCGGCCTGAGGAGCAGCGGCGAGAAGCTGCCGAGGGCAACCACGACAGCGTCCGCGGTCATCCTTTCCCGATCGGTCAGCACGCCGCGCACGCGGCCGTTCTCGACATCCAGTCCCCTGACGTGCGTTCCATAGGCGAAGCGGACGCCGAGCGCCGACGCCCTGGCGGCGAGCGCCTCGGTGAATTTGAAGCAGTCGCCCGTCTCATCCTTGGGTGTCAGCAGCCCGCCGACGATTTTCTCGCGCACATGCGTCAAGGCGGGCTCGACCCGGATGCAGCCGTCGCGGTCGAGCACCTTGTAGGGCACGCCGTCGGCGGCGAGCGCCTTGACGTCCTTGGCCGAGGCGTCGAGCTGCTGCTGCGTCCTGAAGAGCTGCAGGGTGCCTTGCATGCGCTCGTCATAGGCAATGCCGGTCTCCGCCCGCACGTCCGCCAGCGAGGTCCGGCTGTAGGCGGCGAGGCGCAGCATCCGGCTCTTGTTGACCGCGTAGCGTTCGGCGGTGCAGTTTCTCAGCATCTGCATCATCCAGGCGAGCATCGCGCGGTCGAGCTTCGGGCGCAGGATCAGCGGCGCGTGTTCCATGAACAGCCATTTCAGCGCCTTCATCGGAATGCCCGGTGCTGCCCAGGGCGAGCAGTAGCCGAAGGAGACTTCGCCGGCATTGGCGAAACTGGTTTCAAGGGCCGGGCCCTGCTGGCGGTCGACCACGATAACCTCGTGTCCGGCCTTGGCAAGCTGGTAGGCGCTGGTCACGCCGATCACGCCGGCGCCGAGAACGATGACTTTCATGGTTTCCTCGATGATGGTTGCTCAGCGGTACCGCCGCTCGTAGCGGCGGCCGAGGCTGGTCAGGATTTCGTAGGAGATCGTGCCGGCGGCTTCGGCGACGTCCTCGAGCGTCTGGTGGGGGCCGAGAACCTCGACGAGGCTGCCAAGCGAAAGCGTGCCCTCGGGCAGGGCGGTGGCATCCACCGTCATGCTGTCCATCGAGACGCGGCCGACGATCGGCAGGCGAACGCCGTCGTAGAACACGGCGCCTCTGTCAGTGAGACTGCGGGGCAGGCCGTCGGCATAGCCGGCGGCGATCGTGGCGAGCCTGGCGGCAGAGGAGGTCACATGCGCGCCGCCGTATCCGACGCGCGTCCCCGCCGGAACCGTCCTCGTCTGGATGACGGCAACGTCGAGCCGAACGACCGGCTCCATCGGGTTGGGGCGCCCGGCAGTGGGCGCGCCGCCGTAGAGGGCGATGCCGGGGCGCGCCAGGACGCCATGATAGTCGCCCCCCAGAAAGATGCCGCCGGAATTGGCAAAGCAGAGATCGAGGCCGGCAAACTCGGCGGCGATCAGGCGCATCTCGGCGAGTTGGTCGTCATTCTGCCCGTTGTCCGCCTCGTCGGCGCAGGCAAGATGGCTCATGATGAAGAGGACTTCGACGTTCCCGCAAGCGGCGAGTTCGGCAGCAAGCGTCGTTCTTTCCTCCGGCGGGACGCCGAGACGCGACATGCCGGTGTCGAACTGCAGGACGGCCGGAAGAATGCGCCCGAGCTTGCCCGCCGTCAGTGACCACCGCCGGAATTGCTCGAGAGAGTTGAGGACCGGAACGATCCCGGCCTCGGCGCAACTGATCTCCGCTCCGGGCTGCAGCCCGTTCAGCACCACGATCTGCGTGTCGCTCGGCAGCAGCGGCCTGAGTTCGATCGCCTCCAGGAGATGCGCGACGAAGAAATGACGGCAGCCCTGCGCATGGAGCGCCCCGCAGACCTGCCGGGCACCGAGGCCGTAAGCGTTCGCCTTGACGACGGCGGCGGCCGTTGCCGGCGCGACCGTCGCCGAAAGCTTTTGGTAGTTCCTGCGCAAGGCGGCAAGGTCGATCGTCAGGTAGCCGGAAGCGCCGGCGGCGGTCTCTACGTCGCGATTTTGAACAGGCAAGGCATGACGGTCCATCTGCAACCCCCTCGTTGCGCCGGAACATATTGAAACATTCGTGGAATATCCCGCCTAGCTCTGATCGATTATTTCATTATATGGTCCTTGTTCGAGTAAACTGCGAACAAACGAAAGATCATGCATGGCCGCCATCGATGCGATCGACCGCAACATCCTGCGCCTCTTGCGGCTGAATGCCCGGATGAGCAATGCGCGCCTGGCGGAGGAAGTCGGCCTTTCGCCTTCGGCCTGTTTGCGGCGGATAAGGTTGCTCGAGGAAGCCGGCGTCATCCGCGGCTACACGGCGCTGGTCGACAGCGGGAGTTCCGAGGACACGATTGCGGTGATCATCAACATCACGCTCGAGCGCCAAACCGAGGAACACCTCGATCGTTTCGAGGCTGCCGTGCGCAAGCATCCGGAGATCCGCGAATGCTTTCTGATGACCGGCGGCTCGGACTACCTGCTACGGGTGGAAGTCGCGGGCGCCGGCGAGTTCGAGAGAATCCACAAGGACATTCTTTCGACGCTACCCGGTGTGCTCAGAATTCATTCGAGCTTCTCTATTCGCAACGTTCTCGCCACTCGTCCGAAGGGTCGACGGTGAAGCCGATTCAATCGCGCCGGCGGTGGCGAAAAGTTCGGCTGCCGTCGGGATTTGTGCGACGGCAGCCGAAGAATGCCCTGGGAGGGTGGGCGATGCGTTGGCCACGGGCGGAGAGGCTTCGTGGTCCCCGCCATCGATCCATAGCTTAACAGCCAAGCGACAGATGGGCTGCCGTATTCCGGAGCGCGCAAGCACTTTCATCGGTTGATTGATGTATCTACAGCTAAATTAGCTTGAGAATTTCTTGTAAACTTTAGAGCTGGATGCGCTCACTTGCGTTTACGCGACGCCCTGTCTGTTTGCTTTCGCCGCATTTGTTCGCTGATTCCGCCTAGCTGCAGAATGCTCCAGGCATCTACGTCTCGTGTATTCGATGGGTTCGGCACTCTCGAAGCCGATCGCGTCCTGCCTCTGCGGAGAACCTGCCGCTGAGGACGCCCCTCGGCGCCTGCAATCTGCCGACGTGGCCTCGGAAGACAGAACTTGACTCCAACGACCGGAGCGATCTCGTGAGTGTCCGGCGGACTAGTTCAACCGGCCGATCCTCGCGAGACGATGCATCGGCCAACAGGCCGAATGGATCAAAGGCTTCGATGAAGTCTATACCAGCGGCACGGCGCCGGTGAAAACGAACGAGACCCGGGAGGGCAAGCGATGAGCCTGATGGAGTGGTTATTTGGCAAGCCCGAGACCTTCGAGAACGTGAGGGTGCTGCAGGGCCGGCCGGTTTTCGCCGGGACCACGATCGAGAAGTCTCCGCCGGCGATCGAGGTCGGACCGGATGGGGCCGATCCGCATGGCAGGGAGGACCGGGACCGCGTCCTGCTGGGGCAAACGCTGATCGACACCCTCGTTCCCTACGCGAGGAATCCGGCCCCCTTCTCCACCCACGAATTGCGGTACTTCACCAACCAGTGGATAGCCGCCATGTCGGAGGATGACCGGAGAGCCATGTCCGAAATCCTCGTGCGCAACAGGGGCAAACGCGACTTCAACAGGAGGAATAGATGATGATCAATATCCTCTATCCATAGAACCTTCGAATCCGTTCCAAGAAACGCCTACTCAGGCGATTTGTATATATTTGCAAGATCGCCCAGGTCCCAGTTCCCGCCAGACAACACCGCACAGACTTTTTCGTCGGGCTTGACGTCTATGCTACCCGCCAACAGTGCTCCGACCCCGATCGAGGCGGCTGGTTCAGCGATCAATTTCGCATCCTTGGCGAGGGCGCGCATCCCGGCGATGATATGCTCGTCCTCGACAAGAACGATCTCGTCCACATATCTTTCGATGATCGGATACGGGTTTTGTCCCGGAACACTCAACCTCAAGCCATCCGCAATGGTGTCCTTCAAGGGAAGCGATGTGCGCTCCTTGTTGATCCGGCTGTGAAAATACTTCGGTGTCAAGGCAGGCTCCGCCCCGATAACGCGCACCGACGGCTTCGTTTCCTTTATGGCGGTAGCGATTCCCGAGATCAGGCCTCCGCCGCCCAAGGGAACGATGACCGTGTCCACATCCTCCAGGTCTTCGAGTATCTCGCACCCGATCGTTCCCTGGCCGGCCATGACGACGGGGTCCTCGAAGCCGTGAATAACCGCATACTTGTTTCCTTCAGCGAGTTCGTAGACCTTTCTCCATCTGGCAGCATTATCACCGTCAAAAAGAATGACTTCCGCACCAAGGGCTTTTGTATTTTCAATCTTGATCTTGGGCGTGGTCACCGGAAGCACCAATATGACTTTTACGCCGAGCATCCTGGCCGCGTAAGAAAGCCCCTGGGCATGGTTGCCCGACGACGTGGCGATAATGCCGTTTTCGATCTCTTCTCGCGAGAGCGAGAGAGCCTTGTTCAGGGCGCCGCGGATCTTGAAGGCGCCGGTAATCTGCAGGGTTTCGGGTTTGAGATAAAGCTGACAGCCGGCGGCCTTCTCGATTTTCTCCGCGCGCAAGAGCGGCGTGTGCCTGACGTGCGGTTTCAGCCGTTCCCGGGCTTCACGGATGTCCTGAATGGTGGGGTAATTGCGCATGGTCATCACTCGAAAAACTGAAAGAAGGTGCCGACGCCATTGGCAATGGCGTTTTGATAGATCGTGCCAGCCGTCGTATTGTCCTGGATGGCCATGCCGGTGGAATCGAAGATCGTGATTTCGTCATCACTTTCTCGTCCGGGCTTCCGCCCGAGCAGGACCTCGCCGATTTCGCCATGAATGTCGTCTCTGGCGATGATGCCTTTGTTCAGGGGATGCCACGTTTCGCCTTTTTCGGTGCACTGGGCAATCGAGTCGACGACGACTTTTGCGTTCCTGAAGATCTCCGGATCGAGCTCCTGTTTGCCGCGTTGATCCGTGCCGATTGCAACGATGTGCGTTCCGGGCTTCACCCAATCCGCTTCCACGAGTGACCCTTTCCCGCGGGTCGTCGTAATCAGGATATCGGCCTGCGCGACGGCTTCTTTCTTGGAGTTGGCCATGATTACAGGAATGCCAAATTCGCTTTCGATATCCGCCTTGTATTTGGAAAGCGTGTCCCGGCTATTGTCCCATGCATGGATCTCTTCGATCTTCATGATCTCATTGATCGCCCGGATTTGCATCCTTGCCTGATTTCCTGTCCCGATCGATGTAACCTTCCTGGCATTTTTCCTTGCCAGGGCTCTGACGGAGACGGCTCCAGACGCTCCGGTCCGGAGACCGAGGATCAAGCTTCCGTCCATAACGCAGATCAACGCACCGCTCCTGGCATCAAACAGGAAGATGGTCGCCATACCGTTGGGCACGCCGTGTGCTGTCGGGTTATCAACGAACCCTCCAGAAGAGGCTTTCATGGAGATCAGTTCATTGGCCTTGTAGTAACCGAGCTTGAAGTCGATTTCCCCGGGCGGTGGGAGATCTATTCCTATATAGTCGGGTTGCTCCACCTGATCGCTGTTGAAGGCCTTGTATGCCTCTTCGACCGCGCCGATGACTTCCGTCATGCCGATCAGCCGTCTGACTTCATCCTTCGTGAGCAGCAGCGTTTTCATGCATGACCTCTCTATTTTTCACGGGATGCATCGGCACCGCCCGCACCGCAATCACCATAGGGGACGAGCGGCGAGAATAGTCGCCGCATTCGCCGCGGTCCGAAGCAGATTGTTCCGTATCGCCTCGGGACTTTGGCAGGAGTTGCGGCAGGCGTCTTTCCGAGCTTAGAGCGGGATGGGCTCCGCCACGGTCGGCACGCGACGCGGCGGCGCGGGCGGCGGCCTTTCTCTTGGCTGGCGGGGGATTGGCGGCCCCGCCCTGGGCTTCTCGACGGCCGGATCACCGTCACGCGCAATCCAAAGGGCCGACCGGACTTCCAGTCCAGAATTTTCTGCTCTTCAGTCGAGGAATCCGAACGATACAGCGGCCGGAGCCGACCTACGATTGCTCGTGACGGAAACAGATCCCCGCCAAAAAAGGACGAAGCGCATGACCACTTTCCGCCCGAAATTCATCACTTTCGACTGCCACGGCACGCTGATCAACTTTCAGATGGCGGAGGCGGCACGCGATCTTTACGGCGCTCGAATGAGCGAGCAGAAAATGCTGCAATTCATCGCGGACTTCTCTGCCTACCGCCTCGACGAGGTCATCGCCGACTGGAAGCCCTATGCGGAGGTGGTCCATAACGCACTGTCGAGGACCTGCAAACGCAACGGCATCGACTTCAAGGACGAAGATGCCCAGATGGTATACGAGCGCGTTCCCACCTGGGGGCCGCATCCGGACGTTCCGGCGGGTCTTGCCAAGGTGGCCAAGGAAATTCCGCTGGTCATCCTGTCGAATGCAATGAACTCGCAGATCATGTCCAACGTCGAAAAGCTCGGCGCGCCTTTCCACGCCGTTTACACCGCCGAACAGGTCGGGGCCTACAAGCCGCACTTCCGGGCTTTCGAATATCTGCTCGACATGCTCGGCTGCGGTCCGGAGGACATACTGCATTGCTCCTCCTCGTTCCGCTACGACCTGATGTCCGCACATGACCTCGGGATCAAGAACAAGGTGTGGGTCAATCGCGGTCACGAGCCGGCCAATCCCTATTACGGCTATACCGAGATCGCCGGCATCTCGGAACTGCCGGGCGTCGTCGGGCTTTGAGAACCGCTTTCCGGCGGCCCGATCTCCTCTCACGCCTATCACGGCATCAGCGCGGCCACGGCGATGGTGTCGCCCAACCTGGGCGACGCCATCAAGCTCGGTCCTGCCATGCGCATGCAACCGCACAAGCCCGCGGGCTTGTCGGACCGCGCTCATGAGCCCTCGCAAATAATTGCCGCAACCAATTTGATCTATGTTGACACCAATCGCAAAACCAATTCTATATTGATCGCGCGACAAATCCCGAATTGGTAGCGAGTGGCGCTGAGCGCGGCCGCTGCATTCAGGGACGACGGTCCGTTGGCGATGCGCAGTTGAACCGCAACGTCAGGGCAACCAGCGCGCTCGAAGAGGGAGGAATTCGATGGCCGCCAGCATTCAGGCTTCAGCCGTAGAGAAGGCAGCGCTTTCGGTGCGCGGCCTGACCGTCGACCTGCCGGAAGGCATGGAACGGGCTCACGCCGTCGAGAACATCTCGTTCGATCTCAAGCGGGGTCAGATCCTGTGCATCATCGGCGAGTCCGGCTCGGGCAAGTCGGTCACGGCAAACACCATCATGGGGCTTCTGCCGAAGCTGATCTCCGTCTCGTCCGGTGCCATTCATCTCGACGGCGCGGCCATCATCGGCGCGTCGCCACAGGTGCTGCGGGGCTTGCGCGGCCGCGTCGTGTCGATGATCTTCCAGGATCCCCTCTCGGCGCTGAACCCGCTGATGACGGTCGGCGAGCAGATCACCGAAGTCCTGACGGCCCATGGTGTCGGCACCAAGGCGTCGCGGCGCAGTCGCGCCCTGGAGTTGCTCACGGAAGTCGGGCTACCCGATCCGGAGCTCATGTACCACCAGTATCCGTTTCGGCTGTCGGGCGGCCAACGCCAGCGCGTGATGATCGCCATGGCGCTTGCGCTCGAACCCACGGTCCTGATCGCCGACGAACCGACCACGGCGCTCGACGTCACCACGCAGGCGCAGATCCTGAAGCTGATCCGGGACATTCAGCGCCGCAAGGGCATGAGCGTGATGTTCATCACCCATGACTTCGGCGTCGTGGCCGAGATCGCCGACAGCGTCGTGGTGATGGAGAAAGGTCGCGTCGTCGAGCAGGGCAGCGCCGAGCAGGTGCTGAAATCCCCCACCCATCCCTATACCCAGCGCCTGATCGCCGCGGTCCCGCACCTCACCGGAAAGGATCGTGCGCCCCAGGAGAAGGCGGGCAAGGAGACGATCCTGAAGGTCGAGGGGCTCGCCAAGACCTATCGCAGCGGCAGCACCCTGTTCGGCAGCCAGCGCGTCGTGCCTGCGGTCAAGGATGTTTCCTTCGAGCTCGCTGCAGGGCGCACGCTCGGCATCGTCGGTGAAAGCGGTTCCGGCAAATCATCGCTGGGTCGGCTTCTGATCAAGCTGCAGGACAGCGATGCCGGTCGGATTCACTTTGACGGCCGCGACATCGCCAAGCTTCCGGAATCCGAGTTTCGTCCGCTGCGGCCGCAGATCCAGATGATCTTCCAGGATCCCTTCGCGTCGCTGAACCCGCGTTCGACCATCGGCCAGATCCTGACCGTCGGTCCCGTCGCACACGGCATGCCGTATCACCAGGCACGCGAGGAGGCGCGAGCCTTGCTCGCTCATGTCGGCCTCGATGCCGGCGCCTTTGGGCGCTATCCGCATGAGTTTTCCGGCGGGCAACGCCAGCGCATCGGCATCGCCCGGGCCTTGATGTTCAAGCCCAGGCTGCTGATTGCCGACGAGGCGGTCTCCGCGCTCGACGTGTCGATCCAGGCCCAGATCCTCAAGCTGCTCGACCAGATCCAGCGGGAAACCGGCGTGTCGATGATCTTCATCACCCACGATCTGCGCGTTGCCAGCCAGATCTGCGACGAAATCGCGGTGATGCAACGGGGGCGGATCGTCGAACACGGGCCGCCGTCTCAAATCTTTCTGGACCCGCAATCCGCCTACACGCGCGAGCTGGTTGCGGCGATCCCCGGCGAGCGGCCGCGGAGCGCACGGGCGGCTGCTGCGAACGATTAGAGCATTTTGCAGTCAGGCGGAATCACCTGACGCATGCACAAATGCGGCAAAAACAGAGAGGTAGAGCGGTGGCGCGAACGCATGTGAGCGCATCCGCTCCAAGTGCCGCCGATTTCATTTTGTCACTAGGGAGGAGACATCATGACTGAAGACAAGACGACCAAATCGACGTATTCGCGACGCGATGCGTTACGCTTGATGGCAGCGGGCGGCATTGCCTGCTTTGCCGCGCCCAACCTGCTCGGCAAGCCCGCCTTTGCCGATACCGCCAACCCGACCGGCCGCGTCGTCGTCGGGCTTTCGCAGGAACCCACCGTCTTCCATCCGCTGATGGCGCATATCGAGGTGGACGACGCGGTCCATTTCTCCGTCTTCGATGCCCTCTTCCGCATGGATCCGAAGGGTGTTCTGCAGCCCAATCTCGCGGCCGAAGTGCCCACGCAGAAGAATGGCGGCATTTCGGAGGACGGCCTGAACTGGCGCATCCGCCTGCGTGACGACGTCCGCTGGCACGACGGCGAGCCCTTCACCGCCGAGGATGTCAAGTTCACTCTCGAGCTCATCACCAACCCGAACTTCCGCGCCTGGCGCACGGGTGGGCATTCGCTGGTGCGTGACATCACGGTGGTCTCGCCGACCGAGATCACCTGGCGCATGGAGAAGGCTTTCGCTCCCTACCTGTCGTTCCTCGCCGAAACCTTCATGGTGCCCAAGCACATTCTCGAGAAGGAGGCCGATCCCAACGCGTCCGCCTTCAACCAGGCGCCGGTCGGCACCGGCGCCTTCAAGTGGGCGCAGCGCGTCGCCGGCGACCATCTCGAACTCGTCGCGAACCCGCAATATTTCGGCGACGGCCCCTATATCGAGCGGCTCGTCTTCAAATACATTCCCGACATGACGGTGCTCTACACCCAGTTCAAGAGCGGCGACATCGACCTCACAGACCAGGCATACATAACCGCCGACCACTACGAGGAAGCCAGGGCATTGCCGGAGCGGGTGGTGACCCTGGAGCCGGGTGCATCGCTCGAATCGATCTATCTCAATCTCGAGAAGCCGCAATTCAAGGACCCGGCGGTGCGCAAGGCGCTCTATGCCGCAATTGACAGGAAGGCGATCATCGACGCGATCTACTACGGCGTCGGCACGCTCACCGAGACGTTCATGCCGAGGGAGTCCTACTATTACAATCCGAACCTGCCGGCGCAGGAGTTCAATCTCGACCAGGCGCGCAAGATCCTCGACGAGGCTGGCTGGGTGCCGGGGCCGGACGGGATCCGTCAGAAGGACGGAGTGCGGCTGTCCTTCGCCAATGCGACGACGTCGGGCAACAATCTGCGCGAGCAGGTGCAGCAGTTCCTGCAACAGACATTCGCGGAAATCGGCGTCGAGATGACCATTTCGAACCTGCCGGCGGCCGTCATGTGGGGCGAATTCTGGCTCAAGTCGCAATTCGACTCGGCGATCGCCGGTGTCACCTATCTCATTGCGGCGGATCCGGACGCCACCAACCGCCTCGCTACCAGCGCAATTGCTGCCAAGGGCGGGAAGGGCTCGAACACCGGCCAATACTCCAATCCGGAAGTCGATGCGCTGCTCGAAAAAGGTGCCCAGACCTTCGATCCGGAGGCACGCCGCGAGATCTACAACCGTGTGCAGGAGATCGTCCGTGAGGACCTGCCGTTCCTGCCGCTGTTTGCCCCAACCAATGTTGTCGGGCGCAAGGAGGGGCTCGATGGCTTCGCCCCCAACGCCAACACCCGCACGGCCTCCTGGCAGGCCGCGACCTGGCGTTGGCAGAGCTGACCTACGCTTGCCGCCGCCGCCCCTTGCGGCGGCGGCCATTCATTGACGCTGTCATGAAGGAGGAGAGCCAATGCGCGGCTTCCTGCTCAATCGCCTTTCACAAAGCCTCGTCCTGCTCCTGATCGTTTCGGTCATCGGGTTCGTCGTCCTCAACCTCATTCCGGGTGGCCCCCTGGCGCAATTCGGTCTCGATCCCAGCATGACTCAGGACGATCTCAATCGCCTGAAGGAGCAACTGGGGCTCAACCGTCCGCTGTGGCTGCAATATCTGGACTGGGCCTGGCGCCTCGTACAGGGCGACTGGGGCCACTCCTTCCGCGACGGCACCCCGGTACTCGACGTGATCGGCCGTCACCTCGTTGCAACGCTGCTGTTGATGGGGTCCTCCACCGTCATCGCCATCGCCATCGGCACCTGGATCGGCATCCGCGGCGCCACGCACCGCTACTCTGTCTTCGACTATCTGGCGACGGTCGGTGCGATGGTGGCGTTGTCGATCCCGACCTTCTGGTTCGGCCTTGTCGGCATCTACGTCTTTTCGCTGCGCCTCGGCTGGCTGCCGGCCGGCAACATGTACACGATCGGCGACGGCTCGGTGCTGAACCATATCCATCATCTTATCCTGCCGAGCATCGTGCTGGCGCTGGTCCATGTCGCCATCTGGAGCCGCTACATGCGCACGGCGACGCTCGACGTCATCAGCCAGGACTTCGTCAAGACAGCGCGCGCCAAGGGCCTGAGCGAGCGCCGGATCCTGATGAAGCATGTCGTCGGCAATGCGCTGCTGCCGATGATCACGCTCGCGGGAATGCAGCTACCCAGCGTGCTCACGGGGGCTCTGGTCACCGAGACGGTGTTTACCTGGCCGGGAATGGGCCGGCTGTTCCTCGACAGTCTCGGCTACAGCGACTACCCGGTGGTGATGGGGCTCTTGATGTTCTCGGCAATACTCGTCGTCTTGTGCAACCTGATCGCCGACATCGTCGTCGCCATCATCGATCCCCGTATCCGTCTGAGCTGAACGCCTCATGGACGCTCAACAGGAGGCCACCATTATGACCGCCATTGTCGCAAATTCACGCCAGGAGCGTTGGTGGAACAGCCGAACGGCACACCGCTTCATGAACCACCATCTGGCCCTCATCGGGATGGTGATGATCGCCGTGCTGACGCTGGCTTGCGTCCTGGGCCCGTACCTGCTGCCCTATGATTCACTCTATATCGACCTGCGCGCCCGCTTCGCCCCGCCCTTGACCGGCCATCATTATCTGGGCACCGATCCCTTGGGCCGGGACCTGGCAGCGCGGCTCTTCATGGCGGGACGGATCTCCCTGCTGGTCGGCTTCTCCGCCATGCTGTTGTCGACGCTGATCGGCACCCTCGTCGGCGTCCTCGCGGGCTACCGCGGCGGCTGGCTCGGCACGACGCTGATGCGCACGGTGGATGGCTTCCTGTCGTTTCCGTCGATCTTCCTGGTGCTGGCGCTTTCCGCGGCGCTGAAGCCCAGCCCGATGATGATTACCGTCGTCATCGCCGCCACCAGCTGGATGGAGGTTGCCCGGATCGTCGAGGCCGAGGTCCGCTCCCTTCGCGAGCGCGAATTCGTCCAGGCCGGTCGCATGCTGGGGTTGAGCGGAACCCACATCATGTTCCGCGAGATCCTTCCCAATGCGATCGGCCCGATCATCGTCGCCGCCACGCTCACCGTCGCCCGCGCCATCCTCATGGAGGCCTATATCAGCTTCCTCGGCTATGGAATTCAGCCGCCGCTGCCGAGCTGGGGCAACATGCTGAACGGCGCGCAGCAGTATCTCGGCACCGCACCGTGGCTGGCGATCATTCCCGGCGCCGCCATTACCATCGCCGTCACCAGCTTCAACTTCATCGGCGACGGGCTCAGGGATGCGCTCGACGTTCGCGGGGATCACGGCTGAGGGAAGGGCGTGCGCCGATGAGCGGTGGCGCGAACGCATGTGAGTGCATGCCGCTCTAGAAAGCCTTTGCCAAACGCAACGAGAAGTCCGCCCCATGGAAAACGCACAAATCGCAGACAAGAACACCCCCTACTGGTGGGAGGAGGCACCCGTCAAACCGCTGCCGCGGCAGCCGCTGGCCAAGAAGCTCGACGTGGCGATCATCGGCGCCGGATACACCGGGCTATCGGCGGGTCTCGTTCTGGCGCGCGAAGGCCGTTCGGTCGCGGCCTTCGATGCGATGAACCCGGGCGAGGGGGCCTCGACGCGCAACGGCGGAATCACGAGCGGAAGCATTCGGCCGGATTATGCGACGATCACGCGACGCTTCGGCGAACAGAAGGCCATTGCAATCGAGGCGGAGGGCAAGGTCGCCCGCGAATTCCTTTACGACTTCATCAGGACCGAGGGTCTCGATTGCGACTTCCAGCTCGTCGGCCAGTTCAAGGGCGTAGTCGGATACGACGATTACGAGAAGACGGCCCGGAGCGCCGAAGTGCTGGCGAAGCGACTGGGGATCGAGGCCTATGCGGTGCCTTATGCCGAGCAGCGCAACTTCATCGGCACGGATTTCTATCGCGGCGGCATGGCGCGGATGGATATTGGCGGGCTGCACCCGGCCAAGTTCCACGCCGAGCTCCTGCGCGTGGCGCTTGCTTCGGGACTGACGGTCCATGCAGGTACCCGCGTGACCGGGGTAGAGAAGGATGGCTCCGGGTTCCGCGTCGTGACTGACGCCGGCACCGTGCAGGCCCGGCAGGTTCTGGTCTGCACGAACGGCTATACCGATGGCGCGGTTCCCTTCTTGCGCCGCCGGCTGGTCCCGGTGCGCAGCCGCATCATCGTCACCGAGGAGCTCGCGCCGGAGGTGATGGACCGGTTGATGCCGAAGCGGATGATGATGATCGAGGGCAGGCAGCTTGGCTTCTATTACCGCCCGACGCCCGACGGCAAGCGCATCCTGCTGGGCGGGCGCGACAGCTCCCGCGCCGGCGATCCCGCCGCGCCGAAGCTGTTTCTGCGCCGGGGCCTGGTGAACCTTTTCCCGGAACTGGAGAACGTTCGCCTTTCGCACACCTGGTTTGGCAATGTGGCGATGCACCGCGACATGCTGCCCCGCATCTTCGAGAAGCACGGCGTCGTCTACGCGACCGGTTTCTGCGGCTCGGGCGTGGTCTGGGCGCCATGGATCGGGATGCGGGCGGCGCACAAGCTCATGGGACATGGCGAGCAGGCGCGCACGGCCTTCGATTTCCGTCCGCCTGCGTTCATCCCTTTTTACCGTGGCAATCCCTGGTTCATGCCTGCGATCATCCAGGCCTATCGGATGCAGGACCGCATCGCTCTGTTCCGCGCCCGCCGGTAAGCCTCGAGGCCGACCCAGGGAGTATCTCACCGAGCCTCGTCCCGCGACGAGACGCCAACCGCATGCAAAGGTCGTGGCAGCAACCGGGTGGGCGCACATGAAACTGGACAGAATCGACGTCAAGATCCTCTCCGAGCTCCAGAAGAACGGGCGCATCACCTATGTCGAGCTCGCCGAGCTCGTCAACCTGTCCGTGACCCCTTGCCTCGTGCGCGTGAAGAAGCTGCAGGCGGAAGGCTATATCGGCGGTTATTCCGCGATGATCAACATGGGAAAGCTCGGCCAGGTTCTCACTGTCTTTACCGAGATAACCCTGAGGAACCATCGCCAGGCCGACATCGCCCGCTTCATGTCTGCCATCCAGAATATAGAGCAAGTCATCGAATGCCACGTCGTTTCGGGCGACTACGACTATCTCGTCAAGTTCGTGGCGAGCAGCATTGGAGAATACCAGTCGCTCATGGAACGGCTGCTGGAAATGGACATCGGCATCGAGAAATACTTCAGTTTCGTCGTGCTCAAATCTCCGATCACGAAGTACCACATGCCGCTGACGAACCTGTTCGACATTTAGAGCGGGATGCGCCCACATGCGTTCGCGCCGCCGCTCTATCTTTTTGTTCTTGCCGCATTTGAGAGCCAGCTTGTCCTACGGGAAGCGTATCGATCGGATGCCGTGCGCCGGACCTTCGCGGGATAGCACGTTCACGAGCTTCGCAAATTATTGCTGCAACCAATTTGATCTATATTGACACCAATGTCGATACCAATCTTATATTGATCGCGTGTCAAACCTGATTGGTAGCAAATGGTGATGGACGTGAAAACAAATACCGCGCAACAAACAACCCCGTTTGCCTTCCCGGCCTCGGCTGACGTCGTTCGCGACGCTCCGACGCAATTGTTCATCGGCGGCGAATGGGTCCCTGCAAGCGACGGCCGCACCTTTGCAGTGGCCGATCCCGCGACCGGAGAAGTGATCGCCAGCGTATCCGATGGCGACATCGCCGATGGGATATCTGCGGTCGACGCGGCGGAAAAGGCCTTTGCGGCCTGGAAGGCAACTTCGCCACGGCGTCGCTCGGACGTTTTGATGAAGTGCTTTCAGCTTGTGCTCGAAAAGGCCGAATGGCTGGCACAATTGATCACAGTGGAAAACGGCAAGGCGCTCGCGGACGCCAGATCGGAGGTCGCCTACGCGGCCGAGTTTTTCCGCTGGTACGCCGAAGAAGCCGTAAGGGCGCCAGGGGAATTCGGACCTGCCCCGGCCGGCGCCAATCATATCATCGTGAACCATGAGCCAATTGGTATCGCCGTATTGGTAACGCCCTGGAACTTCCCGGCAGCGATGGCGACCCGAAAGATCGCTCCCGCATTGGCCGCGGGCTGCACATGCATCCTGAAGCCCGCAGCGGAGACCCCGCTGACGGCGCTGGCGATCGGCGAAATCATGCGGCAGGCAGGCGTTCCGGCCGGCGTGGTCAACATCGTGACAACGAAGAAAGCCGGACCCGTGGTCAGCGCCATGCTGCATGACAAGCGGGTACGGAAGCTGTCCTTTACCGGCTCGACAGGCGTCGGCCGGACACTGCTGCGCGAGGCTGCGGACCAGGTCGTCAGTTGCTCGATGGAACTCGGCGGCAATGCGCCCTTCGTCGTATTCGACGATGCCGACCTCGAGACCGCCGTCGCCGGGGCAATGGTTGCCAAGATGCGCAACGGCGGCGAGGCATGCACGGCTGCGAACCGTTTCTATGTGCAGAAGGGGATCCTGGCGGAGTTCACGCGGCGGTTTGCGGAAGAGATGGCCGCGCTCAAGGTCGGACCAGGACTGGCTCCGGATACGCGGCTCGGGCCGCTGATCACCGAGGCCGCGGTCGCCAAGGTGGAACGCCTGGTGGACGACGCCATCGCCAAGGGAGCCCGACTGGTGACTGGTGGCAGCCGGTTGAACGGCGACGGCTTCTATTATCCGCCGACCGTACTCGCCGACGTTTCTCCCGACGCCGAGATCCTGCGCGAAGAAATCTTCGGGCCGGTTGCGCCGGTCATCGCATTCGAAACCGAGGACGAGGTCGTCCGGATGGCGAACGACACGGAATACGGCCTGGTGTCCTATGTGTTCAGCAGCGACCTCAAACGCGCGCTTGCGGTCGCCGGACGGCTGGAAAGCGGCATGGTCGGGATCAACCGGGGCGTCGTCTCCGATGCTGCCGCCCCGTTCGGCGGCATGAAGCAGAGCGGCCTCGGCCGCGAGGGAAGCCACCACGGCATGCTCGAATATCTCGAAACGAAATACATCGCCGCAAGCTGGTAGGCGATGCCGACCGCTCCGTCCTTCTAACGTTATCGCCAGTTTCGTAACGAGGCGGAGGCGACTGATGTAACCGTTATCGGCGGGCTTGCAGGCATGTCCATGCCTGGGCCCGCCGTTACGCGCTTGTTCGACGATGATGAGAGAGCGGATGGAATAGCCTCGGCCTGCCGAGCAAAGTGTCTCGGTTTCGCGGGGACTCTATTTCCGGATTACAGAGGAGAGAGCAAAGGCGGTCAGCGTGTCGCGCACGCCGGACATCTCGGCTATCTGCTGCCAGATCTGCCGGATGCGGTCGGCCTCGGGAGACTCGACCCTGACGAGGAGGTCGAAGTCGCCGGTCATGACGTCGCAGGCTACGACCTCGGGGATTTTCCGCAGCGCCTGGATGACGTCGCCGCCCCTCATGCGATCGTGCCGGTAGACGAAGATCAGCGCGGTCGTGATGTGCTGGCTCCTCCCTCCATCGCCGGTGACGATCGTATATCCCTTGATGAAGCCTTCTCGCTCGAGACGTTCGATCCGCACGCGCACGGCGTTGCGGGAAAGGTTCACCTTCGCCGACAACTCCGCGTGCGAGACTCGGGCGTTAGCCTTCAATTCGACCAGTATCTGTTCGTCCGTTCGATCGAGAAGATATTTCATGGGGTTGGGGCCCGTCGATTAGCCTGTAATGTCGGTCGTTGCCGAGCGGTAAGCTACCACGGCGATTTCCGGTAGGTAGGCTCTTTCCTTCCGGTCTGCAAATCGCTTCGCCGTCGAAGCCATTGTAAACGCGGCAAGCCCTCCTTTTCCGCGACCGGTCAGCTCGATGGAACGTAAGCGGCGCCTGTCACCGCTTCAGCCGATTGATGCAGACGACCTTCGGCTGGGTCATGTCTTCATAGGCGAACCGAACGCCTTCACGTCCCATGCTGCCGTATTTGAAGCCGCCAAAGGGCATCGCGTCGAAGCGGTAGTCGGACGAGTCGTTGATCATCACACCCCCGGCGTCGATGTGCCGGGCGGCATCGAGAGCCTCCTCCAGATCGTTGGTGAAGATGCCGGCGTGGAGGCTGTATTCCGGGCCGTTTGCCAGCCGGATCGCCTCGTCCAGTTCATCGAACGGCTGCAGGATGACAATCGGCGCAAAGACCTCCTCGGTCCACAGGTCGCACGTTGCCGGTACGTTCTCCAGCACAGTTGGGGGGTAGAGCGTGCCGGAGCGCTTGTGCCCGCAAAGGAGCGTCGCGCCGGCGGCGATGGCACGCTCGACCATGGCAACTGCCCGGCCGACCGCCTTTTCGGAAATCATCGGCCCGACGTCGGTGTCCGCTTCCATCGGATTGCCGGTCTTGAGTCTTGCGGTACGAGCGACGAAGGCTTCCTTGAACCGTTCATAGATCGGGCGCTGGACAAGGATCCGCTGGGTGCCGATGCAGTTCTGGCCGGCGGCCCAATAGGCACCCGACGCGCAGCCTTCAACCGCCGCGTCAAAATCGCAGTCCTCCATGACGATGACCGGCGCATTTCCGCCGAGATCCATCGCGAGCTTCTTGAGGCCGGCACTCTTGGCGATGGCCTCGCCCGTCGCAAAACCGCCGGTGAAGGAGATCATCCGAACGTCCCTGGCCGAAACCAGCGCTCTGCCCAGGTCGGCGCCGCCGACGGCGACCGTGATGACCTCCTCCGGCAGCCCGCTTTCGAGCAGCACGTCCACCAGTCTGACGGCCGACAGAGGCGTAAGCTCCGAGGGCTTCAGGAGCACCGCATTGCCGCCGGCGATCGCGGGGCCGAGCTTGTGGGCGACGAGATTGAGCGGGTCATTGTAGGGCGTGATCGCAGCGATGATGCCGAGCGGCTCGCGGGTGAACCAGCCCTGCCGGGATTCCGAGCCGGCATAGGAATCGAAGGGGATCACCTCGCCGGCGTTCCGCCTGGCTTCGTCCGCCGAGAGCTTCAACGTATTGACGCACCGCGTCGCCTCCTTACGGGCCTGGGTGATTGTCTTCCCGGCTTCCCGCACGATAAGGAGTGCAAATTCCTCCTTGCGGGCTTCCACGGTCGCCGCCGCCTTTTCGAGAATTGCCGAGCGCGTGTGACGGGGCAGGCGGCGCGCGACCTGCGCGCCACGATTGGCGCGCTCAAGCAGCAGGTTCAAGCCGTCGGGACTGGTCTCGGAAACCGTTCCGACAAAGCTGCCGTCGAAGGGATTGCTGACAATGATCTCGTCCACGGACGTCATCTTGCTGAGGGCGAGGCTCTGCATCATGCGGCCTCCTTCGTGGCGGTGGCTGCCCGGGCGTTGTGGATGGCGACGATATCGGACAGCAGCGCATAGGCGGTCTCGATCCGGCCGGCGCCAGGGCCGGTGATGGTGACGGAGCCGAGCAGTTCGGTGTTGAGCGATATGGCATTGGTCGCGCCGTTTACACTGGCGAGGGGATGCTCGAGGGGAAGCTGCTTCGAAGAAACGGAGCCCGTTACCGTCCCGTCGGCATTGCGGACCGCCGATCCGATCAGCTTCCAACGGCTATTTGCTGTCGCCGCGGTTTCGATATCGGAAGGGGAAAGCCCGGAGATGCCCGTGCACGCGACCTCCTCGGGCCTGAGGCTTGCGCCGAGCAGCTCGTTTGCGAGGATCACGACCTTCAGGCGAACGTCGAAACCTTCGACATCGGCCGTCGGGTCGGCCTCCGCATAGCCGAGTGCCTGGGCTTCCCTGACCGCCGTGGCGAAGTCGAGGCCAGCTTCCATGCGGCCGAGGACGAAGTTCGAAGTCCCGTTCAAGATGCCCTCGAAGCCTTTCACCTCCGCGCCCGCGAGCGTCTTTTCCGCCATGCGGATGACGGGGGTGCCGCTCATGACGGAGCCCTCATATTCGAAATGAACGCCGTTCGCCCTTGCAAGGGCCTTCAGCTCCGCAGCCGCGATCGCGACCGGCCCCTTGTTGGTGGTGACGACATGCTTGCCGGCCTGCAGGGCCCAGCGGCAGTGCGAAACGGCCGGCTCGCCGTCCTTCGGGTTCGTGAATGTCGCTTCGACGATGATGTCGGCAGGCGCGGTCTTGATGATCGTCTCGTTGTCGGCTTCCGCGCTGCCCCCGGAGAGCTGGCCGAAGCCGCCTTTGGCGAAGTTGGCTTCGACGAGGGTCCTGGCATCGAGGCCGTTCGGCGAAATAACCGACCCGAGATGGAGGTCGCTGACAGCGACGATGTTCAGGCGGAAGCCGAGGTCTCGTTCCCAGAGCGGGTTCTTCGTCGCGATCAGCTCGGCCAAGGCGCGGTTGACGCCGCCAAACCCGATGAGAGCGATGTTGTAGATTGTCATCTTGCGTCCTCCGGTGAAGCATGTGTCCGCAATGATGAGATGCGGATCGCTCCGTCGGAACGGTGCAAAGAGACCAATCTGCTGTGCGTTTTGCTCGTAGCGCTGCCGCCTTGCCAGGCGGCTGCCGGTTTCAGGCGGCCGCGAGCGGGATCAACGAATGATGTCCGGATCAGCCAAAGCGGGACATCGATCTCGCGCGGGCCTTTGCGGCTTCTTCCTCGCGGTTGCGCGGCGGTTGCGACGTCTCGAGCGAATCGAGCAGTTCGCGGGCGCATGCCGCGATCGAACTGACGGCGCGGTCAAAGGCAGCCTCGTTGCGCTTCGCCGGCCTGGTCGTTCCGCTCAGCTTGCGCACGAACTGCAGCGCGGCGTCGCGGATTTCCTCGTCCGTCGCCGGCGGATCGAAATTGAACAGCGGTTTTATGTTTCGGCACATGACTTGCTCCCGGCCGTCCTGGCCCCCTTTCGACGCATGGCGGCTGTTTCCACCGATCGCGGCGCCCGACCAAGTATAGCGAATGGGAACGCAGAGTCATGCGCGCACGATCGGCCGCTGCGCAGTTCATTTGCGGGCGGCTTCCCGCGCCGGAAGCGTCACGACGAAACAGGCGCCGCCGCCGGACGAGGATTCGTAGCGGACCTTGCCGCCGTGGCGTTCGGCGATCTGGCGCACCAGCGCCAGGCCGAGGCCCCAGCCGCCCGCCGCCTCGCCGCGCCCGGAAGGCCGGTAGAACGGCTCGAAAACACGGTCGCCCTCGCTCTCCGGTATGCCCGGGCCGTGGTCGCTCACGCGGAGCTCCACGCTGCCGTCCGCCGGCGCGACCGTGGCCGTGACGGGCGGGCGACCGTGGCGCAGCGCGTTCTGCATGAGATTGCGGACGAGCCGCCCTATGAGGCGCGCATCGCCCGTGACGGTCGCCGGCGTGCCGGAAACCTCGACGCCGTTGCGCGCGCCTTCCTCCGAGACCAGGGCGAGCAGGTCGACGGGCTCCGGCGCATCGAGCTTCTCGACATGGTCGAGCCTGCTCGCCAGCAGGATCTCCTCGACGAGCGCGTCCAGCTCGGCGAGATTGCGGACGATCTCCTCCTTGCGGCTTTCGTCCGGCGCCTGCTCATAGAGGTCGATGGCGACGCGCAGGCGCGCAAGCGGCGAGCGCAGCTCGTGGCTGGCATTGGCAAGCAGGGCGCGGTGGGACCTGATCAGCCGCTCGACGTGATCGGCGGCCTTGTTGAAGCTCTTTGCCACCGCCGCCACCTCGTCGCTGCCTGCTGCCGGCACGCGGGCGACGAAATCGCCTCTCCCCCAGGCGTCGACGCCGGCGCGCAGGCGCTCCAGCCGCCGGGTCAGGTGGCGCACCACCGGATAGGCGGCGAGCCCGATGACGGCGGCGATCAGGGCGAGGTAGGCGAGCGGATTGCGCCCGACCGGACGGAAGGGCCGCGTCATGCGGGCGGTGACCGAGCGACCGTCGGGCAAGGTCGTCACCATGGTGTGGAAACTGTCCCTGCCGTGGTGCCAGCGCCCTTCCTGAACGTTGCGCGGGAGCGGTCTTCCGGCGCTGGCGATCAGCCTGCCATGCGGATCGTAGACCGCTATGTCGGCCTCGAAGGCGCGCGAAAGCCGCTTGAGCGTCGCCTCGATGGCCGGCCGGTCCATGTCCGGCGGGATCAGCGCGGCGACGAAGCGCGCGCGTTGGCTCTGCCAGCCCTGGTCCTCCTCGCCCTGTCCGAGCCAGACGAAGGCAGCGCTGGCGACGGCGACCGCCGCGAGGCTCGCCAGCAGCGTCAGGTAGATTTTCAGAAACAGCCGGCTGCGCATCGATCGAGGTCTCTGTTCATGCATGTCGTTGCCGCGAAACGGCTGCATGCTTTCGGGCGACATGCAACCGCTCTATCTGTTTGTTTTTGCCGCATTTGTGCGACGTCAGGTGATCCCACCTGACTGCAAAATGCTCTATCTTTCTTCATCTTGAAAGCGGGCGAAGACATAGCCGGCGCCGCGCACGGTGATGATGCGGCGCGGATGCCTGGGATCGCTCTCGATGGCCGCCCGGATGCGCGAGATATGGACGTCGATCGAGCGGTCGAAGGCATCCAGTTCCTCGCCCTTGACCGCATCCATCAACTGCTCGCGCGAGAGCGTGCGGCCGGCGCTCTCGGCAAGCGTCACGAGCAGGTCTAACTGGTAGCTGGTCAGCACGCATTCGCGTCCGTCGATCCTTGCCGAGCGGGACCCCGGATCGATCTCCAGCCGGCCGAAGCGCAGGATCCGCGACACCGCCGCGCCGCCGTTGCGGCGCCGCAGGATCGCCTTCAGCCGCGCCAGCAGTTCGCGCGGGTTGAAGGGCTTGGGCAGGTAGTCGTCCGCTCCGAGCTCCAGCCCGACGATGCGGTCCGTCTCCTCGCCCTTGGCCGTCAGCATCAGGATAGGCACGTCCGAGACCGCGCGCATCCGCCGGCAGGTCTCGAAGCCGTCGAGGTCCGGCAGCATGACGTCGAGGATCACGATGTCCGGCGCGCGGCGGCCGAGATCGGCGAGGCCGGCGGTGGCCGTCGCCGCGCTGTGGACCGTGTAGCCGTTTGCGGAGAGATAGTCGACGAGCATGGCGGAGAGACGCGTGTCGTCGTCAACGATCAGGACCTGTTCCGCCATCGCTCCTCTGCTCCGTTCAACCGGCCCCAGCGCCGCGCGCCCTGCCGGACGCGCGGTGCTGTCATGAAAACACCGCGGCCGACTCTAGTCTTACCACCGGCCGCGGCCGCCGCGCTCCTTCAAATGCTCGACGAGCTTGGCGCGCTGTTCCGGCGTCAGCACTTCGGCGGCGTCGAGGAGCGCGGTCGTCATCTTCTGCGAGGCCTGGTCGATCGCCGCGATCCGCTCGCTGCGCAGCTTTTCCGCGGCGGCGCGGTCGATGGTCGGCCGGCCCAGGAGTTCGATAACCTCTTCGCGCGTCTCGCGGAAGTCCCGGAACGTCGGCCTGATCTCGGTACGCGCCTTGTCGATGATGTCCCAGAGCTTGTCTTCCTGCTCGGGCGTCGCATCGAGCTCGTCGAGCACGGAGCCGATCCGGTGTTCCATGAAGCCACCTCCCATATGCGCATGCATCATGTGGCCCCCCATGCCGAAACGACCCATGCCGAAGCCGAAATCGTCGCTGCGCGCGGCCGCAAAGCCGACCGCGCCGACCACCGCGACGGCCGCAAGGCCGCCGATCGCCGCACGCCGGCCCCATGCTTTTGCGCCGGGTACGCGCGCCGCCGGGCTCGCCAGGTTCCTGTCCTCGTTTTCCATAGTCAGTCTCCTTTCACTCCGCAGCACCTGCTGCGATGAGGGAAAGCTAGAAGGGCAACGTTTCCAGCGTTCGGGGCGAATGTGAAGAAATGTAAAGCGGGAGTGGCATTGTGGTGGCGGGGCTCCCGCGCCGCTGCGGACGTGGAACACAAGGCGGAACCTGCGGCTCGAAGTAACGAGCCTCCGCTACAAGGAAGTCAGCTCACGCCTGCCAGATGTCTGTGCGTCAGGCCGTGCCGGCCTGCATTGTCATGGTCGTGAGAGCGGCGATGACCATGATGACGCCGTAGGGGATCTTGCGCGTGGAGCGGATCTCCTCGATGCGCATCGCTACGGAATAATGCGCGAGCTGCAGCGGCATCGGTAATTTTAGGGCAAGGAGCGTCGCGATTCCTCCGATCAACAGGAAGACGGCGAAGGGCAGCATGCCGTGCCAGCCGAGAAAGAGGCCGATCGGCAGGAACAGCTTGGCATCGCCGGCGCCGAAGAGCCGGAAGGACCAGAGGGCGAAGCCGAGGATGAAGAGGAGGAGGCCGGCGCCGATATCGCCGGCGATGCCGGTCGAGGAGAAGAGCGCGGCGCCGACGTCTTCGGCCGCGAGCATCCCGGCCGTCGCGCCAACCGCGTAGACCGCGACGAGAGCGAGAATGACGGCATTCGGAATTCTCCAGAAGCGGAAATCGCTCCAGGCGGCATGAAGAAAAAGCAGAGTCGCGATGGCGGTGATAATGTTGATTTTTTCCATCATAATTTGCCAATTTTCACGGGATGTCACGAAGTGAAAAGCATTGTTGTAATAATTATAGCTCGAAAGGGTTATGAGATTCCTAAAAGCATTGCCTGAATGGTACTATAAATATGATTTTTCCCAATTATAACTAGCTATTCTGACGTTCTAACTTTAACCATAAAAGTAAAGCCCCAAAATGGCAATATGTTTTCAGTTGACGACGTAATCATTAACGGACTATTAATTATAACAGTCAAAGAGGTGGTCTCGATGACGGGCGAGCCGGGGGAAATTGCGGCGCGCATGTATATTTTGGAGGTATTTCTCGATGAAAGCTTTTTTGTCTAAAGTATCCGCTTTCGCGCGGGAAGAAGATGGCGTTGCGCTGTCCGAATATCTGGTGCTTCTCGGGCTTCTCGTGGGCGGCGTCATTGCCGCAGTGACTACGGCAGGCGGAAACCTGGCAACGGCATGGACAAACTGGGGCGGATGGTTCCTCGTGCTGGATGACGCGACTCCCGCCGGCTGATTGGGGGAATGTTAAGAGAGAGGGGTTTTGTTAACCCCTCTCCATTATTTTAACATTTGTCGAAAAGTATTTTCGATTACGTATGGAGTATCGGCGATGCGCTCCTCGACGATCGTCAGCCTCGCTATTGCTGCTTTACTTGCTTCTGTCGCGGTTTTTGCGACGAGGACCTATCTCACCGATCAGCAGGCGCGGCTTGCGGCCGCGAACGCACCGAAATCCGAGCAAAGGACGCTGGTGGTCGCCGCCAAGCCCATGCGCTTCGGCGACCGGGTGCGTCCGGAAAACCTGAAAACGATTCCGTGGCCCTCCGAGCAGCGACCCGACGGCTCCTTCCAGACGATCGAGACGGTCGTCGGCGACGATACCCAGCCGCGCTATGCGATGGAGGCGATCGATCCGGGCGAGCCGGTGCTCTCCTCCAAGATCACCGGCGCCGGCGAGCGGGCGACGCTGTCGGCGGCGCTCGACCAGGGCATGAAGGCTGTTTCCATCCGCGTCAATGACGTGCTCGGCGTCGCGGGCTTCGTGCGCCCGTCGGATCGCGTCGACGTACTTCTGACCCGTGTCGTGCGCAATCAGGAGAAGAACAGCGAGCAGACCTATGTCGATGTGCTGTTGCAGGGGGTGAAGGTTCTGGCCGTGGACCAGACCGCGGACGAGCGCAAGGACGAACCTTCGGTCGTCAAGACGGTCACCTTCGAAGTCACGACCGACGAGGCGCAGCGGCTGACCCTTGGATCGACGATCGGCACGCTGTCGCTGGCGCTTCGCAACATTGCCTCCTCCAATGTCGAACAGACACGGCCGATTACGGTCGCCGATCTTGGTGGTGGCTTAATTGCGAGCGAACTGGCAAAAGATACCGGTGACGGGCGATTCGAGACGATCGAGAAGCTCGTGCGCAAGGTCGGGGACGAACTCGGAAACCGGATTGACGGCGTTGAAAGCCGGATGAAGCAGCCGGTTCGCGAAAAACAGGTACAGATTGTGGAGCGAAAGGCAGAACCACTCTTGCCTGTCGAGCCAAAGTGGGCGACCGTGGGCGTCTGGAACACGACCAAGCGCGAAGAGCATCGAGTCGGGTTGATCCAGTGAGGTAAGGGTGCGGCTTTGCCGCGGGCGCTGGGGCTGAACGAGGAGCGGAGGCTGAAGCGGTAATGTTGAGGGGAATGAACAAGGGGGTGGCGCGGGCCGGAACCTTAGCAGCGGCAGTCGCGGCACTGATTGCCTTCGGCAGTTGGGCCCCCGGTCTGGTCGGCCCTGCCGGCGCCCAGGAAAAATTCGTGAGCCTCACCGGCTCCGTCCAGCAGGTGACGCTGGCGCCGAACGACACGCTGACGATCCGGACCGGCAAGCCTTTCGGCGACCTGGTGATCGGCAGCGCCGAGCTCATCGACGTCGTGCCCCTTTCCGATAAGTCGCTCTTCATTCGCGGCAAGCAGACGGGCTCGACCAATATTTCGGTCTATGACGACAACAAGGCGCTGATCGGCGTCATCGATGTCCGCGTCGCCAGCGACTTCAGCGAGGTGGCGTCCGCCATTCGCTCCGCAGCGCCCTCGGCGCGGGTGCGCGTCTTCAACTCCAACGATCGCATCCGGCTGACCGGTGTGGTGCGCGATGCGGTCGAGCTGCAGCGCGTGGTGGAGATTGCCCAGTCCTATTCCGAAGAGCCGGTGTTGAACCAGCTGCGCGTCAGCGATTCGCAGCAGGTGATGCTCGAGGTGCGGGTGATCGAGGCCTCGCGCCAGACCGGCCGCGACCTCGGCATCGGCTGGTCCGGCTCCGGCAAGAACGGCATCGGCAAGGCAACGACCAGCCAGGGCATCACCGTAGACGACGACGGCAACCTCGCCCGCACACTGGAAGATGCCGCGGGGGCGGCGACGGGGATGCAGCCCTTCGGGCAGCTGATCGCCAAGGTGCTGACGATTGCCGGCGGACGGATCGACGTCGTCATCAATGCGCTGGAGCAGAAGGGCCTGGTGCGCCGGCTGGCGCAGCCGAACCTCATTGCCATGAGCGGCGAGACCGCAAGCTTCCATGCCGGCGGCGAAGTGCCGATCCAGTCCACGGTCGCAAACGGAGCCACGGTCGCGACCCAGACTGACTACCGACCCTTCGGCGTCAGGCTGACCTTCACGCCGGTTGTGCTCGATGACGGGCTCATCAGCCTGAAGATTGAGCCGGAAGTTTCGGAGATCGATACGTCGATCAACGTCAACGGCAATCCCGGCTTCATATCTCGTGCGGCGAAGACCACGGTGGCGCTGCGCGACGGCCAGAGCTTCGCCATGGCCGGCCTCTTGCAATCGGTCAATTCCAAGGACGTCCAGCAATTGCCGGGGCTTGGGCAGCTCCCGGTCATCGGCGCCCTGTTCCGCTCGACGAGCTTCCTGAAGCGAGAGTCCGACCTCGTCATCATCGTGACGCCGCATATCGTGCGCCCGTCGGCCCCCGGCGAGGATCTCTACAGCCCGCTCGAGCAGACGCGTTCCTCCAATGACGTGGAGCTGTTCGCGCTCGGCATCCTGGAGGTGGACAAGGACATGCTCCGGCGCTTCCGCAATGGCGAAGGCGTGAAAGGGCCCTATGGCCATCGTCTCGATCTCGACGTGGGAGGTGTGCATGTCGTTTCCAAGAAATAAGCGCGCCTTCCTGGTTCTGGCGGCTGCGGGCCTTCTCTCGGGCTGTGCCGATTATCTGAACCATCGCGACTCGATCACCTTCGGGCTCGGCAATGCGGTGGAGGCCAACAAGGGCATCCATATCCAGGAGCCTTTCCCGCGGGTGGCGCAGAACACGCATATCCTGAGTGACGGCAAGGTGGTCAACCGTGCGATCAGCACCTATCAGAGGGGGGGGCAGACGAGCGCACCGCCGCCGTCGGCGATCCTGCTGCCGACCGCCACGCCGCCAGCCAACGGACAGTGATTACGGTATTTGCATAAGGGCGATTGAGCCGGAAAGCATTTTGAATACAGGTATTGAGATGATCCCGGATTGATTTGCCCGGGATCATGACGTGATCTTTTTTTATGATTTTGCGGGATGGGCGGGAAACCGCGTGCATTGTTTTCATCCCGCTCATTTCACGGCGGACGGACCGCCGTGATCCGAGGGGCAGGCCAATGTTGCTTAAGGCGATCAAGGGCTTCTGGGACGACAAACGTGGCTACGTCATTGCATTGACGCTGATTTCCATGCCGCTCCTGCTCGGTTTCTCGCTGCTCGTCATCGATGTCGGGCGCACCGGCAATCTCCACACCGACCTGCAGAACGCCGCCGACGCCATGGCGCTCGCCGGCGCGCGCGAGCTCGACGGCCGCGACGACGCGATCGACCGGGCCGATGCGGCGATCGAGGCGCTTGCCAACAGCGCGGCCTTCGGCGGCGGCGGAACGGGGATGTCGCTCGGCTCGTATATTACCGTGACCTACGACGCCGGCAACGATGCTGGAAGTACGGTGACGGTCACCTATCTCAAGGAAATCCCGGCCAGCGATGACGACCCGATCGACGCGTCGATGGTGACGACCGATCCCAATGAGGCATCCTACGCCCGGGTGGTTGCGAAACCGCAGGCGATGACGACGATCTTTCCGGTGCCGGTCGGCTTCAACCGCGACACGATCAACGTCGCTGCCGAGGCGGTGGCGGTCTATCGCGCAAGCGCCTGCGATGTGACGCCGATTTATATCTGCAATCCGTTCGAAAATCCCGGCGGCGGAGATGCGGAGGCGGCGGCCGACTTGCTTCACACCAATTTCGCCAGTGGAAATCTTTACGGGCGGCAGATCGAGTTCCACAACGACAACGATACTGGCAGCACACCAGGCCCCGGCAATTTCGGGTTCCTCGCGGTCGGCGACAACGGCGCCAGCGCTCTCGCCGAAGCGCTCGCCATCGGCAAGCCCGGCATGTGCTACAAACAAAACGATCTCACGACCGAACCGGGCGTGATGAAAGGTCCGGTCGAAAGCGGCGTCAACACCCGTTTCGGCCTCTATGGCGGCTCCTTCAGCAACAACGACAAGAATCCTCTCTATCGACCGGCGCCGAACGTCCGAATGGCGCAGAATCAGTCCGGCAACGTATGCAAGTCCTATTCCCAGGCAACCAATGCCTATGACGCGGTGCCGCTCGGTCATGGCGCGACGATGCAGGATATCCCGGGAGGCGGCGGCCGGATCGCCACGGGCAACAACTGGAACCTGGACCTGTACTGGGACATCTCGCACTCCGGCAACAAGCCGAGCCCGTTGAAATCCAATCCGAGCTACACCCCTCCCGCGGCGCCGACGGGCAGCATAACGGCTCACTCCTCAAGCTATCCGGGTGGTTCGACTCCCGCTGGGGTGCAGCCCTCCGCTTACGATGTCTACAACTACGAAATCGGCAATCCCTCACTCTTGGGCGACAAGGCACCGAACGGTGAGACGGGCATCCCGCAGTGCCACAAGAATTACAATCTCGCAGACTACCCCGACAGCACCTATGGCAACCGCCGCGAGATATTCGCCGCAATCATCAATTGCGCCGATCAGAACCTGAAGGGGCGGAAAGAAGATGTGAAGGCGGTTGCCTTTGCCCGGATGTTCCTCGTTCAGCCGGTGCTGACCGCGGGCAATAGCAGCCGGATGGTTCTCGAGACAGTGGACATCACCGGCCAAGGCGGCCGCGGCACGCTCGACGAGTTCCTGCGCGAGGAAGCGGAGTTGGTCCGATGATCGCGCTCAGGAGCTTCCTACGTCGCAGTGTCGCTTTCGCCTTCTGGTCAAAGGACGACGGCGCGGTGATAGCCGAAGCGCTGATCGCGGTGCCTTTCGTCACGCTGTTTGCGGTAGGCATCCTCGAATTTGGCAATATCCTCTGGGAGCGCATGCAGATCGACGCGGGTCTTCGGGATGCCGGACGTTATCTGTCGCGCTGCCGGCCGACCTCGCCGACCTACACCTCGACCTGCTCGGAATCGACCGCGAAGACGATCGCCTTTTATGGCACGCAGAGCCCGGCTGCCGGCGCTACGCTGCGCGTACCGGGCTGGGGACCGACGCTTGCCGACATAACCGTCAATCCGGTCGGTGCCGATGGTACGTTCACCATCGAAACGGCGCACCTCTACGAAACCTCTCCGCTGTTCGGCTGGCTCGGCATCGATGCGATCACCATCAGCGCCTCGCACGAAGAGAGGTACATGGGATGGTAGGCGGTCGGCTGTTTGCACCTTTCCGTGAGGACGAAAGCGGCATCGCGCTTTCCGAGGCGCTGATCACGTTTCCCATCGTGCTCCTCGTGTTCGCGGCCTTCGTCGAGTTCGGCTACGCCATGTCGCAATGGAACCAGACGGTGAAGGCGCTGCAGTACGGCGCCAGGCTCGCGGCAGTTTCCGACCCGCTGGTGGATGCCGACGATTTCGACGGTGCCTTTCCGGTCAGCGCTACCAATCCGCTGAACAACGGGACGGCTACGCCAAACGATGCCACGCTCTCCATGAGCTGCGGCTACGGCTACGCCCCATGCGATGCCGCTGCATTGAGCCGCATCGTATATGGAAACAACGGCCGCCCCGGCATGAATGACGTCAATTGGCGCATCCAGCCGGAGAACCTCGTGGTGACCTACCAGCGCTCGGGGCTCGGCTATTGGGGCCGGCCGGACGGGCCGGTGCTGACGATGCGGCTCGAGGTGCGCAACATCACCTTCGACCTGCCCATCCTTGGCGCCCTGCTCGGGCTCGACGACATCACCATACCCGCCCATCCGGTGACGATCACGACGGAAGACCTTAAGACATGTTCAACCTGCTAAACCCTTGATATTGCGTGGGGAAGCGAAATGACAGCGCATATGAACTTCGTGGCATCGACAAAGATCCTGGTTCTCTCCGACGACGCGGCGGCGGCGAGCTTCATGCTCGATACCTTCGGGTCGCTCTCGTGCTACGACGTGCGCCACATGGCGCTGAAGGCGCTTGGCGAGAAGGGACGGCTCGACCCGGCCGAGTTCGGGCTGATCGTGCTCGATGTCGACAATGGCGAGCTGCTCAGCCGGCCGGAGCTCTTTTCCTTCCGCACCGATCACCGCAACATCCCGCTGATCGTGGTTTCGGAAGAACTGCCGGACGACCGGCTGCGGCTGCTCTTTCGCCTGAACGGCAACGACTGGCTGAAGAAGCCGCTCGATCGCCGGGCGCTGATCGACATGATCTCGACGCATGCGCCGACCGCAGGCGCAAGCGACAGCCGCGTGCACGCGGTCGTCTCGGCCGTCGGCGGCGCGGGTGCCAGCGTCATCGCCTCGTCGCTTGCGCATCTGCTCGCGCAGCCGACCAAGAATTCCGCGCCGCGGGTCGATCTCTTCGACCTAGACTTCTCCTCCGGGACGCTCGGCTATTACCTCAACCTCGTCAACGACTACGACCTGATGCCGGTCGTCGCCAATCCGTCGCGCGTCGACCTCGAATTCATCGACCTCGTGCGCAAGCGCCATGCGGGCGGCTTCTCCCTCCTGTCGTTCCGGCAGCCTTCGGTGCTCCTGTCGCCAAGGGGTGCCGAACTGGTGCTGCGCATGCTGGATGTCGCAGCCTTTGAAAGCGATCAGACGATCATCGACATGCCCCACTACCATACGCCGTGGAAGGACGACGTGTTGACGTCTGTCAACAGCGTCACCATCGTCACCGAGATGACGATACCGGCGCTGCACCAGGCGAGGGACCTGTTCCTCAACCTGGTGCGGCTGCGTGGCAGTCCGGAGTCGATCTTCATCGTCATCAACAAATATCGCCGCAAGCTCTTCAGCCTCGGGGTGAAGCGGCAGCAGGCGGACAGCATCTTCAAGGAAGCCAAGGCGCATATCGTCGGCTACGACTGGGACACGCTGAGCGAGGCCGTCAACCGCGGCGTGTTGCCGTTCGAGGTCAATGCGCGCTCCCCCTTCTGCAAGGCGGTCGGAAAAATCGGAGCGCTCGTTCGATGAAGACACGGGAACCGGAGAGCGGCGGCCGGCAGGCCGGGCGCGGGAAGGGCGGAGCCCGGCGGGTCCGGGCCGGGGTGTTTTCCCTGATGCTCGCGCTCGTCTTCGGCGCTTGCGCGGACCAGGCGGCGGCAAGCGAACAGGTGCCGCGCAGCCTCGGCCCGACCACGGCGACGATCGTGCCCTCGGAGCAGAGCTATCCGCCGGGAACGGTCGTCATCCTGAGCTCCAGGCGGACGCTCGATCTCGTCCTGCCCGGCAACCGCGCCCTGCGCTACCGGATCGGCGTCGGCCGCGACGGTTTTCGCTGGAGCGGCGTGGTGAAGGTCGGCCGCAAGGCGGAATGGCCCGATTGGCGGCCGCCCGCCGAGATGAAGGCGCGGGCGCCCGAGCTTCCGGAGCTCGTGCCGGCCGGTCCCTTCAATCCGATGGGCGCGCGCGGGATCTACCTGTACCGGGGCGGCGCCGACACGCTCTATCGCATCCACGGTACCAACGAACAGTCGACGGTCGGCGAATTCGCCTCCTCCGGCTGTTTCCGGATGAGCAATGCCGATGTCATCGATCTCTACAACCGCGTGAAGATCGGAGCCACCGTCGTCGTGAAGTAAATGTTGCAGTTGGGGTTGAGGCCGAGTGCCTATGTCCACCCCCTCTGGCCTGCCGGCCATCTCCCCCACAAGGGGGGAGAACAGATGCGGCGCCGTCTGCGCCTCGACCGGAGCGTTCCGGTTGCGGAAGCGGCCCGTCAGGGCGAGCAGCGAGCCGCTTGTTTCTCCCCCCTTGTGGGGGAGATGGCCGGCAGGCCAGAGGGGGTAGAGACCCGTCGCAAGGAAGTAATTGTAAGGAGTAAGGCTGATGGCGAACGGATTCATAGGACGCTTCTACAAACAGCCGCCGGAAAGCGCGGCACGGCACCAGGTCGCCGATCTCATTCCCAACGGTCTGGCCGTCGCGACGCCGGTTCTCGAGGCGCCGGCCGCACCCGCCCCGGCGGCGGAGGAATCGCCGCTCGGCATCGACATGGTGTCCGAGCGCGTCAACCTGCATCGCCACCTGCTCGACCATATCAATCTCGGCATCCTCGACACTCTCGACAACGAGGAGATCGCCGCCGAGATCAGACCGCTGGTCAAGGATTATATCCGTCGCAACAACTCGCCGCTCAATGCCCGCGAAATCAACGATCTGGTCCGCGACATCACCGACGAGATGCTCGGCCTCGGGCCGATCGAGCCGCTGCTCGCGGATGAAAGCGTCGCCGATATCCTCATCAACGGTTACAAGAGCGTCTATGTGGAGCGGCGCGGGCAGCTCGAGAGCACGGCGGTCCGCTTCAAGGACGAGGACCACCTGCTCCGGGTGATCAACAAGATCGTCTCGGCCGTCGGCCGTCGCGTCGACGAGGCGACGCCCATGGTCGATGCGCGGCTCAAGGACGGGTCGCGCGTCAACGTCGCGATCCGGCCGATCTCGGTCGACGGGCCGCTCGTCTCGATCCGCAAGTTCACCCGCAAGCCGCTGACGCTCGAGCGCCTCGTCGAATACGCCGCCATGGCGGACGAGATGCGCATTCTCCTGAGCGCGGCGGTCAAGGGCAAGGTGTCGATGATCATCTCGGGCGGCACGGGCTCGGGCAAGACGACGCTGCTCAATGCGCTTTCCTCGCAGATTTCGCCGAAGGAACGGTTGATCACCATCGAAGACGCGGCCGAACTGCAACTGCAGCAGCCGCATGTCGGGCGGATGGAAACGCGGCCGCCGACGCTCGACGGCCGCAACGAGGTCCGCCAGCGCGAACTGTTGAAGAACGCGCTGCGCATGCGTCCCGACCGCATCATCGTCGGCGAAGTGCGCGGCGAAGAAGCCTTCGACATGCTGCAGGCGATGAATACCGGTCACGAAGGCTCGATGACCACCATCCATGCCAATACGCCGCGCGATGCGGTCGGCCGTCTCGAGCAGATGGTCGGCATGGCGGGCATGCCGATGTCGCAGCTCAGCGTCCGCGCGCAGATCGCCTCGGCGATCACGCTCATCGTCCAGGTGCAGCGGCTCAGCGACGGCAGCCGCAAGGTCGTCTCGGTCTCCGAGATCACCGGCATGGAGGGCGAGGTCGTGCAGATGCAGGAGATCATGCGCTTCAAGAAGATCGGCACGGACGAGAACGGCCGCATCCACGGGGAATTCCGCGCGACGGGCCTCAGGCCGCGCTTCGTCGAGGAATTCGCCGAGGTCGGGATCATCATCCCGACGTCGATCTTCGAACCCGGCAGGCCCTTGCAGACGGGAGGTGGCAGGTCATGACGCTGATCCTTCTCTATGCCGCCGTTTTCGTTGCCGTGCTGGTCGCCGCCGAGGCGGTGCTGCGCAGCTATTTCCAAACCTCCGAACGTCACAAGGCGATCAACCACCGGCTGGGCCTGCTTGCGCAAAGCGAGAACCACCGGGAGACCTATCGCGAGATGCTCAAGCAGCGCGGCGTCGACGGGGAGTGGCGTTCCGTGCCGCTGATGCGGCGGCTCAGGCAGTTCTACGTGCAGTCCGGCGTCACGTTCGACGCGAAGCGCTTCGCGCTCTACGGCGTCGCCGGCGCCGTCTGCGTCTGGCTCGGGGTCCAGTTTTTCGTGCCGACCAACCTGATCCGCATTCCGCTCTTCCTCGCCGCCTGCCTGCTCATTCCGGCGCTCGTCGTCTGGCGGGCGCGGGCCACGCGCATGCGCAAGTTCGCCGAGAAGCTCCCCGAGGCGCTCGACGTCGCCAACCGCAGCCTGGCCGCGGGGCATCCGCTGCCGGCGGCGATCGCGCTGGTGGCGCGCGAAATGCCCGATCCGATCGGCACCGAGTTCGGGCTGCTTTCCGACGAGCTGACCTATGGCGTGACGCTCGAGGATGCGCTCATGAACCTCAACGACCGGGTCGGCGTCGAAGACCTGAACCTGCTCGCCATCTCGCTCAGCGTGCAGGCCGGAACCGGCGGCAACCTCGTAGAAATCCTGCAGAACCTGTCGAAGACGCTGCGGGACCGTTTCATGCTGAAGGCCAAGGTCAAGTCGATCTCGGCGGAGGGGCGGATCACCGCCATCTTCATGTCGATCTATCCCTTCCTCCTCTACGGCATGATCAGGGCGCTGGCGCCGACCTATTTCGATCCGGTCTGGGACAGCGGCTACGGTACGATCATCGTCACCGCGCTGCTGGTCGTCATGGCGATCGGCAACGTCATTCTCTACAAGATGGTTCACTTCGAGTATTGAGGCCGCCATGTGGAACGAGTACGGCATCTATCTCATCGTCTTCTTCTCGGTCCTGATCTTTTCCGCCGCAGCCTCGGAAGTCATCTTCCGCCGGCGTGAGGTGGGCGTCCGGCTGTCGGAGACAAGGACAAGGGCGGGCGGCGACGAATTTCACGCGGGCGACGGCGCGATCGCCGATCTCGGCGAGGTGGAGAACCGGCTGATCCGCCGCTATTTCGAGATCACCCGGCGCGACAACAACGCCAATTCCACCCAGAACCGGCTGATCCGTGCCGGATATTTCAGTGCCGGCGCCGTGCCGGCGTTCCAGACGATCAGGGCGATCCTCTGCATCGGCGTCGCGGTCCTGACCGTCTGGGCCTTCAACCGCTTCGTCCCCGAAATGTCGCGGCTCGCGACCCTGATCATCGCCCTGTTTGCCGCCGGCGTCACCTTCATCCTGGTCAACATCTATATCGACCGGCGCGGCGACGCCAAGGAACGGGAGTATCGCCGCCTCTTTCCCGACTTCATGGACATGCTGATCGTCTGCCTCGATGCGGGCATGAGCATCGAGGCGGCGGCGAACCGGGTCGCGCGGGAGTTCGTCAGCAAGCGGCAGGACTTCGGCCTGCATCTGTCGATCATGATGCTCGAGGTGCGCGGCGGCCGGCGGCTGCGCGAGGCGCTCGCCAATCTCGCCGCAAGGCTCCGGATCGACGAGGCGCGCGCGCTTTCGGTCCTCTTCCGCCAATCGGAGGAGCTCGGCACGAGCGTGACCCAGACGCTCAGGGTCTACAGCAAGGAGATGCGCGATCTGAGGGTCGTGCGGGCGGAAGAGAAGGCCAATGCGCTGCCGATCAAGATGCTGCTGCCGCTCGGCGCCTTCCTGTTCCCGGTGAGCCTCGTCATCGTGCTCGTGCCCATCGTCATCCGCGTCGTCAGCCTGCTCGTCGGCCTGACGCCCGGCGGCTAGAGCGGAATGCGCTCCCATGCGTTCGCGCCACCGCTCTATCCGCTGCAAAATGCTCTAACGCCAGCGAGGTCCGCCATGCATTCGCTCGATCCTGTTCGTGAAGATTTCGCCCCGGCGCTCGACGCGCGGATGCCGCTGGCGCCGATGAGCGTCGAGGAGACGGGACTGGAGCTGTCGTTCCTCCTGCGGCTGGCGGCAAAATGCGCGACCGAGCAGGACACGGTGACGCCATCGCATCTGGCGGAGCGGATGAAGCTGCCGAAATCGGTGATCAATCTCCTGATCAAGGAAATGGTGAAGCTCGCCTATCTCGAGGCGCGCGGGCTTGCCGGAGACGATGTCCGGTCGGACATCCGCTACGCGCTGTCGACGAAAGGCCGCGAATACGCGCATGCCGCCGTCCGTCAGTCGTCCTATGTCGGTCCGGCGCCCGTCTCGCTGGAGGCCTTCTGCCGTCAGCTCGGGCAGCAGTCCATCCATCACGAGCGGGTGACCCATGACCGGCTGATCGAGAGCCTGAAGGGGCTCGTGCTGGCGCCGTCATTGGTCGAGAAGCTCGGGCCCGCGATGAATTCGGGGCAGTCGATCCTGCTCTACGGACCGCCCGGCAACGGCAAGACCAGCATCGCCGAGCGGACGTCGCGGCTCTTTCAACAGACGATCTGGGTGCCCTATGCCGTCGAGGTGGGCGGCTATGTCATCAGCTTCTATGACGAAGCCGTCCACCAGCCGGCTGCGGCGACTCCCTATCCGAAATCCGACCAGCGCTGGGTCGAGTGCCTGCGGCCGGTCATCAAGACCGGCGGCGAACTGACGCTCGACCTCCTCGATCTCGCCTTCACCGACGGCTCGAGCGTTTATGAGGCGCCGCTGCATCTCAAGGCCTCCGGCGGCGTCTTCATCATCGACGATTTCGGGCGGCAGCAGGTGCTGCCGCAGGCGCTCATCAACCGCTGGATCGTGCCGCTCGAGCGCGGATACGACTTTCTGACGCTGCACACCGGCAAGAAGTTCAAGGTCCCCTTCGACGAGCTCGTCGTCTTCTCCACCAACATCGCGCCGAAAGACCTGTCCGACGAGGCCGGGCTTCGGCGGCTGAAATACAAGATCTTCGTCAGCAATCCGTCGCGGGCCGAATACATGCAGATCTTCGCGGCCTATGCGCGGGGCGTGTCGGTGGAATTCATCGCCGGCGACCTGGAGCAGTTCTACGACCGCAAATACGGTGCCGAATCACCCGGGTCCTGCTACCATCCGAAGTACCTTCTGGATTTCATCGGGTCCTATTGCGAATTCAATGGAATCTCGAAGGTGGCGTCGCTCGAGACGCTGGAGCGGGCATGGGACGGCGTCTTCACAGTGGACTAGAGCCATCAGACATGTTTCTATCTGACGATGAAATGGCTTTAGCAGGCTGCTGAAAAAGCCCTCTGGCTTTTGGGTTTTTGCCGTGATTCCCTACGGCTGCAACAGAGGGACTGATT
>NZ_LNQB01000091.1 GCF_001651875.1 Sinorhizobium saheli
GGGCCAGCAGAACTGCGATTTTTCCAACCGCTTGGCATAAAGGCAGACGCCGGAGCCGTCCCACCAGACGATCTTCACTCTATCCGCTCGTTTGGCCCGGAAGACATATAGCGCATCGTTGAACGGATCACTGCCGGCGTCACGTACCAGCGACAGCAAACTGTCCGGTCCCTTGCGGAAGTCGACCGGATGACTGGCCAGGAACACCTTCACGCCGGAGGGGATCATGCCGAGCGCACCGCCCGGATCACCCGCTGCAAGTGCTCCTCACTGACGTCAGCGCGAGCACGCACGATCACGTCGCCAATGACAACCTCGATCACCGCTTCGCCAGTAGACGCCGCGGCTATCTCACAATGGGCCGGTTCCGTGGACACCTTCCGAGCGTCTAAGACCGCACGACGCCAGCCAAAGAGCTGCGACGGGTGAATGCCGAGCCGATGCGCGATCGCCGAGACGCTCGCGCCTGGCTCCAATGCCTCCGCCACCGCCCGTGCCTTGAACTCATCCGACCAGCGCCGGCGAAGCTGCCGCGGCGCACCCTCAAGGCGCTCGGCAACCGCTTCGATCATATGGAAGGTTCTAGTTCCAGAGCTAGGCGCAGACATAGAAGCTCACAGCAGCTCATTGTGTCCGCTACCGATATCCGACCGCTCACCCCTTCCGCCAGACGGGGTCTGCTTGCCGCTTACATCCTCTGCAAACTGCTGGTTGCGCCCCTGACGGAAACCGCGAAGAAAGAGGTCAAGTTCGCGCGCGCTGAGCCGGTGGCAAGCTCTACGGTCGAAATCGTCCTCGGTGATGTCGTGGTGCGCGTCGCCGGCGATATCGAGTTGGATTACTTGGCGAAGATACTCCGGGCGGTCCGCAAGGTATGATCGCGTCCGGCGTCATCGTTTGCGTGCCGTGCCAGCCTGTCGACCTCCGCAAAGGTGCGCTATCCTTGATGGCTCTGGTCCGAGACGGCGGTCTCGACCCATTCAACGGAGCGGTTTATGCGTTCCGGCCGAAGCGGGCGGACCGTGTTCCGCTGAAAGCGATGGTTCTCGCGTTGGCGCGCGAACAAGCCGCGAAAGAGGGCCGGCTGTAGGTGGCCGAGGCTGAGATTGCGCGATTGGGGGCGGTTGAGAAGAGCGCCAACGAGCGGATTGCCAACCGGACCTTGATCATGAAGGTTCTGCAGCGCACGCAAAATGGCAAGCGCTCTGAGCGGCTCCGCCTCGGGGTCAATGACGATCAGGTCTCCTTTGCCTTCGAAGAGGTCAAACCGGCCTATCGGCAATCCCTAGCGAACTCGACCGCGCGGCCAAAGACAAGCCGAAGCGAGCGCCGCGTCCGCGCAAGGGTTTTGCCGCACAAAGCCCCCATGCCCTGGAATTTCATGTCAGACGCCGTCAGCTAACCGCTTACCTTTCAAGCGTTATCTTCGAGTATGAATAATGCCCCGTGATCTGCCACGGGTAACTTCCTCCAGATTGGATTAGAGTGCGCCCTATCGTGAACCACCCCGATCTTTGGGCAGCCGGGACATTTCGATGGGGTTGAGATCTGGACTGTATGGGCGGCATAAACACGAACCAGGCGCCCTGTCTCGGAGGCATTGCCCCCTCGTGCACTCTTGTGGACGGCGAGATTGTCGAGGATGACGACATCGCCCCTGGCAAGAGCCGGCGCAAGCTGGCGCTCAACCCCAGTCATCGAAGGCCGCTCGGTTGATCGCCTCGTGGATGACCAAGGCGTCAGCTCATCTGACAGTCGCGGAAAAAGATTGAGTGCCTCTCATCCGACCCGATCACGAAGCGGTCGCGCCGACTTCGAAGAGAAGCCAGCCCCCTGGCGGGCGCTCATGATCTTGCCGCGTGCCGAAGACCGCTACTCGCCAAACATAAAGACAACGACCAACGCCGCGCCCTTTAGGCGCGCAGAGGATGTCCTGTGCTTGAGAGACCCAGCCCCGAAAAGAGAAGAAACCCTGATGGGCGGTCCAACGATCGGGAGCGGGCGCGGTTCAACCGACAGCTGAATCAGCAACTAAACGTAGGACGCCTCTACAATCTCAATCAAAGAGGGCTTGCCGCGCATCCTAGCCGCAGCCAAACGCTCCTCAACGGCATCGGCGCCCGCCAGTACCTCACCGTGCCAATCAAAGGCCTGAGCAAGCTTCTGGAAATCGGGTGTAAAGAGGTCGACACCGATCGGTTCGACCCCGGCGTTCTCCATGTGTCTCTTAATCTCTCCATAGCCGTTGTTTCTCCAGACGATCATGATGATAGGACAGCCAATTTCGCTCGCGGTCGCCATTTCCGGGAGAGTGAATTGAAGGCCACCGTCTCCGATCACACATATGACAGGGCGATCCGGAGCGGCGAGTTTGGCGCCTATAGCTGCCGGCAACGCATATCCCAGCGTCCCGTAGCCGGTCGCGGAGCAAAAGAATCTGCCCGGCTCGTCGGTGCCGAATGCCGTGCAGCCAGCATATACCGGTTGATTAGAATCGCCGACGATGATTGTATTTTTTGCGCCATGACGCAACGCCGCTAGCAGATGCAAGCACGCCTTTTCCTTAGGTGTCACTACAGCCGCCATTGCTGCCCTTGCGGCGGCCGCGCGTGCCTTCCCGCTGCCACCTACATCGGAAGGCGCAATCAACATACTGATCTGTTCGGCGGCTTCTGTCGCATCGGCCACGATCGCCAGGTCCGGGGACATGCCACGCATCGCCTGTTCAGCGTCGAGATCTATTCGAATGAGTTTGCCAGGGAAGTTAGTGCGTTCGAGGAGCTTGTTTTTGAAGTCGGTCGGCCCTATTTCGGTGCCGATCGCCAGAATTACATCCGATTTGCTTAGCAGTTCGAGGGCGGGCGCGCGGGCGGGAATGATAGGAACAGCAAGCGCGTGCCCCGGAGGCAAGATGCCGCGACCGTTCACAGTCATCAATACCGGTGCGTCCAAGGCTTCGGCCAGCCGCCGGATGGGGACACTTGCGCGCTTAGCACCACCCCCTGCGACTATGACTGGCCGAGCGGCGTTTGTGAGAAGTTCTGTGGCTGCAGCGGCTGCTTCCATTGCAACGCCAGGGGCTGCAGGCGTCTCAAGGTGGCGTGCAATCCCCAAGGAAGTGCTGTCGCATCCCAACAAGTCGACGGGAATCTCTATGTGAACCGGACGCGGCCGGGCGGAAGCAAAAATCGCGAAGGCTCTCGCAAGGGCGAGCTCGAACTCATCCATATGCAGAACTGTGTGACTGAAGGCACTGACCTGTCGCATTAATTGGCGCTGATCCGGCAGTTCATGAAGATGGCCGGCGCCTGAGCCCATCGCGCCGACTGCACTTACCGAAGAGATCACCAGCATTGGGATCGAGTCGCAGTAGGCCTGCCCCATCGCGGTCGCGATGTTGGTCAACCCCGGGCCGCTGATAATGAAGCAGACCCCGGGCTTGCCGCTAACCCGGGCGTACCCGTCCGCCATGAACCCGGCACCCTGTTCATGGCGAGAAGTAATGTGCCGCAATCCCGCGTTTTGCAGTCCACGATAAAGCTCGACCGTGTGCACTCCAGGTATGCCGAACACTAGTTCAACACCATTGGCGGCCAGCAACTCAACGATGTAGGTTCCAAAGGTTCTCATGACGCAGGACTCCGAGATTTGTTTGAAGCTGTACTGGACCTGAGACCAGGCCGGTTCCGGTGCGGCCTAGGTTTTGTGCTGGGCCAGAAAAGCGAAGTGAAATCCCGCATCTTCGGGGCAACCTTGGCATAGTGACCGATATCAGCTTCACCACTCGCTGACAGGCTGGGGACGAGTCGTCCCCGTTGATGATATCCGGACCGAGAGAGAAACAATCCGGGATTCATTTCGCTATTGATCCGCATGGGGCACTCTCAACAAGGACTATGATTACGACTATAGTTCAGCCGGTCAGCAATTGCTCGAACCACCTCGCCCACCGTACAGACTCTTACGTGAGTGACGGCAAAAACCGAACCTACCAAAGTTGGTGGGTGGCAAGGAGACCCATGTGCCGGACTCGGGTAAGCGGTGGACGGTCTCATAATCCTCGTCCTCGACGTGAGGGAAAGCCGTGCATGGAGAAGGTTAACACCGTCGCCAAGCACGTCTTTCAAGTGCAGGGCGGGGACGCGATAGGCGCAGTCCAATCACCGCGACCGCCATAGCGGCTACCGTTACGGATCCCGTTGCTCTTCGAGTCCGGCCGGCAGTTGCGGCTTGGCTCGGGCTTGTGCCGCGACAAAACTCGTCCGGAGGAAAACAGCGGCTCGGGCGCATCAGCAAGCAAGACCATCTCTACATCCGACGGCTCGTCGTGGTCGGTGCCCATACGGTGCTGCGCTTTAGCCGCAAGAGCACGGCTGCGCCGACACTATGGGCGGCCGAATTGCGGGCCAGGACGCCCTACACGCTCGCGGCCTTCATCAGTGCCAGCGGCATAAAGCGGCCGCACTCATAGGCCGAATACATGCCTGCAACCGACGCAGCCGTCTAAAACGCCCGACCGCGAGGCCGGCCATACATGCCAGGAAACTTCATCCAGCGGCGATTAGAGCCTCGGTGTTTCTGAACCCGATCTTTGAACCGCCGGAGAGTTTTTCGGCTTCATTCAGGGGGCGGGCTGGTTGCGCTCCCTAATTCATCAACGAGATCAGCACCTTGTTGCCGGTCGCACTATGTGGTCGTTCCTCATTACAGTATTGACGCCAATCTTCTATTTTTTTCGCGGGCATCCACAAGGGTCAGGAGCCAATGCTGGTTCAAGCATTCCGCCCGCAAGGGACCGTTTGAATGCCTCGATGAAGCATTCCCGGTCGGCTTACCCGGCCGTGAGAAGTCGAGAACGCGCCTCCCGCATAGGCCAAGCGGTCGAGATCACGGGCACGCGTATTTTGTGCCCTGGTCGGAGACGCTCATGCCGGGCTTGCTGCGACGTTGAAGCCGTCTGAACACGGCCAAGCGGACGGCGAAATCGCCTGAGTGTGCAATGCATGGCAGAGCATGGAACTCCTACGGTGCCCTCCAAACACCAGCGCACCGGAATAGCTTGAGCTAAAACCCGTTGTACTGCCAAGCTACAGTTGATGTTAGAGAACTGACACACTGAGGCTCAAATTTTTCGATGGCTGCAGCAATTTTTGTCTGCTTTGCGCCTATAGGTTACCATTTCTCCGCTGGCACGCCGATTGCATGAGACACTGTAGGATCAACCGAATTAAAATACACATGAACCTGATAGCGGGAAACATCCAGGGAGTAAGCTCATGCGGGTAGCCGTAGTATGGAACGATGATTATGGGGCTGTCATCAACAGGTTCGGTCAACCTTGTCCGAAGGAGGAACGTCGCGAGAAGGTCGCCAGCGTGGCGGCAGCACTGCGGAAAGGCGGTCACGAGGCGTTGCTGTGCGAAGGCGACAAGGGACTGCTCACTTCGCTCGAGCGTTTGATGCCTCCCGGTCCTCAAGCCCGGCCGTCCGGATTCGTTTTCAACCTGGCTTACGGAATTCAAGGCGAGTGCCGTCTCACCCACGTTCCTGCCATGCTCGAGATGGCTGGCGTGCCTTACACCGGATCGAGCCCGGTCGGGCACGGTCTGGCCCTTGATAAGGTCTTAACCAAGAGGCTCCTGCGCGATGCTGGGGTGCCGACGCCGCACTTTCGCGTCATGCGTAAAGGCACTGAGAGTATCGGTGACCTGCGATTCCCACTGGTAGTGAAGCCGCGTCACGAATTTGGCAGCTTTGGGTTGGAGCTTGTATATCAACCCGCTCAGTTGAGACAAGCCGTAGAAGTAATCGCGACGCAGTATTCGCAGGATGCCCTCGTGGAAGAATACATCGACGGGCGAGAAGTCACGAGCGCGCTGCTTGGAAACGGACAACTCGAGATCTTGCCTCTTGTGGAGTACGACTTCGGCGGCGCCGAAACGCATCTTCTGACTCGGGAGGCGCCACCGCGGAGGATTTGCCCGGCGCCAGTTGGGAGCAAGCTTAAGGCGGTGCTGCAAGATATTTCAGTTGCGGCGTTCCGAGCGTGCCAGTGCCGAGATTACGCCCGCGTCGACTTCCGGATTGACCGCTCCGGTCAACCGTTTGTCCTGGAGATCAACTCCATGCCGGTGCTCGGTACGTCCAGCGCTTATGTCCTGGCCGCGGCGACCGGCGGACACAGCTTCTCGTCATTGGTCAATCGCATCCTCAATGCTGCCCATACTCGGTACTTCGGAATCGGTATCGCCGAGGCAGATCAAGCATCGAGCCCTACTTAAGATGCTTCAGCAGTAGCCGCAGCACACGCATCGGCCCAGCCGGAAGTCTGCCTTCTATCAGCGGTGGAGGTCATGAACACTACCATTGAACCCTGGCCCCGACGTGTGGCGTTGGTTGACGCTGGCCTTTCCCGTAGACGGCTCTGCCTCGTGTGACTTTCGGCAGCCGCACCTTGGCATTTGCGATGCCGCTAGCACAGGGCAGCCTAAATCCGGACAATCACACGCTCATCGCGAGACTGAGGTTAAGCACCGGTTGCAAAAGATTATGCCTAGGCTCTGATCGCGGTCAGAGTGCGCAACGTGGAGGTAACGTTAATGGCAAGAAGAGCACTCATCCTGCTTGAAGGTCATAGAGGTAACGGTCCGCTATACATCCATGCGGCCCAGCGTCTTGGTCTTCATCCGATCACCCTGTCGGCTGATCCAACTCAGTATGATTATCTTGCAGCGAGAGGCGCTGAGGCAATCCGTGTCAACACAGATAAATTCGGTGCAGTGCTACGCGAATGTTGTCAAGTACGTGCGAGGTATGACATTGCTGGCATCACTGGGTTCACTGGCCTCGATGAGTCGCTCTATGTGATAGTTGCCAAGCTCTGCCGGTATTTCGATCTACCAGGACCGAACCCTGCGTCGATTGATCGATGCTGCGACAAGTTCGTTCAACGTCAGCTCCTCGCCGAGGCCGGCATTCCAATGCCTGCTTTTCGGGTGGCGGCCGATGCTAGCGAAGTAGAAGTTGCTGCCTCGGAGATCGGCCTGCCCGTGATCCTAAAGCCGGCGGTAGGCAGCGGCAGCAGCGGTGTCCGATTATGCCGGGACGGCGATGAGTTAGCGGAGCATACGACTCGGCTGCTATGTGGGGAACACAAATCTTCACGCAAGGTACTGGTCGAAGAATTCGCTCAAGGCCCACAATACAGCGTCGATACGATGGGAAGTGCAGTGATTGCAGTTGGTGCCGCTGACTTCGGCCACCCACCGCATTTCGTCATTCGTGAGACAGTTTTTCCAGCCCCGCTGACTGATGACGAGTATAAGCGTATCAGCGATGTTTCGCTGAACTGCTTGCACGCTCTCGGCCTCGGCTGGGGGCCAGCGAACATTGAATTCCGTTGGACGAAGCGCGGGCCAGTTGTCATTGAAGTCAATCCGCGCCTTCCTGGTTGGATCACTCCTCGCCTGGTTCAGATGGCTCATGGTGTCGACCTCATAACCGAGCACATCAAGCTTCTCATTGGCCAGGAATGGGACCTGCGCGCGCAGCGTTCGCACATTGCCGCCGCGCGGTTCCTAGTTCCTGATCGCGACGGCATCCTCGATTGGATCGATGGCGACACTCGGGCAGCTGCCGTACCAGGTGTCGCTGAGGTTAGAATTTATGTTAAACCAAAAACACCGGTCGTGAGAAAAGGCGATTACTTGGATTCGATGGGCCATGTCATCGCCGTTTCGCCGAGCCGCACACGTACTGCGGCCATACTTCAGCATGCCGTTGACTTAATGCATTGGTCCATCACGCCATTTCCGACACTTGGCGAACAGGAACAGACTGGGGCTGCTTGCCGGGCCGCACCAGCGCAGGTGGTATCAGACAAGACCTGATCGCAAACGACGATGCCTTCATTTCCGCCACGTCTATGCCACCGAAGGTGGCTAAGGTGCGGCGCCACCATGACCAAAACTGAAAATAGGACTACCGTCGCTGCCGTCCGAGACATTCTGCTTTCGAACCCCGACGCGCTCCGGGTAATGATCCGGGCCGTCATGCAACAGGTTCTCAAGGCGGAGGTGGACGAGGCGATAGGGCAAAAAAGGGCGAGCGCACGCTGGAGACGCTCGGCTATCGCTCTGGTCATTACGGCAGCACGCTGATGACGCGGTCGGCAAGCTGGAGCTCGGACGCCACAGCACTGCTCCGGGCGTTATCAGCGCTCGAAGCGGGCGCTGGTAACGACCATGGCGGCGATGTATGTGCAAGGGGTGTCGACCCGCAAGGTGAAGGCGATCACTGAGGAGCGGTGCCCTATGCCCGCTCGGCCTCGGCGATGCCTGCGATCAACGAGCGCCTCGCCGAAAGCCATATGGCCTTTGCCTGCCGCCCGCTTTCAAGAGCTCTTCCCCTATCTCATCCTCGATGCCCGTACGAGAAAGTGCATGAGGCCGGCGTCGTCAGAGCCAGGAGGTGCTGATCGCCGTCGGCGTCGATTGGGACGGCAGGCGGCAAATCCTCGCTGTCAAGTTACCGACCGGCATCTAGTTCAGAACTAGGCGCAGACATAGAAGCTCACAGCAGCTCATCGTGTCCGCTACCCGATACCCGACCCCCCCCCCCCCCCCCCCCCCCCCCCCCCCCCCCCCCCCCCCCCCCCCCCCCCCCCCCCCCCCCCCCNCCACGGCCACGACGCTACTATCTGGAGATAGGGCAGCTCCACTTGCGCTTTGTCGGCAAGCACGCAATGCGCGCCTTTTGATCTCATTCCTCGGCCAAATCGTCCAACCAGCAGGCACCCTCGAGATACGGCCGAGAAAAAATCTTACCGATCTTCTCCGGCGTCTTGTTTTGATGATACCGCATATAGACGCGGCCATCCGCTCCAAGGTCGAGAATCTCAATCTTTCCTGTGGAATGCGACATGATGTATTTGAAGGTCTTTTCAATGCCGCTCAGGCGTTGGTTGATGCCGTGCGCAATCTCTAGTCCTCGGCGCAGTGGAACTTGGAAATGCGAAGCGCCTTTTACCGGCCTGCCTTGAAAGAGGTAATAAGGGCGCATGCCAATTTGGTGACACTTGGCAAAGGTCGCAGCCAAGATCTCGGGGTCATCGTTGACTTTCGCGAGAAGCACGGTCTGGTTTAGAAATTGTACACCACGTGCGCACAACGCACGAATGTTACGCTCCGCATCGACCGAGATTTCGCCGATGTGGTCAAAATGTGTGACCATCATTCCGACCTTACGCGCATCATGGATCCGTTGGAACAAGGCTACCACACCGGGATCCTCGAATCTTTTAGGCGCGTAGGCGAGCATTTTTGTGCCGAATCGAATAGAATTCAAGTGTGGGAACGACAGCAGACGATCAAGAATTTCGTGGAGCCTGCCGGTGCTGAGCACAAACGGGTCACCTCCCGATACCAGCACGTTCGTCATCTCAGGGTGACCTCCAATGTAGCGTGCAATTTCCCCTAAGTCAGCTGCGATTTCATCTGAATCCCTGCCAACAATACGTTTGCGAAAGCAATAACGGCAGTATGAAGCGCAGCGGTCCGTCGCCAGCAATAATCCGGTTTGGGCGTACTTGTGCTGAAACCCAGGCACGACCGTGTTGTCGTGCTCGCCGCTCGTATCTAGATTACCAGGACTCTCGAACTCTTTGAATGACGGCTCGACGATGAGTTTAAGCTGGTCGTAATAGCCACTGTTGATGATCTGTTCACGATAGGAGCTTGTGACGCGATACCGCGTGATGCTGTGAGCTTCTAGATCATCCGCGGTCACCGCGCGAGTTCCCTCAATGAAATTGATGACCTCGGACGTAGGCCGTAGGCCCGAACCGGTGGGCGGAAGCGCTTTCAGCGGGGAAGCATCTATCGCATTACCTGTGGTCGTTCGAGCGGTCTTCATGTGGTCTCCCTTCCTTAAGTGCGAGACGTAATAATCGTAACGGCTTCTTCACCACGCCAGTGCAATCGGCGTGCCACGACGAGGATGTGCGGGAAAGAAATGCAAGGCATACGCTTACGCCGCGGTGACCACTAACAGCGCCTCACATGCGTCAGGTTTCAAACAGAAACGTCCACCAGTTACGCGGCCAGTACGAGGATGCGCAGGGTCAAATTACGACGTTTGTCACTTATCTCGTACAAACGAAGCGCTGTGGCATCGCAATCGAGAAAGTATGTAGCCGCTTGGTTCACGACGAAAGTAAATGGGCACGAGGCTCGACTTGAGATCTGGTCCTCATGTCCAAGCACAGATGAGCCCTTTGAGTTTGCGGTTCTGTCTCGGTCAATCAGAGTTCGCGCGCATGCGCGGTATTTGGAGGACATAAGTGTCGAATTCCGCAAGATGTTCTTCGCTGGCGGCCAAGGATTGGAGCGCGCAACTGCCGCGTCTGGCGGCGACCAGTTCCACGAGGCATTCCACCGCGGCGAATGCGGGAGTCATGGTGTGAAAACACGAAGGCATTTCGGTCCGAACGTGAATCACAGTTTCGGAAAGGTTGGCGATTGGAGATAGGTCGCTGTCGGTCAGAGCGACGAGTTTCGCACCGCGCGAAACGGCGTACTCGGCTGCCTGCACTGTGAAGCGGGTATACGGGCTGACTGTAACCGCCAGCAAAGCGTCTTCTGGACCGACAGACCGCAGGACATCATTGGAGGCGCCGCCTATGCCGTCGATCAATATTGTGGGGAAGCCGAGCAATGAGCCGACATAGTGCATAAGATAGGCTACAGGAAAGCTTGAACGGCGGCCGATGCAAAAAATCTTCCTTGCCTCCACCAGGATGTCAGCGGCTGCTGCTAGCGCCGCAATCGCGGCTGGCTGCACGAACCCACTTAGATGACTATTCAAGGCTTTAACTGTATCGCCGATGACAACGCCGTCGCCCTCGACCTCCCGTCGTAGCAATAACCCCTCTGCGCGCCCGGCGAATGTGTCGGGCATTTCCCTGACGCTATTTGCGAATAACTCCTTCAATTTGTCGAAACCATCGAAGCCTAGACGCTTTGCAAGCCGCGTTAGTGTTGCCGGAGGCACTCGTGCTCGGCGCGCCTGCTCCCTCATCGACAGCAATGCGACCTCAGTCGGATGATCAACTAACCAACGTGCGGCGACCTTCATCTGCCGAGGGAACCGCTCGTAGCTGTCCTTTATGGCACTTTTGATCGGGAACTCCATTCTGGTTTACTTCCTCAGGGCAGAGTAAACAGATCGGAATGCGGACACCCGGTGCACAGCTGGCATGCTGGCTCTCCTTTCTTCGTTCCCCCAACCGCAATATCACGCATGACATTGGGATCGATCGGCGGTTACCGGCGCTTCTCGAACGTTGGGACACAAGAACTGTGCCAGCTGCACAGGAACAAAAATCTTCTCTATTGTTCAATTGCTTACGTGAGTGCAGGAACAAGCGGACCGAACACCACCGTGTCGCGGATCCGACAAATCGGACAGTCGCTTTGGTTTTCCAACAATCGTAGGCCGCGGTTGTCGTTGGCAGGGGAACGGTGCAATCGCGAGGCGTTGAGAAACATAGTTCCGTGCGTCAGGTTAGGGTCCAGCAGGTCCGCGTCAACATTGCGCGGCGGGGAATCGGTCGCGCGGAGCTGTTGCCTAGCGAGTCGGACACGAACAGGCGCGGCGATCAATTCGCCGGCTTCAACGCGCGAATTTCAATAGTCCAAGGTGTATACTGTCGGTGGCCCGCAGTTGCCCCGCCACGTTCCAGCCAGTCGCTTAGGCACTTGCGTGTACGGACTTTTGCAGAATGTCCAGACCGCGTTGAAGCGTTTGCTCGTCGATTGTCAAAGGAGGAAGGAGCTTGATAACTTGGTCTTCCGCGCCGCATCGCTCTACCACAAGCCCCTCTACAAAGGCCTTGCGGACGATCCTCTCGGCTAGCTTACCTGTGCTACAATCGAGGCCCAGCATCATGCCCCTTCCGCGAACAGAAAGCCTATGAGTTCGGTTCGCTTGAGTCACCTGCTGCAGGCGCTCGCTCATGATGCGTCCTGTTTCCGTGACGTCCATAGACAGCGCATCATTCATCCAATATTTCCGCAAAGCAGCGGCCCCCGTTACGAACGCAAGATTGTTACCCCGGAAAGTCCCATTGTGTTCGCCCGGCCGCCAAACATCTAGCTCGGGCTTGAGCAGCAAAAGGGACAACGGCAGTCCGCAGCCGCTTAGAGACTTCGACAAAAGAACAACATCTGGCGATAAACCCGCAAACTCGAAACTGAAGAAATTGCCTACTCGTCCGCAACCTGTCTGAATGTCGTCAACAATCAGGAGGATGCCATGGCTTCTGCAAATCCTCTGGATCGACTGCAGCCACTCTTTTCGCGCAGCGTTGATGCCCCCTTCAGCTTGAACAGTTTCCAGAATGATTGCTGCCGGCAGATCGACACCACTGCTTGCATCAGCGAGCACCTTATCGAGATATTCCGAAGTGTCGTTATCGGGTCCCCAATACCCGTCATAGGGCATGAACGCCACGCCGGCTGACGGAAAACCTGCCGCGTTCCGGTAGTATCGATTGCCAGTAACCGCGAGGGCACCCAAGCTCATGCCATGGAAGCCGTTGGTGAATGAAATTATACCGTGCCGCCCCGTGGCCTTGCGTGCGAGTTTCAAAGCAGCTTCCACTGCGTTGGCGCCGGTGGGCCCGGGGAACTGGAATTTGTATTCCAGACCACGTGGACGCAATATTATGGCATTAAAACACTCCATAAAGTCTCTTTTAGCTGGCGTAGCCATGTCCAACCCGTGGATTATTCCATTTGATCTCAGGTATTGAGTCGCTTCGTCGAGAAAGTAAGGATCGTTGTGACCGTAGTTAAGAACGCCTGAGCCAGAGAGAAAATCGATAAACTCGCGGCCGTTCTCGTCATGCAGAATGGCTCCTGCGGCTTTCTCGAACACCACAGGGAAGGATCGTGAATAAAATCGCACGTTCGATTCGAGGCTCTCGAAGGCGTAGAGTGAATTGGAATTACTCTCGTTTGACATGATTTTCCTCACCAGACGATGGCCTCACGGCGGCGCGCCTCATGCTCTTGAAACCGACTTGCGATGGAAGCGTTTTATACAGCAATGGCGGCCGACGCGACCTACGCACGCTAGTAGTAGCGTTACTGGCACTCCCTCAGTATTCGCGCATTCTGACTAGAACAGAACCGAGAGAGTTGCCCCTCGTGCCCATCGACATCCGATTTCCTGAAAAACCTAAACACTCTGAGCCGCATCACTTGACGCAGAGGCGAATGTAGATATAGCCGCCATGACCGGAATGCGGCGGCCACGATAAGACTTGGCGACCCCTCCAAGATCAGGGCCGAGCCACGTGTGAGCGTTAGGCATTTGGGTGACTCGCGGCCGGCGCGGAGGCCGGAGCTCCCGAGCGAACAAAAGGACGTCGATTTGCGTTAGGATGCGCCACAGCGCAGCATCGCCCTGAATGCAGGCAAGAGGACGCCACAGCGTAACCGATGTTTGAATCACCTGTACTCCCCTTTGATAGCGAGCCTGCTGCACAGGACCGTGGCTAAGCCTGTCTTGCTTGGTCCCTTTACAAGTCGATTATTCCGAGGGTTATTGCTTTAATTGCGGCGACGGTCCTGCTCGAAGTTTCCAGCTTTCGCATTACATTTTTAATGTGAAAGTTAACAGTATTTTCGGATATCCGCATAATAACACCTATATCCCAGGACGATTTCCCTCTTGCCACCCACAATACACACTCCTTCTCTCTTGAAGAAAGCGCAGGAATTTTTTGGACGACGTTCAAATTCGCGTCATTCGCGACTCTCAGATGAAAATGGGTCGCGGCAAGTTGTAAGTAGGCGATTGTTCTACTTTGGAATTCACGCTCGCAATGCCGAGCAAAGCTCATGATCGAGCAACTGCCTCTGGGGCCACGCAATGGAACAGTAATGCCGGACCGCAAGCCAAACGTTGCAGCCTCGTCAAACATGCGCCGCTCGTATTCAGTGGTGCCGGCGTCACTGTACACGTCGCTCCATCGAATTGTGCCAGCCCCCATTCGACTCTCCTTGATGACAGGGGCTATCCTCTCATAACCCATTTCCAGACACCGCTCCTGCCAACCATCAGGATAATTCAGAATCTCCTCCGAGTCGCATCTCACTGGGTTCGAAGCCTTGTGGTCGGTTGTAAGAGGACCATAGGCCACCCACTTGCAGCCAAATTTAAACGCAAAAGCCGACAAAAGGTCGAACAATTTTTTGGATTGATTGACACCATCTGTCAGATCGAGAAACCGACCGAGCTCGACCGCAAACTCGTCCCTACCTGTGTTTGCGAAATGGATCGATCCTCCCAAGGAAATCGGATCGGACACTTCGGTGGCCGATCCGCGGACTTGAGGGAAACCGCAGTCATCCGCGGGTCTTCCATAGTCTCTCTTAAGTGACAAATCGCCCGCCATGTAGTCACCGGTGCACGACGCGGCAGCCGATGAGGCACTACGGCTCTGCGCCCCCAAGGGCCGGTACTGCAGGGCGCTCAATGCAGGTCGAGAGAGATCTGACATCTTGCTCTCCTCCTTCGTCCGTCGAGTGACGTATTTCGTCGACAACTCCTGCCTCCGCAGCCAATGAGGGTTCAAAGGTCGTGCCAACTTTGCGGAAGGGGGTGTCAACGAGATCTTTTTTGTTTGTCAGTTATTTGAACACGGTGCAGCCAGCACTGAGCCAGTTGCCGCGACGTCGTGGTCTCGACAAACGCGACAGTAGTGTGCCTCGACTGCGAACTAGCGAGTGCTGTTGGGCCGCCCATCTGCGCCCGGTTGAATGGCAAGCTGCAGACCGGCCGTCGTGCGTGTCGTTGCGGCTAATCGCGCGCGGTACGGATCATCAGCACTTCGATCGGACTAAGCCGAAAGGCACGTGGCTCACTTGCGCGACCCCGAATTGCTGTCCGCCAGCCAGCGGTTACGGCCCTGCGTCAGCTAACGGATGCATCCGCGCCAGATCCAAATCGACCTGCTGCGCCAGTTAATGGAAAACCAAGTCCAGGTGTTCAGTCGCGGACGAACTAATCGGGCGCGTCCTGGCCTGACAACATTCACGTCGACAGTCGCACCGTCGACGTGAATGTCAGCCGGCTCAGAAAAAGACGGTTTCGCGGCATGCGATGCAGAAAGCTGGCGAGACTAGCCGAACTCGATCGCCAGCGCCTCCCCGTGTGCCTTCGGAGTCGACTAGGCGCAGGAAATTTGACCGGAGGCCTGATCACTTGCCTGTCGTGGTCTCATAGGCGTCGCACAACCGCTGATGCACCAGGCGATTGGCGGTGAGAGCCTGCGGCTCGGCGCGTCGTCCGTGACCGGGAGGGACGAGGGTTTCAACGGCGGCACGGACCTGACGTCGTGCTTTCTTCCCTACGTTCATCGGGCATGCGGCTTCACTTCGAACCTGCCGGCACCATCGTCTTCGCAAGAAGTCGCCTTGGCAGCTTTTCTAGGTCAGTGCCCACGCGTGCGTTCAGCTGTAGGCAACTGATCGGGACTGGAAACGCGAAATTGGCCGCCGCGAGGTCAACAGCATCGTTCACCATCCTTACACGTTGAGGTTCGGCACACATGATCTGGATCGGTTGCGCATGCATACTCAATGCGGTTTCAAAGAACTCGAGATCGTCATGTGTGCGATGCCGGCGGTTTCGAGCAATGGCCCGAACGAACGCAGCGTCAAACTTATAGACACCCACTAGATTCGAATCTGCAGAGGCGTGATTCTGACTTGGAGGGCGGTCGGGTAGGATTGCTGTAAGGCGCAGCGAATCGTTCGCTAGTACGCGCAGGGATCGTCTGCCCTGTGTTTTGCTGACTACGACAATGTTGCGGTCTTGCGACCGCAATAGGCGCGCGATCAACTCGAAGTCGATGACCACGTTTTCGGTAAACAACAGAAGCTCCCCGTCCACGTGGGCGATTTCCATCGTCGTTGCTGCGTCCACGAGACGTCCGGCGTTCGGTCTGGGCAGAGCGCGCCAGCAGAGCTCCATTCCATCCGGCTCGTCACCGCAGTCCATAGCGATGTCGTCCAAAGCCCCCCGGACCACGACTATCGTCCTGTGTACCCCAGCGTCTGCCAATTGAGATAATAAGCGTCGCAGAACCGACGTGCCGCCAACCACACCTAGGGCTGCTGAAAAGCGCCTTTTGCAGGTCGAGATCATCTGTCGTGGGTCGGTAATAACAATCCCCAAGCTCTGAACTTCGCGCATTTCGTCGATCCTCGGACTGAGAACTTCCTCAAATCTATATGAGGGTCGAGGGTTCTATCTACTACCAGGCCAGATAGTTGATTGGTGTGACTTCGAAGTTGGACTGTAGGTGAAGTGCGCAAAAGAGTTGAGGTGTATTGATGGATGAATGTTCGTAAGCGGCAAGGGAACCCCGTCTCGGAAGGGGGGGCGGCCGGATCGTAGCGCGCGTTGTGAGCCGATGTGAGCTTCTATGTCTGCACCTCGTTCTGAAACCAGAACCTTTCACATGATCGAAGCGGTTGCCGAGCGCCTCGAAGGTGCGCCACGGCAAGTTCGCCGGCGTTGGTCAGATGCGTTCAAGGCACAGGTTGTCGCAGAGGCGCTGGAGCCCGGTGCGAGCGTGTCGGCGATCGCGCATCGGGTTGACATTCGCCCGTCGCAGTTCTTCGCCTGGCGTCGTGACGCTCGGGACGGCCGACCTGCTCCATCGCGGCATTCGAGCTGCGAAACACCGGTGCGGGGTGCGGCGGGCGCGGTGGTCGAGGTCGTCATTGGCGAGTTTGTCGTGCGCGGGGCGCAGACGACGAGGCGCACTTGCAGCGGGTGATCCGGGCGGTGCGTTCGGCATGATCCCTTCCGGCGCGAAGGTGTTCCTGGCCAGTCATCCGGTCGATTTCCGCAAAGGTCCAGCTTGCTGTCGCTGGTGCGGGACGCCGGCAATGATCCGTTCTTATGTGCCAGGAGAGATTATGTGGCGGAGCCGGCCCGGCGTCAGCCGGGGCCTGCCGAGTCTGGAATTCTGCGCCATATAATATTTCGTTTCTCTGAGGTAGCCGCGGGATCCCTCTGCGCCGCTATGCCGCAGGGGCGATATACTCGAGTTCTATTTTTCGCATCGTGGGGTGCTCAAGCGCCTGCGCAGCGGTGCGCTCAGGGACGAGATGGATCGTCTCGCGGAGCATTTCTTCACGCTTAGTTACAAGCGAGCGTCAGCCAAGATTTATCTGAGCCGGATTGCGCGCTTTAGCCAGTTTGCCGGGACGCACTGCGGTCCGATGCCGATCCATGTCGTCGACAGCTATTTGGGCACGTTTAGTACGGATCCTCCCCCGCATTGGGCACGCATGGCGAGTGGCTCCGGAGGGGTTCATTATTTCCGCTCCAAGTGAAGAGGATGATTCGGATGCTCCGCTTCTGGCCTCCTTTTCGGAGTATCTGCATAGGGTACGGGGCCTGGAGCCTAATACCCGCGAAGGCGTTCCTCTGCGCGCCCACCGCTTTCTGGATTGGATCGCCGTCACCATCCCGGCGCAAAACTTGAGGCGTTGACGGCTGAGAACGTCCTCCCTGCTGTCGAGCGTCGGCTGTCGCTATCGGTGACCTCCGGCACCCGTTCGACGGCAACTTCCCACATCCCGATATTTCTTCGGTTCTTGCATTGGGCTGGCCACCACAGTCGGGATCTTGCTCGCGTCGTCCCAAGAACACCCCACTGGCGTTTGGCGCATTTGCCGCCGAGCCTTGGATGGGAGGACGTACGAAACGCAATCGATACAATCGGCGCAACGATGCCGGTCGAAATCTTGCTAAGTTTGAACTCGGGTGGGCGCGCAGGTGCACATCTCCTGCGCCACAGTTTAGCCACCCGACTCGTCGGACAGCGAAGGCCGATCAACGAGGTGGCCGATCTTCTTGGACATCGCAGCATCAACACAACAGCGTTGTACGTGAAGGTCGCGGCCTCGCAGCTTGCTCGGCGGCAGCGACGCCCCGCGCAGGTCAAATGTGTCGGCGGGCGCCGTCCTCTATTTCCAGAAGCGTCGTTGCGTGCCATCTTTGCCGAGCTTGGCAACGGCGCCGTCCCAAGGAAGAAGACGCGTCATCGCTTCCGACCAGCGCCGGACGCGGCATCGCGTCGGCGTGAAACCGACCGAAATGCGAGTTCCTCCTCCGACCGGGCTGCGCCTTCAAGTCGCGGCAGTTCTAACGCCCTGGTCCTTTCCGGCGACTGAATCGCGTCGACCTTGGGACCGTTGCACTTACTTGCAGCAACCCTGCGGGCCAGCTGAAAAATTGCTGATATCCTGCGGCTTCCACCCTATGAACGGTGAAATCTGACTTAGGCGCGGTCGTATAGTCGCTTCGTAGTTAGGGGCTGGCCGTCAAGGTCCTCGGCCCCGTTAGCAAGTCAATTGAGGACAAGCCGTGACCATCAATATCAATGACATCAGCGAAAGGGGCCGCAACACAGTCCTGGGCTGACAGCTACCAAGCTGAAACGCACGCTAGACATGAAGGACCACTATTTTCGACGAATCGGCCGACTAGGCATACATCAATAAGTTCTCACATGGAATACCATAACAGGCATACGCTTCTTAAGCCGTTCTCCGTGCCTGAAGACGCCTAGGCCGACACTAAAACTTAGCACCAACCGCAGAAAGAAGGAGCCTCAAATGGCAGGCAAACTTGGCAATCCGGGACACGCGCCCGGCAATCCCGATCATCCTGGTCATCCGAACCGTCCCGGCCCCGGTCGTCCGCCTGGTCCGCCGGATCACCCTGGTCCAAGCGTTCCGCCGAAAGTGCCTCCGAAGCACGTTGGTTGAACATGAAGCCATACACCGACTTTGAGTCACCTCCCGCTCTTACTGTCACACGGGGAGGGCGCAGGAGGCTGGCGGAACTCGAAAAGCTTTATTCTGTTGCTGGAGAGAGCCTCCTCGTAGATGAGGAGGAGGCGGCGGCCGGAATCCTTCGAATCGAGTTTTCATGGCCATTGATCGACGGAAGAGCGATCGGGCTCCGAGCAGTTTATCCAGATACGTTTCCACGCCTGCGCCCCCATGTTTTTCTGACCTGCGATCCCTCCCAATACCCTGAGCGGCACTGTGGACCCGAAGGAGCCCTTTGTCTGCTGGGGCGCGATACCCGCTATTGGCAGGCCAACATGTCATTGGCGGAAATCCTCGACGAAAACCTCGCTCATGTCCTGGACGGCACGGGAGCGGAGGATCCACAAGGAGAGCCGATCGAGTATTGGTGGAACAGCCTCGGCCAAGGGAGCGGAAGCTTCGTCCTCGTTGACTCCAGATGGAAGCTCTCCGGCTATGACGAAGGGACTGTCGATGTCCTCGTCAACGCAAGCCGGACAGAAATCGGCCGGACCATCAGGGCTGCGATCTTAAACGTCAACGCCGGTGACGGTAGTCTTTTGGAGGAGCGTGTTGCGCCTCTTCCTGCCGCCATTTCTTCGACTGCCATTCGCGCCAGCTTCCCTTGGCGGCGGGACGACCAACTGTCCCTACCAACAGGTTCTGATGAACAGACGATGGGCAAAGTCGCGTACGGGAAAACATATGTGACATGCGACGGAGCAGATATCCGGCTCTCATTCACGGTCAGCAAGACCGAACTTCAACACAACGAGCATGGAGATGCTTGGGTGTGCGGAATGGCGGTACAGGAGCACATTTCACGCCCGAGCCGATCGGGACCGCGACATAGAGGCACGGTCGCGTCGATCGTACCTGTTTTTCGGGACGGCGAGATAGACATCGGCTATCGAGTTCCATCGGTCGCGAGTTTGAGAGGCAAACGCATTGCAGTTGTCGGGCTAGGGGCGCTGGGATCACCCGCTGCCGTCGAACTAGCTAGAAACGGCTGCACCTCGCTCCATTTGATGGACGACGATGTCGTCGAGCCGGGCAACGCGATCCGTTGGGAACTTGGAGCCAGCAGTTGGGGAACGAAGAAGCAGGACGCCTTGAAGCGGTTCATCGAACGGGAATATCCATGGACCTCCGTTCTGGCCGTCCCGCACCGCATTGGATTACCAACCGGAGACAGAGATCGGCTGAACGAGTTATTGGACAGCGTCGATCTCGTTGTGGACGCCAGTGCCGCGCCGGGCGTGAGCTACCTTCTCGGCGACATCTGTCGGGAGCGTGGCCTTTCGCTGATCTCCGTTTTCGCCTCCCCCAACCTGCACGGCGGGGCGGTCGTATTCCATCATCCGGAATCCGGTTGTCCGGTGTGCATGGCGCACGCCAACGAGACCCCGGAAGGAAAGCCGGGGCACATCCCCTATCCGAACGGCATGAATGACGAGTCAACGCTCGTTCAGCCACCCGGTTGCTCCGAGCTCACCTTCACCGGAGCTTCATTCGACCTGAAGGAACTGTCCTTGGAGACCGTCCGGATGGCCGTCGACGTCCTGTCCAGCCCGGATGAGTGGACGGTATCCGAAGTCCGCACCGTGAATCTGCATAACGTAAAACGTCGTATGCCGCCGAGTTGGCGGATCGATCCACTGGAACGACACCCGGACTGCGGATGCCGAAGCTGATCTGGATACCGGAGTCTGTCGTCGAAGCGATGCTGAAAGACGCGAGCCGTTGGCACGACCTCGAAACAGGCGGGACCTTTATGGGATACTGGTCGGACGCGACTGTCGCAGTAATCACGAAGATGATTGACGGCGGATCGGAAGCGATCCGCACACGCAGCAGCTTTTCCCCGGACCGCGAATGGGAGCAATCCGAGATCGACCGTCACTATCGCGCGTCAGGCTGTGTCGACACCTACATAGGCGACTGGCACACGCATCCGAACGCCCAGATCGGCGAACCAAGCTGGACCGACCGTCGCTGCCTCAAAACGATCATCCGCTCTCAAGAAGCGCGTGCGCCCAGACCAATCATGATCCTCCTATGTGGCGGACCCGAGAACTGGCTGCCCCATGCCTGGGTCGGACAATTAAAACGTCGGGCGTTCCTTTTCGAAGGGGTGGAAACCACCGCGGCCATGATCTCCACCTACAAGACTTAGCTGAACTCGACCGTGTCGGCGAGTGTCATCAGCCGCCCATCGCGCAAATAGGGTGGAGCGTCCTTGATGCCACGCAGTGTCGCAGTGTGAAGGGTTGATCGGACCATCTGGTGACATCACGAGATCGTTGGCCGTCTGGCCGATGTTGTAGAAGCGCTCGAGGTTCAGGTCGTGCATGTTGTTGTCCATGAAGGCGGTCTGCGGGACGTGGCAAACGGCGCAGCGGCCCTTGCCCATAAACATCAGTTCGCACTCTAACTCCTGCTCGCTCGCCCGGCTTGGATCGAGGCGTGCAGGCGCGTCCCAGCTTGGGCGCGGGCGGGAAGTCAATAATGTCCTGCATCTGCGCCATCATCAAGACGACTCAGCCGCCGGCAAACTGGATCGTCTCGCACGACCGACAGCAGCTTGCCACTCAATCTCGTGAACTCTTCCCGGAGCCTTCGCCGTGCCGCCACTCAATTATGCCCTTGGTGCCCATTTGATCTTGCGTTCCAAGACGCCGCTGTCACGCGGAGCTTTCATAAATCCGATTCCCTCTCGTCGGCTCCAAACAAAAAACACCTGCTTATCCGCAGAGCCCTGACACTGGTCCAGCTGTCGCGCACAAACGCGGCAAACATTGGGGCATTCGAATCAAGACACAGCCCCGGTGCGCCCACGCAGGATGACGTGGACACGCGGATGGTCCGTGTTTCAGTGATCGACAGCGATCCAGTCGAGCTTGGCGCCGGGATCCCTATTCAGCTTTTTAGATGAACTCGCGGGTGAAGCGTTTCAGCTTCCGGCGAAATGGCGTCCTACAGCATCTCCGTCCGGCGTCGTTGACGCGGGCTCATGAAACGTCGAAACGCTCAAGCATCTTTTTGAGCTGAACGTTCTGCAGAGAAAGTTTTTGAGCCAGCCGTCGTCGCAGTTCTTTGATTTCCTCGTCGAGGATTGCCACTTCGTTGAAGAAAGGATCCCCGGAAGACGGGGGTTGTACGCTTTGCGCCTCATTTGTGGCGACAGCGCTTCGCGCAACCACTTGGGTGCGGGCTCTCGTCGGACGTTCTCGGCGCGTGATTCGCGGTTGTCCTTGGGGCTTTTTGCTTTTCTCGCTTTTCCGCCTCAGTGCCCTTCCCTCGGCACCCGAATGATTGGTTTCACTGGGCGCCGGGGTTTTAGCCTCTTGGATGTCAATCGGTTGGCTGATTGCCTGCGTGAGATTGGGATCGCTTGGCGGATTATCCGACAACATCGACACTTGATCAATCGGGCCGTCTGCATCCTGATCAGGTGCGCTGGAACCTTCTGTTGGATTATCGGACGGAAGTGCCGACTTGTTTTTCGCTTCGCTTTCGAGACCCTCGGGATCGGCGTCATGCCCAATCGAATGCTCTTGCACTTTCGCCGGTCGCCGCGACGATAATTGAACAAGAAATTTCCACGGTGATTTCATAGTGTTCCTACCTCGAAAAACGTGGACTGCGATCCCGCTGCAGCCCTTTACCTTCAAACGCCGTTCGGCCGGGCACCGTGACGTGCGGCCAGCGAATATCTCCCTACTCAACATGAACTGAGGGTCATTGTCTCCAGCCTTTTCGACCCGAAGGCTTGATGACGTAGTCGCGCGCGCTGCCCTCGACCCGGTTCATCTGGTCAGCCTCATCAAGGTCGTTGATGACGATGATCGGAAGATGTACCTTGGCGGCAGAATCCCTAACGAGCCGAAGCCATCTTCTCGGCCAATGCTCGAGTCATTGCTAGATCGATCGGCTCGGAAGCCATTTTTGCCGACAGCCCGCTCGTCGTTTTCGACCGCTGGAAGCCCCCGCCTGCGCCTTGGATGCGATCGAGCAGTCCGGCAAGCCTTTGCGAACTGCCGTTGCTCATCCGTGAGCACACGGTTTGGCGCATGTTGAATGGCAGTCCACTGGCAACCGGAAAGGAAGCCCAGTTCCCTCGACGCCCCGATCATCAGTTGCTGCCTTCTTGCTCGCTTGATCGCGCTTCAAGCTCTTTCAAAATCGAGTGCTGAATCTTGCCCAACGCTGTTCGCGGCAATTCGCTCGTGAAAATGAACTCCCGCGGGACCTTGAAGCGCGCGACCTGCGACTGCACATGCGCGGCCAATGCTTCCGCCTCGATCCGTGCCCCCGCCCGCCTGACCACATAGGCGACCGGCACCTCGCTCCAGTGGGAATCCGGCCGACCGACAACGGCGCATTCCTCGACATCGGGATGCTCCCCAAGCACACGCTCGACTTCGGCTGGATAGATGTTTTCTCCGCCCGAAATGATGAGGTTCTTTTTGCGATCGCGGACCCAAAAATAGCCGTCTGCATCGCAGTGCCCGATGTCGCCAGTGCGATACCAGCCCTCACGCAATGCCTCGCGGGTCGCTTGTTGATCGCCCCAGTATTCACAGAAGACATTCGGGCCGCGCACTGCAATTTCGCCGAGGGCGCCGGCCGGCAACTCCTTGCCGGCGTCATCGAAGATCATCACGTCGCAGCATAGGCCCGTCAGGCCGACCGACTCGCCGCGCGAGAGATCACTCCCAAGCCTCGTATAGACGGAGATGGGACACGTTTCTGTGGAGCCATAGACCTGCAGGACCGGTACACCACGCGCGGTAACGCGTTCGATCAGGGCCTGGGACACGATCGTCGAGCCGGTTGAAACAGCTTTTAAGGAGGACAGGTCGGCCGTCGACCATCCGACGTGGTCGGTCAAGGCTTGGATGGCCGTCGGTACCAATGCCGTCAGCGTTGGCCGATCACGCTCAAATGCAGCAAGTGTCGCGTCTGCCGCAAATCGGGAATGGATAGTGACCGTCGCACCATGGTGCAAAGCGGGAGTGGTCTGAATGTTAAGCCCGCCCACGTGAAAGAACGGCAATACCGACAGCACATGATCTTCCGACGTCAGAGAATGCATGTGCTGACTCATCACTCCGTTCCAGAGCAACGCTTCTTGTCGGAGGACCGCGCCTTTCGGCCGCCCGGTAGTGCCGGAAGTGTAGATGATCAGAAGCGGGCAGCTCAAGTCAGCATGTGAGTAGCGGCTATCGCCGCTGCCTTGGTCTAACAGGTTACCCCATGTGGTCCCGCGAGGGGGCACGAAATCCAGACCGACGACCGCCGTGTCGTGCAGTGTGTGTGCCAGATGCGGCAGAAGGCTGTTAAACGCCTGCTCGATGACCAATACCTTTGCTTCGGCATTGGCCAAAATGAAGAGCTGCTCAGCCACCGCGAGGCGCCAATTCAAAGGCACCATAATTGCGCCAAGTCGCGCACACGCATAGAGAAGAATTAGATACTCGGGCCGGTTCAGGCTGGGGATGGCGACGCGGTCGCCTTTAGTGACTCCGAGTTTTTTGTTCAGGGCGCGCGCGGCTTGCTCGATGCGTCGGCGCAAAGCGGCGTAGCTCAAGGTCTCGCCGTCGAAATGAATTGCAGGCTTGTTTGGAGCAAACGCCGCATTGCGTTCAATCAGTGTGCAGAGATCCATTGTCACCTATCCCTTCTGTCTGGAGCCGCATGAGACTTTTCCGACGCGGTTAAGACCACACAACCCTTGCGAGCGATTGAGGCACGGGTGGTTCTTCAGCTCGGCTGAGGTTGTCTTCAACTCCCGCAAAGCAAGCTGTTGGTACGCTCAATTGACATGCCAGATTCGAACACAAGACGTTTGTGGCCAGCCAGGCAATCGGGAGAGAAACAAAAGGAGGCTCAGGCATGCAAACGCCCTTTTTGTTCAGGCCCACTTTAAGCATTCATGTTGTCCCCGAGGTCTTTTGCCGTCGCCTTCGTCCCCTGCCCCAGTTGAACTTGAAGGGTGGCAATCTCCCTTAATGCTGCGCTAAGTTCGAGGCGGCTGGGCCCACCCAAGCAAAGGCGAATCCCGCTTTGATCATTTCCGTCTGACAGAGAGACCGCGGGATCGGTGACCATTATCCCGCGTTCGCGGGCTGCGCTGGCGAGTGCGACTGCCGCAGAGTGGCGCATCGACAGAAACATGTGGAACCCGCTGCCGATCCACGCATCGCTTATCGAGGAGAAGATTGAAGCTGCTACCTTGTTGCGAACAGCCGCTTCCGCGCTTGTGGTTCTCGAGATATGTGATGCCACCCCATCCGCTATCCATTTGTGTATGATAAGCCTGGATATTGGAGAGTCAGTTGCACCTTGGGCGCGGAGCACGCGCACTAAGTTGTCCAGCTGATGAGATGGAGCAATCAGAACACCAAGGCGCAGCCCCGGTGTGAACAGCGTCGCGAAGCTGTTTATGTAGTAGGTTCGTTCAGGCGCTAGATCGAGAAAGCAAATGCGATCATGCGCAGCGAAGGATGCGTACACGTCGTCTTCGATTATCAATATGTCTCGGCGCTGGCAAATGACGGCAATGTCCTTGATCCGTGACCGCGACATCGTCCTGCCAGTTGGATTCTGCGCGGTTGGGTTAGTGAACAGCACGAGGCGCTTCTTCCTCGAAGCACCTCGCATGCGATCCGCTCGAGGGCTTCTGGGAGAAGGCCTTCTGGATCAGTGTCAATTCCGACCAGCTCAATGCCGAGCAAATGTGAAATCCTCACGAGCCCGGGAAACGGCAACTCGTCAGTTGCTAAGCAAATGTCCGGGGCGACCAGTGCGGTCAGCGCCGTCGAAAGAGCATGTTGACCGCCATTGCAAAAGATCATGCGTTCGGCGTCGGCCGAGGCGCAATAGTGCTGAAGCCATCCCGCAACCGCCATACGTTGATCGAGGGTTCCCTTAGGGAAGGTGCACGCTCCATAGGTGTCAGCGTCAATGGTTGTGGCAAGCGAGGCCAACGTCCCGCTCAGCAGTTTCTCCGAGATGACGTTCGGAGGTACATTTAAGCTTAGATCGACCATTTTTCTGGTGGTCAGGATTTTGTTCGTCACGAACATTCCGCGTCCGTGGAAGGATGAGGCAAGGCCTTGGCGCGCCAAGAGCCCGTAGGCCTTTGTCACGGTGCCCAACCCCACTCCCAGTCGGTAGCTCAGGTCCCTCTGCGCCGGCAGGCGAGATCCGGGAGCGATTTTGCCATTGACCAGATCCTCCGCGATTGCGGCGGCCAGGCGCTGGTACACGGGCTCATCGCCGGGTGCGATCCAAGGCTCCCAAGGTGATTTCATCAGCATGCAGATACCCAAAAAGTGTCACGCGACACAATAAGTGTGGCCTTACAGCGTCTCCCAGTATAGCTTCCGCAGTTGGTTTACAAGTATAGGAGAGTATCATTGAGATTATACACCGATGAATCAGACGGTAGTTTGTTGCCAAGAGCCGAAAACGACTCAATGTCAGACGACACTACTAATAATTTCGCGTAAAGCGCAACTATTTTCGGCTATTATTCCACGAACGACTTTCGTCACGACGCGGATGCCGGAGTTCGCTGACGTTATACTAAATAGCTCGATGTCCCGAAGTGATGATGGTGGAGTGAAATCAGGGGTGGGATCGGTATTCGACTCGTTCGATGCCTCGGGTGCCAGCCCGATGGAGAGAAGGTTCATGCCAACAGGCGCAAGTGAAATACGCATGCGCAATGGCGCCCATGGAACAGGCGCGCTCCGTCTCTGCCGTCCACCTGCCCACCAGAGAGGGCATGACACGAACCGCAAGTGTCGCGCCCAAGTGGGCTCGTTGCTTACGCTATTGAGGGATTGCCGCTGCTCAGCGATGGGCCGGCCGGCTCGGTATGCTGCGGATGAGGCTACCCCTGCCATCAAAGGATCGACCACAAGGAGGTTGTGACAACGCGGGATGAATTTCGAACCCGATCCATGGGAAATTTTCAGGCGATATGCGGAGATTGAGAGCACTACAAAGGGCCCGGAAATCTAATCTCACCCCTAACCTAGACAAATAGGCGAATGCGAAAATTACCCTTTGATACAATTCTGATCGCCAATAGAGGCGAGATTGCCGTACGCATCATCAAGACCCTGCGCAAGTTGGAACTGCGCTCCGCAGTTGTCTACCACGATCTGGATGCGGGAGCGCCGGCCGTCTCAATGGCCGACATGGCGATTGCCGTAAGCGGTCGCACGCCGGTCGCGGCCCATCCTGATACCGCGCAAATCATCGCTGCCGCCCGCGAGGCGAACGTCGGGGCGATTCACCCAAGCTATGGATTCCTTGCAGAAAATGCGGAGTTCGCGAGGGCGGCGGTCGAGTCTGGGTTCGCCTTCGTCGGGCCTACTCCTGAGATCATCCAATTGATGAGCGACAAGATCCGGGCCCGCAACTTCGTTCAGCGGAACGGGTTTCCGGTCGTGCCTTCAGCGGTCAAAGAAGATGACCCGGCCTCGTTCATCCAGAGGGCGCGATCCATTGGAGGGCCTTTGCTGGTTAAAGCATCGGCCGGCGGCGGCGGCAAGGGCATGCGGATCGTCCGCGACCTCGACACCTTGGAAGACGCCATTGCGCAGGCGCGCAGTGAGGCGCAGCGCTACTTCGGGGATGGCCGGCTATACATCGAACGATATATCGAAAAGCCACGACATATCGAAGTGCAGGTGCTCGGCGACTCCTTCGGAAACGTCGTTCATTTGTTCGAGCGGGAATGCTCGGTCCAGCGCAGATTTCAGAAGGTCATAGAGGAGGCGCCCGCGTCGACGCTTTCCCCGGGGTTGCGCGAGAGAATCTGCGAAACTGCCGCCGACATCGCTCGAGCCGCTAACTATCGAAATGCAGGCACTGTGGAATTCATCGTTCATGGAGGAGAGTTCTATTTCCTCGAGATGAATGCGCGCCTGCAGGTAGAGCATCCCGTAACCGAAATGATCACTGGCATCGATATTGTTGCCGAACAGCTCTATGTCGCCGGAGGCCACGAGCTTAGGCTCAGGACTCATTAATTGAGATAGAAGCAGCATGTTGCGGCGATGAGGATAGCTGAGAAGAAGGTGTGGGCGCATCG
>NZ_LNQB01000092.1 GCF_001651875.1 Sinorhizobium saheli
AAACTACCTCGCCGTCGTCACTATCGCAGCCATCGTCTTGTGGATCAGATAATTGTCCACACGACCTAGAGCATCTTTGCAGTCAGGTGGAGCCACCTGACGTCGCACAAATGCGGCACAAACAAACAGATGGAGCGGTGGCGCGAACGCATGTGAGCGCATCCCGCTCTAACGGAGGTCGGCGCGTCGGCCCCGGCACTTGGACTGCTCGTATTTGAGATCAGTTGCGCATCGGCTTCACTGATGCAATAATGCAAGCAGTTAGAGCGGTGGCAGAGGCCCGCGTCCGCTCGCCTCAGAGAGCAAAATGACTGACGACCATCGTTCCGCCTGCCCGATCAATCTCTCCCTCGAAGTTTTCGGCGACAAATGGACCCTCCTGATCATCCGGGACATGATCTTCGGCGGCAAGCGGCATTTCCGCGAGCTGTTGCGCTCCCAGGAGGGCATCTCCTCCAATATCCTCGCCGATCGGCTGAAGACGCTGGTGGAAACCGGCATGCTGACGAAGCGGGACGACCCGAGCCACAAGCAGAAGGCGATCTACAGCCTGACCGAGAAGACGATCGCGCTGGTACCGATCATGGCGCATCTCGGCGCCTGGGGCCGGCGCTATCTGCCGGTCAGCGAAGAGCTGAGCATCCGCGCCCGGCTGATGGAGGAAGGCGGGCCGGAACTTTGGGAGCGGTTCATGGACGAACTGCGGGCCGAACATCTGGGCACCGCCGTAGCAATACCAGAGGGGCCATCGGTGCGCGAAACCTTGCAGGCGGCCTATGAAGAGGTGATCGCCCGCAAGGCTAAGAAAGGGGAGCTGGCGGCCACCGGTTCCTGACGCCCTCCGGCGAAACGGGCGAGGACTATTTTCCTTGCCGTTCTTTACGCTCGTCCACCGCTCCGCTAATGTGAGGGAAGGCTCAAGCGGGGACGGGAGGACGCCGCAGGCGGTTTCGTGCGCGTCCGTCGCCCGGGGTGGATCGATATGCTTTCACATGACAGCATCTGGCGGGCGATCGACGCATTGGCCGAGCGTCATCGGCTTTCACCGTCGGGCCTTGCGCGGCGCGCCGGCCTCGATCCCACCTCGTTCAACAAGTCGAAGCGCCAATCGGCCGATGGGCGTGACCGCTGGCCCTCAACCGAATCGATCTCGAAGATCCTGGATGCGACCGGCGACACGATGGACCAGTTCCTGGCGCTGATGCGGCCGGGCGGCGTTAACGGCGCGCCGGCTGAAGCTGGGCAGCCGGCGCCCGGCATTCCGCTGATCGGCTTCGCCCAGGCCGGTGCGGGCGGCTTCTTCGACGATGGGGGCTTCCCGGTCGGCCAGGGCTGGGACGAGATCGAGTTCCCCGTCGCCGAGCGGCGGCAGGCAGGCCTCTACGCGCTGGAGGTGCAGGGCGACAGCATGCTGCCGCTCTATCGCGACGGCGACATCCTCATCGTCGATCCGGGCGCGCAGGTGCGGCGGGGAGACCGGGTCGTCGTCAGGACGCGCAAGGGCGAAGTGATGGCGAAGGTGCTCGCCCGGCAGACGCCGCGCGGCATCGATCTCCTCTCGCTCAACCCCGACCACCCCAACCGCAATTTCGAGATGACGGACGTGGAATGGATCGCCCGGATCATCTGGGCCAGCCAATAGGGGTGGCGACGATGCGCGAGCAGTTCATCACCACTGCCGGCGGGCTTGCAGCCCTCGCGCTTTATGCCGGCATCCTGATGAGCGGCGCCGCTGCCATTCGCGGCCGCGACAGTGCCGCAGCGCCCGACTTCGTCCTCGAAACACCGGATGCGGCGGCGACCGAGGAGCCGGCAGAGGCGGTTCCCGCCGATGCCGGAGCGATAGGCAACAGCGACACCAGGGCCGCTCTACCCCCTGAGCCCAAGACCGATGTCGCCATCGACAAGGGGGCGCGCGTGACGGTGCGGCCGATCGAGCCCAGCCTCTTCTCCCTGCCTGAAAAAGGGGTCGCCAAGCCGCTGCAGCGGGTGGCGCCGCGGCCGCCGCTTTCAAAACCCCCGGAAAAGGAGAAACCTGCCACGACCGTCTACCGGCAGCCCGTTGCACTCGCTTCGGGACTGGTGCGGTCCGGCGACACGACGTTGCAGATCATGCGCATCGAACCGGAGAACACCGAGAAGCAGTGCGGCGGCAGCGGCAAGAGCTGGCCCTGCGGCATGATCGCGCGCACGGCGTTCCGCAATTTCCTGAGGGCGCGCGCGCTTGTCTGCGACACACCGCAGGAGACGGGAAACACCGTCACGACCCGCTGCAACGTAGCCGGCCAGGACGTCGCCGAATGGCTCGTCGCCAACGGCTGGGCGATACCGTTGCCGGGCACCGCGCTCGAAGCGAAGGCCGATGCGGCGCGCAAGGCGAAGCTCGGGTTTCATGGCAATGACCCCCGCGATCTGAAGCGCGCGCCGCTCGTCGTCAACGATCCTTCCGTCGGCGTGGTCCTCGAAGAGGCCGCACCGGACTTGTAAGGCCGCATGCGGCTCCCTAACTGCTGTTCGCCACCATTCTTCGAGAAGCCAGATGTCCGCCACCCTCAGCCAGCACGAAGCCCTTGTCCATGTCATGGTCATGATGTCCGCCGTCGACCGGAACATGACCGATGACGAATTTGCGCGCATCGGCGTGCTCGTGCGGTTCCTGCCGGCCTTCGAAGGCTTCGATGAGGACCACCTGATCCACATCGGTCGCGAATGCGCGGCACAGCTCGCCGCCTCGGAGGGCCTCGACGTCGTACTGGAAATGGTGCGGGAGGCGTTGCCGCAGCGGCTCTACGAGACGGCTTACGCGCTCGCCGTCGAGATCGCCGCCGCCGACCAGCGCATCCGCAACGAGGAGATCCGGCTGCTGCAGCTGCTGCGCGACCGCCTCGGCCTCGACAAGCTGACCTGCGCGGCGATCGAACGCGGCGCCATGGCGCGCTTTCGCAGGTAAAGTGCTACAACGACCTTTGCGCGTCTGATAAGACGCGCGGCGCTGTAGTAGGCAACGGGGCGGGGCGCATCGAGGATCGTCGATATGTTCTTCGGGATCGCGGAACCGGTCTGGCGGCTTGGCGTCTTTGCCGCGGCCTTCGCGGTGCTGGCCGTGCTCGAACTTCTCCATCCGCGGCTCGAGCGGCCGGAACTGATGCGGGCCGTGAAGGCGCGCCGCTGGTTCACCAACCTGTCGATCGTGCTCGTCTCGTCGCTGCTCCTGCGAATCGTCTTCCCCGCCGCGGCCGTCGGTGTCGCCATCTGGGCGGACGGGCGCGGCCTCGGCCTGCTTCCCGCGCTCGGCGTGGCGCCGCCGCTTGCCGGCCTCATCGCCTTCGTCGTCCTCGATTTCGCGATATGGCTGGAGCATGTGGTGTTCCACAAGGTTCCCTTCCTGTGGTGCATCCACCGCGTCCATCACGCCGATCCGGGCGTCGACGTGACGACTGCCCTTCGCTTCCACCCCATCGAAATCCTGCTGTCGATGCTCTGGAAGGGCGTGGTCATCATCCTGATCGGTGCGCCGGCCCTCGCCGTGCTTCTGTTCGAAATCGCGCTCAATGCCGGTGCGATGTTCAACCACGCCAATCTGCGGCTGCCGGAAAGCGCCGACCATATCCTGCGCCGGCTCATCGTGACGCCGGACATGCATCGCATCCACCACTCCATCGAGAGGCGCGAGACGGACTCGAACTACGGCTTCAACCTTTCCATCTGGGACCGGCTGTTCTCGACCTACATCGCCGAGCCGGCGCGCGGCAGCGATGCGATCGAGACGGGGCTCAGGGCCTATGGCCGCGTCGAACCGACCAAGCTCCTATGGTCGCTGATGCTGCCGTTTAGGCGCGGATAGGCACGGCACTTCTGGGGGAAACAGCCCAGCAGGAGCCCCTCACCCTAACCACGCGCGGCGCATATTTCGCTCAATAGATCCCGTTCGGAAAATAGCGCAAATAAATCTCCTCGAGCCTGCCGCTGCGCGACAGCGCCAGCAGGGCATGATCGATCGCCTGGGTCAGGGTGGGTTCGGACTTTCGGTTCATGATCGTGAGCCCCTCCCCGAGGAAGCGCTGCGAGAAATAGGCGCCCTCCACCATCGCGCAGCATCCGGCGGCGGCGCTGCTGGAGGTCCAGAAGGACAGTTGCATGGCGTCCGAGAAGGCGGCCGCGATCGTGCCGGCCCGCAGGGCCGACAGGAGGGCGTTCCGGTCGGGAAACGGCTTCGCTTCGAGGCTCGGGAAAAAGGCCTTCAGCATCGCCTCATGGGTCGTGCCGGACACGACGCCGACCGCCTTCCCCACGAGATCGCCGGGCCGCGCGACGGCGCCGGAGGCTTTCGTGTTGACGGCGAAGCGGGCGGGCAATTGCATGAAGGGCCTGGAAAAGCCGAAGCGCCGCCTCAGCTCCGGCGTGACGGCGATGCCCGCGGCGATCGCTTCGCCTTGCCCCTCTTCGAGCGCCGGCATGAGCTCCGCATAGGTCACCGCCTGGATCTGGCACTTGGCTTCGATCTCAAGCTCCCGGCAGATCTCGCGGGCGAGGTCGACATGGAAGCCCGAGAGCTTGCCCGACTGGTCGATGAAATTGAAGGGCGGAAAATCGACCGTCGTCAGGAAGCGCAGTCGCGCAAGCCCGGTGAGGTCCGGCTTGGCGATGCGCTCGCGCGCATCGAAGAGCCGCGGCATTTCCTTCGGTTGGGCCAAAGCCGATCCCGCAGCGAACGCGGTCACGAGCGCGATTATCCAGAAAATTCGTCGAGAAAGAGCGCCCGTCATTGCGATCCGTTTGCTTGAGCCGCGGCGAAGGAACACGCGGATTCGATTGGCTTTTTGTCGAGATTAGCGGGATGGATCGACGCTGGCTACAGGCGGCCCTTCAAATCGAGGCGGCACCGTTCTCGATCGGCAGAAGGGAGAAAGTGGAGCGGGTGATCGGGATCGAACCGACGACATCAAGCTTGGGAAGCTGGCGTTCTACCACTGAACTACACCCGCGTCAGAAGCGGAAATTTCCCCAACCGCCGCGTTCTGTCAAGCGCTCATGCTCATTCTGCCCGAAAATGCTTCGACAGCTTGAGGCCCTGTGCCTGGTAGTTGGAGCCGAGATCGAGGCCGTAGAGCCCCTCCGGGCGCTCGAGCATGTGTTCATAGATCAGGCGGCCGACGATCTGCCCGTGCTCGAGGATGAAGGGCACCTCGTGGCTGCGGACCTCGAGCACGGCGCGGCTGCCGCTGCCGCCGGCCGACGCGTGGCCGAAGCCGGGGTCGAAGAATCCGGCATAATGGACGCGGAATTCGCCGACCAGCGGATCGAAGGGCGTCATCTCCGCGGCATAGAGCGGCGGCACGTGCACCGCCTCGCGCGAGACGAGGATATAGAACTCGTCCGGATCGAGGATCAGGTCGTCGCGGCCGCGGCTATAGAGCGGCTCCCAGAAATCGAAGACGGGGTGCTCCGCCTTCTTGTCGACGTCGACGACCGAGGTGTGGTGCTTGCCGCGATAGCCGATCAGCCCATCCGGGCCGGTGCCCTTGAGATCGATCGAGAGCGCGATGCCGCCGCCGGTGATGTTCGGCCGCTCGCTGGCGACGAGCACGTCGTTTTCGTGCAACGCCAGCAGTTCCTGTTCCGAGAGCACCGAATGGCCGACGCGGAAGCGTATCTGCGACAGCCGCGAGCCGCGCCTGACGACGATCGGGAAGGTCCGCGGGCTGATTTCGAGATAGAGTGGGCCGCTGTAACCCGCCGGTATCTTGTCGAATTCCTGCGCCCGGTCGGTGATCACCCGCGTGAAGATGTCGAGGCGGCCGGTGGAGCTCTTCGGATTGGCGGAGGCCGACATCTCCTCCGGCAGCGCCAGGCTCTCCATCAGCGGCACGATATAGACGCAGCCGGTTTCCAGCACCGCGCCCTCGCTGAGATCGATGACATGCAGCTTCAGACGGTCGAGCTTGTCGGCGACGAGATGGGCCGGGCCGGGCATGAAGCTCGCGCGGACACGAAAGGCCTTGGAACCAAGGCGGAGATCGAGGCTCGCCGGCTGGATCTGGTCGCCGTCGAGCGGCCTCTCGCTTTTCAAGCGTCCCGAGGCGAACAGCGCCGCAATCGCGCGGTCGGCCAAAATCCCTGTCTCGCGAGCCATTCCGATCCTCATTTGCAGTTGCCAGACAAAACCAAACTCCGGGAATTGACGCAAGCGCGGCCAGGCAGTATTGGAGCTTTATCCCGTGGTGATTTGGCCGGTCGGCTTGCAGCCACGTTAAACAAGTAGCTAAAAAGGCCGGGTGTCAAACCGGTCGTTTCGCGGCCGGTTTTTTGTTTTTGAAGGTGATCGTCGCATGAGCAAGAACTGGCGCCCGGCAACCCAACTCGTCCATGGCGGAACCCTCCGCTCGCAATACGGCGAGACCTCCGAAGCGATCTTCCTCACGCAGGGCTTCGTCTACGAGAGCTCGGAAGCCGCCGAAGCCCGCTTCAAGGGCGAGACCGACGGCTTCATCTATGCCCGCTACGGCAGCCCGACCAACGATATGTTCGAGAAGCGCATGTGCATGCTCGAAGGCGCCGAGGACGCCCGCGCCACCGCCTCCGGCATGGCGGCCGTCTCCTCGGCGATCCTCTGCCAGGTGAAAGCGGGCGACCATATCGTTGCTGCGCGCGCCCTCTTCGGCTCCTGCCGCTGGGTCGTCGAGACGCTCGCACCGAGATACGGCGTCGAATGCACACTGGTCGACGGCCGCGACCTCGAGAACTGGGAAGCGGCGGTGCGGCCGAACACCAAGGTCTTCTTCCTCGAAAGCCCGACCAATCCGACGCTGGAAGTGATCGACATCGCCGGCGTCGCCAGGCTCGCCAACCAGATCGGCGCCAAGGTCGTCGTCGACAACGTCTTCGCCACCCCCCTCTTCCAGAAGCCGCTCGAGCTCGGCGCCCATGTCGTCGTCTATTCCGCCACCAAGCACATCGACGGCCAGGGCCGTTGCCTCGGCGGCGTGGTGCTCTCCGACAAGGAATGGATCGACGAGAACCTGCACGACTATTTCCGCCACACCGGCCCGGCCATGTCGCCCTTCAACGCCTGGACGCTGCTCAAGGGCATCGAGACGCTGCCGCTTCGCGTCAGGCAGCAGACGGAAAACGCCCGGCTGATCGCCGACTTCCTCGCCGAGCAGCCTCAGGTCGCCCGCGTCATCTATCCCGGCCGCAAGGACCATCCGCAGGCCGACATCATCGCCAGGCAGATGACGGGCGGCTCGACCCTCGTCGCCTTCGAGCTCAAGGGCGGCAAGGAGGCGGCCTTCGCTCTGCAGAACGCGCTCGACATCGTGCGAATCTCAAACAATCTCGGCGACTCCAAGAGCCTCATCACCCATCCGGCTACGACGACGCACAAGAACCTGAGCGACGAAGCGCGGGCCGAACTCGGCATCTCGGCCGGAACGGTGCGCTTCTCTGCCGGGATCGAGGACAGCCAAGACCTCGTCGAGGATTTCGCGCGCGCCCTGAAGAGCGTGACGGCCTGATCCGGGCCGCCTGAACGAAAATGCGAAACCGCCCGCCTTGCGGGCGGTTTTTCATTGCGGGTTGCGGAAGGTGAGCCGCGCCAGGACGATCCGCGACAGGGCCGTATAAAGGCAAACGACGGCGAAAATCACCGCCATCAGCGGGAACCAGGCGGGAAACAGGCAGGCGGCCAGGAAGAAGGCGATCGTCTCCGTCGCTTCCGCGAGCCCCGTGGTGAAATAGAGCGACTTCGCCCCGCGCACCTCGGTCGTCAGCGCCCGCTTCTCGGCCATGACGGCATAGGCAAGGAAGCTCGCGCCGTTGACATAGAAGGCGAAGAGCAGGAACCCGCCCGCAAGGCCGTTTGCGGCCGGATCGGCGATGATGAAGGCGAGCGGAATGGCGCCGTAGAAGGCAAAGTCGAGCACGATGTCGAGAAAGCCGCCGAAGTCCGTCTTGCCGCTTGCGCGTGCGACCGCCCCGTCGAGGCCGTCACAGAGGCGGCTGAGGAGGATCAGGCCGGCCGCCGAAGAATAGAAGCGGAAGCCGACGAGGGCGGCGGCCGCAAGGCCGAGGCCGAAGCCCAAAATCGTGATCGCGTCGGGGTTGGCACCGCGCTTCGCCAGCGCGGCGCCGAGCCTGTCGAGCACGGGATCCAAGCGCCTGCGCACCGCACCGTCAAGCATGTCCTCACCCTTCCGCACGGGGGGAAGCAGCCGCCGCTTCCGTCCCTATCCCCACGCTCAACTTATCAAGATCGATCATGTATGATCTGGATCGGCCGCGCCCCCCGAGATCCCTTATGGTCAAGGCGGATTTGAACACGACTCGCGTAATCTTGCCGTTATTCTTGACGAAAGCATATTGCTGTAGAATACGCGTACCAATTTGAAACAGGGTGTTGCACATGTACCGCGCGCTGACACGCGACATCGAAGTGACGGTCGAGCCGTACTATCTGGAGGAACAGTCGGATCCCGACGACAGCCGCTATGTCTGGGGCTATCGCATCGTCATAGCGAACCATTCCGGGGTCGCGGTCCGGCTGATGACCCGCTACTGGCACATCACCGACGAGAACGGTCAGGTGGACGAGGTGAGCGGCCCCGGCGTGATCGGCGAACAGCCGCTCCTGAACCCCGGCGATACCTATGAATATTCCTCCGGCTGCCCGCTGGACACGCCATCGGGCGTGATGTTCGGCCACTACAGCATGGAGGCGGAGGACGGAGAGACATTCAACGTGGCCATCCCCGCCTTCTCCCTCGATTCACCGGGGCTCGTGCGAACCCTGAATTAGCGCATTTGCAGTCGGGGTCTTCACTGCGAACGGACTTCGCTCGCCTCGAAGCGATAGGTGGTGGAGCAGAACTCGCAGGTCACCTTGATCAGGCCGTCCTCGATGCTGCCCTCGATATCCTCGTCGCTCAAACCCTCCAGGACCTTCCGGATCTTCTCGCGCGTGCAGCTGCAGCGATCGTAGACCGCCTGGGGCTGATAGACACGTACGCCACGCTCGTGGAACAGCCGGTAGAGCAAGCGCTCGGTCCCGACGGTGGGGTCCGTCAGCTCGTCGGTGTCGATCGTCTCGACCATCACCTTGGCTTCCGCCCAGAGATCGTCCTCCTCGAAGAGGGTCTCGGCGTCGTCATCATCGCCATCGCCGCCCGGCAGGTCCGGCTGACGCATGCGATGGGGGGCGTCGGGCAGGAACTGCGCGACCATGCCGCCGGCGCGCCAGCGATGCCGCGGCTTGCCGTGCTCGTCCTTGTCGAGGAGTTCGGCGACGGCGAGACGCACCTTGGTCGGGATCTGCTCCGACTGGCGGAAATAGACGCCCGCGATCTCCTCGAGCGTGGCGCCGTCGAGCGCGACGATGCCCTGGTAGCGCTGCGTATGAACGCCCTGGTCGATGGTGAAGGCGAGAATGCCGTTGCCCAGGAGCTCGTGCGGCTGCGTGCGCCCGCCCTCTTGAGCAGCCGCCAGCGCCTCGTCGTCATAGCGGGCATAGGCGCGAACCCGGTCCGGCGTCGAAAAATCCGCGACCACGAGGTCGACGGGACCGTCGCCCTGCGTCTGGACGATCAACTTGCCCTCGAATTTCAGCGACGTGCCGAGCAAGACGGTCAGCACCACAGTCTCGGCAACGAGACGTGCCACCGGAAGCGGATAATTGTGACGCTCGAGGATCGCGTCGAGCATCGGGCCAAGCTGGACGGCGCGGCCGCGCACGTCGAGCCCCTCGACCTGAAAGGGCACGACATGGTCGTCACCGGCAAAATCGAATTCGCCAAGTCCCGGCACTGTCTCTCTCATCGATTGCTCCTTGCTTGACCGGGCCGGTCGGCGCGACGGCATTGCTTTGCCCTCGTGCAACGCGCCCGTTATCCTATTTGATCCCGCCGTAAAGGGATTTGTCCAGAACGCACGTGCAGTTCGTCGGCGAGCACACCCTCGCCCGCCCGCATGACGGCCCCATTGCGGCGCGCCGCGTCTTTGAGACGCGCCAGGCTCGCCGCAGGTTTTTGATGACGGGTAATGGCCGGCGCCATGCCGAAGCCATTCCTAGGCCTAGATCGTGTCGCAGCCCTCAGATTTCAATAGGCGGCCGCCTGTCTCACACGGCGCCCAGGCACCAGGCGAGGATCGACTTCTGGGCGTGCAGCCGGTTCTCCGCCTCGTCAAAGACGACCGACTGCGGCCCGTCGATGACCTCGTCGGTCACCTCCTCGCCGCGGTGCGCCGGCAGGCAGTGCATGAACAGCGCATCGGGTGCGGCGTGCTTCATCAGCGCCTCGTTGACCTGATAGGGCTGGAAGACGTTGTGCCCGCGGGCGCGATGCTCCTGGTTCATCGACACCCAGGTGTCGGTGACGACGCAATGGGCGCCGGCGACCGCCTGCTCGGCCTCGTGGCAAAGCAGGATCTCACCCCCGTTGTTGCGCGCCCAGTTCAGGATCTTGTCCTGCGGCTCGGAGCCGAGCGGCACTGCCATGTTCATCCGATAGCCGAAGCGCGCCGAGCCTTCGATCAGCGAATGGAGAACGTTGTTGCCGTCGCCCGTCCAGGCAATCGTCTTGCCCTTGACCGGCCCGCGATGCTCCTCGAAGGTCATGATGTCGGCCATGATCTGGCAGGGATGCGTATCGTCGGTGAGGCCGTTGATGACCGGCACGGTCGCGTGCTCGGCCATCTCCAGGAGCCGGCGATGGTCGGTCGTACGGATCATGATCGCATCGACGTAGCGCGACAGCACCTTCGCCGTGTCGCCGATCGTCTCGGCCCGGCCGAGCTGCATCTCGGTGCCTGAGAGGAACAGCGTCTCGCCGCCGAGCTGGCGCATGCCGACGTCGAAGGAGACGCGCGTGCGCGTCGACGGCTTCTCGAAGATCATCGCAAGCATCTTGCCGGCGAGCGGCTTTTCGGCCGTCCCGGCCTTGGTCGCAGACTTCCGGACGCGGGCATCGTCGATGATCGTCCGGAGGTCGGCGGCCGTCATGGCCGAGAGATCGAGAAAATGTCTTGTCATTTGCTGTATTTCCTATCGTAGAAACCTGTAATCGACCACGCTTGCGCGGCGAATTCAATCGGTGATGCGGAACTCAGGCGGCGGCGTCGCCGCTCTTGCTCCTCACCGCCTCCGCCGCGCGCTCCAGCCTTGCGAGCCCCTCGCGGGCCTCGGCCGCGGTGGTGATCAGCGGCGGCAGCAGGCGCAGCACGTTCTCGCCGGCCGGGACGGCGAGCAGCCTCTCGGCGCGGATCGCCGCCAGGAGGTCGGTCGAAGGCACTTTCGCCTTGATGCCGAGCATCAGACCGTCGCCACGGATCTCCTCGATCACGTCGGGGAAACGGTCCTTCAATGAAGCGAGCCCCTGGCGGAAGACGAGCGCCACGTCGCGCACATGTTCGAGGAAGCCGTCGGCGAGGATCACGTCGAGGACGGCATTGCCGACGGCCATCGCCAGCGGGTTGCCGCCATAGGTGGAGCCGTGCGTGCCCGCCACCATGCCGGCGGCGGCCGCGTCCGTTGCGAGGCAGGCGCCGAGCGGAAAGCCGCCGCCGATGCCCTTGGCGACCGCCATGATATCCGGCCGGATGCCGGCCCATTCATGGGCGAAGAGCTTGCCGGTGCGGCCGACGCCGCATTGCACCTCGTCGAGGATCAGGAGCAGGCCGAATTCGTCGCAGAGGGCGCGCAGCTCCTGCAGGAACTCCTTCGACGCCAGGCGGATGCCGCCCTCGCCCTGGATCGGCTCGATGAGGATCGCGGCGGTCTCGTCATTGATCGCGTTCCTGACGGCGGCGATGTCGCCGAAGGGCACCTGATAGAAGCCCGGCGCCTTCGGACCGAAGCCTTCGATGTATTTCTGCTGGCCGCCGGCGGCGATCGTCGCGATCGTGCGGCCGTGGAAGGCGCCTTCGAAGGTGATGACGTGGAACTTTTCCGGATGGCCTTTGGCAAAATGGTAGCGCCGCGCCGTCTTGATCGCGCATTCGAGCGCTTCCGCACCCGAATTGGTGAAGAACACCCGGTCGGCGAAGGTCACCTGGGTCAAACGCCGCGCAAGGCTCTCCTGCCCCGGCACCTCGTAGAGATTGGAGAGATGCCAGACCTTGTCGGCCTGCGCCTTCAAAGCCTCGACCAGATGGGGATGGGCGTGGCCAAGCGAATTCACGGCGACGCCGGCGGCGAAGTCGAGATAGCGCGTGCCGTCTTCGGCGATCAGCCAGACGCCCTCACCTCGCTCGAAACGCAACGGCGCGCGCAGATAGGTGTCGTAAAGCGGCGTTGTTGCGGACATGCTGAACTCTCCTTGGTTCCGGCATCGGCCCTGGTGCGGCCCGATAAAAATCAAAAATGCCGCCTTTCGGCGGCGGGAGGCACTATTCCTATTTCGCGGCGCAATGTCAACAAAACCAAGGTTTGCAAGCGCTTTGCCGGAGGAGATTCCCGCGCTCGAAAAAATCGCTCCGCAGGGCTTGCAAAAATGCAACGCTCCGCCAGCAAGTTGGGGAAAACTGCGAAAACGATTCGGCGCGATTCCGGCGACTCTTGCCACGGAGTCACCCTGCCGGTAGGTTAGTATTCAATTACTAGACGCATGCGGCGGACCTAGTCACCAAAAGTGTTATCGCGTTGAAACTCCGGAGCTTTTCCGGAGAACGGTGATGGATTCTGCCATCCCAACGCCGAGAACGGGGAGTGCAGAGATGAACTGGACTGACGAGCGGGTCGAGAAACTGAAGAAGCTGTGGTCCGAGGGCCTGAGCGCCAGCCAGATCGCGGCGCAACTGGGCGGCGTCAGTCGCAATGCGGTCATCGGCAAGGTCCACCGCCTGAGCCTGCCCGGGCGCGCCAAGGCCGGCGGGACAACCGTGGCGGCCGCGCGCCCCAAGCGGGCGACCTCGGCCCCGAGGGCGCCGAACTACGCGGCGCGCGCCGTGACCCGCACCCCCCGCACGGCCGGAGCAACGGCGCTGAAGGAAGAGGTCGCGGTCGACCTGGCGGTCGAGCCGGACATCGAGCTCGATGCCAACATCGTCGTGCCGATGTCGCGCCGGCTGGAGCTGACCCAGCTCACCGAGCGCACCTGCAAATGGCCGATCGGCGATCCGCTGAAGGAAGAGTTCCACTTCTGCGGCAACGACTCGCCGGAGTCCTCGCCCTATTGCAGCTACCACGCCCGCCTCGCCTACCAGCCCTCGGCCGAGCGCAGACGCATCCGCTGAGCCTCCTCGGCAAAGGGTGGAAAGAAGGGGCCGCATGGCCCCTTTTTCCTGTGCGCGGCGGCAAAATCAGGAGGCGGCAGCGCCCCCTCATCCGGCCTGCCGGCCACCTTCTCCCCGCACGCGGGGCGAAGGAGACTCGCGGTGCTGCCTCAGTCCCCCTCTTCCCGCCAGAACACCCACAAGGGGGGAGATGCCCGGCAGGGCAGAGGGGGTGCGGCTCGACAGCCGCATATGCCGGGCGCCTCAGCCTCGCGGCGCCGCCGGATCAGCTTTCCAGGGAATACCCCGCCCCGCGCACCGTGCGGATGACGTCCGGCATGTTGGAGACGTTCAGCGCCTTGCGCAGGCGGCCGACATGGACGTCCACCGTTCGCTCGTCGACATAGATGTCGTGGCCCCAGACGCCGTCGAGCAATTGCGAGCGGGAAAAGACGCGGCCGGGCGAGGACATGAGGAACTCGAGCAGCCTGAACTCCGTCGGCCCGAGCCGCACTTCGCGGCTGCGGCGATGGACGCGGTGCGTCTCCCGATCGAGCTCGATGTCGCCGCAGCGTAAGTGCGTCGAGAGCACCTCGGGCCTGGCGCGCCTGAGCATCGCCTTGACGCGCGCCATCAGCTCCGGTGTCGAGAACGGCTTGACGACATAGTCGTCGGCGCCGGTCGCAAGTCCCCGCACGCGCTCGCTTTCCTCGCCTCGCGCCGTCAGCATGATAATCGGCAGCCGCTCCGTCTCCGGCCGCTGGCGCAGCCTGCGGCAGAGTTCGATGCCGGAAACGCCGGGCAGCATCCAATCGAGGATCAGAAGGTCGGGCAGGCGCTCCCGCAAGCGGATTTCCGCCTCGTCGCCGCGCAGGATCGTATCGACTTCAAATCCCTCTGCCTCGAGATTGTAGCGCAGCAGCACGCTCAACGCCTCCTCGTCTTCGACAACGGCAATCTTCGGCAACATTCAGTCCAACTCCATCGCAGCGGAAGCAAGATTGGCGCACGGCTTTCGCATGCGACGACGTCAGCCCTTCACCGAGCCCAGGGTCGGCGTCGTGTCGTCCTTCGGCCGTTCGCCGGTCGGCTGGGCGCCAGTCGCCATGTAGTAGATCGTCTCGGCGATGTTGGTCGCATGATCGCCGATCCGCTCGATGTTCTTGGCGCAGAAGAGAAGATGCGTGCAGGGCGTGATGTTGCGCGGATCTTCCATCATGTAGGTGAGCAGTTCGCGGAACAGCGAGGTGTAGATCGCGTCGATCTCCTCGTCGCGCTCGCGGATGCTGTTGGCCTTTTCCGGCGAGCGCGAGGCATAGACGTCGAGCACTTCTTTGAGTTGGACGAGGGCGAGTTCGGCCAGATGCTCGAGACCGCGCGCGAGGTTTCGCGGGATGCCGGCCCCAGCCACCGCGATGACGCGCTTGGCGGTGTTCTTGCCGAGGTCGCCGACGCGTTCCAGATCGGCGGCGATGCGGATCGATCCCATGATCTCGCGCAAGTCGGAGGCCATCGGCTGTCGCTTGGCGATGGTGACGATCGCCTTCTCGCCGATCTGGCGCTCCGCATCGTCCAGGATCGCGTCGTCGGAGATCACCTTCTGCGCCAAGGCAAGGTCGGAATTGATCAGCGCCCGGACGGAATCCGCGACCATCTGCTCCGCCAGGCCTCCCATCTCGGAGATCCGGCGCGTGAGATATTTCAGCTCCTCGTCGAAGGCGGAATTTATGTGTGCGTGCGACATTTTCGTTTCCTCGGGGCCTGTTGCGGCGAATGGCCCTCAATCGAATCCATAGGTCGGGCGATTGCAAAAGCTAGGGCGCCGGAAGCGGCCGCTAAGGGCGGGGCCGCTTCTCGCCTCCTAGCCGAAACGGCCCATGATGTAGTCCTGGGTGCGCTGGTCGTCCGGATTGGTGAACATCTTGTCGGTGTCGTTCTCCTCGACCAGATTGCCGAGGTGGAACATGGCGGTGCGCTGCGAGACACGGGCCGCCTGCTGCATCGAATGGGTGACGATGACGATCGTGAAATTGGCGCGCAACTCGTGAATGAGTTCCTCGACCTTGGCGGTCGCGATCGGATCGAGCGCCGAGCAGGGCTCGTCCATCAGGATGACCTCGGGGCTCACGGCCACCGCGCGGGCGATGCAGAGGCGCTGCTGCTGACCGCCGGAAAGGCCGGTGCCTGGCTCTTGGAGACGGTCCTTCACCTCGTTCCACAGGCCCGCCTTCTGCAGGCTCGTCTCCACGATCTCGTCAAGTTCGGCCTTCGTGCGCGCCAGGCCGTGGATGCGCGGACCGTAGGCGACGTTGTCGTAGATCGATTTCGGAAACGGATTGGGCTTCTGGAACACCATGCCGACGCGGGCGCGCAGTTCCACGACGTCGATCGACGGGTCGTAGATGTCATCCTCGTCGAGCGTGATCCTGCCGGTGACGCGGCAGTTCTCGATCGTGTCGTTCATGCGGTTGAGCGTTCGCAGGAAGGTCGACTTGCCGCAGCCGGAAGGACCGATCAGCGCCGTCACCGTGTTCTCGCGGATATTCAGGTTGACGTCGAAGAGCGCGCGCTTCTCGCCGTAATAGACCGACACATCCTTGCCGATCATCTTTAATGGCACCGTATTCATTTTCTGGTCCAGAGCCTTTTCGACCGCAGCTTCCGACATGATGTTCATAGTCCTTACCCCACTACCAGCGACGCTCAAAGCGACGCCGCAACAGAATTGCGCCGAGATTCATGACGATCAGGAAGATCAGAAGAATGATGATCGCCCCTGACGTGCGCTCGACGAAGGCGCGTTCGGCCTCGTTCGCCCACATGTAGATCTGCACCGGCAGCGCCGTCGCGGGTTCGAGCGGCGAGCCCGGATAGTCGACGACGAAGGCGACCATGCCGATCAGCAGCAGCGGAGCGGTCTCGCCGAGGGCGTGCGCCAGGCCGATGATCGTGCCTGTTAGAACGCCCGGCATCGCGAGCGGCAGCACATGGTGGAAGACCGTCTGCATCTTCGATGCGCCGAGGCCGAGCGCGGCGGAGCGGATCGACGGCGGAACGGCCTTCAGCGCCGCGCGGGTCGCGATAATGATCGTCGGCAGCGTCATCAGCGTCAGCACGAAACCGCCGACCAGTGCCGCCGAACGCGGCATGCCGGCGAAGTTCACGAAGACCGCCAGGCCGAGAAGACCGTAGACGATCGACGGCACTGCGGCGAGATTGTTGATGTTGACCTCGATCAGGTCGGTCAGGCGGTTCTTCGGCGCGAACTCCTCGAGATAGATCGAGGCGGCGACGCCGATCGGCAGCGAAAGGACGAGCACGATCAGCATCATATAGGCGGAACCGACGAGCGCCACGCCAACGCCGGCGGCTTCCGGACGGCTCGACGCGCCGAAAGTGAAGATGCCGGTGTTGAAGCTCTTCCCGAGCACGCCGGCATCGGCGAGCTCGTTCATCCAGGCGACCTGCTGGTCCTTGACCTTCCGCTTCGATTCTTCGACCGAAAGATCGATCTGGCCCTTGAAGGCCGAGTCGATGTTCGCGTCGGCGAGCAAGGTTACCGGGATCGTCTTGCCGATGACCGAAGGATCGGCAGTGACGATGTCACGCAGTTGGGTGCGGACGCTGTCGGAGACCATGTCGGTCGCCTGCTTGACCAGCGGCCGCTTCTTCGGGTCGATGCCAAGCTGCTTGACCAGCGCGTCGCGAACGAGCAGCGGATAGTTGGCGGTCATCAGTTGCTTCGGATCGGTCGCCCGCTCGTTCTTCGGGTCGATCACCTTTTCCGAAAACTCGATCGGCAGCGTGATCGTCGTTTGCTGGAAGGCCGTGTAGCCTTTCGAAACGACGCTCCAGAGAAGGACCGCAAGGAAGAACAGGCCGATGGCAATGGCGCTGATGCCATAGGCGCGGAACCGGCGCTCCGCGGCGTAGCGGCGCTTGATGCCGATGTCGCGGCGGCTTTCGGCAGGACGGGTCGAGACCCTTACCGTGGGAGAAGCTACGTCGGTCATTCGTACTGTTCCCGATACTTGCGCACGATGTAGAGCGCATAGATGTTGAGGCCGAGCGTGATGACGAAGAGGGTGATGCCGAGCGCGAAGGCGACCAGCGTCTGCGGCGAGGTGAACTCCAGGTCGCCCGTCAATTGATGCACGATCTTCACCGTCACCGTGGTCATCGGCTCGAAGGGATTGATCTGCATGCGTGCGGCGACACCAGCGGCCAGCACGACGATCATCGTCTCGCCGACCGCGCGCGAGGCGGTCAGCAGCAGCGCGCCGACGATGCCGGGCAGAGCGGCGGGAAGAATGACCTTCTTGACCGTTTCCGAACGCGTCGCGCCGAGGCCGAGCGAGCCGTCACGCAGCGCACGCGGCACCTGCGTGATGATATCGTCCGAGAGTGAGGACACGAACGGAATGAGCATGATGCCCATCACGATGCCGGCGGTCAGCACGCTCTGCGCCTGGATGAAGTTCTGGTAGTTGCCGGTGAGGAGGCCGTTCAACTGAGCCGAGATGTCGCGCAGGAACGGCCCGACGGTGACGAGCGCGAAGAAGCCGTAGACGATCGTCGGGATGCCGGCGAGCACCTCGAGGAGCGGCTTCGCTATCGAGCGCAGCCGCGGACTTGCGTACTCGGCCATGTAGATGGCGGCGAAGAGGCCGATCGGCACCGCGAAAGCCATGGCGACGAATGCGATGTAGAGCGTACCGCCGAGAAGCGGCAGCAGGCCGAACTGGCCGGAGGAGCCCTCGCTGCCGGCGGCGGCGAAGCGCGGATCCCAGACCGTGCCGAAGAAGAACTCCGCCGGCGATACCATGCTGAAGAACCGGCCGGCCTCCGACAGCATCGATCCGATGATGCCGATCGTCGTCAGGATGGCGATCGACGAAGCGACGATGAGCGAGCCGAGCATGACACGCTCGACCTGGTTGCGGGCGCGAAAGCGGGCGGTGACATTGCGGATCGCATAGACGCCTCCCGCGAAGGCTGCAAGCAGCACGACGGCGCTCATCAGCCAGCGGCTGAAGCCACGCATCGCGTTGAACTGCTCCGCCGCCTCGACCATGAAGGGCTCTCCTTCACCGGCCAGCGCCACGCCCTTGGCTGCGAGGGTCTCGCGAAGATTGACCGAGCCGGTCTTGACCGCCTCGATCTCCTTCGCATCGAGGCGAGCAAGCCCCGTGGCGACGGCCTTCACCTGGCCGAGAGCAAGCTGGACCGTCGCGGCACCCTGGTTCCGAACCGTCTCGGGAAGCGCCGAACGAACGGAGGAATCGATATAGAGCGGTGAGGCGATGAGCCACGCGGCAAGCACCAGGGCGGCCGGCAACACGGCCCAGATGGCGACATAGCTGCCATGATAGCCCGGCAGCGAGTGCAAGGTGGCAAGCTTGCTGCCGGATACGGCAAGCGAACGGGCACGGCCGGCGAAGTAGGCAACGAGACCGATCAGCAAGATGGTCAGGAGAAGGAGCGAAGTACTCATCGGCACGTCTCCACGGCTGGCCGTTCAATGCCGCCGGAAATGATCGAAGTAAAAAAGTCCCGGCGCAGCGGAAAGCTGCACCGGGACGTCTTGATCAGAGCAGGTTGCCGGCTTCGAAGGTCTTGCGGATTTCTTCGCGCTCGGCGTCGGGCGCCGCGACCAGGCCGTATTCGGCGAGCGGGCCGTCGGGGCCGATCATCTGGTCGTCGACGAAGAACTCGACATATTCCTTGAGCCCCGGGACGACGCCGAGATGCGCCTTCTTGACGTAGAAGAACAGCGGGCGCGAAACCGGATATTCGCCGGAAGCGATCGTCTCGGTCGAGGGGACGACGCCGTTGACGGTCGCGACCTTCAGCTTGTCGGCGTTGTTTTCGTAGAACGACAGGCCGAAGACGCCGATGCCGCTCTTGTTCGAGGCGATGCGGGCCAGCGTTTCGGTGTAGTCGCCGTCGATGTCGACGGCCAGGCCGTCCTTACGCACGGCAACGCACTTCTTGGCAGCGGCCTTTTCGTCGCTGATGGCAGCCTTGATGACATCGACAGCGCCGGCGTCCTTGCAGCCGTGGGCAAGGATCTTCTCTTCGAAGACTTCGCGCGTGCCGTGCTTTTCGCCCGGGATATAGGCGGCGATCTCGGCGTCCGGAAGCGAAGCATCGATTTCCGACCACTTCTTGTAGGGGTTGGCGACGAGCTTGCCGTCGACGACGACTTCCGCGGCGAGCGCCTTGTAGAGCTGCTCCGGCTTCAGCGCGAGGTCGGCATTGCCGGCGTCGGTCGCGAAGACGATGCCGTCATAGCCGATCTTGACTTCCTGGATCTCGGTGACGCCGGCGGCCTTGCAGGCTTCGATTTCGCTGTCCTTGATCTTGCGCGAGGAGTTGGCGATGTCGATCGTGTCTTCGCCGACGCCCTTGCAGAATTCCTTCAGGCCGGCGGAGGAGCCGCCGGATTCGACGACCGGGGTCTTGAAGTCCGGGAACGTCTCGCCGAAGGTCTCGGCGACGATCTTGGCATAGGGAAGAACGGTCGAGGAGCCGGCGATCTGGATCTGGTCGCGAGCCGCTGCGACGCCCGCGAACGCCGCGGACGCAACGAGTGCCGCTACGGAGAGTTTAAGAGCTTTCATTGATGTTCTCCCGGAATGGGCTTGTGTTGGTGCGCTACGGATAGAGCGCTCTCTTCGCCGGTGATCGGCGGCCCCTAGTTAGCCGCCGACGACTACATGTTTTATGTCAATTCCGTGAAACATTTGTGACAGCCTATCACCTTGAAAAAATTTGATGATTTTCACGCACTCAATTTTCTGGCGGCCTTTCGTGTCAGAAACGGACGGTAAAGACCGTACCCTTTCCGACCTCCGAATGAATGAGCAGGCGGGCGCGGTGGCGCGTGAGGATATGCTTGACGATGGCAAGCCCGAGACCCGTGCCCTTCTTCGACCGGCTCGCCTCGACGTTGACCCGGTAAAAGCGCTCGGTAATCCTCGGCACATGCTCGGCCGGGATGCCGGGACCATAATCGGTGACCGCCACCTCCGCCCCGCCGCCCTCGCCGCCGGTCAGGCGGACGTCGACCTTCTTGCCTTCCTGCCCATATTTGCAGGCGTTCTCGACGAGGTTCTCGAAGACCTCGACCAGTTCGTCACGGTCCCCCTGGACGAAGACCGGCGCGCCGGGGACGTCGAGCGCGACCGTCACGTCGAGCGCTTCCGCAAGCGGCGCCAGGCTGTCGCGGACGTGGCCGAGAAGCGGCACCAGGTCGACCCGGTCCTCCGGAGCGATATGGGCTTTCAGTTCGAGCCGCGAGAGGGAGAGAAGATCATCGACGAGCCGGCTCATGCGCGTCACCTGCTCGTGCATGATGCCGAAGAATTTCTCCTGCGCCTTCGGATCGCTGCGGGCCGGCCCCTGCAGCGTTTCGATGAAGCCGCGCAGCGAGGCGAGCGGCGTGCGCAGCTCGTGGCTGGCATTGGCGACGAAATCGGAGCGCATCCGGTCGATGCGGCGGGCCTGCGAAATATCGCGGTAGGTCAGCAGGAAGACGCGGCGGCCGGAATCGCCGGCCCCGATGTCGGCGGGAGCGACGCGGACGACATAGACTGCATCCGAAGGCAGCCTTTCGGTGTGCTCGATCTGATTGACCTTGCCCGTCGCAATGGTCTCGCGCACCATGTCGAGAATGCCGGGAGAGCGGACCCGGGCGGAGAGATAGCTTTCGGGCGGAATGGTGCCGAAGGCCTTCTCGGCGGCGACGTTCTGGAAGAGAACGGTTTCATCGGCCGCGATCACGATCACCGGCATGTCGAGCGCGTTCAGCACCGGGATCAGCGGATCCCCTCCCTTCTCCGCTTGCGTCGACGCCGCGGCGGCCACAGGCCTGGCCGGCGCCGCGTTGCGGCTGAGGAGTGCCGCGACGAACACGATCCAGAGCGGCAGGATGGCGAGCACGGGGATGCCGGCGAACGCCGCAAGAAGGGCGAGCACGACGGAGAGCCCGAGAACCAGGCGTTCGGCCTTCAGCCTCGGAAGAAGGCCTTGCCAGAACACCTTCGCGCCATCCAACACAATACCCTCGTCGCTCAACGTGCCGTCTCCCCGCCTTCGCTGACTTCGCCGGCAGGCCGAGGAATCCCTCCTTCGGCTGCGGCCAGCAAGGCCGAGAGATAGCGGTGCTTCATGACATGATTTTCACGACATGCTTGAATCCGCAATGCAATTGTGGCCTCCTCCTGAGAAATCCAATGCCCGGGGAGAAACGCAGATGGGTTCCGAAGCAGCGCCGGTTGCCGCCAGGCAGGGAAGCAGGGCGGTCGAACTGAAGATCGGCGGCAAGACGCATCTCTTCGATGTCGACGATCCGCACCTGCCGAAATGGATCGACGACGAGGCCTTCGCCTCCGACGATTATCCCTACAGGAAGAAGCTCGATGGGGACGAATACGAGGAAACGCTGACGCGGCTGCAGATCGAACTCGTGAAGGTTCAATTCTGGATGCAGGCGACGGGCAGGCGCGTGATGGCCGTCTTAGAAGGACGCGACGCGGCCGGCAAGGGCGGCGCCATCCACGCCACGATGGCCTATATGAATCCGCGCTCCGCGCGCATCGTCGCGCTCACCAAGCCGACGGAGACCGAGCGCGGCCAATGGTATTTCCAGCGCTATGTGGCGACCTTTCCGACGGCGGGCGAATTCGTGCTTTTCGACCGCTCCTGGTACAATCGCGCCGGCGTGGAACCGGTCATGGGCTTCTGCACGCCCGAAGAGTACGAGCATTTTCTCAAGGAGACGCCGCGCTTCGAAAAGATGATTGCCGAGGAGGGCATCCATCTCTTCAAATTCTGGATCAACATCGGCCGGGAGATGCAGTTGAAGCGCTTCCATGACCGCCGCCATGATCCCTTGAAGGTCTGGAAGCTTTCGCCGATGGACATCGCAGCGCTCAACAAGTGGGACGATTACACCGAAAAGCGCGACCGGATGCTGAAGGAGACGCATACCGACCACGCTCCCTGGACCGTCATCCGCGGCAACGACAAGCGCCGCGCGCGGATCAACCTGATCCGCCACATGCTGACGACGCTCGATTATGACGGCAAGGACGAGGCGGCGATCGGCGAGATCGACGACAAGATCGTCGGTTCCGGTCCGGGCTTTCTCGGGTGAGAATGCAAGTCGCCCAAAAGTGTGCAACGGTTATGGGACAACGACATGCACAGAACCTAGAGCATTTTGCAGTCAGGTGGAATCACCTGACGTCGCACACATGCGGTAAAAACAAACAGATAGAGCGGTGGCGCGAACGCATGTGAGCGCATCCCGCTCTAAGGCGCGCCACATGAATTGGCTGCGACGCGCTTCAGGCCCCCCGGCTCATTGGCCGGGCAGAGCGCGGATCGCGTAGACGTCCAGGCTGTTGCCGCCGCCGCTGACGTCGCTGTTGATCACGAGCCGGCCGGGGCCGTTCGGCGCAGGCTTGCCCCTGAACACGACCTTGAAAAGCACATCCATCCGGTCGTCATGCACGGTGAAGCGGTGGCGGCCGCAGTCGCCAAGCGCCGCGAAAGCGCATTCGACGGAGAATTCGGTCGTCTTGCCCGGCATCGCCTGCACGCTCAGGGCGATCGTCGAGGATTTGCCGGAGAGCTGCGCCAGCGCGTCCGCGGGAATTTCGATCTCCACGTCGCCGTCCTTCGTTGCCGCCGCCGAGGTCAGGCGCAAGCGCTCGACGCCGTCTTCCAAGGGCTCCGCCTTTGCGCGTGGACCCGGTTTCACCGCGGCTGCGTCGCTGGCGGCGAAGACCTCCAGCCACTCGCCGGAGAAGCCTTCCTGCGCGCCGAGATTCTGCAAGCCGGCGGCGCCGCCGAAATCCTCGCTCTCGACGGTGGCGGGCGGGTTGGCGACGTTGGTATCGGAGGGCGCCCGCAGGAGGTCGTTCGTCTGCACCCACCAGACGGCGGCGCCGACCGCAGCGGCGACGGTGGCGAGGACCATGGCGAAGGAAAGAAGGCGACCGCGCTTGCGCTTGCGCGGGCGCCTGTCGGTGACGCCGAGATCGGGCGCGACGCCGGCGGGCGTTCCGGCCCGGTCGTCGACAGGCGAAAGCCCCGGCGCTTGCGGCCCGTCGCGCTCCGGACGCAAGGCCGCAAGCCCGTCATCGGCCTGCGCCTCGGCACGCCCGCCGGCCTTGAGCTCCGGTTCCCGCCGCGCCGAGATGGGGGCGGCGGCCTCGACGCCGTGCGCGGGCGTATCGGCTCTGGCCTTGACCTCGCCGAGGCTCACGACCGGCGTCGCCGCGGCACGCGCCCTCAAGGCGGCGCGCTCCTCCGTCTCGATCGCGCGGATGACCGCCTCGAGACGATGGCGCTGCCTGGCGATGACCTCCGGATCCTCGATCTGTTGCTTCTGCAGGCCGTTTTCCAGCGCCTGACGCGCCGACTGATAGATGCGCGCGCGGATCTCCGCATTGCTTCGGTCCGACCGTTCCAGCGCGTTCCTGATCGCAGTTTCCAATCCGCTCACATCAAATCCTTCTGCGCGAGGCCTTCCGGCGGTGAGCCGCGGTCCCCGCCTCTTCCCGCCACACGCCGTTGGTTTTATTAACGATTGGGTAACTGCCGCTTTCGGAATCTGCAAGTGCGCCGTCGGTCGCGGCCGGCATTCTCGGGGAAAAGGTCGTCACTGCCGCCTGAAGTGCCGCAGCCGACAGCCTCTCCAAGGCACTGCCGGCTTGTCGGGTGCGTCGATTTTTGAGGAGACAGGCAGTAGGCAAGCGCCGCCGTTGCTGCTATCTGTTTTGACGTTTACGCAAACGTCAATAGCATGGAGACCTTCGATGTCGTTGCCGCCAATTCTTTCCGGAAAGACGAGACTGCCGGTCGTCGGCGCGCCGCTCTTCATCGTCTCGCATCCGCAGTTGACGATTGCCCAGTGCAAGGCCGGCGTGATCGGCGCCTTCCCGGCGCTCAACGCCCGGCCGCAATCGCAGCTCGACGAATGGCTGGCGGAGATCACGGAAAAGCTCGCCGACCACGACTCAAGGCACCCTGACCGGCCGGCCGCCCCCTTCGCCGTCAACCAGATCGTCCACAAGTCGAACACGCGGCTCGAACAGGACCTGATGCTCTGCGTCAAATACAAGGTGCCCGTCGTCATCTCCTCGCTCGGCGCCGTGCCGGAGGTCAACGCCGCCATCCATTCCTATGGCGGCATCGTGCTGCACGACGTCATCAACAACCGCCATGCGAATTCCGCGATCCGCAAAGGCGCCGATGGGCTGATCGCCGTCGCTGCCGGCGCAGGCGGACATGCGGGAACGCTGTCGCCCTTCGCGCTCGTCCAGGAAATCCGCGCCTGGTTCGACGGGCCGCTCCTCCTTTCGGGCGCGATCGCCACCGGCGGCGCGATCCTCGCGGCTGAGGCGATGGGCGCCGACATGGCCTATATCGGCTCGCCCTTCATCGCCACCGAGGAAGCCCGCGCCAGCGACGCCTACAAGCAGATGATCGTCGACAGCAGCGCCGCCGACATCGTCTATTCCAACTATTTCACCGGCATCCACGGCAATTACCTCAAGGCCTCGATCCGCGCCGCCGGCATGGACCCGGACAACCTGCCCGAAGCGGACCCGTCCAAAATGGATTTCGGCAAGGCGGCGGACGGCGCAAAGGCTTGGAAGGACATCTGGGGCTGCGGCCAGGGGATCGGCGCCATCCGCGAGATCGGCACCGTCGCCCACTTGGTCGATCGGCTGGAACGCGAATACACCGCCGCCCGCGCCCGCCTCGCCCTCGGCGCCCGCACCGACGCTCCGCGGGCAAAGGAATTTTCAAGTTCTCGAAACTGATGGCTTGAAATCTCGGCGCTTTGCGTTTATCAGCGCGTCACATTCGTTCCGCGGGCGCGCCTGCGGAACCACCTCAAGGGCCGCTTTAGCTCAGTCGGTAGAGCACATCATTCGTAATGATGGGGTCACGTGTTCAAGTCACGTAAGCGGCACCATTTATTTCAAGCACTTAGCGGAAAATCACCCCTCCCTCTGGCTCGAAAATCGCGGCCGGGGTAACGTTCCGGGTAACAGAAACAAAAAAGCCCGCCACCGAAGCAGCGGGCCTTCTCATCACGTCTCGAATATTCATGAGTGCATGACCGCGTAGGCGTCATCCTTCTTGCAGATAATCCTGATCGCCTCTGGCTTCAGTTTCACGGTGGTTTCCAATCTCCTTCACAACCGCGCTGGTGCCCCGCGCCGCTTCCATAGCCTGGGTGTACCCGCACTCGTCCTCAATGCGCTTTCGGTCTGCCTCGACAGCGGCAAACTGATCGAGCTTTTCCTTTAGAACGCGTGCGTATTGAGCCTCCACGTCGGCCCGAAGCGCCTTGTTCCGGTCACCCGAGTACATGGACAAGTGATTGTCACGGCGCTCCTCGATGCGTTTTGTGATGCTTTCGACGGAGTAGCAGTAGCTGGGCTGCCAGATTTCCTTTCCTTCATCGTCACGCCCGAGGAGCGTCCGGCCGCACTGCACTCTTGCTTCCGGCATGGCCCAAATCTGCGGTGCGTCTTCAAAATCACCAACAGCGGTCCAAGCCGCGCTGTCGACGGCATAAGCATGTGCGTGCCGATCGAACGTTTCGAGGAGTGGCGATGGACTGGTGAGTATCGGCAAGCCTTCGGCGGCTGCCAGAACGGGCGTGTTCGGCATTCTTTTGATCCTCTCGCTTTGTCGGGAGTCAACGCCTTGCAACTTTCCTATTTGGGCGTTAACTTGTGTTTAACATAAGATACCCAATCTACATCCGCAAGCGAAAAGTTTCGAAAAAGGAAAGTTATGATCACACCTGAGCAGTGCCGGGCCGCACGCGCACTTCTGGATTGGACGCAGACAGAGCTTTCCGCGCGCGTTTCGATCAGTGCGGTATCAATCAGGGCATTCGAAAAAGGGGGCGAGATGAGGGATTCAAACCTCAAGCTCATTCGCCTGACCTTTGAACGAGCCGGCGTGGTCTTTATACCTGAAAACGGAGGCGGCGCTGGTGTGCGGCTCGCGAAACCGCGATAACCCCTCGGCAACAGACATAGCAGGACAGGGGCGAGCTCTCATTCCGCCGTGTTGGCAGTTCAGCTTTGGCGCCTTGAACCGTGACGCTCAGGGCTCATCAGCCCATCGAACTTCCATTTGCCCGCCGAGGGTTTTCACCGCTCGATTGATCTCTTTAAAATTTGGATGCCTGCTGCGGTATCCGCGTGTCTGGAAGTAGCGCTTAGTGCGGCTCTCCTCGTCTAGGTCGCGCATCGTCCACTTGATCTCGTAGCAACGCTTGCGGACCTGGTCCAGAGAGACAACACCGGTGATCTTGTACGGTTTCTTGTTCCTCTTCCAGCCGTAATAGCGCGCAACCGCCTGGATGTTCTCCCACGCCACGTCGGGGAACGCAGCGCATATCTCTTCGCGGGACGTGGACGGGTAGAGCTTTCGAAGCTTTTGTTTGTCCAAGGGGCCCCACTGCCGACGTCGTCTGGCGAGTCCGAGCTTCTGACAGCGGGCCCGAACTGCGCGCGGCGTTCGATTATAGAGGATCTGCTGAATCGCAAAGTAGTCTGGATGAAAGAGCCGGCAGACCAAATCCTCTTCAGCCTTCCAGGTTCGCTGGCCGAAGAGCGTAAAGCCCGTGCGCAGAATCTGCGCCCTGACCCGTTCAGCGGCAGCGGCATTTCTCGCGAAGTAGGCCAGAGACATCGGTGCCTCAGGCCTTCTTGACCCTCATCGTTCGGTAGGCATTGAACGTGCCGGCCTTGTCGGTAAAGAGCGCTGCTACTAGGTCAGGCAAGGCGTTCAGTTCGCGAAGCTGAGTAGCCAAGTCGGCGAACTGAAGCTTCATCTTGTCCACCTCCGCAGCTTTGACTTTCTCAATCCTCGCCTCAATTTCGGCTTTCTGTTTCAGCAGTTCCGCAAGCTCTGACATGGCAACCTTCTTTCGTTGGAAAGGCTGCATCTCAGTAAATCAATTCGCCCAATGCGAATCAGAAGTTGAACTTTTCCCAAGTATCCACAGCTTGAAGGCATCTTCGCCGATTGGACAGGGCGGCGGTTGCTGAGAAGATCAAAAATGCTCAGGGATAAAGGTGTGCAATGGTCGAAAGGCGAGAAACACCGCTGATTGCGTTTGTAAGAGCTCTGGCGCGTCGTCAGGCCCGGATTGATGCCGCAGAAGACAAAAATGCTGGAAAAGACGGCTCTCCGAGAAGTAGAACGGCGGAACCCGTTGACGAGCGGATTATCGAAGAAGACCTCAGCGAGGGCAAGTGACCGAGCCAATCAACCCTTCAACTACCGCCCTTGTTGCGCCCGAGATTCGATTCCAGTTTTACAAGGATGTCTACCTAGCAGCCGTCGATCGCCAGTTCCAATATGGAAAGTGGGTACTAGCGTCACTGTTGGCCGTTCACGCCGGTTCCCTGGTGGCAATTTCACAAGCCGGGCTAAAGACTGCGGCTTTGTACGCAGCGTGTGGACCACTTTTGATTTATGGCGTTGGAACGACGCTTGTCGCAGGCGGCCTAGCTTGGATTAATTTTTCCACCGCAATGCATGTCTACGCACAACACCTCAAAGACATTCGCGACGGCAAGGAGACCGCCGTTTCTCGGCTGGCGCGTGCCGTGGTAGCGTTTACGCTGTGGGGTACCCCCTTCGTGGCAGCGCTATCTCTCGTTCTGTTCTTCGTCGCAGCCGCTCGTGCCACCGACGTACTGAAGCCTTAAAATCCATGAGCCTCACCACTCAGTTCATTGCCGAGCTGATCAGGGCCGCGAACGAAGCGGACAGGCTCACGCCGTTCGAGGTGAAGCGCTTGCTCAACCGCTCGATCGCCACGATACGCGATATGCGCGACCAGACCGGCATCCAGGGCAGCAATCGCGAGAAGGATGTCTTGATTGATCTTCAGGTGGCCGCGTCGAGAGCTTACAGCCTGTCGCCGGCTGAGATTAGAGACCACCTCCTGGACGCGGCCGACATCATTCGCGTACTGAAAATAGTCCTCGATGGAAAAGAGTAGATGGCATGGTGAACGACGATGACGAATGGCGGGAGACAGAGGCCCTGCTTGGAAAGATTGTCATCGAATGGGGGAAGGCCATGGGCCTAGTCTATTCTCTGCCGAAGGAGATGGGCTTCGAGAATTTTGCTGCCATTCGGTTGGGCCTCGCGCAATTCAACAGCGACGGCCTCCGGCTGGCGTATATGCGGAAGCTGATCGCGCACGAGCCAAACTTATTCAATGACTCCAGGGACAGAGCCGAACAAGCAATGACGGCATTAAAGGTATTGGCAGATTTGGGGCCTGAGCGGGATGCTCTCATGCACGGGATTCCCGTGTCTGATTACACGAGAGATCCAGCCACCAAGAAAATAGTCAGGGAAGGGGCGTATCTGATCCAGCAGCGAAAGTGGGACAACAGCCGATATTTGAAAGTTCCATATGCGGCTCTCGACCACCTGAACAAGCTGAAAGAAGCCAATGAGAATTTGCTGCGCGTGGCAAAACCGATGCTTTTCGAGGCGTGGGAAGAGATTTTCGGCTTGCAAATAAAAGACGAAGATCCGAATGACCGTTAGGGCGGGGGCAAGTCACGCCCGCTGATGAGGTTGCAGGAGCTGCAAGTAGCAGCCTGCCACCGCCGATAGGGGCGCGGCTCAATCAGACACACCACGGGCAAAAGTAACAATCGCTGCAGCAGACTGTCCGCCGAGAAATCCCTCGCTAATAAAGGAACGAATATGCCCCCAACTGCTCCTGGAGACGACATAAAGCTGAGTGCATTCATCTTCCACGAGCAGGCGGTTCACGTCACCGTCGGAGACAAGCTGGGCGCACTTGACGCGATCGAGCTCGGAGGGGAAATCCTCGTGGTGCTGACCTGGCTAGGAAACCCGGACGAAGGCCTTCGCAGGCCAGAGTACATTTTGCCGCTTAGTGCTGTCAGACATCAGGACCTAAGCGCTGACTCAGCAGCGCCTTGCAAGTGGGCTATTAGCCCTTCGCTTCCTCGATCCCTCTTCGACGGCACCGCCTCTCGCCAGTTCCGAAGGCAATTTTCCATCCGTAACGGGCCGCCACTGACCTTGCCCCTGAAAGCCGTCCGGCACTAGCCTCCGCGGCCAACGAGCCCTCACACGACGGACTATGTTTGTTCGAGACCGATGATAGTCTCGCTTGTTGAGACGGAGACCGAATCATGAGCCTCGAAGAATTGCTGAAACTCATTGAAACGCTCGCAAGGGAAAGCCTGGAGCAAAACAAGCAGAGCCCGACAATTGAGAACGAGATGCATAGGCTACTGGGAGATGTGTACGAAGCTCTCGATGATGCCGGCGGGCAAGGAATTTCCGACTACATCGAAGAGAAATTCAATGGCCTTAAGGGGTTTGCGCTGATGGCGATCGGGGTCCATGATCGAGGTGGCTATGGACCAGAGAAGATCCTGGAGAATATTCAGCACTTTGCATATTTGGTGAGGACACGCACCTGAAATGCCGTGTCTTCCTCCGTGTCTCAGAATTCGAGCAGCGCTTTAGATCGGGAACCGAAGTCCCTCGTGCCGTTGACCACGGATGTACTGGCAGCGACATAGGGGAGGACAACGAAGGTCGGGTTCAGCCCGGCTTTCTTGTTGCGCCGTGGTGGGGCCACGCGCCGACCGTCAGTGATTGGGTGGAGGTGAGGCGTACCAGCCGACTGGTGAAGGAGAGATGAGAGTTGACGCCGCGGCTACTGGTCATCGCATGCGTCAACAATTTTCCAAAGAGACTAGGCTGCGCAAGCGCCGTCCGCGAAAACGCTCTTTACCTCGGAGGAAATAGCGCCATTGTCCCTCGCGACTTTCGAAACGCGAGAGAAGACGGTTATCTCGCGGTTCTCGTTCATCATAGAAGCGATAACGAAATCCTTGAACCGCTTAGAAGTCTCGGGCCAGCGAAGCATCATAATAAAAAGGCTGGAAGACATTGCCGTTTCGATCTCACGCACCAAATCGGGGCGTGTTTCGCGCACAGCGTCAACAGCCCTCGAAAACCCACTCCTTTCGCCGGTGAAACCCTTCTGAGAAACCAGCTCATGGCATGCCTTGACCGCTATGTCCCGATTGCCGAGGGACCGCGTTACGGCAAATAGCGTCAGCTTAATCTCGTCACTTACGGTCGCATCCGCGAGGATCTTATCCATGGCGTTATAGTGCTCGACCATTGCCTTGTGCGTTTCTTCCAAGTCGTCCCGCCGCTCTCTGAGCCGCTTGCTCCTCTGGTGCGAAAGCATGGCTAAGGGCACGCCGACCGCGAGAGAGGCCAGCGGGGCTACAAGCATTTGCAGATCGAATATCATAGCAGCGCCCATTTTATTTGCTTCTAACCTTGGATGACGATTTCGTCTGAATTTGGATTGTCTTATTCCAAGCCTTCTCGAGCCTTGCACTGCGCGAGACGTCCAGCTTCTCCAACGCCAGTCGCGCCATTTCAACTTTATGGCGTTCGCTTTGTTCCGCTCTCCATCGATACAAAAGATAGAGACTTAGCGGGAATAAGCAAGCCAGCCATTGGTTCACGCCTAGGTACATCAAGATGGCTGCCACACAGGCAAGGCCGAATACCAGCAGCGCCTCAGTGTTGGGCGACAAACCCTTCGCCACAGTCTTAAGTAAACCTTGAAGTGGTATCATCCCGTTAACAGCCAAAAATGAAAGGAATTTGTCAGGCTCATAGCGCATGCAATTCGAGATGGAAATACCGGGACGCGTAAAGCCTCAAATCCCGAACCGCTTTCTCCGTCATTCCCGAAAGCCCGCGCCGTAGTCGCCACAGACGTGCCAGGTTCTATCCGGTACTCGCCATCGGAAAGCGCCAGGATCAAGCGAGCGGGCTTGTGGAGCCGAAATGCGGCCCATCCGGCAATTGCCCGGACCCTGCTCCGGACCAACTCCCGAGTGGTCGGCCCGCCGAGCGAGCTATTTCAGCTCATAGATCGCCGTATCGTCCGCCCGTTCCCTGATCCCCTTGAACGACGGATGCCGTAGCTTCCCCTCGTCGGTCCAGGCGCGATACACGACCTCGGCGACCAACACCGGCTGCGTAAAGACTGCCCCCTTACGCTTCAGGTTCACCGCCGGCGCGCCCGTCTCGATCTCTTCCAGGAGTTCGCGCAGCTTGACCGATTCTTGGTGGCTCCATCCCGTCCCGCAGCAGCCGACATAGACGAGCTCGCCTCCCTTTCGCGCCGCCAGCAGCAGCCGACCAATCGCTCCGGGAACGGTCGACGGCTCGAAACCGACAATCACGAAGCTGTCGCGGCGGGTACAGGTGATCTTACGCCAGCAATCATGTCGGCCGGAGCGATACGGTCTCTCCCGGTGCTTCGCTATGATGCCTTCGAGACCGTGTGCGCATGCGACGCGCAGGAACTCTTCCCCGTCCGCCTCAACTTGTTCCGACAAGCGAATGGCGCCCTCACGGCCGGCGACGATTGGTTCCAGCAGACGGCGGCGCTCTCGCTGCGGCAGTCGGCGCAGGTCGCATCCGTCAAGGTAAAGCAGATCGAAAGCAAAGAAGATGATGGCACCGGCATCGTACGGCGACGGCAGGCGGCCGAGCGCCCTCTGCAGCATACCGAAATCCGCCCTGCCCTTTTCATCCAGAACGACAGCTTCACCGTCGAGTATTGCGGACTTAACCGCGAGCCGCCGCGCGTCGTCAGCGATCGACGAGAACTTGCTGGTCCAGTCATACGAGCCCTCCACGACCGGGAATCGACGAAGAGACTGTGCGGGCCATACAAGACCTAATCGCAGATGCCGGCTTAGTCGGCAACGAGCGCGCGGACGAATTGTCCAGCCTGGGGATAGCGGCCGTCATCAAAAGCTATGCTGCGCCGATCGAGGAACCGGTGGATTACTTGACGGCGCAATACCGGCAGATCGTGGGAGGATAGTGCAATGGAATCAATAATTTGCTATTCTTCTTCATCTGCAAAAGGAGCGCTTCGCATGGTGCATTCTGGTGAGTGGTACGTGATACGGATGCGGGCAGGGCAGCAACAAAAGGCTGTCCAGGAAATGCAAGAAATGGGCATCGACACCTATTGCCCCACGATGCGGCGAGAGATCCGGCATCACCGAAACAAGCGATGGCTCATGCGAGAATTCCCGTTGTTCACGGGCTACGCCTTCGCTTGCCTGGCGCCGCGGGACTTTGCGACGCTGCGGGATATCCGCAACGTGTCGGCTGTCCTCGGCGACGCCAGCGGCAACCCCGCGCCCGTCGCCTGGTCGGTGATCGAAAAGATCAAGGACGCGCAGGAGCGTGGAGACTTCGACGTCCTTCGGCCGCCTGTTCGTCGTCTCCGCGCCGGGGATACCGTGCAGGTCAAAGACGGGCCGCTCTCAGGTCATTACGCCGCAGTAACGAATGTAGTAGGCCGTCGAGCAATAAAAGCAGTTGTGGAGATGTTCGGATCTCTGCGCGAAGTGGAAATCGGGCTTGAAAGTATCAGGCGAGTAGCCTAGATTATCGCCAGCGATTTGCGGCCTGTTCTGCTGGGCGCCATAGAGTGACCCACGAGGCTTAGGGGAGGTTTCGCGCTCCCCCTGCGGGCTTCTATTGCCAAAATTCTCCCCGGCTACTCTAAGCTACAGCTTCATCCTTCTGTAGCTTTTTGAGGTCCCGTCCTGTGAGCGATATTTCTCCGCCCGGAACCTTTAAGTTGAGCGCGGAAGCGCGGCCCAGAATCGCTGACGCCAAGTAGTCGGCCGGATGCATGTCAGCGGACTCGTCCTTCTCGCTCTTGGAGAAAAGATTTCTCGATATTGTCTCGAGCAAATGCTCTGGCATTGGTCGGTCTTGCGAGAGTTTCCACTCCAGAGCAGCTTCGACCACCCAGCTTGCTCGATCGATATCCAATTCAAATTGCTTCAAGTGAAACTCCGCATCGGCATACCGTTCAAACCAGCGGTTCATCCACCGCAAGTACCACGCCATGAGGCCCAGCAGCGCGAGCGTCATCGAGGCCGGCTTGAGACCGGTGACAATAATTTGCGCTGCAGTGGAGTTTTGCGGAAGCGAGCCGAACTGTAGCGAAAAGTAAACCACCAGAATGCTGAGGAAGATCATCGACGCAATTACCGCGATATGGATCGGTCTCCGATTAGCGGTTGTCTCGGGCGTGACGCGCAGGCTGTCGGCCCGTTGAGCTATCTTGGCCTTTAGGTCTCTATGCAATTCGCGTCGGGCGTGCGTGTTGCTGCGGTCATCCAACTCGCGCTCTCTGCGAGAGAGCAGCTCCTCTTGTTCGCTTAATTCTGCAAGTCTTTTTTGCAGTCGGTCGGATCGCGCTGCTTCCTCTCTAGAAACCTCTTCATCGAGTTGCGCGCGCCTGCGTGCAAACTCCTGCTCCAGCGACGTGCGCGCGTCAGCAGCTTGCTTGCCGACGTCTAGCACCATCTTTTGCAGTTGGACATTCTGGCGGTGATGTGAAGCCAATAGATCGCGGAAGAGTTTCGGATTTCGAAACAATCCTGCGACTTTCTCTTGGTCGCGTCCGAACGTATCTCGTGAGCGCCCAGTGGTTTTTTACGATTCCGGAAAACTTGGGGAAACCTCTATGGCGCGCGGCGAACTAAAGACCATCAAGTTCCAAATGATGCTCTCCGAAACAGAAGCGAAGACCCTTGACGAGTGGGCAGAGCGGCATGGATTCAAGTCACGCGCTGAAGTAATTCGACGCCTCTGCCAGCTAGCGTTGCTTACCGACGAGAGAGCACTCAGCATCGCCAAGAACTTAAACACCGTTGATAACTTGGCAGTCCGTTTTGCTAACCGAGTGAAATCGGCCAAATCCAGCTTCAGCAGAAGCAAAAATCGGCTAACGGAACGCCTTGCGGAGTTTGCTGAGCTCTATTCGGAGGAATTATTCGACCACGTCGGTGATCTGTCGATGGACCTCGACCTTATACTGAGAACGACAGGGGGGTTGCGCCAAGCCAAGTCACTGGATGAAGTGACTGAGCAGCTACGGCAAGACAGGCTGCGCCTCCAAGAAACAACCGAATCCTTGACTGCCGCAAGACAAAAGAGGCGGGAAGAAAAAAAACGGCTGGAGGGGGTCGATTTTGTTGATCTTCAAAATCGGATGGAATCTGTCATCAGGAGCAGTCAGGACTTGGACCTAGCACAGGAAGCGGCCCACCAGGAAATAAGCCTTTGGTTAGAAGGTGCTAAAACCAATAAGGCAGAGATCGAAAAACGCGAGCGAGAACGCGATATCATTCTCGCTGAGCGACGCAAGCTCATGGAGCAGCCGCAACGCGCAGAAGAAGACCCAGAGGATCAGACCGGCGCTTGATCCCGAGCCGTGATGCGCTGAACCATTTCTGCCCAGTCTGCCAAGGCTTGCCTCTTCTCGTCCAGATACTCATAGCGGTTGTAGATCTTCGCGACGCCTTTGATCGTTCCGCTTTGGTGGTTTAGCACCGCCTCGACGACGTGCACAGGAACTCCCAAACGCGCCATTCCACTGGCTGCGCTTCGGCGCAGGTCGTGCAGAGTCCAACCCTCCAGCTTTACATCGTCTGGGCTCAAAATTGAGCCGAGCGCCTCTTCCTTTGCAATCTTCAGCATCTCGGCATCGATCGCCTTCTTCGCTCTCGAAAAGCCACTGATCGGGCTCTCTCCGGTCGTTGAGAGCAGGTACGTTTCGCCGATTTTTGGCAAACCCGAGATCACCTCCACCACGAGCGAAGTCAGCGGGACGAGATGTTCCTTTCCGTTCTTCGATCGCTCAGGCGGTATAGTCCAGAGCTGGTTATTGCCGCCGAGTTCGAATTCGGACCTCGGAGCATGCGCGACTTCATTGCGGCGCTGCCCCGTCAGCAGGAGCAACTTGACGAGTGGCCCGAATGGCCATCCGACCTTTTCACAGGCAAGCCATACAAGCCTGACTTCCTGATCTGTCAGAACGCGCTCCCGACTGGCGCCCTGCTTGGCTGTCGAGCCCTTCGGAACGGGCGACGCGTCGACAATGTCGCGATCCACCGCCCAATTGAAAAACTTGCTCAGGATGGCGCGCACGCGGGCCGCCGATTCCGGCGCCCCGGAGTCGGCGATATCGTCTAACAACTTCACGACGTCGCGTTTGGTGATTGTCCGGACGTCTCTGTCCTTCCACTCCGGTCGGATGCGCTTGTCTATGAAGGAAATGGTGTTCGTCTGAGTGCTCTCGCGATTCTTCTTCTTAACGTGACGCTTCACGAACTCATCGAGAACGTCGCCGACAAGATCCACCTTAATCGGCTCGGGCTCTGGAACCTGCGCCTGTTCCTCCTCGCGCACCTCGGCAGGGTCTCTGCCATCCGACACAATGCGAGACGCTTCCTGTGCCGCCTCCCTAGCCTTCGCCAGCGTGAAGGTGGCATCTTCCCCGAGCACGAATGGACCTATCGTCATTTTGCGCGGACGGCCGGCATGACGATAACGGAATGCCCAACTCATCGACCCACTGGGTTGCACCACCAAATACAGTCCAGGTTGCCCTGCATCTGGAATTTCGGTTCGGGCGCTGTAGCCCTTTGCGGCAGCCGACTTCGCGATTGCTTCGAGTTTCTTCTGGTTCAGGACCGACTTCGCCATCGGGGCTTTCTCTGGGGTAACGAGGGGTAACAGAATCGGGTGAATGGTAGTGATTGGTAATGGTGTTATCACGACCCCTCAAATGCAGCCAAGCCCTGGCCTTCAAGGTCAACAGGAAAGCTTAGTGATAGGCGATGAATGCTGGAGAAAGATGATTTTACATCATTCGTAATGATGGGGTCACGTGTTCGAGTCACGTAAGCGGCACCATTTTCCTCCTCTATTCATGTCGCCGGGCAGAGCTTTTCGGTTGCTCCGCCGTACATCCTTCATTTGGCGGAAGTGGCGTGGCAGTCGTCGAACACGATCTTCTCCGTCGCGGTCGCCTCCGGTCCAAGCCAACTCAGCACGCCAGACTCTCCTTTGGGCCGCCAGCGGTAGCTTCCGGTGTCATCGTGCAGCGAGACAAACACCGGTTCAGACCTGTCCTTCAGACGCCACATCCGTACGGTCTTGTCGGCGAGTTCCACAATGACGGACTCCTCTCCCGAGCGCTTCCTCGCGTAGGCCACCGAAAGCCCTCCCCCCCAGGCACTTGTAGGTTACGACCGTAATCGCCGTCGTGGCCTTTGCGGCCAAGGATTGAGAAACAGCAATGGTCGGCATCATTGCCGCGGTTAAAAGAAGCGCGCCCCCCTTCATATCGAAAGCCTTCATCTGAGCCGGTTGATCAGTCACGGCTGGTTCGCTCGGCTTCTTGAGCCAGAACCATCCCACAATCGGTAGTTTATTATCCGCGATAGAAATACAAGTGCCCACACCCATCAAAGTCAACTTAAGAATGGATAGGGCCACGCGCCATTTTCTGCCGGCCGCTGGGCTGAACTCGTGCGGCCAACATTGACGCCAGCGCCATGAAGGCGGAGAATCACAGCATGTCCCCTTAAATCGATTTCGATTTAACAGGCTGCTGAAAAAGCCCTCTGGCTTTTGGGTTTTTGCCGTGATTCCCTACGGCTGCAACAGAGGGACTGATTTGCA
>NZ_LNQB01000093.1 GCF_001651875.1 Sinorhizobium saheli
AAAATCGCACCCACCGCGATGGCTTGCGGTAACGCAACACGATTTTCAGCAGCCTGCTAGAGCATTTTGCAGTCAGGTGGATCACCTGACGTCGCACAATGCGGCAAAACAAACGGATAGGGCGGTGGCGCGAACGCATGTGTGCGCATCCCGCTCCAAATCAGGTAACCCATCCCGCCGGCCATCCCAAAAAGGGAGCGTCGCAGGAAATCATTCGGCCGGCTCCGGGCAGGGCGCCCGCATCCTGGCTGACCTCAGCCGCATCTGCCAAAGCGAATGGCCGGCAAGCGCAAGGATGAGGATCGCGCCGCCGAGGAGCGTCTGGCTCCTGGGCACTTCGGAGAACGCGATCCAGACCCAGATCGGCGCCAGAATGGTTTCCAGCAGATAGAACATGCCGACCTCCGGCGCGGAAAGGTATCGCGGTCCGGTCGCCAGGCAGAAGAAGGCGAGCGGGATCATCACCAGGCCGTTGAAGAGGATGTAGGAGGGCGCCGCGATCGTGAACCCGCCCGAGGGCATGAGCAGGAGCGCGGCAATCGCCGGAAAGATCGCCGTCGTCAGCGGTACGAGCGCCATGTCCCGGCCGCTGGCGCGGCTGACGGTTATGGCGCCTGCGAGCAGGAAGGCCGAGCAGGCGGCCATGGCGTCGCCGAAGAGGTGGCCGCTTTCGAGCCCGTCCTGGACGATGAAGCCGACCCCGCAAATCATGATCGCCATCGTCACCAGGGTCGCATTGGAGGGGCGCTCCTTAAGGAAGATCCAGGAGAGAAGGGCCGCGAACATCGAGGTGAACGCCAGCACGAAGACGACGTTCGCCGTCGACGTTTTGAAGACCGCGAGCAGGAACGTGAACGAGTTGATGCCGTAGAGGAGGCCGGCGACAAGACCCGCTTTGCCGGGGATCAGCGCGATACGCCGGCCCATGAGGCGATTAAGGACGAACCAGGCGACGATCGCAACCGCGAAGGTCGAGAGGCTGCGCAGCGCGAGGATCGACCACACCTCGCCGTCCGCCGCACGGATCAGTGGGATGTCGAAGGAGAGCGCAAGGCCGCCGAGGCCGGTAATGGCAAGGCCGCGCCGGTGGCGGGCGGCGTCAGAGGAGGGGAACAATCTTCAATCCGTGGCGGTTTGTGTAACTTCGTTCTCGCCGGAATAACGCTCCCAGCCCCGGGCCATCAAGTGCTCCTGCGGCAAGAATTTCGTCTTGTAGCCCATCTTGCGCGACCCCTTGACCCAGTAGCCGAGATAGACATGCGGCAGGCCGCGCTCCTTCGCCCGGCGGATATGGTCGAGGATCATGTAGGTGCCGAGCGAACGCTCAGACAGGGCCGGGTCGAAGAAGGAATAGACCATCGACAGCCCGTCGCTCATGCGATCCGTCAATGCCGTCGCGATCAGCGGGCCTCTCGCCTTTTCCTTGATGCCGTCGCCTTCGACCCGCAGCCGGTACTCGATGATCTTCGTGTGCACGTGGGTATCCTCGACCATCATCGCATAGTCGAGCACCGACATGTCGGACATGCCGCCTTTCTGGTGGCGACAGTCGAGGTAGCGGCGGAAGAGATTGTACTGTTCGCTCGACGGCTCGGCCGGATATTCGGCCGAGACCACATCGCGGTTGGCGGCAAGCACGCGGCGCATCGAGCGCGTCGGCTCGAATTCATTGGCGAGGATCCGCACCGAGATGCAGGCGCGACAGGTCTCGCAGGCCGGGCGGTAGGCGATGTTCTGCGAGCGGCGGAAGCCGCCCTGGGTCAGAAGGTCGTTTAGCTCGGGCGCCCGCTCCCCGACCATGTGGGTGAACACCTTCCGCTCCATCTGGTTCGGCAGATACGGGCAGGCTGCCGGCGCAGTCAGGTAGAATTGCGGAGACGGTGCGGTCTGCGTGTTCATCGAGCGTGGGGATCACTCTTCGTGCAATGGCTGTCTCAATAGCATGGCCGAAGAATGGAAAACGTCAACACACTCCTTCAGCGAAGCGCGCGTAAAGTACAGGCGATTTCCGCCGATTGCCGGCTTTAAACAGGGCGGAGATAGTTTCGCCGCCGTCAGTACATGTCGCGCCGGACGGCGACTGTGCCGATCAGAAGGTCGTGTAGCAGCCGGCCGCGGTCGGTGAAGAGACCGATCAACAGGATCAGCGGCGTCAGCAGGGCGTTGGCGATCCAGAAGATCGCCAGGTGGACGATTGCCGTCAGGAAGTCCATCGGCCGTCCGTCCGTCCGGGCGATCGCGACACCCATGATCCTCATGCCAAGCGAAGCCTGCTCACGACCGCCGACGGTCAGCCCGAAATAGAGCATCGCCACCAGCGCGAAGAGCACCGGATAGAGGAGGAAGCCGAGGCCGAGCGTCAGAAGGCCGAGGAAAAAGACGATGACCGCCGCAGGGATCCAGAGCAAGGCGATGATCAGATAGTCGATGATGAAGGCGAACACCCTGCGCGACAGCACGCCCTGGTAAGCGCGCCAGTCCTGACTCGGAAGCCTCAGTTCTTCATTGTGCATGCTCATGGGCGTGCCTCGATTGTCTGCCGAACCAGAATATGGGGAGCGAATCCGGCAATACAATGCACCGGTCGCGGCCATCCCCCGCTCAGCGCCTGGCGAGAATGCGCGCCACTTCGACGGCGAAGTAGCTGAGGATCCCGTCGCAACCGGCCCGCTTGAAGGAAAGCAGCGTCTCCAGCATCACCCGCTCGCCGTCGATCCATCCATTGGCCGCTGCCGCCTTGATCTGCGTGTACTCGCCCGATACCTGGTAGGCGAAGACCGGCAGGCCGAAGGCCTCCTTCATCCGCCAGCAGATGTCGAGATAGGGCAGGCCCGGTTTCACCATCAGCATGTCGGCCCCTTCCTCGACGTCGAGTGCCGCGTCGCGGATCGCCTCGGTGCCGTTCGCCGGGTCGATGTAATAGGTCTTCTTGTCGCCCTTGAGCAGGCCGCCGGTGCCGATCGCCTCGCGATAGGGGCCGTAGAAGGCGGAGGCGAATTTCGTCGCATAGGACATGATGCCGACATTCTGGTGGCCGGCGGCGTCGAGCGCCTCGCGGATCGCGCCGATCCGCCCGTCCATCATCTCGGACGGCGCGATGATGTCGGAGCCGGCATCCGCCTGGACGACCGCCGCCCTGGCGACCGTTTCCACCGTCTCGTCGTTGACGATCTCGCCGTTGCGCAGGATGCCGTCATGGCCGTGGCTGGTGAAGGGGTCGAGCGCGACGTCGGTGATGACGCCGATGTTCGGCACGGCTTGCCTGATCGCCCGCGTCGCCTGGTTGATGAGATTGTCGGCGGCGAGGCTGTTAGAGCCCGTCTCGTCGCGCAGCGCCATCTCGATATTGGGGAAGGTGGCCACGGCGGGAATGCCGAGGTCGGCCGCCTCCTTCACCGCCTCGACGGCCTTGTCGACACTCATGCGGTTGACGCCGGGCATCGCCTCGATCGGCTGGACGATGCCGCTGCCGGGGACGATGAAGATCGGCCAGATCAGGTCGTTGACCGTCAACCGGTTCTCCTGGACCAGCCGGCGCGTCCAGTCGGCCTTGCGGTTGCGGCGCATGCGGCGATGTCCGGTGATCCTGTCCACAAGATTTGCCCTGTCGTTCATCGCGCGTGCATCCTTCTTCCATGCCTGTTGGAGAAGCGGTTTATCATGCGTCTCCACGGCTTGAAAACCGCATTGCGGCCTGCGGACTGCGGCATTTCCTCCCGCGCGTCGTGTGCGTTCTTCCGCTTTCCCGCCGTTCGTGCTGGTGGATTGCCGGCGCTCGCCCTATGTTGCCGCGCATGCTTCACGATTCTGCTCATGTGCCGAAGCCGTCGCTGACCGAGGTGCTCTTCAACTGGTTCCTGCGTCTCGTCTCCGCGTCCTGTTTCTGGTTCGCGCTGAGCTACTGGGCGATGCTGATCGGTTTTTCCCACGGCGGCGCCGCCCGCTTCGATCTCCTGTCGCCGGAGTGGCGCGCCGCGGCCACCGCGCTCGCCGTCGTCTATCCGGTGGCTGCCATGGGGCTCTGGCTCCTTGTCTCCTGGGGCCCGGTCGTCTGGGTCGTCGCCGCCGCGATCGAGGTCGCGATGGACAAGTTCTATCCCGGCATCTTCGGCCCGCGCCCGCTGTTGTTCGTGCTGCATGCGGCCGTCGCCGTCACCTTCGTTCTCTTCCGCGCCGCGCTTCTCTTCCAGCGCTGGCGCCAGGCCCGCAAGGTAAGGGTTGATTCACCCTGAGACAGCCTGCGCCGATGGTAAGTACATGTTAAGGCTGCGGTTTAAGTAGAATTTTATACGTATTCGATAGGGTCTCACTCAAGGCGGGAAGACAAAGCAACACCGCCAAACGAAACAGTGAGGCACGAAAATGAACACGAAAATGAAGCCGCAGGCAGTGCAGCCCCGAGACCCCCAGGAAGACACCATCCGCGGTCTCTACATGGAATCCCTCCACCTCGTCGAGCGCCTGCATCGCCGCCTGCTCGACGTCATCAAGGACGAGTTCGACCGCCAGGGTCGCAGCGACGTCAACGCGGTCCAGGCCCTCCTGCTCTTCAACATCGGCAACTCCGAACTGACGGCCGGGGAACTGCGCTCGCGCGGCTATTATCTCGGTTCCAACGTCTCCTACAACGTCAAGAAGCTTGTCGACCTCGGCCTGATCAACCATCAGCGCTCCCGCGTCGACCGTCGCTCGGTCCGCATCAGCCTGACGGAAGAGGGCCAGGAGATCGCCGAGACCGTCGCCAGGCTCTACGAGCGACATATCGGCTCGATCGAGAAGGTCGGCGGCATCGGCACCGATGAATTCGCCCAGATGAACAAGCTGCTGCAGCGGCTCGACCGCTTCTGGAACGACCAGATCCTCTATCGTCTCTGATCATCCAGATTCACCTTCAGTTTCAAGGGTCGGGCGCAATCCCTGCGTGTCCGACCTTTGCTTTTTCTGTGCGATGTCGTTGTGGCCGAAACCGTGCCGGACCGTCCGGGCGGCGTCCCCGAGACACGAATTGGCCATATTGCTGTGACAGCGACGCTTGCACGTGGCAGGTGTGCGCTTGCGCCTTCGACGGCGATTCGGTTCGTGGTCGGCTCTGCCGGAGGAGGCTCTCGCTCGCACGATCGTGAAGCCGATGTGAGAGCGGGGCGGCACGCGGGGTTAACGTTTGTTAACCACGTTCGTGCTAATGCAAGTCGCTCAAAAGTGCCCAGCGCTTTTTGAGATAGCGACATGCATGAAGCAAAGAGGTAAAGCGCATCGCAGGATGCGCTTTAGGGCTCGGGCAGCGCGGGATTATCCGCGCATTGAAATGGTGGGACTATGTCGAAAAAGAACGGAATTGATGCTTTCTCGCGCCGCGCGTTTCTGCGTTCGGCCGCAACTGTCGGCGCCGTCGCCTGGGCAGGCGCCGCCGTAGCCCAGGACGCATTGGGCGAGATCATCAATTCGCCGCGCCGCGGCTCCTGGGACGACCAGTTCGACGCCAAGGCGTCGCGCACCGCGACGGCGGTTCTCTCCAATACGCCCGTCTTCGGCCCCGAGACGATCGGCCATGTGCAGCAGGCGATCTTCGACTATCAGCAGATCGTCGCCGGCGGCGGCTGGCCCCAGGTCCCGCAGGCCGGTGTAAGGCTCGAGCTCGGCGTCACCGATCCCTCGGTGCAGCAGTTGCGTCAGCGCCTGATGGTCTCCGGCGACCTGCCGCAGTCCGCGGGGATTTCCTCTTCCTTCGATTCCTACGTCGACGGCGCGGTGAAGCGGTTCCAGGCGCGCCACGGCCTGCCGGCGGACGGCGTGATCGGCGAATATACGCTGAAGGCGATGAACGTCGACGCCCCGACCCGGCTCGCCCAACTCGAGACCAACCTCGTGCGGCTGCAGGCGATGTCCGGCGATCTCGGCCGGCGCTACGTCATGGTCAACATTCCCGCCGCCTATATCGAGGCGGTCGAGAACGGCCGCGTCGTGCTGCGCCACACGGCGATCGTCGGCAAGATCGACCGTCAGTCGCCGATCCTCAACTCCAAGATCTACGAGGTGATCCTCAATCCCTACTGGACCGCGCCGCGCTCGATCGTCCAGAAGGACATCATGCCGCTGATGCGCAAGGACCCGACCTATCTCGAGCGCAACGCCATCCGCCTTTTCGATGCGAGCGGCAACGAAGTGTCGCCGGAAACGGTGGACTGGAACGCCGAGAAGGCACCGAACCTGATGTTTCGCCAGGACCCGGGCAAGATCAACGCGATGTCGTCGACGAAGATCAACTTCCACAACGAGCACTCGGTCTATATGCACGACACGCCGCAGCAGGGCCTGTTCAACAAGCTGATGCGCTTCGAATCGTCGGGCTGCGTGCGCGTGCAGAACGTCCGCGACCTTGCCACCTGGCTCTTGAAGGAGACGCCGGGCTGGTCGCGCCAGCAGATCGAGTCGACGATCAAGTCGGGCGTCAACACGCCGATCAAGCTCGTCGAAGAGGTCCCGGTCTATTTCACCTATATCACCGCCTGGTCAGCGAAGGACCAGGTCGTGCAGTTCCGCGACGACATCTACCAGCGCGACGGCGCGGCGGAACTTGCGCTGCAGACGACGACGGGCATCGAGCAATCCGCCGGCCCGATCGACGCCGACGCCTTGCCGCAATAAGAAGCGACCGCATTTCTCGATCGAGGCCGCGTATTCCACCGTGATGCGCGGCCTTTGCGCCATTTGGGCGGGCGCGATCCCTGGGCGCGGCGGATGGCGGAAATGGCGCAAACCGCATAGCGGATATTGCTCTTGCCGTGCGAGGAAGCTAAAGAACAGCCACCTTTGAGAGGAGCCTCGAGCCGATGCTTGCACAGACCAATGACGCCTTCTTCACCCGCTCTCTCGCCGACAGCGATCCGGAAATCTTCGGTGCGATCGAGAAGGAGTTGGGTCGCCAGCGCCACGAGATCGAGCTGATCGCCTCCGAGAACATCGTGTCCCGCGCCGTGCTCGAGGCCCAGGGCTCGATCATGACGAACAAATATGCCGAAGGCTATCCGGGCAAGCGCTACTACGGTGGCTGCCAGTACGTCGACATCGCCGAGGAACTGGCGATCGAGCGCGCCAAGAAGCTCTTCGGCGTCAACTTCGCCAACGTCCAGCCGAACTCGGGCTCGCAGATGAACCAGGCGGTGTTCCTGGCGCTGCTGCAGCCGGGCGACACTTTCATGGGCCTCGACCTCAACTCGGGCGGCCACCTGACCCACGGCTCGCCGGTCAACATGTCGGGCAAGTGGTTCAACGTCGTCTCCTACGGCGTGCGCGAAGGCGATCATCTGCTCGACATGGACGACGTCGCCGAGAAGGCCCGCAAGCACAAGCCGAAGCTGATCATCGCCGGCGGCACCGCCTATTCGCGCATCTGGGACTGGAAGCGCTTCCGCGAGATCGCCGACGAGATCGGCGCCTGGCTGATGGTCGACATGGCCCATATCGCCGGTCTCGTCGCCGGCGGCCAGCATCCGTCGCCGTTCCCGCACTGCCACGTCGCGACCACGACCACCCACAAGTCCCTGCGCGGCCCGCGCGGCGGCATGATCCTCACCAATGACGAGGAAATCGCCAAGAAGATCAACTCGGCCGTCTTCCCCGGCCTGCAGGGCGGTCCGCTGATGCATGTCATCGCCGCCAAGGCCGTCGCTCTCGGCGAGGCGCTGCAGCCCTCCTTCAAGGACTACGCCGCGCAGATCGTCAAGAACGCCCGCACCCTTGCCGAAACGCTGAAGGCCAACGGCCTCGACATCGTCTCGGGCGGCACCGACAACCACCTGATGCTCGTCGACCTGCGCAAGAAGAACGCGACCGGCAAGCGTGCCGAGGCCGCACTTGGCCGCGCCTACATCACCTGCAACAAGAACGGCATCCCCTTCGATCCGGAAAAGCCCTTCGTCACCTCCGGCGTCCGCCTCGGCGCGCCGGCCGGCACGACGCGCGGCTTCAAGGAAGCGGAGTTCAAGGAAATCGGCGAACTCATTGTCGAGGTCCTCGACGGCCTCAAGGTCGCCAACTCCGACGAGGGCAATGCGGCCGTCGAAACGGCCGTGCGCGAGAAGGTGGTCAAGCTCACCGACCGGTTCCCGATGTACGGCTACATGTGATCGGAAGGCCGCATGCGCTGCCCCTATTGCGGTTCCGAAGACAGTCAGGTGAAGGATTCCCGTCCGGCCGAGGACGGGAACGCCATTCGCCGCCGCCGCATCTGCCCGGATTGCGGCGGCCGCTTCACGACCTTCGAGCGGGTGCAGTTGCGCGAGCTGATGATCATCAAGAAGACCGGTCGGAAGGTGCCTTTCGACCGGGACAAGCTTTTGCGCTCGTTCGAGATCGCGCTGCGCAAGCGCCCGGTCGATCGCGACCGGATCGAGCGGGCGGTCTCGGGCATCGTTCGCCGCCTCGAAAGCTCCGGCGAAACGGAAATCCCGTCCGAGGAAATCGGCCTCCAGGTGCTCGAGGCGCTGAAGAGTCTCGATGACGTCGCCTTCGTCCGCTACGCGTCCGTCTATCGCGATTTCTCCCACGCGGAGGATTTCGAGAAGGTCATCGCCGAGATCAGCGCCAAGATCGCGCGCGATCCAGGCGAATAGGGCGGAGAGGAAGCATGAGCGAGCCGACGCGTGAGGACGAAAGATTCATGGCGGCGGCGCTCCGGCTCGCGCGGCGCAATCTTGGCCAGACATCCACCAATCCCTCTGTCGGCTGCCTCGTCGTCAGGGACGGCACGATCGTCGGCCGCGCCGTGACGGCGCCGGGCGGGCGCCCGCATGCCGAGGCGCAGGCGCTCGCCGAGGCCGGCGAGAAGGCGAGGGGCGCGACCGCCTATGTCACGCTCGAACCCTGCGCCCATCACGGCAAGACGCCGCCCTGCGCCGATGCGCTGATCGCCTCGGGCGTAGCCCGTGTCGTCGTTTCGATCCTCGACCCCGATGAACGGGTCGCCGGCAGTGGCGTGGTGATGCTCCGCAATGCCGGCATCGCCGTCGATATCGGTGTGCTCCACGAGGAAGGCGAGCGGGCGCTCGAGGCCTACCTCATGCGACAGCGGATGAAACGCCCCTATGTGACTCTGAAGCTTGCGGTTTCGGCAGACGGGATGATCGGCCGCGAAGGGGCGGGGCAGGTCCGGATCACGGGCGCTGTCTCCCGCGCGCAAGTGCAGGTTCTGCGCGCCGAGACCGATGCGATCCTTGTCGGGGTCGGTACGGCGACCGCCGATGACCCGGAGTTGACCGTGCGGATGCCCGGACTTGAAGACCGCTCGCCGGTTCGCGTCGTGCTCGACCGCCGCTTGGATTTGCCGGTGGGTTCGAAGCTGGTGCGCTCGGCGCGCGAGGTGTCCCTGATCGTGGTTGCCGGCGATGCCGCTTGTCCCTTCTCCCCGTCCGACGGGGAGAAGGTGGCCGGCAGGCCGGATGAGGGGCAGGGCGAAGGCATCTCTTCGCCTCTCACCCCGGCCCTCTCCCCACAGGCGGGGGGAGGGGGCGATTACGACGCGCGCCGTGCCGCACTGGAATCGGCGGGCGTCGAGGTCCTGAATGCCGACACCATCCCCGATCTGCTGACTGCGCTTGCCTCGCGGGGCATCTCCTCGCTTCTCGTCGAGGGCGGCGCACGTGCGGCGGGAGAGTTCCTCGCTGCCGGGCTCGTCGATCGGATCCTGCTCTTCACGGGTCCTGCCGCCATTGGCGAAGGCGGCATCCCATCCCCATTTGAACGGACATCGGTTCCGGCAGGCTTCACGCGCCGGCGTACGGCGCGTTACGGCGACGATATTTTTGAGGATTATGAGAGAGATATCTGATGTTCACAGGCATCATCACCGACATCGGCACGGTCGAAAGGGTCACGCCCCTCAAGGAAGGCATCAGGCTTCGCGTTGCCACCAATTACGATCCGAAGACGATCGACTTGGGCGCCTCCATCGCCCATGCAGGCGTATGCCTGACAGTAACGGCCTTGCCCGAGGCCGGCAGTAACGAGCGCTGGTTTGAGGTCGAGGCCTGGGAGGAGGCTCTGCGGCTGACGACCATCGGCGCGTGGCGGGAAGGCACCCGCATCAATCTCGAGCGCTCGCTCAAGATCGGCGACGAGCTGGGCGGCCACATCGTCTCCGGCCATGTCGATGACAGGGCGGAGATCCTCTCCGTCGAGCTGGAAGGCGACGCCGTGCGCTTCCGGCTGCGGGCGCCGGGGCATCTCGCCAGATTCGTGGCGCCCAAGGGCTCGGTGGCGCTCGACGGAACCTCGCTGACGGTCAACAAGGTCGACGGCGCCGACTTCGACGTGCTCTTGATCCGCCATTCGCTCGAAGTCACCACCTGGGGCGAACGAAAAGCCGGAGACCTCGTAAACTTCGAGGTCGATACCATGGCCCGCTATGCCGCACGGCTGGCGGAGTTTCCCGCCCCGAAGACGGAATAGATGCCCTGGACTTAAGGCGGGCAGGGATGAGACGTCCGCCCCTTCGAGGGGCGGACGAAAGTTGCGGGAAAGATCAACGAACGTATATCATCAGCCCGCCGTCGGCCGCCTGTTCGGCGCCGGCGATATTGGTCGTCTCTACGTTTTGCGCTCTGAGCTTGGCGGCGAGCGGCTTGTTGGCTTCGATGGCGGCGAGCAGGGCGGCGCGCTGGTTTGCCGTTGCTTCCTCCATCCTCACCCGGGTGTCGCTCTGCCGCTTCAGCGTGTCGAGGTCGACGACCCGGAAGTTGTCGCCCCTGAAGGTGCGAACGGTTTGGTCGATGTGAGCCGGCCAGTTCATTTCGACGCTTGCGGCATGGGAGATTTCTCCGAAGCTCACGGCGGACAGGGCGGCGATGACGGAAAAAGTCGCGATACGGTTCATTGTCATGCTCCTTTGGATAGCGGATCTGCCGTCGCGCGCCGGCCCTTCGGCCGGCTGAGGCGTGTTCCGCAGGCCAGCACGAGCCGTTTGCGGGCGAGGACACCCGCAGCGAAGGGCGCTGGACCGGTTTCGACTGGTTGGGGCGGCGTTTCCTCGTATATGCGCTTTGAGGTCTCGCGCCGTGCCAACGAGGAGGAAAGTGGGCTGGAATGTGGTCGTTTCAGTGGCGTAAGCAACTGAAAAACAATTAAAAATTGTTCATGTTCGCGGCTCGCCGGGGGCGTCCGTCGCGCCGTGCGCAGCCAGAACGGCCGGCCGGCTCAAGCCGCCGTTTGCGGGCGCCGTTCGAACAGGATCATCGGCCTGCCGTGATAGGTCGTGCGCCAGAATTCCCTGAAGCCGTGTTTCATCGCAACGCGGATCGAGGCCTCGTTGCCCGTTTCGATGAGGCAGGTTTTCTTGAGCGCCGGAAACTCGCGGTCGCCCCAGGCAAGCGCGGCGGTGACCGCCTCCGTCGCCAGGCCGCGGCCGTGGTTCCTGGGGGAGATCGCCCAGCCCATCTCCATGGTTCCCTCGAGCGAGGGCGTGATCTGGCGATGGGCGTCGTGAAAACCGGCTTCGCCGATGAAGGCGCCGCTCGCCTTGTCCTGGATCGCGAAGAAGCCGAAGCCGAAATAGTGCCACATGCCGACCTGACGGAGAAAGCGCGTCCAGGACTGCTCGCGCGAATAGGGCACGCCGCCCGCGTAGCGCGTAACCTCTTCGTCTGCGAAGAGCGCGCCGTAGGCCGGAAAGTCGTCCCGCCGGTAGGGGCGCAAGAGCAGCCGCTCGGTTTCGATGATGGGAACGCGTTGCATTTTCGCTCCAACTGCCTGGCGGGAAGAAATGATCCCGCGCGGTATTGCAGAATCGAGCGCGAATGTACTTCGGGTTTTGAAGATAGTATACGCCCGTCGCAGTCCGGCCTGGCATCACGGGAGTGCTGCCGCGGCCACGACGACCGCCCACGTCTTGGGGCCGAGGCGGCGGGCGCGAAGCGGCAAATAGCCTCCGGTCGGCGGAATTTGCTTGCCATTCCTTGCCGGGCATGGTTTGACCGCCGCCTGCGCCGTCGAAGTCCGGTGCGATTATTTCAAGACAGGTGATCCATGGCGAAGACCAAGCCCGTCCACATCCTGGTCGTGGAAGCGCGTTTCTATGACGATCTGTCCGACGCGCTGCTCGATGGAGCGAAACACGCGCTCGATGCCGCCGGCGCGACTTATGATATCGTGACGGTGCCGGGGGCGTTGGAAGTTCCCGCGGCGATCGCCATGGCGCTCGACGGTGCCGACGAAGGCGGTACCGCCTATGACGGCTTCGTCGCGCTCGGCATGGTGATCCGCGGCGAAACCTATCATTTCGATATCGTCGCCAACGAGTCGGCGCGCGCCCTGATGGATCTTGCCGTCAGCGAAAGCCTCGCCCTCGGCAATGGTATCCTGACGGTCGAGAGTGACGACCAGGCCTGGGCGCGGGCCCGCCGGTCGGAAGGCGACAAGGGCGGCTTTGCCGCGCGCGCCGCCCTCACCATGATCGAACTGAAGAACAAACTGGGCGCAGAACAGTGACGAATACCCCCTCCGATCAGCCGCCGAAGCAGGTCAATCAGCGCGGCGCGGCGCGTCTCGCTGCCGTTCAGGCGCTTTACCAGATGGATGTCGGCGGCACCGGCGTCCTGGAGATCGTCGCCGAATACGAGGAGCATCGGCTCGGCAAGGAAGTGGACGGCGACACCTATCTGAAGGCGGATGCCTCCTGGTTCCGCTCGATCGTTGCCGGCGTCGTGCGCGACCAGCGCAAGCTCGATCCGCTGATCGGCTCGGCCCTCCAGGACGATTGGGCGCTGTCGCGGCTCGATTCCACCGTCCGCGCGATCCTCAGGGCGGGCACGTTCGAGATCCTCGAACGCAAGGACGTGCCGGTTCCGGTGATCGTCACCGAATATGTCGAGATCGCCAAGGCCTTCTTCGAGGACGAGGAGCCCAAGCTCGTCAATGCCGTTCTCGACCGGATCGCCAAGCAGGTTCGCGGCGAGCGGCGGAAATAGCCCCGATGGTTGCCGCAGCCGCCGAAGACATCGGGGAAGTTCTGCGCTCGGCGCGGCGCAATGTCCTGTTGCTTGCCGTCGCCCAGGCGCTGCTCGGCGTGGTCGGACCGATCAGCTTCGCCGTCGGCGGCGTTGCCGGCCACCAGTTGCTCGGCGAGGACAAGTCGCTCGCGACCGCGCCGCTCACCGCCTATAATGTCGGCATGGCGCTCGGCGTCATCCTGGTCGCGACCCTGTCGCGTCTGGTCGGCAGGCGCTTTGCCTTCATGATCGGCGCGTCGATCGCGGCCCTTGGCGGCGTGATGGCCGCCGCCGCGCTCTTCCGGGAAAGCTTCTGGTTCTTCGCCTCCGGCCTCGCGGTGCTCGGCGCTTCCAACGGCTTTACGCAGAAGCTGCGCTTTGCCGCCGCCGACGCCTCGCCCTCCTTCTTCAAGGCCAAGGCGATTTCCTGGATTCTCGGCGGGGGCATCGTCTCGGCGGTCCTTGGGCCGCAGATCGTCATTCTCGTCGGCGACTATTTCGCCCCGGTCTGGTTCGCTGGCGCCTTCGTTGCCCTGGTGCCCATCTGCCTCCTGGCTTTTCTCTTCTTCGTCCCCTTGCGGCTGCCCGATCACGCCGCGTCTCCGGCCGGGCATGCGCCGCTTCCCGCTCGGCCTCTCGGCGAGATTGTCGGCAGCCAGCGATTTCTGACCGGCATGATCTGCGGCATTTCCGCCTATGCGCTGATGACCTTCATGATGACGGGCGCGCCCGTCGCCATGGTCGTGGGTTGCGGTCTCTCGAGCGACCTCGCCACGCTCGGCATCCAGTGGCATGTGCTTGCCATGTTCGGCCCGAGTTTCGTCACGGGCTGGCTGATCAGCCGCTTCGGCGCCGAGCGCATCGTCGGCTGCGGCCTGATCCTGCTGATGGCCTGCGCGGCGATCGCCCACCTGGGCGTTGCGCTCTGGAACTTCTGGGCAGCGCTCGTCCTGCTCGGACTCGGCTGGAATTTCGGCTTCATCGGCGCAACCGCGATCGTCGCGCAGAGCTATCGGCCGCACGAGGCGGACAAGGTCCAGGCTTTCCACGACATCGTTCTCTTCTCGACCGTTGCCGGCTCTTCCTTCGCCTCCGGCAAGGTTCTCGATGCCTATGGGTGGGACACGCTCAACTCCGTCGTCTGGCCCGTCGCCGGCATCTGCCTTTTCCTTCTGCTCTTGCTGAAGCACGCGGACAAGCGGGCAGCCGCCTGAGCGTTTCTCCGAAGTCCCGCCAAGCCCCTGAAATTCCAGCACGCAGGGCATTATCAGGGGCTTGACGATCCACATTCGCAACCGCACTCTGGCCGCGCCGTGAAAGCGCGCCGCTTGAGGAGGCGGCGCGCGATTCGCGGATTGAGGGGCCTGCGGCAGGGAGTAAGCCTGCAGGTTGAAACGGAGGATAATGCGAAATGACCATACTTCTGGGCGTTATCGCATGCGGGTTGCTTTCAGTGGCCTATGCCATCTGGGCGACACAGTCGGTGCTTGCCGCCGACCAGGGAAATGCCCGCATGCAGGAGATCGCAGGCTTTATCAGAGAGGGGGCGCAGGCCTACCTCATGCGTCAATACACCACCATTGCCATCGTCGGTGTCGTCGTCTTCATCGCCGCGTGGATTCTGCTCTCGAGCGCTGCCGCCATCGGTTTCCTGATCGGTGCGGTGCTGTCGGGCGCGGCGGGCTTCATCGGCATGCATGTCTCGGTCAGGGCCAATGTCCGCACGGCCCAGGCAGCATCGGTCAGCCTCGCCTCCGGTCTCGACATCGCCTTCAAATCCGGCGCAATCACCGGCCTCCTTGTGGCGGGCCTCGCCCTCCTGGGCGTGTCGGTCTATTACCTGGTACTCACCGCCGGCCTGGGGCATGAGCCGGCCTCGCGCGAGGTGATCGATGCGCTCGTGGCGCTCGGCTTCGGCGCATCGCTGATTTCGATCTTCGCCCGTCTCGGCGGCGGCATCTTCACCAAGGGAGCCGATGTCGGCGGCGATCTCGTCGGCAAGGTGGAAGCGGGCATTCCGGAGGACGATCCGCGCAATCCCGCGACGATCGCCGACAATGTCGGCGACAATGTCGGCGACTGCGCCGGCATGGCGGCCGACCTCTTCGAGACCTATGCGGTCTCGGTCGTCGCGACGATGGTGCTTGCGTCGATCTTCTTCGCCGGAACGCCGATCCTCTCGACCGTCATGGTCTATCCGCTGGCGATCTGCGCGGCCTGCATCATCACGTCCATCGTCGGCACCTTCTTCGTCAAGCTCGGCACCAACGGCTCGATCATGGGGGCGCTCTATCGCGGGCTCATCGTCACCGGCGCGCTGTCGATCTTCGGCCTCGGCGCCGCGACGTCGCTGACGATCGGCTGGGACTCGATCGGCGCGGTTGCCGGCAAGGACGTCACCGGCTGGGCCCTGTTTGCATGCGGCATTCTCGGGCTTGTCGTCACGGCGCTGATCGTGGTGATCACCGAATACTATACGGGGACGAACAAGCGGCCGGTGAACTCGATCGCCCAGGCCTCCGTCACCGGTCACGGCACCAACGTGATCCAGGGCCTCGCGGTCTCGCTCGAGTCGACGGCGCTGCCGGCGATCGTCATCGTCGGCGGCATCATCTCGACCTACCAGCTCGCCGGTCTCTTCGGCACCGCCATCGCCGTCACGGCGATGCTCGGGCTTGCCGGCATGATCGTCGCGCTCGACGCCTTTGGTCCGGTTACCGACAATGCCGGGGGTATCGCCGAGATGTCGCACCTGCCGCCCGAGGTGCGCAAGTCGACGGACGCGCTCGATGCGGTCGGCAACACGACGAAGGCCGTCACCAAGGGCTATGCCATCGGTTCGGCGGGCCTCGGTGCCCTCGTGCTGTTCGCCGCCTATTCCAACGACCTCACCTACTTCGCCGCCAATGGCGACAAGCATGCCTATTTCGCGGATGTCGGTCCGATCTCCTTCGACCTGTCTAACCCCTATGTCGTCGCCGGCCTGATCTTCGGCGGCCTCATTCCCTATCTCTTCGGCGGCATCGCCATGACCGCCGTCGGAAGGGCAGGGGGCGCCGTCGTCGAGGAGGTGCGCCGGCAGTTCAAGGAGAAGCCGGGCATCATGGAAGGCAAGGATCGGCCCGACTATGGCCGCGCCGTCGACATGCTGACCAAGGCCGCCATACGCGAAATGATCATCCCGTCGCTTCTGCCGGTTCTTGCGCCCATCGTTGTCTATTTCGGCGTCCTGCTGCTCTCGGGCTCCAAGGCCTCCGCCTTCGCGGCGCTCGGCGCTTCGCTCCTAGGGGTCATCGTCAACGGCTTGTTCGTGGCCGTCTCGATGACGTCCGGCGGCGGCGCCTGGGACAATGCCAAGAAGAGCTTCGAGGATGGCTTCGTCGACCGGAACGGCACGCGCCACATGAAGGGCTCCGAGGCCCACAAGGCTTCGGTGACGGGCGATACCGTCGGCGATCCCTACAAGGATACGGCGGGGCCCGCCGTCAACCCGGCGATCAAGATCACCAATATCGTCGCACTGCTCCTGCTGGCCGTGCTGGCTTGAGCCGCGTCTCCGCAGAAACGAAAAAGGCCCGCGAACGAGGTTCGCGGGCCTTTCTGCGTAGGTGCTTCACAATCAGGGATTCTTGCCGAAGTCCTTGAACAGGTTTTTCGCCGCGGCCTGTCCGGCGCCGGGGCCGCTCAGGAGCTGGCCGAGGAAGCTCGATTCCTTGCCGCCGGTCGGCGTCGTGCGCGACAGCATGTCGAAGACCTTGCCGTCCTTCAGCGTGTAATGCGCGAGCTGGCTGACGACGCCTTCCTTGTCGAAATAGACGGCCAGGATCGACTGGTCGATGATCTTCGGCTTCATGAAGGCGACCGGCCGCTTGCGCGTCTGCGAGATGTAGTAGAAGACCTCGTTGTCGAACGTCGCGGTCGTCGATGGCGTGCCGAGCGAGAGCAGAACCTGCTCGCGGCTCGACCCCACCGGGACGAGGTTCAGCGTTTCCTGGTCGACGACATAGCCCTGGTGCAGGACTTCGCCGACTTCCATCCCCTGGCAGCCCGCCAGCGCCGCCGTGCCTAGGGACGCCACGAGCACGGCACGGCTCAGAACCTTCAAGTTTGTTGTCAAATACCGCTTCGTCAACGACTGCTCCCCTCGGAGTAACGATGCCAGGCCCACCATTGCAATTCGCGCCTGCTTCGGTAAACCAGCTTCGGCTATCATGCAACAATGGGATGGGGCGCTTGCCCATGATTTCGAAAAGCCAGAGCTGGGCTTTGTGATGATTTTTGGACTGTTCAAGAAGAAAAGCGGCAACACGGCGATCGTGGAGCGCCAATATGCGGCCTTGACCGCTGCGGCGCGCCAGCCGGTTCTCTATACCGACCTCGGCGTGCCCGATACCGTGATGGGCCGCTTCGAGATGTTGTCGGCAATCCTGATCCTTTATTTCCGCCGCACGCGCGCTTCTGCGCGGGCCGGTCAGGAGATCGCCCAAGAGATCGTCGATGCCTTTTTCGAGGATGTGGACCATTCGATCCGCGAGCTCGGCGTCGGCGACGTGAGCGTGCCGAAGAAGATGAAGAGATTCGCCGGGATGTTCTACGGCCGCCTCGAATCCTATGCGGCAGCGCTTGAGAGCGGCGACGGTCAAGCATTGGCCGCGGCGTTGCGGCGCAATTTTCATCCGGAGGCGGACGATGCGCCGCCGATGGAGGGCCTGGCCTCCTACCTCATTGCCGTCGAAGCCGCGCTGTCGGAAGCCTCGGAGGATCTGGTCGAAACCGGGCAGTTGCGCATCCCGCCGGCCGGGGCGTATTAGGCGCATCGATGTCTCGCCCGGGCAGGTGCGCGGCGCAGCCGTCGCGAGGCCGCGGCACCGGGCGGAGAAAGGATCTCATCATGAAGCACGAGGGCAAGCCGGCATTCTCCTACCCGGTGAGGGTGGGGCACATATCGGCCAATCCGGTCAGCGTCCATCTGTCGGCGAACGAGGCGGAGCGCCGCGCGCTCGCCTTGCTTTGGAACGTCAACGACGTCCTGTCGCTCACGGCCGAGCTGCAGATCGCCCGCTGGAAGAAGGACGGCGTGAAGATCAAGGGCGAGGTTCAGGCGCGCATCGTGCAGAGCTGCGTCGTGACGCTCGAGCCTGTCGAGGCCGATATCCGCGAGCCCGTCGAGGCGATCTTCGTGCCGGAAGGCTCGCGGCTCGCCCGCCGGGCGGATAATGACGGCGGCGAAATGATCCTCGATCCGGCTGGGCCGGATATTCCGGACACGTTCGAGGGCGACACGATCGATGCCGGCGCGGTCGTCAGCGAGCATGTGGCGCTCGCCATCGACCCCTATCCGCGCAAGGAGGGCGCCGTCTTCGGCGCACGCATCGAGAGCTCCGCCGAGGATGACAAGCGGCCGAACCCGTTTGCGGTGCTCAAGGATTGGAAAAAGGATTGAAACGGGATAGGCCGGGTCTACAATTCGGTTGTCACGCAGGCGAAAACCAGTATTTTGGCCCGACTCCAGCCGATGGGGCCGTTGTGCCGGAACGTTGCATGCTGGCCCAAGTGTCAGAAGGAACAAGGATCGCCGCCGCTTGAAGGCTTGAGGGGCGAGCCGCGTTGCGTGGCGGGAAAAAAGGATAAGACACGCGTGGTCAGAATTTCACTTGACGTCATGGGCGGCGACTATGGTCCTGAGGTCGTCATCCCGGGCGCCGCAAGGGCGCTCGAACGTCATCCGGACATAAAATTTGTCCTTTTCGGCCAGGAAGCGCGGTGCGCCGAATTGCTGGCCAAGTACCCGAAGCTCAAGGCGAGCAGTACCTTTCACGAATGCGAGATCGCCGTCGGCATGGACGAAAAGCCGAGCCAGGCGTTGAGGCGCGGCCGCGGCAAGTCGAGCATGTGGAAAGCGATCGACGCCATCAATGCCGGGGAGGCGGATGTGGTGGTCTCGGCCGGCAACACCGGCGCCCTGATGGCGATGTCGGTCTTCTGTCTGAGAACCATGCAAGGCATACAGCGCCCGGCGATCGCCGCCATCTGGCCGACGCTTAAAGGCGAGAGCATCGTGCTCGATGTCGGCGCGACGATCGGCGCCGACGCGCAACAGCTCATGGATTTCGCCCTGATGGGCGGCGCCATGGCCCGCGCCCTGTTCGAGGTCGAACGTCCCTCCGTCGGCCTCTTGAACGTCGGCGTGGAGGAGATCAAGGGGCAGGAAGAGGTCAAGGAAGCCGGGCGTCTCATCCGCGAGGCCGAGATCGAGGGCATCGAATACTACGGCTTCGTCGAAGGCGACGATATCGGCCGCGGCACCGTCGACGTCGTGGTCACCGAGGGCTTCTCCGGCAACATCGCGCTCAAGGCGGCGGAGGGCACGGCCCGCCAGATCGCCGAATATCTTCGCTCGGCGATGTCGCGCACGATTTTCGCGAAGGTCGGCTACATCCTTGCCAAGAGCGCCTTCGATCGGCTGCGCGAGAAGATGGATCCGCGCAAGGTCAATGGCGGCGTGTTCCTGGGCTTGAACGGCGTCGTCATCAAGAGCCATGGCGGCGCGGATGCCGAAGGTTTCGCCGCGGCGATCGATGTCGGCTACGACATGGTGAAGAACGGACTGAAGGCGAAGATCGAGGCCGATCTGGCGCGCTATCACGGCGACCAGCCGTCGCAGGCGCTCCCGCGGGCATGAATGATGAGGTTTGAGTAGATGATCCGTTCTGTCGTTCGCGGCTTCGGCGCAGCACTGCCGAAGCGGGTGATGACCAACAAGGAAATGGAATCGAGGGTCGACACGTCCGACGAGTGGATCGTGCAGCGGACCGGGATTCGCCAGCGCCATATCGCCGGCGAGGGCGAGACGACCGCATCCCTCGGCGAGGCGGCCGCGCGCGCCGCGCTCAAGCGTGCGGATATGACGGCGGACGATCTCGACCTCATCATCGTCGCGACCTCGACCCCGGACAACACCTTCCCGGCGACCGCGGTGAACATCCAGAACCGTCTCGGCATGCGCCACGGTGCGGCCTTCGACCTGCAGGCCGTCTGCTCCGGCTTCGTCTATGCGGTCGCGACGGCGGACGCATATATTCGCGGGGGGCTCGCAAAGCGGGCGCTAGTGATCGGCGCCGAGACCTTCTCGCGCATCCTCGACTGGACCGACCGGACGACCTGCGTGCTCTTCGGCGACGGCGCCGGCGCGATCATCCTCGAGGCGCAGCAAGGCGAAGGCACCAATGCCGACCGGGGCGTGCTGACGGCCCAGCTGCGCTCCGACGGCATTCACGGCGACAAGCTCTATGTCGATGGCGGCCCGTCGACGACCGGCACCGTCGGCCATCTCCGCATGGAGGGGCGCGAGGTCTTCAAGCACGCGGTCGGCATGATCACCGACGTGATCGAGGCGGCCTTCGAGGCGACCGGGACGACGGCGGACGACGTCGATTGGCTCGTCCCGCATCAGGCCAATCGCCGCATCATCGACGGCTCGGCGAAGAAGCTCGGCATTCCGAACGAAAAGGTTGTGGTGACCGTGGACCTGCATGGCAACACCTCCGCAGCCTCGATCCCGCTCGCCCTCGAGACCGCGGCGTCCGACGGTCGCATCAAGAAGGGCGACCTGGTGATGCTCGAAGCCATGGGCGGCGGCTTCACCTGGGGTTCCGTTCTCATCCGCTGGTAAGAAAATAATTGAACCACCGCAGGCGCTTGACCGAAAAAGGCAAGGGCAATAGTCTTCCATCGCTGATCGGCAATGCCAGATATCGGTGGGGGAAGATGAGCGGAAAAACGGTAACGCGAGCAGACTTGGCTGAGTCGGTCTTTCGCAAGGTGGGCTTGTCCCGGACGGAGTCCGCCGAACTGGTGGAGACCGTTATCGACGAGATTTGCAACGCAATCGTGCGTGGCGAGAGCGTGAAGCTGTCCTCTTTCGCGACGTTCCAGGTGCGCGACAAGAACGAACGCATCGGGCGTAACCCGAAAACCGGCGAGGAAGTGCCGATTTCCCCGCGGCGGGTGATGACCTTCAAGGCGTCGAACGTCCTGAAGCAGAGGGTGCTGAAGGCGCATCTCAGTCGCAAGGCCAAGCAGAAGGCCTCCAGCCAGGCGTCGTGAACCGCCGCCGACGGACCAAATGTGGTTGAAAACCTCTCCATAAGCCATTGAGATGGGCGCGATTCGTGTAATCATCGCGTAATTGATCCGTCCGTGCGTTGCCCGCGCGCCTTTGGAAATGGGGATGACATGGAAAAAAGCCCGGATGCCTTCCGCACCATCAGCGAGGTCGCGGACGAACTCGACCTGCCCCAGCACGTGCTTCGCTTCTGGGAGACGCGGTTCCAGCAGATCAAGCCGATGAAGCGGGGCGGGGGGCGGCGCTACTACCGTCCCGAGGATGTCGACCTGCTCAAGGGCATCCGCCATCTCCTTTACGATCACGGCTATACGATCAAGGGCGTGCAGAAGCTTCTGAAGGCCAACGGCAACAAGTTCGTCGCGGCCATTGCAAGCGGCGACCTCGCAACGGTCGAGGCGCTCGCCGCCTCGAGCAACGAGGAGCCGGCGCCGCCGAAGGTCGGGCTTGCCGAGGAAGACCAGATCGTCGGCCGCCCCAAGGCGCCGGCCAGCCGCCGCTTCTTCTCCTTCGGCGGCAGCAGCGACGAGGCGGAGATCTCGATCGGCAAGACCTCCGTCAGCAAGGAGGACAGGGCGCTGCTGCAGGAAGCGCTATACGATCTTCTCGAATGCAAGCGCCTGCTCGACCAGGTGCGATGACAGCGACCGGCTACCGCACGTCTCCCTGAAACGACCTCGATTCAAGGACAACGACATGCAGCAATTCAAAGCGCTACGGCGACCTTTGGGCGTCTGATAGACGCGCGGCGCTATAAGCCGTTCGAGCCTGACCGGGACGACGAACGGTCGTATCGTTCGAACGGCAGAGACCGGCCAGCTCCGCGTTCGGGGCAGTAATTCTTCCGCGGGAAAATTCGAGGATGCCGCACTGACCGGCGCCCGCAGGGCCAATTCCCTGCTTTTGCTTGCTCGCTTTTCAGCCGCCGCGGGCGAGGGCGCTCGTCTATTCTTCATTGTTCTTGTTGGAACTTAATTCCGTTCTGAAGGGTTCCTTTACGCGCAAGAGAATGAAGGAGGATTTTAGATGGCCGATAAAGAACCAATGGTCGTTAATACTGGAGGAAGCGGCGGCGGTTGGGCCGTCGCGATTATTCTGGCAGTGCTGGTCATCGGAGGCTTGCTTCTGTTCGGCAGCGATCTCTTCGATGGCGTGGGCGGCGGCGGCAATACCAATGTCGACGTGAACGCTCCGAATATCGAGGCGCCGCAGGCCCCTTCGGGCGGACAGGAAGCGCAGCCGGCCCCGTCCGGTGGAACCCAGCCAGCCCCAGCTCCCTCAGGCGGCGCTGAGCCTGCTCCCTCGGGCGGCACGCAGCAATAGAGCATTTTGCACCCAGACGGAATCACCCTGACGTCGCACAAATGCGCCAAGAACATTAAGGTAGAGCGGTGGCGCGAACGCACGTGTTCCCGCTCTAGCGGAAAGCCGCTGCGCGACGTTTCATCCTTTGCGGGGCGAGGTTACGTGAAGATTTCGGCCCGGGTCCCGTGGGCACAGCTACGAGACCCCGAGCCTGACAGCGCCTGAGTTCACTCCGCCGGCTCAGCGTCGGATTGCTGCTTTTGCTGCAGTCCTTGCTGCAGGAGGAGCATGTCGGTCGACGTCGACTGTTCGGCCTTGGTCACGCTCGCAGTGGTGACCTCCTTGTCCACTGCGTCCGCCGATGCCGTGGTGTCATGTCCGGGGCAGGCGGCAAGCGCCGTGGTGGTTGCGAGTGCAAACGAGGCTGCAAATACGAGGATGCTCTTCATCGGGCCTCTCCTGTGGTTGCCGGCGCAGTCTACCCGCCGCGCGGCCCTCGTCCAAATCACAAATCCGTTCGTGTCGCCGCACGCGCCCCCGGCATCGGCGGAAGGAGTGGTAAAGTCTATTTTCCCCTTGCGCCGGCCGTGTGTTCCGACTAATGAAAGCGGGCTTGTAACGAAGCGGGTCGGAGCGTAGCGCAGCCCGGTAGCGCACTTGACTGGGGGTCAAGGGGTCGCTGGTTCGTTATACGGGATCGGTGATTGTGTTCAGACCATGCGTTGACAGGCAATGACGGAATGTAGCGCAGCCCGGTAGCGCACTTGACTGGGGGTCAAGGGGTCGTCGGTTCAAATCCGGCCATTCCGAGGTTTTTCAAGGGCTTACTTTCTGCAGTAGGCTAGTTATCGAAAGCCGGTTAGTCTCACGACTAGCTGGCTTTTCGGTTTATTCGGGCTGTTTCTCGTGTGAAGTGAACACCTGAACACTTTTCTGGCCACGTTTACCAGAAACAAGCATCTGCCGCAGGCAGATTCCGTTTTCCTTCCGTATCCAAGCCCAGGCTCAGCCCCAAATCGCTAAGAGCCGCTCGGGCTTGGATACAAAAGAATGTCGGGCGTCAGCCCGTCCGCTTGGAAGGGTCCCCGGAGCGAAGCGAGGGGGCTTTGAGTTCAACAGGGCCTCCCGAAGAGCGCCTCGTCAGCAGTCCGCCGCTACTTCACCTTCGGCGTCGAATGTTTCTGCAGCTCAACGGACGGAAGATGGTTGAGGGGAGAATCATCCTCAACAGCGTTATTGTTGACGATACCCCATCCCCTACCGTTCTCCGGCGGCAGAAAAACAATGCCATTCTTGACGTAGAACTTTTTCAGTTCCGCCGCAGAATTCAACATGCCGGCCACCCCACGTTCCACCCGCTGGATGCTCGATCGCGAAATCCCGGAATGCGCTTCAACCATTTCTTGGCTGAGACCGAGAAACTCCCTTGCAAGCTTCATCATGATCGGAGGCGGCAGCAACATAAGGATTCATTTGCATGGATCCGGGCGCGCCGCAAATCCACGCGTGAGCATCTTGACTCGTGACGCCCTAGGCGTCAAAAAAGACGCCTTGAGCGTCGTTGCAGTCAGCGTGAATCCTTACGCCCTAATAATCGGGATCCGAATCATGAGTTTCAAATTGCTAGCGGAGGTCGATCGGCTCGACCGCCTGCTGAGAGATATAAAGCGCCTCCAGGCAAGCGACATAAAGGCCAGCGATCTGGGGAATACGTCTCGATCAAGTATTCGGAGCGGCTGGGCGAAGCGGGCATCGAGCCTTCCGTCGGAAGCGTCGGCGACTCTTACGACAACGCCCTCGCCGAAACGATCAACGGTCTCTACAAGGCCGAGGTCATCCACCGGCGCGGACCGTGGCGCAGCTTCGAAGCGGTTGAATTCGCCACCCTGGAATGGGTCGACTGGTTCAACCATCGACGGCTTCTGGAGCCCATCGGCAACATCCCNCGGGCATGCCAGGGAATGTCGCCACGAGCAGCTCAGGAGAAGTCCGAATCGCGCTTTCATTAATGGCTTCTTGAATGGGCGCCTTGAAGTTTACGGCGATGGAAGGACGCCTCTTCATCAGTCCTCCACACGCGCAACTTGGTCGATATCCTCCAAGACCTTCATGAACGCGTCTGAAAGGAACTCCTCGTTCGTGTCGACCCAACTCAAGTATTCATTGACTGTGGTGAGGACGTTGGTATGCCTCAGCCGTTTCGAGACTTTGTTCCATGGTTCGTCTTGTCCTACTCTCGCGCAATCAAGGTACAGTGTCACCGCGAAGGTATGCCGCAGATCATGAAACGTATGCGCAGCCTGCTTGCCGAATTCGTAGGCGTATTCACCGGACGGCCCCAGAATTGGCCGACCTTCTGCATCAAGGACGTACAGCATCGCGGTGCGAGTGACGCCAACCGCAATGCACGCTGAAGAGAAGACCCTAGATAGCGTATCCGGCTTAAGAGCGTTTCCGACGTCCCGTCGGTTTGCGGTTACGCCGTTAACAAAAAGAGCCTCGCAATTGTGGCGCGATCCACATGGATAGCGAAGAATTGTAGCCCGATCGATCGCCTGCCGTCTTTCCGTTTCAATGTATTTCAGTAGCTGCTCCACCAAGTGAGAAGGCAAATAGACCATTCCTGGCCGGAGCCCTTTTGTCTTCGTAATCAAGAGCGGTATTAGCTTGGACGGACGTTGAGGATCTACCTGCCGTGCCAGATTCAAAATCTGGAGGACGGTTAGCGAGCAAATCTCGTCTATACGCATACCGGTCACGAGCGAAGTTTCGGCGGCTAGCCTATCACGACGCGGGTACGCTGCCTCGCTGTCCGCCGAGGGCCCGAGATGATCGAATATCCGCTTCCGATCGGTATCTTGAATTGGATGGATCTTATCAGTGGCGCCGGAGTCCTTCGGTAGTGCGGCATAAGGGGAATTGGGATCCTTAGCTAGGAATCCATTTATGTAGCCTCCAGACGATGACAACTCGCCTTCAGAAACCGCCGAGGGCAGGCCCTTTTTGATCCGGTATCTGTGGTACCTGATCGCTGTTCCGAAGCGTCTGTATATGGTCGACGGAGCAAACCCTTGCCTTGTACGGACAGAGACGCCCTGGGCAAAACACGAGGCAAAACCCTCGATGACAGGGAGTGTGACATCGCACTCCTCGATGCCGATAGCAATCAGATATGTTTTGTATTGATGGAGATCCTCGGTATAGCTGTTCTCCGTTTTCTTCCACGACTTACCCATTCGGCGCGCTTTGTCGGCATGCGAGAGCGTAAATTCGTTCATGGTAGTGATCGGATTGAGATCATCGTCAAGCAGGATCTTGACACCGGGTTGAACTCGATGGCGCACCTCGGCATGCTTATAGGGAACCCAGTCAGCGGCCCGATCAACCGTCACACAACGACAACCTGACATCTACACTACTCCGCCTTGAACAAAACTAAGGCGACGCCTGTTCGCGCTGCAGGTTTCGAGTCTTAGGTAACGAGTTTCCACGGTCGCCGCCCGATGATTTCACCTATTTGGCGGGACGAGATGACAGACTAGAGAGGAAGTCCAATAAACTATAATTTACTGAATTAACAAAATAACGGAACGGATTTTCATTGACAAGGATTAGATAAGCACGTTCCTGTCGCCTCTTGATGGTTATATGTTACTGCTCGAATCCTTGACTGATCCTTGATGAATCCTTTTGACTGTCATGCCGCAGCTTGTCAACAGTTACGAAACGCTCACACGACACAGGATTTGTCAACAATTCGCGTAAGGCCTGCTAGAAAGTCGGCGACCGTGTAGGTTGGGCTGCAGTCCACGAGAAGAATGCACATGCGTCTTCCGAGGGGGCGGCCCATGACCGCGCTTCGCGTCGCCCACGACGCGTCAAAAACGAGACTTCGTTTCATGAGCGAAGGCCCCGTGGAGGTCGTTTGGACCGGCGGGCGAAGAGTTCGCGTGAGTTGTAGATGCTCACTCGTGGATACCGGCGTCCTAGTCAATTGGGAGCGACGAGCGCACTGGGATGATGAGACGCGCGCGGAACGTCCGCTCCTTCCTGCGGGGTCCATTAAGCTACGAAGAACCACTATCTGGACAAACGGACCCCATATAAGAGTTCGAGTCCAGTCGCTCCGACCATTTATCTCCCTCATAAATTTGGCGATTTGGCGCTTGTGCTGTTCGCGCAGAAGCGCGTCGCAATTCGCTTTTGTGCCTGCTGGAAATCCTCGACAGAGCACGGCCTGGCCTATGCCTGCCGGACGGCGGCCTCAGCCCGCGCAGTTCAAGCGAGCGCGCGCTAACAGGAACATAAGTTCACTTTCAGGGTTTACGACCGGTTTTCGGAGTTCCGGTCATGTCCCCGTCGGCCCAGCGAAATGTCGCCATCGTCATCGCATTGGATCTCGTGATCGTCGTGGCAATGATTCTGGCCCATGCTCCGGGCCTCCTATGAGCAAGCGGGAGGCGGCTGGAGAAGACGCGGGAAAGCGAGACGGTGTCGGCCGGGCCCTGGGGCTCGGGTTGATCACCGGCGCTGCGGACGACGATTGTTCCGCGATCGGCACCTATGCAAGCGCCGGAGCCCGCTTCGGAACCGATATCCTCTGGACCGCCCCGGTTACCCTGCCGATGATGTATGCGGTGGTCTATCTGTCCTCGAAGCTTGGGCAGGTGTCCGGCCGCGGCCTTTTCCATGTGATCAAGGACTTTTACCCGCGCTGGCTCCTGTGGGCGGTCCTGATCGGGGTTCTGATCGGCAACACCATCGAGGCGGCGGCCGACCTCGGCGGGATGGCCGCGGCGATCGGCATGTTCGTGCCGCTCCCGGCTCCCCTGCTCGTGGCAGGCGTCGCCGCGATCATTTTCGCCCTTCAGCTCTATGGCTCTTATACTTTCATCCGAAACGTCTTCCGCTGGCTTGCGCTGGCGCTGCTCGCCTATGTCGGGTCGGCCGTCCTGGCACAGCCCGATGCCGCCGCGATCCTGCGCGGCACGCTCGTCCCGAAGGCCGAGTTCAGCCGCGAATTTCTATCGATCCTCGTCGCCATCATCGGCACGACGCTGTCGGCCTATCTCTATACCTGGCAGTCGAACGAGGAGGTGGAGGAGGAGATCGGCAAAGGCAGAACCACGGTGGAAGAACGCAAAGGTGCGACGGCAGGCGAACTTCGCCGTTCGCGGCGCGACATACTGATCGGGATGACCTTCTCCAATCTCATCATGTATTTCATCATCCTCTCGACGGGCGCCACGCTTTATGAGGCGGGCGAGCACGATATCGAGACGGCCGTCCAGGCCGCGGAGGCCTTGCGCCCCCTGGCGGGCGAGGCGGCCGGTGTACTCTTCGCGGCGGGCATCATCGGCGTCGGGTTCCTCGCCGTACCGGTAATGACGACCGGCGCCGCCTACGACCTGGCTCAGGCGATGGGCTGGCGCCACAGCCTGCATGCGAAGCCTGGCGAGGCGCGCAAGTTCTACATTGTGACGGGGGTCTTCACCCTCATAGCCGTTGCTCTGAATTTCCTCGGCTTCAACCCGATGAAGGCATTGGTCTGGTCGGGGATCGTGCAGGGATTCTCGACGCCTCCGCTTCTCCTCCTGATCCTGCTGATGACGAACAATCGGAGGATCATGGGCGATCACGTGAACAGCGCCAGCACCAACGTGCTCGGCTGGGTAACCACGGTCGCCATTTTCTCGGCTTCCATTGGCCTGATCGCGACCTGGTTCATATGACGCAGCAGCGTCCTGCAGCAGCGGGGAGTCCAGAGTGGGAAGCGCTCACATGCGTTCGTGCCACCGCGCTATCTGCTTGGTTGCCGCGTTTCTTGCGACGTCAGGTGATTCAACCTGACTGCAATGCCGCAGCGGCGCGCGGAGACGACGCGTATCGCTCGATCCGCCGTGCCGCCAGCCGCCGGTAAACCTCCTCCGTCTCGTCGATCATCCGCTCAAGCGTGAAGCGATCCTTGCGGGCCTCCGCCGCCCTGGTAAGTCGCGGATAATTCTCCGGGTGGGCGGCGGCGAGCATGGCTTTCGCGAGCGGCGCAATGTCGTCGCCGTTTGGGACGATGAAGCCGTTTTCGCCATGGTCGACCGCGGCCCGCGCGCCGCCGACGTCGGAGATGATGATCGGTCGTCCGGCGGCGGCGGCCTCGAGCATCACATAGGACATCGCCTCGTAGCGGCTCGGCATGACGAGAAGATCGAAGGCCGCAACGGCCTCGGCCCCGGTGAAGGCGGAGGTCAGGTGAATGCGGTTGCGCAGGGCGCTGGCGGCGATTGCGCGGCGAAGCGCGCCCTCCAGCTCGCCGGAGCCGACCATGACCAGATGGCTGTTCCCGATGGAGGAGGCGACAATTGCGAAGGCATCGAGAAGGCGCTCGGGCGCCTTCTGTGTCGACAGCCGCCCGATGAAGCCGAAGACGAAGGCGTCCGCGGGAATACCGAAACTTGCGCGTACCGACGGCGCCATGTCGGGCGAGGGGGCCGCGACGCCGTTGACGATCACGGACATGCGCTCCTTCGGAATGCCGATCGTCAGCGCATGTGCGAACTCGTCCTCGGAGACCGCGTTGAGGTGATCGGTGAAGAAGCGGGCGAGAAGCGCTTCGATCGCGCCGTAGATCAGCCGTCCGGTCGGCCCGAGCGCCGGATCCATGGTCCTGAAGGCGTGAGGCGTGTAGACCCGGGGCACGTGGCGCCCCGGCAGTCGGAGGCGCGTCAGCGCGCCGGCCTTGGAGCTGTGGCCATGAATGACGTCGAACGGGCCGGAGCCGCGGATGATACGACTTATGGCGTGAAAGGCCGGCAGGTCGGACGGGCCCGGCGCACGCCGCATGGCGACGGCATGTACGCCAGGCAGGCCGAGCGCCTCGAGCTCGCGAACGAAGCCTTCCTCCGCCCGCACCGGCGAATAGATCGCCTCGACGTGGTGGCCGCGCGCATGCATGCCGCGGCAAAGGTCCAGAAAGTGGCGGCCGGACCCGCCGCCGCTCGGTTCCAGGACCTGAAGGAGACGCAGCGCGGAGGTTTTGGCGATGGCGGCAGCGCTCACGGTCATGCCGACCTTCCGGCCAGTGCCTGCCGCCGGCAGCGATATTCGAGCGCAGCGCATCCCCAGACGACGCCGACGAGCAGGTAGAAATGGCGCCAGTGATCGGTGTCGATGACGTTGCCGATGCCGACATGGCCGATCAACGTCACCCAGGCGATCGCCAGATAAGGCTGCCACGGGCGGTCGAGCAGCAGGAAGCGGAACCCGAGCGAGAGCGTCCACAGGATGAGCGTGACATAGGCGATGAAGCCGAGCCAGCCATAGGAGGTCAGGCTCTTCAGCAGCACATTGTGCTCGTCTTCCGGAAACATGGTGCTGAACACCATCGGGCCGATGCCGAGCGGCTTCTCCATGGACATCAGGAAGCCGATCCGGTGCCGGTCGAACCGGCCGAGATGCCCGCCGTCATATTCCTGCACGAGCTGGGAGCGGCTGGAGAAAAGCGCCGCCACCCGTTCGGACTGCAGCGCAATCACGAGCGCCGCGACGATGAACAGGGCGCCTGAGAGCGCCATCACGAGGATGCGCAGGCGGAAGAGACCGCTGCGCTGCTTGAGCAGCATGACGAAGACCAGGGCGAGGATGCAGAAGAGGTTGAGCGCCCAGGCGGCTCGCGAGAACGACAGGAAGACGCCGAGCTCCAGCACGAGCAGGCCGGCGATCTTTAAGGGCGCGCGGCGGATCGGCTGGGTCAGCAGGCCATGGACGAGATAGAGCGCCGGGGCCGCAAGGAAGGGGCCGAAGACGTTCGGGTCCTGGAACGCTCCCTTGGCGCGGTCGTAAAGGGTGAAGCTCTCCGCCCCCGGTATCACGCCGAAATAGCCGACGATGCCGAGGAGGGCGGTGATGACCGCGGCGGTGACCCAGGCATTGAAGATGAGCGGCAGGCGCTGGTGGCGATCCTCGATGATGGCGGCGAAAAAGACCGCCGAAAGGCAGAGGAAGCCGGAGACGGCCATGTACATCGGCGCGGTCGCAAGGTCCGCCATCACCGTCAGCGACAGGATGCCGCCGACCATGAACAATATGAGAAGGGCGAGCAGGGGGGCGGTCGCCCGCGAAATCCTGAGCCCGAAGAGCGCCCAGAGGCCGATGAGCCCGGCCAGGAATATCTCGTAGGGTGCCGGTTCCGCGATGACGAAACCCGACAGGAAAACGGCGAACGCGACCAGGCCCGAGCCGACGATCGAAATCGCCGCAAGCTGGGGTCGAAGGACGAGAGGCCTGGTTGCTGTCGCGGCGATCAATAGGCGTTTTCCGTATTGAGCAGCCGGAACGGTGTCAGGAAGAGGATCTTCAGGTCGAAGAGCAGCGACCAGTTTTCGATGTAGTGAAGGTCGAATGCGGTGCGGAAGCGGATCTTCTCGTCGTTGTCGACCTCGCCGCGCCAACCGTTGATCTGCGCCCAGCCGGTCACGCCGGGCTTGACGCGGTGGCGGGCGAAATAGCCCTCGACCACGTCGGAATAGGTCCGATCCTGCGTCTGCGCCAGCACGGCGTGCGGACGCGGCCCGACGAGCGAGAGCTCGCCCTTCAGCACGTTGAAGAGCTGCGGCAATTCGTCGATCGAGGATTTGCGCAGGAAGCGGCCGACGGGTGTCACGCGCGGATCGTGCCTGGTCACGGCGTTGCGCGCCGTCGGATCACCCAGATGCGTGTACATCGAGCGGAACTTGTAGACCTCGATCGTCTCGTTGTTGAAGCCGTGGCGGTGCTGCTTGAAGATGATCGGGCCCGGGGAGGTCGCCTTCACGGCGATCGCCGCGACGAGCATGACCGGCCAGAGCAGCGCCAGCGCGACGAGGCTGAAGAAGATGTCGAAGCATCGCTTCGCCACCGAGTCCCAGTCGGCGATCGGCTTGTCGAAGATGTCGAGCATCGGAACCTGCCCGACATGCGAATAGCTGCGCGGGCGGAAGCGCAGATTGTTGGCATGCGCCGCAAGGCGGATATCGACCGGAAGCACCCAAAGCTTCCTCAGCAGTTCGAGGATGCGGTTTTCGGCGGTCAGCGGCAGCGAGATGATCAACATGTCGATACGCGCGAGCCGGGCGAATTCGACCAGTTCGTCGACCGTCCCGAGCTTCGGATAGCCGGCGATCACATTTGGCGACCGGCGCTCGTCGCGGTCGTCGAAGATGCCGCAGATGCGGATGTCGTTGTTCGGCTGGTGCTCGATGGCGCGGATGAGGTCCTTCGCGGGCTGGCCGCCGCCGACGATGACCGCCCGGCGCTCCATCGTGCCGTTTCGCGACCAATGGCGGATGGAGTAGGCGATGAAGGCACGCTCGGCGACGAGGAAGAAGGCGCCGGCGATGAACCATGCGCCGATCCAGAAACGCGAATAGAGATGACCGGATTTCAGAAAGAAGAGCGCGAGGGCAATCGCGCCGAAGGTCGCGGCCCAACTGGCCAGAATGCGCGGCGTCATCCTGAGCCAGGCGCGCAAGGCCGGCACCTGGTAGGCATCGGCGATCTGCATGGCGGCGACCGCGAGCGCCGAGCCGCCGACGAGAATGCCGAGATAGACAGGCAGCTGCGCAAATGTCGGCGCGACGTATTGGGCGTTGATGCCGTAGCCGATGGCGAACAGGGCTGAGAAGTCGAGCAGCCGGATGAGCCCGGTGATCATCGCCGGCGAATAGGTGTCGGCGCGAAACTGGAGCGCGATCTGCCGCGCGAGCGGAGTGAGTTCCGCGATGCCTTTTGTCGCCGTCTCCTCGTCACGGGCGGTCGTTCGAATCTCCGAGAACTTCTTGCGAAGCGCTTGGGGATCGAAGGTCTCGGGCCTGTCAAACTGGTTCATGGTTTTTATCCGGGGCGGAAGTTCCTCGTCCGGATAGCAGAAAGCCACTAAGAAACGCTTACGTTGTACGAAGGCGCCCGTCGAGCACCAGCGATTCCGCGGTCAGTTCGCGATAGAGTTGCATCACATGGCTGGTCATCACGGAAGCGGCGAAACGGGACCTGAAGCGCTCCGCATCCGGCATCGTCCGGGCGGTCCAGCCCCCGTCGACGACCGCGGTCGCCATGCTCCGCGCGAGCGCCGCGGCATCGCCTGGTTCGACCAGCGCTTCGCTGTCGGCTCCAAGCACCTCCGGGATGCCGCCGACCCGTGTGGCGATCACCGGCTTGCCGGCGGCGAGCGCTTCCAGAAGGATGTAGGGCATGGCTTCGGCGCGGGAGGGAATGACGACGAAGCGCGCGAGGGCGAAAGCGTCGCGTGCCTTCATCGCCGGCCGCATGGTGATGCGGTCGCCAAGGCCCATCCCGAGGATCATCTCTTCATATTGCCGCTGCTGCGGCCCGTCGCCGACCATCACGGCGCGCAGGGGGCGGCCGATGATTTTCTCGGTCGCGGCAAAGCCCTCGACAAAGAGATCGGGACCCTTGAGGTCCCTCATCATGCCGATATAGAGGAAGTCGGCCGCCTCTGCCTCGGTCTCGACGCGCGCGAACTCGCTGTCGTCGATACCGTTGTAGATCAGCTCGCTGCGGCCGGGCGGGCGCCCGATCTTGGCGAAATAGGCCCGCCGCTCGAAATCGCAGACGAAGACGAGCGCGTCGGTGAGGTGCTCCTGCAGGCGCTCCAGCCGGAAGATGAATGCGCCGGAAAGCGATCGCCGCGGGTAGTGGAGGCTGCCCCCGTGCGGGGAATAAAGGCGGGCTACGCGATACTTGTTGACCCGCAGGGCTGAACCGATGATGCGTGCGAGCGCGCCGCCCTTGGCGCCATGCCCGTGCAGCACATCCGGTTGCAAACTCCTGATTTCCTTGTAGCTCTGCCAGAGCGCGGCGATGTCCGAGGCGCCGATGCCGCGATGGATCGGCACCCGGGTGACGCCGAGCGCCAGATAGGGGCGAACCTCATCGAAGAGCTTGTCCTCGTAGGCGCCGCCGGTGATGCTGTCGCACAGGATGCCGACCTGGTGTCCGGCATTCGCATGAGCCTCCGCCAGATCGCGAACGTGCCGGAAGATGCCGCCGACCGGCGATCTGAAGCAATGCAGGATGCGCAAGGGGCGTTCGCTCGACATGGAGGTCAGAACAGCCGTTCGCGCACATAGATCGTGTCGCCGGCCAGAACCGGGTCGGTTATCGGCACGCGACCGGTGATGATGCGGCCGTTGAGCTTGCGGGTGATGTCGGCGCTCGACTGGTTGGCCCGCGGCGTGAAGCCGCCGGCGACAGCGATCGCGTTCTGGACCGTCATCCCCGGAACGTAGGCATACTGGCCGGCCTGACCCACTTCGCCCATGATGAAGACGGAGCGATAGCGATCGACCTCGATCGTCACGTCCGGATCCTTGAGGAAACCCTCGCGCAGCTTCGCGGCGATCATGCCTTCCAGTTCCGGAAGCGTATGTCCGCGCGACGGCACGGCTCCGACGAGCGGGAAGGCCACGTAGCCGGCCTGGTCGACCGTGTAGGTGCCGCTGAGGCTCGGCTGCTCGAAGACGTTGATGCGAAGTCGGTCGCCGCTGTCGAGCCTGTAGGGCTGGATCGTCGCCTCGCTGAAACCCTTGGGCGCCGGCTGATAGTTCGTGCAGCCCCCGACAAGCGCCGACAATATCGCCACGGCGAAAGCGCGCGTTCTGATGCTGGCTGCGGTCGACATGCGGTCATGGGCTCCGGAAACGATCACCTCTCGCCAACGTTATCGATCCGTTAGGGTTAATAGCCGGTAAACCCGATGCCGGATTCTCGACGGGCCCTGCTGCGTGTCTCCTTAAATCGACCTCGATTAGGGACAAAGACATGCAGCAATTCAAAATGCGCAACCGGCGGGCAGGCGCCCTCGCGGTTGCAACCGAAGTTAACCGTTGCGTTACCATGTTCCTTTACCGTCCGGGCGGATGAAGAAGCTTCGGAGTGCGGGCATGTCGGGTCTCGGCGGTGAGCATGTGGATATCGATCTTGGCGGGCTCGCCCGCGCCATCTGGCAGCGCCGCACCAGGGTGCTGCTCGTAACGGTCGGCGCCGCGGCCATCGCCTTTGCCGCAGCGAAGACGATGGCCCCCGATTACGAAGGCGAGGCGCGCATACTGATCGAGTCGCGCGAACCCGAATTCAGCGGCTCCGCCCAGGCTTCGCAGAGCGCTTCCGACCGGATTTTCGACGAGTCCGGCATCCTCAGCCAGGTGCAGGTCCTGCGTTCCGCCGACCTGATCAAGCAGGTCGCACGCAACATGAAGCTGCATGAGCTCGAGGAGTTCGATCCCTCGGCTCGTCCCTCCGCCGTTTCCGACCTGCTGGTGATGCTCCGCCTCAAGAAGAATCCGCTCGAATTGCCGCCGGAGGAGCGGATCCTGAAGGAGTTCAATGAAAAGCTGCAGGTCTACCAGGTCGAAAAGTCGCGTGTGATCGCCATCGGCTTCACCTCGAAAGATCCGAGACTTGCGGCCGCCATCCCGAACGAGATGGCCAAGGTCTATCTTTCGCTGCAGAGCGGCGCGAAACTCGATTCCAATTCCGAGGCGAGCCGCTGGCTGGAGCCGGAAATTGCCAATCTGCGCGAGAAGGTGCGCGAGGCGGAGGCGAAGGTTGCGGCCTACCGCGCCGAGTCGGGCCTGCTTCCGACCGGCGAAACCCAGAATTTCGCCACCCGCCAGTTGAGCGACATCTCGGCGGAGCTCGCGCGGGTGCGCGGGGAGCGGGCAAACGCGGCGGCGCGCGCCCAGGGCGTGCGCGCGGCCCTTGCCGACGGCCGCTCGGCCGACACGCTCGCCGATATCGTCGGCTCGCCGATGATCCAGCGCCTCAAGGAAAACCGCGCCAATGTCCAGGCGCAGATCGCCGACCTTTCGACTTCCTTGCTCGACGGTCATCCGCGCCTGAAGGGGCTGAAATCCCAGCTCGAGGGGATCGAAGGACAGATCCGGGCGGAGACGCGGAAGATCCTCGCCAGCCTCGACAACGAGGCGAGGGTCGGGCAACTGCGTGAACAGCAGCTGATGCAGCAGTTGAACTCGCTCAAGGCGCAGTCGGCGCAAGCGGGCGAGGAGGAAGTGGGGCTCAGGGCCCTGGAGCGCGAGGCGGCGGCGCAGCGCCAGCTTTTGGAGACCTACCTTGCGCGCTATCGCGAGGCGACGTCCCGCACGGTCGCGAACGCGACGCCCGCCGATGCGCGGGTGATCTCGGGCGCCGTCGTTCCGACCAGCCAAAGCTTCCCGAAGGTATTGCCGATCACCATCGTTGCGGCGCTGGCGAGCTTCCTGGTGAGCTGCGTCGTCATCATGCTCGGCGAGCTCTTCAGCGGCCGTGCGCTGAGGCCGGTCGACTTGCCGGAGGCGCCGCCTGCCCGTCCGCCCGCGCAGGCGCTCGCCATCCCGGACGGCATCGAGGAAATTCCCGCGCCCGCCCTCGTGCCGGACGAGCCGGCGGAAAGGGAGGCGGAAGAGGTCGAAATCGCGATGGAGCACGATTTCTCGATCGAAGCGGTCGCGGATCATCTTCGCGCGAATGCCGTGCAGGTCGCCGTCGCCGTGTCACCCGGCGGCGATGAAGGCTCGACAGCGACCGTGATGCTGGCCCGACTTCTGGCCGAAGAGGAGCAGAAGGTCGTGCTGATCGACCTCTCGGGCTCGGCTTGCCCGACGCGGCTGATGGCGCAGTCGGCAAGCCTTGCCGGCATTACCAATCTGCTGACCGGCGAAGTCGCGTTTTCCGAGTCGATCCATGCCGACCGCTTTTCCGCAGCGCATGTCATACCGCATGGCGACGCCGATCCGCACGCGGCGATGCGCGGCATCGATCGGCTGCAGATGATCGTCGATGCGCTCACCAGCGCCTATGACTTGGTGCTGATCGAATGCGGCGCGGCGGATGCGGCCGCGATCGCCAAGGTGGCGCGGCGCGAGGGAACCGAGATCATCCTCTCCGCCCCGGCCGTCAGCGATGACGAGATCGTCGAGGCGCTGACCAGCTTCGGAGAGGCGGGCTACCGCGACGTCGTGCTGATGACCGGACAGGGCAGAAGCGGCCCCGAGTTTCCCGATCGGCGCGCCGCCTGACGAGGTATCAACCGTCCTCGGTATCGGTGGCGGATGCCGTTGCCTGCCGGCGCTGCCGCTGTCGTTGAACGAAGGCATAGAGCGTCTTGTTGGCCTTGATCGCCCGCTTCGCCCCAGCGGCTGTCCGGTGGGCGGCGGCGGCCAGGTATCCGCGCGCTGTCATGGGCAGGATGATGTCCTGCAGGGGAGTCTCGATCGTGCACCAGGACCGCTTGTAGGCCTGGTCGCCGATGCCGAAGTCGAAGAGGGTCACGCCGTCGGCGCAAAAGCGTTCGATCATTCGATAGTACAGCAACTCCCCGGGGCTGCTGTCGGCGGCGAATTCATCGATCGAACCGAACTGGCAGACGACGTGGTCGCCTTTGCGGGCAATGCCGGAGATCGCGACAACGCGGCCCTCGTGCGCCCCCTTGAGCCTGATCGCGTTCATTTCCAAGGGTCTTCTGTCCTCCCGCGCGGATGCTCCGGCATCGATGAGCGCGTGAAAGAAGGCGCGTGTCTCGGGGGTGCGAAAAGCATCCGGCAACCCCTGCGCCTCGAAGCGTGCGGCCTTCTGCCGGAAGAACGTCTCGAGCAGGGCGAGGGCCTCACCACTTTCGCGGGCGATCACATAGTCGTAGCCGCCCATCTCGGCCAGGCGGCGTTCGGACAGGCGCATCTTCTTGCGCCGCCGCCGGGCGTTGATCTGGACGAGCGTGTGCTCGACGGTGCCGAGGAGCGGCAACTGGAACGAGGCATTCGGGTTTTGATTTGCCGGCAGGCCGGCGAGGGGGTGCGCCGCGCCGCGCCACGCCGCCGGCATTCTGTCAAGCACGACGACATCGGCAAATCGGCGGAGCGCACGCGCAAGGCCCGTGGTGAGCGCAGCGGCAATCTCTCCCTGCGACATCCCGTCGATCCCGCTGCCGAACAGTCCGGTGTTGAGATTGCTGTGCTCCGAACCGATGAGGCGGGCCGTCCGGAAAAATGCACGGCGCTCGACCTCGAACGGCAGGAGGAAGAGCAGCCGGCCGCCGATCGTTCCCCGCACGATCCTCAAGTCGCTCTTGTGCGTCGCCTTCCACGCCGCGCACCAATCGAAGCTCTGGAACAGGGAATTGCGATTGCTCTCATCGAGGGCGCGCCATTCCGCTTCGAGGGAAACCATGTCGGAATGGACAGACATCGCGATCCTATCGGTATCGCAACGCTCGGCCTGGGCCGCCGAAACATGCCGCATGGCATTGCTCAAAGGGGCAAGGATGAAATCGGTATTGGGCATCTGGTCTCGATCCGCGTGCGTGATGTGCCATTGAAGCGGAAATATTGCCAAATCCGATTAATCCGGCCGCGTGAGCGAGAACGCGGTTAGCAAAGCGTGAACCGCGCCGTTTCGGGTGGAAAGACAATCGCCGAATTTGGTGGGATGGGTCCATCGACAAGGTGACCCGCAACATTACGGCGATCCCCGGTGCCGATCTTCGACGTGCTTGAAGCTGCGGGAAGGGCATTTTAAAGCGGGACGCGCTCACATGCCTTCGCGCCACCGCTCTATCCGTTTGTCTTGCCGCATTTGTGCGACGTCAGGTGATGCCACCTGACTGCAAACTGCTTTAGTCCAGGAAGCCCGTGGCGAGCGCCTTTGCCCATTCGGGCCGCCCACGCTCGGCGGCGAGCCGCGACATCGCCATGTGGTCATAGCGGACGCAACGAAAGGCCGCGGTCCAGCCGCCGTCCGCGTGCTCGACGATGGCGTAGCGCGCATCCGGCGAGCCGGTCTCGACCTTGTGCGCAACGGGCCGGTCGTCGTCATAGCCGGGACAGCCGACGCTGCCGGGATTGACGAGGAGGCGGCCGTCCGCGAGCCGCACCGCGCGCGGGATATGGGTGTGGCCGCAGAGGATCACCGGATAAGCGATGCCCTCGGCAAAACGCTCGATGCTCTGCCGCGTCGCCATGTGTAGCGTCCCGTCCGCCGTCAGCGCTTCCATCCAGTAGGTCTCGTCGCTTGCCGGCGTGCCATGGCAGAGAAAGAGTGCGTTCCGGTAGGCGAGCGTTTCCGGCAGGGCGGCGAGCCACGCCTCGTGGGCAGGTTCGAGCTGAGCGTGAGCGCTGCGGTCGGACAGTCCCATGCGGGCCGGATCGAGCGTCGTCAGATACCGGTCGTGATTGCCGCGGATCGCCGGGATGTCGCGCCCGATCAGGATATCGGCCGTGCGGGCGGCGTTGAGCGGCCCGCTCAGGTGGTCGCCGAGATTGACGATGGCGTCGATGCCGAGAGCGCCGATGTCGGCGAGCACCGCCTCGAGGGCGAGGTCGTTGCCGTGAATGTCGGAAATGACGGCGATCTTCATCGTCGGGCCGCCTGCCAGTCAGCGATTGCCGGCCGGTTTCTCCATCCATTTGATGATCAGCATCGCCGGAAGGATCCACAAGAGGCCGGTAAGGAAGAAATAGAGGAGATGCACCCACCAGGGCGAAGCGCCGAGCAGCAGCGAGGCGAAGGTGACCGCCGTCAGCGCATAGACGATGACCAGGATGATGATGAGGACGGTGCCGATCAGTTTTCTGAGGCGTACGGGCATTTTTCTTCTTTCGGACGGCGGCAATCGGAGCGGGATGCGGACGAGTGTACCTCTCGCCGGCAGCTTTGGCGTGGGCCGCGACGGCATGCCGCAAAGGCTTCGGCCTTGTTTTGCACGGCACTCTGGTGCAAATCAACGGCTTTCAGACGGGAGGCAGGCGCGCGAGCGCCGCACCCGTCAGGTACAACAAGGGAAAGGTCATGGCCCAGGCCGAATTGGCAACAGAACAGGTGCTCCTGAGCGAGATCGGAAGAACCGCGCGCAACCGCCGGCAGATCCGCGGCTGGCTGGCCGTCGTGCTTTTTGCGCTCTTTGCCCTGGTGCTCGTCGGCGGTGCGACGCGACTTACGGAATCCGGCCTCTCGATCACCGAATGGAAGCCGATCCACGGCGTCATTCCGCCGCTGTCGGCGGCGGAATGGGAAGAGGAGTTCCGCCTCTACCAGCGCATTCCGCAGTACGAGCAGCTCAACAAGGACATGACGGTCGAGGAATTCAAGACCATCTTCTGGTGGGAATGGGCGCATCGTCTGCTGGCGCGGAGCATCGGCGTGGTCTTCGCCGTGCCGCTTTTCTTCTTCTGGGTCACCGGGCGGATTGAGCGGCGATTGCGGCTGCCGCTCCTCGGCATTCTGGCGCTCGGCGGCTTTCAGGGCTTCATCGGCTGGTGGATGGTCTCTTCCGGCCTGGTCGAGCGGACAGAAGTCAGCCAGTACCGTCTCGCCACGCATCTCGTCATTGCCTGCCTGATCTTTGGCGCCTGCATGTGGATCTTCCGCGGACTTTGTCCGCATTCCGGCGACGCGCCGCCGACGAAAAGGTCGCAGACGGTGGCCGGCATCATCGCTGCCCTCGGCCTCTTCCAGATCTATCTGGGCGCGCTCGTCGCGGGCCTGGATGCGGGACTGTCCTATAACACCTGGCCGCTGATGGACGGCGCCATCGTGCCGGCGGACCTGTTCGTGCAGCAACCGGCCTGGATCAATCTCTTCGAAAATCCGAAGACCGTGCAGTTCGTCCACCGGGTCGGCGCCTATCTGCTGTTCGCGGTGGCGCTCTGGCACATGGTCACGTCATGGCGCGACGCGCCGGGAACGACGCATGCCCGCCGTTCCGTGCTCCTGTTCGGCTTGGTGACGCTCCAGGCGGCGATCGGCATCACCACGCTTCTCCTGCAGGTGCCGATCGGCTGGGGCGTTCTGCACCAGGCGGGCGCCTTGATCGTGCTGGGTTTTGCTATCGCCCACTGGCGCGGCTTTGTCGGCGAATATCCGAGAGAGACGGCGATCGAAGTTCGCGATTGATCGGGGCCTCACCTGTAGCGGCGAGGGGGTTGGCGGGCTCCCGGTTCTTCTCCGCCCTATCAGGCGGAAAGCATCAGATCCATGTTCTGGACTGCCGCCCCGGAGGCGCCCTTGCCGAGGTTGTCGAGCAGCGCCACCAGGTTGACATGCGCGCCGCCGTCGGTGCCGAAGGCGAAGAGCTTCATCGTGTCCTTGCCGGCGAGCGCGGTCGCATCGATCCGCGCGAGCTTGGCGCTTTCGTCAAGCGGCACGACCTCGACGATCGACTGGCCGGCATAGTGGGCGACGAGGGCGGCATGGATGCTTTCGAGCGTCGCGCCGGGGGCGAGCTCCTCGAGATAGAGCGGCACCTGAACGATCATGCCCTGCGGGAACTTGCCGACGGACGGCGCGAAGATCGGCGCGCGCTCGAGAAGCCCGTGCATCTTCATCTCCGGCACGTGCTTGTGCTTGAGGGTGAGCCCGTAGAGGAAATGCGGCGCGGTGATGCGGTCGGGATGGCTCTCGTCTTCCATCTGCGCGATCATCTGCTTGCCGCCGCCGGTGTAGCCCGAAACCGCATTGACGGTGACCGGATAACCATCCGGCAGGATGCCGGCCTGGCGTAGGGGCCGGATCAGGGCGATCGCCCCGGTCGGGTAGCAGCCGGGATTGGCGACATGGCGCGCATCGCGAATCTTCGCCGGCTGCGCCTTGTCCATCTCGGCGAAGCCGTAGGCCCAATCGGGCGCGACGCGATGGGCGGTCGAGGTATCGATGATGCGCACGCGGTTGTTGCCGGCGACCATGGCGACGGCCTCGCGCGAGGCATCGTCGGGCAGGCAGAGGATGGCGATGTCGGCGCCGTTCAGGAGCTCTTCGCGCATTGCCGCATTGCGGCGTTCCGCCTCCGGGATCGACAGGAGTTCGAGATCCGTGCGACCGGCCATGCGTGCACGGATCTGCAGGCCCGTGGTGCCGTGTTCGCCATCGATGAAGATCTTCGGTTTCATGATTTTTCCTGCTCCCGCAGACATTTACGGAACTTTCCGGAATCAGCCTGGCATCGAATTGAATCTGTTTGTCAACGCGGCGCTCAGCCGCGTCGTTCCGCGAGCCATTCGGCGCGCAGGCCCAGCATATACATGGCGATGGTCGCGCCAGCAATGGCGGTCATGTCGGCGTGATCATAGGCGGGCGCCACCTCGACCACATCGCTGCCGGTGACATGAAGCGCTCCGAGCTTGCGCAGGACCGACAGGATCTTCGCGCTCGAGGGGCCGCCGGCGACAGGCGTGCCGGTGCCGGGAGCGAAGGCAGGATCGAGGCAGTCGATGTCGAAGGTCAGGTAGGCCGGATGGCTGCCGACATGGCGCACGATCGTGTCGGCGATCTCCTCGGCGCGCATCTCCTCCACCTCGTAACCGTAGACGATGCGGATGCCACAATCCTCCGGGGCGTGCGTGCGGATACCGATCTGGATCGAGCGCTCGACGTCGATCAGCCCTTCGCGAGCGGCGCGGCCGACGAAGGATCCGTGGTCGATGCGCCCTTTCTCGTCCGGCCAGGTATCCTGGTGGGCGTCGAACTGGACGAGGGCGAGGGGGCCATGCAGTGCCGCATGGGCCTTGAGGATGGGATAGGTGACGAAATGGTCGCCGCCGAGCGTCAGCAGGTAGGCGCCCGACGTCAGGATTTTTGCCGCATCCCGCTCGATGGTTGCCGGCGTCCTGGCATGGTTGCCGTAATCGAGGAGGCAGTCGCCGTAATCGATCGTCGCCATGTCGGCGAAGAGATCGCGCTCGAACGGATATTGCGGGTCGTTGTCGAAGATCGCCGAAGCGCGGCGGATCGCCTGCGGACCGAAACGGGCGCCCGGCCGGTTCGAGGTGGCGGCATCGAAGGGAATGCCCCAGACGACGGTGTCCACGCCCTGGAGCTGCTTGGTATATTTCCGCCGCATGAAGGAAAGCACGCCGGCATGAGTCGGGTCCGTGGCCGCGCTATGAAGCGAGCGGGTGGTGACGGCGTGGTCGATGGTCTTCGGAGCCATGGTCAGCCCTCCGCCTTGCTATGGCCATAGGCGCGTTCGACGCGCGCCACGCGCACCTCGTAGTGGCGGTACCATTCGGCACGGCCCTGCTTTTGAGCAGCGAGATGATCGACGTTTCTCTTCCAGGCTCGGATGGAATCTTCATCGCTCCAGTAGGCATTCGTGATTCCGAAGCCGTCACTACCACGAACGCTCTCGACGCCAAGAAAGCCGGGCTGCTCGCGCGCCAATTCCTCCATGGCTTCGGCCATCTCTCCATAGCCGTTGTCGCCGTCTGTCCGGGCGGAAGAGAAGCAGACGACGTAGTAGGGCGGGGCAGGCAATTTGGCGAAGGGCATTCGATGCTCCCATGATCGATCCGCAAAAGAAAAAAGGCGGAGCTGAAAGCCCCGCCTTTCGATCTCGTAATCCCTGAGCGCGATTAACGCTTGGAGAACTGGAACGAACGGCGTGCCTTTGCACGGCCGTACTTCTTGCGCTCGACGACGCGGCTGTCGCGGGTCAGGAAGCCGCCACGCTTCAGAACGGAGCGCAGGCCCGGTTCGAAGTAGGTGAGCGCCTTGGCGATGCCGTGACGAACGGCACCGGCCTGGCCGGAAAGGCCGCCGCCGGCAACGGTTGCGTCGATGTCGAACTGGCCGTCACGGGCCGCTGCGACGATCGGCTGCTGCAGGATCATCTGCAGGACCGGACGGGCGAAATAGGCCGAGAACGGCTTGCCGTTGACGGTGATCTTGCCGGAGCCGGCCTTGACCCAAACGCGGGCGACGGCGTCCTTGCGCTTGCCGGTCGCGTAGGAACGGCCCTGCGCGTCGACCTTCTTGACGTGAACCGGAGCAGCCGGTTCCGCGGTCGTGGCGATGTCCTTGAGAGCGGAGAGGTCGGCCATTATCAGGCGCTCCTTGTGTTCTTGCTGTTCAGCTTGGCGACGTCGAGGACTGTCGGCTGCTGTGCTTCATGCGGGTGGTTGGAGCCGGCGTAGACACGCAGGTTCTTCATCTGGCGACGGCCGAGCGGGCCGCGCGGAACCATGCGCTCGACGGCCTTCTCGATGACGCGCTCCGGGAAGCGGCCTTCGATGATCTGACGCGCGGTGCGCTCCTTGATGCCGCCGGGATAGCCGGTGTGCCAGTAGTACTTCTTGTCGGTGTACTTCTTGCCGGTGAGAACGGCCTTCTCGGCGTTGATGACGATGACGTTGTCGCCGTCGTCGACGTGGGGCGTGAAGGTGGCCTTATGCTTGCCGCGCAGGCGGTTTGCGATGATGGAAGCGAGGCGACCGACAACGAGGCCTTCGGCGTCGATGAGGATCCACTTCTTCTCCACCTCTGCAGGCTTCTGAACGAAGGTTGCCATGTCTAAACTCTTTCGTTGGACCCGGAACGAACCGGGCGTTTCTTGTTGCTTGCTTTGACCCGGATGAGGCCAAAAAAGAAGGCGGCCCGATCGGACCGCGTTCTGCCGCAGCTTATACGGAAGCGGGAAAACAAGGTCAAGAGCGCCGATCTGAACGGCGCGAAAGAAAAGCAAACAAAATCAGCATGTTGGCTATGTGGTTTCTTAATACCACAAATCAACGGGGCGGAATCGAGTAGGTCGCGGTGGCGTGGGCAACCAGTTCGTCGCCCGCAACGGGCGTGATCGCGGCGTCGAGAACGGCAAGCCGCTTGCCGAGTTTCAGGATCCGGCAGGTGCATTCGAGCGGCTCCGGCTCGGGCTTGCGCAGGAAGTTGATGTTGAGGTTCGTCGTGACCGCGAGCGCGACCGGACCGATATGGGCGATCAGCGCGATATAGGCCGAGACGTCCGCGAGTGCGAAAAGCGTCGGCCCGGAAACGGTGCCGCCCGGCCGAATGTGGCGCTCGTTCGGATCGAGCCGCATCGTCGCGAAACCGGGGCCGGTATCCGTGACGGCGAAGACCTTGCCGTCCGTGTGCACCTGCGGGAAATCGGTGTCGAGAAAGCGATTGAGCTCCTCGACGGTCATGATCGGCTGCAAAGTCATCGCGCCCTCCGTCTTGCCCCTTACACGACGTCCGGGAGCTTCGCGCAAGCTGGAAAATGGTCTGGGACCGCGCCGCTCCGCCCGCGTCCCGGATCACGCTTCTTGAAATCGATCCCGCGGCGCGGGGTTGAAAGGCCGGCCGGGGCGGCGTACCACGGGTCGTCTTGCGGATACCGGGAGAACACCATGGCGCACGTCGTTTCATTCAGGAAGGAAGAGCCGAGCGGTCCTTTGCTGCGCGAGGTGAGCGGCCCTGTCCTGCGGCTGACGCTCAACAATCCTCCCGCCAATACGCTGTCGATCGCGCTCATGGAAGCGCTGCTCGCCGCACTCGACGCGGCGGCCGCATCGAAGGAGATCAAGGTCGTCGTCATCGCCGCCGCCGGCAAGCTCTTTTCCGCCGGCCATGACCTCAAGGAGATGACGCAGCACCGCGCCGATGCCGATCGGGGCCGGGCCTTCTTCGAGCGCACCATCCGCCTTGCCGCCGAAATCATGCTGAAGATCGGCAAGCTGCCGCAGGCGGTGATCGCCGAGATCGACGGCCTCGCGACGGCGGCCGGCTGCCAGCTGGTCGCAAGCTGCGACCTCGCAATTTGCACCGACACGTCGACCTTCTGCACGCCCGGCGTGAATATCGGGCTCTTCTGCTCGACGCCGATGGTGGCGCTGACGCGCGCGGCGCACCGCAAGCAGGCGATGGAGATGCTGCTGACCGGCGAGACGATCGATGCCGGAACCGCCAAGGACTTCGGGCTCGTCAACCGCATCGTGCCGCAGCAATATCTGCGGCAGGTGGTCGACAAATATGCTTCCGTGATCGCCTCGAAATCGCCGCAGGCGCTGAAGATCGGCAAGGAAGCCTTTTATCGGCAGGCCGACATGCCCGTGGCGGAGGCCTACGACTACGCGGTCGGCGTCATGGTCGAGAACATGCTCGCCAGCGATGCCGAAGAGGGCATCGGCGCCTTTCTCGGCAAGCGCATGCCGGAATGGAACGAAGAGTAGCCGGGAAGCATCGCGTCGTTCTTGAGCATTTTGCAGTCAGGTGGAATCACCTGACGTCGCGCAGATGCGGCAAAAACAAAAAGATAGAGCGGCGGCGCGAACGCATGTGAGCGCATCCCGCCCTAAGCGAGCCTCAGGAGCAGGGCGCCGAGCGCAATGACGCAGGCGGCGGCGGCGCGCCAGATGCTGACCCGTTCCTTCAAAAAGACGGCCGAGATCACGACCGCGAAGAGGATCGAGGTTTCCCGGAGGGCCGCGACGGTGGCGACCGGGGCCTTGGTCATCGCCCAAAGCGCCAGGCCGTAAGCCGCGAGCGATCCGCCGCCGCCGATCAGGCCGCGCCACCAGTGCCGGCCGACATGCCGCGCCACCGGCCGCACGCCGCGGCTTGCGAAAGCCCAGGCGAAGAGCAGGACCGGCGGCAGGAGCGCCATCCACAGCGTATAGGATATCGCGTTGCCGGAAAGCCGCGCGCCGATGCCGTCGACATAGGTGTAGCTGGCGATCACGCAGGCGTTGATGAGGGCGAGCATGATCGCGTGCCTGCCGCCGTTGCGGGATTCGAAGGCGAGCGTCAGCACCCCCGCCGAGATCGTCAGGATGCCGGCGAGCGCCCCTCCGGTCAGCGTCTCGCCGATGACGATGCTGCTGGTTGCCGCGACGATGAGAGGTGCCACGCCCCGCATCAGCGGATAGACGAGACCGATGTCTCCCGCGCGGTAGGAGGCCGCCACCAGTTGGAAATAGGCGAACTGAAACAGCGCCGACACGACGATGTAGGGCCAGGCTTCCGGCTGCGGCAGCGGCAGAAAGGGGAGGAAGGGAAGCGCCACCGTCGCTGCGCCGAGGGCGATCATCGCCGCGTCCAGCGACTTTTCCGAACCTGATTTGACGAGCGCATTCCATATCGCGTGCAGCAGCGCCCCGAAAAGGACGAGCACAATGACATCGAGCGGCAAGATGGACCTCGGCGGGACGTGGAGGAAGCTCTACCGCATGTCTCCTTGAATCGACCTCGATTTACGGACGAAGACATGCAGCAATTCAAAGTGCAGCGACCTTATGCGCGTCCGATAAGACGCGCGACGCTGTAGCGGTTGTCGCCTTGCTACGGCGGAAATGCAACCGATTTCGCCCGATCCCGGCCGGAATCCGGATGACCGGCAACGAAACGGTGCAAATGCCGGCCGAAAATGGGCGGCTCGGTTGACTAACCGCGGCGCGGCCTCGACTATCCGCGTATCACCAAGGAGCGCCTGGATATGCAAGCATGAACCACGACGCCTACCCGGATTTCTATCTCGCCGACATCCTGCGTGAGACGAAGACCATCGCGCTCGTCGGCGCCTCGCCGAAGCCCGAGCGGCCGAGCCATCGCGTCATGGCCTTCCTGCTGCGCAAGGGTTATCACGTCATTCCCGTCAATCCCGGCCATGCCGGACGCATGATCCTCGATCAGCCGGTGGTGGCGCGGCTTGCCGATATCGGCGAACCGATCGATATGGTCGACGTCTTTCGCGCGGCCCACGCTCTGCCCGCGCTCGTCGACGAGATCCTGGCCCTGCCGTCCTTGCCGAAGGTGATCTGGGGGCAATTGTCGGTGCGCGACGACGAGGCCGCGGCCAAGGCCGAGGCGGCGGGCGTCAAGGTCGTCATGGACCGCTGCCCGGCAATCGAATATCCGCGGCTCATCGGCTGATCGGTTGTTGAAAGCGCAGCGGGACCGAAGCTGCCCACACATATCCTTGTCGCGCTCGACTTTTGGAGGAAGCAATGACGAAATCCGGCCCCGGCTTCAGCACGCTTGCGGTTCACGCGGGAGCACAGCCGGACCCGGCAACCGGCGCGCGGGCAACGCCGATCTACCAGACGACGAGCTTCGTCTTCGAGGATGCCGACCATGCGGCCGCGCTCTTTGGCCTTGAGCAGTTCGGCAACATCTACACCCGCATCATGAACCCAACGCAGGCGGTGCTGGAGGAGCGGATCGCGGCCCTCGAGGGCGGCGCCGCCGCATTGGCGGTCGCCTCGGGACATGCCGCGCAACTGCTCGCCTTCCACACGATGATGGGGCCTGGCGACAATTTCGTCGCTGCCAGGCAGCTTTACGGCGGCTCCGTCAACCAGTTCGGGCAGGCCTTCAGATCCTTCGACTGGCAGGTCCGCTGGGCGGACTCGTCCGATCCGGCGAGCTTCGAGGCCCGCATCGATGAGCGCACGAAGGCAATCTTCATCGAAAGCCTCGCCAATCCGGGCGGCACCTTCGTCGATATCGCCGCGATCGCAGAGATCGCGCACCGGTACGGGCTGCCGCTCGTCGTCGACAACACCATGGCGACGCCCTATCTGGTGCGGCCGCTCGAACACGGCGCCGACATCGTCGTCCATTCGCTGACCAAGTTCATCGGCGGCCACGGCAATTCCATGGGCGGCATCCTCGTCGACGGCGGCACTTTCGACTGGTCGAAGTCCGGCAAGTATCCGCTCCTATCCGAGCCGCGGCCGGAATATGGCGGCATCGTGCTGCACCAGGCCTTCGGAAACTTCGCCTTCGCCGTCGCTGCGCGTGTTCTGGGCCTGAGGGATTTCGGACCGGCGATCTCGCCCTTCAATGCCTTCCTGATCCAGACCGGCGTCGAGACGCTGCCGCTTCGGATGCAGCGCCATTGCGACAATGCGCTGGCGGTGGCGACATGGCTGAAGGATCAGGAGAAGGTGTCCTGGGTTCGTTATGCCGGGCTCGAGGACGATCCGAACAACGCGCTCCAGAAGCGCTACTCGCCGAAGGGGGCAGGGGCCGTCTTCACCTTCGGGCTTGCCGGCGGGTACGAGGCCGGAAAACGCTTCGTCGAGGCGCTGGAGATGTTTTCCCATCTTGCCAATATCGGCGACACCCGCTCGCTCGTCATTCATCCCGCCTCGACCACCCACCGGCAGCTCACGCCGGAGCAGCAGGTCGCAGCCGGTGCGGGCCCGGATGTCATTCGCCTCTCGATCGGCATCGAGGACGTCGCCGACATCATCGCCGATCTGGAACAGGCGCTGGCGAAGGCCTGAGCCGGTTGAAAACGGAGGCTTCGATGAGCCACATGTTGCAATTCGCTCTCACTTCGGCCGAGGCCGAGGTCGGTGCGCCGGCAGCCGACCGGCTGATTTCCGGAACCCCTGAGTTCCGGACCTGGAATCTGGAGGAAGCGCCCGGCGGCCTCTATGCCGGCGTCTGGGAATCGACGCCCGGAAAATGGCTGATCGTCTATGACGAATGGGAGTATTTCCACATCCTTACGGGCCGCTCGATCGTGACCGAGGAGGGCGGAGAAGCCGTCCACCTCGGGGCCGGCGACAGCATGGTCCTGAGACCGGGCTTCAAGGGAACCTGGGAAGTCGTTGAAACGACTCGCAAGGAATACGTGATCCGGGTCTAGGCTGGCTATTCAGGGCCCGAGACTACCAGCCGCCCGTTGCCCTGTTCGCGCCGACGTCGTTCGTCGGATCGTCGTTGCGGATCAGGCTTTCGCTTCCGCCTTCGAGCTTGTTGTCGCGCACCACGTTGTTCTGGGCGAAATCGCGGTTGCTGGCGCTGCTGCCGAAGGGATAGGCCGGATCGGTGAAGCAGTAGCTGCGGCCGCCGTTGCGCGAATTCAGCCACACGGCCGGCTGCGCGAGGAACGACGACCGATAGCGGAAAGTGTTGCCGACGATCTGGTTGTATTGCGGTTTCTGGTGGCGGATCACGCCGCCTTCGCCGCAATTGCGATAGAGGAAGATGCCGCCGTTCTCGGCATGCTCGAACGTGTTGTTGGTGATCCTGTTGTTCGCCGAGCCGTCGATCGCGATCAACTCCCGGCTCTCCGTCGAAATCCCGAAGACATTGTTGCTGATCGTGTTGTTGGCGGACTCGGCGTCGAGATAGATGGCGACCGAGCTCGACTTGCCGCCGACCTTGGAATTGACGAGAGCCGCACTGGTCACGCCCGGCCCGACATAGAGGGGAATGCCGTCGGGGGCGTCGAAGCTCACGTTCTCGAGCCGGATGTTCCTGGGCGCGGAAGCCTGGGCGAATGCGGTGTGGCCGGGGTTTCGCGACGATGCCTTCATCGTCTCGCCATTGGCGTTCTCCCCCAGCCCGTAAATCCTGACGAAGCCCTTGATCCTGCAATTGCGGATGGTGACGCCCGACGGTGCGTCCCAGGCGCCGGAAGCGCTCTTCTTCGAACGCACGGCGACGGCGGTCTTCTGCTTGCGGGACTCGCCGGCGCTGACGTCGAGCGTGCCGCCGCCGCAATCGAGAACCGACCCGTAAGCAGCACTCCCTTCGAAGACGAGCGGATGGGTGATGACGTCCGAGGAGGAGAGGCGAAGGCTGCAGGCGACCGGGATGGCGTTAGCGCCCGGCGCCTTCAGCCTGGCTTGCAGATCGGCGCCGCAATTGGGCTTTTCCGCCACGGTCTCCACGGGTGGCGTGGAAGGGGGCGTCGGCGGGTTGGACGGTGGCGTCGGTCGAGAGGGATCGGGTTGTTGAACGGCCGGATACCGCGGCAGCTCCCGAAGAGCCGTATCTGCGACCATGGCAAGGTCGCTTTGGCAGCCGCTCAAGGCGAGGCCGATGACAATGAGGCTCTTGAACTTGATCGGCGGCATCGGCAGGCTCCCGTGGCATTTCGTCCAAAGGCCAATAAGCTTTTATGCTTAACGGAATTTGAACGGCATCCAGACCGTCCCTGCCGTAGCTACCAGACCAGATCGAGCCGCTCCAGCCCGTGGAAATGGAAGCTGTCCTTGACCGGCGGCTCGTGTCTCAGCCGCATCCCCGGCAGCCGTTCGAAGAGGATCGGTAGGGAGACCTTGAGTTCCAGCCGCGCAAGCGGCGCGCCGATGCAGAAATGCAGGCCGGCGCCGAACGAGAGGTTGGCGCCTTCGTCCCGGTCCGGCCTGAAGGTGCCGGGTGCGGAGAACTTGCGCGGATCGACATTGGCGGCGCCCAGCATCAGCCCGATCTTGTCGCCCTTCTTGAGGGCGATGCCGTCCTCGAGTTCGATGTCGGTCAGCGCATAGCGCTCGAAGATGTGCAGCGGGGCGGCGAAACGCAGGCATTCTTCGACCGTTCGTTCGGTGGCGTCTTCGCTCGCGAAGAGTTCGGCGGGGGCGAAACCCGATCGCAGGATCGTGCAGACCGCATTGCCGATCTGGTGCACCGTCGCCTCGTGACCGGCATTGAGAAGCAGCACGGTCGTCGAGATCAGTTCGGCGTCCGACAGCCGCTCGCCGTCCTTCTCCGCGGTGATCATGTGCGTGAGCAGGTCGTCCGCCGGCCGCACCCGCTTCTTCGCGATGATGCCCTTCAGGTAATCGGCGAATTCGGCCGAGGCCTGGTTGGCGTCGAGCTCGGTCTCGAAGCTCGGGTTGAAGACGTACATCTTCACCATGCGGTGCGACCAGTCGAGAAGCCGTGGCGCCGCCTCCGTCGGGATGCCGAGCATGCGCGCGATGATGGTGACGGGGATGGTCTCGGCATAGGTCTTCAGCAATTCGACCTCGCCACCCTTCTCGAAGCCGTCGATGACCGCATGCGAGAGCGCCGCGATCTCCGGCCTCAGCTGCTCGATCTGGCGGGAAACGAAGGCACGGTTGACGAGCGTGCGCAGGCGCGTGTGTGCCGGCGGCTCCAGTTCGAGCAGCGAATGCGCCTCCAACGCGTCGAAATCCTTGAGATGCGGCTTCGGCTCGGGCATGCCGAGCTCGTCGCGCGTTGCGACATGCAGGATCTGCCGGCCGAAGCGGCGGTCGCGCAGGAGGCCGTTCACCTGGTCGTAGCCTGCGAAGTACCATTGCTGCCGTTCTTCCCAGAAGAAGGCCGGGCATTGCGCATGGATCGCCGCATAGGCTGGAAGCGGGTTTCGGAAGAAGTCCGGATTGCGAACGTCGAGAGAAACGCGCCGGGCCGGGCCGTTGATTGCGATGGCAGAGGCTGCTGACATGAGATCGACTCTTCCGGATACGGGTGAGATCGCTTGGTTCTCCGCATCTCTATTGCGCCGGGTGCCGGCACCGCAAGGGCAATCGGCATTTGGGTCGGCGCAAGGAAACAAAGTGGCAGGGCGCACTTTTTCGTTGGCACCGCCCGACCTAATTGAGCATGATGCGGCAGCAAGCAGGGAGCGGCATGGCAAAGGCGCAGAGCAGTTTATCCGCGGGCATCATCGCGGCGATCCGGAAGCGACGGCCGACCGTCGTCAATCGTGACGCCGCCGTGAGCCGCGGCGACATCGTGATCGCCTCCTACAACATCCACAAATGCGTGGGCACCGACGGTCGCTTCGATCCGGGGCGAACCGCGCAGGTCATCGGCGAAATCGGAGCGGACATCTTCGCCCTCCAGGAGGCCGACCAGCGCTTCGGCGAACGCGCCGGGCTGCTCGATCTCGAGCACTTGCGCCGCGAGGCGCATCTTGTCTCCGTGCCAATCTCCGCTTTTTCCGAGAAGGGCCACGGCTGGCACGGCAATGTCCTTCTGATCCGTGAGGGCGCCGTCTCCGACGTGCGGCAGCTGAAACTGCCCGGCGTCGAGCCGCGCGGCGCCCTCGTGGTCGACCTCGACCTCAAGGCCGGGCCGCTCAGGGTGATCGCGGCGCATCTGGGCCTGCTGCGCCACTCCCGCGCGCGGCAGGCCGAAACGCTCCTGGAGGTGGCGGCGGACTCCGCCGGTCGGCCGACCCTGCTCATTGGCGATCTCAATGAGTGGCGCATGGGCAGGCGCTCTTCGCTGAAGTTCCTGAGCCCCACCTTCGACCCCTCCCATGCGGCGGTCGCGAGCTTCCCGTCGCGCTTTCCGTTGCTGCCGCTCGACCGGGTGCTCGGCAATCCGCATCATCTGGTGACGTCCGTCGAGGTGCACGATACGCCGCTGGCGCGGGTGGCATCGGATCATCTGCCGGTCAAGGCGTCGATCGACCTGAAGGCCGCCCACAAGGATGATGATGGTCGCCGTTCCGGCTTGATCGACGCGGAGACGGCGTAGCTGCCCAAGGCTGATGTGATGTGGTCCTGGATTGCGCTCCTTCTTGCGGTCCTCGTGGCGCTCGTCTTCGCCGCTGCCCTCTACGTCTATGGCCGGTTCGGGCGCCGGCCTCGGATCAAGCCCACCTTCGCGCTGCCGGTCGGCGGAGACAGGACCGGCATCGACGAGGACGTCGCTCCGCTTCTGACCGCCGCCGCCAACGAGAGCGCCGTTGCCCTCATATCCGACAACATCGACGCTTTCGTCGCTCGCGCCCATTCCGCGCGCCGGGCGGGCCGCTGCCTCGACCTGCAATATTATTACTGGAAGGACGAGCTGACCGGCTTTCTGCTGACGCGCGAGATCATCACTGCGGCCGATCGCGGCGTGCGCGTCCGGCTGCTGCTCGACGACATCAACGCCGGCATCCACGACCGCCTGTGCATCTCGCTCGACGCCCATCCGAACGTGGAGGTGCGTCTCTTCAACCCGAGCCGGGCGCGCACCGATCGCTTCCGCCGCGGCTTCGAGATGGCGATCCGCGCCTTCAGTGCCACGCGCCGGATGCACAACAAACTGTGGATCGCCGACGGCCGGCTGGCGATTGCCGGCGGCCGCAACATCGGCGACGCCTATTTCGACGCGGCCGAGCACTCGAACTTCCGTGACCTCGATGTCTGGATGACGGGCCCGGTCGTCGACCAGGCGACGGAAATGTTCGACCTCTATTGGAACAGCGCCTCGGTCCTGCCCATCGCGGCGCTCAGAACGCCGCGCAAGCATTACCTGCCGGCTTTGAGGGAGACGCTCGATGCGCTGGCGCGCACCGCCGCCGCGCGCTTCTACCTGGAAAGGGTGGCCGATCGGACGGCCCGGAAGGGGCCGCACTGGGGCGGCCGCCCCCTCCATCGCAGTTCGCAGGTCCGCATCGCCTTCGATCCGCCGGAAAAGGCCCTGCTGCAAAAGCGCCAGAACTGGCTGCTGCGCGAGCTTTTCCCGCTGATCAACCGCGCGAAGGACGATCTGCGCATCATCTCGCCCTATTTCATCCCGGGTGTGGAGGGCACGCGCCAGCTGGCGCAGCTGGCGGGCAAAGGGGCGAAAGTGGCGGTGCTGACGAATTCGCTTGCCGCGACCGACGTGGCGGCGGTGCACGGCGGCTATATGAAATACCGCAAGGGCCTGCTGCGGGCCGGCGTCGAGCTTTACGAGATGAAGGAGCGCGGCGATTTCGTCGACCGTCATCGCATGTCGCTGTTCGGCGCGCGCAATGCGAGCCTCCATACGAAGGCATTCGTCGTCGACGGCCTCGTCGGCTACGTGGGGTCGATGAATTTCGATCCGCGTTCCGCCTCGCTCAACACGGAGATGGGGGTCATCTTCTCCGATCGGGCGCTCGCAGCCGAGCTTCAGGCGATATTCGACGAGGAGACATCGCCGGGGCGAAGCTATCGTGTCCTGCTCGAGGAAGGCAGGCCCGCCTGGCATGACCGGATGAACGGAACCGTCCGGCGCTTACGGCGCGAGCCCGACGCCGGCATGCTGCGTCGCCTGATCGCGGGGGCGATCCGCTTCCTGCCGCTGGAGTCGCAGCTCTGAAGCGTCGCAGCTCCGAGCGGCTCCGGCGCATGCGAAGCCGTCGCAATCTTGCCCGGAACCGCCGCCAAAATTCACCGATCGTTTACCGCAGCAGCGGGAATGCCTGTGCGCAAGCCGCCGCCATCATGGTCCCGCGGAGGGCAGCGTTGGAAAAATGTTCTATCGGCGATCCGGGTCGGCCGACGAAAAGCTCTGGACCGGCGATCTGCGACCATTAAGCTAATCCAATGTTCGCGACTTGAAGTGAAGGGCATTGACACTCTATGTAAGGTCTGAGGCTTTTCCGATGATTCCGGTCCGCTTAAGGCTGCGGGCGCGATTGATGAAGGTTCGATATGAGAAATCCAGTTGATACGGCCATGGCGCTGGTGCCGATGGTTGTTGAGCAGACCAACCGCGGCGAACGGTCCTATGACATCTACTCGCGCCTGCTCAAGGAGCGCATCATCTTCCTGACGGGTCCGGTCGAAGATCACATGGCGACGCTTGTCTGCGCGCAATTGCTTTTCCTCGAGGCGGAAAACCCGAAAAAGGAAATCGCGCTTTACATCAACTCCCCGGGCGGCGTGGTGACGGCCGGCATGGCCATCTACGACACGATGCAGTTCATCAAGCCGGCGGTTTCGACCCTCTGCATCGGTCAGGCCGCATCCATGGGCTCGCTGCTGCTCGCCGCCGGCCACAAGGACATGCGCTTCGCGACGCCGAATTCCCGCATCATGGTGCACCAGCCCTCCGGCGGCTTCCAGGGGCAAGCGTCCGATATCGAACGCCATGCGCGCGACATTCTGAAGATGAAGCGCCGGCTGAACGAGGTCTATGTCAAGCATTGCGGCCGCACCTATGAAGAGGTGGAACAGACGCTTGACCGAGATCATTTCATGAGTGCGGACGAGGCGCTGGACTGGGGCCTGATCGACAAGGTGATCACCTCGCGCGACGCCGTCGAGGCCGCCACACAGGGCTGAAATTCGAGCTTTTGTGTCACCGGAGATGTAATTGTGACACATTTGTAAGAGGTAAGGGGCTTTATCGACAGGGTAAAGCCGTTAATATGAATCGTTGATGCCATGCTTGAATCTCGGAGCATGGCATTCGGACGGGAGAGTCGTTGCAACCGAGGATCGGGCCCGCGGCCCGAAGCGGTGGGTACTCCCGAGAACCTTGTGCGGCCTGGGGCCTTCGTGCAGGGCGAACTGAGTGGTCCGTGATATCTTTCCGAAGGTGTCCGGCGTGCTGGAAGGAAGTGGAAATGAGCAAGGTCAGCGGTAGCAACGGCGGTGACTCGAAGAATACCCTCTATTGTTCGTTTTGCGGCAAGAGCCAGCATGAAGTCCGCAAGCTGATTGCCGGACCGACCGTGTTCATCTGCGATGAATGCGTCGAACTCTGCATGGACATCATCCGCGAGGAGAACAAGACCTCGATGGTCAAGTCCCGCGATGGCGTGCCCACCCCGCAGGAGATCATCAAGGTCCTCGACGAATACGTCATCGGTCAGCAGCAGGCCAAGCGCATCCTGTCGGTTGCGGTGCACAACCATTACAAGCGCCTCGCCCACGCGGCGAAGAGCAGCGACGTCGAACTGGCGAAGTCGAACATCATGCTCGTCGGCCCGACCGGTTGCGGCAAGACCTATCTGGCGCAGACGCTGGCCCGCATCATCGACGTTCCCTTCACCATGGCCGACGCCACCACGCTGACCGAGGCCGGCTATGTCGGCGAGGACGTCGAGAACATCATCCTCAAGCTCCTCCAGGCTGCCGACTACAATGTCGAGCGCGCGCAGCGCGGCATCGTCTATATCGACGAGGTCGACAAGATTTCGCGCAAGTCCGACAACCCCTCGATCACCCGCGACGTTTCCGGCGAGGGCGTGCAGCAGGCGCTCCTGAAGATCATGGAAGGCACCATCGCTTCGGTGCCGCCGCAGGGTGGCCGCAAGCACCCGCAGCAGGAATTCCTGCAGGTGGACACGACGAACATCCTGTTCATCTGCGGCGGCGCCTTCGCCGGCCTCGACAAGATCATCTCCGCCCGCGGCGAGAAGACCTCGATCGGCTTCGGCGCGACCGTGCGCGCTCCGGAAGACCGCCGGGTCGGCGAGGTTCTGCGCGACCTCGAGCCGGAAGACCTGGTCAAGTTCGGCCTGATCCCCGAATTCATCGGCCGCCTGCCGGTTCTGGCGACGCTGGAGGACCTCGACGAGGACGCCCTGATCCAGATCCTGTCGGAGCCGAAGAACGCGCTCGTCAAGCAGTACCAGCGCCTGTTCGAGATGGAAGACGTGGAACTGACCTTCCACGAGGACGCGCTGCGCGAGATCGCCCGCCGCGCGATCGTGCGCAAGACCGGCGCGCGCGGCCTGCGCTCGATCATGGAGAAGATCCTGCTCGACACCATGTTCGAGCTCCCGACGCTCGAAGGCGTCCGCGAGGTCGTGATTTCGGACGAGGTGGTCAAGGGAACGGCCCGTCCGCTCTACATCTACTCGGAGCGCTCCGAGGAGAAGACCAACGTCTCGGCCTGACGGCCACTCACGATAGTTTGAAAAGCCCGCCGCGTGCGGGCTTTTTCATGCGCGCGCATCGCGCGCGGCGCTGTGGCGCTCGTCTCCCGGCGGTGACGGCCCGGAAGCCGGATTGGCGTCGCGAATTTGAATGAATTCGGTTCAAAATCATTGTGATCTCGCCAATCGATTGTTGCTAAAGTGCAGCAACGACGCGATGATGCGACGATTCAATGACGGCAGGATCGGGCGTTGCAGCTGGTATTCGATCGTAAGGTCCGCGACAGCATCTCAGCATAGGGCTCGCGAATATCCATGAAGGCGGAGATTGCGCCTACCTTGAAAAGGCCTCTCTCATACTCCACTTCATGTACGAAATATGACAGCCGGGAGTGCCGCTGAGGCTCCCGGGAACGGGCCCGAAATCGGGACGGAAAGGAAATGATTATGACGAACAAAACGTCTCCGGCGACTGAGAGCGCGACCTATCCGGTTCTGCCGCTGCGTGACATCGTGGTCTTCCCGCACATGATCGTGCCGCTCTTCGTCGGCCGCGAGAAATCGATCCGTGCCCTCGAAGAGGTCATGGGCACCGACAAGCAGATCATGCTGGCGACCCAGATCAACGCCACGGACGATGATCCGGAACCCTCCGCCATCTACAAGGTCGGCACCATTGCCAACGTGCTGCAGTTGCTGAAGCTCCCCGACGGTACCGTGAAGGTCCTGGTCGAGGGACGCTCGCGCGCCGAGATCGACCGCTACACCCAGCGTGAGGATTTCTATGAGGCGATGGCCCATGCGCTGCGCGAGCCGGAGGAAGATCCGGTCGAGATCGAGGCGCTGAGCCGCTCGGTCGTGTCCGAATTCGAGAGCTACGTGAAGCTCAACAAGAAGATTTCTCCCGAGGTCGTCGGCGTCGCGAGCCAGATCGATGACTATTCCAAGCTCGCCGACACCGTTGCCTCGCACCTGTCGATCAAGATCGTCGAGAAGCAGGAGATGCTGGAGACGACCAGCGTGAAGATGCGGCTCGAAAAGGCGCTCGGCTTCATGGAAGGCGAGATTTCGGTCCTGCAGGTCGAAAAGCGCATCCGCTCGCGCGTCAAGCGCCAGATGGAGAAGACGCAGCGCGAGTACTACCTCAACGAACAGATGAAGGCGATCCAGAAGGAGCTCGGCGACAGCGAGGACGGCCGCGACGAGATGGCCGAAATCGAGGAACGCATCGCCAAGACGAAGCTCTCCAAGGAGGCGCGCGAAAAGGCCGATGCCGAGTTGAAGAAGCTCAGGCAGATGAGCCCGATGTCGGCGGAAGCGACCGTGGTGCGCAACTATCTCGACTGGCTCCTCGGCCTGCCCTGGGGCAAGAAGTCGAAGATCAAGACGGACCTCAATCACGCCGAGAAGGTGCTCGACGCCGATCATTTCGGTCTCGACAAGGTGAAGGAGCGCATCGTCGAGTATCTCGCCGTGCAGGCGAGGTCCGCCAAGATCAAGGGCCCGATCCTCTGCCTCGTCGGTCCTCCGGGCGTCGGCAAGACCTCGCTCGCCAAGTCGATCGCCAAGGCGACCGGCCGCGAATATATTCGCATGGCGCTGGGCGGCGTGCGTGACGAGGCCGAGATCCGCGGCCACCGCCGGACCTATATCGGCTCCATGCCCGGCAAGATCGTGCAATCGATGAAGAAGGCAAAGAAGGCCAATCCGCTCTTCCTGCTCGACGAAGTCGACAAGATGGGCCAGGACTTCCGCGGCGATCCGTCCTCGGCGCTCCTGGAGGTGCTCGATCCGGAACAGAACTCGACCTTCATGGATCACTATCTCGAGGTCGAGTACGACCTCTCGAACGTGATGTTCATCACCACGGCGAATACGCTGAACATTCCGGCGCCGCTGATGGACCGCATGGAAGTGATCCGCATCGCCGGCTACACGGAGGAAGAAAAGCTGGAGATCGCCAAGCGGCACCTGCTGCCGAAGGCGATCCGCGACCACGCGCTGCAGCCGAACGAGTTTTCCGTGACCGACGGCGCGCTGATGGCGGTGATCCAGACCTATACCCGCGAAGCCGGCGTGCGCAACTTCGAACGCGAGCTGATGAAGCTGGCGCGCAAGGCCGTGACCGAGATCCTCAAGGGCAAGACCAAGAAGGTCGAGGTGACGGCCGAAAACGTCCACGATTATCTCGGCGTGCCGCGCTTCCGCCATGGCGAAGCCGAGCGCGACGACCAGGTGGGCGTCGTCACGGGCCTCGCCTGGACCGAGGTCGGCGGCGAGTTGCTGACGATCGAAGGCGTGATGATGCCGGGCAAGGGCCGCATGACGGTCACCGGCAACCTGCGCGACGTGATGAAGGAATCGATTTCGGCGGCGGCATCCTATGTCCGCTCGCGTGCGATCGATTTCGGCATCGAGCCGCCGCTGTTCGACAAGCGCGACATCCACGTCCACGTACCGGAAGGTGCAACGCCGAAGGACGGTCCGTCCGCGGGCGTCGCCATGGCCACCGCCATCGTTTCGGTCATGACCGGCATCCCGGTCTCCAAGGACGTGGCGATGACCGGCGAGATCACGCTTCGCGGTAGGGTGCTGCCGATCGGCGGTCTCAAGGAGAAGCTCCTGGCGGCTCTGCGCGGCGGCATCAAGAAGGTGCTGATCCCCGAGGAGAACGCCAAGGACCTCGCCGAGATCCCGGACAACGTCAAGAACAGCCTCGAAATCATCCCGGTATCGCGGATGGGCGAGGTGGTCGAACATGCGTTGACGCGGCTCCCCGAGCCGATCGAATGGGACCCGGCAAGCCATCCGGCCGCCCTGCCGTCCGTTGATTCGCAGGACGAAGCGGGGGCATCGATCGCGCACTGAATGAGTGCGCTTGCGGCGGTGACTGTGTCCCGCTTGCGCCCCTCGACCAGAAAAACAGGAAAGACCGGCATTTTGCCGGTCTTTTTTGTTGCAAAACCTTCTGCAACCCTTGCAATCCAAGGGATTAGGCGCAATTGGGGATGGCAAGACGTGGGTAATGCGTGAAGCGGCCCCGGCTTAAGAAGACATTCGTTTCGAACCAGTGTGAAAGGGGTGGAAACATGAACAAAAATGAGCTCGTGGCTGCCGTTGCCGAGAAGGCAGGACTCTCGAAGGCCGATGCGTCTTCTGCGGTTGATGCAGTTTTTGAGACCATCCAGGGCGAGCTGAAGAGCGGCGGTGACATCCGCCTCGTCGGCTTCGGCAACTTCTCCGTAACCCGCCGCGAAGCCAGCAAGGGCCGCAACCCGTCGACGGGCGCCGAAGTTGACATCCCGGCCCGCAACGTGCCGAAGTTCACCGCCGGCAAGGGCCTCAAGGACGCCGTCAACGGCTGATGAGATTTGCCTGGCGGCCGGACACGAGGCCGGTTGTCCAGGTATTTTGAGGGGTTCGGCGAAAGCCGAACCCCTTCGCGTTTCTGGTAGGCGCGCGACCGGCCCCTCATCCGGCCTGCCGGCCACCTTCTCCCCGCAAGCGGGGCGAAGGGACTCGCGGCACCCACATTCATCCTATCTCGCCGCAGGCGGGAGAGGGTTGGGTGAGGGGCTAATTTAATCTCGAGGAGAGGGGCTAAGCGCCTCGCGCGGATTTAGTAAGATTAACGCGCGGCGGCGATCTCGGCCTCTTGGGCCTCTTCCTTGCGTTTGCGGATCTCGTCCGTCTTGTCGACGAGCTTGCTGACGATGTCGTAGAGCTGGTCGAGCTGCTCGTCGTCGAGCGCCGAGAAGATTTCCTCGAGGAGCTGTTTGCGCGGGTGCTCCGCCGCCTCGAGTACCGCCCGTCCGGTCTCGGTGATGGAGACGATCTTGGCGCGGCGATCTTCCGGGTCGGGTTTGCGCATCACCAGACGGTCGCGTTCGAGCCCGTCGATGGCCTCGGTCACCGTCCGCGGCGCGAAGTTCAGCGCGCAGGCTATATCGGTGGACCGGCAGGGGCCGAGCTTGCTCAGAAAGAACAGGAACTTGCTTCGGGCAAGCGAGACGCCTTCCTCCGTCATCGACTCGTTAACGAGGCGATGAACGCGGTGGTAGAGCTCGAACAGCTTGTCGGAAACCTCGAATGTCTTTTTCATGGACCTTCATGAGCAGGTGTTGAGGTGCCATGTCAAATGGCAGTAACCCTATTGATAGTTATAAATGGGGCATTTGTCGACAAAAACCACGTAAAACTGAAGGAATGTCTGTCCGGCAAAAGGAAAACGGCCCCGCGAACGGGGCCGTTGTTGCAGTGTGAAGAATTGCGGCCGGCAGGTACTATGCGGCGCGGCGCGATGCCGAAGCTGCCATCGGGCTCATGTGTGCGGTGCCGGCCAGCGTGAAGCGGTCGATCAATTCGCGCAGCCGTACGGCTTCGTGCGCCAGCGTCGCGCTGGCGGCATTGGCTTCCTCGACCATCGCGGCATTCTGCTGCGTCACCTGGTCCATCTGGTTGACCGCCACGTTGACTTCCGCGAGACCCGCCGCCTGTTCCTCGGCCGAGACGGCGATCGCGTCCATGTGGGCATTGATCGTGACGATCAGCTCTTCGATGCTGCGAAGCGCCTCGCCGGTCTCGCGCACCAGCCGGACGCCGCTTTCCACTTCGACCGTCGAGTTGCGGATCAGTTCCTTGATCTCCTTGGCGGCGTTGGCGGACCGCTGGGCAAGCTCGCGCACCTCCTGGGCGACGACGGCGAAGCCCTTGCCGGCTTCGCCGGCGCGCGCCGCCTCGACGCCGGCATTGAGCGCCAGGAGGTTCGTCTGAAAGGCGATCTCGTCGATCACGCCGATGATGTTGGAGATCTGGCTCGACGAATGCTCGATGCGGCCCATCGCGTCGATGGCGCCGGAGACGATCGCGCCGGAGCGGTGGGCGCTCTCGTTCGCCCGGCTCGCGATCGAGCGTGCCTCGTTGGTGCGCTTGGAGGAGTTGGAGACGTTGACGGTGATCTGGTCGAGCGCGGCTGCGGTCTCCTCGAGCGAAGCCGCCTGCTGTTCGGTGCGCCGCGAAAGGTCGTCGGCGCTTTGGCTGACCTCGCGCGCACCGCCATCGATGCTGCTGGAGCTTGCCGAAACAGCCGCAAGCGTATCGGCAAGCTGCGCTATCGCCTGGTTCAGGTCGTGCCGGAGCGGCTCGAAATCGGGCGCGAAGGGTTCGGTGAGCTCAAAGGCGAGGTCGCCTGAGGCGAGCCGCCTGAGGCCGCTTGCGAGGCCGGCCGTCGCCTCCTGCAGGCGCTGCCGGGCCGCGGCTTCCGCCTCATCGGTGAGGCGCTGCCGTTGCGCTTCGGCCTCACCGCGCTGAAGGCGGGCCTCTTCTTCGAGCTTGAGGTTAGTGATCGCCGCCTGACGGAAGACCTCGACGGCCCGGGCCATCTCGCCGATCTCGTCCTTGCGCGAACCATAAGGGATGCCGCTTGCCGTGTCGCCCTCGGCGAGCCTTGCCATCGAACGGGTGATGACCTGGATCGGGCGGGCGATACCGCGCACCGCATAGATGATCGCGCCGAGAACGATGATCACGGCAAAGCCGATCACCACGGTCTCGATCGTCGTGACCTGCTTATGGGTCGCCGTGCTTGCCGCGACGGCGGCCTCCGCGCCGGCAAGGTTCATCGCAAGCAGTTCCTCGAGCGCTTCGACGACCGTCTGTTCGGCTGCCGCCATTTCGACCTTGAAGACGCTCTGGGCCTTCATGTTCTCGAGGTTGTTGGAGTATTTCAACATGCCGTCGGCGACCGACAGATAGGCCTTGTAAGCCTTCTGCGCCTTGTCGAGCGCGGCCTTGTCCGCCTCGGACGTCGCCAGGCCCGCATAATCCTTTGCAAGCTTGTCGAAACCGCTGACGGTCTCGCCGATGGTCTTTTCCGCTCGTTTCTTCTCGAACGGCGTGAGCGAGATCAGGTGCCGCGCGAAGGCCATCCGCGTATCCGAAAGCTGCGTCTCGAGCTCGCGCGCCAGCGAGACGCGCGGCAGCCAGCTGGCGGCGATCTCGTCGGTGCGTTCTTTCAGCATGCGAATGCCGCTCATCGAGGAGGCGGCAAGCGAAGCGACGATCATCGTCACCAGGATGAAGAGGGCGATCAGCGTATGCGATATCTTCAGGCGCGACATGGATAACTCCGGAATGGCGACCGTCCGCGAAGGTTGGCGAAAGATACTCTCGGCTCCTGCTCGTCATGAGAGAGCGAATGCGGGACCTGGAATCATTCCGGTGCCGGGGATGCACGAGTGGCACGTCCGGGCGAAATTTAAACGTACAGGCGTTACAAAACCGCTAATCGCGAACGGCCCGCTCAGGGAGCCAGCGCCGCCATTGACGAACGGCGCGGCGCCGGGCCATGGTCCGCCCATGCCCTTCCGATTTGTTCACACCGCAGACCTCCATCTCGATTCGCCCCTGCGCAGCCTCGCACTCCGGAACACGGAGCTTGCCCGCCTGGTGCGCAGCGCCACCCGCGATGCGCTCGTCCGTATCGTCGATCTCTGCATTGCCGAAAACGTCGATGCGCTGCTGATTGCCGGCGATCTCTACGATGGCAGCCAGACGTCGATGAACACGGCGCTGTTCCTCGCGGGCGAGCTTCGACGTCTCGACGCCGCCGGCATCCGCACCTTCGTCATCCGGGGCAATCACGACGCCCAATCCCAGGTGACGCGCGAACTGACGCTGCCGCCATCCGTCCACGTCTTCTCGGGTCGCAGCAAGGTGGTGCTCGCCAAGACTTTGGCGAACGGCAGGGCGGTGCATATCCACGGTGTGAGCTTTGCCGATCCGCATGCGCCGGAAAGCCTGCTGCCGAGCTTCCATCCGCCGGTCGCCGACGCCATCAATGTCGGCATGCTGCATACGAGCCTTTCCGGCGCCGGCGCGCATGATCCCTATGCCCCCTGCAGCGTCGCCGATCTGCAGCGGCATGGCTTCGACTATTGGGCGCTCGGCCATGTTCACCAGCGGCAGGTCCACAGCGAGAAACCCTGCATCGTCATGCCAGGGATGCCGCAGGGGCGCGACATCAACGAAATGGGCATCAAGAGCGTCACGGTCGTCACGATCGACGATGAGGGGCAGGTGGCGCTGGAGGAGCGGCCGGTCGGCACCGCCGCCTTCCAGCGGCTTTCGATTGACCTGACCGCGGCTGAGGACTGGCGCGGCGTGCTGGACGCCGCGAGCCGCGAGCTCGCCCTCCTTCGCAGGCAATTGCCGGCGGACAGTCTGATCCTGCGACTGGCGTTGACCGGCAGCACGCCGCTTGCCTGGCGGCTGCGGCGCGACGCCGATCTCCTGGAAACGGAACTGGCCAACATTGCGGCCGGGCTCGGCGGTTGCTGGATCGAGAAGGTGGAGGTCCAGTGCCGGGCGGCAGCGCCTATCGGGCGCCCCGCGGGCGATCCGCTTGGCGAACTGACGGCGCTCGTCGAAAAGGACGTGCTGACGTCCTTCGGCTTTCGCGCCGAGGTGAGGGGGCTCGCGGAAGAGCTCCTGCATCAATTGCCGCCCGAGCTGCGGCAGCTGATGGCGGCCGATGAGGACGGGCTGGAGCGCCTGGCGGTGAATGCCGGACTTGCTGGCAGCGCCGAGGCGCTTGCCCATCTTCATGGCCACGGTGCAGTCGAGGTCGTCGACTGATGCGGCTGCAGCAACTGGATCTCGTCCGCTACGGCAAGTTCACCGGGCGGAGCCTCGATTTCGGCGAGTCAAGGACGGGTCGTCCGGACTTTCATCTCGTCTACGGCCCAAACGAGGCGGGAAAATCGACGCTCTTTTCCGGCTTCCTCGACCTGCTCTTCGGCGTCGAGCGCTTGAGTGCCTATGGCTTCCTGCACCCTTACCAGGCGATGCGGATCGGCGGCATCGTCGAGGCCGGCGGCCGGCGCCACCACGCCTATCGCATCAAGCGCAACGCCAACAGCCTCGTCGGCCCCGACGAGCAGCCGCTGCCGGACAATCTCTTTTCCGCCGCGCTCGGCTCCGTCGATCGGGACACTTATCGGATGATGTTCTCGCTTGACGACGACAGCATCGAAGACGGCGGCGAGGCCATCCTGAAGAGCGAGGGGGAGCTCGGCTCGCTGCTCTTCTCCGCAAGTTCCGGCCTGCCGGACAGCGGCGCCGTTCTGGCCGGGCTGCGCGCGCAGGCGGACGCCTTTTTCCGGCCGCAGGGCCGAAAGCATGAGCTTGCCGAACTGAAGGCGGAGCTCGACGCGCTGAAGGCCGAGCGCAATGCGATAGACGTGAATGCGCGCGAATATGCCGACCTCCGCAAGAAGCTGGCGACTGCCCGGGCGCGCCACGACGAGGCGGCGGGGCGCCGCGCGGAGCTGCGCATCGCCCTGGAGCAGGCGCGGGCCCAGCTCCATGCCCTGCCGATCCTCAAGCGGCTCTGCACCGCGAGGGCCGAGCACGCGAGCCAGCCGGCGCTGCCGGTTCCGCCGGTGGACTGGCAGGACGAACTGCCGAGGCTTCGCAAGCAGGAAGCCGAAATCGCGGCGCGGCTCGAGCATCTCGATGAGGAGCTTGAGCAACGCCGCGAGGAACTGGCGCGAATTCCCTCGGACGACCGGGCGCTTGCGCTCGGCGAGCGCTTCGAGGCGCTGCGCGAGACCGCGCTCGATGCCCGCTACCTGACGGCCGCCCGCGACATGCCGTCCCGCCTCGAAGAACTGGCGGCGACATCGGTCGAGATCGATGCCTGCCTCGTCCGTCTCGGCGAGGCGGGCAACCCGGACGCGGCCTCCCTCCTGCTGCCGACCGCCTGCGCCGCCCGCCTCCAGGACCTGGTCCGCCGCCACGCAAGCCTTTCGGAACGGCTGGCGACGGCGCGGGAGGAAGTGGAGGGCGCAAGACGCGACCGCGACGAGGCCGAGCGCGAAGCCGTTCGGCTCAAGGAGGCGATCGGCGACCCGGCTCTCCTCGCCAACCGTCTGCACCTGCTGCGCCAAAACGATTGCCTCATCCGCGGCCAGGCGGCGACAAAGGAGATCGACCGGCTGGAGGCGGCCCTTTGCGACAAGCGGGATGCGCTGCTGCCCTTCGACGGCACCATGGACGAACTGGCGAGGCTTTGCGTTCCGGCGCCGGCTGTCCTCGACAGGTGGCGGGCGGATGAGGCCGCGCAGACGGAACGGCGCCTGCGGCTTGACGACCGGATCGCCGATGAAGGCGAGCGGCTTGCCGGCGACGAGGCGCGCCTCGCCGCTCTCGCGGCAAACGGCGGTGCGGTGGACGATGCGACGGCGGGCGAGCTTCGGCGGCGCCGCGATCTTGCCTGGCAAAGCCACCGCGCTCATCTCGACCACGCGACCGCGACCGCCTTCGAGGCGGCGTTGAAGGAAGACGATGCGGCCGCCGCGCTTCGCCTGGAACAGGCGGAGCGGGTGGCCGAAATCCGCGGCCTGATGCTTGCCATTTCCGAGCGGCGCGCCCGCCTTGAGGTGCTGGAGACGCAAAGAACGGCGGCGGCCGAGGAGCGGGAGCGGCTCGCCGCGACGATCGGCGCTGCCGCAAGCGCCTGCGGCTTACCTAACGTCACCATGCTGCCGCAACTGGAAGCCTGGATCGAGACGCGTGCCGCCGCGCTCGAATTGCGCGCGGCCTTGCGTGCGGCATGCCAGGAGCGCAACAGGGCCGTGGCCGAGGAGAGGGCGGAGGCCTGTGCCTTGCGGCAGGAGCTGGCGCGATTCGGTGTCACCGACCCTCTTCCGGATTGTCTCGACGCTCTGCTTGCCGCCGCGGACCAATTCGTCTCCCGGGCGCAGGCAGCCTCCGCCGCCCGCAGCGCCGCGCTCGCGCGATTTGAGCGCGCGTCGGAAGCGCTGGAGGGCCGCGAAGGGGCACTGGCCGCGGCGGTAGCCGAGATGGCTTCCTGGTGCGGGGAATGGGACGAGGCGCTCGCCGCCACCTGGCTTGCCCGGCGGATCGATCGCCCGCTGCCGCAGGAAATCGGCCCGGTGCTGGCGGTGCTTCAGGACCTCGACAAGCTGATGCAGCGGAAGGGCGAACTCGACCACCGCATCGCCGGCATGCGGCGCGATCAGGAGGCCTTTGTAGACGCTGTCGCCGGCCTTGCGGCGACACTCGGGGAGGCGGAGATCGGCGATGTGCTGACGCTTTTCGCCGCCATCCGCGACCGCGTCGCCGCCGCGCATCAACAGGAGGAGCGCCGCCGCGCGCTTCGAACAGGCATCGAGCGGCTGGAGGAGAACCTGAGGTCGCTGTGCGCCGAAGAACGGCTCCATGCGCTGCACAAGCGCGGCATCCTCGATTTCTTCTCCTGCGCGACGCTGGACGAGGCAGCCCTCTGCCTGGAGGCCGCCCGCGAGCAGGAGCGGCTCCGGCAGCGATGCGCCGAGTTGGAGACCGATCTGGTCACGCGTCTCGGCGTCGCGACGGGCGGGGAGGCCGAGATGATGCTCGCCGCGCTCGACGAAGCCGCGCTCTGTCTCGAACTCGCCCGGCTGGAGGAGGGGATCGATGCGGCTGACCGCGACGTCAGCGAACTGCATGCGGACGTCAGGAACAAGGAGCAGGCGCTTGCCGCGGTCGAGGGCGGCGACCGGGTCGCCGAGTTGGAGCAGCGCCGGCGCACGCTGCTTCTCGACATCGAAAGCAAGGCGATCGGCTATCTCCGGCTGCGCGCCGGCGTGATCGCAGCCGAGCAGGCGCTCAGGCTGTTTCGCGAGCGCCACCGCAGCGCCATGATGCAGCGCGCGTCGCGGACCTTCATGCATATCAGCGGCGGCGAATATTCCGGCCTTTCGACGCAGGCCGACAAGGGACAGGAATTCCTGATCGCCAACACGGCGGCCGGCGGATCGAAGCTTGCCCGCGACCTGTCGAAGGGAACCCGTTTCCAGCTCTATCTGGCGCTCCGGATCGCCGGCTACCACGAAGTCGCCGCGACGCGCGAAACCCTGCCGTTCATCGCCGACGACATCATGGAGACCTTCGACGACGACCGCGCCGGCCGCGCCTTCGAACTGATGGCCGAGATGGCGCGCGTCGGCCAGGTGATCTACCTGACGCACCACGAGCACCTGTGCGACATCGCGCTTGGCGCCTGCCCGGAGGTGACGATTCACCGGCTGTAGGCCGGCGCGGCAGGAGGAGGCGGGTTGCCATCCGGTTTCCTCCGCGGGGACCATTAGCGGCTGCCACTCCTGCCCGACATCCGCTATACGGTAGCCGAACGGCGACGATTCAATGACGGGCCAGGGCCGGTCGCCATCGCACGTCTTATGATGAGAACGACAATGAAAGTGGAACTCAGCGAGCTCTCGGATGCGCTCGACTTCGTGAGCTTCAACGGAGGCGGCGAAAGCGCGGCCTATATCTGCAAGGAGACAGGCAGGATCTACTGCCACTCGGACTGGACGGACGATGTCGAGCCTCTGCCCGACGATATAGAGGACAACCCGAACTACATCGCCATCCCAGACAAGAGAGCGCTCGATCTCGGCTCGCGGCTGCCGCTGGAATTCGCCCTTCACCACCTGCCTGACGATTACGATGAGGTACGGCAGATTTTCAAGCGGGCGGGTGCCTATGCCCGGTTCAAGGACCTGTTGGAGCGCCGGCACGCCCTGGATCAGTGGTACGCCTTCGAGAAAAAGGCAAAGGAAGAAGCCCTGGCGGCTTGGTGCAACGATAATGGCTTCAAGATTGGCGACGCGCCGCAATCTGGCGCCATCGCTCGAAAGGAGGAATCGCGCATGGAAATCTTCGAGTGTGGATCAAGACCCTCGCTGCGCGGGCCGGCGGAGTATTTTGACGGGATGGTGCGTCAGGACCCCGTCTTCGAGGCGCCCGCTCCGGCGCGCGTACGCGTCGTGACCGTGACCTTCGAGCCCGGCGCCCGCACGGCCTGGCATACGCACCCGCTCGGCCAGACCCTGATCGTCACTGCCGGCCGGGGCCTGGCGCAGAGCTGGGGCGGCGAACTCCGCGAAATCCGCGCCGGCGACGTCGTCTGGTTCCCGCCGGGCGAGAAACATTGGCACGGCGCTGCTGCGGACACGGGAATGACGCATATCGCCATTCAGGAGGCGCTCGACGGCAAGGCGGTCGATTGGCTGGAGCATGTGACGGATGAGCAGTATGGGGGGGAGTGATGAATTCGCAGACTCGGCAGCGCCGCGGCTGCGAGCGGTCTCTCTGAAGTTGCGGGAGAGATGGTGGGAGGTGAGAGACTCGAAAACTCAAGTCTCTCAACACAAGTGTGCCCGGCTGATATTTTGCGAAGGTGGGGTGGTTATCCACAGGCAAAGGGTGCGGCCTTTAGGCGAGCATCGACCTGATAGGCGAGGTCATACATAACTTCGTAGACTGCATTTTCCTGCTTGAGATAATCAGCATAGGTCGCCGTCACTGCTTGCCCATGAGCGATACCGTTGCGCTTGCCAACGAGTGCTTTCAGCAGCACTCGGTTCTTGTCGATGGAAGCGCAGGTGATATCCGCGGATGCTAGGAGGTCTTCAAGAACGTTAGGCCACAAGTTGGATTTCGTGTCGACTTCTGGAAAGTTAGGTTTCTGAGCGCCGGTTGTCATGGCGAAAGTTTCGAGCGTGTGAAGGAAGTCAGAGGAAGGTAGGTTCCTTATTCGCTTCAATTCTGCAAATAGAGCATACTCTTTCGTCTTTGGCGGCAAGGGGCTACATGACGCGACCATCCGGGCGACGCGCTCAAAGAAGACGGTCAGGCAGAATTTCGCATAGCCCTCGTAATGGGCATAAAGCAGGCTCCACGCTGCGCGTGCGAGAACTTCATGTTGTCGATGCGTAACATCCTTCCGTTGGAGAAAAACCTTCAAAAGGGCAAGCTCTGTTTCTCTCCAATCAAGATCGGCGGTAAGTTCGTCAATCGGTTCCATTCGCCAGCGCCAGAAGATGTTTCTTGACTACGGCTATGCGGCTATTGAACTTTTGAATAGAGTTCGCGCCCGGCCCCGTCGAATTAATGAAGTCCTCCGAGGCGAAGGCGGATATCAGACGTTCGCGCAAGGTCGCGCCGTCTATCACAGAGATAGCTTCAAATTCATCAGTGACGGCACCCACAACCGCCTCAAAATATGCCGGTGCAAGTCGCCCTGTCGGCTCGTCGTGAGAGTTGTATCGACAAAAAGCCCCATCTCCAAAGGTCGCGAATATCAAGCCAAACACTTGACGGAACACCCCATCTTCCACCTCGATTTCGAAGGGTTTGTTTGAACCGCGCCGGGTTTGCCGGAGGCCGGTTGGTTTAAGTTATGCGGCCATGGCTGGCTCGTCCAGCATGGCGTAATACT
>NZ_LNQB01000094.1 GCF_001651875.1 Sinorhizobium saheli
CGCAAACGACCCATCCAGCGCTTCAAGCGCGGCGTTCACCAGATCACGCATCACCCGAAGCGGATGATTGGCCGGAACTCGGCGCGGACGAAATCCTGCACGATCGAGGCGAGCGCGGAGATGCCGACGCCGAGGCCGACGGAGCCGGTCGAGAAATCGACGTCGTCGATATCCTTGGTCCGGCTCGGATAGCTCTGCGCGCCGCCAAACCCACGGAAGTTCATGAGCTTCTCGCGCGTCTGCCGGCCCATCAGATATTGCATCGCATGAAAAACCGGCGACGCATGCGGCTTGACAGCGACGCGATCTTCCGGCCGGAGCGCCGAGAAATAGAGCGCGGTCATGATCGATACGACCGAGGCCGAACTCGCCTGGTGCCCGCCGGTCTTGATGCCGTCGGCCTTCGGCCGAATGTGGTTCGCGTGATGGATCATCCAGTGGGAGAGCCAGAGCAGGCGCTTTTCAATGATCTTGAGATGGCTGGTGTCGGTCATCGCCGTGTTCCGAAGGAGAAGGACGAAAGGGGACAGAATTCGGCCAAGGACTCAGCCGTCCTTGTAGTAGTAGCTGTAGCCGTTCAGCGCCGGCGCGCCGCCGAGATGGGCGTAGAGAACCCGAGACCCCTCCGGGAAGAAGCCCTTGCGCATCAGGTCGATCAGTCCCTGCATGGATTTGCCCTCGTAGACCGGATCGGTGATCATCGCCTCGGTGCGGGCCGCGAGCCGGATTGCCGCATTGGTTTCCTCCGACGGGACGCCATAGGCGGGATAGGCATAATCGGGATTGATGACGATCTCGTTCTCGCGGATCGCTCGGTGGAGGCCAACCAGTTCGGCGGTGGAATCGACGATGTTGCGCACCTGCGCGCGGGTCTGCTCGAGCGTCCCCGATGCATCGATGCCGATCACCTGCTCGGCCCGATCCTGTGCCGCGAAGCCCACGATCATGCCACCCTGGGTCGATCCGGTGACGACGCAGACGATGATATAGTCGAAGGTGAAGCCGAGCTCTTTCTCCTGTGCCGCGACTTCCTCTGCAAAGCCGACGTAGCCGAGTGCGCCGTATTTGTGTACCGAGGCTCCGGCTGGGATCGGATAGGGTTTGCCGCCGGTATCCTTCACCGACTGGATCGCATCCTCCCAGCTTTTGCGGACGCCAATGTCGAAGCCGTCGTCAACCAATCGGCTGTCCGCTCCCATCAGCCGCGTCATCAGGATATTGCCGACGCGATCATAGACCGCATCGTAATGCGGCACCCACTTCTCCTGGATGACAACGCATTTCATACCGATCTTGGCGGCGGTGGCAGCAACCATGCGGGTATGGTTTGATTGCACGCCGCCGATCGACACCAGCGTATCGGCGCCGGAGGCGATCGCATCCGGCACGATATATTCGAGCTTCCTGAGCTTGTTACCGCCCATGGCGAGGCCGGAATTGCAGTCCTCCCGCTTGGCGTAGATCTGCACCTTGCCGCCGAGAGCCGCCGTCAGCCGCGGCAGATGCTCGATCGGCGTCGGGCCAAAAGTGAGTGGGTAACGTTCGAACTTCTCAAGCAGTGACATCGATCAAGGCCTCCATGCCGATTTTCGAGGCCGGAGAATAGGAGAAAATACGTGAAAGGTGTTCTCTGAATTTGTTGCCGAATTTCTCTTATTGCCTTAGATTCTCGACACGACGAAGATAATCTTCAATAAATTGGTGAGACAATGAAAGAAACTTCCACAGCAGATTTTGACAAGATCGACCTCAAGATCCTGCGCGCCTTACAATCCGACGGCCGGCTGACAAATGCCGATCTGGCGCAGCGCGTGAATGTCAGTGCCGCGACCTGCCACAGGCGGACGCAACGGCTGTTCGACGAGGGCTACATCACCGGCGTGCGGGCCGAGGTCGCGCCCGCAGCAGTCGGGCTTGGCGCGTTGGTCATGGTTGGCGTGGTGCTCGATCGCTCTACGCCGGAGAGTTTCGCGGCATTTGAGGGCGCCGCGATGGAGTTGAAAGAAGTTCTGGATTGCAACCTGGTCGCCGGCGATTTCGACTATCTCCTGAAAATCCGCGTTCGCGACATGGCGGATTTCAACAAGTTGCATGGCGAGAAGCTGATCGCGCTGCCGGGCGTCCGGCAGACGCGAACCTTCTTCGTGATGAAGGAAGTCAAGGAAAGCGCGCGGTTGCCGTTCTGAACGATTAACGATAGGTGCGGTGTTGCTGATCCTTGCCGATCACGTTTCCGGCTCCCATGCTGAATATCGCTGAATTTTTCGGCCTGTTCGGGCTGACATTCGGGACTGGGCTGGCATTGAATCGAGTTCTCGCGCACGCGACTGACGATCATTCCGGGTTATTTGCACGACAATCTCGCTCCAGGGACCGGAGATGGCGAGAGTGATCAAGACGTTCCTCACGCGCCCCCTCGCAAACGACACAGTTCGGACCCAAACAGCCCGCCGAGATCGCCGCTTTCGTGCAGTCGATTGAGCATCCCTCGCCCTGAATCGAATCGAATCGCGGACCCTAGAAGTTCACCGGCTATGAACTGATGCGGGCATCACATCGTCGGGAATTGGGCACACATAGGCTTTTCCGCTGGTCTTTTCCTGCCATTCGGCTCTCGCCGCTGCCAGGAGGTCGGATGACGACATCAACGCGAGGCCCGTGGCCGCAAGCGCCTTGGCCGCATGCGCCATGGCCTTATGCGCGGCCGGGCTTTTTCCCTGTGCAACGACCTGCCAGGTATGGGGATTGGTGCCGATCGTCCAGGCTGGCGTCCAGCATTGCGCGGTCGGCGTCACCCAGCTGACATCGCCGACATCGGTTGATCCTGCCCGGAAATGCGATTTTCCTTCGAACTCCCGCAAACCCGTATGCAAGGGCATAGAGCCGTCGAGCTTGCCATTGGAGAACACGTCGCCCCTGATCTGATAAAGGCGGATGCTGCTGCTGATCGCTTCCTGCGTGAAGGTGTCCTGGATCTTTCTGGCGAAGGCAATGTCGGCCTCGTCGAAGGCTATCGGCCCGAGTGCGACCATGTTCTCGTGCATTGCCGTTTCGAGCGTGATGTTGGGAAGCAGGTTCGTCGAGGCCGTGTCGAACACGATCTCCACCTCGGTTTCGGTCATCATGGCTGCGCCGCGCGCAACCTTTTCCACTCGCCCGGCAAGCTCGAGCGCCTGCGGCATATCGGGCGCCCTGAGCAGATAGAGAACCTCGGCTTTGGCCTGTACGACGTTTGCGGCCGTGCCGCCGCTATCCGTGATCGCGTAGTGAACGCGGCAATCCTGCGGCATGTGTTCGCGCAGGAAATTGACACCGACATTCATGAGTTCGACAGCGTCGAGCGCGGAACGGCCGAGATGGGCGCTGTTGGCGGCATGTGCGGCGATGCCCCTGAAGCGATAGTAATATTCGAGAACGGCAAGATTGTTTGTCGAACGGACACCGTTGAACGGAGCTGGATGCCAGGTCAGGGCGGCATCGACGTCATCGAATGCGCCAGCGCGAACCATGAAGGTCTTGCCGGAACCGCCCTCCTCTCCCGGGCAGCCATAATAGCGCAGTGTGCCGGGCAGGTTGTTCTCCTTAATGTGGCGGGCAAGTGCAATCACCGCCATAAGCGATCCGACGCCAAGCAGATTGTGCCCGCAGCCATGGCCGGTCGCCCCCACCGTCACGGGGTGGGGCTCGGCCACGTTTGCCGTTTGGCTCATTCCAGCCAGGGCATCGTATTCACCGAGGAAAGCGATCACCGGTTTCCCGTAGCCGAATTCGCCGATGAAGGCGGTTTCCATGTCCGCGACGCCTCGGCGCACGGCAAAGCCGTTTTCCTCGAGCGTCCTTGCCAGCAGTTGCGACGAACGCCGCTCCTCGAACTTCAGCTCCGCGAAATCCCAGATACTATCGCTGAGAGCACTATAATCCGGCTTCATCTTTTCGATCGTCGCGGCAATCGAGTTGATCGCGTCGAGATTCATGGGCATTTCCTCGCTGTTCCCCCTGCCGCCGCAGGGACGAGTGGTACCGAACCCGGCAGGTCTGCCTGTCGGATCTCATGTCGGTTGTCGAAGCGGAATGGCCGCGCCCGAGGCGATCGGGCCGCGCGGCAACTCAGGCTCAATCGTCGAGCGAGACTTCCCAAAGGCGGGTATTCGATTGCCAGACGGGCTGGCCCTTCAGTTCCTTGGTGGCGCCCCAGACATCGACCGCGTCATAGAGGAAGATGCCCGGCATTTCCTTGAGCATCATCGTATGAAACTCATCGAAGATCGCCTGACGCTTCGTCCGGTCGGACTCCGCATAGGCGGCCTTCATCAACTCGACAGCTTTCGGATCGTCCCACATCAAGGAAGCGTTCTTGTCCTTGCTGCCGACATAGAAGCCGTACATCAAAGCCGGATCGAGCCGCGGCGCGACCGATTGCGAGATGACCTGATAGTTGCCGGACCGGCGGCGATCCACCTGCGTCGCATAGTCGAGCACCTCGATCTGCACATTGAGGCCCACCTGCTGCATCATGGCCTGCGCCATCACCGCGGCCGGGAAGCTTGGCACGTTGCTGCGCTTGTTGGCGATGATCGTAATCGGCTCGCCCTTGTAGCCAGCTTCCGTCAGCTCTTTCTTCGCGGCTTCGACGTCGTAGGGAAGACGCTCCTTCTGGACGGCGTCGAAATAGAGCGAGTCTTGCGAAATCATCGAACCATTCGCCGTGCCGGTGCCGTTTGATGCCGCCTCGACGAGCTGATCGAGATCGAGAGCCATCGCCATTGCGCGGCGAACGCCGGGCTTGCCGAGGACCGGATCGCGGGTCTGAATGTAGAACAGGTTCTTGCCGTTGTTGCGCGCCACGATCAATTGCAGGGTATCGCTTGCCTTGAATTCAGGAATGAGATCCGGTGAAATCTCCGCCGCATCGAGCACGCCCGACTGCAGGCCGGCCTTGACCGTCGACGCATCGGGAATAACCATGAATTTGATGCCGTCCACGAGCGGGCGCTTGGAGCCGACCATGCCGTCGGTTTTACCGTCGTTTTGAGGCGAGACATAGTCGTCGAACTTGGCGAGGTGGATGTATTCGCCCTTCTTCCATTCGTCCCATTTGAACGGGCCGGTGCCAATCGGCTTGATGAAGCTTCCGTCTGCGCCGACCGATTCCGGGGAGATCATGCCCGTGTAACCGCATTCGGGGCGCGACATCAGGCCGAGGAAAACTGCGGACGGCTTTTCCAACGTTATGATGACGGTCGAAGCGTCGGCTACCTTGACCTCCGTGATATGCACGTTGCGGCTGCCATCGAAATCCGCAAGGCAGGTCCATTTCGTTTCGGGCTTGAGATAGCGGTTCCAGTTCCACACGACGTCATCGGCGGTCATTTTCTTGCCGTTGTGGAATTTCACGTCGTCGCGCAGTTTGAAGCTGTAGGTCAGCCCATCTGCCGAGACTTCGAAGCTCTTTGCCAGCAGCGGCTTGACCTCGCCATTGTTGGCGTAGCCGACGAGCCCTTCGACGATGTGCAGAATGACGCCATCGGTATTGCCGTCGCGATTGACGCCCGGATTGTTGCTGCGCAGATCCGAGCTTTGAGCCACGACGATGTCGCGGGCGTTCGCCACACCGGTCATCGCCATCAACATGGTGCCTGCAAGAAGAAGCTTATGCATTGTTCTACCCTCTTTTATGTATTGTTAGGATTGGAGTTCATCCCAGCAGGCACGCGAAAGCCTGCCGATGGTTTCGAGCGCGACTGTGTAGCCGGGGGTTCCATCCGGCATCTCCTGCGGCACGCCGTCGGTATAGGCGGCGATGATGTAGAAGGGGGAACCGTCGCGATAGACGATACCCGCATTCATGCGGCCGCGCTTTCCAGTGCCGCCCTTATGAGCGACGACAGCCCCGAACGGCAGTCTCGATGGGATGGCATAGCGCAGGATCTGATTCCTCAGGGTCTGAAGCGCATAGGCGCACAGCGCCTGAGAGCAGCCGAGGCGGTCCGCCGCTTTCTGTGAATTCTGCGCGTCAAGAATGGTCTGCAATAGATAGACCTGATCGCGCGCGGTCGTCGTGGTGACGGCCTTCAACGAATGGTCGGGCGACAGCGCCAAGGGAGGGATCAGGAAACGATGGTTGGTGCCCGTCATGCCGATCGACTTGCAATAACTGTCGACCTCTTCGAGGGTCAGCCTTTCGAAGACCATCTTAGTGCAGACATTATCGCTCAGCACCATCATACCGGTGATGGCATCGCGCAGCGAGATGACGATACCCGGCGTCAGATAGCGGAACATGCCGCTCGCCACTTCCTCGGCGAAACGCTTTTCGTAGGTGATCCGTTCGTCCAGATCCAGGCGGCCGTGATGCGCGGCCTTCAAGGCTGCCATCATGATCGAGGTCTTTCGGGTGCTGGCGGAGGGTGTTTCCTCATCCGCGCCCCTGCCGACCGCTTCGCCGCTTGCCAGTGCGCGTACCATGAAGCGCGTTACGAAGGGCTGCGCATCGCAGATCGCGTTCAAACGCTCCGCGAGCTTTCCGGGTTCAATCACGGTCGTCATGTCAGTTCTCCAGGCGCCATTTTAGGGTCACGCCGCCCTGCGCATTGTGGTCGAGGGCGGGGATGGCCGAGAGAAGCCTTTGCGTATAGGCCTCCTTCGGGCTGTCGAAAACCGTATTGCGGTCGCCCTCTTCGATGATCCGGCCGTCCTGCATGACGACGACGCGATCGGCCACCTGTTCAACGACGCCGAGATCGTGGCTGATGAACAGGCAGGAAAACCCGTAGCGTTTTTGCAAATCGGACAGGAGTTCGAGCACCTGCGCCCGGACCGTCACGTCAAGCGCCGATACCGGCTCGTCGGCGATCAGGAATTTCGGGCGGCGCGCAATGGCACGGGCGATCGCCACGCGCTGGCGCTGGCCGCCCGAAAGCTCATGCGGGTATCGACCGGCATAATCGAACCCAAGGCCGACTTCCTCCAGTGTCTCCAGGGCGCGCTTCCGCTTTGCCGCAGCGTCAAGGTCGGGAAGGAGCCGCAGCGCTTCTTCCACAAGCGCGACTATGGTCATGCGCGGATTGAGCGAGGAATAAGGATCCTGAAACACCATTTGACAGTTCAGCCGATAGTCCATCCAGTCATCGTTGCGGCTGCGTCCGCCGAACCGGATATTGCCTTCGCTCTCCCGGACCAACCCGGCGATGGTGCGGCCGAGCGTGGTCTTGCCAGAACCCGAACCTCCCACCAGAGCAACGACCTCGCCCTCGTGGATATCGATGCTGACGCCATGCAGCGCTCGCTTTGGCGTTGTCTTCTTCATCAGTGACCGGCGACCGCCATAGTCGACGACGATATCGCGCGCCGAGACCATCGGCGCCTTGGTCCTATCGATCGTTCGCGTCGGTCCTCGAAACGGCAGGGAGGAAAGCAATTTCTTTGTATAGGCACGCTGCGGTGCGTCGAGCAGATCCGCGGTTCTCCCTTCTTCGACGATAACGCCCTTTTCCATGACGACGATGCGGTGCGTGTAGCGAGCAACCATCGGCAAATCGTGACTGATCAGCAGCACGGCAGTGCCCTCCGCCTGCGTCAGTTCCACCATCAATTCCATGACATCGCGCTGGATCACGGCATCGAGCGCGGTCGTCGGCTCGTCGGCGATCAAGAGCGCCGGTTTCAAGAGCATGACGGATGCCAGCATGATGCGCTGGCGCATGCCGCCCGAAAACTCATGCGGATAGGAAGTGAGCGCCCCGGCAGGATCGCGGATACCGACCCGGTTCAGCATGGCAAGGATCCGGCCCCGCCGTTCTTCCTGCGAAAGCTTCGTATGAAGCTGCAGTCCCTCCTCGAGCTGGCGACCGATGGTCATCGACGGATTGAGCGAGGTCATCGGTTCCTGGAAGACGACCCCGATTTCTCCTCCACGCAACCGACGCAATTGCGGGACCTTCATCGAGAGCGCGTCACGTCCCTTATAGGCGACCGAGCCGCCAATCACTCTGATGGGCGCCGGCAGTAGCGAGATCAGGGCGCGCGTTGCCAGCGTCTTGCCCGATCCGCTTTCCCCGACGATGCCAAAAATCTCGCCCGCCGCGATGTCAAAGCTGACGTTCTTGACGACCTCGACACCGGTCCTGGCGACCTGGAGCGACAGATTGCGGACGCTCAGAAGTGGTTCATTGGTCATTTCAGCCCCCTCATGCGCGGATCAAGTTTGTCCCGAAGAGCATCGCCCAGAAGATTGATACCGAGGAGCGTCAGGGCGATCGCAAGTCCGGGAAAGAGACCGAGCCAAACTGCCTGCTCGATGAACGGCCGCCCGGCGGCAAGCATGTTGCCCCAGGTCGGCGCCGGTGGCGGAACGCCGAGACCGAGAAAGCTGAGGGCACTTTCCGAAAGGATCGCCCAGCCGAACATCGAGGTCGCAAGCACGGTTATCGGGGCGACGCAGTTGGGAAGGATATGGCGGAACATGGTGTAGAGCTCGCCATTACCCATCACCTTGGAAGCCTCGATGAATTCCCGTTCGCGCAGCGACAGGACGGCGCCGCGAACGACACGAGCCATGGAGGGAGAATAGGCAATGCCCAGCGCGAAGATGATCCCATATTGGTTGGCGCCGAAGACGGCGAGCAATCCAAGCGCCAGAAGGATCCCCGGAAAGGCGAGAAGTGCATTATTGACAGCCATGATGACTGCATCGATCCAACCGCGGGCGTAACCGCTGACGAGGCCGATCAGCGTGCCGCAGACCGTTGCGAAGGTGACGGTCAAGGTGCCGATCCAGACGCTCGCCCGAGCGCCGACAAGCAGGCGGCTAAGAACGTCGCGACCGAATTCGTCGGTTCCGAGCCAGTGGGCGCTGCTCGGTGCTTCCAGCCGCGCCGTGAAGCCGAGCTTCATCGGATCATACGGGCTCCAGAAGAGGCCGAGGGCAGCCGAGAGGAGCAGTGCGGCAATCAGAATGCTGCCGATCAAGCCATTGAACGTGAAGTTTTTCATTCGGCGACAACCCGCGGATCGAACAAGGGATAGAGCAGGTCGACGACCAAATTGACCAGCACATAGGAAAGCGAAACGAACAGGAGACATCCCTGGATGACGGGGTAATCTCGAGCAAAAATGCTATCGACCATCAGACGACCGAGACCCGGGATGGTGAAGACCGTCTCGATGACGGCAATGCCGCCGAGCAGATTGCCAAGGATGAGGCCGATGACCGTCCAGGTCGGACCGAAGGCATTCTTGAAGGCGTGCCGCCAAAGGACGGCACTTTCGGATAGACCTTTCGCCCGGGCGTGGGTGATGTAGTCGAGACGCAGGACTTCCAGCGTCGAGGCGCGTGCCATGCGGATTAAGACACCCATCTCGTGAATGACCAGGGTCATAATCGGCAGCACGAGGTAGAGCAGACCACCGGTGAGATTGCTGCCGACCGAAACATAGCCCAGGACAGGCAACCAACTGAGTTTCAGACCAAACCACAGCAGCAAAAGGAGCCCGAGCCAGAATGTAGGGATCGACAGGAGGATTGTGGCCGTACCGACCAGCGCCAGGTCGGTCAGGCTGTTCTGCCGCCAGGCGGCGATGACGCCGGCCGGCACGGCGATGAGGCTCGCCAGAAGGACGGCGACGACGACGATTTCGGCGCTAACCAGGAAGCGCGACACGACGAGCGGCAGAACCGCCTCGTCATTGACGATAGAGCGGCCGAAATCACCCTGCACGACATTACCGGTCCAGATGAGGAACTGTTCCGGGAGCGATTTGTCGAGGCCCAGTTCGGAGTGCATCGCCGCGATCTGATCTGGCTGCGCCATGTCACCCAGCATGAGGGCCGCCGGATCGCCGGGTATGAAGCGGATCAGCGCGAAAACCGTCACCGAAACGAGCACGATCGTCGGCAATGCCATCAAAAGGCGGTTCAGAACGAATTTCAGCATTTTTGTTCCCCGCGAGTGGCAACGGACAGTACCCGGTGCCATCGGTTTCGTTGCGCAGACTATGATCGAATGAAGAAATATCCGCAATATTATGCAGTTTTGTCATAAGTCTATGCGGAATAACGCAGCAACCAAAGCGAGCGTGATTAAACCAAGAATCAGGCTAGTAAGCTGTTCTTAAAAACATTTCTGGGAAAGCTGAATCTGCCGCTTCAAGGCGTCGCTGAGCGCATGGGCGGCTATCGAGAGCGGAGTACCAATCGCCCTCGCCAATCCGAATTCCTGTGTCGTGCGCGGCACGAAAGGACGATGAACTACCGGCAGGTGGCGATAGAGATTCGCATAGAAACTGCTGATGATTGTAACGCCGAGGCCATGCGCGACGTAGGAACAGGCGGAACTATTGGTATGCGTCTCGATCTTGACGATCTGCTTGACGCCTGCCCGCTGGAATGTCTGGTCGAGTGCCATGCGGTTCGGCCGTTGGCGGCCAATTAGAATGAGCGGCACGTCCCGCAGATTCTTCACCGTGATTTCCTCCAGCTCCGCAAGCGGATGATCCTTCGGGACGACGCACACGTTTTCTCCGGTCGCGACGCGCTCGACCTCGATACCCGATCCGCTCTCGCCTTCCATGCGCAGAAAGCCGAAATCAATCACCCTCTGCTCGACCAGCTTGTTGATGGCGGTCGTCGTCTCGAAAAAGGTTTCGATCCGTACGCCGGGAAAATCGCGGATATAGTCGGCCAGCATTGCCGGCGCGAAATGCTCCCACATGCTGCTCGGCAGGCCGACGCGGACAATCTCCGGGCCGGCGGCACCGCTTCTCAGGTCCTCCGCGTGGCTCGACATGCGATCGACCGCCAGCAGTATGTTCTCGGCATGGCGAGCAAGAAGCAAGGCCTCGGGGGTTGGGACGAGACGGCCTTTGTCGCGCACGAAAAGCGACATCGAAAGATCCGCCTCGAGCTGCTGGAGCAGGCGGCTGACGCCGGACTGGCTGAGACCCATCGCCTTCGCAGTGGCAATCGTCGACCCCGTCGCCAGAAGTGTGCGCAGGACTTCCAGTTGCTTGATATTCATGCGCTTGCGGTCCCCCGGAACGGCACGAGCAGCGTCGTCATGCCCAGTCCGAAATGCTTTGAAGAAAAAGGCTGACGGCCCTGGGCAGCGGAGATTTCTCTCCGCTGATCAGAGCATAGGCAACCGGCAGCTCCGGTTCGAGCGGAATGAATCGCAGCGGGGGCGTGGCATATTCACGAGCGATGATCTCGCCGACCAGCGCAATGCCCAGCCCCTGCGCCGCAAGCGCACAGGCGCTCGCGACCGAATGCGCCTCGAGCAAGGGGCGTTGGCGGATGCCGGCCTTGTAGAACAAGGCCTCAAGCTCGTGGCGAACCGGTCGCTCCCTGTTCAGCATGATCAGATCCTGACCCTTCAGATCCCCGACCGACAATAGCTCGCTCCCCGCCTTGGGATGATCTTTATGCAGGGCGCAAATGATCCGCGACGACAGGACCTTCTCCTGTTTCAATCCCGGGCTCATCAATGGTAGACGCGCGAAACCGAGATCAGCCTCGCCGTCGGCCACCATCCGTTCTATGGCTAGATAACTGCCGGATGCGACTTCGACGCGCATCGGACCGTTCGCTGCGAGAAAGTTTTTCACCAGCTTCGGAATGCGCGTGGATGAAAGACTGGCAGGAAAGGCTAGCCGCAGCATGATCTCGCGCGATCGGCCGCTCTCGAGTTCCATCGCCGCGGTTTTCAAGGCGCGTAGCCGGTCGGAAATGGCACGGATTTCCGGGCCGAGCTGTAGCCCTTCACGGGTCGGTTGAAGCCTGTTCTTTTCCCGTTCGAAAAGCCGGACGCCGAGATAGTCCTCCAATTGCTGCAACAGCCGACTGGCATTAGATTGCGATATCCCGAGTTCGGCAGCGGCGGCGATCGTCGATCCGGTTGCGGCGATGGCGTCATAGGCCTCGATATGTTTCAAGCTGATCGCCGCACTGCTGTCGCGTGCCATTCCATCCCCGATATCGATAGTCCTATCCGCAAACCGCATAAGATTGCGAGCTTGCAGAAAGTTGAACATTTTCCGCGAAGAAACCAAACTCACGGAAGGACTTTCGTCAATGGCCACCATTCTCCGGAAGATCGCAGAACAGCTCCTGTCTCGAACGACGTTCTCAAACCTTGCCATGGACCGGGCAAGGGATGCTGCAGTGGACACCATCGGCTGCATGATCGCCGGCAGGAACGATGAAAGCGTCGCCGCACTCACTCGCGCCTTCGGCGCGGAAATCGCCCAAGGCGGTGAAGCGCGCCTCGTCACCGGCGGCTCCGCCTCGTCGTCGCTTGCCGCGCTCATCAACGCAACGGCGGCTCATGCACTTGATTTCGATGACAATTTCCATCCGGCGAGGGCGCACGCTTCCGCAGTGCTGGTCCCGGCGCTGCTGGCGGTTCTGACGAGCGGCAAGGTCACGAGCGGAAGACGATTTCTCGAGGCCTATCTGGCGGGGCTGGAAGCGCAGGCAGCGGTCGGTTTTGGCGTCAACCCCTCTCACTACAACAGGGGCTGGCACGCGACTGCGACGGTCGGGAGCATCGGGGCCGCGGCTGGCGTGGCACGGCTTCTAGGCGCCGACGAAGAGCGCATGGCTGCCGCCATGAGCCTCGCGACGAGCTTCGCCTGCGGCCCGAAAGGGCAATTCGGTACCACCGCCAAGCCGCTGCACGCGGGGATCGCCGCGCGCAATGCCGTGGATGCGGCGCGTATGGCCTTTGCGGGCATGAGCGGGAGACCGGATATTCTCGAGCGACCGCAAGGCTTCCTCGATCTTTTCGGGGGTGATGAGGCCAGCGGCTGGGAAGGTCTGACATTCGAGGAGAAGCATATCATCGAGAGCCGGGGAACGGTGACCAAGCGCCATCCCTGCTGCGCCTCGACCCACCGCGCGATTGACGCACTTCTGGATCTGAAGCAGGAGCATGAGCTTGCGGCAGATGACATTGCCCTGATCGAGACCAAAGTCGGCCTATCGGCTGCCCGCAACCTCGCCTATCCCGACCCCACGGACGAGATGCAGGCCCGCTTCTCGATGCAATATTGCCTCGCCACAGCTTTCATCAAAGGCTCCCTTAGCCTTTCGGATTTTACGCGACAGGAGATCGAGCGGCCGGAAATCCGGGAATTTATGCCACGCATCGAAATGCAGTCCTATTCGGCCGAAGAGGAGAGAGGCGTGGAGCGCCTCCCGCATATCGTCATGGTCACGATGCGCGACGGCCGCATTTACAGGAAGTCCCGCCTGCACGCGAAGGGATCGCTCGAAGCACCGATGAGTTATCACGAACGCAAAGCTAAGTTCACGGATTGCTTACGCTGGGCAGATCGGCCCAGTTCCGAAGCCTCTTTCCAACGGCTTTGCGCCCTGGCAGATTCTGAAACCCTGTCTTGTGACAACGCATTCTGGAACTTGATCTCAGATGGCCGCTGATCCTGAAAAAGGATTAACGTCGAACCCCTGATATCATCAGGCCTCCTGTGTCTGACGTGCGAGGGTTGCATGCGTGAAAGCTTTGCTTCGTCGTATACGTATTATGAATTCACCACGTTTCCATTGCGATGAGGCACCTATCTGTGTCTCGGCTCGAAAGAAATTTCCGTCACACGAAACCGCCCATCGATGCGTCTGCATTGCACGACAACGTCAATCGCGACCTTCAGAAGATCTCGAATATCATCCCGCTCCAGATCCCGACCGCCTTCCGATTCTTTCACGAGGAGGGTCAATTGCTCAAACGCCAGCTCCGCCGAGTCCGCATGCACAGTCGTGATCGAGCCCGGATGCCCGGAATTGACATTGCGGACGTAATAAAAAGCCGTCCCGTCGCGCAGTTCCTGTAGTAGGATTCGATCGGGACGCATACGCAGGCAGGATTCTAGGAGTTCCTTCGCGCCGACCTTGGCGCGCCCCTGCCCTCCCTTGGAATAGAGCAGCCGCACATGATTCGATTGCGGGATGACGAGCTCCGGCGTGTCTTCGATCGAAATGATCCGCTCACGATCCGGAATATGGCGAATGAGCGCTTTGGAGAGGGTGGTCTTGCCCGAACCCGTCGCCCCGGAAATTATGATGTTTTTGCGCGCCAGCACCGCCTCGCGCAGAAAGTCCGCATAGGCGCCCTTTCGATGCAGATCGATAAGTCTACAGTCCGCTGCGCCGATCCCATCGCTGGCGGGCGTCGCGTCAGCGAATAGCCCACCCTTCTCCAGGTCCTCCAGACTCAGCGTCACCGACGAGGGTTTTCGGATGGTGACGCTGACCATGTTCCTGGTCGTGGCAGGTGGGATGACGATTTGCACCCGTTCGTCCCCAGGCAGCGTTGCCGACAGGATCGGTCGGGTTTCATCGATGGATTGATGGGAAAAGCTGGCCACGGCCCGGGCAAGGCGTATCAGCTTTTCGAAGGTAAGCTCCGGCAGATCATGGGTACGCCAACCGCCGGCGCCTTCCGTCAGCACCTGCCCGGGCCGATTGACGATCACTTCGTAGAGCGACGGGTCATCGAGGAACGGCGCGAACGGCGAGAGCAGTTCACGAACGACCGTCGCGTCGGAACCTTCGGTCATCGCCCTTACCCTATTTCGTCACGAGCGTCGCTTGTGGGCGGAAATCCCCCAACACCGCCCGGTCCAGGACCTTGTTTCTCGGTTCGGTCACCCGCAATCCATAAACACCGGAAAAGTCGAGATCGCGGGCCACGAAGATCGAGACGAGTTCGCCCTGGTGCTTCGAGAGTGTCGGCGGAATATTGATCGATTGTTCGACTGCGATCGCTGCGGCCTGCTGACCGGCGCGTGTGGTGTTCTCAGCGTCAACGTCGCTGTTCTGCAGGCGGCTGCTGGCATAGCTTGTAGCGTCGCCGACGATGGAAAGGAGAAGCGCACTTCCGAACCGCTCCCACCAGTGGGTATCGACATAGCCGTCGACGCCCGCCCGGCCGAGCGCATCTGTCGCCGGCGAGGCCAATATGACGATGACGCCATTCGGAGTTTTCGCACGGTTCCAGAGCACGAAGAGCCGTTTTTGTCCACGCTGGATCCCGCCGCGGTATTCGCCGACCACTTGCGTGCCTTTCTCCATCAGCACGACCCGGCCATTGTCCGAGAGGACGTCACGGTTGATCACGCAGCTTGTGAAGCCGGGCTGATCGGATGCCATGGCAGTCTCCAGGACACAGGGTATCGAGGTTCCCATCGCAACGATGAAATTCCGATTGCCGAGCGTGCCGGCGCGCGAGCCCTCAAGCTTCGTCGGCCTGAGCAGCCCGTCGAACCGCTGTTCGTCGGCGTCGGCCGTATTCTGACCCATCATGTTTCCAGCGAGCGGCAGGAAATTGCTGTCCGTCGAGATGGCAGAATTTTGGGTGTCACGGCGCGACCTCGCGTTTCTCGCTTCGCCGCTGTAGGCCATGACGGGCGCCCGGCGCGCCGAGTCGAGCAGCGGATCTTCCGCCTTCACCTCTTCTGTGACGACGGGCGTCGGCAGCTTCACTTCCGGTAGCGGCTGCACCGGTTCCACTTTCTCCTTGGGCGGTTCGAAGTTCGTCGTCTGTCGGATGACGACCCGCTCCGGCTGGGGATTTTCCTGTCGTTTGCCTTCCCCGCTCATCGACCACAGGGCGAAGGCGACAAAGGCAACGACGGCCAGCGCCACCGCGCCGCGCTTCAGGACGGGATTGTTGTCGACTTTCCTGCCGGGAACCGTTTCGGCCCGCTCGCCGGGAACCCGGCTTTCGTCTTCCTGAATCATGACAACTCCCTACTGTGCCGTGACTTCGGTCTTCACGACACGCTCTACCAACGGCGAGGTCGTGTCGGTATCAGGATTGATGCCGAAGCGGTCGTAGGCTTCGTTGAAGACGCAGAGCACGTCCCCACCGCTCCGCAGAATGAACTTTCGACTGATCGCGTGGACGAGGACAAGGTTGCCGTCGACGGACTTCGGAACCAGGCTCTCGCTGCCGTCCGAGTTCTCGATGTAGATGGCTGGCATTTCCTGGTTGCCAATGAAGGCAAAGGTCGTGACCTTGCCATTGTCGTAGACCGATTGCGGCTCCAGCGCCTGCGCCCCTTGCGCCGAATAGCGCCAGTTCCGCGGTCCATAGGCCTCATGAATGGCCAGCACGCTGTCGGCTTCCTTCGCCTGGGCAGCGAGCGCGCGCGCCGCCGCGGCATGGCGCTGACGCTCGGCCTCATCGGCCGGATAGCGATACTTGACGTAAAAGTAGGTGTTCTGGCCCGCCTCCACGTTGCCATCCCGTACGGTCAGTTCCATCTGGTAGCTTCGGGTAGAACCATCGCGCCGGGTGGTCACGACGGAGATGTTGGTGACCGGCTGAATCTCCCGCGGTTTGAGAAACAGGATGTTGCCGGCGGGCGCCACCTCCCAGGCAACGCTGTTGCCGAGCGCGACATGCGCGATCTCCTCGTCAGCAGCGAACTCCACCTGTACCGAGGAGCGCAGCGAGCCGATGATGCGGGTGATGTTGTAGGGCTGGTAGTCGACGAAACGCACACGGCTGTCCTGCGATGCGCCGCGCGGAATTTCGAGGGCAAGCGCCATGGAGGCGGTGGCCGCAAGGAGGAGGGTGGCGATGAAGACAGTCCGCATCAGTTGATGGCCTCCGGATCGGCCCGGTATTCGCTGACCGCAAAACCGAGAGGGTTCACCAGCCGATCCGTCGACGACATCGGTGCGTTCACATAGGAGAAGGTGAGCGTCGCAACCCAATGGGTTGTCCGGACGTCTTCCCCGCGGGTGACCGTGCGCATGTACCGAACGGAGACGACATGCGGATTGATCAGCGAGATCGAGGCGACGCTGATGCGCGCGGTGGCATTCCGCCCATAGGTGTTCTGCGGCGACTCCGGATTGCTGCCGCGAAAGGTGGCCGAAAACCGGGCCTGCTCCGGCTGGGTGGACAGAAGCGCGACGGTGCGGAAATTCTCCTCCGCCTCGCTCCAGACATAGCCTTCCCGGGCACGGACGTATTTCGCGGCGAAATATTTGGTCACAGCCTCATCATAGGTGCCGGCCGTTGAGGTCAACGCCGAGACGACATCGACGATGCCCGTCGACTTGTCGACCCGCACGACGAACGGCTCCACCGTCTTCAGCGGGGTGAGGCCGGCGACGGCGAATATCGAAGCGCCCGCAAGAATGCCGCCTATGATGGCAACGGACCAGGCGATGCGCATCGAGCGTTCAACCTGGATCATGCGATCCTGATCGAAACGCCGCGCTTTCTCGAAATATGACTTGAGTTCGTCCCCGGAGACCATGGCGTCAACCCTTGCAAGAACGATAGGATGCATCGATGTCGAGATGGGCAAAGGCGGGAGGTTCCCTGCCCTCTTCGAAGTAAGCCATGGCGACCGACTGAGACGCTGCCGGCCGCGCATCGGCCTGTTTCTGGTTGAGGTTGCTATTGTCTTCCCAATGCCACATCGAGCGATTGAGAGGACGGCGCGAATAGCCGTCGCATTTCGGGAGAGGATAGGTCAGTGAAGCGCAACCGCTTAAGGCGGCGGCCATGCAAAGCAGCGGAATTGTTCTGATCATTCCGGGAGAGCCTTTTTTCTTGTTCGTGCGAAAAGCGTCATGATCCGGAGCCTTTCGAGCTGAAGGTTCGACCAACGGCGCGGACACCGCGTCCGGCCGCACGGACGGTATGGGATGCTGCCCAAGCGAGCGTGCTTTCGTGGGCGTCGCGTGCGGCGCCGTAGCCGTAGGTCAACGACGCCCCGCCGACGGCGAGCGCCGACGCGATGCCCGGAAGCTGGTAGAAGACATAGAGGGCGGCGAGGCAGATGGCGCAAAGCGCGATCGGCCGCATCAGCACGTCGCTGTATCCCTCGATCGCCGTGAAGGTTGTGTCGATGCAGGTTATCAGCAGCGAGCCGACGGCGACGACGAGAACCTGGAGGATTACGAAGTTCGCAAGCTGCCCGATCCAGGCCTCGGTGAAACGCCGCGTCGACTGGAACATGGCGAGCGCCACGAAGATCGGACCGATCGCGAGCACGATTGCCAACGCCAGCCTGGCATAGAGCGAGACGATGTAGCCTATGGCGGCGACAATGAAGCTTGCGCCGATCACGAGCATGCCGCTGGTGCCGCTGACGATGTCAATAGGCCAGGAGGCGCGCGCCCAGATCTCTTTGGCACACTGTTGCCCCTTGTCGAGCAGGCTGTCGAAGGTCGAGGCGCTCGGCGCCCTGCCGGTGTTCAGCGCCTGCGAGATTTCGCGTGGAAGCACGTCGAAGAAGATGTTGGTGACATAGGTCTGATATTCGCTGGCGTTCTCTACCAGCATCACGATCATGGCGAGCTTGATCGCGTGGAAGGCGAAATCGAGCATCGGTTCCTGAACCGAGCCGCGAAGAACGAGATAGCCATAGAGGACCACGTAAAGGGTGACCGCCGCCGTCAGGGGCCCCGAGGCCCACTCGGCAATGTTCGACGTTCCCGAGGAGATGAAGTTCTCGAGTGGTGCCTTGAACTGCCCGTCGATAAAGGCGAAGACTTGATACACGGTTTTGACTCCGAGCGTTTTTTACATTCGTTCAAGGCGGGCCCTGAAATCCGCGGCCGCAGCGTTTTGGCAATTTGGAGTTTTACCCAACTCACCCGAATTGCGGCGGCATTCGCCGATCACGTCGGCAAGCAGCGCTTTGTCGGCCATCAGTTCATCGACGGTATGGACGCGCTCGGCTTCCTGCGAGCAAGCGGCCAGAACGATGAGAAAAACAGAAAGAAAACGCAGCCTCATTGCAGTGCGGCTCCCATGGCATCCATGCGCTGGCGCCAGTCCTCGGCCTTGCGCTGCTCATCGACCTGAGCCTGCGCCTGCTGCACCATGCGCAAGCCTTCCATCCGCAACACATCGGTCTGTAGGAAGGCGTGCTCGGCCTGAAGCCGCGCCTGCAGGTCGGCGATGTCCTTGGCGTCGCTCGCCGTCGAGATTTTCTCGCGCAGCTGGTCGATACCGTCGATCCGCTTGGTCGCGGCGTCATAAATCTGCTGACCGAGGCTCATCTGGCCGGCGTTCTTGTTCTGGATGCGCGAAAGCTCCTGCGCGTAGAAGTCGTCGGTGCCCGTCCGATAGGTCGAATTGCTTTCAAGGAATTTCGACGCGGAGTCGTTGAAGACACCGGTGCCGTTGCCCTTGAACAGTCCCTCGATCGCGCTGAAGTCCGCCGGCAGCGCTTGGCGAATGGCCGGATCGTTCAAGACGCTCGCAACGTCCGCCATGTCGGTCAGCTTGTTGAGCGAACCGTAGAGCTGCTGCGCCTGCTCGATCTGCTGATTGAGCGCGTCGAGCTGTGCCTTCAACTGCGCGATGCTCTCGATCTGCTTGGCGATCGCGGTCTGGTCAATCACCGGGATCCCCTGCCCCACCGCACTGCCTGCGGAAAGGATCAGCGCAGCGGCGAGCGCCGCGCCGTGAAGTCGATAGGAAGCCATCAGCTCGCACTCCTTCTTTTCTGGAAAACGGGAAGCCAATCCTTGGGATCGTTGCCAACCTCGGCGCGGATCGCCTCAGCAAGCTCGACATTGGCGGTTCGGCCGGAGAGAATGGCGAGCTCGTCATCGAAGCCGCTGAGGTTGAGCTCGGCGACGACGCTGTTGTGGCCCTGCTTCAGGACGAACCGCCGGCTCTCGACCGAGAGCTCGCGTGCGACCAGCTCGAACTCGCGCTCCGTCAGCTTGAAGCCATCGACATAGTCGGCATGGTTGCCGCGGGCGTTCGGCAGGAAGATCTGCGTCGGGCATTGCTCGATGATCGTATGGGCGATCGGCGAGACGATTGCATCCCGTGGGCTCTGCGTCGCAAAGAGCATGAGTCCATTCTGCTTGCGGATCGTCTTCAGCTTGTTCTGGGCGAGGTCCCGGAACCCTTCGTCCTGGAGCGCCTTCCAGAACTCATCGATAACGATGATGATCCGTCGGCCGTCGATCAATTGCTCGACGCGATGGAAGAGGTAGGCCATCAGAGGCGCGCGGATTTCCTCATTGTCGAGAAAGTCGGTCATGTCGTAGCCGATAAACTTGCCGCCGACGCCGAATTCGCCGAAACCGATATCCTCGATGACGTTGTCAAACACCCAACCGAGCGGTCCGTCCCTTTCCCACCGCCGCAGCCTTGCCGCGATGCCTTCCGGGTCGGTGTTGTTGAGAAAGGTCCTGAGCGCGCCGATCGTCCGGCGCTCCGCCGGCAGGTCGGCGAGGCCGTCGATGGCGGCGGCGATGTCGCGGAGATCGGTCACGCTCAGCTCTCGCGTCGCCGAGCCGACAAGCTTGCCGACCCAGCGCGTCAGGAACACCTTGTTCTCCGGCGTGAGGTCGAGGGCCTTCAGGGGAGCGCAGCCCGTCGGCACACCGTTCTTGAGCGGCAGATAGGTGCCGCCGGCAGCGCGCACGTAGAGATCGGCCCCCCTGTCCTTGTCGAAGAACACGACGTGCGGGTCGTGCTTCTCGAGCTGCGACAGCATGAAATTTAAGAGCACGGTCTTGCCGGCGCCGGACGGCCCGCAGACGAAGGTATTGCCGAGATCGCCGTAATGGAAGTTGAAGTAGTACGGTGACCCCGACGCTGTCTTGAGCAGGGCGACTGCGGAGCCCCATTCATTGCTGTCCTTCTGGCCAAGCGGATAGGAGTGGAAGGGCGACAAAGCGGCGAAGTTCCGCGATGTGATCGCGCCAGACCTGGCGCGATAGCGGAAGTTGCCCGGCAGCTGCGCCCACCATGCCGCATCGAGACCGAGATCCTCGCGCGCGACGACAGCGCCGCCGCTGGTCAGGCTGGCGCGTGCCTTGGCGAGATTGTCGGTCAGTTCCTTTACTGAGGGGGCAAAGACGGACAGTGTCAGGTGGTGTTCGCCGAGCACGAACCAGTTGGACTCCAGATCGTCCATCGCCCCATCAAGCTCCTCGATCTGCGAGGCCGCCTTGTCGCCGCTGCTGACCATCTGGTTCTGCTTGCGGCCCATGATGACGCGGGCATCGGCCTTCGAGACGAAGGAGAAGGATTGCGCCAGGATGAGCTCGAAAGGACTGGTGAGCACGCTATCGAGCATGCCTGTCCTGGTGCGGGCCGGGTATTCCTTGAAACTGAGGATGCCGGCGTAGCGGCTTGTCGCTTCATGGCGGATCTCGACAGTCTCGCGACCGACGATGACCCGGTCCGAGTAGATCGCCGAGGCAAGGCGGCCCTCGGTCAGCGGGATCGGCTCGCGCCGGCCTCCGACGAGCTGATGCAGCACTTCGCTCGGCTCCGAGAACATGAGGTCATCGTGCTTGTAGAGGGACAACACGCGGGGCTCGAAGCGTTCCAACGCCGCAGTGATATCGATGACCTTGTCGCGAAGCTGCTTGAGGGCTTCCTCATCGAGTTCGGCCCCGGCCCGGCGCGCCCGGCGCAGGCGCGACAGCAGCTTTGCCGCCTTGTCCGCCGGATCGCGGGCCGGAGACCAGAGGATCGTCAGATAGAGGTCGTTGCGGAACAGGTCCGCGCCCACCATGCGGGCGCGATACTTATCGTTGAGCGCCGTCGAGAACGGTGTGGTGAACGTGCCCTCCGGATAGCTGTTGTCGCGACGGCGGATGAGATGGGTCCACAGGGCAAGCCGCTCGTCGGCGATGTTTCGGTAGAGGGTGTTGAGGTCGCGATGGAGGGCATTGAGGTCGAGAACATCCGCGGTCTCGAAGGAGACGCCTTCGAGCGCGATCATCACCATCAGCGCCCGGGAATCGAGCGCGATCGTTGCTTCGTCGACGTGGCGGACATAGGGGATGAAGGTCTCCGGACCGAGTTCGCGAGATCTGAGTGTGGTACGCTCAAGCAAATCCGAGGTCCCTTTCGTCGTATTTGCGGGCGAGCTTCAGGGGGCTAAGCGTTGCGCCGCCCCAATAGGCGTTGTTGCGGGACCGGCCGCGGGTCTCCACCCAGGCCAGCAGGATGCGGAACATGTTGTGGTCGTGCTTGACGAGCGCGCGAAACACCAGGTGGAAGACGACGCCGACGAGCGCATAGGCGATCGAGCCGGCGACGATGTAGAGGATGGTCGTGAGCATGATATTCATGCCCATGGCTTCCATCGTCACGCCGGCGATTATCGCCGGCCGGGTGCAGGCAATGAACAGCGTGTCTTCCTCGAGCGCCGGCCGTTGGTTCGCCATGGCGTCAGCTTCCGACAATGGTGTTGACGAGTTCGGTGGCGCCGAAGATGCCGCCGATGCCGATGATCCAGAACCCTGCGCGTCTCAGATCCATATAGCCGAACATCCAGGCGATGCAGATTACGATCACCGCGATGACCGCCAGCAGCTTGGCGATGTTGCCGGTCAGCATATCGACGATGTTCTGCAGCACGGTTTCGATGCCGGCGGCCTGCGCGAAGGCCGGCTCGACCAGGGCGGCAACGATGGCGACGGCCATCAAGGTGGAGGCGGCGACAGGGCGGATATGGGAACTGAAGGTCATTCACTCTGCTCCAATTGACTGTTCTGAAACACCAGGACGGAAGATCTCCGTCGCGAACCGAAAACATGCCAGGTCGGCGCGGACGCTGTGTGCTCGACAGGTGCATCATCGCTCTGGGCTCCGACCGCGACATCGGCAGCCGTTGTCTCCGGCCCCATGCCCTCTCCGCCATCGTCGATCGTGAGAGTCGCGAGGGTTTTGCCGAGCCGCTTCACTTCCTGCCGGACCTGCTCGTCGTACTGGACCATGGCGCCTACGGAGGGATCGTCCCACCCGTACCAGGATTGCAGCATCACCTGCTCGGCCCGCTCCGGATCGGCGCCAGCCTGGATGGCCAGCCGATAGTAGCGATCGAGCAGCGTCGCCGTGGCCTGAAGGTTGGGGCACGGATCGAAGGCGTCGGGGATCGAGAGTTTCAGCTTCCGGAGTTCCTCCATGCCGATGCCGCCGAGGCCGAGCTGGATATCCTGGCGCTCGGCTACCAGCGAGGTGGCGATCTCGATCGCTTCCGCCTTGGTCGCGGGCTGCTCCGGGAGCGGGGCGCCGCTGTTGATCCGGATGGCGAACGGCTCGAAGCGACATTCAAGACTGAAGACGCACGCGAGTGTCTCGGCCGCAACTATCGGCGCGCAAGTTTGCGCCAGATCGAGGAAGGAAACAGGCATGGCTCAGTACCACACCCTTTGTTTGCCGACGCCGTCGATGGTCACGTCGATGTAATGAGGCTGCGGGCGGACGTTCGGCCGCGTCGTCACATAGCGTTGGCACTCCCTGCGGCCTTCGTTCCACCGCCACGTTGCCGAGTTGATCCGATCATTGCCGGAATAGCATTCATCACCTGAGACGGTTTGTGGCGTGGTCGAGATGCAGCTCGCCTCTAACCCGCGATCTCCATACCGCGTCGTCAGGAGGTAGCCGTCGTTGCAGTAATAGGGCTCGTATACGGGGCGCGATGCGCGAAACCCGACACCGCTGCAGGTCGGAAAAGAGTGCCCTTTCGCAAGCGCGCGCCAGAGCTTCTCTAAGGGCGGCTGGCACTCTGTATACTGCGTCGGACCGCCACGATTGGAAAGGCACAGGATAACCTGGCATCCCCACTCGTCCGCTCGCGCTTTACCATCGAAAACAAGATAGAATGACGCTAAGCTGGCTGCAGCGACGACTGCCTGCATGAGAGACTTGTCCATGACCAATACCCTTTACCGACGCGAGTATGTGCGGAGCCCAGCAGGCCCTGTGGCTTCGCGACTCGTTTTACAATCATATATATGACAGTATAAGAGATGACAAGCGCACTCAACGCACATTGGCAGGGCCAGCTATTTGCGGCCTACGCCTTGCAGGAAGTTCTGGACAAACCGATCGACGGAGAGACGCCACAATCGCGGCTGAAGCAGCTCGGAATGATGACCGTTCTCTACATGATGCATCAGAACCACGAAAAGCTAACCCTCTCAAATATCGTCAAAAATACCGGATTGACGCGCAATGCCGTGGCGGAAACGGTCGACCCGCTCATCGAGCGTGGGATACTCACAGAGACAATTGTGAAGAACTCCATGGGTCGCGGAACTGCGCGGCAGTTCGAATTCTGTCCGGAGATTTTCGATCGACTAAGGTTGGGGGCTGAGCAGCGAAAGCCAGGCACTTAGTGGCGGCATTCTGACAGAAATATCCTGAGGGTGAAGGAACGGAGGCGTACTGTCGCCCTCGATATGCACAGCGCTCTACTTGACGTCATCGCGTTAGTCACCGCTGAACAGCGCCGCCTTTACCAACCAAAGACACCGGCGGCCGATTTGACGCCGATCCTCCATCCTCGGCGAATCCGCCGCCCGATCTTCAGCGGAAAACGCGTCTTGTGCGGTGACTGCTGCATCGCCTCGGGCAGCGGAATACCGCGGTTTGCCGCCTCGGTCAGGTAGCCCGATCTCAAGCCATGCGCCGAAAATAGCGCTGGATCGAGAGCTGCCTGCTTAGGCACGGGCCTTGAGGATCAGGTTGATAAAGGGAATAGATCGAGCGCCTCGCCGCGAGAATGGGCTCTAGCGGGGAGTGCCGGGAAAATCGCGACGGTCTTTGGTCTGCCCGTCGATGCCAGAACCGGCTATCAGTGCGGCTCAAAAGGGCCTTCAGTCGAGCCCGCGGCTCGGCAAGGCCAGTGCTAAGAGGAAGATGTTATGCCGACCGGTACAGTAAAGTGGTTCAACGCAACGAAGGGCTTTGGTTTCATTCAGGCGGATGACGGTAGCACCGATGTCTTCGTCCACATTTCCGCGGTGGAGCGGGCTGGCATGCGTGGCCTCAACGAAGGCCAGAAGATCACATATGAGCTGGTGAAGGATCGCAAGTCCGGCAAGGTGTCGGCGGAAAATTTGCAGGCCTAGTCCGGTTTCTCACACCACGCGATCTTTTGGAAGCGCCGGGATCGACTCGGCCTTTCCGTTTGGATGCGGCGACTGCGGTAACAGTGCTATACCTGCCCCCGCGGGGCGTAAACGCTCTTGAGTTTATTGCACTGCAACACCATTTTCTAAGGAGCGAAGCGATTCACCTCCTCCCGAACCGCTTCGGTTCGGCGGACGGCATTCCTCCTCCCCAGCTTTCCGTCATTTATTGAAGCCCGGCGCACCTCCTCCCGCGCCGGGTTTTTTTGGGTGCGCCAGGCATGGCGCGTAGGTGCGCAAGCACCTTTGGCCGGGGTGGTATCCGGCCGATGACTTGGAGGTGATAGTCCTCTACGGGCCCTGGTGATGGGAACCGTTAGCCGAACAGCAAGGGCGTCGCCGCGCGGAGGGGTCTGCTGTAAGCAAAGCGCCGGCCTGACGAACAGGACGCGCATAGGAGGCGTCCGCTTCCGGGCGAGGGGGCCCAAAGACCCGAAGCCCGGTATCACCGGAAGGTGCGGCCGAAGATGCGCCGGGTATGCCGGTAGAGATAGTCGCACGATCATGACTGCTGCAATTTTCTACGGCGCTCAGGACCATATCAGACATATGCTCACACGTATGAGGAAGCCAATCAGGGCTTTGCGCATCGCATCGATCCCTGCGTGCCCTGCTCCTACGATATCGATTGCGAGGACGTGGCCGACCTGACCACGGAGGAGGGGAGGAGTGCATTTTCCGTCCCGATGGAGGAGATGGCCTGCAGCTGGGCCACAGCCCTTGCGGAAGGGAGGCCGCCCGCCTCCTGGGCGATTTATGATCGGCTGAGCTCGCGTGGCACCGTCGGCATTCTGGTGCCGAGCTTTGCGCCGGCCGCTGAGGAGGATGATCGAAACCTTGTCCTATGGAAGTGGGGACCGGACCTCCCGCATCGGGTAATCGCGAACGACCCTAGCGGCCGACTACACAGAGATCGGCTGTCCTGGAGGTAACTGGCGCGGCGCGACCAGTTCTCATCCGGCTGAAGCGTTTGTGCGTCGTCAGGGCGGCAAGCGGGCGTGTAAGGAGCGACGTCGGTCGCGTGTATGCAGCTTTGGACCTCGAGTTTTTGTTCGACACAAGCCAGACTTCACCGCGCCCACCGGCGAAAAATTTCAACAGCAGCGGTTCTGCCTTCGGCCGGGGGACGGGGCGCCGGTTGCCAGCTGGCACCAGGCCTCGAGGTGAGCTACCTAGACCAGCCGAGGTCGGAAGCGAGTGCCCTCAGCGTGTTGTCGCCCGTAGCATCGCCAGCGAGGTGTTTCAGTGTCTCAACGTCGTAGTCGGTCGGCAGCGCGGCAAGCTGGTCGCACGGTCGAATGGCAGGTTGGCATGCAGAGCGTCAAGCTGTTCGGCGCGGCCATGCACCGCTTGGCTGTCCGAATCTTGGACATCCTGCTTGCCGCGGCTGCCGGGGTGCAACGCTCATGCCGCCTCGATGTCCGTGCGCGAAAAATCATCACCTTTGAAGAGCAGCGGTTCGTTGCGCGTCTTGGCGAGCGCATAGGAAAAGCAGTCGCCATAGTTCAGGCCCGCCGGATGTCGGCCCTTGCCGTAGCTGCGCCAGGCTCGCCTTGCAGCGGCGATCTGATCCGCGTCGACGGCGATGATCTCGACGCCGGCTTTGTGAAGCCAGAGATCTAGTTCTGCAGCCCCGGCTTCGCCCAGGCGCGCCTCGATGACTATGGCAATCTCGAGGACTGTCGCAGCCGACATGAAGCGTCGGGAAGCGTCGACGACTTTTTGTTCGTAGCTTTCTGCTTCCGGCTCGTTGAATGCGATCGCTACGACGGCGGAGGTGTCGATGATCATCAGCTGGGGAGTCCGTTTTCGTCATATCCCAAAATCTCGTCGGCGGTGCGGCTATCGAGCACCGGTAGCTTCGCCCAGCGTCTGCGGCTGGCGGCAAGCTCGTCGAGAAGAACGTCGCGATTTCCGGCGTTGGCGACGCGCCGAAGCCGTTCCTCCAGTGCCCGGCGGGTCGCCATGGTAATGGTTTCACCGGTTTTCTCTGCCAGTGCCTTGGCGAGGCGTTCCGTCTCGACGTCTTTGATGCTGAGGGCCATTCTTGGTTCCTTGGTTCCTAATCAGCTATATTCTACCTTGTCCCTGCGTTGGCGCAAGCGCGAGGAACTGGTCTTACCGCTGGTCGCCATGACACAGCATACGGAACGCCAATCTTAAAAGGCCCGAAGACTGGCGTGATCGGTCGCCTGATAAACCGTACCCTCACCGGCGAATAAGGCCAAACCGGCGGGCTTCGTCCAGCAGGTCCCGGACGGAGGAGGGCTGCCATTTTTTGCCGCGCGCACAGGCCGTTCTCCCATCTGGTCCAGTTGCGCGGCAATGTCGCGCAGCGACAGATCGGGATCGGCAATGGCGATCGCCGCCACCATCTTCATCAGATGGTCTTCGGGAGCGCGGCGAGGGGACCGGGCCAGGAGTCCTTTTTCCGCCAGCTTTTCTCGGACCCAGGCGATGAACGGCACGGCGGAGGCGCTCGACGGTCCAGTCGTGACCGCGGCGATTGAGCACCCGCACGACATTGTCCCAACTGTGCTGAGGGCGGAGTTGCCGCACCATCGGCAGCCACGTCTGCGCGGATGAAATGAGCTCGTCGCACGCGCATGTCTGATCCAAGCGCAACTTATCACATCTCCAGCGCGGTCATCGTCACGATCCCGCATATGGAGGAGCGCGTCGTCGCTCGGCTAGCCGACATGCCGAACGTCGAGGTTTACGCGCACGAGGCGGGAAAGATCGTAGTCGTGATCGAGGGAAAGAGCACGGGGACGCTTGGCGAAATCCTGTCGCGCATCTCTCTGCTGGATGGCGGCCAACATGGTTTTTGAGCATGTCGAAACTCAAGGAGATGATTGCCATGACCGGCGAACTGACGCGGCGTGATATCTTGAAGGCGCATGCGGCCGGCATCGCCGCCGCCACTGCGGGCATTGCGCTTCCCGCCGCGGCACAGCCCGTGCCGGGCGGTGTGGAAGCGCTGCAGATAAGTGGTCGAAAGCGCCGTGCCGCTTCTGCGGCACCGGCTGCGGCGTCATGGTCGGCGTCAAGGAGGGACAGGTCGTCGCCACCCATGGCGACATGCAGGCCGAGGTCAACCGTGGCCTCAACTGCATCAAGGGCTACTTCCTGTCGAAGATCATGTACGGGGCCGACCGGCTGAAGACGCCCAACCGCTGCCTCTCCTGCCACAAGCGAGAACTGACGCAGAAGTCAGGCGCGCCGATGATCAGCGTCACGCACTACATGACGCGGGAAGGGCAGATGCTCGCGGACGTTTCGCCTCGGCGCTATTTCTGCACGGCCTGCCATGTGCCGCAGGCCGACGTGCGCCCGCTCGTCGGCAACACCTTCCGGGACATGAGCGAGATGGGCGTCAAGCATGCGGGGAGCGAGTAGGCCATGGCTCGCATCAAGCGCCTTCTGCTCTGAGTGTGGAACATTCTGACCACGCCGGCCGCAACGCTCAGCCTCGCCTTCCTGATGCTCGGCGGCTTCGTCGGCGGCGTGATCTTCTGGGGCGCCTTCAACACCGCGTTGGAGCTTACCAACACCGAGGAGTTTTGCGTCTCCTGTCATGAGATGCGGACTAACGTCTATGAGGAGCTGACGCGCACGGTTCATTTTTCTAACCGCTCCGGCGTGCGGGCGAGCTGCCCGGATTGCCATGTTCCGCACGAATGGACGGATAAGATCGCTCGCAAGATGCAGGCCTCGAAGGAAGTCTGGGGCAAGATCTTCGGAACCATCAACACGCGCGAGAAATTCCTCGACCACCGGCTGGAGCTCGCCAAGCATGAATGGGCTCGGCTCAAGGCCAATGACAGCCTTGAATGCCGCAACTGTCACTCCTCGGTGGCGATGGACCTCTCGAAGCAGACGCAACGCGCCGCCGAGATCCATACCCGCTACCTGCTGCCCGGAAAGGCGACCTGCATCGATTGCCACAAGGGCATTGCGCACGAACTGCCGAACATGCAAGGCGTCGAGCCCGGCTGGAAGCTGCCGCCGGAACTGGAGGGAGAGACACTGCCCGCTGCTTCCGTGATCGATGAGCTTAGGAAGGCTATGAACGATGCCCACAGGATGGTAGCCTCTGAGAACTGACTTCAAGCCCTGCATTCATGGGACGATTTGTTCCATACTGGTTCGTTGGCCATCTTGCACAAAGATGGACTATAGAGGCACGAGAGTGCGGGAGCCGGCCGCGACCCGATCGCGACGAGAGCGCATAGTTTATTCCTGCAGTGGAAAAAGGAATGCAGTCAAAGAGCATCGTCGAGGGGACGCGTCTGGGGCGCTCGCTCATAAGATGGCAACTCGATCGCACCTCGGCCTACATACTCGCGACGGCGGCGGTGTCGAGCGTCGTTGCCCTGCGCATCGGGTTATGGCAGCTCTTGGGCGGTAGCGCCATTCTCTTTTCCTTCATCCCGGCGATCCTTCTCGTCGTCATGGCCGGCCGATCGGGCCTGGTCGCCTTTGCGGCCGGGCTGTCATTTGCCGCAGCGACCGCTCTTCAGCAAGGAGAGGGCGGCTCCCATCCGAGCGTCGTCGAGTTGATGTCCTTCGGAGTGGCGGTGCTTCTGACCATGGCTCTCGCGGAAGTGCTCCAGGCGGCCAGACGCGTCATCGCCAAGACAGAGGACGTCGTGAAGGCCCGCGATGCGCATCTGAGATCAATATTGGATACTGTTCCGGACGCCACGGTGGTCAGCGCCACCGATGGTACAATCGTGTCCTTCAACGCCGCTGCCGTGCGGCAGTTCGGATATGCGGAGGAGGAAGTCGTTGGCCAGAACCTGCGCATATTGATGCCGCAACCCTATCGTCACGAACACGACGGATACATGCAGCGATACCTGAGCACTGGCGAAAAGCGGATCATCGGCATCGACCGCGTCGTCTCCGGGCAACGGAAGGATGGATCGACGTTTCCGATGAAGCTCGCCGTGGGAGAGATGCGGTCAGGCGGAGAGAGGTTCTTCACAGGCTTCATCAGAGACCTCACGGAACGGGAGGAGTCCGCCGCGAGGCTCGAGCAAATCCAGGCTGAACTAGCGCGCCTTGCCCGGCTCAACGAGATGGGCGAGATGGCGTCGACGCTTGCCCACGAACTGAACCAGCCGTTGTCGGCGATCGCCAACTATTCGCATGGCTGTACGAGGCTGTTGCGTGACATGGACGACGCCGTCGCTACGCGAATGCGCGAGGCGCTGGAAGAGGTGGCGAGCCAGTCGCTGCGGGCCGGCCAGATCATCAAACATCTCAGGGAATTCGTCACGAAGGGCGAGACAGAAAAGGCGCCGGAAGACATTCGCAAGCTGGTGGAGGAGGCGGCTGCGCTGGCTCTGGTCGGCTCCCGCGAGCAGGGGGTCCGGACCGTGTTCGAATATCTGCCCGGTGCCGCAATGGTGATGGTGGACCGGATCCAGGTCCAGCAGGTCCTCATCAATCTGATGCGCAACGCGATCGAGGCGATGCGCCACGTCGACCGCCGAGAGCTGACGATCCGCACGATGCCGGCCGGTGCGGGGGAGGTTGCCGTCGTCGTCGAAGACACGGGCGGAGGCATTCCGGAGGAAATCTCCGGCCAGCTCTTCAAGCCATTCATCACGACCAAAGCAAGCGGAATGGGAATCGGACTGTCCATTTCGAAGCGGATCGTCGAGGCGCATGGCGGTGAGATGACCGTCTCGAAAAATGCGGCGGGTGGGGCTACTTTCCGATTCACGCTGCCGGCCTATGTAGATGAACGGATCGGTGCCAATGACTGACTATACGGTGCACATTGTCGACGACGAAGAGGCGGTCAGAAAGTCGCTAGCCTTCATGCTGACGATGAATGGCTTCGCGGTCAGAATCCATCAATCGGCCGAGGCCTTCCTCGCCTTCGCACCGGACGTCAGAAACGGGGTTCTCGTGACGGATCTGAGAATGCCGGACATGTCCGGCGTCGACCTCCTGCGCAACCTTGGCGATCGGAAGATCAAGATACCTTCAATCGTGATAACCGGGCACGGCGACGTGCCCATGGCGGTGGAGGCCATGAAAGCGGGGGCGGTGGACTTCATCGAGAAACCATTTGAGGACTCCGTGATCATTGAGGCCATCGAGAGAGCCTCGGCACATCTGGTCGTTCCGGATGCTGATACGGACGAGGTCAATGACATTCAGGCGAGGCTCGAGACGCTGAGTGAGAGAGAACGCCAGGTGCTCTCGGCCGTCGTGGCGGGCCTTCCCAACAAGTCGATCGCCTATGACCTGGACATCAGCCCACGCACCGTCGAGGTGCACCGCGCCAATGTGATGGCCAAGATGAAGGCGAAGAGCCTTCCCCATCTCGTGCGAATGGCTCTGGCCGCAGGTTTCGGTCCTTCCTGATCTGCTGAGTTGATCTCGCGCAATGCGTCGCATCGCCGCAAGCGCTTTAATGCTGGCACACGGCGGACAGACGCACGCCAGATGAGCGGGATTCAAATTGTTGGTTGGAAGAAGCATAGTCGTCGTTGCAGCGGATCAAGGCCTCCGGCGGTCCGTTGCATTCGCGCTGGAAGTCGAAGGATACCCGACCGAGTCCTACGACACCGTGCAGAAGGCTGAAGCCTCTAGCCGGGAAGCGCTCTGCACGATTCTCGACGATGAGATGTTGAAGTCAGAGCTCTTGGCGGCCACGCAATTGCTCAAGGATATTGGACGCCGGGCGATACTGCTGGTCGATGGCTTGTCGGCCCTTCAGCCACGTGCGGACTACGCGATCTTGACCAAACCGTTCACTGGCGCCGACCTGCTCGGCATGATCAACAGCCAGACCGAAGCGGCTAAGTAGTTTCCCTTAGTGATCTAACCGAATTTCTCCAGGTCACGCGAATTGGCAATCTGTCCCCACACATAACAGGGGATAAGACATGTACGCCGCTGCACAAATCCAACAACAGTCCTTCGAGCAGGCCGAACACCTTCCACAGGCCCAAGTTTCCAGGCCCCATCTTGTCGCCACCTACAAGGCGGGTCGTGAGATCTATGCCGAGGGCGATTTGAACGACAAGTTCTATCAGATTTCTGCAGGAGCCGTGCGCGTCTACCGGCTGCTTTCGGACGGACGTCGACAGGTCGTATCCTTTCACCTACCAGGCGAAATGTTCGGTTTCGAAGCGGGGTCCAACCATTCTTTCTTTGCCGAAGCCATCACCGAAACAACACTAGCCGTCTTCGGGCGCAGGCAGATGCAGGAGCGTTCGCGAGACCTTCTCGCGCTGGCGTTGACCGGCATGGCGCGAGCTCAGCAGCATCTTCTGGTGATCGGCAGGCAATGTGCCGTGGAGCGGATTGCCGCATTCCTCGTCGATCTTTGCGAACGTCAGGGAGGAGGCAGGCTGCTACGCTTGCCCATGTCGCGGCAGGATATAGCGGACTATCTCGGCCTGACGATCGAAACCGTGTCGCGCGTGGTGACGCAACTGAAGGAGCGCAGCGTCATCGCGCTAAGGGACGCGAGGACGATCGACATCGTGAAGCCGGACGCTCTGCGTTTGCTCTGCAACTGAGCCTGGCCGGGGCGCGCATCAGGCCCCCTCTGGCTCTCTGCCGGCGCCGGTCATTCGCGACTAGCGGAAGGAGCAACAGCCATGTTCGTTAGGGAAATGTCTCGCGAAGAATGCCAAGCGCTCGTCGCGGCCGGACGTCTGGCGCGATTGGCGTGCTGCAAGGACGGCCAGCCCTACATAGTGCCGATCACCTATGCGCACTCCGGCAACTGCCTCCACTGCTTTTCCATGCCGGGCCTCCTGCCGCAGACGAATTGCGCACCGACCGACGTTTCCATCCTCGTACGGCTATCTCCCGTTTATCCCGAATCTGCCCTACGAAATGCGAGCGTTGATGAGTGGCTCGCTCCCCGCCCACGTCTTGTCCTTCGCTGAGCTCTCGAAGCCATGCTTTTGGGGCGGCGGAAGCATGTGAAAGCGCTTGATCTGAATCAAGGTGCCTAGAACGCGACTCTGCCAATTCTCGAAAGACTTCGGCGGCTTGCGTGCAGGCGTACGGCAGTCAGCGATTAGAAAAGAGTTGGGGGTCCAACCATGAAACACACAGTCGAGATGGTCGTGCTTGCCGTCGGCGCCTTCCTGGCGCTGGTCGGCGCCGGCTTTGCCCAGGACCGCCTGTTCGGCGCGCATATGTGGGTGCTGTTCTTCGTGCTGCTTGGCGGCACCTTGGTGCTGATGCGCCGCGTTGACTTCCGTCCAGCCGTCGCGGGCCATCCGAGCCTTCGGAGCGAATACTTCGACGAGGTCGTCAAATACGGCGTCATCGCCACTGTGTTCTGGGGGGTGGTCGGCTTTCTCGTCGGCGACGTCGTCGCCCTGCAACTCGCCTTTCCCGATCTCAACGTCGAGCCTTGGTTCAACTTCGGACGCATGCGGCCGCTCCACACCTCGGCCGTGATCTTTGCATTCGGCGGCAACGCCCTGATCGCCACGTCCTTCTATGTGGTTCAACGCACGAGCCGCGCCCGCCTCTTCGGCGGCGATCTCGGCTGGTTCGTTTTCTGGGGCTACCAGCTCTTCATCGTCCTTGCGGCGACCGGTTACCTGCTCGGCATCACCCAGTCGCGCGAGTACGCGGAACCGGAATGGTATGTGGACCTCTGGCTGACCGTCGTATGGGTCGCCTATCTCGTCGTCTTCCTCGGCACGATCCTGAAGCGCAAGGAGCCGCACATCTATGTGGCGAACTGGTTCTATCTCGGATTCATCGTCACCATCGCGATGCTGCACGTGGTCAACAACCTTGCAGTGCCGGTCTCGTTCCTCGGCTCCAAAAGCTATTCGGCTTTCTCCGGGGTGCAGGACGCGTTGACGCAGTGGTGGTACGGCCACAACGCCGTCGGCTTCTTTCTGACGGCCGGATTCCTGGCGATGATGTACTACTTCATCCCCAAGCAGGTGAACCGCCCCGTCTATTCCTACCGCCTGTCGATCATCCACTTCTGGGCGCTGATCTTCATGTATATCTGGGCGGGTCCCCACCACCTGCACTACACGGCGCTGCCGGACTGGGCGCAGACGCTCGGCATGGTCTTCTCCGTCATGCTCTGGATGCCCTCCTGGGGCGGCATGATCAACGGCCTGATGACCCTCTCGGGCGCGTGGGACAAGGTCCGGACCGATCCCATCGTTCGCATGATGGTCATGGCAGTCGCCTTCTACGGCATGGCGACCTTCGAAGGACCGATGATGTCGATCAAGACGGTCAATTCGCTCAGCCACTACACCGACTGGACCATTGGTCATGTCCATTCCGGCGCGCTCGGCTGGAACGGCCTCATCACCTTCGGCGCCATCTACTATCTGGTGCCGAAACTCTGGAACCGCAAGCGGCTCTACAGCCTGCAGATGGTCAACTGGCACTTCTGGCTCGCGACCCTCGGCATCGTCGTCTATGCCGCGACCATGTGGGTTGCCGGCATCCAGCAGGGTCTGATGTGGCGCGAATATGACGACCAAGGCTTCCTCGTCTATTCCTTTGCGGAATCGGTCGCGGCGATGTTCCCCTACTATGTCATGCGTGCCGCCGGCGGTGCCCTGTTCCTCTCCGGCGCAGTCATCATGGCCTTCAACGTAACAATGACCATCCTTGGCCGCGTCCGCGATGAAGCAGCGACCCTGGATGCCGCGCCGATGCCGGCGCCCGCGGAATAGGAGGGCAGATCATGTCCATTCTCGATAAACACGCGCTACTCGAACGCAACGCCACGCTGCTCCTCGTCGGATCCCTGCTCGTCGTCTCCATCGGCGGGATCGTGGAAATCGCGCCGCTCTTCTATCTCGAAAACACCATCGAGAAGGTCGAGGGCATGAGGCCCTATTCGCCGCTGGAGCTCGCCGGGCGCGACATCTACATCCGTGAGGGCTGTTACGTCTGCCACAGCCAGATGATCCGCCCGTTCCGCGACGAGGTGGAACGATACGGCCACTACTCGCTGGCGGCGGAGTCAATGTACGACCATCCGTTCCAGTGGGGGTCGAAACGCACGGGGCCGGACCTCGCCCGCGTCGGCGACCGCTACTCCAATGAATGGCACGTTCAGCACATGATCGAGCCGCGCTCGGTCGTGCCGGAATCGGTGATGCCGAGCTATGCCTTCCTCAAGGAAACGCCGCTCGAGGTGAAGAACGTGGCCACGAACCTGAAGGCCAACAGGGCGGTCGGCGTGCCCTATACGGCAGAGATGATCGACAACGCGGCCGCGGACTTGAAGGCTCAGGCCGACCCGAATGCCGACGCTTCCGGCGTCGAGTCCCGCTATCCCAAGGCCAAGCTCGGCGACTTCGACGGTGATCCGAAGAAGCTTACGGAGATGGACGCGCTCATCGCCTACCTCCAGATGCTGGGCACGCTCGTCGACTTCTCCACCTATGACGACACAACCGGATATCGCTGAGGGGAACGCACATGGAAACCTACACGGCCATGCGCCATTTCGCCGATAGCTGGGGACTGCTAGCCTTGACCCTCTTTTTCCTCGGCGTCGTCCTATTCATTTTCCGGCCGGGCGCCAAGAAGGCCGCCGCTCAGGCCTCTGCCATCCCCCTGAAGGAGGACTGATCCATGGCGGACGAGCACAAGCATGTTGACGAGGTCAGCGGCGTAGAGACCACAGGGCACGAATGGGACGGCATCCGGGAACTCAACAATCCGATGCCGCGCTGGTGGCTCTACAGCTTCTATGCGACTATTATCTGGGCGATTGGATATGCAATCGCCTATCCTTCATGGCCGATGCTGACTGAGGCGACCAGGGGCGTGCTCGGCTATTCCAGCCGAGCTGAAGTCACTGCGGAGCTGTCCGACGCCAAGGCAGCGCAGGCCGGCAACGTAGAGCGCATCGCCTCCGACAAGATCGAGGACATCATGGCGGATCCGGAACTGAGGCAGTTCGCGATCTCGGCCGGCGCGTCCGCCTTCAAAGTGAACTGTGCGCAATGCCACGGCTCAGGCGCGGCCGGTGGCAAGGGGTTCCCGAACCTGAATGACGACGAGTGGCTCTGGGGCGGCAAGCCCGAGGAGATCTACCAAACGATCGCGCATGGCATCCGCCACGCGGGAGACGGCGAGACCCGCGTTTCGGAAATGCCGGCCTTCGGCGACATGTTGGCGCCCGAAGAGATCCGCGCGACCGCAGCCTATGTGGCGAGCCTTACCGGAACACCATCAAGCCCGGCGCTCGTGGAGCCGGGCAAGCAGGTCTTCGCCGATAATTGCGCCTCTTGCCATGGTGCGGATGCGAAGGGCAGCCGCGAATTCGGCGCGCCCAACCTCGCCGACGCGATCTGGCTGAAAGGCGAGGGTGAGCAGGCGATCATAGACCAGATGCGATTGCCGAAGCATGGCGTCATGCCCGCCTGGCTGCAGCGCATCGGTGATCCGGTGGTGAAAGAGCTGGCGATCTTCGTCCATTCCCTGGGCGGCGGCGAATAGCAAGCGCGAAATCCAGGCGGCCGCGCGAACGCAGTGCGGCCGCCGGAGCAAAACGGCGATTCGAAACGACCGCCGCGATAGTTCGATCCATTCAAATGGTCTGACACACGGTCGAGCTATTTCGGAGAGGGTCGCTCTCACTGCCGGTGGCGGCGCCCCCCCGCCAACTTGACGCAGATCAAGGCGCGCAACCGCCACATGGCGCAAAACCGCGTCTGAGAATCGAATTCTAATCGGGACTGTCCAAATGCTTCACCAGCCCGCCCATAAAGCTGGCTCCGTCGAGCGGCTCGAAGCCGAGCCCGTCAATGCCGCGCGTCAACGCAGGCCGCTCTACGAGAAGCGGCGGAAGATTTTCCCCAAACGAGCCGAGGGCCGCTTCCGCCGGTTCAAATGGCTGGTGATGCTGGTGACGCTCAGCATCTACTATCTGACGCCCTGGATCCGATGGGACCGAGGTGCGCATGCGCCCGACCAGGCTGTTCTGATCGATCTAGGGGCGCGGCGGTTCTATTTCTTCTTTATCGAGATCTGGCCGCAGGAGTTCTTTTTCGTCGCCGGGCTTCTCGTCATGGCGGGCTTCGGCCTCTTTCTGGTAACCTCGGCGGTCGGGCGCGCGTGGTGCGGCTACGCCTGTCCGCAAACGGTCTGGGTAGATCTCTTTCTGGTAATTGAGCGCTTCATCGAGGGCGACCGCAATGCGCGCATGCGCCTCGATGCCGGGCCATGGACGCTCGACAAGATTCGCAAGCGGGTTGCCAAGCATTCGATCTGGCTGGTGATCGGCGTTGTGACGGGCGGCGCCTGGATATTCTACTTCGCCGACGCTCCCACGCTCCTCAAGAGCTTCGTCGCTCTTCAGGCGGCGCCGGCGGCCTACATGACCGTGGCGACCCTTACCGCCACCACCTACGTGTTTGGCGGTCTCATGCGCGAGCAGGTCTGCACCTATATGTGCCCCTGGCCGCGCATACAGGCTGCGATGCTCGATGAAAACTCGCTGGTCGTCACCTATAAGGACTGGCGCGGCGAGACCCGTTCACGGCATGCCAAGAAGGCCGCCGCAGCCGGCGAGGCGGTCGGCGACTGCGTCGACTGCAATGCCTGCGTTGCGGTTTGTCCGATGGGGATCGATATCCGTGACGGCCAGCAACTTGAATGCATCACCTGTGCGCTCTGCATCGATGCCTGCGACGGCGTCATGGACAAGCTCGGCCGCGAACGCGGTTTGATCTCCTATGCGACCCTCAGCGACTATGCCGCCAACATGGCTCTTGCCACTAATGGTGGTGCGACTGCGATCGACACCCGGCGCGTGCGCGGCGCCAACGGCGCCTTCGTTGACGGCATCAGGCATTTCGATTGGCGGATCATCTTCCGCCCGCGTGTCCTTGTCTATTTCGGCATCTGGGTGCTCGTTGGCCTCGGCCTGCTCTACGCGCTCGTCTCACGCGACAGGCTGGAGTTGAACGTTCTGCATGATCGCAATCCGCAATATGTGGTCGAGTCCGACGGATCCGTCCGCAACGGCTACATGATCAAGCTGCTCAATATGATCCCCGAGCAGCGGCGCATTACGCTCACGCTCGAAGGGATGCCGTCGGCGCAGATGCGGATTGCAGGCCAGGGCGACGGTCGCAGCTTTCTAGTTGCCATCGATCCGGACAAGGTCACGTCGCTCAAGGTGTTCGTCACAATACCGAAAGCAAAGCTTCCGGAGGCCGAGCAAGGCTTCTCTTTCAAAGCCGAAGACCCCTCCAGCCACGAGCGAGATGTCTACCGCGCGAATTTCAATCAACCCGCAGCAGCAAAGTGAGCCGCTATGATCAGCCAACACAGTGAACCGCGTCGCTTCACCGGATGGCATATGGTGGCGGTGATGGCGCTGTTCTTCGGCACCATCATTTCCGTGAACTTCGTCATGGCCTGGAATGCCAGCCGAAGCTGGAGCGGCCTCGTCGTCGAGAACGCCTACGTCGCCAGCCAGCAGTTCAATGGCAAGGTGGCCGAGACACGCGCCTTTGCGGCTAGCGGCATCAAGGGCGAGCTCACGGCCGAGAACGGTCTCCGCTACGTATTGACCCGCGGGGGGGAGCCGGAGCAGGCGGTCGATCAGGTTGTCGCAGTGCTCAAGCGGCCCGTCGAGGCTCATGAGGATGTTCGCGTCGAGCTCGTTCGCGACGGTGAGGGTGTGTTCGTTTCCACGCAGGTGCTCAAACCGGGGCAGTGGATCGCGGACGTGACGTCGAAGGCGGGCGGAGCGCTCGTCTACCGTCAGGCCATTCGTTTCATCGTAGCGGGAGAGGGCCAATGAGCTGCTGTGCCACGGCCGTCGGCGCCACCCTTGTTGCCGAAGCGGCGGGGCAGGGGCTGCCCCCTTCCGAGGAGCTTTGGCTCGCAAGCCGGGCGCTTGGCAACGGTTTGCGCCAGACGGATCTCAGCGTGCCGGGCGTTCACTGCGGCGCATGCATCACAACGCTCGAGACGGCGTTGCGGGCGAGACCCGAAGTCGAGCTGGCGCGCGTCAATCTTTCCTCCCGACGCGTTTCGATCATTTGGCAGGAGGAAGTTGCCGGCAAACGCAGCGATCCGCGAGAACTCGTGCGCGCCATCGGCGAGCGCGGCTACGAGGCGCATCTCTTCACCCCTGGCGAGGAAGAGGGCGATGTCCTCCTGACGCAGTTGATCCGTGCGGTCGCAGTTTCGGGCTTTGCTGCGGCCAATATCATGCTGCTTTCCGTATCCGTCTGGTCGGGCGCAAACGCGGCAACACGCGATCTCTTTCATTGGATTTCAGCCATGATCGCGGGGCCGGCGCTGATCTACGCGGGCCGCTTTTTCTATCAGTCCGCCTGGAATGCGCTGCGTCATGGACGGACCAACATGGATGTGCCAATCGCCCTTGCGGTCACACTCTCCTATGGCATGTCGCTCTACGAGACGATTGGCCATGGAGAGCATGCCTGGTTCGACGCGTCCGTCACTCTTCTGTTCTTCTTGCTCATCGGTCGGACGCTCGACCATATGATGCGCGGCCGCGCCCGTTCCGCGATCAGCGGCCTCGCGCGGCTGTCGCCGCGTGGCGCGACGATCCTCAACTCCGACGGTTCGCGCGAATACCGCGCCACAAGCGAGATCGAGGCTGGCGAGCGCCTGATGATCGCTGCCGGCGAGCGAATACCGGTCGACGGACGCGTGGTTTCGGGCACCAGTGATCTCGACCGCGCCGTCGTTAACGGGGAGAGCGCGCCGGTCTCGGTCGGCGCCGGCGATACCGTCGAGGCCGGTACTCTCAACCTTACAGGCCCGCTGGTGCTCGAGGCGACCGCGAGCGCACGCAATTCCTTCCTGGCCGAGATCATGGCGCTGATGGAGGCGGCCGAAGGTGGACGAGCCCGCTATCGCCGAATTGCCGACCGTGCCGCGAGATATTATTCGCCGGTTGTCCATCTGCTTGCCCTTTTGACCTTCATTGGCTGGATGATCATCGAAGGGGATGTCCGCCATGCGATGCTGATCGCCGTTGCGGTCCTCATCATTACATGCCCCTGTGCTCTTGGGCTTGCAGTGCCTGTTGTTCAGGTGGTTGCGGCCGGGCGGCTCTTTCAGGGCGGAGTCATGGTCAAGGACGGCTCTGCCATCGAGCGGATCGCCGAAATCGACGCGGTGCTGCTCGACAAGACCGGGACGCTGACTGTCGGCAGGCCGCAACTGGTGAACGCGGCGGAGATTGCGCCCGATGCCCTCGCCATGGCCGCTGCGCTTGCCGTGCACTCGAGGCACCCGATCGCAACGGCGATCCAGGACGCCGCAGCGCGAGTGTCGCCGCTCGAGGCCGAGATCCGGGAGATTCCCGGCGCGGGGATCGAGGCTAAGACGTCGGGCGGTGTTTACCGGCTCGGCAGCCGGAACTTTGCGACTGGTGAGCCGGGTTCAGGAAGCGGGCAATCGGAGGCGGTCCTCTCTCTTGATCGGCGAGAGCTTGCATGCTTTCGCTTCGAGGATCGTCTCCGTCCGGCAACCGCGCGCGCGATAGACCAAATCGGCGAAATGGGACTGACGGTCGGAATATTGTCCGGCGACCGCAAGTCGGTCGTACAGGCACTCGCGAAGCAATTGGAGATCACAAACTGGAAGGGCGAATTGTCGCCTCGCGACAAGGTCCAAATCTGCGCTGACGCCTCTGACAGCGGTCGCAGGGCACTGATGGTCGGCGACGGCATCAATGACGCGCCGGCGTTGCGTGCGGCTCATGTTTCGATGGCGCCGGCGACTGCGGCCGACGTGGGCCGGCAGGCGGCGGATTTCGTGTTCATGCATCAGCCGTTGATCGCCGTCCCCTTCGCGATCGAGACGTCGCGCCGGGCGGGCCGATTGATCCGCCAGAATTTCGCGCTGGCAATCGCCTACAACCTGATCGCAGTGCCGATTGCGATCCTCGGCTATGCCACGCCGCTCGTCGCGGCGATCGCGATGTCCACTTCATCGCTGATCGTTGTCGCCAATGCCTTGCGTCTGGCGGGAACTGACTCAGCAAATGCATTTGGCGGCAGGGAGCCGAGTCCGGTACCGCAGCCGTCAGGGGGCGAACGATGAATACGCTCGTCTATCTCATTCCCATCGCATTGGTTCTCGGCGGCCTCGGGCTCGTCGCGTTCCTCTGGGCGCTGAAGAGCGGCCAATATGAAGATCTGGAAGGTGCTTCCTGGCGCGTCCTCGACGAGGACGATGGCAGACCGCAAACCTGACGGCATTCACTTGTTTGACCGGTGTCAACAACCCTTGCCGTCCAGAAGGCTAGACTGACGTGATCTCTGTTGAGGCTTATGCAATGAACACGCTGCAATTGACTTCTAGGGAGAGGGCCACCCTCATCCGCTCCCGCTTCTTCGCGCGGCTGCCGCAGTCCACTGTCGAGGACGTTCTCAAGAGTGCGTCGGTGTCTGCATACGAAGAGCGTGACGTCCTGTTCCGGCAGGACGAAAATGTCGACGATGTTTTCTTGGTGCTTTCCGGGCTGGTTCGGCTTTGTCGCATGGGAAAGGACGGGCGCGAAGCGGATGTGGCTTTATTCCCGGAAGGTGAGATGTTTGCAGAGACTGCGATGTTTCTAAAGCAACGCGCGACGGCGAGCGCGGTTGCTGCCGAAAGATCGGTCATTGTCCGCCTGAACGGCGGCAAGCTTCAACAGCTTGCTGCGACGGATCACGAAGTTGCGCAGGCGTTGATCGAGCACCTCTGCTACCGCGGCAAGATGACGGAAGATTTACTCGCAGAAGATCGCTTGCTCACCGCCACGCAACGCGTCGCGAACTTCATTCTCAGTCATTGTCCCAAGGACTCGACTAGTTTCCGCCTGCCTTTTCAGAAGAATGTCCTCGCGGGCAAGCTCGGCCTCGCTCCGGAAGCCCTCTCCCGCGCCTTTTCGACGCTACGCCAGTCGGGAGTGATGGTAAGGGGTCGACTGATTGAGATCCACGACCGGCCCGCGCTCGAACGGTTCTGACTGGCGGTTGGATCTGGCTGTGAGCCGCTGTTGGAACGTTAGGAGCATGGTTGACTTGCATCAAAGCTATACGAGGTATCGGAGGATAGACATGTCTTCGGTTCTACCTGAATTTCGAATTTCGCCTCGATGATCACTTCGTTCTCTCCACTCTCCTGATCCTGCGATCCTGCTGAAGCCAGGGCCGACGAATACCGTCCTGGCCACATGCGGAGCGTCGCTTGGCATTCGACGGGCTGCGATTATGCCTCTCGCGGAGGTGATGGGTTATGTTCTGGCTGTATCGTTCTGCGTCGCCGTGGCCGACTGCATCCAGGCAAACATGATTGCATCCGCCACAAAAAAGTTGCTGGCGGCGGGCCGGTTGCTTTATTCGGCCGTCCGGCTTTGGAGCATTCCATTCATGGCGAGTGCGAAGTCGGTCCGACAATTGTTCGTTCGCGTATTGCTAACCACCATGGTAAACTCGCACCGACCGCCTCGTACGACCATGCCGGGTCAGTTCCGATTCGAACGCACGTGACGCAGCGAAACAGCACTTAATTGCGCGCGAATTCCAGCAGCGGCCCGATGTCATAATTGTCCGCTGCGCGTAGTGCTGCGACGTAGCGTGCGCGCAGTTCACCGACGTCGGCTAGACTACCGCCGCCCCAACTGAAAGGCTCTCCTCCAAGGCGCTGAATCAGAAGATCAGCCGCGAGTCGCGCGTGCCGACCGTTTCCATTCGGAAACGGGTGAATACCGACCAGCCGATGGTGGAACCGGATCGCGATCTCCTCCGGCGGAAAAGTTTCATGCTCGATCCAATAGCGGGTGTCGCCCAATAGACTCGTGAGCTCCATTCCGATGCGGTAGGCCTGAGCTCCAATGTTGCGCTCCGTCATCCGGAACGTACCGGCCCATCGCCAAACGTCGCCAAACATTCGCTTATGCAGTGTCCGCATGAAGTCTTCAGTGAGCATCTGCTCAAGGGGCAAACGCCGGCGGCCGCGCGCCCAGGTCGCACCCTCGACGATGTTTTCCTGCTCGGCCTCGTTGAGGTCGCTGCGGTGGGTGATCCAGGTTTGTAGTAGGCCCTCTCGCTCGTGCGGCTCAAGCGGCGTTGCGTCATCAGGCTCTTGGAAGAGATCCGTCATGTTTCGTTCCAGAGATCGCGTTCAGAGAGCTTGTCGCGAATGTAGGCTTGGACGCGAGCTTCGAAATCTGCATTCTCCGTCCCTTGAGCTTCCAACCGCATCGTGTGCGCGACGCGCTGCAGCTCGCGTATAGCGATCTTGCGTGCCCGAGCCTCGACGACAGCTTGAAGCGAGCTGTTTGGAACGAGGGCGTAGACAAGCGTGCAATCGAGAGCCTCGGCGGCCCGGCGCAGCGTATTGAGCTGGATCGTCCCTGCTGCTTCTGACTTCTCAATCGATTCGATGGTTTGGGGCCGAACGCCGATGCGCGCACCGAGCTGCGCACCCGTCATGCCGAGAGCGTCGCGCAGAGCGCGTACCCATCCCTTCGGGGGCGCCCTGAACCGATCAATGGGCTGTAGCGCCTGAAGCCTTTCGTCGAGGCGCAGGCGGGCTCTCTTGTGAGTATCGCTCTTCATAGAACTCTCAGACTGTAGCGTGATTTCGAGCATCACGATATCAGCCTACAGGCTGAACTTCAACATACTGCTTTCAGGTTACAACCTGATTACGGGGTGCAGTATCAGCCTGTGGTCTGATCGCAAGGGTAAGTTCAGCTGAAAAACAACGACGGGTCCACGGTTCGATTCCCTTCAACTGCGCCGGACGTCCAAATGACGGGGCCTCAGGTTCCGCTCCCTTCAAGGCGAGGGATCGAAAACTCACCCTCGGAGGGCCGCAAAGGGATGGAAAGCGGAGTTCAGGCCCCGCTCGCTCTGGTTTGAACTCAGTTGCGGATTAATTAAGGGTGCAGTTGTCGTATCAGGTTATCCGGCGAGCCTCGCCTTCAACACCAACCGGCGGCGATGCAGGACCGGTTCGGTGTAGCCGTTCGGTTGTTCGCGCCCCTTGAGCACCAGATCCAGCGCCGCCTGGAAGGCGATCGAATCGCCTAAATGGCTGGCCATTGGCGCGTAGCCCGGATCGCGGGCATTCTGCCGATCGACGATTTCCGCCATCCGTTTCATCGTCTCGACGACCTGCGCCTCGCTGACGATGCCGTGGTGCAGCCAGTTGGCCATGTGCTGTGCCGAGATGCGCAGCGTCGCGCGGTCTTCCATCAGGCCGACATAGTTGATGTCGGGAACCTTCGAGCAGCCGATGCCCTGGTCGACCCAGCGCACGACATAGCCGAGGATGCCTTGCGCGTTGTTGTCGAGCTCGCGCTGGATTTCCTCTTCCGTCCAGTTCGGCCGCGCCGCCACCGGCACTGAGAGAATATCGGCAAGCTTTGCACGCGGCCGGCTCTTGAGGCCCGCCTGCACCTCGGCGACGTTGACGCGGTGATAATGGGTCGCATGCAGCGTCGCCGCCGTCGGCGAGGGGACCCAGGCGGTGTTGGCGCCGGCCTTCGGATGGGCGATCTTCTGCTCCAGCATCGCGGCCATCAGATCGGGCATCGCCCACATGCCCTTGCCGATCTGGGCATGGCCGGACAACCCGCATTCGAGGCCGATGTCGACGTTCCAGTTCTCATAGGCCGAAATCCAGGCCGCCTGCTTCATGTCGCCCTTGCGGATCATCGGACCGGCTTCCATCGAGGTATGGATCTCGTCGCCGGTGCGGTCGAGGAAGCCGGTGTTGATGAACACGACCCGCTCGCTCGCGGCGTGGATGCATTCCTTGAGGTTGACGGTGGTGCGCCGTTCCTCGTCCATGATGCCCATCTTGATGGTGTTGGCCGAAAGCCCAAGTGCGGCCTCGACGCGGGAGAAGATCTCGCAGGCGAAGGCCACTTCCTCGGGGCCATGCATCTTCGGCTTGACGACATACATGGAGCCCATGCGAGAATTTGCCCGCCGGCCATTCGGGCCGATGTCGTGCAGCGCGATCAGCGCCGTCACCATGGCATCCATCAGGCCTTCCGGAACCTCGCGGCCGTCCCGGTCGAGGATCGCCGGATTGGTCATCAGATGCCCGACATTGCGCACCAGCATCAGCGAGCGGCCGGGAAGCGTCAGCGATGTGCCGTCAGGCCTGGTGAAGGCGCGGTCGGGATTCAGCTCGCGGGTGAAAGTGCGGCCGCCCTTGGTGACCTCTTCCGCAAGGTCGCCCTTCATCAGCCCCAGCCAGTTGCGATAGACGACGATCTTGTCCTCGGCATCGACCGCGGCAACGGAATCCTCGCAGTCCATGATCGTGGTGATCGCCGATTCGAGGATGACGTCGGAGATACCCGCCGCATCGGCCTGGCCGATCGGCGTCGTCGCATCGAGGACGATGACGACGTGGAGGTTGTTCTGAGTCAGGGCGATCTCCGAAGGCGCCCCGGCCGAGCCGGAATAGCCAGCGAACTGAGCCGGATTGCGAAGTGCCGTCCTGGCACCGCTCGTCAAGGTCAGCGACAGAGCACCCCCAGCGATCGCCAGCCCACCGACCTCGCTCCAGCGGCCCGCGGCGAGCGGAACGCTCGCGTCGAGAAAATCCCGTGCCCAGGCGATGACCTTGGCGCCGCGCGTCGGATTGTAGCTTTTGCCGCGCTCGGCCCCGTCCGCGTCGGGAATGGCGTCGGTGCCGTAGAGCGCATCATAGAGCGAACCCCAGCGCGCATTGGCGGCGTTCAGCGCATAGCGGGCATTCATCACCGGCACGACCAGCTGCGGGCCGGCAATGGTGGCAATCTCGGCATCGACATTGGCCGTCGACACGGAGAAATCCGGTCCTTCCGGCAGGAGATAGCCGATTTCCTTCAGGAAAGCCTGGTAGGCATCGAGGTCGACCGGGGCGCCATGCTCGCGATACCAGGCATCGAGCTTCGCCTGGAGCTCGTCGCGCCTGGCGAGAAGGGCACGGTTCTTCGGCGCGAGGTCGTGGACGAGCGCCGACAGGGCGGCAAAGAAATGATCCGGGTCGATCCCGGTGCCCGGTATGGCCTCCTTGAGGAGAAAATCGTAAAATCTTTTTTCAATTGCCAGACCATTCGTTTCAACGTCGGCCATCGGAATCCTCACTTACGTCGTATTGGACAGAATTTTGCAGCGAACTTCGCTGCGCTGCGGTGACCTGAGTCATGTTTATCGATTGAGCGAAAATGTCCCTTCTCGTGAGAGAGAAATCACGCACTTTTGGTGCGCGCGGATGAGTCTCACAGACGAGGCTGCGCAGCGGTGCTGCTCATGCGCCGAAAGCTGGCACCGCGGAAACCTGCCTACACCGAGTCCGCTCCGATGACAGTGAGAGCAGCCCTCGCAACTTCGAAATCTTGCTCCCCCGTGCCCGACCCGACTCCGATAGCGCCAGCCAGCTTTCCCGAAAAGCGGATCGGAAGACCTCCCGGGAGGTGGGTCACGCCCCCGTGAGACGCGATGCCAGCCGCAAGGCCGAAGTCGGCGGTCATACTCCCGGTCGGGCTGTTGATCGAGGCGGCAGTGCGCGCCTTCGCTCTGGCAGTGTGCATGCTGAGATATTTCGCGCCGTCCATCTTGAAGTGGACGATGACCTCGCCGCTGACATCGACGATGCAGATGCACTGCGGGACGTTGATGGAATTCGCCTTCTCAAGGGCCGCCTGGAGCGCCGCAAGCGCACCGCTATGGCTGAGAGCTACTGTTTCTCTAAAAAACTTGCTCATGCGATTATCCATTTCCTTTGCTAGTAGCCTGCGTCTGCGCTGACTTCGTTGACGAGTTTCAATCCGGCGCTGTCGCGCCGGACGTTTTCTGCAAAAATCTCCAGGCAACGGTCGATGTAGCCATCGGCGTCGTCGCAGGAGATGTGGGGAAATATGAGCAGGTTTGGAACGTCCCAGAGCGGGCTGCTCTCGGGTAGCGGCTCCTGCTCGAAGACGTCGAGCGCGGCTCCTCCAAGATGACCGCTGTTCAGCGCATCGACCAGCGCGGCATTATCGAGCACGCCGGCGCGGGCGATGTTGAAGACTGAGGCGCCTGGCTTCATCAGGCCGATCTCTGTTGCTCCGATCACACCGCGGGTCTCAGGTGTCAGCGGGCAGCTTAGAACGAGGCAATCGACGCGCGGCAGCAGATCGTGGAGCGCACTTGCGGCATGGGTTTCATCGGCAAATTCGCTTGGTCTGCCTGAACGGCTGACCCCAATGATCCTGGGTCCGAATGGCTTGAGACGTTCGGCGATTGCGCTGCCGAGCGCGCCGAACCCGTAGATCAACACGGTCTTTTTGCTGATCCTGGCCGAAAGCCTGCTGTCCCAGCGGCGATCACGTTGATTTCCAAGATGCCGCGGCACTTCCTCGCACAGCATGAGGACTGTCATTGCTCCGAAGACGCCTCCCTTCTCGGCGTGGACGCCGCTGCTGTTGGTAAGGGCGGCTCCATCGGGCAGCCAATCGAGGGGCATGTACTTCTCGACGCCTGCACTGGTGCAGTGAACGATGCGTACCGATCTGGCGTAGTTTCTGATGCGTTGGGGATCGAAGCCGGAGCCGATGAAGTATCTTGCGCGGCCAAGCTGTTCGAGATCGGGGTCAGTCTGCGAAAAGACGGTTACGTCAGCGTCGCGGGCCGCTTCTCCAAGCGCTCGCAACACCGCCGCCTCCGTCACGAAATACGGCGATTCCTCGCCCACTTTGTTCTCGACGTAAACTGAGAATCTCACAATTCGGCCTCCCGGGCTGGTTCCGCCCCTCCAAGCAAAACCCGTGCCACACTGCCGAAAAAAAGCCGGAAGCGGGGGGTTGCGGCGAAATGTCTTCTGTGCCTACCCTAAGGGCGTTCGCAGGCCTTGCGGGAGAGATGTCGATCGCCGACACGCCGACGGAGCAACCCCCCAGGAAACTCTCAGGCAGAAAGACCGTCAGGCTGAACAATCTGGAGAGAGGCACCTGGTGCCCACCGAAGGGGACCTCCCGGCAAGGGGGGGAAGCTCTCAGGTAAAAAGACAGATTGGGGGCCGGGGACTGGCAAACGTCCCGGAACCAAACTGTCGGAGCATTCATGTCACATATCGTTGTTTTGGGCGCTGGCATCACCGGCGTCACGACCGCTTACGCCCTCTTGCAAAGGGGACATCGCGTCACTGTCATCGATCGGCATCGCTACCCCGCGATGGAAACCTCCTACGCCAACGGCGGCCAGCTGTCGGCAAGCAACGCCGAAGTCTGGAACCACTGGTCTACAGTGGGAAAAGGCCTCGGCTGGATGCTCAAGAAGGATGCTCCGCTGCTGATGAATCCCTCTCCCAGTTGGCACAAGTATTCATGGATGATGCAGTTCGTCGGCAGCATTTCAGGCTACGAAAACAATACCGTCGCAACGACAAAGCTTGCGATCGAAGCCCGCAAGTACATGTTCTCGATCGCCGAGAAGGAGAACATTGATTTCGACCTGGAAAAACGAGGAATTCTCCACGTCTACTACGACCGCAAGAGCTTCGACCACGCGGCACGCGTGAACGAGTTGTTGAAGCGGGGCGGACTGGATCGTCGCGCCGTCACGCCCTCTGAGATCCAGGGCATTGAACCGAGTCTCGTCGGCGATTTCTCCGGCGGGTTCTTCACCCCTTCCGATTCGACAGGCGACATTCACAAGTTCACCAACGGGCTCGCAAAGGCCTGCTCCAGGCTCGGCGCGCAGTTCATGGTGGAGACCGAAGTGGTGGGGCTCAAGGCGGGAAAAACCGTCCGTGTTCACTTCAGGCACACCGACCAGGGAAGCGGCGAACCGAGCGTGCTCGACGCAGATGGGGTGGTTATCTGCGCCGGAGTCGCAAGCCGGAACTTTGCCGGGGCGCTGGGCGACCGGGTGAACGTCTATCCGGTCAAGGGCTATTCGATCACCGTCCACCTCGACGATGAATCCAGCCAGTCCGGCGCTCCCTGGGTGAGTCTCCTCGACGACAAGGCCAAGATCGTGACAAGCCGCCTCGGCAACGATCGTTTCCGTGTTGCGGGCACTGCCGAGTTCAACGGGTTGAACCGGGATATCCGATCGGACCGGATCAAGCCCCTCGTCGACTGGGTTCGGACGTTGTTCCCGAAGGTATCGACATCCAAGGTCGTGCCTTGGAGCGGCTTGAGACCCATGATGCCCGACATGATGCCCAGAGTTCAGCGCGGTGCGCGACCGGGAGTGTTCTACAACACCGGCCATGGACACCTTGGTTGGACGCTGTCGTGCGCGACGGCCGAAATGCTCGCGGAAACAGTTGATCAACACTACAGCGACCCCAAGAAATCCGCCTGAGAGCACATTTCCGAAGCGAGTAGGGCTGGCGTGTTTCGCGCCAGCCCTATTTTTTGTTTTCGCCCGGTGCAACGTTTGCTGGAGGATTCTCAAACCGCGGTGAGACGCGGAATTCGCGAATCTCAACCGTGAGACTCCCAACTGCAGCCGCCACCTTTTTGAGATTCAACGTAAGTGTTTGATCTCACGGGGGAAAACACAACTGGCACGCTGCTTGCTCCTCTGCTGTCGAGGATCGGATTGGCCGATCTCTAAATCAGAGGAGACTCTCAATGGACCTCGGTCTTTTCATGATGCCGCTCCACGACCAGCGGCGGAACTTCACGGAACTCCTGAAGCAGGATCGGGAAGCCGTCATTCTTGCCGACCGGCTTAACTTCTCCGAAGTCTGGGTGGGCGAACACATTTCCTGCTCCTGCGAACCGATCGCCGATCCGCTGCAGTTTTTCGCCTCGCTCATTCACGCCACGAAGCAGATCAAATTCGCGACTGGCGTTCTCAATCTTCCCCAACATCACCCGGCCCGACTCGCCGGCCAGATCGCGCAGTTCGACCACTTGTCGGAAGGGCGCTATATCATGGGTGTAGGCCCGGGCGGCCTCGTGACGGACATGGAACTCTTCGGCACGCAGGATAAGAACCGGGCCGAGATGACGACCGAGTCGATCGCCATCATGCACAAGATCTGGGCCTCGGAAGCTCCGTATGACATCCGGGGCAAATACTGGGATGTCGTCGTGAAGGACACTATCATTCCTAGCCTGGGCTTCGGGCCGATGCTGAAACCCTATCAGAAGCCTTATCCGGAACTCGCGATCTCCGTCATGAGCCCATCTTCGTCGAGCGCCCGTCAGGCCGGCGAACAGGGCTGGAGCATCGTCTCTGCGAACTTTACGCCCGTTGCGAACGTGAAGACCCACTGGGATCAGTACGTTATCGGATGTGAAAAGGCTGGAAGGCGCCCCGACAGGAACAAATGGCGCATCGCCCGTTCGATCCTCGTGACCGACACCGATCAGGAGGCCGCCGACTACTTGGCGAACGAGACGTCGTCCTACCGCTGGTATTACGAATACATCGTCGAGGACATGAAGGCCTTCAAATTGCTCGGCGTCCTGAAGCCCAGCATGAACACGCTCGACAGTGACATCACGGTCCAGAACTGCCTTGACTGGATGGTCATGTCCGGCTCGCCCAAGACGGTCCTCGACAAGCTCGTCGCGTTCGTCGACGAGGTCGGCGGTCCGTTCGGCGAGCTGCTGATGACGCAAAAGGACTGGGACCAGCCGGCCATCCACAAGCGCTCAATGGAGCTGTTGGCCACGGAAGTGATGCCGCGTCTGCGTCAGCACTGCGGAACCTTGCAAGCGGCCGAATAGCCACGGCTTTCGGTGCGCGGCTCGGCTGCGCACCGCAACTCGAAGGACAAGATACGGGATCGAACTTCAACCTCCAACTGGGAGAGCTAAAGAATGAAAAAGGGGCGCAATGACGTTGGCGTGCAGAAGGCGCGCACTGCCGATCTTCTCGAAGACATCATGCTGGATCGACGCAACTTCTTGTTCGGCACAGCGGCAATCGCCGCTGGCGCAACGCTCGGCGCTTGGGTGCCGCAAGCCCGTGCAGAAGTCGGCGGCAACCTCGAGATCATGGCTTGGGAAGGCTACACGCTCGAGAAGGAAACGGAAGCATGGCGGAAACAGCACAACATGGGTGTCCGCGCCGCTATCATGAGCACCCAGGACGATGTGACCGCCAAGATTGTCGGTGACAACGCCGTCCGGCTTGATCTCGCCGAATACTCGAACGGCTATAATGCGATCTACAAAGAGCTCGAGGTTCTCAAACCGGTCGACGTTTCAAACGTCCCCAACTACAACAAGGACGACATCTACCCGCCCTTCTACCAGGGCGACATGTGGTATTGGGACGGCACCCAGTGGGCTATCCCGTGGGCATGGGGTCTCGATACGATCGTCGTGAATCCCGAGCTCGCCGGCGTCGAGGTGAAGAGCTACACGGATCTTCTCAAGCCGGAACTGACCGGCAAACTGGCCTTCCTCGACAATCCGCTGACGGTCTGGCCGCAAATCGCGAAAGTTACCGGTTACGGCGAGAAATTCCCCAACCTGACCAAGGACGAACTCGCTGACTGCTTCGAAAAGCTGAAGCCCTACCGCGACCAGACGAAGGTGTTCGCGTCTTCGAACGGCGACGTCATCTCGCTTTTCGCCTCGGGTGAGATCGCGGCGTGCTTCTGCGTCTGGAGTGCCGTGCCGCTCGAAACCGCCAAGCAGAACGTCAAGACTGTCGCCGTGTATCCGACCGAAGGCGGAGCTGTCTGGGCAGACGCCTGGTTCATTCCCAAGACTTCGGAGAATATCGAGTCCGCCTATGCATACGTGAACCAGGCGCTCGAACCGGAAGTCCAGGCCTCCGTCTGCAAGACCGCGGTGTGCAGCACCGTGTCAAGGAAGGCCCCCGCACTCATGGATGAGACGACAAGGGCTCTGTTCGACTACGACAATTTCGACGAACAATTCAAGAAGATGAAGATCTACGGCCAGCCGCCGCGGACGTCGGAGCAATACGCCACCTACGATGATTGGCTCCAGGTTTGGGCAGACTTCCGCCAGGGCTTCTGACAGCTCTCAGTCGTCTGGCGGCCCGACGGCTCGGGCCGCCGCTGAACCATTAGAGGACCGCTGCCTGCATGGCTATGCGGAGGGAATTATGGCTATGGCAACTACAACCGACTACATCGAGAGCGCGAAGAAGGTGAGGCGGCCCTTGCCCTGGCCATTCGCTGCGCCAAAAGGCTTCGGCCTCGCGGCCTTGCCCCTGGCATTCTTGCTTTTCTTCTTCGTGTTGCCGGTGATCATTCTCTTTGTCACCAGCTTCTTCACGGCAAGATCCTTCGTGATCGAACCCGTGTGGAACATTCAGAACTACGTCAAGATACTCTGGGCAGCGGGATTCTGGCAGGCGACATGGGTCGGGTTGAAGAACGGGGTGTTCACCGCGTTTTTCTCGGTGGTGCTTAGTTTTCCCGTGGCCTACTACCTGGTCTATCGCGCCAGGACCAACGTCATCCTCTACCTGGTGCTTTTGTCCTGGTTCTCGAGCTATCTCGTCAGGGTGTATGCCTGGCGGACGATCCTCGGCACGAACGGTGTCATCAATTCGTTTCTCTTGAGCACGGGGATAATCGACAAGCCTCTCGAAATCATCCTCTTCAGCCCGTTCGCTTCGGTGATCACGCTGATACACATCATGCTTCCGTTCGCGCTTCTGATCCTCGTGTCGGCGATGCGGGACGTCAAAAAGGAATACCTCGAGGCGGCGCGCGACCTGGGGGCGTCCGGACCTGCGGTTCTCTACAAGGTGATTCTGCCGATGACCTACAAGGGCATCGTCGGCTCGTTCATGTTCAGCTTCATCCTGGCCGCCGGCGACTACGTCACGCCGCAGCTCCTTGGCGGCCGCGAAGGGGTGACCAGCGGCTTGCTGATTGCGAACCAGTTTCGCAGTTCGGGCAACTGGCCGCTGGGTTCGGCCATGGCATTCGTGATGATGGCAACCTTCATCATCGTCTACATCGTCTTCGTACAAATTCTCCGACTGGCCCGAGTGGCGCCCGGTCGGCGCTATCACGGGTGAGCGACATGCTGCGGGCCTATCTCTCGACGTACCTTTTCTTCCTCTTCGCGCCGATCGCGATGATCGTGCTGTTCAGCTTCCACAGCACCCCGGGGCTTGTCTTTCCGATGGAGGGCTTCAGCCTCAGGTGGTACTCGGAACTGTTCGCCAACGGCAATTTCGTCGCGTCATTGTGGAATAGCGTGAAGGTGGGCATCTTCACCTCCATCGTGACAACGATCCTCGGCACCCTGGCCGCACTTGCCCTCATTCGCATGCGCGGCTCCTTCCGCCGAGTTTTCGAACTCCTGAACTTCATGCCGATCGGCCTGCCCGGCTTGTTCCTTGGCATCGCCCTGGTGACGTTGTTCGCCGAGATCGGGCTTCCCCGATCTCTGGTCACCGTCACGATCGCGCATGTGCTCTTCACCTTGCCGTTCTTCGTCGAAACGATGAGATCCCGCATCACCTATTTCGACGCATCCCTCGAAGAGGCCGCGCGGGATCTCGGGGCGAGCCAGTTCCAGACCTTCAGGCTCGTCACCATCCCGATCCTGCTGCCGACAATCGTCGGCGCGGCGATCCTGACATTCGCGCTCTCATTCGACGAATTCATCATTACGGTCTTCGTCAGCGGCAACGACACGACGCTCCCGCTGTTCATCTGGTCCATGCTGAGAAGGACCGTCGATCCGTCGATCAATGCCGCAAGCGTACTGGCCCTGGCCCTGTCGATCCTGGTCCTGGCTGCCGGCGGATTGTCCATGTGGATGCAGCGCAAACGCGCGGTCGCCGCCCGCGTGGCGGAACTCGAAGGGGAATGACATGAACAAGAATATCGTAGAACTCAACAACATTACGAAGAAGTGGGGCGCCTTCACCGCCCTGGACAATATCAGTTTGAGCGTCAGGCAAGGAGAAATCCTCACGCTGCTCGGACCGAGCGGCTGTGGCAAGTCGACGCTCATGCGCATCGCCGCGGGTTTCGAAAGCCCCTCCACGGGAAGCGTCCTGATCGGCGGCAAGGACGTCACTTCGGTTCCGCCGGAACGTCGCCCGGTCAACATGGTGTTCCAACGATATGCGCTGTTCCCGCATCTCGATGTCTTCGACAACGTCGCGTTCGGACTCCGGCTGAAGGGCCTTCCTGCGGAGAGAATTAACTCCGAAGTCAACGCGATGCTCGATCTCGTCCAGCTTCAGGACTTCAAGAACCGTTGGATCGGAGAGATCAGCGGCGGACAAGCGCAGCGCGTCGCCCTCGCGAGAGCTCTGGTGAACAAGCCGCAAGTGCTACTGCTGGACGAGCCATTGGCCGCACTCGACCTCAAGATCCGCCATCACATGCTCGAGGAGCTCAAGCGCATCCACACGGAGACGGGCACCACCTTCATCTATGTCACCCACGACCAGGATGAAGCGATGATTCTCTCCGATCGCGTGGTGCTTATGAACAAGGGAACGATCGAACAGATCGGCACGCCGGACGAAATGTACGGCGCACCCAAGACATTGTTCTGCGCGAAATTCTTCGGAGAGACCAATCTTGTGACCGGAAGTGTCCGTGACAGTGACTCTCAAGGTGCGGTGGTGGAGCTGCCTATCGGCGCCGCAGAGCTGGGCGGCCGGAATCTCCGGAAGGGTTCGACTGTGCATGTCTCGATCCGCCCGGAAGCGATCAACATTGCACCTGCGGTCGAGGGGCAAACGCGAGCCAACAGTGCCGCCGGACAGGTGGAGGACGTCACCTTCATTGGGAGCCGCGTCGTCTACAAGGTACGGCACAAGGATGGGATGCTTTTGAAGTGCCAGGAACCGCGCGGCGCCGCTGGTATCCGCTTCGCCGTCGGCAGCCAGGTCTGCCTCGCATGGGAACCGGCCTCGGTCGTCGTCCTAACCGACTAATTGCAGTTTCAGATTGGAAGCAACATGTACGACTATATCGTTGTTGGGGGCGGTTCGGCGGGCTGCACGATCGCGTCGCGGCTCAGCGAGAGTTCCGACACCCGCGTCCTGCTTCTCGAGCAGGGTTCCAGTGACTGGAACCCATATATCCACATGCCGGTGACGTACTACAAGACGTCCAAGGGCGACATGCTGACCCGCTACAAGATTGAGCCGCAGGTCCACCAGGGAGGGATCACCCCGGAGTTCGTGCAGGGCAGGGTGCTTGGCGGCGGCAGCTCGGTCAACGCCATGGTCTACATTCGCGGATGTCCCGAAGACTACGACACCTGGGCGCGCGAGGGAGCCTACGGCTGGGCATATCGGGATGTGCTCCCCTACTTCAGGAAGGCCGAGGACAACGAGCGCTTCAGCGGCGAAACGCACGGGGTCGGTGGACCTCTCGGCGTCTCGGATCAGCGCCATACCCACTACCTAACGAAGGCTTGGGTCAGGGCCGCGCAGGAGCTCGGCATCAACTTTAATGCCGACTTCAACTCCGGATCGCAGGCGGGCGTCGGCCTTTATCAGGTGACGATGCGAAACGGTCTGCGGTGCAGTGCGGCGGCTGCCTATATCCGGCCTGCCCGCAAGCGTAAGAACCTCACCGTTCACACGAAGTCCAAGGGGCTCAAGATCTTGGTCGAGAACGGCCGTGCCGTCGGGATCGAATACTTGCGCGACGGCAAAGTCGTCACCGCCAGAGCGGAGCGTGAGGTCGTGGTTTGTTCCGGAGCGATCGGTTCGCCACATCTGCTGCTATGCTCGGGCATCGGGCCGGCCGATCACCTCCGGTCAGTGGGCGTGCCGGTCGTCCACGACCTCCCCGGCGTGGGTCAGAACCTCCAGGATCATTTCGACATGTTCCTGATCTACGAGCTGAGCGGCGCGCATAGCTACGACAAGTACAAGAAGCTCCGGTGGCAGGCCTGGGCGGGCCTCCAGTATGCCTTGTTCAGGAACGGGCCGGTAACCTCCAACATCTGCGAAGGCGGCCTATTCTGGTATGGGGCGGACGACGACAAGCTCCCGAACCTGCAGTACCACTTCCTGCCGGGCGCCGGCGTGGAGGAGGGCTCGGACTCTGTGCCGAGCGGCAACGGCTGCACGACCAACGTCTATCAGACCCGGCCACGCTCCAGGGGCACCGTCAAGCTTAGAAGCGCCGATCCGACGCGGTTTCCCATTGTCGATCCGAACTACTTGGCTGAGGAGTATGACGTCGAGGTTCTCGCGGAAGGCGTGCGGATCGGCCAGGAGATCCTGCAGCAGAAGTCCATGGCGAAATTCGTGTCGCGGCCATACCGCCCGATGGAGGTGATCAAGACCAAGGCCGAACGGATGCGGTTCGTGCGGGAGACGGGGCAGGGCGCTCTTCACCCCTCCGGCGCCTGCAGGATGGGGACCGACCCGATGGCGGTTGTCGATCCTTATCTGCGCGTCCACGGCATCGACGGCCTTCGGGTGGCGGACACCTCGATCCTGCCGCGACTGGTCTCGGGCAACACGAACGCGCCGGCGATCATGATCGGTGAAAGGACGGCCGACTTCATCCGCGGCAATCAAGTCGCAAGCACAGAACTTCGACTTGCTGGAGAATAGGATGCGAATCCTGAACCCCATTCCCGCGAACGACCCGTCTCAGCTGTCCTGGTGGCAGCTGGACATTGCGCCGGCCCGTGCAGACATGAGGCCCCCTCTTTCCGGTGAGGTCAGCTTCGACGTTGCAATCGTCGGCGGCGGCTTCACAGGCCTGTGGACGGCCATAACGCTCAAGCAACGGGCCCCTCGCCTGCGCATAGCAATCATCGAGGCATTCCGCTGCGGGGACGGCGCAAGCAGCCGTAACGGGGGGAACGTACACGGCTACTGGGGAGCGCTGCCAACGCTCGTGCCGCTGTTCGGCCCCGACAAGGCGGTGGAGGCCGCCGAACTTGGCACGCTCGCGCAGAAAAGACTTCGCGACTTTGCCCGCGCGCCCGGCCGGGATGTGTGGTGGGTCGAGGAGGGTTATCTGAGGGTCGCCACATCAGAAACGCAGATGGCCAAGCGCGATGCGTTCCTGAAGTTGGCGCGCGACCTCGGAGTGCCTGACAGCGTGCGCGCACTGGACCGGCGCGAGCTTGCCGAAATGTGCGGCTCCCTCAGGTTTCTTGGCGGTTTGTTCTTCAAAGAAGGCGCGACGGTGCACCCGGCGCGCTTGGCCGACGCTCTCCGGCGAGAAGCGTTGGACTTGGGCGTCGAAATCTTCGAGAACACGCCTGTACAGAAGATCGAGAAAGGGCCGACCGTTCGGATCCGCTGTTCCACGGGATCGGTGGTCGCGCGCGACGTCGTGTTGGCGAACTATACCGGGACCATGGGGCTCTCCTCGGTTGCCGCGGCGACAACCCTGTTCTCCAGTTTTCCTGTGATGTCGGCGCCCAACGAGGTCGCGCTCGAGCGAATGAATTACAAGGTCGCGCGGGGGCTTGCCGATCTCAGGATGTTCACCCACTACTTCCGCAGAACACGCGACGGCCGCATTCTGATGGGCTCCGGCTCGGGTCCGATTGCCTTGGGCGCGGCCCATGAGGCGCCGGAGCTGCGAATTGACGCGCGCAGCTGCGCAAGGGCCGAAAGCGGCCTGAAGCGCTTTTTTCCCGGCATGGCAGAGGCGGGAATCGCGGCGAGATGGGGCTGGCCGATCGAAGTCGCCTCCGACCGTCTTCCCTTCTTCGGGACGGTCAGTGGCACGCGCATCCATTTCGGTTCCGGCTATTCAGGCCATGGCGTCAACGCGACGTGCATTGCCGGCGAGTGCCTCGCCTCCCTCGTCCTGAACGAGAAGGACCGCTGGTACAACTCACCATTCTGCCAGCGTGAGCGGGTACGCTTCCCTCCGGAGCCGCTCCGCTACATTGGCGGCACGATGATCCGCAACGCCATCGTGAAGTGCGAGGACGCCGAGGACGCCGGGCAGCCCCAACCTCTCCTGGCGCGCGGCATCGCCGAGATTCCAAGAGTGATGGGTATGCGGATCGGCATGCGCTAGCGCTCACTCCGCACCACAAAACGTAAGAAGCCAGTTACATCAGGAGAATTCCATGGGCATCGTAAGGCATGAACGCAACGGCAAGCGGCTGAGCCACGTGCTGGTCAACAATGGCACGGTTTACGTGACCGGCCAGGTGCCGGCAGACCGGACGCAGGGCATCGCTGGACAAACCCAGCAGCTCCTGGACCGGATCGACCAACTGCTGGGACTGGCTGGCACCGACAAGTCTAAGATCCTCTTTGCGCAGATATGGCTGAAGAACATCAAGCGCGACTTTGCCGCCATGAACGAGGTTTGGGAAGCATGGGTGCCGCAAGACGCACTTCCCGCCCGGGCCACCGTCGAAGCGAACCTGGCCGCAGACGACATCCTGATCGAGATCGCGTTGCAGGCAACTCTCGAAAGCTGACCGAGCCGCCGGCCGATCGAGCGATCCCCGCGGACCTTACCGCTAGCGAGGAGACCAAGTTGATCACAAACTTGCATGGAAGCACCGCGCTCGTCACCGGAGCGTCCTCGGGGATCGGACTCGCCTCTGCAAGGTTGCTTGCAAGGTTGGGAACAACGGTGGCGGTAAGCGCACGCAGAGTTCCCGAGCTTGAATCGCTGGCGGAGGAACTTGGCAACGGGGCCATTGCCATTGAGGCCGACATATCCGACGAGACGAGCGCTACGGCCGCCGTCGTGACTGCCTGGCAGAAGCTTGGCCACATCGACATCCTCATCCATGCGGCCGGAATCGTTACTCCGGCACCCATCAGCGAGCTTACGCCCGCGCTGTGGCGCAGGCATCTGGACGTGAACCTGTCCGGAGCTTTCTACGTCATGCGCCAATGCGGCCTCAGAATGCGGGAGCGGGCCGCAGGCAGCATCGTTGCCGTTGCCTCCGATCTCTCGTTCAACGGCATGGAGAACTACGCCCACTACTGCGCATCCAAGGCGGGACTCGCCGGCTTTGCGAAAGCACTGGCGCTCGAGCTGGCGCCCAACGTCCGGGTCAACTGCGTGTGTCCCGGCCCGGTCGACACTCCTATCATGGAATCCGAACTTCAATGGTTCGGCGGAACGCCGCAGGTCAGGGAGAGTGCGGTGGCTCAGGTTCCGCTGAAGCGCTTCGCAACGCCGGAAGAGATCGCACGATTTATCGTATTTGTAGCAAGTGAGGCTACCTTCGCCACCGGCAGCATGCTCAGCACCGACGGCGGAACGACCGCCCGCTGAAAGCCCGGGCTGGGTGCGCCTGCCTGAGCAGGTCTGGACGCAAGAGAGGGGGCGTTTGCGGGACAGGGCGAAAGACTACCTTAAGCGAATAGTTGCCGAGCCTTATAGGGTCGATTCCGGTAGGGGGCGAAATGACACCCTAACCGCCATGGCAACGTTTACACGACGGGGATATGGCCGGTTTCCGCCATACAACGGGGGTTGGATGGGCACTTAGTAGACGGCATGGTGCGACCCGTTGCGGACCTAGGCACCTAATCCGGTGAACGGCTCGACTAGGCCCAAAGCTGCCGTGCCACCCATCAAACAGTTCGGCCTTGGTCGTTCCACCGTGTGTATCGCGAAATGCGTCGACTGGGGGCCGGCCGAGCCGCTTAGTAGCGCGACTTTGCTTTTCGAGCCTTGCCCCTTAAGCGGCTTCGTCAGCGCCTCGACGATCAGCGGCTCAGCGGCGACCGCAAAAAATGGTGCCATCGCCGGATTCGATTAAACGAAGGCTACACCACACGAAGGTGCGCCTCGCAACGCAGCAGCATGCCGTAAAGATCACGCGGCTCGTCGGGGTCGGCCAACAGATCGAGTTCGACATAAAGCCCGGTTTCTTCGAGCTTGCTGCGCACATAGCGCAGCGCGGAGAAATCCTCGATCGCAAAACCCACGCTATCGAATAGCGTAATGACCCGCTCCGACTGACGGCCTTCACATTTGCCAGCGATAACTTCCCAGAGTTCCTTCACCGGATAGTCTGAAGCTAGCTGCTGGATTTCGCCTTCGATGCGGGTTTGCGGCGGATACTCGACGAAGATGTCCGAGCGCAGCAGAATATCCCTGTGGAGCTCGGTCTTGCCGGGGCAGTCGCCGCCGACTGCGTTGATGTGGACACCCGGACCGACCATGTTGTCGGACAGGATCGTCGCGTACTGCTTGTCCGCGGTGGCTGTCGTGATGATGTCGGCGCCCTCGACGGCTTCCTGAGAAGAACTGCATGCCTTGATCGTGAAGCCCTTGCCGGCGAGGTTCCCGGCGCAGCGCTCGGTCGCGCTCGGGTCGATATCGTATAGGCGAAGTTCGGTCACGCCGACGATTGCCTTGAAGGCAAGCGCCTGGAACTCGCTCTGCGCCCCGTTGCCGATGATCGCCATGGTCTTCGAGTTGGGACGGGCCAGATGTTTCGCGGCGACGGCCGACATCGCCGCCGTGCGCAGCGCAGTCAGGAAGGTCATTTCAGAAAGCAGCGTCGGGTAGCCGTTGCCGACATCCGAGAGCACACCAAAGGCCGTGACGGTCTGGCGGCCCTCCTTCATGTTTTTCGGATGGCCATTGACATATTTGAAGCCGTAGAGCGTTCCGTCGCTCGTCGGCATCAACTCGATCACGCCTTCTTTCGAATGCGACGCCACACGCGGGGTTTTGTCGAACTGTTCCCAGCGGCGAAAGTCCTCTTCGATCACCAAGGCGAGCTCGGTGAGAAAGGTCTCTATTCCGACCTTCAGCACCAACCTCATCATGTGGTCCACGCTGACAAAAGGTACGATGTTCAGATTGGAGTGAGCAGTCATTGCATTCGATCCTTTTGGTTTAGCCCTACGCCCTTGGCCAGGTGAGACGGCTGCCTCACCTGCCTCGCAGCGTCATTTTCCCTGGCTGTTGTCGGCGAGGAATGTTTTGGCGATTTCGGAGACGAGATCCGGAAGCACCCCGAACGCGTAAGATTCATGCACGCGCTCGAACTTCTGGTGGAACTCGCGACCCCAAGGGCCGAGATTAACCGTCGGGAAGCGCTGGGCATTCTCCGGCGGCCGATCGATCAGCCGCGAGATCGGCGTGTTTTCCGAAACAACCCGGCTGCCGCTTGCGGCCAGACCAAGGAAGCTCATATCGGAGATGCCCTGGAAATGAGGCTTCCAGACCAGACTGCGTTCGGGATCGTTGCCGAGACCTGCACGCGCCTTCTCGATCGCTTGATGCAGGGCGCGGTCGTTCGGTTCGTTGAGCCGCAGATGACTGGAGGGATAGTGGAGCCCGGAAAATCCGATAACGATTGCGGGGCCGGACAGGCGAGCGATCCCGACCAGCCACTCCGTCAATTGCCGCGTGAGCACGAGCGGATTGTCGATATGGGAAAGCGCTTTTTCCTGTTGCATATAGAGCGCGTCGAAGCCTTCGCCGGAAACCTGTGCCGCCAGTGTGCGCAATTCATGGAACGTCAAAAGGCGCGGCCTTGCCGGAGTGGCGCCCGCGCTTCTACCGACGAGTCTGCCATATTCGACGGACTGGGAGCCGAAACGATCCACGGCTTCCGCGGCGCCGGATAGGACTTCCTCCCTGAAGCGGGCGAAGAGCTCGTCCGCCGTCATCGCATGGTACAGCCAGTTGAACGCGATCCAGAACCGCTCCGGCGTGGTCACTTCATAGCCGTCGCGGAGGTCCTTGGCTTCCAGGCAAATCGGCGGCGGCGAAATATCGTTGTCATCGCGATCCGCCAGCTCAGCGTTGCCTTCCAGACGCGCCAGAATTCCGGCGGCCATGGCTTGCGCGCTGACGCCTTCGAATGGATAGCTGGCGTGAGAGCTGCAGCCGATCACCAGCGCGAAGGGCAGAAGCTTGCCGATGGTGCCCGCATAGACAGCGCGGCCTTCGCTGCCGTCGCCTTGATCGGACGTCACGTCTAGGTTGATACCCGCCGCAATCTCGACGTCGAATGCTGCCGCGAGGCTCGGCAAGGCATCTCGAAACGACCGCATGCCGCGGCTTTCACGTTCTTCGTCCGGCGTGGCAACGAGCATCAAATTGCCCTGCCGATCGGGGTCGGCGGCAAAGTCCTCGAGGCAGGCGATCGCAACCGCGATGCCGCTCTTCATGTCGAGCAAGCCGCGACCAGGCAGGAAGTCGCCGCTCAGCAGATCCTGCAAAGCCCGCTCCTCCTGCTCGGAGCGGTCGTCTCGCCTCGAGAGGTTCTCGATCAATGCTTCCTTCAATTTAAGACAGTCGCACGCCAGCGGCTTAAGTTCGTGATAATTGTCGGTCGAGACCGTATCGAAATGCCCCGCCATCACGAGCGAGCGCTTGCCCGTGCCGCGAACGAGGGCGACAACATTGCGGGTGAGTGGATCGCCATGGCTATCGACCAGACGCAGGTCCTCGGGATGCTCGCGGAAATAGGGGAGCTCGCTCAGAAGTCCGTGTAACTGTTCAGCGAACTTGGCTTCGCCCGACGTGCCGGTTTCGCTTGGCCACGACGTAAGGCGCAGCGCAAGTTCCCGAGCACGCTTGCTATCGATCCGGGTTCCGGTTCGAGAAACACTCTTTTCTTGTACGTTCGTCATTCTGTTTCTCAGCCTTTCAGTTCGACAGATGTTTGCGAAGGAAGGCGCGCGTACGCTCCTCAATCGGGTTGGACAGGACCTGACGGGGATCGCCCTGCTCGACGACAACGCCACCATCCATGAACAGGGCGTGATCGGACACTTCGGCGGCGAACCGCATCTCGTGCGTCACGATCAGCATGGTCATGTGTTCGGCGGCGAGCTGCTTCATGACCTGGTTGACTTCCTCGACAAGCTCGGGGTCGAGGGCCGAAGTCGCCTCATCGAACAGCATGACTTTCGGCTGCATCGCGAGAGCCCGGGCTATCGCGACACGCTGTTTCTGGCCCCCGGAAAGCCGGGCGGGATAGGCATGGCCCTTGTCCGCCAGCCCGACCTTCGCAAGGAGGGCGTTGGCTCGGTCGAGAGCAGCGGCCTTGGTCAACCCTTTGAGGCGCATGGGCCCGATCATGATGTTCTGCAGGACTGTGAGGTGGGGAAACAGATTAAACTGTTGGAACACCATGCCCATTTCCTGGCGGATATGGTTGATGTGGTTCTCGAATGCACGCCCTTTCAGCGGCCGGTTGACTTGCTGGCCATCGAGCCAAATCTCGCCGCTAGACGTTTCCTCGAGCATATTGATGGACCTGAGCAGGGTGCTCTTTCCGGAGCCGCTTGGGCCGATGATGGAAACGATCTTGCCGCGGGCGACACTGAGGTCGATCCCCTTCAGGACTTCGTGGCTGCCGTAGGATTTGCGGATCTGGCGCAATTCGATCATGGGCGCTTGTTGGGTCATCGGATTTCTTCCGCTTTGCGGCCGGCAATGCTCAGCAGGAATTCCATCGCCAGGTTGACGACGTAATAGAGAAGGGCCGCGGTGAAATAGAATTCGAAGGGGCGATAGGTCTCGCTGATGGCACGCTGTGCGTCCAGAACCAGTTCGGAGATACCGAGAACCGACAGAACGGCGGTGTCTTTCAGGAGGATGATGCTGTTGTTGCCAACTTGCGGCAATGCCGTAAGGATGGCTTGCGGCACGATGAAGTAACGCCGGGTGGCGCCGCGGCCGAAGCCCAGCGATCTCGCCGCTTCCGTCTGCCCGGGATCGACGGCCTGCAGGGACGCACGGAAGATATCCGCGTTGTATGCGGCATAGTGCAGGCCAAGTCCAATCACCCCGGTCCAGAAGGCCGGAAGCATGACGCCCACCTGCGACAGGCCGTAGTAGAGCAGGTAGAGCTGCAGCAGCAGCGGCGTGCCCATGAATAGGAAGATGATGCCGCGCACCGGCAGGCTTGCGACGCTTGACCCGTAGAGCGTTGTCGTGGCGATGACAATGCCGAGCAGAACGCTGATGGAGCCCGCCAGAGCGGTGATGAGAATGGTCCAGAGCAGACCGGTGAACAGAAGTTGCGAATAGGAGCCTACGACGCTGAAATCGAGTGTCATGCTTTTGCCCTCCTGCCGGCGTCGAAGAAGTGTTCCACGCCGCGCACGATGAGCGAAATGACAGCCACGATGGCGATATAGGCAGCTCCGGCGACTGCAAAGACCTCGAACGGCTTGTACGTGGAGGTGACGAAGCGCTGCGCCGAGTAGGTCAGTTCCACGACGCCGATCGTCGACACAAGTGCGGTGCTCTTCGAGAGAATAACGGTGTTGACGCCCAGCGAGCGGATCATCAGCGCCGCCGCCTGCGGGAGAATGAAGAGCCGCATGGTGTCAAAACGGCCGAAACCGAGCGACCGCGATGCTTCCGACTGTCCCTTCTCCACGGCGATGATGGCGCCCTTGATGCCCTCCGACATGTAGGCGCCGATGTTGAAACCCATGGTCAGCACACCTGCCACAAACGGCGTCAGCTCCAGGCCCAACTGCGGACCGCCAAAGAAAACGATGAAAAGCTGCACCAGAAGGGGGGTGCCACGCATGATGCTGACGTAAGCCGTTGCAAGCCAGCGTATCGGCGTGACTCTGGAAAAGCGTCCAATTGCCACGATCGTGGCGACGATCAGCCCGATTACCAACGAACAGATCGTCAGGCTGGTCGTCAACAGAGACGCTTCTGCTATGTAGGGCAATATTCGCCCGATAAGTTGGAAATCCATTCCGGCCTCTCCGGACAGGCTCGCGAGCGATGCGCCGACCTTTTCCAGGCCGCATGAAACGGCACCCTGCGGTGACGCACCCAAGAGCTACCAAACTCGACGGCTTCGGCGGCCTGACATCGTCAAGCCGAACCCTCCGTCATGCTTTCGAAGGAGGACAAGGACCGGGATGCGGTTGGCGTCCCGGCCGCAGATCTTAGCGGATGTCCTGACCAATCCACTTTTTCGAGATGATTTTGTAGGTACCGTCAGCCATCATATCGTTCAGCGCCTTCTGCATGGCAGCGGCGAGCTCGGGATTGTTCTTGCGGATAGCGATACCGATATCGTAGCGGGGAAGCGTGTCGTCCTTGACCTGCTCGATCGGCGCGTTGCTCTTGGCCATCGCCACGAACACCGGAACATCATCTGCGACGATCGCGTCGACGCGGCCGGCGCCGAGATCGAGAAGCATTTCCGGAAGACCCTTGTAGGTCCGGATCTCGAACTTGTTTTGATCGCGCGCCCATTTCTCGGCGGCTTCGCCCAACGTGACGCCGACCGTCTTGCCTTCGAGCTCGCCAACACCGGCGATGCCGGCGCCCTTGCGAACGAAGACAGCAAGGCCGGAGCGGTAGTAGGGACCGACGAAGTCGACGGCCTTCTTGCGCTCTTCGGTGATGCTCATGGAGCCGATGATGGTGTCATAGCGACCGGTAACCAGACCGGCGATGATGCCGTCCCATGCGGTCGTCACGATGTTCGGCTCGGCCTTCAGGCGGCGAGCAATCTCGGAGCCGATATCGACGTCGAAGCCGACTACTTGGTTGTTTTCGTCAACGAAGCTGAAGGGTGGAAACGCGCCGGAGAGAGCAACCGACAACTTGCCGGCATTCTCGATCTTCTGCAGGTCATCCGCCTCGGCAGCGGTGAACGGCAAGCAGATCGCAGCAGCCATCAGAACAGCGGAAAAAACACGGTTCAGTTTCATATATTTCATCTCCCATTCGACCCGACACGGCGGATCTCGCGTGATTTACGACGGCCAAAGGCATGGATCGATCGACAGAATGCGAGGCCCGGTTATTTTGTTTGGTCCCACTTATCCGGCCGGCTCTGCATCGATAGGACGGAGTCGTAGGACGTTTTCGGAGAACAAAAAAGAACACAAAGTGCTTGATATTCTCAATATATGCCGAAATAGTAACTAGAATGACGAAATTGGAAATAGCCCATGGACGATCTTGATAGACGGCTGATCGCAGAATTGCGCATCAATGGCAGGGCTTCGGTGCCGCAGCTTGCGCAGCTTCTCGGAGTCGCCCGAGCAACAGCCCAGAAGAGACTGGATCGCCTTGTCGCTGACGGACATATCAAAGGGTTTACGGTTCGTCTGAAGGACGACATCAGCAAGGATCTGATCAGAGCATTTATCCTGATCACGGTAAGCGGCTCACCACGGCCCGCCGTTGCAGCCATCAAGCGGCTCCCCGGAGTAGCGTCGCTTTCCAACACGAATGGCGTTTGGGATGTAATCGCCGAAATCGAGGTTGCCACGATGTCAGAATTGAACGAGCTCATCTCAACCGTTCGGGCGACAGACGGCGTCTCGAAGAGCGAAACCTTTATCATGCTGGGCCCAGCATGATCTGGAGCCGGACGTTCATGTGATTCTGACGCAATGGCAACCGAAGGAATGATAGCAAAAGCTGAGGATTACTCCTCGTTTCGCGCTTCAAGATCAAAGGTTACCGACGCCATTTCGAAGATCTTCTGTGCGGTGGCAGGAATCTCCGCGGGTGAGATCGGATCGACACGACACCGACCATTCTGACGTATTGGCCAGAGAACAACTCGGCTCGTTTTGCCCCTCCCAAGATGGAATGACTGCTTCTGCCGCCGACAGCTGCGCGGCGACAATCAAGGTGAGACTCGTCTCATCCTGATCGTCGCGCCATAGACAGCCCAATGTGAGCAAACCATCTTGAATAAGATGTTCAGCGCAGTATCCGTCCATTCGTTTCATGTTCGGGTCTTGACGTCGCTTAGCGGGAACCTAACGCTACGCCCTCCGAATGACGGCTTCGTCCGCGATCATGCCATTCCGGCAATTGCGGTGAGGGGCAATCCCACCCGCTACTGTCCTTGGAATCTGACCGCCGAGTGGCGGAAATCTGCACATTCACGTCATTCGCCGCTCGCGCGATAGCGCTTGGCGATATCAGCAACCGTATTCGTGCTGATGGCTAGATCGCGGGCGATCCAGCGAGAGCTGCGACCTTCCTCGAAGAGCGCCAGCACCTTCGATGCGAGCCGACTTCGGCCGTTGGCCGAGCTGTCGCCCGAGCTTGCTTCCACGGGCTTTGGCGGCCGCGAGACCGGATTTCACACGCTCGCTGATGAGATCGCGCTCGAACTCGGCAATGAGCCGGGCCTTTCGGCGTACAGCCATTGCCCGTTCATTCTGCCCATGTCGGTCAGGAATTGGTGGTTCATTACCGTTGGCATCCCTATTTTGGCCACAAGG
>NZ_LNQB01000095.1 GCF_001651875.1 Sinorhizobium saheli
CTTGCGGGCGATGATCTCGTCGGCGGTCTTCTTGAGGATCGCGTGGCGCTCGAGGATGCCGGAGCGCGACCAGGCCGGAAAAGCGGCCTTCGCCGCCGCGATCGCGGCCTTGGCATCCTCGGCGCTGGCGCGCGCATAGTTGCCGATGATGTCGTTGGTGTTCGAGGGATTGACGTTGGCGACGCCGTCGCCGCCGACCCACTCGCCGGCAATCAGGTTCTGGTTAAGTGTCATCCTGCCATGCTCCCGTTTCTCGTCCGCTCAGGTCGCAGTTNTAAGTGTCATCCTGCCATGCTCCCGTTTCTCGTCCGCTCAGGTCGCAGTTCGCCCGGCGCTGCCGACGGCGCATCGGTCGACATCAGCCATTTCGGCTTCGGCACGGCCCTGAGCAGGCTCCGCGTGTAATCGTGTTGCGGCGCGCTGAACAATGCCGAGGTCGGACCCTCCTCGACGATCTTTCCTTGTTTCATCACCATGATGCGGTCGGCGAAATGGCGCACGATCGGCAGGTCATGGGTGATGAAGATATAGGAGAGGCCGAGCCGCGTGCGAAGATCGGCCAGCAGATCGATCACCTGCGCCTGGATCGAGACGTCGAGTGCGGAGACCGCCTCGTCGCAGACGATCAGTTCCGGCTCGCTCGCGAGCGCCCGGGCAATGGCGATGCGCTGGCGCTGGCCGCCGGAGAACTGGTGCGGGTAGCGCTCGGCATGGTCCGGCTTCAGGCCAACCAGTTCCAGAAGCTCCGCCACACGGTCCTTCCACCTGTTCCGGGCAAGGAGATCGCGGTGGATCGCCCAGGGCTCGGAGATGATGGAGCGGACGTTCATGCGTGGGTTCATGGAGCCATAGGGATCCTGGAACACCATCTGGACCTTGCGCCTGAACGCCACGAGGCGCTTGCCGCTCATCTCGAAGATGTTTTCGCCCGCGTAGAACGCCTTGCCGGAACTCGGCTCGTTCAGCCTCAGAAGAATGCGCGCGATGCTCGACTTGCCTGAGCCGGACTCCCCGACGATGCCGAGCGTCTCGCCTTTCCTCACGTCGAAACTGACGTCGTCCACCGCCCTGAACCTGCGCTTTCCGGCGAAGGCGCCGGATGCAAGCACATATTCCTTCGTCAGGTGTTCCACCTTGAGAAGCGTCTCGCCTCTGATGTCCGTCGACCGCCTGTGCGACGCTTCTGCCGCCTCGCCGTGCGGGAGTGCGGCGATGAGGCGGCGCGTGTAGGGGTGTTGCGGGTTGTCGAACACCTTTTGGGCGAGACCGGATTCGACGATCTTTCCACCATTCATGACGATGATCCGGTCGGCCATGGATGCGGCGACCTCGAGGTCGTGGGTGATCATGACGAGCGCCATGCCGGTCTCGCGCTGGAGGTCGCGCAGGAGATCGAGGATCTGCGCCTGGACGCTGACGTCGAGTGCCGTCGTCGGCTCGTCGGCAATCAGCATATCGGGCTTCAGTGCGATCGCCATGGCGATCATCACGCGCTGGCGCTGGCCTCCGGAGAACTGGTGCGGATAGAAATCCACCCGGCTTTCCGGTTCCGGAATGCCGACGCGCCTCAGCAGTTCGATCGCATTGGCGCGTGCCTGCGCGCCCTGTGCGGCGTCGTGGCTCTCGAAAACCTCCGCGATCTGCCGCCCGACGGTGTAGACCGGATTGAGATAGGCGAGCGGATCCTGGAAGATCATCGCGATCCGGCGACCGTTGATGTTCCGGCGGCCTTCCGGGTCCAGGCGCGATAGTTCGATGCCGTCGAAGAGGCACGATCCGCCGACGATATCGCCCGGCGGGCAGTCGACGAGGTCCATAACCGTGCTGGTGCTGACGCTCTTTCCCGAGCCGCTTTCGCCGAGGATCACGAGCGTCTCGCCCCGGTTCACCTGGAAGGAGACATTGTCGACGGCGCGAACCGGCGCGTCGTTCGAGAGGAAATCGACGGTGAGCCCCTCGATCTTCAGGATCGGCCCCTCGCCCTTTCGAATGGAATCGTGCGCGTTCTTCATCGGGCTGCCTTTCGCAAGGTCTGCAGACGCCAGCGTTGTTGCGGATCGGCGACGGTTCTCGCCCAGTTCGAAAGGATGTTGAGGGACAGCGTCGTCAGCATGATGGCAAGGCCCGGCCAGAAGGCGATCCACCAGGCGGTGGAGAGATAGCCGCGCCCGTTCGCCACCATGGCGCCCCAGGTGAAGTCCGGGGGCTGGATGCCGAGGCCGAGGAAGCTCAGTGCCGATTCCGACAGGATGACCGTGGCGAAGTCGATGGCCGCGATCGTCACCAAAGTCGGCAGTACCAGCGGCGCGATGTGCCGCAGGATGATCCTCGCAGGGCCGGCACCCATCGAGCGAGCCGCGCTGACGAACATGCGCTCGCGCAGTTCCAGCACCTCGGCGCGCGCGGTCCTCAAATAGATCGGCATGCGCGTGATGGCGAGCACGATGACGAGATTGGTGATGCTCGGGCCGAGCGTATAGAGCACGATCAGCGCCAGGAGCAGCGACGGAAAGCTCATCACGACATCGGCCAGACGCAGGATCAGATGGCTGTACCACCGCTCGGAGTAGCCGGCGACGAGGCCGAGCGTGCCGCCGATGAGCATGGAGGAGAAGACGGCCGCCGCGGCAATGCCGAGCGTGCTCTGAGCGCCGACGACGAGCCTCGCGAGAATCGGCCGCCCGAGCGTGTCGGCGCCGAGAAAGTAGATCCAAGCATGGTCCGGCGAGAAGGGAGCGAGATTGCGCTGACGCAGCCCCAGCCGGGACGCGGCGTCGCCGACGAGCCATGGTCCGAGGAGCGCCGCCAGGACGAGGAGCGCGAGGAAGATCGCTGCGGCCAGCGCCAGCCTGTCACGCCGCAAATAGGCGAGCAGGACACGACTGGTGCCGGGGGCGGCCGCCGGCTCGGCGTCGGGAGAGATGATCGTCATGGCTCAATACCGGATGCGCGGATCGAGGAATGCATAGAGCAGATCGATCGCGATGTTCAGGATGAAGATGGCGGTCGCCGTCACCAGGATCGTCGATTGGACCACGGCAAAATCGCGCTGGATGATCGAGTCGATCATCAACTTGCCGATGCCCGGCCAGCCGAAGATCGTTTCGACGACGACGGCGCCATTGACGAGACCGGTGGCGAGATCGCCGGCGACCGTGACGACGGGCAGAAGCGAATTGCGGAGCGCGTGGCCGAAGATGATCTTCTGCCGGCGAACCCCCTTGGCGCGTGCGGTCTTGATATAGGGCGAGGCTAGTGCCGAGAGCATGGTGCCGCGCACGACCTGCACAAGCAGCCCGAAGGGGCGGAGCATCAGCACGAAGATCGGCATGATCCAATGGGCCCACGTGCCGGTGCCGGATGTCGGCAGCACTTCCAGGCCGACGGCGAAGACCAGGATACCGACGATCGCCACCCAAAAATCCGGAGCGCTGGCGCCGGCAAGGGAAGCGAGGCTGGCGATCCGATCGAAAAGGCTGCCAGGACGGGCCGCGGCAAGCGATCCGACGAGGATCGCCAGCGCCGTCGAAAGCGTGATCGCAACCAGGGCAAGCTTCAGCGTCTCCGGAAAGGCCTGGAGCGCCACCTCGATCGCCGAACGGTTCTGCCTTAGCGACTGGCCGAAATCGAGATGGAGCAGGTCCTTCAGATATTCCGCGAACTGCCAGGGGATCGGCTGGTCGAGGCCGTTCAGCCTTGCGAATGCGGACCGCGCCTCGGCCGTCGCGTCGAGCGGCAGGTACAAGGCGGACGGGTCGCCGGTGAGCCGCGTCAGGAAGAAGACCAGCGTCAGCAGGCCGATGACCGACAGGATGCTGTGGGACGCACGGCGCCCGATATAGCTGAACATTTCCGATGCCCTTCGAAGGTATCGCACGCAAGCAAGAGCGATCGCAGGATGGCATCAACCACCCCGCGATCCCGGTCGATCAGTCCTTGAGGCGGATGTTGGCGAGCGGGATCTCGCTGTTGGTCGTGATGTCGGGCTTCCAGTCGAGCCTGGGGCCGACGCGCGTGTAGCCGATCATGTGGAACATCGGAATGTCGGCGACCACTTCCTTGCGGGCCTTGTCGAAGAGCGCCTTGAAGCTCTTCGTGCGGTCTTCGCCGGTGGCGGCGAGCGCCGCGTCGATCTCCTTGTCGAGGGCCGGGTCGGCGAGCGTCGCGTAGTTGCCGCTCGAACGATAGAAGATCGGGATCGTGAAGGCCGCATCGCCCTTGTTGTTGTCATGCATCATCTGCAGGAGGTTGGCGCCGCGCTCCTCCGGGAAGGGTTTTTGCAGGTATCTTAGCCAATCGGCGACGTCGAGCATCGTCAGCTTGACGTCGAGGCCCACGGCCTGCCACATCGTCATCATGGCTTCCATCGCTTCTGCGCCGTTCGGATAGATGCCGTTGCGGCCGATGAGCTTGATCTCGGTGTCGACGGCAACGCCGTCGGCCGCCGCCGCCTCGAGCAGCTTCTTCGCCTCCTCCGGATCGTAAGACCAGGCTTCGAGCGCGTCGTCATGGCCGTTGATGCCCGGAACGACCATCTGCGACGCGCGCTTGACGTCGTCGCCGAAGAGCTGGGCGAGGCCCTCCCAATCGATCGCCAGATTGAGCGCCTTGCGGACGCGCAGGTCGTCAAGAGGCGGCTGGGCGGTGTCGATGCGGATCGCCGTCGTTTCCGAGTTCAGGTAGGCGAAGTCGGTTTCCGGATTGCTCGCGTCCTGGATGGCGATCGACGGCGTCAGGTCCGCTTCGCCAGTCTCGACCATGGCGGCGCGGATCGAGGATTCGGGACGCCAGACATAGGTCGCCTTGGTAAACTCCGGCTTCTGACCCCAATAGCCGTCGAAGGCGTCGAGCACGACGGTCTGCGGCGAGAAGGTCGAAAGCTTGAAGGGGCCGGTCCCGACCGGATCGTTGACCGCCTTGTCCTCCGGCGTCTTCGGCGAGACGACCATGACCACGCTCAACAGCGTCGGCAGGATCGGCTGGGGTTTGTCCGACTTGATCTCGACGGTGAGATCGTCGACGGCGGTCACCTCCAGCTTGGCATCGCCGAACTTGGCGTTGTTGCTGCAGGTGATCTTGCCGCCGGTCATCCGGTTGATGGAGAAGACCGCCGCTTCCGCGTTGAAATCCGAGCCGTCCTGGAATTTGACGTTGTCGCGCAGCTTGAGCCGCCATGTTACCGGATCGACCTGCGTCCATTCGGTGGCAAGCTTCGGTCGGGGCTGTCCCGTCGCGGGATCGATCACCGTCAGCGGCTCGACGACGTTCTGGCTGAGGATCTGCCCGACATTGGTGATGATGGTGCCGCAGGGCTCCAGGTTTGCCGGTTGCTCCGGCAGGACTATGCGGATTTCCTGCCCCGCCTGCGCCATGGCCGATGAGGCGGCGGCGGCCATCAGGACGGCGGACGCTATCGCAAGAACACTTGAGCTCTTCATGCTTTCCTCCCTTGGTGTTTGCAGCTCGTCGTCGTCCGGCGGGCATCCTCGTCCCATTCGCCCGCCGGCCGAAGCGACCGATTTCAGGCCGCGACCTTTTCGATCAGGTCCCGCAGCATTTCCTTCTCCTGAGGCTTCAGGTCCGTCAGCGGCGGACGCACCGGACCTGGCGTCCGGCCGATGAGCTCGACGCCGGCCTTGATGATCGAAACCGGATAACCCTGCTCGCGATCGCGCAGGGCCGCGAAGGGGAAGAAGAACTCGTGCAGGATCTCTTCCATGGTCGCCCGGTCACCCGCACGCATCGCCTTGTAGAAGCGTTGCGCCAGTTTCGGCACGAAGTTGAAGACGGCAGAGGAATAGGTCGTGACGCCCACGCCGTTGAAACCCTCGGCAAAGAGCTCATGCGTCGGCATGCCGCCGATATAGGTGAGCCGGTCGCCGAGCTTCGCCGTCACGTGGCGGACGAGGTCGACCTTGCCGGTGCCGTCCTTGAAGCCGACCAGGTTCGGGCAGGCATCGGCGAGACGGGCCACGGTATCGGCATTGGCGACCGAATTGGCGCGATTGTAGATGATGACGCCGAGACCGGTCGATTCGCACACGGCCTTGACGTGGCGGTAGATGCCCTCCTGCGGCGCTTCCATCAGGTAATGCGGCAAGAGCAGCAGACCGTCGGCGCCGGCGGCCTCGGCGTGCCGGGCCGTTTCCCTGGCAAGCGAGGTGCCATAACCGCAGCCGGCGATGATCGGCACGTCGCCGGACGCTTCCTTGGCCGCGCGGGTCACCTTGCCAACTTCCTCGGGCGAGAGGGAGAAAAATTCGCCCGTCCCGCCGGCGGCGAAAAGAGCCGCCGCCTCGAAGCCGGAAAGCCAGGCGACATGTTCCCGATAGCTCTTGAGATTGAGGCTGAAGTCGTCATTGAAGTGCGTGACCGGGAACGACAGCAGGCCCGAGCCGATGCGCGACTTGATCTCATCTGGCGACAAAGGAATTCCTCCCACGAATTAATATGATGTTCGTGGTGAATTCATATGATGACTAGAGGGGCGAGTCAATCCTCTTTGTCGCGATCCGAAACCGAACGGCGGGTCATCAATGAACGATAACGCTTGATCCCCGTAACGAGATGCCGGCGCATCGCCTCGCGCGCCTTTTCCGGGTCTCGGGCGAGAATCGCTTCGGCGATCTCGCGATGCTCCTCGAGGATCGGCTGGTCGCGGCTGGGCAGCGGATCGACCCCGCCCATGACGGTCCTGAACTTCACCCGCGGAATCATCCGGCGGCCGACATGATCGAGGAAAGCCTTGAATCTCCCATTGTTGGTGGCGGCGGCGATTGCCATGTGGAACTGGAAATCCGCCTCGTCGGTGGGCCGGCCTGCGGCGACGAGGTCGGCGAACCTGTCGACCTGCGCCTGGATTTCGGCCTCCTGCGCCGGCGAACTGCGGGCGGCGGCAAGGCCTGCGGCTTCCACCTCTATGCCGATGCGGAGCTCGAGTTCCTCGATGATGTCGGAAATCTTGTCGGTCTCGTCCGTGAACAGCTTCAGCCCTTCATCGGCCGCCTTCGGGCCGATCACGAACACCCCCGCCCCCTGCCGCGATTCCACCAGCCCATCGGCCCGCAGCGCGGCGATCGCCTCCCTGATCACAGTGCGGCTGAAGCCGAAGCGATCGATGAGGGCCGGCTCGGTTGGCAGCTTGTCGCCGGGCGCATAGAAACCTGCCTCGATCTGCGCGCGCAGGGCTTCGGCGACCTGCGACGCGAATGACCTGCGCGACGTTGGACGTTCAGCCCGCTGCATGATTCCTCCAGATTTTCCGTTCCGGGATCATGCATACTCCGAGTGGATGCCAAAAGCGATAGCATCCTATGAAATCGCGCATGTCCTCTCAACATCATATGATGACTTGCCGGAGGCTCAGGCGCCGCAACGCCGGGGTCAGCGACGGAGGCCGACTGCCGCAGCCGCTCCAGACGCGGCAATCCCGCTACGCAGTATGCCTTCGGTGACGGCCGCCTTGCTGAGGCGGCCTGAAGCCTGCAAGTCCTAGTGCAAACACTAGGGATAGTCCTATGACAAAGCAGCTTGTTGAGGTGATTACATCGGTCGAGCGGCGTCGGCGCTGGCCTCGCGAGGAGAAGGAGCGGCTGGTCGCGGCGACGCTTGAGCCAGGCGCAAGCGTTTCGGAGATTGCGCACTCGGCCGGCATCCATGCGAGCCAGCTCTTCCGCTGGCGCAAGGAGCTCTGCCAAATCTCCGCGCCGTCCGTCCCGCAACTCGTTCCCGTCGAGGTCGTCGAAAGCGCTGCCTGCGCGATCGATCCCGGCCGAGCCGCCGCCGGTCTCCCGGCCGCGGAAGAAGGCAAGCATGGTGATGATCGAGCTTGGCGGTGGCCGTCGTCTCCGGGTCGAGAGCGACATCGACACCGAAGACTGGGCCCGCATTCTTGATGTGCTGGAGCGGCGATGATCCCGGTCACGAGCGGTGTGAAGGTTTGGCTGGCGACAGGCTATACCGACATGCGCAGAGGCTTTCCCGGCCTATCGCTGATGGTGCAGGAGACGTTGAAGCATGATCCGATGATATGCGTCGGATGAGATTATGTGGCGGCGTCGCTCGCAGTGCTGCGTTTCCCGGCCGGGTGCCCGCTCGGCC
>NZ_LNQB01000096.1 GCF_001651875.1 Sinorhizobium saheli
CGCTTTTCTTGCAACACCGTGCCGCAGAAAACCGAAATTATATCGCACTATCAAAGACGTGCGGATAGTTCACGGGCGACGATACTGCAAACTACCTCAGGGCCGCACCGAATGGTCGCGTAGCGCAGCCTCGTGCGACGTCCGCAGGTCAACCGAATTTCGGAGTAATTATTGCGATAATGGCAACTCATTCGCAAGCAATATTGCAATTTTGCACAAGCGCAAATCACGCTACGTTTCCTTTCAGCAGCCGAGGCAACGAGTGATTGAAAGCATCGGTTTCGACCTACTCAGGGCCTTATGAGCCGTGTTCCAGGACATGGTGTCCGTCCGACAGGTCCTGCCCAGTTTATAACCCGCCGCATTCGCGGTCCAAACAACCGAAGAGGAAAATCTCATGTCCAAGCTCGAAGTTCTCACTCCCGCCAACAGCCAGCTCATCTTCATTGATCAGCAGCCGCAGATGGCCTTTGGTGTCCAATCGATCGACCGCCAGACGCTGAAGAACAACGTCGTCGGCCTCGCCAAGGCTGCCAAGATCTTCAATATTCCGACCACGATCACTACGGTCGAGACGCAATCCTTCTCTGGCAACACCTATCCCGAGCTGCTTGCCGTTTACCCGGAGAACGATATTCTCGAGCGCACCTCGATGAACTCCTGGGACGACCAGAATGTCCGTGACGCGCTGGCGAAGAACGCCGCCGAGGGCCGCAAGAAGATCGTCGTCTCCGGTCTCTGGACCGAGGTCTGCAACACCACCTTCGCACTCTCGGCCCTGCATGATGTTCCAGATTATGAGATCTACATGGTCGCGGATGCTTCCGGCGGCACGTCCTCCGACGCACACAAATACGCGATGGACCGGATGGTTCAGGCAGGCGTGATCCCGGTCACCTGGCAGCAGGTCCTGCTCGAGTGGCAGCGCGACTGGGCTCGCAGGGAGACCTACGATGCTGTCACCACCCTCGTGAAGGAGCATTCCGGCGCATACGGCATGGGCATCGACTACGCCTACACGATGGTTCACGGCGCAGAGGAACGCGTCAAGCACGGCAAGCGCATCGGACCGAACCCCGCCAAGTAAGGGGCTTGATCAGGCCGCTCCGATAACCCCGTCGGAGCGGCCTTTCTCTGACCGTGGAGGACATCCCGTGAAAATCTATCTTCTTTCTCTCGGTGCAGGTCTGCTTGTGGGCATCGTCTACAGCCTCCTGAACGTCCGCTCGCCGGCGCCGCCTATCATCGCCCTGCTCGGCCTTTTCGGCATTCTCGTCGGCGAACAGATTTGGAGCAGGGAGCCAGCAGCCGTCTCATGGCTTCATCAGATCAAGCCGCACATGTTCGGCCACCTGCCTAAAGGCGGCGATCTTATCGACCTCGCCCATCAGGCGGGGGCGAAAGCGGAGGAGCGGAGCTGATGACGACTCGTCGATCCTTTCTTGGGGGCGCGTCGAGTCTGGCGTTCTCGATCCTCTTCTCCCCCGCGAAAGCCGCCGATCCCAACCAGACCGGAGTAGACACCATGCATCCCGACCTGATCCTCCACAACGGCCGCGTGACGACCCTCGACCGAACCAATCCGAACGCCACGGCGATCGCCATCAAGGATGGCCTGTTTCTCGAAGTCGGATCCGACAGCGAGATCATGGCGCTGGCTGGTTCTGGCACTAAGATCGTCGACCTCAGGGGCAAGCGTGTTCTGCCTGGCTTGATCGACAACCACACCCACGTCGTTCGGGGTGGCCTGAACTACAACATGGAGCTGCGCTGGGATGGCGTTCGGTCGCTCGCCGATGCGATGGACATGCTGAAGCGCCAGGTGGCGATCACGCCCGCGCCGCAATGGGTGCGCGTCGTCGGCGGCTTCACCGAACACCAGTTCGCGGAAAAGCGCCTCCCGACAATCGAGGAGATCAACGCTGTCGCGCCCGACACGCCCGTGTTCCTTCTGCACCTTTACGACCGTGCGCTGCTCAACGGCGCCGCTCTCCGCGCAGTCGGCTACACCCGGGACACCCCGAACCCGCCCGGAGGCGAAATCATGCGCGATGCCAACGGCAACCCGACAGGCATGCTGCTGGCCAAGCCGAATGCGGGCATTCTCTATTCGACTCTTGCCAAGGGCCCGAAGCTGCCTTTCGACTATCAGGTCAACTCGACCCGCCACTTCATGCGCGAACTGAACCGCCTTGGAGTGACAGGCGTGATCGACGCGGGTGGCGGGTTCCAGAACTATCCTGACGACTACGCGGTCATTCAGAAGCTGTCCGACGAGAACCAGATGACGGTGCGGCTGGCCTACAACCTCTTCACCCAGAAGCCGAAGGAAGAGAAGCAGGACTTCCTGAACTGGACGCAGTCGGTCAAATACAAGCAGGGCAACGACTACTTCCGCCATAACGGTGCCGGCGAGATGCTCGTCTTCTCCGCTGCCGATTTCGAGGATTTCCGCCAGCCCCGTCCTGAGATGGCCCCGGAAATGGAAGGCGAGCTGGAAGAGGTCGTCCGCGTGCTTGCGGAGAACCGCTGGCCCTGGCGTCTGCATGCCACCTACGACGAGACGATCTCCCGTGCGCTCGACGTTTTCGAGAAGGTCAACAAGGACATCCCGCTCGAAGGACTGAACTGGTTCTTCGATCATGCGGAAACCATTTCGGATCGCTCGATCGACCGTATAGCCGCACTTGGTGGCGGCATCGCCACGCAGCACCGCATGGCTTATCAGGGCGAGTACTTCGTCGAGCGCTACGGCCATGGCGTTGCGGAAGCAACACCACCAATCAGGAAGATGCTCGAAAAGGGCGTGAATGTCTCGGCCGGCACGGATGCGACCCGCGTTGCCTCCTACAATCCGTGGGTCTCGCTGTCTTGGATGGTGACTGGCAAGACGGTCGGCGGCATGCAGCTCTATCCCCGCGCCAACTGCCTCGACCGTGAAACCGCGCTTCGCATGTGGACGGAAAAGGTCACGTGGTTCTCCAACGAGGAGGGCAAGAAGGGCCGCATCGAAAAGGGCCAGTTCGCCGACCTCGTCGTACCGGACAAGGACTTCTTCTCGTGCGCCGAGGACGAGATCTCCTTCCTTACCTCCGAACTGACCATGGTCGGCGGCAAGATCGTCTATGGCGCGGGAGACTTCAAGACACTCGACGAGAACGACATCCCGCCCGCGATGCCCGACTGGTCTCCCGTACGCAAGTTCGGCGGCTACGCGGCCTGGGGCGAACCGGAGGGCGCGGGCGCTCGATCCTTGCGCCGCACCGCCATCTCCACATGCGGATGCGCCAGCGATTGCGGCGTGCACGGCCACGACCATGCCGGAGCCTGGACATCCAAGCTTCCGATCGCCGACCTCAAGGGGTTCTTTGGCGCACTCGGTTGCTCCTGCTGGGCCGTCTGACGAGCCTTAGCTCGGGTGGGATCCAGTCACCCGAGCATCACTTCATAATTGCTCATTTTGCAATTAAATCGAAACTATTGCTGCAATTGTTGGTGCCGCTGCAACCAGTCAAGATCGCTCCATCAAAAGCAGCCGCTCGCGGCGAACATGCAGGAGCAGATTGTGACCCACCTATCCCCCGCGACGAACCCGATCCTAAGCGGCCTGACGCGCATCATGGCCTCTCCGATCACGCGAACCGTTTCACTGCTCGCACTCTGCGCTGCCTACATACAAGGTCCGCTTACCAAGATCTTCGACTTCAACGGCGCACTGGCTGAGATGGATCATTTCGGTCTTCATCCTACCGCGTTCTTTGCGGTCGCCGTCATCGTGTTCGAGCTGACGGCTTCAGCCATGGTGGTATCGGGCTTGTTTCGCTGGATCGGAGCGCTGGCGCTCGCTGGCTTCACGCTCATGGCAACGTTCATCGCCCTCCGTTTCTGGGAGATGGCTCCCGGCATGGACCGCATGATGGCGACCAACGCCTTCTTTGAACATGTTGGCCTCGCTGGCGCATTCCTGTTCGTCGCCGCATTCGACCTCACCAGGGGAGCAGGCAAATGAGCGCTGCAAAAGCATCCGGCGGAACATTCGCGCCACTCGCACAGCCTGTGTTTGCGGTTCTCTGGATCGCCACCGTCCTTGGCAATACCGGAAGCTTCATGCGCGACGTCGCAAGCTCCTGGCTGATGACGGATCTTTCGGCATCGCCGGCCGCGGTCGCCATGGTCCAGGCGGCCGGAACCCTGCCGATCTTCCTGCTTGCCATTCCTGCGGGCGTTCTCACCGACATCCTTGATCGCCGCAAGTTCCTGATCGCCGTCCAGCTCCTGCTGGCATCCGTCAGCATCTCGCTTATGGTCCTGTCCGAGACGGGCATGCTGTCGATCAGCGCGCTGATCGGTCTGACATTCCTCGGCGGCATTGGCGCTGCTCTGATGGGACCGACATGGCAGGCCATTGTTCCCGAACTGGTCAAACGCGAGGATGTCAGGAGCGCCGTGGCGCTGAACTCGCTCGGCATCAACATTGCCCGCTCCATCGGGCCTGCCGCAGGCGGCCTGCTTCTGGCAGCCTTTGGAGCCGGGATCACCTACGGCGCGGATGTCGCGAGCTACGCCGTGGTGATCGCAGCTCTGGTCTGGTGGCCACGGGCGAAGAATGCAAACGACGCGCTTCAGGAGAACTTCTTCGGTGCCTTCCGGGCCGGGCTTCGCTACACCCGCTCAAGCACACCGCTCCACGTCGTCCTCCTGCGCGCCGCGATCTTCTTCGCCTTCGCCAGCGCCGTCTGGGCGCTCCTCCCGCTCGTCGCGCGGCAGTTGCTGGGTGGTGATGCCAGCTTCTACGGCATCCTGCTCGGTGCAGTCGGTGCAGGCGCGATTGGTGGCGCCTTGGTCATGCCGAAGCTGCGCGAACGGCTGAGTTCCGACGGCCTGCTTCTCGGTGCCGCGCTGATCACCGCTGCCGTCATGGGTGTCCTGTCACTCGCTCCGCCGAAGATCGTCTCCATCATCGTTCTTCTGTTCCTTGGTGCGGCATGGATCACTGCTCTGACAACGCTCAACGGCGCGGCCCAGGCTGTTCTTCCGAACTGGGTGCGTGGTCGCGGCCTCGCCGTCTACCTCACCGTCTTCAATGGTGCGATGACTGCCGGGAGCCTTGGTTGGGGCGCGGTCGGCGAGGCTGTCGGCATCCGATCGACCCTGCTCATCGGAGCCGCCGGACTGCTTGTAGCCGGGTTCATCATGCACCGCGTGAAGCTTCCTGCAGGCGATGCCGACATGGTGCCGTCCAATCACTGGCCTGAACCGCTTGTTGCGGAACCCGTTGCCCATGACCGTGGTCCGGTTCTGATCCTGATCGAGTACAAGGTCGAGAAGCAGCACCGCAGCGCATTCCTGCACGCCATCGATCATCTTTCCAACGAACGCCGCCGCGATGGTGCCTATGGCTGGGGTGTCACCGAGGACTCGGCTGACCCGGAGAAGATCGTCGAATGGTTCATGGTGGAATCCTGGGCTGAACATCTTCGCCAGCACAAGCGGGTCTCCAATGCCGACGCCGACCTGCAGGGCAAGGTGCGGGCCTACCATGCCGGTCCCGAGAAACCTGTTGTCCGTCACTTCCTGACGATCAATCGGCCTGGTGCCGCATAACGAAGACTTGAGCAGGGCGGCGGCTGCGACCGCCCAGCCCATTATGCCGCCACGCGCAATGAACTCGAAACAATTGATGCAATTGTGAAGCCGGCATCTGGCGTCAAAGCTGGAGCCACGTCGCGAGCAACGTCGCGGCAAGTAACAGAAATAGAGGTCAAGGAATGAAGCTTCCCTCGCTTCCTACCCTGCTGAGTTTCAATGGCGGCTACGTCGATACGCTCGGCTTCCTGGCTCTTTCAGGGCTTTTTACCGCGCATGTCACAGGCAACTTCGTGACATTGGGCGCAACGATGGCGCATGGCCTTGGCGGAGCATTGTCGAAGGTGCTGGTCCTTCCGATGTTCTGCCTGGTCGTCTTCGCGTCCCGGCTGGTGTGCCTGAAACTTCAAAACCGGAATCGCTCCCCCGTCCGGCCCATGCTGGTCGTAAAATTGATCCTGCTCGCCGCGGCCGCGGTCATTGCCATTATTTATGGTCCATTCCACGGCGACGAGAATGGCATCACGTTTGCAGTTGCGATGACACTGGTGTCGGCAATGGCCATACAGAACGGCCTTCACCGGTCCCATCTGTCGAAAGCGCCGCCGACCACCCTGATGACGGGTACGACGACACAGATCATGCTCGATCTTGCCGACATCCTTGCCAACTCGAAGGCCCAGGAAATCACCGTCGCAAAAGCACGGGTGAAAAAGATGGCCACCGCTGTCCTGACGTTTGCCATTGGATGCGGCGCCGGAGCGGCCGGCTACATGTTCATCCCCGCGGCCGCCTTTAGCCTGCCAGCTATAATCGCGGCCCTTGCTCTCTTCGCCAGCACGTCAGGTGCCGAGCCCAATTAACAGAAACTGGGAGTTAGGGCTTTCCAGTCTTATTACAGAGGATACTGAGATGGACATTGGCTCTCGCGCCGGTCCGTCGCCTGCTCTGCGCCGCACCCGCCTACATCGCCCGGCACGGCGCACCCAGAGAGATCGGCGACCTCGCGCACCACATCTGCCTGCCGGCCCACAACAATGAGAGTTGGAAACTGGAAGGCCCGGGCGGTTCCCTCGTCTATCGTCCGGAGGGACCGCTCGTCACCAATTCGTCGGAGATCATCCGCGCCGCGGTGATCGCCGGAGCGGGCATTGCGCCCCCGCTCAACCTGGGACGTCAGCGCGGAACTGCGTGACGGGCGCCTAATCCAAGTGCTGCCGGAGTGGGAGGGATCCCGCCAGCTGACGCTTTCGGCCGTCTACCCGAGCAGGCAGTTCCTTTCAGCGAAGGTGCGGCTCTTCGTCGATTATCTCGCCGCCCTCTACGGCGCCGTCCCCAGTTGGGAGCAGTAACCCACTCCGCGAGAGAGGTTTCTCACGCTCCGTCCATGCACCCCCTGATATGGTCTCCTTTGCGGCAGACCTAACAAAGGACGCGTCCGATCAAAGTGCAACTATCGAGCTCGGCTCGCAGATAGTCATTCTGCAGCTTCGACGAAGCGGTGGCGTTCGTAGAGGAACTTCAGCACCGCTTCGCGACATTTCAGGTAGGTTCGATCGGAGGCGAGCTCAATGCGCCGGCGCGGACGGGCGAGCGGCACATCGAGGATTTCGCCAATTCGTGCAGAGGGTCCATTGGTCATCATCACGATGCGGTCGGATAGCAGGACCGCTTCGTCGACGTCATGTGTGATCATCAGGACGGTATTGCTGAGGGTCGCGTGGATCTGCATGACCTGGTCCTGTAGATGCGCGCGGGTTAGTGCGTCGAGCGCCCCGAAGGGTTCGTCGAGCAGCAGCACCTTCGGTTCCATGGCAAGCGCCCGGGCGATGCCGACGCGCTGCTTCATGCCGCCGGAGATTTCCGAAGGGCGCTTGTCAGCTGCATGCGCCATCTGCACCAGCTCCAGGTTGGATATGGTCCACTCATGGCGTTCTTGCTTGCTGCGGGTCTTAGAGAACACCTTATCGACAGCGAGCCGGACATTTTCATAGACCGTCAGCCATGGCAGCAGCGAGTGGTTCTGAAAGACGACGGCGCGGTCCGGTGCGGGTTCGTCGACCATCTTGCCGTCGAGGAGTACGACGCCGCTCGTCGCCTGCGTCAGCCCACCGATGATGTTAAGCAGGGTCGACTTGCCGCAACCGGAATGGCCGATGATCGAGATGAATTCGCCCTTATCGACGGACAACGAGACTTGCTTCAGTACCTCGGTGCGCGTTCCGCCGCGTTCGAAGGTCTTGTCAATGAGTTCAAGTGAGAGATAGCTCTTGGGCATGAAAGCCTCCTTTTCTTCAGGCGTTTGCCGTGCCGCGCGTAACTGCGCGACCGATCAGCGCGATGATGCGATCGAGGAGGAAACCCACAATGCCGACATAGATCAGCGCCACGATGATGTCGCTGATCAACGACGAGTTCCAGGCGTCCCAGATGAAGAAGCCGATGCCGACACCGCCGATCAGCATCTCGGCGGCGACGATCGCGAGCCAGGAGAGCCCGATACCGATCCGCAGGCCCGTGAAGATGTAAGGGGCGGCCGCCGGCAGCATGATCTTATGGAAATATTCGAATCCGTTCAGTCGAAGCACCTTGGCGACGTTCCGGTAATCCTGCGGAATGTTGCGAATACCGACCGCGGTGTTGATGATGATCGGCCAGATCGCAGTGATGAAGATGACGAAAATCGCCGAGGGATTGCCGTCCTGGAAGGCGGCGAGCGAAAGCGGTAGCCAGGCGAGCGGCGGCACGGTGCGCAGCACCTGAAAGATCGGGTCGAGGCCGCGCATGGCCAGTGCGCTCTGGCCGACCAGCGTGCCGAGTGCTACGCCGACGGCAGCTGCCATCGTGTAGCCGAGCGCGACGCGCTGCAGGCTGGCGAAGATGTGCCAGAACAGGCCCTGATCCACGCCTTGGCCGGTGTAGAAGGGATGCACGATTAGCTCCCAACTCTCTTCAAGGACGCGCGACGGAGCCGGTAGGCTCGACTCGGGCGACGAGCAGATAAGCTGCCACGCGAGGATGAAGAGCGTCAGCGTGACGAAAAGCGGCAACAGATTCGTGACGGTCTGCGCGGCAAGGCGCCCCAGGCGACTGTCGGTGCCGGGGCGGCCCGGGTGCCCGAGAGCGATGACCTGAGCGGGAGGCTGCGGCGCCGCCTGCGGTTTGAGTTTGAGATTGGTGACGGACATGCCGTTCCTCCTAGGATTCGGGTCGAACGGCAGCCGGCTTTGAAACCCGGCTGCGGTAGGCGTCAGGCGATGCGGCTGATCGCCAGGCTCTTCAAATACGCCTCCGGATTTTCTGGATCGAAGACCTTGCCGTCGAAGAAGGTCTCCGGGCCACGCGACGTCGACGCAGGGATGTCGGTGACGCCGAGCTCCTTCGCCGCCTCGCGCCAGATATCCTCGCGGTTGACCTTGGCGATCAGCCCCTTGATGTCCGTATCCGGTGCGAACTTGCCCCATCGGATGTTCTCGGTAAGAAACCAGGCGTCATGGCTCTGGAAGGGGTAGGAGGCATGATCGCGCCAGAACTTCATGAAGTGCGGGCTGTTCTCGACGACCTTGCCGTTGCCATAGTCGTACTCGCCCTTCAGCCGGTCGATGATGTCCTTCGGCGGCACGTTGAACCAACTACGCTTGCCGACGATCTTGGCGAGCTCGTCCTTGTTGGCCATATCGTCGCACCATTGCGCGGCTTCTTCGACCGCCATGACGAGCGCCTTGGCGGCACGCGGGTTCTTCTCGACCCAGTCGGCGCGCATCGCGAAGGATTTCTCAGGGTGCCTCGCCCAGATCTCTGCGGTGTTGACGGCCGTGTAGCCGATCTTCTGGTTGACGAGTTGCTCGTTCCAGGGTTCGCCGACGCAGAAACAGTCCATGGTGCCGACCTTCATGTTGGCGACCATCTGCGGCGGCGGGACGACGATCGTCTCGACGTCCCTGTCCGGGTCGATGCCGCCGGCAGCGAGCCAGTAGCGGATCCAGAGGTCGTGCGTGCCGCCGGGGAAGGTCATGGCGACTTTCGCGGCTGCGCCTTCCGCCTTCTTCTTTGCAAAGGCTTCCTTGAGGACTGAGGCATCAAGGCCCGCCTTCAGATCGGAATAGGCGGCGCCGACCGAGATCGCCTGAGCATCGAGATTGAGGCGCGCGAGGATCACCATCGGCAGCGGCTGGTTGTTTTGCGTCACCTTGCCGGTCGAGATGAGATAGGGCATCGGCGTCAGAATATGGGCGCCATCGATGCCGGCGCCGGCAGAGCCGAGCACCAGATTGTCGCGCGTCGTGCCCCACGAGGCCTGTTTCACAACCTCCACTTCGGTCATGCCGTACTTTTCGAAGAAGCCCTTCTCCTTGGCGATGACGAGCGGGGCGGAATCGGTGAGCGCAATAAAGCCGAGGACGGCCTTGGTGGTCTCGGGACCGGCGCCCTGAGCAAAAGCCCCGGATGGTAATAGCGTCTTGGCTGCGCCGACCATTGCGGCCGTCGCGGTCGTCTTCAGCAAGCTGCGGCGGGTCAGGCCACTGATCGAAGTCTTGGTCATGCGCAGGTTCCCTCGGTTGTTGGCCGGTCAAAACTGAAAAAACGCCGCTCGGAGATCGCGTTCCGGGAGGAATCCCTCTCGGAGGCAAAGTCCTTGCGACGTCGGTGTCTTTGACAGGCGCATCTGGCGTCTGTACTTGCTTCAATCGCCGTTGATTCAAAGCAATTCTTGGAGAGCAAGCAGCGTGCCAGTTTTGCGCTGTCACTCTATTGACTTGAATCCAATGAGGAAATGTAAGGTCAGGGGCGCGCCTAAAAAGTGAGGATTAGCACATCCTGATGATATATTGTGCGCGTCAGTACCAAGTTGAATTCTCATTCCGCTTAGAAAAGTGGCGCTGCCACTCAAATGTGGTCGAGCAAATTGAAGGGATGACGTCCCAGGGAGTGGTGTAGCTTCGGCGATCGCCGTGCTTTCCGGACGGAGCCGGGAATGGATCAGCTTGCCGCGGCGGGCAAGCTGATCCATTCCCGGCTCCGTCCGGAAAGCACGGCGATCGCCGAAGCTACACCACTCCCTGGGACGTCATCATTGAAGGCACCAGGGCACTGCAGCGTCACCGTCTTGCCGTGGATGTCATTCGCTTCGCGATAGCGCCAAGCTTGTCGATCTCGATGTGTAGAATCTTGCGCGGGGTGGCGACGGTCAGTGTCGATTTGAAACCGCCGGGCCTTGCCCGCAGAAATTGAGATTCATCGAACAGAATCAAGTACTTGTTGTTTGTGGATCGAAACTAGCTAGTCAAGCTGCGCGTGTGACGCATGAATAGGGGCGCCCGCAGTGCGCGCAGGTTGATTCGTACACGGGCCGTGGGTTCGTCGATACTCTTCCAGGATCGTCGACTGCTCTCAGCAGTGACGGCTGCATGCGTGCTAGTAGCGCGCCGACGAGCTTGACATCCTTGTTTCGCGGCAGGTGAACGATCCGGACGGCATCCAGTCGCTCATCAACAGAACGGGACGCGCGTTCGTTCCGCAGCGACTCATCGAAAGGCCGCAACAAACGCCGGCTCCATTCAGCGGTCGGCTATTTGAGCCCGCAACAGTTCGAGGATCAACACATCCGGCTGACTGGCAAATCAGAAGCCTGACCCATCTCCACCCCAAGGGGCGCACTCCACCGACTATGGCGTCCGCTTCGCCGAGCTCCCCTCCCACACACTTCGCACGAGGTCATCGGGCGGCGGCCAATGACGGTAAGGCATTTCGCCGCCCCGCGTTGCGCAGCGGCGTGCGATGCCGCCCGGTTCAGTCGGGAACCACAACCAGCTTGCCGACGAAGTTCTTCGCCATGAAATCCGTCTGTGCGCGATGAAATTCCGAGAGGCGATAGACTCCGCCGACCAGCGGACGGATCTTCTTCTCCTCGATATAGCGCACCAGCCGGCGGAAATCGGCGCGGCTGCCCTGGCTCGATCCGTGCAGTTCCAGCTGCTTCAGGTACATGGTCCTGAGATCGAGCTGGACGACCGGGCCGGCGATGGCACCGGCAGCCGTATAACGACCCTCCGGCCGCAGGATCTTCAGCAGGTCGTTGAAAAGAGGGCCGCCGACGAGGTCGGCGACGACGTCGATCGGTTCGCCGCGCACCGCCTCGTTGACCGTCTCGACGAGGTCGCTCCGGCCGCGGGTCACGACGGCTTCCGCGCCGATCTCGAGCATCGCGGCTTCCTTGCCCGGGCCGGCGACGGCGATCGGGATGGCGCCGCGGGCGCGGGCGAGCTGAATGATCGCCGAGCCGACCCCGCCGGAGGCGCCGGTCACCAGGATGCGTTCGCCGGCGGCAAGCCGCGCCCGCTCCAGCATGCGTTCGCCGGTGAGATAGGCGCAGCAGAAGGTGGCAAGCTCGACATCGGTCATGGCGGTGGCGACCACATGGGCATTTTCCGCCGGCAGCGCCATGTATTCGGCATAGCCGCCATCGCGGCCATGGCCCATGTAGTCGATGTCGGCGAGGCTGTCGTCGTCGCGGTTGTAGATCGAGAAGTCGACCATGACGCGCTCGCCGATGCGCGCCTCATCGACACCCTCGCCGACGGCAACGATGTGCCCGACCGTGTCGGTGCCCTGGATGCGCGGGAAGGTCAGCGTATTGCCTTGGCGCCGCCAGGTCGAGACGGCAGAGGGGTCGTCCTCGGTGCCGTAGGCGCCCTCGCGCACCCAGACGTCGGTGTTGTTCATGCCGCAGGCGCTGACCTTGATCAGCACCTCGCCGGCGGCCGCGGACGGGACCGGGACGTCGCGGCGATAGACAAGCTTGTCCAAGCCGCCGTGACCCGTCAGCAGCACGGCCGCCATCGTCTTCGGAACGGAATGCATCACGGTCGCTCCCTTCAGCCGAGGACGGACCGGATCGCGTCGGCCGCCGCCTTGACGACGATGTTGGCCTCGTCGCGCGTGAGGCAAAGCGGCGGGGCAAAGCCGAGGATGTCGCCCTGCGGCATGGCGCGGCCGATGACGCCGCGCTCGAGAAGCGCCGCCGCCACCTGCGGCCCGACTTTCCGCGCCGGATCGAAGAACTGGCGATCGTCACGGTCCTCGACGAACTCGATGGCGGCCATCATACCGTCGCCGCGCACTTCGCCGACATGGCGGTGGTCGCCGACGGCTTTTTCGAGTTCGGCGCGGAAATAGGCGCCCGTCAAAACGGCGTTCTCGACAAAGCCGAGCTCGTCGATCAGTTCGAGATTGGCGATGCCGGCGGCGGCACATATCGGGTGCGCCGAATAGGTCCAGCCGTGGCCGATGGCGCCAAGCTCGTCCGAGCCCTTCACCAGCACCTGCCAGACCTTGTCCGAGACGATCGTGCCGGAAAGCGGCGCATACGCCGAGGTCAGCCCCTTGGCGATGGTGATGAGGTCCGGCCTGATGCCGTAATGGTCGGAGCCGAACATGCTGCCGAGCCGGCCGAAGCCGGTGACGACCTCATCGGCGACGAGCAGGATATCGTATTTCTGCAGCACCGCCTGGATCTTCTGCCAGTAGCCCTTCGGCGGCGGCACGATGCCGCCGGTGCCGAGGATCGGTTCGCCGATGAAGGCGGCGACGGTGTCGGGCCCTTCGGCGAGGATCATTTCTTCCAGCTTGTCGGCGCAATACTCGGAGAACTGCTCCTCGCTCATCGAGCGGTCGGCACGGCGGAAATAATAGGGTGCCTCCGTGTGCAGGATCGGTGCCCGCGGCAGGTCGAAGGCGTTGTGGAAGAGGTGGAGGCCGGTCAGCGAGCCGGTCATCACGCCGGAGCCGTGATAGCCGCGCCAGCGCGAGATGATCTTCTTCTTCTCGGGGCGGCCGAGGATGTTGTTGTAGTACCAGATGAGCTTGATGTTGGTCTCGTTGGCGTCCGAACCGGAAAGGCCGAAATAGACGCGGCTCATGCCTTCCGGCGCCCGGTCGATGATCATCTTGGCAAGCCGGATCGACGCTTCCGTGCCGTGGCCGACATAGGCATGATAATAGGCGAGGTTCTTCGCCTGCGCCGCGATCGCATCGGCGATCTTCTCACGGCCGTAGCCGACATTGACGCAGTAGAGGCCGGCAAAGGCGTCGAGGCTGCGCTTGCCGTCGACATCGGTGATATAGACGCCTTCGCCGCCGCCGATGACGCGCGTCGGGCTCTCGCCGCGCGCATGCATGCCCATATGCGTCGACGGGTGGAAGAAGTGGTCGCGGTCCCAGGCGGTGAGTTCGTTGCTTCTTTCGAGCATGGTCATTCCTTTCATGAATTCGGTCTTTCGTGAAACCCGGTCAGGCGGCGGTGTCGATGCAGAGATATTTGAGCTCGGTGAAGGCCTCCATGCCGTGGCGCGAGCCCTCGCGCCCGAGGCCAGACTGCTTCCAGCCGCCGAAGGGGATCGGCCCGCCGGTGATCTTCACCCGGTTGATCGCCACCATGCCGTATTCGAGCGCCCGGGCGAGCCGCATCTGGCGGGCGCCGTTCTCGGTGACGACATAGGCGACGAGGCCGTATTCGGTGTCGTTCGCCCGGGCGATCACCTCGTCTTCAGTGTCAAAGGCGGTGACTGCCGCGACCGGGCCGAATGTCTCCTCGCGCATGATGAGCGCATCGTCGGGCACATCGGTCAGTAACGTCGGCTCGAAGAACAGCGGCCCGGCCGGGTGGCGCTTGCCGCCGGTGGCAAGCGTGGCGCCGCGCTTCAAGGCGTCCCCAACCTGCTCCTCGACCTTGGCAATGGCGCGCTCGTGCATTAGCGGACCGATCTCCGCGCCCGGCTCGAGGCCGGAACCCACCTTCAGACGCGCGATCCGCGCGGCAAAGGCCGCACTGAACGCTTCGAGGCTCGGCCGCTCGACATAAATGCGGTTGGCGGCGAGGCAATCCTGGCCGGAGGTCGCGAACTTCGCGGCAATGGCGATATCGGCCGCCTTCTCGACATTGGCATCGGCAAAGACGATGAGCGGCGCATGACCGCCGAGCTCCATCACCAGCCGCTTCATCGTCGGTGCGCATTGGGAGGCGATCAGCCGGCCGATGCCGGTCGAGCCGGTGAAGCTCATGGCGCGGACGCGCGCGTCCTCGCACATGCGGCCGACGATCGTCGCGGCGTCGCCGGTGACGACGTTGAAGACGCCGGCGGGAAGGCCGGCGCGCTCGCCGAGTTCGGCCAGCGCCAGCGCTGAGAGCGGCGTCTCGGAGGAGGGATGGGCCACCACCGTGCAGCCGGCGGCGAGAGCGGCGGCCGCCTTGCGGGTGACCATCGCGGAGGGGAAGTTCCACGGTGTGACGATGCCGACGACGCCGAGGGCTTCGCGGCGCACGATCATCTCGGCGCCGGCAAGATGGCTCGTCACGCTTTCGGCATTGAGGCGCTTGCCCTCCTCGGCATACCACTCGATGAAGGAGGCGGCATAGTCGATCTCGCCGCGCGCTTCGGCGAGCGGCTTGCCCTGTTCCAGCGTCATCAGAAGGGCGAGATCCTCGCGGGCCGCAAGCATCAGCTCGTGCCACTTGCGCAGGATCGCGGCGCGCTGTTGCGGCAGCATATCGCGCCAGGACCTGAACGCCTTTTCCGCCGCATCGATCGCCTCGGCCGTCTGCGCTGCGTCGAGCGAGGCGACGAAGGCGAGAGTGTCCCCGGTCGCCGGGTCTCTCACTTCCAGGCTCTTCCCGTCGCGGCCAGAAATCCAGCGGCCGCCGACATAGGCGAGCTCGCGCAGCAATTGCCGGTCGTTCAGCTGCTTCAAGGCGTCGTGAAAGGCCGTGCGCGCAAAGATGGCGGTCATGTCCAGATCTCCCTGTCCGTTGCGAGGAGATTGCCACCGTCGCCGCGAGAGATTGTCCATTCCGCCGCTCGGCCTGAGAGACTTTGACCAAAGTCGCGCCGGTTGCGAGAGAGATTGTCTGCGGAGGTCACCTGGACTGCCGGCTGCGCGGCGAGCACCCCCTCTGCCCGGACCCGGCTGCAGCGGAATGCTATCTGCTTGCTTTGCCGCGCGACGTCCGGTGATTCCACCGGACTGCAAAATGCTCTAGGCGGACGCCTGTGGCAGCAGCGAGCCGAGCGGCAGCACGGTCTCCTCCTTGATCGTCTTGGTGACGATATAGGTGAAATAGCGGTCGATGCCGAGTTCGCGGCCGAGCAGTTCGTCGACCAGCCGCTGATAGGCGTCGATGTCGGCGGCCACGACCTTGAGGATATAGTCGACCCCGCCGCCGACCGACCAGCAGGCGACGATTTCGGGGATCGCGGCGATGGCGCGCTCGAAGCGGTCGAAATCCGCCTGGCGGTGATTGCCGAGCGTCACCTCCATTAGGACGCTGGCGACCGGCGCGACACGACGCACGGCGACCCGCGCGTGATAGCCGGTGACGATGCCGGCCTTTTCCAGTTTCCTCAGCCGCATCCAGCAGGGCGTCGGCGACAGGCCGGCCCTTTCGGCGAGCGCCAGCTTGGTGATGCGCCCGTCGGCCTGGATCGCCTCCAGGATGCGCAGATCGATCGCGTCGAGTTTCATTCGGGGATGCCTTCCGTCGAGCCCCACTGCATGTCTCCTTAAATCGACCCCGATTCAAGGACGAAGACATGCAGCAATTCAAAAAGCTGCAGCGACCTTTGCGCGTCTGAGAAGACGCGCGGCGCTGCTGTCGCGTCAAAGTCCGGGAAAAGACATTGGGTGTTCACTTTTGCATTGTCAATTGAGCTGATTTTCATCACTGTTCAAATCATGACAAGTTGGACGCCCGACACGACACTCCTGCGCCGCCCGGCCTATCTCTCGCTCGCCGACCAGTTTGCCCGTGCCATCCAGGAGGGCAAGCTTCCAAACGGCGCGCGGCTGCCGACGCACCGCAAGCTGGCCGACGACCTGAAGCTTTCCGTCCAGACGGTGAGCCGGGCCTATGACGAGCTCATCCGGCGCGGCCTGATCTCCGGCGAGGTCGGCCGCGGCAGCTTCGTCCAGACGCAAGCGCGCGAGCCGGAGCCGCCCTATCTGCCGGAGCGGCTTGGAGAGCTGATCGACCTCTCGATCTTGAAGCCGGTATGCGAGCAGATCCATCTAGAAAAGATGCGCCAGGGCTTTGCCTGGCTTGCCGAGAACCTGCCGGCGAGTTCGGCACTGTCCTTCCGGCCGAACATGGTGTTCCCGCGCCATCGCAATGTCGCCGCGCAATGGCTGTCGCATTGCGGCCTCGAGATATCGCCGCTCAATATCAGCCTCACCAACGGCGCGACCTCGGCCATGACGGTGGCGCTGATGAGCGTGGCGCCGCCCGGCTCGACGGTTGCGACGGAGGCGATCAGCCACCACACGCTGGTGCCGCTTTCGACCTATCTCGGCATTCATCTCCAGGGCCTGCCGATCGATCACGACGGCATGATCCCGGAAGCGCTGGACGAGGCCTGCCGCAAGGGCGTCATACGGGCGATCTTCCTGCAGCCGTCGGTGATCAACCCGACCGCGACGCTGATGAGCGCCGAGCGGCGGGCGGCGCTCGCCGCGGTGGCGCGCCGTCACGACGTCGCCATCATCGAGAACGACATTCTCGGGCCGCTCGTGGAGGAGCGGCTGCCGCCCGTCGCCGCGCTCGCGCCGGAACGCACGCTTTATGTGACGAGCTTCACCAAGATCACCGTGCCGGGGCTCAGGATCGGCTATCTTGCCGCACCCGACCGCTATGTTGCGGCCGTCGCCAACCGGCACCTCGTGTCGAACTGGATGGCGACGCCCTCGATCGCGGAGATCGCCACCCGTTGGGTGAGCGACGGCACGGCGATGGAGCTCGTGAACTGGCAGCGCCGGGCTCTCGCTGCCCGCCATGCGATCGCCAAGGAGGCGCTCGGCGGCCTCGCCTACCGCGATCACCCGCAGAGCCTGCATGTCTGGCTTCCGCTGCCCGAGGGGCATTCGGAGGACGCCTTCGTTTCGCAGGCGCGCCTGCGCGGGGTCGCGATTGCGCCGGGGGCATCCTTCCGGACCGTCGACAGCGGCTGGCAGCCGGCCGTCCGGATATCGCTCGGCTCGACGACCGAGCAGGAACTGAAGACCGGGCTCGGCATCGTCGCGTCGCTGGCGCTCGGAGATCCGGAGGCATTGCTGCTGGCGATCTGAAGCCAATGCCCGCGTTTTTGGCATTGATCGAATTATTGTCATGATATTATTATTCGGATTGACATGATTTGGGAACCGGATCATCGTTAGGACATTAACGCCTGGGACCGGAGTGCGTGCGCTTCTTCCCGCCGTGCGCGCCAGGTCTCGAGGGAGAGAGAGACGCGAATGTCCGAGCCGATCATCCGCATCGACAACATCGTCAAGAAATACGGGCCGCTGACGGTGCTCGACAAGCTGTCGATGGAGGTGATGCCCGGGGAGAAGCTTGCGCTGATCGGCCCGTCGGGCTCGGGCAAGACGACGATCCTTCGCATCCTGATGACCCTGGAGAGGATCAGCGATGGCTTCATCGAGGTCGATGGCGAGCATCTCTACCACATGAAGAAGGACAGACAGCTCGTCCCGGCCGACGAGCGGCATCTCCACCTGATGCGCGAGAAGATCGGCATGGTCTTCCAGCACTTCAATCTCTTCCCCCACAAATGCGTGCTCGACAATGTGACGCTGGCGCCGATGCTGACCAAGGGCATGGCGCGCGCCGCGGCCGAAAAGCGCGCGATGGAGCTCCTCGACATGGTCGGTATGGCCGACAAGGCGAAAAGCATGCCGGCCCAGCTTTCGGGCGGCCAGAAGCAGCGTGTCGCCATTGCGAGAGCGCTGGCGCTGTCGCCGAAGATCATGCTGTTCGACGAGGTGACCTCGGCGCTCGATCCGGAACTGGTCGAAGAGGTGCTGAACGTCATGCGCCGGCTCGCGGACGAGACGGACATGACGATGCTGCTCGTCACCCACGAGATGGGTTTCGCCCACGACTTCGCCGACCGGGTGCTCTTCTTCGACCGCGGCAAGATCGTCGAGGAGGGAAAGCCCGGGGATATCTTCCGGCATCCGAAGCAGGAACGCACGCAGGCCTTCCTGCGCAAGATCATAGCGGCAGGGCACCGCGTCTGAGCCTCAAGGCGCCGACATTGCCTCGGACAAGAACCTCAAGAGAACAACAGAGGAGTTGGGAACGATGAGACTCAAGGATTTGATGGCAATGGCGGCCGGTGCCACCGCATTGATGGCGATTGCCGCGGCCGCGCCCGCCGCCGCGGACGAGAACAAGCTCGAGGAACTGAAGGAGCAGGGCTTCGCGCGCGTCGCGATCGCCAACGAGCCGCCCTTCACCGCGGTCGGCGCCGACGGCAAGGTTTCCGGCGCCGCACCGGACGTCGCCCGGGAAATCTTCAAGAAGCTGGGCGTACCGGAAATCGTCGCCTCGATCTCCGAATACGGCGCGATGATCCCCGGCCTGCAGGCCGGCCGCCATGACGCGATCACCGCCGGCCTGTTCATGAAGCCGGAGCGCTGCGCCGCGGTTGCCTATTCCGAGCCGATCCTCTGCGATGCCGAGGCCTTCGCGCTGAAGAAGGGCAATCCGCTCAAGTTGAAGAGCTACAAGGACATCGCCGACAATCCGGATGCGAAGATCGGCGCGCCCGGCGGCGGCACCGAGGAGAAGCTGGCGCTCGAAGCCGGCGTGCCGCGCGACCGCGTCATCGTCGTGCCGGACGGTCAGAGCGGCATGAAGATGCTGCAGGACGGTCGCATCGACGTCTATTCGCTGCCGGTTCTCTCGATCAACGATCTCGTTTCCAAGGCGAATGACCCGAACATCGAAGTGGTCGCGCCGGTCGAAGGCGCGCCGGTCTATTGCGACGGCGCCGCCTTCCGGAAAGGCGACGAGGCGCTGCGCGACGCCTTCGACGTCGAGCTCGCCAAGATGAAGGAGTCGGGCGAGTTCGCGAAGATCATCGAGCCCTACGGCTTCTCGGCCAAGGCCGCGATGTCGACGACCCGCGAAAAACTCTGCGCCGCGAAGTAAGCCCTGGCTGGGGCTGCCGCCGCCTTCCATTCGCCGAATGCGGGCGGAAGGCGGCGTGGACGGCGCAAACCTCTCCGGAATTCTGACTGGAACGACGAAGCGATGATCGACTGGTCCGGCTATATCGGATTGATACTCCAGGGTGCGTGGGTGACCGTCGAGCTGACGCTGATGGGCTCGGCGCTCGCGCTGGTGGTCGCCTTTGCGGCGGGCCTCGGGCGCCTCAGCCGGTTCATGGCGGTGCGTTCGCTCGCCACGACCTATATCGAGTTCTTCCGCGGCACCTCGATCTTCGTCCAGCTCTTCTGGGCCTATTTCGTCCTGCCCTTCGCCGGCATCACGCTGACGCCGCTGCAGGCGGGCGTGCTGGCGCTCGGCCTGAACGTCGGCGCCTATGGCGCGGAGGTCGTCAGGGGCGCGGTCAAGGCGATCGGCCGCGAGCAGCGGGAGGCCTGCATCGCGCTCAATCTCACGCGCTATCAGGCGATGCGCCACATCATCCTGCCGCAGGCGCTGCCGCTGATGCTGCCGACCTTCGGCAACAATGCCATCGAGCTCCTCAAGGGGACCGCCGTCGTCTCGCTGATCTCCCTGACCGACATGACCTTCCAGGCGCAGGTGGTCAGGGCGCAGACGGGCAGCACGCTGATCCCCTTCGCCACCATCCTGGTGCTCTATTTCGTCATGGCCTGGGTCATCTCGCTCGGCATGCGCTGGCTGGAGCGGCGCGCGGGCCGCGGCCTCGACGGCGTGAGGGTCTGACCATGGAATGGGATTGGGAATTCGTCCGCCAGATCATGCCGACCCTCATCGATGGGCTGCAGATCACCATTCTGGCCACCATTCTCGGCGCGGCGGTCGCCGCGGTCGTCGGGCTCGTCTTTGCCATCCTGCGCATGGTGGCGCCGGCGCCGGTCGCGCGCGCCACCGGCTTCGCGGTGGAATTCATCCGCGGCACGCCGCTGCTGGTGCAGCTCTATTTCATCTTCTACGTGCTGCCGGACATCGGCATCCGCCTGCCGGCGCTGGTCGCCGGCGTCATCGGGCTCGGCATCCATTACGGCACCTATGCCGCCGAGGTCTATCGCGCCGGCATCGAGAACGTGCCGCGCGGCCAATGGGAGGCCGCCAAGGCGACGAATCTCACGGCCCGCCAGACCTGGACCCACGTGATCCTGCCGCAGGCGATACCGCCGATGATCCCGGCGCTCGCCAATTACCTGATCGCCATGTTCAAGGAGACGCCGCTGCTTTCGGCGATCACGGTGCTCGAACTCATGAACCAGGCGAAGAGCATCGCCAACAGCAACTATCGCTACATCGAGCCGATGACATTGGTCGGGGTGTTCTTCCTGATCATGAGCCTGATCTCCGTCTTCTTCCTGCGCTGGCTGGAAGAGCGTTACGCAAGAGTGGATGAACGCTGATGGAAAAGCCTGTCGCTCTCTCGGTGGCGCGGCGCGCCCCGCGCCTCGACGACCGGCCGCTCGAAAAGCGCATCGGCCTCGTCATCCTCGCCACGGACCATACGACCGAGGTGGACTTCCAGCGTTTGGTGGCGTCCGATCGGATTGGCGTCTATGTGGCCCGCATCCCCTATGCCAATCCGGTGACGCCGGAAAATCTGCGGGCGATGCAGCCTTCGCTGACGGCGGCAGCGGCACTGATCCTGCCGGACGAAGCGCTCGACGTCGTCATGTATTCCTGCACCTCGGCCTCCGTCGTCATCGGTGACGAGCAAGTGGCGGCGGCAATCAAGACCGCCAAGCCGGAAGCAGCCGTGGTGACGCCGACGGCCGCGGCCGTCAAAGGCTTGTGGACGCTCGGCGCCGGGCGCATTTCCGTGCTGACCCCCTATACGGTCGAGACCAGCCGGCCGATGGCGGACTACTTCGCCGCACTCGGCTTCGAGATAGACCGCTTCACCTGCCTGGGGCTCACCGACGACCGGGAGATGGCGCGGATCGCGCTTGCGGAAATCGTCGCCTTCGCCAGGGAGGCCACGGCACCCGAATCGGACGCGCTCTTCATCTCCTGCACGGCGGTGCGTGCGGCCGGCGTCGTTGCCGAGATCGAGGCGGCGATCGGCAAACCGGTCGTCAGCAGCAATTACGCCACCGCCTGGGCCTGTCTTCGCCTTTGCAGTGACCAGGAGGCCCGACCGCGCCTCGGCCGGTTGATGGCCTTGCCGCTGGAAGGGGAATGGCCGTGAGCGCGCCTCTCCCCGTGACGATCGAGGACATCGAAGCCGCGGCGCGGCGCATCTCCGGCCGCGTGCTCCCGACGCCCCTCGCGATTTCGCCATCGCTCGGCAAGCTCTGCGGCGAGCCGGTGGGCTTGAAGCTCGAGCACCACCAGACGACCGGCAGCTTCAAGCTGCGCGGTGCGACGAATGCGGTGCTTTCGCTTTCAGCCGAAGAGCGCGCGCGCGGCGTGGTCGCCGCCTCGACCGGAAATCATGGCCGGGCGCTTGCCCATGCGGCCAAGGCGGAGGGCTCGGTGGCGACGATCTGCATGTCGCGCCTCGTGCCGGAGAACAAGGTCTCCGAAATCAGGCGCCTTGGCGCCGCGGTGCGGATCGTCGGCCGGTCGCAGGACGAGGCGCAGGAGGAGGTCGAGCGGCTCGTTGCGGAAAAGCGCCTCGTCATGGTGCCGCCCTTCGACCATCCGGCGGTGGTCGCCGCGCAGGGGACGCTGGGGCTCGAAATCGTCGAAGCGATGCCGGACGTCACGACCGTGCTCGTGCCGGTCTCGGGCGGCGGGCTGGCGGCCGGCGTTGCGGCGGCGGTCAAGGCCCGCAGGCCGGCGGCGCGGGTGATCGGGCTGACGATGGAGCGCGGTGCGGCGATGAGGGCGAGCCTCGCCGCCGGCAGGCCGGTGCCCGTCGAGGAACAGCCGAGCCTTGCCGATTCGCTCGGCGGCGGCATCGGCCTCGACAATCGCGTGACCTTCGCCATGTGCCGGGAGCTCCTCGACGACATCGTCCTGCTGACGGAGGCGGAAATCGCCGCCGGCATGCGCCACGCCTACCGTGAGGAGCGCGAGATCGTCGAAGGCGCCGGTGCCGTCGGCATCGCGGCGCTCCTTGCCGGCAAGATCAGGGATATCACGGGCTCGATCGCGGTCGTTCTCTCCGGCCGCAATGTCGACATGGGCCTGCATCTCAGCGTGATGAACGGCGAAACGAACCCGTTTCGCGAGGAGGCGGCATGACACGGATGACGATTCTCACCGAGGCGGAGCTGCGCCGGATCGTGCCGCTCGATCGCGAGGCGGTCGCCTGCGTCGAGGATGCGTTCCGTGCGCTCGCCACCAGGGCGGTGGCGATGCCGCCGATCCTGAGGCTCGATATTCCCGAGCATCGCGGCGAGGTCGACGTGAAGACCGCCTATGTGCCGGGCCTCGACGGCTTCGCGATCAAGATCAGCCCGGGCTTCTTCGACAATCCGAAGATCGGCCTGCCGAGCACCAACGGCATGATGGTGCTCCTGTCGAGCCGCACCGGGCTGGTGCAGGCGCTGCTCATCGACAATGGTTACCTCACCGACGTGCGCACGGCGGCGGCCGGGGCGGTCGCGGCCAGGCACCTGTCGCGTGAAGACTCTTCCGTCGCGGCGATCTTCGGCGCCGGCATGCAGGCAAGGTTGCAGCTCGAAGCGCTCGCGCTCGTCCGCCCGATCCGCGCGGCGCGGCTTTGGGCGCGCGATGCAGCCAAGGCCGAAGCGGCGGCGCAGGCACTTGCCGAAAAGCTCGGCTTTCCGGTCACGACGACGACCGATCCGAAGGCGGCCGTCGCGGGTGCCGACATCATCGTCACCACCACGCCGTCGGCGGCGCCGATCCTCGAGGCCGAATGGCTGCAGCCGGGCCAGCATGTCACCGCCATGGGGTCGGACGCCGAGCACAAGAATGAGCTCGATCCGCAGGCGATCGCCCGGGCGACTTATGTCGCCGACAGGCTCAGCCAGACGCGCCGGCTCGGCGAACTGCACCACGCGATTGTTGCCGGGCTCGTCGCGCCGGATGCCGGCTTCGCGGAGCTCGGACAGGTGATCGCCGGGCAGAAGGCCGGACGGACGCGCGCCGACGAGATCACCATCGCCGACCTGACCGGCACCGGCATCCAGGATACCGCCATCGCCACGCTCGCCCATGCGCGGGCGCGTGCGGCGAACGCCGGAACGATATTCGAGAGTTGACGCCGGCACGGGCCGGAAAAACGAGGGAAGAGATATGACCCAACCCAACCTCAAATTCTCCCTTGGGGAATATGAAGCGCGGCTGAAGAAAACGCGTCAGGCGATGGAATTGAAGGGCGTCGAGCTGCTCATCGTCAGCGACCCGTCCAACATGGCCTGGCTCACCGGCTATGACGGCTGGTCCTTCTATGTGCACCAGGCGGTGATCGTGCCGCCGTCGGGTGAGCCGATCTGGTTCGGCCGCGGCCAGGACGCAAACGGCGCCAGGCTGACCGCCTATCTCGCTCACGAGAACATCATCGGCTATCCCGACCACTATGTGCAGTCGACCGAGCGTCACTCGATGGACTATCTCTCGGGGATCCTCGCCGATCGCGGCTGGGGTTCGCTTCGGATCGGCGTCGAGATGGACAATTACTGGTTCTCGGCCGCCGCCTTCGCCTCGCTGCAGAAGCACCTTCCGAACGCGCGCTTCATCGACGCGACCGCGCTCGTCAACTGGCAGCGCGCGGTCAAGAGCGAGACGGAAATCAAGTACATGCGCAACGCCGCCCGCATCGTCGAGGCGATGCATCAGCGCATCTTCGACAAGATCGAGGTCGGCATGCGCAAATGCGACCTGGTCGCCGAGATCTATGACGCCGGAACCCGCGGCGTCGACGGCATCGGCGGCGACTATCCGGCGATCGTGCCGTTGTTGCCCTCGGGCGTCGAGGCCTCCGCGCCGCATCTAACCTGGGACGACCGGCCGATGAAACGGGGCGAGGGCACCTTCTTCGAGATCGCCGGCTGCTACAACCGCTATCACGTGCCGCTGTCGCGCACCGTCTTCCTCGGCAAGCCGACGCAGGCCTTCCTTGACGCCGAGAAGGCGACGCTCGAGGGCATGGAGGCGGGGCTGGCGGTCGCGAGGCCCGGCAATAGCTGCGAGGACATCGCCAACGCGTTCTTCGCGGTCCTGAAGAAATACGGCATCGTCAAGGACAACCGAACCGGCTACCCGATCGGTCTTTCCTATCCGCCGGACTGGGGCGAGCGCACCATGAGCCTGCGCCCCGGCGACAGGACGGAACTGAAGCCCGGAATGACCTTCCATTTCATGACCGGCCTCTGGCTCGAGGACATGGGCTTCGAGACGACCGAGAGCATTCTGATCACCGAGACCGGCGTCGAGTGCCTGGCCTCGGTGCCGCGCAGGCTGATGGTCAAGGACTGAGGCGATGAGGGAGCAGCATCTGCGGCCGTCGCCGATCAGCGCCACCGTCGACTTCGAGGCAGACGGCGTCCAGCACGGTTTCTTGCGGCTGCCCTATAGCCGCGACGATTCGGCCTGGGGCTCGGTGATGATCCCGATCACGGTCGTCAGCAACGGGGAGGGCCCGACGGCCCTCCTGACGGGCGGCAATCACGGCGACGAGTATGAGGGGCCGATCGCGCTCTTCGATCTGGCGCTGAAGCTCGATCCCGCCGAGGTTCGCGGCCGGGTGATCATCGTTCCGGCCATGAACTATCCGGCCTTCCTCGCCGGCACGCGCACGTCGCCGATCGACAGGGGCAATCTGAACCGTAGTTTCCCCGGGCGCCCCGATGGAACCGTGACCGAGAAGATCGCGGACTATTTCCAGCGCGTCCTGCTGCCCTTGGCGGACATCGTGCTCGACTTCCACTCCGGCGGGAAGACCCTCGACTTCCTGCCCTTCTGCGCCGCTCATATCCTTGCCGACAAGCAGCAGGAGGCGAAAGCCTTCGAATGCGTCGCGGCTTTCGGCGCGCCCTATTCGATCAAGATGCTGGAGATCGATGCGGTCGGAATGTACGACACGGCGGCCGAGGAGATGGGCAAGATCTTCATCACCACCGAGCTCGGCGGCGGCGGCTCGGCAACGGCAAAAAGCGCCGGCATCGCCAAGCGCGGCGTTCTGAACGTGCTGCGCCATGCCGGGATCATCCGCGGCGAGATCGAGCCGCAGCCGACGGAGTGGCTGGACATGCCGGACGCCGACTGCTTCGCCTTTGCCGAGGAGCCCGGGCTCGTCGAATTCCTGGTCGACCTCGGCGATACGGTCGAGCGCGGCGCCGTCATCGCGCGGATCTATCCGACCGGGCGGACCGGCGCGGAGCCGTTCGAGGTGCACGCCAGGATGGACGGACTATTGATCGCGCGCCACCACCCGGGCCTGATCAAGGCGGGCGATTGCTGTGCCGTGCTGGCGGTAAGGGTATAGACCTCGCCGTACCGCGACCGACGAGCTGCCATGAGTGTCCGCTTCAGGCGGTCTCGAGCCGGGTGAAGCGGACCGGGATGAGTTGCCGCGTCTCGAAATGTCCTGCCGCATCCTTGTCGATGACGGTCAGCAACTGTTCGTCGGAGCCCAGGGGCAGAACCATGCGGCCCATCGGCTCGAGCTGCTCGAGCAGGGCCGGCGGCGGCTCGTCCGCCGCCGCGGTGACCAGGATCTTGTCGAACGGGGCATGTTCCGGCCAGCCGCGAGAGCCGTCGCCGACGCGAATGCCGACATTTGAAATGTCGAGGCTCTGCAGCAGCGTCTCGGCATGGCTTACGAATTCCTCGATGATTTCGACGCTCCAGACCTGCCCGGCGAGTTGGGCGAGGATCGCGGTCTGATAGCCGAGGCCGGTGCCGATCTCCAGCACCGCCTCATGCGGTTGGGGGGCAAGGAGATCGGTCATGAGCGCGACCATGAAGGGCTGCGACACGGTCTTGTCGAAGCCGATCGGCAGCGGCATGTCCTGGTAGGCATAGGGCGCGGCCGGAGCCGGCACGAAGAGATGACGGGGCACCCTGAGCATCGCCGCCATCACCCGCCGATCAAGGACTGCCTTGCCCAGTTCCGCGCTTGCAAGGTCGGCATAGATCTCGATCACCTCGACCATGTGCCTGCGCAGAACCGCCAGATGCTCTTCGTTCATTGGCTTCATGGGCGCGGGCTCCTCGGCCAGCTGGCCGCCAGATGGGCCTCCTACCATTAAAGGGCCATGGCCCCCCGATAGCAAGGTCAAAGGCGAACGACGCTCCGGCGATCGCCGTCGTGGGGCGCGGGCAGCTCCGCTGGGACGCGGCAAATCTTTGAAATTATCTGCTGAACCGACCCTCTATTTGGCAAAGCCAACTCTCGGATCGACCTATTCTGGTGACGCCCGACCAGCTCGGAGGCACATCGCTGGCTCACCGCGCCGGGCGGCAAAGCATCTGGCGCCCGCGCCGGAGGGGACTCAATCAGCCTCATCGATCCTGCACCCGCGAACCGAATAGGACCACGACATGTCATTGTTGATTACCATCGACACCGATCCGGACTTCACCCCGAAGGACGCGGTTCCCGCGCCGGACCGGCTCATTTCCGGCAATCCCTTCTTCAAGACCTGGGCGCAGGATGCCTCGAAGGGAGAGAAGGTGCTGACCGGCGTCTGGGAGGCGACGCCCGGCGAGCATCATTCGATCAAGGGGACCACCTACGAATTCTGCCACATCATCTCAGGCCTCGTGGAAATCGAGGAAAAGGACGGCGAGACGAAGACCTATCGCGCCGGCGACAGCTTCGTCATGAAGCCCGGTTTCGTTGGCGTCTGGCGTACGATCGAGACCGTGCGCAAGATCTACATCTGCGTTTACGAGTGACCGCAAAACTCAGGTGCGCCCGACCATGGCGCACCTGAGACTTCCGGATGAGGCGACTCTGAAACCGGGGCCGATATCCGGCGTAATCTGCGCCCGCCATCCCGACCGGGCGCACCGATCTTGCCGCTTCACTCGTTCGAGAAACCGACGATGCCCTTGATCTCGGTAAACTCGTGCAGCCCGAACTTCCCGTATTCCCGGCCGTTGCCGGATTGCTTGTAGCCGCCGAAGGGGGCGGCCGCGTCCCAGGCGGCGCTGTTGAGGCGAACCGTGCCGGCGCGCAGCCTGACGGCGAGCGCCTGCGCTTCCCTTGGATCGCCCTGGATGTAGGCGGCGAGGCCGTAGGGCGTATCATTGGCGATCGCGATTGCTTCCTCCTCGCTGTCATAACCGATGATCGACAGCACCGGGCCGAAGATTTCCTCCCGCGCAATCGTCATTTCGTTGGTGACGCGGGCAAATACCGTCGGGCGCACGTAATAGCCGGCATTGAGATGCGACGGGCGGCCGGGGCCACCGGCGACCAGCTCGGCTCCTTCCGCGATGCCGCGCTCGATCAGCGCCTGGATCTTGTCGAACTGGGCGGCGCTGACGACCGGTCCGAGGTCGGTGCGCGGGTCCGAAGGCGGACCGACGACGAGCGCATCCGCTTGCCTCGCGGCGATCGCGCCTGCTTCGTCCATTCGCTCCGTAGGCACCAGCATCCGCGTCGGCGCGGTGCAGGTCTGGCCGGAATTGCCGAAGCAGCGGCGTACGCCGGCGGCGACTGCGGCCGGGAAGTCGGCGCTGCGCAGGAGGACGTTCGGCGACTTGCCGCCTAGCTCCTGATGTACTCGCTTGACGGTCGGTGCCGCGGCCTGCGCCACGGCAATGCCGGCGCGGGTCGATCCGGTGAAGGACACCATGTCGACGCCCGGGTGGCTGGCGAGGGCCGCACCCACCGTCGGCCCGTCGCCCTGGACGAGGTTGAAGACCCCTTTTGGCACGCCGGCCTCATCCATGATCTCGGCGAAGAGCACGGCGTTGAAGGGAGCGATCTCCGACGGCTTCAGGACCATGGTGCATCCCGTGGCGAGCGCCGGAGCGACCTTGCAGGCGATCTGGTTGATCGGCCAGTTCCACGGCGTGATCATCGCGACGACCCCGACCGGTTCGTGCACGATGCGGGTAGAGCCGTGCAGGTAGTCGAAGGCAAAGGTGTCGAAGGCCTTGATCGCCTGCTCGAAATGGACGGCGCCGATGCCGGCCTGCTCGGCCCGGGCCATGGCGAGCGGCGCGCCCATTTCCCGCGAGATGATGTCGCCGAGCTCGTCATTGCGGCGCTTCAGGATCGTTACAATGCGCTCCAGCAGTTCGACGCGCTCTTGCCCCGGCGTCCGCGAGAAGGAGGCAAAGGCCCGCCTTGCGGCCGCGACCGCCTTCTCCACGTCGGCGGCACTGCCGAGCGCGATCGTCCCCATCGGCTGCTCCGTCGAGGGATCGATGACCTCGAGTGTCTTCGAGACGGAGGGTTCGACCCACTCACCGTCGATATAGAACTTGTCGGCACGTTTCATTGCTGGCTCCCATGTTTGGCATCCTGCGCCCCATCGGCGGCGCGTTCGACAAATCCGGCGACAGCGACGATGGCTGCCTCGGTGTGCGGCAGAGCGGCGAGCTCGTAGAGCGTCACCGGCTTGATGGGCGGGCGCAGCCGGTAGTAACCGACCTCGCCGGGCGCAACGCCGCGGCATTGCGCCAGCAGTTCAACCGCGGTCAGACCGCAGAGCCGGCCCTGGCACGGTCCCATTCCGCATCGGGTGAACGCCTTCATCTGGTTGGGGCCCGGCACGCCAAGCGCCGCGACTTCGCGCAGCTTGCCGGCCGTGATTTCCTCGCAGCGGCAGACGATGGTGCCGTCGTCCCCGGGCACGCGAAAGCTCTTGCCGGGCCGGAACCGATTCTCGATGAAAGTCCTGCCCTTGAGGGCTCGCGCGAGCTTTTGCGCGAGTTGGTTTCGGCGCCGTTCGTAGGCACCCTGGTCAAGGCGATTTAGATCGCGCGCCGCAGTGAGGCCCGCGAGTTCGCCCTGGTGAGCCGAGGCGACCGCCCCGACGATTCCCGCCGCGTCGCCGGCGATCGAAACCCCCGCAACCGAACTTGCGCCGCGACCGTCGACGGCCGGGCGGAAGGCCGCCAGGCGCTCGTCCCAGCCGTAGTCGCACCCGGCTGCGAGCGTGAGATTGAGGTTCGGTGCGATCCCCTGGTGCAGAAGCAGCAGGTCGCCTTCGATGTGCATGGACTTGATGCCGCGATGGACCCGCAAGGCCCCGAATTTCCCGGAACCGACCGCCTCGAGCGCGGTCACCCCGCGGATGACGCGGGTTCGACGGTGAACTTCGAAGAGGAGCCTCAGGCCCTTGAGGGCATAGGGCGATGTGGCAAAGCTCAAGAGGTGGGGCAGGGCCAGGCGCCAGTTCCCGACCGGCGTGGTATCGACCACCGCTGTTACCGACACGCCTGCCCGCAGGAGCTGGCTTGCCAGCAAGTACAGGAGCGGCCCGGTCCCGGCGAGGATGGTCCGTCCGGAGGGCACGAGGCCTGACGACTTCATCAGGATCTGCGCCGCTCCCGCCGCCATGACGCCGGGCATGGTCCATCCCGGGAACGGGAGCGGACGCTCGAGCGCGCCGGTTGCGAGAATCACGCGATGGGCGGCGATCGGCCGGGCGATGCCGCCGAGCGAAATCCCGACCTCGAGCGCATGGGCGCCGTCGCCGGTTTCCTCGTCGGCGGGCCCGACGTTCCACACCGTCGCCCGGCGGGCATAGCTCAAGTCCGCGCGCCGAAACCGCCCGATGAGCATCCGACCGGCAGCATAGTCCGGCCCCATGCGCGCAAGATCGGCATCCGAGGCACGCTCGACCGAGCGATAGATCTGGCCGCCGGGCGCTTCGTTTTCGTCGGCGAGCAAAACGGCGAGGCCGTGGGTCGATGCCTCGATCGCCGCCGAGAGGCCGGCGGGCCCGGCGCCAACAACGACGAGGTCATAGGCGGGCGCGAGATCGGCGGCGGACCGGATATCTCGAATCATTCTTCCTGCCCCGGCATGGCCGCGCCGTCCTGTGTTTCGACCCGCATGCCTTCCACCACGGTGGTCATGCAAGCCTGCCGGTTCGGCCGGCCATCGATCTTGACGAGGCACTCGAAGCAGACACCCATCAGGCAGTAGGGACCACGAGCGGCGCCGGAGACCGCGGTGCGCCGCGTGCTGCAATGTCCCGCGGCCAAGAGTGCAGCGGCGACGCTGTCGCCCTCGCGGGCCATGGTCGGCACGCCGTCGAATGTGAACGAGACCGACCTTGCTTTTCCGTCAGACAGCCGCCGGAACATGGAACCTCCGGGAATGAAATACGGCCAAATCCTCGGAAAGCGCCCCCGCCGAGATCTGCCGCGGCAGCACCAGCGCATGGTTCGCCGCCAGCGTCACGCCGGAATGGCAGGCGAATGCGAACGCACCCGGGAACCGCTCCGATTGCTCGTAAATGGGGTAGCCGTCGGGCGTCACCACGCGGAATGCGGCCCAGATCCGCACCGCCCTGGCGTCCCTGAGCAGCGGGAAGGTGCGCAGCGCGCGTTCGGCGAGAACCGCGGTGATGGGCCCTCGCGGCCGCTGATGATCGATCGTCGCCTCCTTGCTCTCGCCGATCAGCACAGAGCCCTCGTCTGTCTGCCGCAGATAGCCGGTGGCATGGCCGAGGAAAGGCTTCAGGCGCTCGGTGACGATGATCTGGCCGCGGCTCGGGGTGAGCGGAACGCTCAGCCCAACCATCGGGGCGAGCGCGGTATTGCCGATGCCGGCCGCAAGCACGACCTTGCCGGCACCGAGCCTCCATCCGTCGCCCGCTACTTCGAAGGCGCCGGCGCGATGGTGGATCGCCGCCGTCTTGCGATGCGGAAAATAGTGGACGCCACGCTGGTTAAGCGCCTTGTGAAAGCCGGCGAACAGCCGCAGCGGATTTGCGTGCCCATCGAGCGGGCTGAAAATCGCGCCGGCCACCGTCTCGCCGATGAGGGGCAGGCGGCGGCGCGTCTCCGCCTGGTCGAGCACCTCATACTCGAGCGGCGGCGTTCCCTCCGCGTCCATTCCCGGTTGGCCGGCGAGCTTCGCCATCGATGCGATCCCGCGTTGGAGCTCCGTTGGCGTCAGCCGGATCGAGAAGCCGCCCGACTGGACAAAGCCGGTATCGATGCCGGTTTCGGCCTTGAGTTCGGCTGCCAGCCGGTGCCAGTTCGCCGTCGAGGTTCGCGACCACCGCGAATAGGCGGCGTTGCCGAGGCCCTTGCTGGAGCTCCATACGAGACCGAAATTCGCGCGGGCGGCCCTGTTTGCCACATCGCCCTCGTCGACGATCGCTACCCTTTGTCCGCATCTCGACAGACCCCAGGCTATCGATACCCCGACCAGCCCGCCGCCGATGACGATTACGTCGTAATCCATCCCGCTAGCTTTCCTCGGCGCGTCGCTCCAACTGCTGTTCCCCGATCCGGCCTCAGATCAGATTGCGCCGACCTTGACCTTCGAACCATCAAGGAGGCGCGACAGGCGGAAAGGGGTGGGGTCGACACAGGGTGTATCATTGACAACCAGGTCGGCCGCGAGCCGGCCAATACCCGGACCGAGGCCGAAGCCATGGCCGGAGCAGCCCGCCGCCAGGTAGAGACCTTTCACACCGTCGGCCGGCGAGATGACCGGCACCGCGTCCGGCGTGAAATCCACGTAGGCTCCCCAACTGTCGGCGATTTCGACCCCCGCCAATGCAGGAAACTGCTCGGTGACCCGTTTCAAGATAGCCGCGATGGTGCGGCGGCTCGGCGGCGGGTCGAGAACACGCATTCGCTCGAAGGCCGACGGCCTGCTCTTGTTCAAGCTTCCCAATGCCTCCGGACCCTGGAGGAAGGATTTGCCGATGCCGAACTGCACCGCTTTCAGACGCTTCATGAACATCGGCATGAACCAGCGGGCGAAGCGAATGCCTTGCGGGGTGATGTCGAGCATCGCCCTGCCGCTGATCGCAAGCGTGTAGCTGCCATCCAACCGGCGGGTCAGCGCGCACTCCGGCGTATAGATCGCCTCGCCCAGATTCGCCGTCGGCCGCGTCCGAAGCGCCGTCTGGCGCACGCTCGCCTGCGGAAACAGAACGCCGTGCTGGCGACAAAACATCGACGTCCAGGCACCGCCGGCGCAGAGGACGGCTTGTGTCCGGATGGTCCCCTTTTCGGTGATCACGCCGGCCACCGCTCCGTTGACCAGCTCGAGGCCTCGCGCTGCGCATTTCTGGTGGATCGTCGCCCCGAATTTGCGGGCGCCGTTCGCAATCGTCGGCGCGGCGATGGCGGGTTCGCCCTTGCCGTCATCGATCGAATGGACCCCGCCAAGCCATTGGCGGCCGTTCGCCGGAATCGCGGCAGCCGCTTCCTTGGCGCTCAGCATCCTCGTATTGACGTTGAACTGCCGGGCCGTCTCGCGCCATGCTTCCCACTCCGCAAGCTGCCGCGGATTATCGGTAGCGTAAAGCAGGCCGCAGCGACGGAAGCCGACGTCCTCGCCTATTTTGGACTCGAACTCACCCCACAGCCGCAGGGCGACGCCCGAGAGCGGCAGTTCGCGCTCGTCCCGGTTCTGTTGGCGGCACCAACCCCAGTTGCGGCTCGACTGCTCGCAGCCGACATGGCCTTTTTCGACCAGGGCGACGGACAGTCCCCGCTCCGCGAGAAAGAATGCTGCCGTCGCACCAATGATGCCGCCGCCGATGACGACGACATCCGCCTTGGCGGGAACCTCTTGATCGCTGTGTATGCGTTTGACGATTGGAGACATGGGGAGACCTGGAATTACTTAGCGGCTGATCTATACGGCGCGATTTCCTGCCGTCGCGCCCTCGGTGAGCTCATGTGAAGCTACCGGAGGAAGGCGAGCAGCATGCATCGACTGGAGATAAAGGGACGGCTGAAAGTTCCGTTTTCGGCGGCGCGACGGTCAAATCTGCGGCCGTCGCGCGAGTATGCTACAGGGCGTCTGACGACAGTGGTTCTGACTTCCGGTCGAGCACGACAGGTGCCGCGATCGGCTTCATGTCACCCCTGCTGTCACAGGCTCAATTGAAGAGCGTGCACAATCAAAGACAGAGATTAAAGCCATGACGACCGGCACTCACGAGTCCCCTGCGCTTGCCATGATTCATACGGTCCCCGGCATCATCCCCGCGTTCAACGAACTCGTTGGCCGCCATCTCACCGGCTGGCGCCCGTTCAACATGCTGGATGAGAGCTTGCTGGGAAACACGATCCGCGATGGGACGCTGTCACCTCAGACCATGCGGAGGGTCGCGACTCACATCTGGTCGGCGGTGGATGCGGGCGCTTCGGCGGTCCTCGTCACCTGTTCCTCGCTCGGCCCTGCAGTGGATGCGGCAACGCCGCTCTGCCCCGTCCCCCTCTTCCGTATCGATGACGGGATGGCGATCGAGGCGATCCGGCGCGGGAACCGGATTGGCGTCCTTGCGACGCTGGCAACCACAATGGATCCGACGACCCGGTTGATTGAACGCCATGCGCAAAGAACGGGTCGCAACGTTTCCGTCACCGGCCGTCTCTGCGAGGGAGCCTTCGATAAATTGCGAGGCGGGGAGAGGGCGGCGCATGATGCGATGATACGCGAAGGCCTCGCTTCCCTCTTGGACAGCGTCGACGTGGTTGTTCTTGCTCAAGCATCTATGGCCAATGCCCTCAACGAAATGAGCGACATATCGGTACCCGTACTTACCAGCCCTGAACTCGGTGTGCTCCACATGTCCGCAGCACTGGAGCAATTTGCAGCCCGGTGAACCACGTGACCTCGGGCTCAATGCGGCCCATAACAGGCGTTCTCGCGGGATCGGGTCCCGAAGCGAGCCTGCTTCTCGATACTGGACATGCGGCAGCGGGGGGCTTTGACTATGTCCGGCTTCATCACGGTCTATGCGACCATCATCAGGTGAAATACGGAAACAGCCAATGAGCGCACCAAAAACGTCTCCCTTCCCCCTCGCGGCCTGCGCGGAAATGCTCTGGCCCGACAAGCCGATCGAATGGCGAGCCGCGCGCCTCAAGGAGATGGGCTTCGGCGTCGGCCTCTGGAACTGGCCGGAGCACGATCTCGACAAGCTGGAGGCGACCGGCGCGACCTTCACGATCATGAACGGCTATCTCACCGGCCGCCTCACGGACGACGAAGGGGCGGCAGAACTCCTGAGGACGGCGCGCGAGACAGCGCAGGTTGGAAAGCGGCTCGGCGTCGAGCGCCTCAACCTGCATGGCACGGGCCTCGGAGACGGGGGGTTGCCGGTCCAGCCCGTCGAGGTCGTCACGGGCGCGATGTGGCTGAAGGCGCGGGACACGCTCTGCCGTGTCGTGGACATGGCCGAGGAGGAAGACGTCGTCTTCACGCTCGAAAACCTCAACCTGCCGGTCGACCACCCCGGCGTGCCCTTCGGCCGTGCCGAGGATACGCTGGCGCTGGTTTCGAGCGTCGATCACCCGCGCCTCCGCCTCAATCTCGACCTCTATCATGCCCAGATCGGCGAGGGGAACCTGATCGAACTCTGCCGCAGGTGCCTCCCCTGGATCGGCGAGATCCAGGTGGCCGACGTCCCCGGCCGCTGTGAGCCCGGCACCGGCGAGGTCAACTGGAGCGGCATCGCCAGGGCGCTGAACGCCATGGGCTATACCGGCCCGATCGGCATGGAAGCCTGGGCTTCCAGCGACCCCGAGGCGGCGCTGGAGGCTTTCCGCGCCGCCTTCACCATCTGACACGATACGACCCGGACAGGGACCGATTCCTCGACGTTTGCACTGCGCAGCCCGTGTCCATCGTAGCCGCCGCTCGGCGCGGCGGGATCATCGAAAGGAGCGAAGGCGGCGCCGAGAAAACCTGCAGCGTTTCACTTCGATCCATGATGACGGCTCGTTTCCCGGCGGGTTGCATTCCTCAGGCTCGTCAGATGTCCTTGACGAGACGCAGCGCGTCGTAGATTGCCGCATGGGTGTTGCGGGCGGCGACGGCGTCACCGATCCGGAAGAGCTGAAAGCGCCCTTCCGGGTTGCGGACGACGGATTGCGGCGCACCGGCAATGAGCTGATCGTGCGAGATTTCGCCGTGATTGGTCGATTTCGGTTTGAGCTCGAAATAGACGTCATCGAGCGGGATCGTGCCGTGGTTGACGACGACCTGATCCACGGCTCGCTGCCTGGCGACGCCGCCATAGTCGCTGCCGACATGGGCGATCAGCTGGTTTCCCTCCTTTTCAACGGACTCGAGGCGGTAGGTCACCGTGAAGGTCACGTCCAGTTTCTGAAGCGACCGCATGTAAGGCACGAGATTCATGGCCATCACCTCCGGCGCAAAGGACCGGTCGGGCGTCATGATTTCGACCTTCGCTCCGGCCTTCGCGAGGAATTCGGCCGCCTGAAGCCCGGCATGATCGCCGGCGTCGTCGAAAATCAGCACGTTGGTGCCCGGCTTCACGTCGCCGGAAATGATGTCCCACGAAGAGACCACGAGCTCGTTGCCTCGCGTCAACACATCGGTATGCGGCAGGCCGCCGGTGGCGACGATGACGACGTCCGGATTTTCGGCCTCGACCGTGCAGGCCTCGGCCCAGCTATTGAAGTGGAAGGTGACGCCGTGCTTCTCGCACTGGGCCATGCGCCAGTCGATGATGCTCATCATCTCCCGGCGACGCTCGCTTTGCGCGGTGAGACGGATCTGCCCGCCGGGATCGTTCGCAGCCTCGAAGACGACCACGTCGTGCCCGCGCTCGCCCGCCACGCGGGCGGCCTCGAGACCGGCCGGACCGGCGCCGACGATGACGACTTTCTTCCGGACAGCCGCCTTGGCGACGATGTGCGGCATGGTGAGCTCGCGCCCCGTCGCCGCATTGTGGATACAATAGGCCGCACCACCCTGATAGATGCGGTCGAGACAGTAGTTGGCGCCGACGCAAGGGCGGATGTCCTCTTCCCGCTTCTCGACGATCTTCCGGACGATATGCGGATCGGTCATATGGGCGCGGGTCATCCCGACCATGTCGACCTTGCCCGACGCGATGGCGTGGCGCGCCGTCGCGACATCGGGGATCTTTGCGGCGTGGAAGGTCGGGAAGTTGGTGGCGGCGCGGATTTCGCCGGCGAAATCGAGATGGGGCGAGTTGGCCATGCCCTGGATCGGGATCACATCGGTAAGGCCGGCATCCGTATCGATATGCCCGCGGATGACGTTGAGGTAGTCGATCAGCCCGCTGTCCCTGAGGCGCCTGGAGATTTCAAGGCCCTCGGCCTTTCCCGTGCCTCCGGGCAGACATTCGTCGGCCGTGTAGCGAACGCCCAGGATGAAGTCGTCGCCGACCCTCTGGCGGATCGCCCTGAAGACGTCCATGCAGAAGCGCAGCCGGTTGTCGAGCGAGCCGCCATAGGGCTCATCGAGCTCGTTGGTGAGCGGGGAAGTGAACTGGTCGATGAGGTGGCCGTAGGCCTCCAGCTCGACGCCGTCCATGCCGCCCGCCTTCATGCGCTCGGCGGCGTCGGCGAAGTCCTTGATGATCCGCTCGATGTCCCAGTCCTCGAGCTTCTTGGGGAAGGCGCGGTGGGCTGCCTCGCGATGGTGCGAGGGGGCGACGACCGGAAGCCAATCGCCCTTGTCCCAGCGCGTGCGCCGCCCGAGATGGGTCAGCTGGATCATGATCGCGGCACCCTCCTCGTGGACGGCGTCGGTCATCTCCCTGATCCACGGCACGATCTCGTCCTTGTAGGCGAGCAGGTTGTTGAAGACCGGCGGGCTGTCCTTCGAGACGGCGGCAGAGCCGGCGGTCATCGTCAGCGCCACGCCGCCTCTGGCCCGCTCGACCGTATAGGCGCGATAGCGCTCCTTCGGCATGCCGTCCTGCGGATAGGCCGGCTCGTGCGCGGTGACGATGATGCGATTGCGCAGGGTCAGATGCTTGAGCTGGTACGGCTGCAGGAGGGGATCGTTCGACATGGCGCGGCCTTCGTATTAGAGCATCTTGCAGTCAGGTGGAGTGACCTGACGTATGCACAAATGCGGCAAAAACAAACAGATAGAGCGGTGGCGCGAATGAAGTGTGAGCGCATTCCGCTCCAGGAGTGGATGCGGAAAGAGGCTATGCGGAATGTACATAAGTGTCAATAAAAATCACAAATAGGTCTGGCTAGTTGACAATGATGTACATTTTTCTTGTCTTTCCTGCCTCGGCTTGTTAGGAGATCGTTCATGGAGCAAGTTTCAAACGACAGCGGCTGGCGTGGATCACCGGAGGGGTGGCTTGACGCCGCCTACGAGTCGCTGCTCGAGTCCGGCGTGGATTCGGTGAAAATCCTCCCGCTGGCCAAGAAGCTGAACCTGTCGCGGACCAGTTTCTACTGGTTCTTCAAGGACCGGGAAGAATTGCTGGCGGCGCTCATCGCGAAGTGGCGCGACAAGAACACCGGAAGCCTGATCAAGCAATCCGAGGCCTATGCGGAATCTCTCGCCGAAGCGATGCTCAACGTCTTCGATTGCTGGCTGAACAAGGACCTGTTCGACTCCAGGTTCGAGTTTGCCGTGCGCAGTTGGGCACTGCAGTCGAGCGACATCCTGGCCGAGGTTCGGAAAGCCGACCAGATCCGCCTGGAGGCCCTCAAGCGGATGTTCATGCGTTTCGGTCATTCGGAGTTCACCGCCGACGTCCGCGCCCGCACGACGTACCTCGTCCAGATCGGCTACATCTCGATGCAGACCCAGGAAGACATCGCGGTCCGCATGAAGCGCATCCCCGAATATATCGCGATCTATACGGGCCAGATACCGGAGCAGCGGGAGCTTGACCGCTTCTTCTTCCGGCACGGCTACAAGCCGGACTGAGAGGGCGGTGGAGACATGAGCGGCTCACCAAGGATTGGCATCATCGGCGGCGGCGGCTCGCTCGGCGGCGCCATTGCCGCCTCGATCCTCGATGCCGGTCTGGTCGGGCCGCATGATCTTTCGCTCTCCTATCGCCGCGAGCGACCCCACCGCTTTGCGGGCGCCTTCTGGACCACCGACAATCAGCTGCTGGCCGATCGCTCGGACGTCGTCATTGTTTCGGTGCGGCCCGCCGACTGGCCGCCGCTCGAGGTCAATGCCGCCGGCAAGCTCGTGGTCTCGGTCATGGCCGGGATCCGTTTGAGCCGATTGGCCGAACACCACAATACGGACCGGGTCGTCCGCAGCCTGCCCAATGCGGCGGCTGAGGTCCGCAAATCCTATACGCCGTGGATAGGCTCGGAAGCCGTGGACGAGAAAGACCGCTCCGCAGTCCGCGCGATCTTCAATGCGTGCGGTGGCGAGGACGAGGTCGCGAGCGAGAACGACATCGACTACTTGACCGGCCTTTCCGGATCCGGGCCTGCCTTCCCGGCTCTCCTGGCCGACGCGATGATGCGCGATGCCGTGGCGCGGGGCATCAACCCGGATGTCGCCCGGCGAGCCGTAACCGCCGTGCTGGTCGGCTCAGGGCGTCTCTTCGAGAAGAACGGCGAGTGTCCCGCAGATACGGTCGAAGCCTTTGTCAGCTACCGCGGGACGACCGCTGCGGCGATCGAAGCGATGCGCGCCGGCGGATTCGATGGTGCCGTTCGAGACGGGCTCGCGGCCGCCTTTCGGAAATCGCTGAAGATGGGAGAGCCCGCATGAATCGATCGGAGCAGGCGGTCGCGGCAGGCCGGTAGCCAGGGAGAGGAAATGCGCACATCCAAGGTCGTGCATATTGTGAGTTGCCATGCGGAGGGCGAAGTCGGCGATGTCATCGTCGGCGGGGTTCTCCCGCCTCCCGGGGCAACGGTGTGGGAGCAGTCGCGATGGATTGCGGCCGACCAGACCCTGCGCAATTTCGTGCTCAACGAGCCGCGCGGCGGCGTGTTCCGCCACGTGAACCTGCTGGTGCCGCCCAAGGATCCAAGAGCCCAGATGGGTTGGATCATCATGGAGCCGGAGGATACGCCGCCGATGTCCGGTTCCAATTCGATCTGCGTGTCGACCGTCCTCCTCGATACCGGGATCATTCCGATGCAGGAGCCGGTCACCCGCATGGTGCTCGAGCCGCCGGGCGGCCTGATCGAAGTCGAGGCCGAGTGCCGCAACGGAAAGGCCGAGAGGATCAGTGTCCGCAACGTTCCTTCTTTCGCCGGCAGGCTCGATGCGACGATCGAGGTCGAGGGCATGGGCACGCTGACGGTGGACACCGCCTATGGCGGCGACAGTTTTGTCATCGTCGATGCGGCATCCGTCGGGCTCGCCATCGAACCCGGCCAGGCCCGTGATCTGGCCGAAGCGGGAATGAAGATAACCCGGGCCGCCAACGAGCAATTGGGCTTCAGGCATCCGGAGAACGACTGGGATCACATCTCCTTCTGCCAGTTCACCAATCCCGTCGTCTTGAAGGACGGCGTGCTGACCGGCAAGAACGCAGTGGCGATCCGGCCCGGCAAGATCGACCGTTCTCCGACCGGCACCGGATGTTCGGCACGGATGGCGGTGCTCCACGCCAAGGGCCAGATGCAAGTCGGCGACAGATTTGTGGGCATCTCGATTCTGGATACGGAGTTCCACTGCAAGATCGATAGCGCCGTCGACCTCAAGGGCACGCCCGCGATCAGACCCATCATTTCCGGACGGGCCTGGATCATAGGCACCAAACAGTTGATGGTCGATCCCGCGGACCCGTTCCCGTCGGGCTACCGCCTTTCCGACACGTGGCCAATGGACATTTAGAGCAGTCAGTGTGACGGCCGGGAGCCGGGCCCCGCTCCACCTGTTTTTTGCTGTCTCGGATGCTATGTGCAGGTAATTACCTACATGGAGGTGAGCCGTGGGGATCACGACCCTTTCCAGCCGCGAGCTGAACCATGACGTCAGTCGCGCCAAGAAGGCAGCCAAAGGCGGCCCGGTCATCATAACCGACCGCGGCAGGCCTTCCCATGTCCTGATGACCTATGATGAATTCGAACGCTTGACGGGTAAGCACCGCAGTCTTGTCGGCGCTCTCGCCATGCCTGGCCTCTCGTCGATCGATTTTGAGCCGCAGCGCGTTGAAATCGGGCCGAAGTTGACCGTCTGGCCGTTCTGAACGCAAAAAAGAGAGGCGGTCGGAAACCCCCCAACCGCAGCCGGTGGAGGTTGGCCGCGGCGTGGAAAGTGGAGCCGTTCGGGGACGGCCTTCGGCGGCTTTTTGCATCCGGCGTCGATCACTTGCTCTCGGCTCTCGTCGGCATCGGCCGATCAGAATGGATGAGACAGTCGCCGGCCTGCTGCGGCTCGGCAGCGGCAGTCCAGAGATCGCGCGCGATCTGCCGCAGCAGCAGGGCCTCCGCCCATCGGTCGGTCGTGTCGTTGCCGTCCCGCCCGGTGATCGCATAGGGCTTGGGGCCGAGCTCGCAGGTGAAGACCAGTTCGGCGTCGTCGCCGGCGCGGGAACGCCAGTTCCGAAAACCGTAGTCCCACCACTCCCGGAAGAGATCGACCCAGGGGCGGTGGTGCGGAAAGGAGATCTCGATCTGCACCTGCTCGCGAGAGGCGACGCGACCATGAAAGGCCCGGGCATTCCGCAGGATGCGCCGGATCATTGCGTGATTTTCCGCGTCGACCGGAAAGGCGAATTCGCGGCCGACCAGGAAATGCGAGAGATCGGCGAGAAGCGGCAGGTCGGGCCTGTGGTCCAGTAGGTCCAGCGTGAAGAACAGGTCCGTGGTCATCCTGTCCCGATGCGTTTCGATGAACACCGGGATGCCCGCATCCTCGGCGAGCCGTATCCACCCGTCGAGGAGCGGCAGGCAATCCTCGATGCGGCGCGGGCGGACATCGGGTTGCAGGTTGATGTGGCTGACCGGAAATTCCGCGGCAAGTTCCAGCGGCAGGCGCAGGTCCTCGACCGAGCGCGGGAAGCAGACGCCTTCGATCTTCAACCCGGTGCCGCCAAGGGCCTCGTTGAGCCGCACGACATCGCGGCGGTTGGTGTAATGGGCGCTGACCCCGTCGAACCCAGCCCCGGCGATCATGGCGATGTTCTCGCCGAGACTGCGCTCGTGGCCGTCCGTGTGCCGGCGCTCCATTGCCCAGAGCGACTGGAAGATCAGCAGCTTCTGCATCATGCGGCTCGCGCGCTTTTCAGGAGGACTTTGAGGTTCACGCCCGGGTCGGCGAGTGCCGCGGGACTGGGGCTGATCCCCGCGGCGATCAGCATCTCGGCCAGCCTGATATCCTTGGCGAGGCTATTGCCGATGCCGAGGCCCGCCGCAGCCGCGAGGCGCCCGTCGTCCAAATAGAAGGCGAGCTCGCCGCCTGCGACAGGACGCACGACGCTCTGATGTGCGGGCCGGGGCAGCCCGGCCACCTGCAGGCCAAGATCATATTGATCGGACCAGAACCAGGGGATGGCGGCGAAGGTCTCGGCAGCGCCGGCGATGTTGCGCGCCGCGGTCTCGGCCTGCGCCCTCGCGTTCCGCCAGCTTTCATGGCGGATGTGCCCGCCGGCGGGCTGCGCCACCGCGGCGCAGTCGCCTGCCGCGAAAACGTTCGGCACGCTGGTGCGAAGGCGGCTGTCCGTCAGGATTCCGTTGTCGACGGCCAATCCGGCCGCTTCCGCCAGGGCGGTTTCAGGCAGAACCCCGATGGCACCGACGACAAGGTCGGCGGGCACCAGAGTGCCGTCGGTCAGGGTGACGCCTTCGTCGCCGACAGCCACGACGCCGCGCCCCAGATGAAACCGCACGCCTTCGGCCGCATGTCTCGCATGCAGCTTTTCGGCAAAGCGGGCGGGGACGGCGCGGCCGAGAGGTTTCGGTGCGGCTTCGATCACATCGACGGAGACATTCTTTCCGCGAAGCACCGCTGCAAGTTCCATCCCGATCAGACCGCCGCCGATGATTGCGACGCTCTGGCCTGCGGCAACATTGGAGAAGACCGTCTCGGCATCGGCATGGGTGCGGAAGTCGAGTGCGCGTTCCGCACCCGGACAGCCGAGCCGCCTCGGGCGCGCGCCGGTGGCGAGAAGCAGCTTTTCATAGCGCCGCACCCGGCCGTCGCTCAAGGTCACGGTTCCGGCGCCGGCATCGAGCTTCGAGGCGGACACTCCGGAAAGATAGTCGATGCCGGCCGCCTCCAACGCGTCCTTCGCGCAGATCAGCTTCATCTGCACCGCGCCGTTCATCGGCTTCGACAGCGGCGGCCGTTCATAGGGCAGGTGCGGCTCGGCCCCGACCAGCGTGACGGATCCGCGATAGCCTGCTTCGCGCAGGGCGAATGCCGCGCGGGTGCCGCATTCCCCGGCACCGATGATGACGATACCGTCCATCGTTTTCTCCACGTGAAAGATGGACCGGCGCATTCAGATGCGCCGGTGAGGAGGATCAGTTCTTCTGAGTGTACTGATCCATGTTCTCGGGGGTCACGAGTTCGAAGGGCACCCAGACCTCCTTGTCGACGCCCTTGCCCTGAGCGAGCGCGACGGCTGCGTCGACGGCACTGGCCGACTGCCCCTTCGCGTTCTGGAAGACGGTCACGTCCAGGTCACCCGCCGCCATCGCCGCAAGCGCATCCTGCGTCGCGTCGATGCCGACGACGATCACATCCTCCATCGACACGCCCGCAGCTTTCAGCGCCTGGATCGCACCGATCGCCATCTCGTCATTGTTGGCGAAGATGACGTCGATCGGCCGGCCGGCGGTGATCCAGTTCGTGGTCAGGTCCATGGCGTTCGTACGCGTCCAGGCGGCGGACTGCTCGTCGGCAATGGTCACGCCCTTGCAATCGCCTGCCGCCAGCGTTTCCTTCACCGATGAGGTGCGATCGCGCGACGCCTGGTGGGCCAGATCGCCCATCAGGATATAGGCCTGCGCATCGCCTGCCTTGCCCTTCTTCTTCAACAGCGCACAGGCGGCCTCGGCCCCGAGCCTTCCGGAATCGGTTTCCTTCGAGCCGACATAGACCTGCTTTTCGGGCAGCTTGTCGAGGTTTTCCGGCTGGAGATTGAGGTAGACGAGCGGAATTCCCGCCTTCTGCGCGGCCTCGCTGATGCCGGGGGCGGCGGAGGTGTCCGCCAATGTCATGATGATCGCATCCACGCCCGAGGCGATGAAGTTGTCCACCTGACTGCGCTGTTTGGAAATGTCGGTCTGCGCATCCTCGATCTGCAGATTGACCCCGCTCACCCCGGCGGCCCTTGCATCGAGCCCCTGGCGTAAGAGTGTCTGGAAGTTGTTGTCGAAGCTCTGCATCGAAACGCCGATCGTCTCGGCCAATGCCGTGCCCGCCATCAGGACGGCCAGGACGGCCGCCGCACAGATTGATTTCATGTCATCCTCCCTTGGGGCGCCGGGCCACCCGAATTCAATTCCCCGGGGGCCCGCCGCGCCCAACCCATGGTGGGCCGTCCTAGCCGAGCGCCACGCGAACTTCTCCGTCGATCACTTCGGCCGGATAGGTCTTGAGGTTCTCGCAGGCGGGAAGCCTGAGGGCTTCACCGGTGCGGTAATCGAAGGCGCCGGAATGCTTGGGGCACTCCACCTCGAAATCCATGACCAGCCCGTCGGCGAGATGGATCGCCTCGTGCGTGCAGAGACCGGCGGTGCAGTAGACGCTGTCGTCGGGGCCGCGGTAGATCGCGAAGGTGCGGCCGCCGTGATCGAAGCGGATGGCGCCTTCCTGTTCGATGTCGTCGAGCTTGCAGGCAGTAACCCAGGTCATTCAGCAGCCTCCCGGACTTCCATGCGCGCCTTGCGGGCCGCGAGTTTTTCCTTGCGTTTGCGGTAGCGTTCCTGCATCCGCGCCTCGCCCTCCGGAGAGCCGTCGTGCCAGGTGCCGAACCACTTATCGAGCGGGATCAGGGCGTCGCCGTAGTTCACCTCGAAATACTTGTGGTGCAGGTAGTGAGCATAGGCGTGGCTATCGACCAGCCTGTTCTCGCCGATCTCGACCTTGTCGAAGCCGACATGGCCGGGGATCGCGCCGAAACCCGCATAATGCAGCTGGTAGAGCATGAGGATCGGGTTGGAGGGCAGGATCAGGTGATAGAAGGCCGTTCCGAAGTAGAGCAGGTGCTCGACCGGATGCATCGATAACGACGACCAGGGCGATGGGTTCACCGAGTTATGGTGGACCGAATGCACCCACTTGTAGAGGAACGGCGTGTGGATGAGCCGGTGGATGCAGAAGAAGTGGAACTCGTGGATGATCGGCACCACCAGCGCAACGACGGCAAGCGTCCACGGCCTTTCCGCGAAGTTCAGCCACGGCGCGTAGCCATTGGCGTAGGCCCAGAGCATCGCGACCTCGACCGCCGTCCAGACGGTCACGCCCGAAAGGAAGGTGCGCAGGATGTTGTCGAGGTTCTGGCTTTCGAACCAGAACGCCTTGCTCTTCTGCTCCGCCGGGAACTTTCCGTTGTATTTGAAGCGGTTTTCCTGGCGCTTCAGCACGTAGAGATGAAGCTCGAAGGCGCCGTAGAAGAGAAAGACGCAGATCGCGTTCACGGCATAGAGCCAGGCGACCCAGCCGATGCCGATCGTCTGCATCGTCTCGATCGGCGGAATGACCCACGCCCAGTAGGCGACAGCCGAAGCCGCGAAGATCGCGTTCCAGGGTAAGAAGTAGTGCGGCAGCCATTTCAGGATCGCCATCAGCCGGGGAGGAAACAGGAACAGCGGTGCATTCTGAACGGGCTCGTTCGGCGCCCAGTCGCCGCGCTTGTTGCGCGTTCCATACTTCAGGTCGTCCATTGCGCTCTCCTCGGGCGGATCGCTCGCGCCCCCTGCAAATGTCTCTGGTCGAGGAGAGCGCTTGCGCGCCTTGTCCGGTGTCGCTCCGAGCGGACGCTCCGGCTCTCCTCCCTGACTTGAAATATCAGGTGGCCTTCCGAACGCCGAAGCCTTCCTTGATCTGATTAGATCAAAGGCCTTCCTTGGTGATGGTGATGAAGCGAATGGGAGCCTTGTCAGGCGCAATATCGGTGAGCCCGGTCCGATGCAGGATCAGGTCGAGCGCCCGGCGGGCCTGCGCCTCCGGCGCCTGGTCCAGAACCACATCCATGGTGCCGTCGCGTAGCGCCGCCCGCGTGTTTTCGGTCAGTTCGTGCCCGACGAAGAACACATCTCGACCGCGCGGATGCCGGCGCAGCACCTCGATCAAGGCGGAATTCGCGCCGCCGGCGTTATAGAGACCGGCAAGATCGGGATACATCTCGAGTGCCGACCACAGCCGGTCGGCGCTGACGCGCCCCTCGTCGCGACCGAATCCCAGCCATTCGAAGCTCGAACCGCTGGGGTTGTCACGAAAATAGTCAGAGAAGCCGCGGATACGGTCGCGATGCACCTGATAGATGGGATGGCAGATTGCGACGACCGGTCCGGTCCTGGGGGCCATTCGGCTGATATAGAGCGCCGCCGTCCGGCCGGCGGCATGATTGTCGATGCCGACGAATTCGCCAGCGCGGTCGGATGCCCGGGTCACCACGTGAACCACCGGCACACCTCGCGCGCTGACGCTTTCCACCGCGGCACCGATCGCCGGGCCGGTTGGCACCGCGAGGATCAGGCCGGCACGCGCCACGTCCGTGGACGCGATGCGCCGGGCAATCTCGTCCGGCTTCATCTCTTCGGCGAAGCTGCGCTGCACCACCACCAGCGGGTCGAGGGTGGCGGCTATTCTCTCGAACGCCTTGGAGAGCCGCTGGTAAAAAGTCGTTTCCGGACGAACCAGCAGCACTTCGATGCGCAGCAGGCCGCGATGCGCCTCGGGGAGCTTGCGCGGATAGTTCAAGGCGCGGGCGGCAAGAAGGACCTTCTCGACCAATCCGGGGCGAACACCTCCCCGCCCGTTCAGAACTCGCTCGACGGTTGCGGTTCCAACCCCCGCGTGGCGGGCTATGTCCCCATAGTTCGGCTTGCTCAAATTTGCGGACCCTCGAATCGGCTGACGCGACCGTGGTCGATTATACGCACGCCCGGTACTCGGGACCTAGCGGCGCCGTCAGTACCAGGCGTCCGGCATGCCGTTCTTGCGTCGGGCGACAAAGTCCATGAGCGCCTCGTCGATCGCCACGTCCAGTGGCGGCGCTTGGTATTCGGCGAGCGTCTTCTTCCAAAATCGGTTGGCGCGCAACGCCATGTCCGTCTCGCCCTGCTCGAACCATTTCTCGAACGGTTCGTTGTCGGAAAGGGCGCTGTCCCAGAAAGCGGTCTGGTAGTTGCGCATGGTGTGGTCGCAACCGAGGAAGTGACTGCCGGGCCCGACCTCGAGGAAGGCGTCCATCGCGAGCGTGTTGTCGTCGACGACGACGCCGGCGAGATAGGAGTGGAGCGCGCCGCAGAAGTCGGTGTCGATCACGAACTTCTCGTAGGACATGGCCAGCAGGCCGTCGACGAAGCCGGCCGAATGCAGGATGAAATTGGCGCCGCAATGCACCGCCGACAGCATCGACATCACGCCTTCCTGCATTGCCTGGGCGTCCGGGCGCTTCGCGTTGGAGAAGTTGCCGGCGCAGCGCAACGGCAGCCCGAGCCGGCGGGCGAGCTGGCCGACGACCATGCTGCCGATTGCCGGTTCGGGCGTTCCGAAGGTCGGCGAACCGGAGCGGAGCGACATGGAGGACAGGAAATTGCCGAAGATCACCGGCGTCCCCTTGCGCTCGAGCTGCGTCAGCGCGCAGCCGGCGAGCGTCTCGGCATAGGATTGCGCAATGGCGCCGGCATTGGTGACGGGCCCCATGGCGCCGCCGAGGATGAAGGGCACGATGACCGCCGCCTGGTTGGCGCGCGCATAGGCGCGCAGCGACTTCGTCATGGTTCCGTCCCAGACCAGCGGCGAGTTGACGTTGACATTGCCGAGGATCACGCAGTTCCTGTCGACGAAATCGGCACCGAAGAGGATGCGGGCCATCTCGATCGAGTCCTCGGCCCGCTCTTCCGCCGTGATCGAGCCCATGAAGGCACGGTCGGAATATTTGATGTGGCTGTAGACCATGTCGAGATGGCGTTTGTTGACCGGCACGTCGACCGGTTCGCAGATCGTCCCGCCGGAATGGTGCAGCCACGGGCTCGACTGGGCGAGCTTCACCAGGTTGCGGAAGTCCTCGATCGTGCCGTAGCGCCGGCCCTTGTCGAGGTCCATGACGAACGGAGAGCCGTAGGCCGGGCTGAAAACGACGTTGTTGCCACCGATCTCGACGCTGCGCGCCGGATTGCGCGCATGCTGGGTGAACTGCCGCGGCGCCGACGATACGATCTCCTTCAGCATGCCCGGTTCGAAGGTGACGCGCACGCCGTCGATCCTGGCACCGGCTCGCCGCCAGTGGTCGAGGGCCACGGCATCGTCGCGGAACTCGATGCCGACCTCGGCCAGGATGCGATCTGCGGTCCGCTCGATCCGCGCGAGGCTCTCCTCGCCGAGAATATCGTAGGTCGGTATGTTGCGGACGATATAGGGAACGCCGGGATTGCTGCCCGCTTCCCGTCGCTGTGCTCTCGCCCCTCGCGTTCGCCGCGGTGCTTCTCCCGCTCCGGCCGATACGGATTCCATTGCAACCTCCGTCACTCTCGATGATGCCTGTGGCGATCAGGATCCATGCAACCTGGAAAGATCCGAGTTATTTCATGGGCACTGCTCCTCATAGGCGCCGGACGCGCGTCGTGACGCAGCTGCCCGCCCTGGCGAGCCGGCAGGCAGGCACCGCGTAGGCCAAGAGTTCGTAGATTGCCGGCGATGTATGGAACGGCCGTTCGAGAGAATGGCCGGGAACGCGGCGCGCAAGCAGGCCATGGATGGCGAGGGTCTTGTCATAGGAAGATTCCATGCTCGGCATATTCAACTGTGCTCAAATCTTCTTGCCGCAAAACCCTTTTGGCAATAGCACTTATTTTCATGATGGCTTAGCTCAACTAAACTCACGAAGCGCTGGCCCCCGGCAGGTTCGGTTCTGAAAGATAGCTATGCCCCGGCCCTACGATCTCTCCTCCATGACCGCTCTCGTCTGCTTCGAGGCGGCGGCCCGAAATGCGAGCTTCAAGAAGGCCGCCGAGGAGATGAATGTGACGCCGGCGGCCATCAGTCACCAGATCAAGGCGCTCGAGACCGATCTCGGCTGCAGCCTCTTCCTGCGCCGCAGCCGCGGGGTCGAACTCACGGAGAAAGGGGCGTTTCTGTTCCTGGCGATCCAGCGTGGATTCGAGACGATCTCGGAGGCCGTCACGCAGATACGCGACCGGCAGGAAACGGTTGACGTGACCATCCGGACGACCACCGCGGTCAGTTCACTGTGGCTCACGCCGAAGATTTCAGCTTTCTGGAAAATCCATCCCGGCATCAGCGTCTCGCAGATCGTCAGCGACGTTCCGGGAACGACCGGCCGTTGCGATCTCAGCGTCCATTACGGCAATCCGCAGGAGAATGGCGTCGAATACCGCACGCTCTTTCAGGACCGCATCGTCGCGCTCGGCACACCGGCCTTCGCCGCCGAGCATCGCATTCACGGGGTCGAGGACCTCATCAACGCCCCCTTGGTTCACATGAGCAACGAGGAAACCGGCTGGACCACCTGGGCCGATTGGTTTCAGGCGCTCGGCCACCCGCTTCCCAAAGGCCGCAGCTTCTACGTCAACAACTACATGATTGCGCTTCAGGCCGCGCAGGACGATGTCGGGGCAGTGCTGGGCTGGGACGGGCTGGTAGGGAGCCTGATGCGGGAAGGGCGACTCGTCGAACTCGTGGGCGACAGCGTCCCGTCACCCGTGCCCTTCCATCTGAAGATCCATCCCAAGGCGACCTCCCAGGCGCGCCTGTTTGCGGATTGGCTGGTCAAGGCCGCCTAGCGCATTTTGCAGTCAGGTGGAATCACTTGACGTCGCAAATGCGGCAAAACAGGCAGATGGAGCGGTGGCGCGAACGCGTGTGAGCGCTTCCCGCTCTCGCTTCGTCCCGATGCTCGGGACTCACTCGCAGACGCTCGATGGAGCGTCAACCGCGCCGTGCCGCCTCGATTGCGGCGACGTCAATTTTCTTCATGGTCATCATCGCTTCGAAGGCGCGCTTTGCCTCGTCGCCGCCGGCCGCCATCGCGTCGGTCAATACGCGCGGCGTGATTTGCCAGGAAATGCCCCACTTGTCCTTGCACCAGCCGCAGGCGCTTTCCTGGCCGCCGTTGCCAACGATGGCGTTCCAGTAGCGGTCGGTCTCCTCCTGATCGTCGGTGGCGATCTGGAACGAAAAGGCTTCGTTGTGCTTGAAGGTGGGACCGCCGTTGAGGCCGATGCAAGGAATGCCCGCGACCGTGAAGTCGACCGTCAGCACGTCGCCCTCCTTGCCTGCCGGGTAGTCGCCGGGTGCACGGTGCACGGCAATCACCCTGCTATCGGGAAAGACCTCCGCGTAGAAGCGAGCGGCAGCCTCGGCGTCCTTGTCGTACCAGAGGCAGATCGTATTCTTTGCCATTGCGCATTCCTTTCGCCTTGAACCGGTTCGTTTCCATCACCACCGTCCAGATAGGGGGCAAGCCGTGTTTCTCCACCCCCGAAGTGCCCGTGTCGCCCGGGCGGACGCAAGTCCGCAACCGGACGGTCAAGGCCAACGCAAGCAAGTCTTTCGACCACACAGTCTGTAACCGTCAGACCAAGATCCGATCGAGAGCGTCCTTCACTCTTGTCCTTTCTCTATGTGGCAAGGGGAGGATCGGTCGCGGCGGCGCCGCCTCGCAGAGGCCGAGCACATCGGCGATCGCGTACATGACGCGGAAGCTGCCGAACGCCTTGAACAGGCTCCACAAGGGCTGGAAGCTCTCATCCAGGCGCCTGGCTTCGGACGTGTTGCGGGTATTGGCAGCCCGCGTCAGGGCAAGGGCTTCGGAAGGCAGAAGACCGGCGACCACGCTGTACCAGGCGTCGCAGCCGGCGAGCAGGGCATCCGCCGCTCCCCAATCGCCGCTGTACCCGATGGCAAAACCGTCCGGCGTCCGCGAGCGCAGGCGCCGAAGCTCCCCCTCGAAATCCCCGTCGGCGGGGAGCGGCATCTTCACGGCGGCAATGTTCGGCACGGCCGCGAGGCGGGCGAGCAGATCGTCGGTGAAGGTGAAGCGGGTGGTGCTCGGATTGTTGTAGATGCACAGCGGCAGTTCGCCCGCTTGCGCAACGGCAGAAATGTGCTGGAACACTTCTTCTTCCGTCAGGGGCGTGTAGGACATGGGCGCCAGCAGGAGGCCATTCGCCCCGGCCTTCCGCGCATCGCGGGCGAGGGCCTGCGCTTCGTCGGTCCTCAGCGCGCCGACGCCGACGATCACCGGTATCCTGCCGCCGACGCATTCCATGGCTGCTTCCACTGCACGCTGCCGTTCGTGCCTCGACAGGAAGGCATAAGCGCCGGTGCTTCCGAGCAGCCCGATCGAGTCGGCCCCCGCCGCAGCTATCCGTCCGAGGAGCCGGGCGAGCGCAGCCGTATCGACGTGCCCCGAGGGATCGGCGGGTGTGATGGAAAAGGCCGAAAGGCCGGTGAACAATTTCATGGCGCTCCCCTTCAGAGCGGGATGGGCTCACATGCGCTCGCGCCACCCCTCTATCCGTTTGTTTTTGCCGCATCCGTGCGACGTCAGGTGAACCCACCTGACTGCAAAATGCTTGAGAGCGGGATGCGCTCACATGCGTTCGCGCCACCGCTCTATCCGTTTGTTTTTGCCGCATTTATGCAGACGTCAGGTGATTCCACCTGACTGCAAAATGCTCTAGGCCCGCGACAACAAGAGCCGGAGACCGGCGAAGCCGAAACACACGGCAAGGAGCCCTTCGATCCAGCGCCGCGCGCGCCGGTACAGCCGTATCATGGGGGCGGTGGAGAAGATGATCGCATAACCGCAGAAAATGGTGACGCTCAGGACCGCGCAGCCGCCGAGGATCGCAGCGAGCGTATGCCACGACGAGTCCGGCCCCAGGCCAAGCGTTACAAGGGCGATCCAGGCAAGAATCGATTTCGGATTGCTGAGATGCATGAGCAATCCGCGCCGGTAGAGGTCTGCCCCCGACAAAGCGGCACCATTCGGCCTCGCATCGGCAGCAGTCTCCGCGTCGGAAGCAAGCGCCGCCTTGCCGGCCTTCGAGGCGAGATAGAGGAGATAGAGGCCGCCGACGATCTTGAGAAGGATGAGCGCTTCCGCATAGCGCGTCAGGACTGCGGACACACCCGTTGCGGCCATCGCACCCCAGAAAATCGAACCGCTGACGACGCCGGCAGCAAGTGTGAGGGCCGCACGTCTTCCGTTATGCATCGCCACGCCCATGATCCGCATATTGCTGGGACCGGGGCTCCCGGCGGCGATCACATAGGCGGTATAGACGAGGAGGAGATGGTGAAGTTCGCCGGTCAATCTGAGGCCCGATCCTGCTGTTGGTGATTCATGACGGTCGGAGCATATAGCGCGCAAACCGGCTCCCGCGTCTACCTCAATAGTTTGAAGGCGATCATCCACATCGTAAGCGCGACGAGGGTCTCCAGAACGCGCCAGGCTGTCGGTTTGAGGAAGATCGGCCGCAACAGGGTCGCGCCGTAACCAAGCGAGAAGAAGAACAGGAAGGACGCCGTCGCTGCACCGGCGGCGAACGAGACCTCGTGTCCCGTGAACCGGGTCGAGATGGTGCCGAGCAGCACGACCGTGTCGAGGTAGACATGCGGATTGAGCCAGGTGAGCGCAAGGCAGGTGATGAGGGTCGCGCGCAGGCCTGATGCGCCTGCCTCCTGCACCGCGAGCGCTTCGGACGAGCGGAGGGCCGAATAGAGGCTCCTTGCGCCATAGCAGATCAGGAACGCCGCTCCTGCGAAACGCATCAGCGGATCGAGCCAGGGCAGCAATGCGGCGATCTGCCGGAAACTGGTGACCCCCAGCGTGATCAGCACCGCGTCGGACAGCGCACAGGCGAGGCAGACGGGGAAGACATGCTCGTTGCGCAGGCCCTGGCGCAGCACGAAGGCGTTCTGCGCGCCGATGGCGACGATCAGGCTGAGCCCCATCATGAGCCCGGTCGTAAAAATCGGAAAATTCATGCCCGCAGGCTCCCGAAAACTCCAAGAGTGTTTCCGCTATCCCCTCTTTCGAATTTAGGGTAGTTAATGTTGCTAACACCGAGTAAGCACAGCTAAGGACATGCTCGATTATTCCGCACTCAGAGCCGTTTCGGCGGTGGTCCAGACAGGCAGCTTCGAAAAGGCCGCGGGCCTTCTCAACGTCACGCCTTCGGCCGTGTCGCAGCGCGTCAAGCAGCTCGAGGAACGCCTCGGCATGGTCCTGATCGCGAGGGGCAGCCCCTGCACCGCGACGGAGAAGGGAGAATGGCTTTGCCGGCACATGGAGAATGTCGGCATGCTCGAGGCCGAGCTGTTCGGGCATCTGCCGGGCCTAGTCGATCCGGCGGAACCCGAACCGAGGGTGACGCTCCATATCGCGACGAATGCCGACAGTCTCGGCACCTGGTTCCTGGCGCCGGTGTCCAATTTCGCCAGACGCTCCGGCTATCTCCTGAACATAGCGATCGACGAGGACCATACTGCCGACTGGTTGCAGCGCGGGCGGGTGATCGCGGCCGTCACCAGCCTGGAAAAACCGGTCCAGGGCTGCCGGCGCATGGCTCTCGGCCCGCTTCGCTACTACGCGACGGCGAGCCCCGATTTCATTGCCCGGCATTTTCCCGAGGGCGTCACGGCCGAGGCGATCGGCAACGCGCCCGCCTTGACCTTCAATCAGAAGGACAGGCTGCAGAGCCGGTGGGTTCGTCGGGTCTTCGGCGAAGACCTCACGCCCCCGACGCATTGGCTGCCCTCGACGCAAGGCTTCGTCGAGGCCAGCCTTTCCGGCATGGGATGGGGCATGAACCCGGCCCCGCTCGTGCGCGAGCACCTCAACTCCGGCCGGCTCCTGGAGCTGATCCCGGAGACGCCGCTCGATGTTCCGCTGTATTGGCAGATCAACCGCCTCGCCGCCGACCGGCTCATCGACCTGACGCGCGAGATCACGGCCGCGGCGACTGCATGTTTCAATGCTTCGTGAACTTCATGGGACCGTTGCCGTCGGCGGCCTCAACCGTGGACGACCCAGGCTCCGAGCACGAGCAGGATGAGCGGCGGGCCGAGCAGCAGTCCGCCGAAAAGCAGCGCCACCTTCTGTACGTCCCTGCCGGTTTCAATGCGCCTCGAAGTCTCGTCCGGCGCGACAGACATCCCGTCAGATACGGCCGCCACTTCCCTCATGGCTGCCAGTTCGCGCTCGGCTTTCCAGCCGTCTGCGATCACCGTCCAGGCCTTGACGAAGACGGAGCCGCCATCCGCCACGTCCCGCCGCCGACCTTCGACTTCGATGTAGACGACGAGTGTCGCCATCCAAAGCAAAGAGGCGATCAGCCAAAGTCGAAAAAGGCCGCGTAGAAAGGTCATCTCGTGCCTGCCCGATAGACCTAGAATAGCACAGCGGCCGCACTGTTGACTGCATGTCTTCCTGAATCGATCTCGATTTGAGGAGAGATGCCGCAGTTCGCGCCGGCCCTGCGAAGCCCGTCGGGCGAGGGCGACCGGCTTTAGAGCGGAATGCGCTCGCATAGGTTCGCGCCACTGCTCTATCCGCTTGTTTTTGCCGCATTCGTGCGACGTCAGGTGATTCCACCTGACTGAGAATGCTCCTAGTGCAAATGCCTCAGCTTGTCAGGGTTGCGCACCACATAGATCGCGGTGACCTGGCCGTGCTCGATATCGAGGGCGGTGGTCTGGATCTCGCCGTCGGCTTCGAGCGTGACGAAGCCGGGCAGTCCGTTGACGAAGCCGATACGAAGAAGTTTGGAGCCATTCGCCTGGAAAAGCCTTGCCAGGCCCTCATGCATCTTCATCACCGCATCGAACCCGATGATCGGTCTGTTGGCTGCGGGGCGTTTGCCGCCGCCGTCGGCATGGACGCTGACATCGGCCGCCAGCATCGCGCCGAGCGTCTTCATGTCGCCGCTGCGCGAGGCGGTGAAGAAGGCCTCGGCCAGTTCGAGCCCGCGCTCCTTCTCCACCCGGAAGCGCGGCCTTGCCTCGCGGACATGGCTGCGCGCGCGGGCGGCGAGCTGGCGGCACGCGGCTGCGTCGCGCTGGATGGTCGCCGCGACTTCCTCGAATGAGAGTCCGAACACGTCGTGCAGCAGGAACGCCGCCCGTTCGAGCGGCGAAAGGCGTTCCAGTGCCAGCATCAGCGGCAGGGTGACGTCTTCCTCTTCCTCCTCTTCGACGACGGGATCGGGAAGCCACGGCCCGACATAGGTCTCGCGCTGGCGTCTGGCCGATTTCAGCTGGTCCAGGCACAGCCGGGTGACCGTGCGGCGCAGGAAAGCCTCGGGCTCGCGCACCGCGGCCCGGTCGGCCCCCATCCAGCGGATGAAGGCCTCCTGCACCATGTCTTCGGCATCGGCAACCGAGCCGAGCATGCGATAGGCGACGCGTATCAGCTTCGGACGCAGCGGGTCGAAACTCGCCGCTGCATCCTCATGCGCGCTCGCAACCATCAGGCGACCGCCTTCTCGGCGGGTGCCCTGGCGGCTGCCGGCTCGACCCACAGGCCGAAGCCGATCGCGAGGCGGTTCCAGCCGTTGATGACGTTGATCATCAGCGTAAGCTTCACCTGCTCCTCCTCGGTGAACTGGGCCTTCACGGCCTGGTAGGCACTTTCGTGCATATGCCCCTCCGAAAGCCGTGTCAGGGCTTCCGTCCAGCCGAGCGCGGCGCGTTCGCGATCGCTGTAGCAGGGGGCCTCGCGCCAGGCCGCCAGCAGGTAGATCCGCTGCTCGGTCTCGCCCTTCGCCCGGGCCTCGACCGTATGCATATTGATGCAGTTGGCGCAACCGTTGATCTGCGAGGCGCGGATCTTCACGAGTTCGATGAGGCTCGGCTCAAGGCTCGAAGCGACGGCGTTCGACAGGCTGAACCAGCTCTTCATGAGGGAAGGGGCGGCGGCAAAGGGATCAAGTTTGGCAGTCATGGTTCGCTTTCCTCTTGTTGCTTGCGATACCATGACGAGACAGGATCGGCTGGTGTGACATCGGCGCGATTTTTTCTGCCGGGGGGCCAGAGAGCGTCCAGCCCCGCGCCTGTCCAGACGCGGGGCCGGGGATGTTCCAGGGTGTCTTAGTCCTCCTCGACGAAGACCTCCTCGCGCTTGGCCTTGACGGCCGGCAGGAAGACGACGACGAGAACGATCGCCGCGATCAGCAGGAGGCCGGCACTGATCGGCCGGGTGAAGAAGGTCGTCGGGTCGCCGCGCGAGAGGATCATCGCGCGCCGGAGGTTTTCTTCGAGCAGCGGCCCCAGCACGAAGCCGAGGAGCAGCGGCGCCGGCTCGCAACGCAACTTCTGGAGCAGATAGCCGACGAGGCCGAAGAAGGCGACGGCATAGAGATCGTAGACGTTGGAGTTGACGCTGTAGACCCCGATCGAGCAGAAGGCCATGATGATCGGGAAGAGCACGAAATAGGGGATCTTCAGGAGCTTCACCCAGAGCCCGATCAGCGGCAGGTTCAGGACGACGAGCATCAGGTTGCCGATCCACATGGAGGCGATGATGCCCCAGAAGAGCGCCGGCTGCTCCACCGCCACGTTCGGTCCGGGAACGATGCCCTGGATGATCATCGCGCCGATCATCAGGGCCATGACCGGATTTGCCGGAATGCCGAGGGTGAGCAACGGGATGAACGAGGTCTGCGCGCCCGCATTGTTGGCGCTTTCAGGCCCGGCGACGCCGGCGATCGCACCGCGGCCGAACTCTTCCGGCCGGTCGGAGATGCGCTTCTCGACCGTGTAGGAGGCGAAGGCCGCGAGGATTGCGCCGCCGCCCGGCAGCACGCCGAGCGCCGAGCCGATGACCGTGCCGCGTATCACCGGCGCGAACATGCGCTTGAAATCCTCCTTCGTCGGCATCAGGTCGGAGACCCTTGCCATCAGCACCTCGCGGGTCTTCTCGCTTTCGAGGTTGCGCAGGATTTCGGCGATGCCGAAAACGCCAACCGCGACCGCCACGAAATTGAGCCCGTCAGAATATTCCCGGATGCCGAGCGTGAAGCGCGGCGTCCCGGTATAGATGTCGGTGCCGACGAGACCGAGCAGCAGGCCGAGCGCGACCATGGCGAGCGCCTTGACGATCGAGCCGTGCGCGAGCGCCACCGAGGAGACGAGGCCGACGATCATCAGCGAGAAATACTCGGCTGCGCCGAATTCCAGCGCGATCTCGGTCAAGGGCGGCGCGAAGAGGGCGACGAGGAAGGTCGAGACGGTGCCGGCGAAGAACGACCCGAGCGCGGCGATGGCCAGCGCCGTGCCGGCCCGGCCGTTGCGCGCCATCTGGTAGCCGTCGATGGCGGTGACGGCGGAGGAGGATTCGCCCGGCATGTTGATGAGGATCGCCGTGGTCGAGCCGCCATACTGGGCGCCGTAATAGATGCCGGCGAGCATGATCAGCGAGGAGACCGGCTCGAGCTGGAAGGTGATCGGCAGCAGCATGGCGATGGTCGCCGTGGCGCCGATGCCTGGAAGCACGCCGATCAGCGTTCCGAGGAGGACGCCGATAAGGCAGAAGAGAAGGTTAGCCGGCGAAGCGGCGGTGGAAAAGCCGAGGGCGAGATTGCTGATGAGATCCATGGCCGCCTCCTAGAACCGGACCCAGGGGCCGAAGCGCTCGAAGGGCAGGCCGAGGGCGTAGCTGAAGACCACGAGCGAGAAGACCGTCAGCGCCAGCGAGACGGCGAGCGCCCAGTGCGGCCGCATCCGGTGCGAGGCGAAACAGGCGATCAGCGCGGTGAAGAAGATCGCCGGAACGAAACCGAGCCCCCTGATCGTCAGGCCGAAGAAGATCGGCGCCGGCAGGATGAAGAGCATGCCGCGGATCGCGATCGGCCCCATCGGCTCGTGCTGGACGCGCGCCGATTGCACGAGGACGATGATGCCGAGCAGCGTCAGCACGGCCGAAAGCAAGAGTGGGAAATAGCCGGGACCCATGCGGAAGGCGGTGCCGAGCTCGAGGCCGAACGACTGCCAGGCGAAGAACAGCCCGACGGCCGTCAGAATGCCGCCGCATAGCGCATTGGTCGGATCGAAGGAGATGGACTTCATTCATGTCCCCTATGGTCTTTTGGACACGGCCGCGGCGTGTCGATCTGGCGATTGTCCTCGCATGGATGCGGGCGGGCGCCGGTCGGATTCGTTCTGGTCCCGCCTTGCTGCACGTCTTCCTTCATCCTAGCCGATTTCAGGAAAAACACGCAGCAATTCAAAGTGCTACAGCGAAATTAGCGCTTATGATCGCCCCGTGCCTGGTGACGGTTGACGGCTGTCAACCGCCATTCCTCCCGCGGGTACGGGAGGGAAGTGGCGGCAGGTTGGGTGAAGGATCAGTCCGCGTACTGGCCGGCGGCCTCGATCACCGGCTTCCAGCGGGCGATCTCGCCTTCGAGCTTGGCCTTCAAAGCCGCCGGCGTCGCGTCGGCTTCGCTCGAGGGTTCGGTGCCGAGCTCGGCGAAGCGGGCGGCGACGTTCGGATCCTTGAGCGCCTTCTGCAGCGACTTCGACAGGCGGTCGGTGATTTCCGCCGGCGTCCCCTTCGGCGCATAGATGCCGTGCCAGATGCCGACCTGGAAGCCCTTGAGGCCGGCCTCTTCCGCCGTCGGCAGGTCGGGGAAGATCTTCAGCCGCGCCGGCGAGGTCACGGCATAGGCCTTGATGGTGCCGCCCTGGATCTGTTTCGTCGTGTTGGTGGTCTGGTCGCACATGATGTCGACCTGGCCGCCGAGCAGGTCGGTCATCGCCGGGCCGGTGCCCTTGTAGGGAACGGTCGTGAGCTGCGTATCGATGGCGCTCATGAACATCATGCCGCAGAGATGCGAAGCCGCACCGATGCCGGCATTGGCGACCGTCACGGTGTCCTTGTTGGCCTTCGCATAGTCGATCAGCCCCTTGAGATCGCTCGGTTCGAAGTCCTTGCGCGCGACGATCGTCATCGGCACTTCCGTGACGAGACCGACATATTCGAAGGAATTCAGCGTGTCGTAGGCGAGCTTGCGATAGAGCGTCGCGCTGGTCGCCATGCCGATGTGATGCAAGAGCAGCGTGTAGCCGTCCGGCTCCGCCTTGGCGACGCGGCCCGCGCCGAGCGTGCCGCCGGCGCCGCCGACGTTCTCGACGATGATCTGCTGGCCGAGGTCCTTCGACATCGCTTCGGCGACGAGGCGGGTGACCGTGTCGGTCGGGCCGCCGGCCGAGAAGGGCACCACCATGGTGATCGTGCGCTCCGGATAGCCCTGAGCGTTGGCGGAGGCGGCAAAAAGGGAAATGGCTGCGGCGGCGCCCAGAAGCGCGTTCAGAATCTTCATCTTTTCCTCCCGGATGAACTTAGCGACCAGCCGGCATGGATCCTCCCGCACCGGTTTCTGGCTTCACCCATTAGCAAGCGGGATTTTACCACAGACAACTGCGGGCCGAGGCCGTTTCCTGCTTTTCCCGTGGGCGCACGCGAAGAATGTGTGGAATCGGAAACAAACGCGCCTTCGGATGGGTGGGTTTCCACCCATCGGGGGGCCGCACGCCGAACTCAGAGGCCGGTGCGGCGCTTGAGGTAGAGGATTTCCTCCTCCGTCAGCGGCCGGCTCGCCCCCTTCGGCAGGTCGCCGAGCCTGATCTCGCCGATCGAGACGCGCAACAGCCGCAGGCATTCGAAGCCGAGCGCCTCGAGCATGCGGCGGATCTGCCGGTTGCGCCCTTCCTCAAGCTCGACCTCGATCCAGCTGTTCTTCTCGCCGCCTCTCAACGGACGGACGCGCCTCGCCTTCAGCATCTCGCCGCCTTCGACCACGCCCTCCGTCATCCGCGCGGCGGTCGCCTCGTCGAAGTGGCCGCGCACCTGGACGTGATAGACCTTGCCGAGATGCGTCGCCGGATCGAGCAGGCGCTGCGCGAGCACCGTGTGATTGGTGAAGAGCAGCAGCCCCTCGCTCGCCTTGTCGAGCCGGCCGACCGGCGAGAGAAAGCGGGCGTCGACCTCGCCGAGGCAGTCGAAGACGGTCGGTCGCCCATCCGGATCCTCACGGGTCGTCACCAGGCCGCGCGGCTTGTTCAGCATCAGATAGAGCTTCGCCTCGGCCGTGACCGGCACGCCGTCGACGGCAATCCGGTCCTTGTCGATGTCGACCCATAGCGAAAGGTCGGTCGTCGTCCGATTGGCGACGCTGACGCGGCCCTCGCCGATCAGCCGCTCGGCCTGGGTGCGCGAGCAGTAGCCAAGCTTGGAAAGCGCCCGCGCCAGGGTCACGCGTTTGCCGGCGCCCGCGCCGGGCTCGCGATCTCTGGCTGTCGGGGCGCGCCGTTGCCTCACCCGTCGTCTCCCCTGTGGTTCAAAGTGCTGCAGCGCGTCTGGTGCGTCGCGCGGTGCTTTCATCTCGCACAAACGCCGGCGCCGGGCCAGTGTCAAAGACGCCGCTGTCGCCGGCGCGCATCACCGGCGCTCAATATCCCGGTTCCGTCGAGATTTTTTCATTCTGCCGCAAGAAGTTCATTTTCCGTCTTCAGGCGGAACAGAAATTGCGGATATATCTTCCGCTTCATTCTTTCATGCCGCCGCGCTCAGGGAACGCGGTTCCGCTTTGCGGGTCGTCAGGGGGAACATCGATGCCTGGAATGATGGGTCGCCGCGTGCGGCATCGCCGGTATGGATTGCCCGTTCGCGCGGTCGCCGCGCTCGTTTCGCTGTCACTCCTGGCGGGCTGCGGCGGGCACGCGAAGGGCGTGATGACGCCGGTGGCGCTGGCGAGCCCGGCCGCGACCGCGCAGGTCGAGATGCTGGTGGCGACGACGCGCGAGCCCTCGGGAAATCCCGCCACGCTGTTCTCGGGCGAACGCAGCGCGGAGCTCTCCTTCACCGACATCGCCGTCTCGATCCCGCCCGCCTCGCGGCGCAAGGTCGGCGAGGTGCAATGGCCGCGCCGCCTGCCGCCCGATCCGCAGACCGACTTCGCCGTGACGCGGGTCGAGAAGCTCGCATCGCGGGACGAGGCGCGCGCCTGGTTCCACCGGCACAATGTCGGCGGCCACGTCTTTCTGTTCGTGCACGGTTTCAACAACACCTACGAGGACGCGGTCTTCCGGCTGGCGCAGATCGTCCATGATTCCGGCGCCAAGGCAACGCCGATGCTGTTCACCTGGCCGTCGCGCGCCAGGGTGCTCGACTATAATTACGACAAGGAGAGCACCAACTATTCGCGCACCGCGCTCGAAGACGGGCTGCGCGCGCTCGCCACTGCCCCGGACGTGACGGAGGTTACGATTCTGGCTCATTCGATGGGAACATGGCTGACGATGGAAGCGCTCCGGCAGATGGGCATCCGGGATGGCCGCATCGCGCCGAAGATCAGGAACGTCATCCTTGCCTCGCCAGACATCGACCTCGACGTCTTCGCCAAGCAATGGGTGGACCTCGGGAAGGGCCGGCCGAAGTTCACGATTTTCGTGTCGCAGGACGATCGCGCGCTCGCCCTCTCGCGGCTGATCTCCGGCGACGTCTCGCGGCTGGGCGCGATCGATCCGACCGCCGAGCCCTACCGCAGCCAGCTCGAGAAGGCCGGGATCACGGCGATCGACCTCACCAAGGTCAAGACCGAGGACGGCCTGCACCACGGCAAGTTCGCCGAAAGCCCCGAGATCGTGCAACTGATCGGCCAGCGGATCATGACCGGCCAGACGCTGACCGACTCCGAGATGACGCTCGGCGACGGCATCACCGCCGTCGTCGCCGGCACGGCCAAGAACGTCGGCACGGTCGCCGCCGCGACCATTTCCGCACCAGTGAATATCCTCGAACAGCCGGCGCGACCGAGGAAGAAGAAGCCGGCGCTCGGCGAGACGCTGGAAAGCGACGCTGAGGGAGGCGCGACGAACTAATCGGAATCCAGAGCCCGTTTGCCGGTTCAATTGCCCCTCACCCGGCCTGCCGGCCACCTTCTCCCCGTCTTGACGGGGAGAAGGAGACTCGCGGCGACGCCTCGCTCCAAATTACACTCCCCGCCGCCTGCGAACAGAGGAAGGCCGCACGCCTCAAGTCCCCTTGCTCGCAGGCGGCAAAACGGGGGAGAAGGCGTGCGCGGCACCGCCTTTATCCCCTCGCCCCGCGTGCGGGGAGAGGGCTAGGGTGAGGGGCAATTGCACTCTGGTGGGCAAATACACTCTGGTGACGGACGATTCCGCGCTAGAGCGGGATGCGCTCACATGCGTTCGCGCCATCGCTCTATCTGTTTGTTTTTGCCGCATTTGTGCGGCGTCAGGTGATTCCGCCTGACTGCAAAATGCTCTAGCCCGTGCGGCCGTGCCAGGGGTCGGGGCCGGGGTCGCGACCGGCGGCCACCTCCGCCAGCCGGTCGAGGTAATGGGCCCAGCCTTCCGCATGGCCGGCGCATTGGTCGGCATTCGGCAGGCCGCTGTGGGTCAGCCGCACCAGTGTTCCATCCGGCTGCTCGATCAGGTCGATCTCGACCAGGCTCGAACCGGGCGGCACGACGTCGCTGCCTTCCCAGCCGAAGCTGTAGGCGAGCCGGTGCACCGGCACCACCTCGCGGAAGGCGCCGCGGGCGAAGCGGGCACCGGTGACGTTGACGAGATAGAGCCCGCCGGGTTGCGGCTCGACCTCGGCCTCCGTTCCCATCCAGCGCAGGATCTTCTCGGGATCGGTGAGCAAGGCGAACACTGCGGCGGGCGGTGCCGGGATATGGGTTTCGCGACGGACGACGAGGGCCTCTTGCATCGGTCTTCCCCCTGGTTGCGATGACCTGCCCCGATTGCGGTGATGGATCGGCATGCCCGATCGAGGCTTCGGGATGATAGCCCGTCGGGGTCGCCGGCGCCACCGGCCGGAGCATTCTGCAGTCAGGTGACATCACCTGGCGTCGTGCAAATAGAGCAAAGACAAATAGATAGCGCCGCGGCGCGAACGCATCGTGCGCGCATTCCTGCGAGCAGGGTTCAAAACTGCCGGCAAGGAATTTGCCGCGGGGCGAATGACAGGCGAGGGGCCGCGGCGCTATGATCGCCGCATGGATCTGCCCGCACCGCTTGCATGGCTGTTGGACGAGGCCGGCGCCTCGCCCGGCCCGGACCGGTTCCTGGCCGGGCTTGGGGGCCGGCTCGCGGCCGACGGCCTTCCCCTGGCCGGCGGGGCGCTGACGCTTGCGGTGCCGCATCCGATCATCGCCCGCCGCACCTGGCTGTGGCGGGCGGAGACCGGGGCGGTGATCGAGGCCCTGGGCTTTGCAGGCGGCCCGGTGAACCGGGCCGGGCGCGATTGGCTCGCGGAGCTCGGCCCCGTGCGTGAGGATAGGGTCGGGCCCGAGCCGGAGAGGCTGGTGCTGGGCTGGGCGGGGACGCGGCCGTTCGGCGCCGGCGAAATGGAGCGGCTCGGCGAGGCCGCGCGCTTTGCCGCGGGGCCCTTGGCGGCGCTCGCGGAGCGGGCGACGCTTTCGGCCCTGCTCGAAGCGTATCTCGGCCGGCGCAGCGCCACCCGGGTTCGAGCCGGCGCGCTTGGTCGCGGCACCGTGGAGACCATCCGTGCGGCGCTGCTCTATGCCGACCTGCGCAACTTTACCGGCCTTTCCGAGGTGACGGAGCCGGCGGTGATGATCGCCGCCCTCGACGCCTGGTTCGACCGCGTCGCCGGTGCCATCCACGCCTTCGGCGGCGAGGTGCTGAAGTTCATCGGCGACGGTCTGCTCGCGATCTTCCCGGTCACCGGCGCGCCGGCCGAGGCCTGCGAGGCGGCCCTCAACGCCGTGGTCGCCGCCCGCGCCGGGATGGCCCATCTGGATGCCGTCAGGGAGGCGGAGGGGCTGCCGCCGCTGCCCTTCGGCACGGCGCTGCATCTCGGCGACATATTGTGGGGCAATATCGGCGCGGTCGACCGGCTGGACTTCACCGCCATCGGTCCCGCGGTTAACCTCGTCAGCCGGCTGGAGGGGCTCTGCCGGCCGCTCAGCCGTTCGGTGCTGATCTCGGGCGCCGTCGCCGCCGAGACGAGGAGGCCGCTGGTGCCGCTCGGCCGCCACGAGCTGCGCGGCATCGCTGCGCCCTGCGCCGTATTTACGATGCCGGATGCCTGAGTGGTCTCGCCGTGCCCCGGCGAAGCCGGTGCTCGGCGGCGGCGGCGCCCGCCAAAACCAATTGCAATATACAATCAGTCGATCTAGCGTGTGACCGATTGCATACTGCAACCACGCCGGCGCGCATGTAAATTTTTGAGCGGGATGCGCTCGCATGCGTTCGCCCCAGCGCGCGTCCGTTGGTCTTTGCCGCGCACGTGTGAAGTCAGGGGCGCCGGACTGCCAAATGCACACACCACGCGAAAGGACGTGACGATGGCCAGGCTCGTGTTCGGAATGAACCAGTCGCTCGACGGCTACGTCGACCATATGGCCTTTGCGCCGGGCCCCGCGCTTTTCCGCCACTTCATCGAGGAGGCCCGGCGGCAGGCAGGCAGCCTGTACGGTCGCGGGATCTACGAGGTCATGCGCTACTGGGACGACGACCATCCCGAATGGGACGCCGACGAACGTGCCTTTGCGGCGGCATGGCGGAACCAGCCGAAATGGGTCGTCTCGCGGTCGTTGAAGTCGGTCGGCGCCAACGCCGTGCTCGTCGGGGACGATCTCGAGGGCGCGATCCGCGCGTTGAAGGCCGAGCGCGAGGGGGAGATCGAGGTTGCTGGCCCTGACCTGGCGCAAAGCCTCACCCGGCTTGGCCTGATCGATGAATATCGAATCTACCTGCACCCCGTCGTGCTTGGTCACGGCAAGCCCTATTTCGCCGGACCCCGGCCGCCGCTCCGCCTCGTGGCTCACGATCGGATCGGCGAGGATGTGATCAGGCTGAGCTACGTTCCTGCCTGATCGCGCGGCCGGCCTCCGGGCCCCGACGCCTTCGTCGAACCACGGTCTCCTGCCTAGCGGGCTGCGCTCACATGCGTTCGCGCCACCGCTCTATCTCGTTTGTTCTTGCCGCATTCGTGCAACGTCAGGTGATTCCACCCGACTGCAAAATGCCTTAACGCTCGGATCCCTTCCCGGCATATTTCGCCAGCGCCGGCCATTCGCTGGTCGTGCCCGGCTGGACCGGCCGCTCGAGATAGGTCGACAGGACGACATAGCTGCGCGTCGCCTTGACGCCGGGCGTGTCGTAGAGCCGGGCGAGCAGGCCCTCGAGCGAGCGGGTGCTGTCGGTGCGCACCTTGAGCAGCATGCAGGTGTCGCCGGCGACCGCGTGGATCTCCTCGACTTCCGGGTGCTCCTCGATCGCCAGCAGCACCGGCGTCTTGCCCCAGCCGCTCGTGTCGACATGGACGAAGGCGAGCAGCGTCTTGCCGACGGCCTCGGGATCGACCAGCGCCGCCACGCGGCGGATGGCGCCGGAACGGCGCAGGCGCTTGACGCGCTCGTGCGCGGCCGGCGGCGAAAGACCGACGCGCTCGCCGAGTTCGGCGTAGCTCGTCGTCGCGTCCTCGACGAGGACGCCTAATAGCTTTCGGTCCATCGCATCGAGGTCACGGTCGGACGGACGCTTCCGCCGAACCTCATCTGTATTTTGATCCATTCCGATTTTTCCTCTTGTTGCCGAATGAAGTTCTGCAACTATGCGCCAATGACGAACATCGATCAATCCATTCCCGCCGCATCCGTGGAGAAGGCGCGCATTCCGCCCTTCGCCTTCGTGCTCACCGCCTCCGTCGGCGTCATCGGTTCCAACTCGCTGGCGCTCGGGCCGATCGCGCCGGAAGTGGCCTTCAGCCTTGGCGCCGACGTCCCGGCCGTGATGACCGCGTCGGCGGCCTTCGGTCTCGGCACGGCGGCGAGCGCCGTCTTCCTCGGCCGGCTGATCGACCGCCACGGCCCGCGCCGCATGCTTGCGGCGGCGCTTCTGATCCTCGCCGCCGGCCTCGGGGTCAGCGCGATGGCGCCGGCGCTGCCGCTGCTCGTCGCCGCCCAGCTCCTCGTCGGCGTCGCCACCGGCATCGCGCTTCCGGCGATCTACACATTGGCCGCCGCCATCGCTCCGGCCGGACGCGAGAGCGAGACGATCGGCCTGGTGCTGACCGGCTGGACGCTGAGCATGGTGGCGGGCGTTCCGTTATCGGCAGCGGTCGCGGACTTCGCCGGCTGGCGGATGGTCTACGTGGCGGTCGCCGCCGCAACGCTCCTGGCGCTTGCCGCAGTCCGGCTCGCGAAGGTCCGGGAAGGGTCCGCGGGAAGGGCCACATCGCCTCTGGCGGCGCTCGGCGTGCGCGGCGTCGCGCCGCTGCTTGCCGCCTGCGCCGCATTCATGGCGGCCTTCTACGGCGTCTATGCCTATATCGGTGACCATCTCCATGCGGGCCTCGGCCTGCCCGTGAGCGCCAACGGCCTCGTCGCGGTTTCCTACGGCTTCGGCTTCGGCGGCGCCGTCTTTCTCGACCGGCTGATCGACCGTTTCGGTGCGGGCAGGCTGCTGCCGCTGATCTTCCTCGCGGTCGCCGGCGTCTATGCCGCGATGGCGGCGGCAAGCGGCTCCTACACCGCCATGCTGGCGGTCGTCTTCCTCTGGGGCCTCGTCAATCATTTCGGGCTGAACGTGCTGATCATGCGGCTGACCGGGCTCGATCCCGCCCGGCGCGGCGCAATCATGGGGCTCAACAGCGGCGTCACCTATCTCGCCCTCTTCGTCGGCACCCTCGGCTTCGGCAGGGCCTATGCCGCGGCGGGCTTCGCCCTGCTGCCGCTGGCGGCAGCGGGATTGATGCTGGCGGCAGCCCTCGCCGCAGCCCTCGCGCCGGCCGCAGGAACGCGCACGGAATAGCCGCACCGTTCCGGGCTGGCCTCCGACGAGGAAAAACCCGCCCCGCCTTTCGGCGGGACGGGCGATCGCGGTTCGCTCCGATCAGAGGAAGGAGAAGTCGCTCGTTGCGAGCGTCTTGACGTTCTGCAGGATGGCGACGAGTTCCAGGTCGGCCGTGCCGCCCTTGCCGTCGGCATCGTACCAGAGGCGGCCATTGTCGGTTTCGAACAGGAAGGTGCCCTTGCTGCCGGTGGCGACCGGATCGGCGCCGGTCACCAGCGTCACGGTCGCGTCGCCGGCGGCAATGTTGTAGGCGGCGCGGTCGATGACGAGAGAATCCTGACCGCGGACGAAGTCGGTGATGACGTCGCCTTCGCCGTCGCGGCCCTCGAGGTTGAAGACGAACCGGTCCTTGCCGGCGCCGCCAGTCAGCCAGTCGTCGCCCGCGCCGCCGATCAGCATGTCGTTGCCGTCGCGCCCGTCGAGGATATCGTCCGCGCCCTTGCCGTAGAGCGTATTGGCCGCGGCGTCGCCATGGATCTCGTCGTCCGCCGTGCTGCCGACGATCGCTTCGATGTTCCTGACCGTGAGGCCGAGCGCCAGTCCCTTGTTCCTGGCCTGGCTCTGCAGGTCGAGAACAACCGAGGTGGCCCCGTCGAGGAAGCTCAACGTATCGGCGCCGAGACCGCCGTCGAAGACGTCCTTGCCGGAATGGACCGTGCGGGTCAGGGTGTCGTTGCCGGCATCGCCGAAGAGCTGGTCGTCGCCGCCGCCGTCCCTGAGCACGTCGTTACCATTGCCGCCCCGCAGGATATCGTTGCCGGACATCCCGTCCAACCGGTCGTTCAGGGCACCGCCGGTCACCGTGTCCTTGCCCTTGCTGCCCGTATATTCGAGCACTTCGAAGGCGTTGAAGGAGGTCGTCGCGTCGACGTTCACGGCGTCGGTCGAGAAGTTGAAGGTGATGTCCTTCGTCTGCTCGGCGACATTGAGGTTGAGCACGTCCGTGCCGGCGCCGCCGTCGGACCGGTCGCCGATGCCCGCATAGACCTTGTCGTTGCCGTCCTCGGCAAGGATCGTGTCCCTGCCGCCGGTGGTGGTGGCGGTGTCACCATAGATGGTGTCGTTGCCCGTCCCGCCGCGCAGCGTGTCGCTGCCGGCGTCACCGGAGAGGAAGTCGTTGCCGGCGCCGGCGCTCAGGTTGTCGTTGCCGGCGCCGCCGCGCAGGTCGTCGTTGAGGCTGCCACCGACGAAGAGATCGTTGCCGGAGCCGCCGACGAGCGCCACCCGCTCGACGTTCTTCACCGTGACGGGCGCATTGGTGGCCGTGACCGTCGGCGCGAGCTTGAAGGTGATGCCAGCCGTATACTTGCTGAAGTTGATGGCGGCGAAGTCGGTTCCGGTGCCGCCGTCGACGACCAGCGTGCCGGTCGAGGCCGTACGCGTGAAGCTGTCGTTGCCGGCCCCGAGGTCGACCGTGTTGTTCGCGGTCGCCGCACCGTCGCCGACGCTGACCGTATCATTGCCGTCACCGGCGGTGATGGAGTTTTTGCCGCCGAAGTCCCGGATCACGTCGTTGCCGGCGCCGGAGTTCAGCGTGTCGTTACCTTCGCCGCCGTCAAGCGTGTCGCTGCCATTGGTTCCGATCAGCGTGTCGTTGCCGGCATAGCCGTAGAAGCTGACGCTCGAGGCGGAGCCGACGGACTTCACCACATCCGCTCCCGAGCCGAACTGGACGCGGTAGTGCTCGAAGTTCTTGAGGCTGGTGCCGTCTGAGAGCGTCGCGGTGCTGCCGGTCGCGGAGAAGGTCTGGGCCGTCGACAGCGATCGACGGTCGACAGCGACCGTGTCGGTGCCGGTGCCACCGTCGCCCTTGTCGGCGCCGCCGTCACCGAGGCTCACGAAGTCGTTGCCGATGCCGCCCGCGACGCTGTCGCGGCCCGTGCCGCCGTCGAGCGTGTCATTGCCGGCGCCGCCGTCGATCGTGTCGTCGCCGGCGGCCGCGTGGACCTCGTCTGAGCCGTCGCCGGTCACGATCCTGTTGACGCCCGAACCTGCCGCATGGATCGAATAGTGCTCGATGCCCGTGAAGGTGGTCCCGCCGGCAAGCGTGTTGATCTCGCTCGCCGCCTTGGCCGTGAAGTTGCCCGTGAAGTTGCGCACGACGAGGCGATCGCTGCCGCTCGCATCGGTGATCGTGTCCTTGCCCTCGCCATAGGTGTAGGTGATGGTGTCGTTGCCGGAACCGCCTTCGACCCGGTCGTCGCCGATGCCGCCGTCGATGGTGTCGTTGCCGGCGTCTCCGGCGAGACCGTCGTGGCCAGCGCCCCCGGTCATCGTGTCGTTGTCGTTGCCGCCGGTGAGCGTGTCGTTGCCGGCATCGCCGGCGACCCAGTCGGCGCCGTCGCCGCCATTGACCTTGTCGTCGCCGTCGCCGCCGCTCAGGAAGTCGCCACCGGCATCACCCGAAAGGCTGTCATTGCCGGCATCGCCGTTCAGGAAGTCGAAGCCATAGCCGCCGGCGAGGGTATCGCTGCCGTCGCCACCCTGAAGCAGGTCGTGACCGCGGCCGCCGGAAAGCCGGTCGTTGCCGAGCCCTCCCATCAGCATGTCGGAATAGTTGCCGCCGGTGACGACGTCGGCGAAATCCGTGCCCGTGATGCCGAAGGCTTCGACATTCTTCAGTTGAATGCCGCCCGTCAGGGTCTGCGGCGAGATCCAGTCCTTGATGGCGAGATTGAGACCGGTCGTGTTCGCGGAATAGTCGAGCATCGCCATGTCCGTGCCGGAGCCGCCGTCGACGACATCGCCGGACACGTCCTCGATCTCGAAGGCAACGATCGTGTCGCGGCCGCTGCCGCCATTGAGCTTGTCCTGGCCCGCGCCGCCCTGCAGCATGTCGCTGCCGCTGTTGCCGTTGAGCGTGTCGTTGCCGTCGCCGCCGATGAGCGTGTCGTTCTGGAATGAGCCGTTGAGGACGTCGTTGCCCTCATCGCCATTCAGCATGTCGCTCCCCATGCCGCCGTTCAGCGTGTCGTCGCCGGCGAGCGCCATGATAAAGTCGTTCTCGAGATCGCTGCCGGTCAAGATGTCGTTCCCGGCCGTTCCGATAAGATTTGCCATTCTGTTTCCTTGTTGGGTTTGCATCGGGACATGCATTGCCTCCCGCCGGCCATGCGGCGGCGCGAAGCGCGTCGTGATGTTCGAAGAGGCGCCATGAGGCTCTGCCCGCTTTCCTTCGCGAGCGGGGCGCCGATCGGATCAGGTGCCGTGTCGTGTCATGGGTCGAACCCCTCGAACCGCCGTTTCCCCAGGCTCCTTGCCGGGGGAGAGAGCGTTCCCTGCCGCTCTCGTCCGCATGTATCGACGACTTGCGAGTGAATCCGTGTTTCCGCGGGAACAGCAATTTTTCGGATCACTTGGATGCAGCGCCGATCTATGGTTGTGGGGGGATGTTTTCGCCTGAGCCGGCTTGCTCGCCGGATCGCCCGCCGTCCTCGCCAGCCCTATGCGTCGCGCGGCGCTGGGGCTTCGGACCCCGCGCGAAGGGTGCGAATTCGGCCGATTCTCGCGCTTTAATCCGGTCGGGCCATTTTCGTGATTGGACTTCGCGACCGGTTGGAGTCACGCTGACTTGGCCTATGAGGTGGAAATGGGGGACCAACTATCGTTAGAGTAGGAGGTCACAATGAAGCACCAAGCAATCGAGCAGCTACAGGGCGTCGCCGAGGTCAAACAGGATTTTCCGCGACGGACTTTATCGCGCGTGGAGCGCCTAGAACGGTGGGCGGAACTCCTGGAGCGTGATCCTCACAGACGCCTTTCGACGTTGCACGAGACGGAGTATCAGCCGGCCAGGGTCCGCGCGGCCATGCGCGGCGACGGCTCGCCGATCTCCGTTGCTTTCGAGGATCCGGTCCTGCGGGCCGCCGGGCTTGACAACGACAGCTACGGCGAAGCCAAGCGGTTCTTCGAACTGAGTGACGAGCAATTGCACAAGGTCATCTGCTATTGCCATTTCGGCGCGACGGTCAGCGCATCGACGGCCGCCCGCCACATCCGGTCCATGCTTGTCGAGAAACAGCCAACCCTGTTTGCTCGGCTGCGCCAGGTGTTCTTCGGCTAAGCAGACGCTTTAGAGGATCGCGATCGAAGGCGGCCCGCCGGCGGTGGCGGGTCGCAGGGGGGGGCGCATGTAATGCGCTCATCCCCGGCGCTCGATCGCCCGCTCTTCTGCCTTGGATCGAAAGGACGATTCAAGGAAAGGTGCAGCACTTCAAAGTGCCGCGGCAGTTTTCACACGCCTGGCAGGCGTGTGGCGCTGCATGAGCCTCGGTGGACGTCTTCGACGCAAGCCCTGAGCCCTTCCGACGCCGGAAGGGCCGGCGTGTGTAGCTGCGTGAGTTGCCTTCATTGTGGGGCACGGGCCTGCGCGCGGCTTTCCCGGTCGCGCGCCTTTTTTCGGGAGTCACTTCGGCCCCGGCGGCAGCGAACAGCATGCCGCTGTCGAGATTTGCCGCACTCTCCTAACTCGCCCCAGTCCGAGGAGGACCGACCTGCGCGACTTCAGAGTGCAACAGCCATCTTTGCACCTTCGATCAGACGCGCGGCGCTGCGAAGCGAGTCCTGATTTTTGACGCACCGGTCGTGTCCCTACAGGTGGTGTAGCTCGGCGGTAGCGAAGCCGCTCGCGAGCGCGCCCTCAACAGCGCCGTAGCGAGC
>NZ_LNQB01000097.1 GCF_001651875.1 Sinorhizobium saheli
TGCGGCGGCATCATTTGCCTCGACGCTCTCAAAGCCGTAGGTCGATGTCAGAAACACCGGCGGCTGGACCGCTCTCTTGAAGGCCACCGGGTCGAACGCGTATGAATGGCGCGGGTATCGGATGTGAGGGTTGCTGTGTGAGAGTGATCGCACTGTTCCTGACCCTTGTCCTGTTCGCTGCAGCCCGTCATAGTATCCTCTTTGCTTTGGCACAAACTGGCATCATACTGGCCGGTAAGAAACATCCAGTTCGGCAGAAAGAAGATGGTCCAGTCTGAAAAGCAAGCGGCGACCGCGCGCGCGCCCAAGATGGGTGCACGTAGGATTTACGAGGCGCTCAAGGATCAGATTCTCAGTCGCGTCTACGAGGCGGGAAGCCAGCTGCCATCCTCACGAAGCCTGGCGAATGAACTGCATGTGTCGCGGACAACGGTCACGATTGCCTATGAACAACTTGCCGCAGAGGGCTTCGTGGAACTGCGCCAAGGCGCGCGTCCGCGGGTTTCGGCGTCGCAGTTGGCACAGCGCCCCCGAGACATCAAGGCGGCGCGGCAGACGTGCGGGCCGCTCTCGGATTACGGCGAAAGGCTTCTCGCACTTTCACCCTGGCTCGACTACCTGCCCACTACCCTGGCGGTCGATTTTCGGTACGGCGATCTTGCCCCATCAGATTTTCCGGCGCTGGCGTGGAAGCGGGCTGTTAATTCGGTGATTACTCAAAGACCGGGACGGCTTGCCTATGAGGACCCGCGAGGATCCCGGCGCCTGCGGCAAGCCCTTCAGGGTTATCTTTGGCGGGCACGGACACTGCAATGCGATCTGGAGCAAATCATCGTAGTCAATGGCTCCCAACAGGGGCTGGACCTCTGCGCCCGGATCCTCCTCGACGCGGGCAGCGCATTCGTGATGGAAAATCCCGGCTACATGATGGCACGCCAGATCTTCTCCAGCACCGGGGCCTCGGCCGTGGCAGTGGACGTGGACGCGGGCGGCTTGAAGACCGAGGAATTGTCAGAAATCGACGCACGGATGGCCTATGTAACACCGTCCCATCAATTTCCCTTAGGGGGAGTCATGCCGATTAGCCGCCGCCACCAGCTTCTCGACTGGGCCCGGGGCCATGGCGCCTACGTGGTCGAGGACGACTACGACAGCGAATACCGCTACGACATCAGCCCGGTTCCGCCGCTCCAGAGCCTGGAGGACGGGCGCAACGTCATTTATCTGGGCACCGTTTCGAAGACATTGTCGCCGATGATGCGCATCGGCTACCTCGTGGTGCCACAACAATTGCAGGAGGTGTTCGCAACCGCCAAGCAATTGATCGACCGGCATACGCCCATGACCGAGCAGGAAGCGCTGGCCTCCCTTATCGAAAGCGGCGCCTACGAGAGCCATGTGCGTCGCGTAAGAAGGTTTAACCGAGAGCGCCGCGAGACGTTATTGAGCGCCCTCGTGCATGCATTCGGCAAACGGATCACGATCGAGGGTGCCGATGCCGGGTTGCATGTCGTCGTCTGGTTCAATGAGCTGCCAGGATCAACCGAGACCGTCTTGATGGACGCCGCGCGCCAACTCGGCGTTGGGCTTTACGGTATTTCACCGCTCTACGATCCGGCAACAGGGGCAACCAAGGCGCCACGAGAGCGGCTTGGACTGGTGATGGGCTATTCGGCTTTGTCACCGAGGCAGATCGAGAAGGGTGTTCAACTTCTCGCCGCAGCTGTCGATGATTTGAAGGGTGCGCGCCGACACGCACACCCGGCTCGCTAAGCATTTCACGACATTCCCTTGTCGCAAAGCCTCTAAGAACCATCCAACTGGACTAGGAACATGCTGGTAAACTGGCACTGTTGGCGAAGCCAGTTCCACGGCAGATTTCCGCTCGGCCGGGACTGGTGTGACGTGGGATGACCCATGATTCGAGCAGCAGGGCACCGGCGCAGAGATTCACGTCGATCGAAGGCAAGGCATTGCGGGGGCCGATACATGACCTGGCAGGGAAATCTGCTCCACATTCACATCGCGCCGGCTGCTTCCTATGAAATGGAAGAGCTCGCCGAGGCGCAGCTCATCGCCGGACGTGGAATTGTCGGCGACCGCTATTATCTTGGCACCGGAACCTATTCGCCCAAGCCTGACGTTCGCGAAGTCACGCTGATCGAGATCGAGGTTCTCGAGGCAATCGCCAACGGAGAGCCCAAAATCCCGGGTTTCAAGCGGTCGCTGGCGCCCGAAGATCACAGGCGCAACCTGACGACCCGCGGCGTTCCGCTCAATCATTTGACCGGCAAGCGCTTCCGGGTTGGCGAAACGATTTTGCGGGCGGCACGTATGAATTTCCCCTGCAAATACATTGAGGAACTCCTCGGCATGCCAGGCCTCTATGAAGGACTGCTGAACCGCTCCGGTCTCAACTGTTCGATCGAAGTCGGTGGTGTCATCCGCCCCGGCGACCCGATCGTGCCAATGGACGAGTGACGCGACATGGGATCTCCGCGTATCATCATGAAATTGATCGTTGCCGGCATCCACGACGAGCCTGGCGACGTCCGCGTGATCGAGCTGAAGCACCAGCGCAAGCCTCTTCTGCCCACCTTCGAACCAGGATCGCATGTCGACGTCCATCTCCCCGACGGGAAGGTGCGCCAGTATTCGCTCTGCGGTGATCCGGAAGATCTCAGCCGCTACACGATTGCCGTGAAGCGCGAATCAAGCGGACGAGGCGGCTCGGCATGGATTTATGATCAGGTGACGCCAGGCGCCGAGCTGCCAGTGTCTGCCCCGCGCAATCATTTCCCACTCAAGGAGAGTGGCGGGCCGGTCCTTCTGCTGGCAGGGGGTATCGGGATCACGCCGATCCTGGCAATGGCTCGGGTTCTCTGTCGGCAGGGCAAGCCCTTCGAACTCCATTATTTTGCGCGGAGCCGAAGCCTTGCTCCCTTGCTGAGGACCTTAGAGGAAAGCATCGGCGCCAAAAGCCTGAGGCTCCATTTCGACGATCAAGTCGACACCCTACAAGACATTGAGGGGCTGTTGTCGACAAGGCCCAGTGGCGCGCAGCTCTATTACTGCGGACCTCTCGGCTTCATGGCGGCTGTCGCACGGGTTTCGGAACACTGGCCGGATGGTACGGTCCATTTCGAAGCCTTTCAGCCGCCGGTCCAGGACGATACAGCACCCGAACCGTTCACGATCGTCCTTCGCAACGGGACGGTTGTTCCGGTTCCTGCCGACAGGTCAGCGCTATCGGCCATTCGCGCTGCCGGCGTGTTGCTGATGGCATCCTGCGAGAACGGCGTCTGCGGAACCTGCGAGTGCGGGTATTTGGAAGGGCAGCCGATCCATCGTGATGCGGTGCTTTCAAACGACGCCCGCAGCCATCGATTTATCCCGTGCGTGTCGCGCGCGACGGGCGTTCTGAAACTCGACCTGTAAAAGTGGGGGAGAGATGAGCTCCAAGATCAGCTACTTGAACGAAATAGAACGCTGCGTTTCATGGCTTGCCGCGTGGACGATCCACCACGCCAACCATATCCGCAAGGGAGACGAAGTGAAGGTCGGCGGGCACCAGGCTTCGTCCGCTTCCTTGAGTACGATTATGACGGCGCTCTACTGCTCGGTGCTTCGTCCCCAGGACCGGGTCGCGGTCAAACCCCACGCAGCTCCGATATTCCATGCTCTCCAGTATCTGGCAGGTAACCAGACCCGCGAGAAGCTCGAAAACTTCCGTGGCTACAAGGGCGCACAGAGCTATCCATCGCGGACCAAGGATGTCGATGACGTCGACTTCTCCACGGGCTCTGTCGGTCTGGGAGTGGCGCAGACGCTGTTTTCTTCACTGGTCCAGGACTATGTGTCGGCACATGGTTGGATGAACGATCGGCCCGAAGGGCGGATGGTCAGCCTGATCGGCGATGCCGAGATGGACGAAGGCAATATCTACGAAGCCCTGATCGAGGGTTGGAAACACGGCCTCCGAAACTGCTGGTGGGTCGTCGACTATAATCGCCAATCGCTGGACGCGGTGGTCCGCGAAGGCCTCTGGGAGCGCTTCGAACAGATATTCAGGAACTTCGGCTGGGACGTCGTGATCCTGCGCCACGGCTCTCTGCAAGAGGCCGCCTTTGCCGAGCCCGGCGGGGAAAAGCTGCGGCAGTGGATCGAGACGTGCCCGAACCAGCTCTATTCAGCCCTGACGTTCCAGGGTGGCGCGGCATGGCGAAAGCGGCTGCTGGATGAAATCGGTGACCAGGGGCCGGTGACTGCGCTCATCGAGCGACGTTCCGACGAGGAGCTGCAAGGGCTCATGGTCAATCTCGGAGGACATGATCTGCCGAGCCTGCTCAAAGCCTTTGAGCGGGCGTCACAGCACGACCGTCCGGTCTGCTTCATCTGCTATACGATCAAGGGATATGGCTTGCCGTTGGCAGGCCACAAGGATAACCACGCCGGTCAGATGACCCCCACCCAGATGGAGGGCTTCCGCCAGCAGATGGGTGTAAAGCCTGGACAAGAATGGGAAAAATGGGCGGCGGCCATCACGCCGGCCGATGAACTCGACGCCTTCGTCGCTCAGGCGCCCTTCTTCAGGGAAGGCCGTCGCAGGCTCTCCGCGCCGGCGATCCCCGTCCCTTCTGCCCTTCCCTCGCCTGGTCAGCCAGGCAAGCTGCTTTCAACCCAGATGGGATTTGGACAGATTCTGAACGATATAGCGCGTGCTGACACGCCGCTTGCCCAACGTATTATCACGACCTCTCCAGACGTGACCGTGTCGACCAATCTCGGCCCCTGGATCAACCGGCGTGGGCTCTTTGCCCGTCAAAGCATGGCCGACATCTTCAAGGCTGAACGGATTCCGTCGACTTACAACTGGGAGTTCGGTCCAAAGGGCCAGCATCTCGAATTGGGTATAGCGGAATCCAACCTGATGATCATGCTCGGGGCACTGGGTCTCTCGCATTCGATCAACGGCGCTCGGCTTCTGCCTATCGGCACTGTGTATGATCCGTTCATTTACCGCTCGGCCGATCAACTGAACTACGCCTGCTACCAGGATGCGCGCTTCCTGCTGGTTGCGACGCCGTCCGGCGTGACACTTGCTCCGGAAGGCGGAGCGCACCAGTCGATCGGCACGCCATTGATCGGGATGGCGCAGGACGGGCTCTGCTCGTTCGAGCCTGCCTTCGTCGATGAGCTTTCGGTCATCATGCGTTTCGCCTTCGACTATATGCAGCGCGACGGCGAAGGTGACCCCGATGAAACGACGTGGTTGCGCGATCAGACGGGCGGATCCGTCTATCTCCGCCTCTCGACACGCCCGTTGGAGCAGCCCGCACGACAGATGGATCCTGATCTGGAGCGAGATATCATTAACGGGGCCTACTGGTTGAGGCGACCAGGACCGAATGCCAGCGTGGTCATCGCCTATCAGGGTGCCGTTGCACCTGAAGCAATCGCCGCAACGGGTCTGCTCGCCGAGGACCGCCGCGATGTCGGTTTGCTAGCGGTCACTTCTGCGGACAGGCTTAATGCTGGCTGGCAGGCAGCAGAGCGCGCCCGGCAACGCGGAGCGGTCGGGGCGATGAGCCACGTCGAACGCCTGCTGGCGCGGTTGTCACGCGATTGCGGGATTGTCACGGTCATTGATGGGCATCCAGCAACTCTCTCATGGCTTGGCGGCGTCTATGGCCACCGTGTGAAGTCGCTGGGTGTCGAACACTTCGGGCAGACTGGCACGATTGCCGACCTTTATCGACACCATGGCCTAGACACCAATGCGATCATGCATGCGGCTCAATCTGTAAGCAACGGACGGACCGTTCGCTATCTCCAAGCTCTTTTATGAAAACGGAACCTCGGACGTCGCGAAACATAGCATCTCCTCAGATCCTGGGTTTCACATCATGTGGCTGGCTTCTTGGTCGTGAGAACCAGCAACGTCGTCGCCCTCTAGGGAAGTCCTTTGCTTGCCCATGGAGAGCCAATCACAGCAGACGCCCGATGAGACTAACGACCGATTTCATTGCGGAGTTGATTAGGGCGGCAAACGAGGCCGACCAGCTGACACACCATGAGATAAACAGGCTCTTTGACCGCTCGATTGACACCATCCGCGACGTGCGCGAACAGACCGGCATCGCAGAACCCCATCGTGCACGGGACGTCCTGATCGATCTCCGGATAGCCTCGGAGCGCGCTCGCGACCTTTCGGCGGCAGAGGTCAGGGATGCCCTTGTCGATGCGGCCGATGTCATCAGATCATTGAAAGTCTTATTGGACCGGACCGAGTGAGCCGACCGCGCCGCGCGATTGCGAGCGATGTCACCGGCACGAATACTGCCGCACCAATCCCCTGAGCCGAGCCCTTGACGGCACTCAGCAATGAGAACAAAATGAGAACATTTCATGGAGGTTCTCATGGCCCATGCAGAAGAAGTGATTGAGCGCGCTCACTCGGTCGTGGCGGCTTTGCGCAAAAAAAGAGAGCGAGAGGCAGAGCGGCGCAGAGAGGTTTTTGGGCGCATCGATGTGGGCAAACCTTTGAGAATGCCAAATCGTGGCATTCAGCTGAGGCTGAAATTGCAATGACCGCCCCAGAAAGGCAGGCCGCCCGCTCCGACCTCGAACTCGAGGTCGAGGCCGCCCTCGCCTGGCATGATGAAGATCCTCGCGCAACGATCGCCACACTGCTGCTCGACTGCAAATATCTGCGCGAGCAACTGGCGCTCGCGCGAATCGCGATGAGCATTGGCTTTGCTCGCGGCTGGGCACCCTGCCCGGAACGCAGGGACGAGGTGCCGAAATGAGCGACGAGCATGGTGCTACCAGACACGAGATGACGCTGTACGTGCACTACTGCGACCATCCTGGCTGCAAGAAGTGGGGCGGCTTTGGCTTCGCGGTCGGCAGGCCGAGCCGAATTGGTTCTGCTTCGAGCATCGGCCGGAATGGAATACGCGTCATGCAAACGCCTGAAGACGAGATCACCATCGCGATCGCCGTTGATCTGGCCGTCCTCAAGCCGCATCAGAGGCGCGCGTTTGCCGGCCTTGACCAATATCGGCGCGCGGTCAAAGTGCGGGGCGTGCCGGAACTCGCCGCGAAGATCGCCGAGTCCTTCGCGCCCTATGCCGTCTTCGATGGCGACCAGGTGCTGCGTTATCCGGCAATCGCGCCCTTCATCGCGCAAACACTCTACGCGATTCCCATCGAGCTGCGGCGTGGCGCCTGCGACAGCGATCGGCAAAAGGCTTGCGACGCACGCGAACGGATGGCGAGGCTGATATCGTCCCAATTGCTCGGGCGGTACCGATTCGAGCATCTGAGGCACGTCGGCGCCTCGTGCCATGCGAACTGGGATGCGGCGTTCGAAGCGCGATTCGGAAAAACCAGCGGTTGACGACGGAGATGGCAGCGATACCTTTGCCGCAGAGGAGGAAGGCCGATGTGCGGACGCGTCTACATCAAGACGGCTCTGGAAGGGCTGTTTCACGACTTCTCCTTCGCGCGGCGCGAAGCCGACGCGGAAGGCCTTTCAAACCAGTTCCCGCGCTACAACGGAGCGCCGACGCAATTTTATCCGATTATCATTCTCGACGTGATCCGCGAGCCGGATTGTCTTCGGGCCGACCTTTCTCAGCGCGCGCTGGGGCCTGATCCCGCGGTGGATCAAGGAACAGAGGACCGGCCGGCCGCCACCGATCAACGCCAGGTGCGAAGGCATCTCGACCACTGGCATGTTGAAGGACGCCTATCGCCGCCGGCGCTGCCTCATCCCAATCGGCGGCTTCTTCGAGTGGAAGGACATCCATTGCACCGGCCGCAACAAGCAGCCCTACGCCATCGCGATGAAATCGGGGAGCCCTTCGCTCTCGCGGGGATCTGGGAGACCTGGCGCGATCCGGCAACGGACGAGGACATCCGCACCTTCTGCGTCATCATCTGCCCGGCGAACGACATGGGGGCGACGATCCATAACCGGATGCCGGTGATCCTGCATAAGGAAGACTATGAACGCTGGCTGTCGCCGGAGCCGGATCCCTTTGAGCTGATGAACCCTTCCCGGCGGACCTGACCATGTGGCCGATTGGCAGGAACGTAGGATCACCCAAGAACGACAAGGCTGACATTCTCGATCCGATCGACCCCAGAATATGAGGTTTCGCCTCTCCCTCGTTACCGCCACCATCGCCGCCTCTGTCGTTGCCCCCTCCCCGCGCGCCGCCCAAGCAATCACCTGCCGTGCCACGGTGATTGACGGCGACACGATCGAAATCGGAGGCGAGCGGATCCGCCTGCACGGCGTGGACGCGCCGGAGAGCTAGCAGACCTGTAAGGATGGTGACGGCCGCGCATACCGCTGCGGCCAGGAAGCGGCGAGCGCGCTCAATCAGTTCCTCGCCGCCTCTCGTCCGACCCGCTGTACATTTGTCGAGCGCGACCGCTATCAGCGCGTCGTCGCTGTGTGCTTCCGCGCCGACGGTCGCGAGGTCAATGGCTGGCTGGTTGCAAGTGGCAACGCCGTCGACTGGGAGAAATACAGCAACCGCGCCTACGCGGATGCCCAGGAGGCCGCGCGGTCACGGGGCGCCCGCATCTGGCGTGGCAAGTTCCTGCTGCCGTGCCAGGAGCGCGCCGCACATGCAAGCCGTGAGCCGACCTGCTGACAGGAGCGGCTCACCGCCGTCCAGCGCCGCTATTTCGCGCACCGTCTTCGGTGTTAGTTTATCTGGGTTCGGTCGAAGGACCGGTCCCCCTCGTCGATCGTTCGCCCAGCGCGCTTGGCCCAAACAGGCACGCTTTCGCTGTCTCACCCTGCGAGAGCGCGACAAGCGGGTTTCAGGCCGACGCCGGGTGTCGGTCAAACCTGGACTTGCGCCAGCCTGCCGCGCGCGCCTCACCTTCGGAACAAAACAACAAAACCAGCGCTCGCCGAATTGCGGGCGGATTTGGGTCTGCCCGTAATATTTCTGTCCAGGAACGTGAAACATCCGTTCGCCGGTCTCCATGCTGATATTGCCTTTGATGTCGCAGCTTGGCGACACTGTGGTTAGCGACGAGAGCAAGTCGCTCGCGGTCATGCCGCCGGCAGCACCGACGGCGAGCGCTGCAATCCAGAGCCCTGGCGCCGATACGAACACGGATCGCCTGTGCGGCCGATGATGGTTCCGGCGATCGCGCATACCCCTCCCCCGCGATTTTCGCGCAGTGATTGTATAGCGGAATTCATATTAGCGAAAGCTGCATTATCACGGGCAAGCCTCGCATCCACCCGCCTTGACCAGCAGCGTCCTATCGGCGCGGCCTCTGCGTTCTGCGCCATAAGAGATGCGAACTTCCGGCGGAGGAAACCAGTGAACTTGCAAACAACGGCGATATCTTCGTCGAAGCGCGTTCTACCTTGACCGGCTACACTGACCATCCCGGCCCCGCTGGCCTACCACCACGCCGTGTAGAAGACGGCAAGGCCGGCCGAGAGCGCGGCGCGGGCCTTGGCGACAAAGGCGAGGTCATCGTCGACTTCGCTACCGTCGGACACGCCGAAGAAGAAACCTTCGGTCGGAGGCAGGGTGCGATTACGGATCGCCGTTTCCAGGCGGTCGAGATCTCCGGCGATTAGCTGGAGATTGAGACAATTAAAAGCCGCGCCCTTGCCGCCCTTCTCGCGGTAGAGCCGTTCCATCCAGCCGTGAAGGTTCGGATGCTTGCGCCAATAGTGGAGCGCCGTGGCATCTTCGGCTTCAAAGTCGACCGGCTCGGAGGGCGGTTCGCGAAGAGTGCAAGCGTACATGTCGAGTCCCATGATTTTCTCCTTTCGTTGCTCCGTCCCGAAGGACGCGGCGTGAAAGGCCGGGCGGCTTCGGCCGCCGCCGTCATGGCCAACACGGGCCTTCGCCGGGGCGTCCGCCCCTCGAAGGCTGGTGCGGACAGGGCATTGACGGCAAGGCGCCGTCCGGCAGGAACGCGAGAAACCGAAGGGACGGCAACGCGAAGGAGCGTGGGACCGGCCTCGTGGCACACCGACGGCCCTCCTGCTCAGAGCGGCGCGAAGGAGGAGTGGCGCACGCGGCCCAAAGCTACGATTCTCCAACCGTCTGGTGGCTGCAATGCGAACGAGAGATTGACTTGCATGGCCGGCTGTCTCCGCAATTGGACCAAGAGAGCGCCGAACATTGGAGCCGATTGCAGGCAGACCTGGCACAACGGCTATTGAGATCCAGTTGTTTGCGTCTTTTACTGGCCGACCACCACACGGTTGGCGGTCACGCGGTTTTCTGCGTCGTAGCGATCGGGCCAGGTAAAGGAGCCACAATCGATCCCGAAGGAATAGGTGTCGACGTGTTGCATGGTTGGCTGCGTCAAAGACCTCGACATCCCAAAAAGAACCCGAGAAAACGCGGCAGGCTTATTGACCGGAGAACGAGGTGACAGGATGTATTGATTTTGCAGTACAAACCCATCAAGCCCAGACGCCTTCAGCGGAACGGGCAATGCCGTGTGCGCCTGATCGAGGATTTTGAAGGTGTAGCTCCCGTCTGATTCGACAGTTACTGAGTAGCTAAGCCGGTCGCGTGTATCGTTGTTCTCATCGAACGTGAGCACCTTCGGCTTCAACGAGGTGATCCGGCCTTCGTCAAGGTAGACCGAGTTGCAAGGGCAGCGCCGAAGCACTTGAGCGTTTTCTCGACGCGAACATCACCGAGGAATGACTCGACCACGGACCGTCGGCACCGGGCGCAACATTCTACACATCGAGATCGATAAGATCTGGCGCTATCTGCGAACCGAATGGCGTCCGCGGCACGCTGCAGGTGAGTGTGGAGATTCACGCGGATCACGCGGAGGAAGACGGTGGCGACGCCGATCACTAGTGCCGCAGAAATTGCTGAGATCATAACGCTGTTTTCTGTCGCCGATCTTTTCCCGCCCCAAAGTGCATCCGGCTGCTGGGAGTGATGCTGTCATCGCTCGATACGACGGACGCCGAACATGGGACACACCTCGCCCTTGCGCTTCGAACCAACTTGGCTGCGCCGAAACGAAGAAGCCTGCCGCGGGAGAAGGTACGGCAGGCTTTTCCAAAAGAACCCAGCAGCCTCACGAGGAGTGGTGCCGATCCTATGAACGACCTTGGTAGCAGGAGTAGGTCGCTCACAAACCGAAGCTTTGCGGGAGGAGCAGCATCGCTTCGATGCGTCCACTATACAATGATGGCGGCCATAACGAGGCGGGAATCCGCAATCCCGCTATGCGCCATGCGCGCGGCAAGTAACTCAGGCCTTGACCGGTCGAATGCAGTGAGCCGCTTCACCGGTGGATCTGCTTCATCCCAACGATAGATTTCCGAGCGTAGATAGCGAAGCTCCTCGTCGAGCGCGTCCTCGTCAAGCTCGATCAACCAGGATTTCGAATGGCCGTCGCTGCCATCCGACCAGCGATAGCCGCGCGCCTTCAGGTGATCCTTCATGTCGAATGGGCTGTTCTCCGCGAAGATGCGAAAACGGGATTGCTGGCTTGCTTCATAGAGGTCGGCAAACGGCGTTCGTCCCGGTTCTGCCCCATCCTGCGCGAGGACCTCGAGCAAGGCAAAGCAGTCGTCGACGGCCCGATGGCCCTCATGAAAACAGGCCGCTTGCCCAATCAGGTAGCCGAGCTTGGTCCCTTCGAAGCCCCGTAACGACCAGTCGATTTCGGAGACCGAGCGGGCCCTGGCTTTTCCGGTATACTCTTTGGTCAACGGGCGAATTCCCATCAGACCTTCGGAACGGCACCCATTTTGACCACTGTCGCAAGCACCAGAAACGCTCGTAGAGTTTCTGCCTCGATACGTCGCCTAAGGTCGCCGTTCCGGAGTACGCAACGGCGGCCAGCATTACCGTGATTTCTTTGACAGCACCTATTGCCAAGGGAGCCTAGGGAGAAGATGGAATCGACGTCATCTCGGTGACGGGCATCTTACGATGGCGATGACACCCCCTTTAGGTAACTGCTCGCCACTTCGGACAGAGGATCGTCGTCCTCCATAGCGAAGGGCAAGTAGGGCGGCTTAGGTTTTCTCTCGGCAGACGCGCCGAACTGATTTTCTTTCGAGCGTCTCCGGAAGCGGCCATGAGGCACGGCGCCACTTAGGGGATCCTTGTAACGCGACTATTGGAACCTATATTGCAGTGCACCATCAATGATCCTGTCGGGCCGACATATCGAGGGCTGCAGGCTCTCTCTAAGAGACAAGCGCGCGCTCCTGCCGCATATCGAAGGAGTCATTTCATGACAAATGGTATGAACAAATTGGACGTTGCCACGTGCCGAGGCAGCGTCAACGTAGGTGGCGCTGTGAAGCAATCTCGCGAGGCAATGGGATATAGCGTCGAGGAGCTCTCATTGACCTGCGGTCTCACCGGCGCCGAAATTACAAGGATTGAACTGGGTGCCGATGTCGACCCCGCCAGGCTCAGGCGCATCGCCGCTGCACTCCAAATGCCAACGTCTACGTTCGGCCCGGGTTAGCAATACCGGGTTCTCGCTTCCTTCAGACACGATCCTTCAATAGTGCAAAGCCGCGAAAACTCCGCAGGTGATTCGTGGTAGCGCAGCCCGCGCTGGGCTATCTGCGGAACTCGCGCCTCAGTGGGTTTCTTGGCCTGACGCCAGTGGTGCGGCCTGGCTACCCGGCATTAAATCGTTCGAGCATTTTCTTGAGCCAAAGGTTCTGTGCACGAAGCTGTTCAGCCAGCAACCTCTTGAGGCGCTTGTTGTCTGCGTCCAGGGCGGCAAGCTCGTCGAGGGAGATCGTTTTGTCGACAGTCCCGGTCTGCGCGTTTCGATCCTCGTGCCCCACCTTCGAGTTGTGCGCGATCATCTGGGCGCCGGCGCGCTTTGCGCGTTTTCGAGGAATGCCGGTTGGTGTCGTTCGAGGCCGCGATGCCGGTTGGCTCTCATGTACTGCGTCGGCCGGATGATCGGCCTCATGGTGCTTAGAGATTTCGACCTCTGCGCCATTGGAAAGCTGTATCACTTCTGGTGCAACGTCGATATCGTCGGCGCGTTCTTTGACGGACTCTGCATCGATCGGACCAGCCGCCCTAGTTTCACCCAAGTCAGGCCTTCCAGGCCCTTCATTTGAATTGAACAGATGCGACGCCGAATCTTCCACTTCGCGGGCCAAAGCCTGGAGATCTGTGTCTCCCCAGATGGAGTTCGTCTGGGCTTTTCGCTGTCGTCGCCGCGACTTGAATTCAACAACGAATTTCCGTTGTGGAGTTTTCATTTACCTTCGATCCCAAGCAACCCTCAAACATGCAACGCCGATTGGCGCCGCGGCAGTCCTGCTGGCGCACCAATACAGCCCTTCCTCGCGCGCTTCAACTGCTCGCCGTCCTCCGGCAAGGTCAGGCAACGGCAGGGCTTCGTTTTGCCCGCGGCAAAGCCAGATGGGGAGCAAATGTAAGCTTCGGCGCAGCGCGAGGGCGTCGAAGAAACGTCGCCCCGGCGCATTCCCGATCCCGGTTAGCCCAGGCTGAGCCTCTTGCGCAGTTCGGCATTTTCCGCTCGCAGCTTCTCCGCCAGCAGCTTGCGGAGCCGCTGGTTTTCCTCTTCGAGCTGGACAAGATCTGCCAACTCATCGCTGGCCGGTAGGGGCTTGGTGCTCTTCGTGTCCTTTTGCTCGACAGGCTTCGCAGCACCTTTCCAATGGTAGTAGGTTTGCTCTGAGATGCCGGCGCTCTTGATAGCATCCTTGAGAGTGCTGCCATCGGTGACTTGTGTCTCGATCAGTTTGAGCTTCTCGCTCTTCTCTTGCTCGGTATACCCCCTGCGTTTGGCGGCCGGCGCCTTTGATTGAGCTGGTTCGGAAGCCGCCTTCTGAGTCCGTGGCGACCTCCGCTTCTTAGCCGTTGGTGCTTTCACTTCTGCATCCGTTGCTACGGTCGCAGCAACTGGTCCCGAATTACTCTCGTCAGCCATCAGCAATTTCCTCCTCTAGCCATCGCCTGTTTTCGGCTGAGTGCTCCACAGAGTCAACACATCCATCATAGTCCTGCTTTACGGATAGTTGATGTTGTGCCTGGAGCCTGACGATCGACCGTAAAAGGCTCGGGGCGACCCTCGGCGCGAGCGCGAACGGTATCGCAGTATGATGCGGTAGGGCACTGCCTTCACCCGCTCGTCAGGGGCAAACCGATGTCATCCTTCCATGCTTGGCCAGCTCTATTTGTCATTTCTATCGACGTCCGACTGATGAGCAATATAACTCGCACCGATGAAATTCATTGAAACGTACTACTTGAAAATAGACTCGACCGGAAAGTCGTTCTCCGGTTGTGTCTTGGCGTACTATTTCCGTTAGGGCGGAAAGCGCACACGTCGGCTCCAAATGCTCAGGTTCATGGGAGCTCTGGTTATACCTGCTCTGCTATTCGGCTCCGCCATTGCGGCACTACAGTGGACCGATACGGTCGTTCGGCCGTAAGGACGGCTCACATTCGGTCTTGTCCCCCGGGAAGCTGACCCTTTCAAATCAGACTGAAATGCGGGTGCAAAAGGTCTTGCGCCGGATCGGGCCGCGGAGGCAGGGGGAACGATGATTCAGATCAACCGTTTTGAAAGCGTCCAGCGCTAACTGAATAAAGCCTTCGACTAGGCACCGTGATTGCCACGTGCATCGGCCCAGTAGGCGCGTCGCAATCGGCGACCATCAAACCCGACGTGAGATTCATCTTGCCAGTACGTGAAGCACTTGGGACGATGACCAAACCCTTCGGCGTGATTCCGAGGAATGGCCACTGGCCATCCCCTTGTTGTTCTATCGAGCCACCCTACTCTGTAGCCTAAAATGCGGGTGACTGCCTGCCGTTCAGGACTCGGTACTGCTAGACTGATCTGACGAAAGCCAGAGCCGTGTCGAACATCTCCTTGACCGGCTTCCCGATATCGGTCAGCAACTTCCCGCTAAGGGCCTGAAATTCCTTGGCGTGGTCGAAAGCCATTTCCACACGTTGGCGAGCGAATCTTGACTGCAGTTCAACCATTTGCGACGGCGTCCTTGCAGCAACTAGTGCCTGTAGGTGGGAGAGATCGGCATCGGCATTGGCCTGTAGGGCTGTGAATGATCGCAGTGATAATTCGGTACCCGCGCGAGCTGTGGTTTCAACGATTCGTTTCAGTATTTCTTGAGCATTTTGAGCGCTTAACCCAAATTTTGACACGCTGTCTGTCAGCCGCTCGCTTCCATTTCCGGCGGTGGCCCGAGGATGGTCGTTTGCTTTGGCAGATTCTAAGGATCGGTTGTCAATCGTTTCAGTGGAGTTGTCTGTAGTCCTGACCATGAAATTCTCCTTTCACTTGACGATGCTCTTGGTTCGACGAATGAGGCATAATCCGTTGATCGCGATTGCGAGAGCTGCTTGCATCGGCCTGGTGTTTCTGCAGCGGCAGGTGAGCTGCAGATCGGCGGCTCACCGAGGATAGATTTCAAAATTCGTTCCAGTTTGGCGGGCCGATGCGAATACGGGGTTTTGCGTTTCCTTTCCGATAGTTAACCCGCGACACCGGAGTTCACCCAATATGCCCGTGTACGGAGATTGACAAATGCGACGTGCAATTGTCCCACCTATTGGAACTGACATTAGGAAAGCATGGTCACTCCTACGCCAGGCTGGACTTCTAAAGAAAGGGTGCGATTTCCTCGGCTATAGTAATCGACCTATATAACGCGGCGAGGCCAGCCCAACAGAGATGTCCTCCGAGGAAGCGTCGACGGCGGTCGTGTAAGTCGGGAAAGCAGTAGGCAATCGCTCGAGCAGGCTGTTGAAAAAGAAGCTGGCCTAGAGGTTTAAGCATGATTCAGTGGCTTCTGAGTTTCCGAGTTGATGGACGCGCGGCGGCGATGCGAGGGACGGACCATTCGGTGCTTTCAAAGAACCGCGACCGGTTGCTGGAAGGCGACATCGCTGCGAAGTTCCTGGCGCCATTCTGGCGCAGCCCAAGTAAAGCGGCTGCTGTCAACGGACCACTTCTATTTCGGTCGCACGCTGATCGAAGCTAGGCGTTGATCAAGAGTTCAGGCCGAGGACGGCTCGGGCGAGCCACCGTCGGATGCCAGCGGTTGGAATTTGAAACAGTCTTTATGGCGAAATGTGTTCCAACGAGACGCATGCTTCAACGGCCGACCAAACGCAAGACTTTATAGGAAGGGCAAAGGCAAGGAGGCCAAGCTGCGCCCTCATTGAGCATGATTGGAAGACCGCCATAGCCTGCTGGTCGATGATTGCCTGACAGAAGCCAGCGGATATGCTGAAAGGGCAGCAGCGCGCACATGATGGGGGCCCTCCGCCAACGGGACACAAGCGATCACGCTGGGTGCCGACAAGGCCTACAGAGGCCTTCGTCCAAGATTTGCGGTCGCTGAAGGTGACGCCCCGTGTGGCGCAGAACATCGATGGTCGCCGACTATCTCGACCCGACCGAGCCGCCAAAATCACCATCGGGCTAACGGGAATGGCGAGGTCGCCTTCGGTTGCATGCAAGCGGCCTCGATCTCGGCTACAGCACGTCCATGGCCGACCTCCTTCACATGGGGCGGGCCGCGACGTGTTGCGGAGCCTCGGATTGTTCCTATTTGAATAACAGGCTTAAAGAGGCGTGGAGACAATTCGCCCATGTGCGAAACCAAATTGTCTAGAACGAGCGAGGAGTATCAGCGCATCATGCACATTCTATATTTCAGCAGATCCCGCGTCGGCACGACTGAAGATAAAGAGCCTTTTGTCCCGCTCGGGAAACAATCTTTAACAGTGAGGCTTCGCCTCCGCCTGCTCGCTCTTGGTCTAACGGTAGCTGCCGTTGTTTCGGGCAACCCGCCACGAGCGAACGCTGCCGACCTCCCGGAGAATATGAAAATTAAAGAGGCAACGACGGTTGCGACCGTGTATGCCGAAGGGGTTCAGATCTACGAGTGCAAAAACGGGTCGGATAACAGAATGAGCTGGCAGTTCCGCGAGCCGCTCGCAACGTTGCTACAGGATGGTACGACTATCGGGCGCCATTTCGCTGGTCCCCGCTGGGAATTTGTTGACGGCAGCTCCATCAAGGCCGACGTCTCGGATCAGACTCCGGGTGCGACACAGAACGACATCGCGCTTCTGAAACTGAAAGTCGTCGAACATCGGGGTGATGGAGTGTTGTCAAAGGTGAAGGCGGTACAGCGTCTTGACACGAGAGGCGGCGTATTTTTCGGCGCATGTGATCAACCCGGGGCGATGCATCTCGAACCCTATAGCGCTCGTTATGTCTTCCTAAACTGACAGCGTCAATTAAGATTGTGGGCTGCCGCCGCGACCTACAAAATTCTTGAACAGGGTGGTTTTTTGCCTACCCAAGGTGCGGGATGGAACGATCCGCTGTCACGTGCGCAGTTTGAAGATCGCCGCGTTCCTCAGTCATGCCGAACTGCCGATTTCGATGAAGCCGCTCCTTTGTTCCGAGATTATTGCGCCCCCGGATTCCGGAGTGATCTCGCCCCCTGGGCATGGGGTCTGCTGGCAGAGAATGTTGTCGGTTCATTCGCATGGTGAGTGAAGATATCCGACGTTGAGTTCGGCGGAAGCTCTCGCCGTTCAGATCGATGCGATGGGCGTTGTGGACCAAGCGATGCAGGATCGCGTCGGCATATGTTGGATTGCCGATACCCTCATGCCAGGCTGATAAGGGGAACATACATCCGTCGTACTCCGTAAGTCAGATAAGGATTTTTTGCGTCGGCAATTATGACGTATCAAGCATCAAAGGAGATTGCTCGCATGACCGAAGAACGCCGTTACATGTTGTTGACGGGTGCAAGCCGTGGCATCGGCCACGCTACGGTGAAACTCTTTCAGTCGAAGGGCTGGCATATACTCACCGTGTCGCGCCAACCCTTCTCCGAGGAATGTGCTTGGCCGTCCGCTGGCGAAAGCCATATCCAAGCGGACCTTGCCGACCTGACGCAGATCGACCCCCTTGCCGCGACCGTGCGTGAACGTCTACCCAATGGCCGCCTGCACGCGCTGGTTAACAATGCCGGTATTTCGCCGAAGGGGCCAGGAAAGAGCCGCCTCGGCCTCATTGGATCGGATGCGGGCGTCTGGACGCAGGTGCTGAATGTCAATGTCATCTCGACGGCGCTGATCGCCCGCGCGCTGATGCCAGAGCTTGAAGCGGCCAAGGGATCAATTGTCAATGTCACATCCATTGCAGGAACGCGAGTGCATCCATTCGCTGGCGCCGCTTATGCGGCGTCGAAAGCGGCGCTTAGCTCGCTTACGCGGGAAATGGCGCATGAATTCGGCCGCCGCGGTGTAAGGGCGAACGCGATCGCTCCAGGTGAAATCGAGACATCGATCCTGTCACCCGGAACTGACGCCCTCGTCGTAGCGGGGGTGCCTATGCAGAGGTTGGGTGAACCGCACGAAGTTGCGGAAGCCATTTACTTTCTCTGCACAGAGCCGTCGCCCTACATCAACGGCGCTGAAATCCACATCAACGGAGGGCAGCACGTCTGAAGCGACCGGCAATGATCGGAACCTATCTACCGGTTAGAGGCATCCAAGCAAGCTAACCGTTGCCCTCTAGCCCAGCGACATAGCCGCGAAGCGCGCGGAGAAGGACCTCGAAGGCCGGGCAACCCGACACCTTCCGTACCTGACGAAGGTGCGTCCGGAAACGACGGCCGCCATGGCGCGTGTGATTGGCGAACTCATACCTCAGTCGAGGTACCGTTCGGTGTCAGCGTGCTCTGGGATCCAATCGCCTCCATCGACCTGGCCGCCGCAACGGGTTCCCTTTTTCATTCGCGAAATCATCAGCGAGCGACCTCGGCTTATGGAACAAGAATGCGGAGAGACAGTCCGCCACCAGATGGTCTTCACTCCGAATTTAGAGCTCCTCTACAACATCGTTCCGGAGGCAATATTATACCTCGGCAATCGCAGCATCATCGACATCGCCGGCTCCACTGTCTGAAATAATCGCCCTGACGGACTTTTGTGTTTCCGGTCTCACCGCCGGCGCCGAGACTGACACGCAGATCCCGTCCAGCATGAAAAATGCTGTTCCGAACACCGTTGTATTTCTGCAACACGGATTGCCGCCTGGAGAATGTCGAACGGCAGCTTTCTGCCTCGGATGGTGCGGTGGTCTACGTTCAAGGTCGACGGCGTATTCGAAAACGCGGTCGACCTTGCGAGGTGAAGGCCGTACGCCCATCTCCTCATGACGCGTACCAAAAGAGCGCGGGGAAAAAATTGGCGCCCTATACAGTACGCTCGCGTCGGGCCTAAAACCTTCGCAGCCAGCTGTAGCGCACAGCCGATCTGGCAGCTCTCTTTTCAGGCCTCGTCACGTGCGCCCACAATTCTGGTTGACAGCTGAGGACAACGGCAACGGAGAATAAGAACTCCCCGATGACTTGCACCTGATCAGTAGTCCGACTTTTACCTTAGTGCCGCACATCTGACATCAGTGTCTCACATCGACATCACCTGGTGCGCTCCGGGTGCAGCCGACAACCGTGAGGTAAACCTCCTCGAGAAGATCATTACATAATGCCGGTAGTACGCTTACAAGTTGCAAATCAACCGTATAGGAAAACATTGGTGGCGGCGATTGTCCATCGGTGGTCTCCTCATCGACGGCCATGTTGCGGTAACATGGACATTCCTTTCCGGTGTGTAGCATGCGTTTCGACGGGACGAGTCCAATGCGGATGGAGTAGGCTGCCCTCTTCTAAGTCCAATTCGCTGCAGTCAAGTCGGTCATGAAGCCGAAGGAGCAGACCTGTCGCCTTCGCAGAACCATCCAATAATGCCAACCCTTTGTGGTTGGCACGGCGCTTGCACCTGCCGCATCAGGTGAGTCACGGCTCCGAGTAGGACATCTGTATGAACCTCAACAAAGCCGTCGCTCAGTAATACGAGCAGCAATGTCGGCAGCTTGCCTGCTAGGTTAAAGAAGCGCGGTAGCGCGAACCAGGACACGCCCCATAGGCTTAGCGTACACGCTTTTCTGGGACTGAACAGCGTGCGGACCGGCCCCATTTCTTCACGGCGCTCTGTGTCCTTCTCGCCTCCCCTACCGCAGCCTTAATGAGCAAGAGGTCGAGCGCAATGTCTGACACACAAGAGGTCAGCCATCGGTACAATGAAATCAGCCAGAGAGGTTAGCCCTTGCAGACCCACCTTCCAGTCAAGCATCGTCAGGATCGCCTTCCTTGGTACACCATCTATCCACCGGTGCCGCAGTTTTCAACGACAATCGGCCCTGAGATCTGTGAGGAATGGTTGAAAAGAGTACGCACTCGCCAAGCAATATCGCTTTATCTCCACATCCCGTTCTGCCGTTCGATGTGCTGGTATTGCGGCTTTCCGGTCAGCATCACTCGCCGGGACGCCTCGATTGACAGCTACCTTGGCGTGTTACGGGAGGAGATCAGTTTGGTCGCGGACAAAGCCCCGCAGCAACTAACTGTGAGTGATGTGCATTTTGGCGGCGGCACGCCCAACCTAATGAAGCCGGTGCAGTTCGTCGCCCTGATGGAATTCCTAAGACGTCGCTTCTCTTTCCCGGAAACTGCTACGATCGCCGTCGAAATCGATCCGCGCATCTTCAAAGTCGAGCTGGCTGAAGCTCTAGAAGCAGCCGGAGTGAATCGCGCGAGCCTTGGCGTACAGAGTTTCGATCCTGTAGTTCAGAATGCCATAAACAGGGTTCAGACTGAAGAGCAGATTGCATTAGCGGTTGCAAATCTGCGCGGTCACGCAGTAAAGGGCATCAATTTCGACCTTATGTATGGGCTTCCCATCAGACGGTAGAATCATGCGTCAAGACCGCATCTGTCGCGGCTGCCATGCGCCCAGGGCGGCTTGCCGTGTTCGGTTATGCCCACGTACCATTTCTTAGAAAAAATCAACGAATGATCCGCGTGGACAGACTACCGGACAATTCTGCTCGTGCAGAACAGGCCATAGCTATGACCGAGACTCTAATTGCGGCGGGCTACCGGGAGATCGGGCTTGACCACTTCGCCCTGCCGGACGACGAACTCGCGCTGGCGCAGGCAACGGGCCGTCTACGGCGAAACTCGTTGGGATACTCGGCAACCACCTGCAAGACCCTGATCGGCTTCGGCCCGTCGGCTATTGGGCGGCTTGGCGATGGTTACGTTCAGAACGCACTCACACAAAGTTCCTACAGCCGACACATCGCAGCCGGACGTCTTGCTACGTCCAAAGGCCACTGTTTAACTGGAGAGGATCGTGTGCGAGCCGTCATCATAGAACGGTTGATGTGCGATTTGGAGGCCGACGTAGCGAAGATCTGCGTGGCTCATGGGTTTGACCCGACGCCTTTTGTCAGTTCAAGCGGTCGATTAGCGGCGCTGGTGGAGGACGGGATTGTGAACGTCGAAAACGGCGTCGTGCGCGTGCGGAAGAAGGATCGCTTGATGGTTCGCGCTGTCGCCGCGGCCTTTGATGCTTATATCGATGGGACTGGTCAATAATGCGACGGAAAAAATAGGCTGCGATACCTCCGATGATTGTCCAAAATCCCAAGGCGCGGATTTCCAGGCGACATTTCGTCTCAGTCCGGGCCTAACTGGCAACCAGGCAGGTCAACCTGCGTCTCCATTTTTTGAAAGAGAAGGAGATTCATGTCATTTGCAACTAAAATTGACTTCCTCTATCCGTATCCGGCACTTCTGCCAGGTGGCCGATAGAGCCTTGGAGACGGCGGCCTTGATCCCTTCATGGGCATCGGAGACGACGAGCTTGACGCCTCTGAGATCTCTCCGCGTCAGTTTACGTAGGAACTCCGTCCAGATCGGCTCGGCCTCGGACGTGCCGATCTCTATGCCCAACACCTCGCGACGGCCATCGGTGTTGACCCCGACGGCCCAGGCGCGCACCTTGCGGTTCAACTTTGCTATCAGCAATGTGGTCTCTTGCCATGTCCCCTTTCGGTCGGTCAGCGCATGGACAGTCTCGACCGCGCACCTGATGCTTTTCTTCGATGGCCGGTAGCCCAGGCGGGCCTGACCGGTTTTCGCAGAGCACATCCGTCCGAACGTGTATCCTAGAAAGTCGAACTCCCTTTCCGGCACCTCTCAGATGCGTGTTTGTTCTCGGTCAGCTTCAGCTTGCCCACGATCGTACGCAGATGGTGGAGCACCGCCTCCGCATTGCCCCTCCTGCACAGAATCACGAGGAAGTCGGCGTAGGTGACGAGCCGCGTGCCTAACCTTTGCTCAAGCCCGAGCTTCCTCCATCCCAGCACGAACATAAATTTGCCAGCAAGGGTGAGATGGTGAACCCTGCGGAATGCCGCGCCCGCTTGTCCCGCGCCTCGGTCGCCCGCGTCCTGTATGCCGCGATTTTCGACAGCCGCGACTACATCGATGAACTGGCTGCCGACAAATTCGGGCTTCTCAGGTTGGACGTCACTAAGCATAAGTCTCCTCTCACGGAGCGAGGCGATCAGTGGGCAACGGTTTTAGTTCGCGACGCGTCGCGGAGGCGTTTCAAAATTGGTGCCAGTCACGCAGAAAGTGAATCACGCAAGAACGGCCTCATAATATTAACGATTTAAATGAGGTTGATGCTTGGCCTTGGCTTCGAGCGGCGCGGCGAACCTGGTTAAGTCCACTGCTATCCGGTATCCCCTAGAAGCGCGCGTAACCCGACACCGCTGTATGTTTGTAGAGTTCGCAACAAATGTAGTTCGACCTGGTTTCCTGCCTTTTCAAGCAGGTCCGCCCAGAAGTCCTTACTGGCACGTCTATTGCAGGGCACTGGCCATCCGAAAGGAACCACACTGCCAGCAGTCTCGCAGTCATCGCCGCAGGAGTTCAAATGAAACTTTCTCGATTGATCCATTAATGCCATAGACGCTGCACCGTTGAGTTCCATCTGAACCTTTCCCGCGTCTATTCGGGCCGACGAATCCGGATCGCTGATCGAAATGCACTGCTTCGCCCAACAGCGATGTAGCGCAAATACAGCTGTCATCGCGCCGCCTTCACACGGAAGCTAGAGGAGTCTGAAAGAAATGCACGCGCCGAGCTATTCCGAAGCCTTGGAAATTGCGATCGATCGCTCGTACGACATCAATTTAGATATGTTGAAGTCGCGAAATTTGCAGCTTGACACGTACAACGATTACCTCGTCGGCACTTACCCTCCTCTCAAGGCAATGGGCAGCCTCAATGCAGAACAGTTGCTGACTCAGATCGCGTCGTCAGTTGACCTATATTTCCACGTTCCCTTTTGTAGTCAGTATTGCACCTTTTGCCACTTCGCCAAAGAAATCAACCCATCCCCCGAGCGAGTGGAGCGATATTTGGCTGCTTTACAGAAAGAGATGAGTTGGTCAGACGCGGCGCTCAATGGCAGGGCTATTGAGACTGCATTCTTCGGAGGAGGCACCCCCTCATTTTTGACCAACCATCAACTCAAAACGCTATTCGACATGACGAACACGCGGTTTGATTTGTCGAAATCCGAAGTAAGTTTCGAATTGCATCCCTCACTTGCGAAGCAAGCGGATGCTGTGGATCGCGTATCCACGCTACTTAGAGGCGGCGTAAACCGCTTCGTGTTGGGCGTTCAAACTTTAGATCAAAATATTTTGCGCATATTAAACCGCGGGCATGGAGTGGAGGAGGTAATCCAACTCGTTAAATTACTGAATGAGATGGGCGCTGAGAATATATCTCTTGACCTTATGTATGGGTTGCCGGAGCAAACGCTTCGGAGTTGGTACGATTCACTTATCGGCCTGTTGGAGCTGGGAATAGAGAAGTTCAATATATTCCCATTGATGTTTAAATCGACAGACCCCGTTGCCCGCCAATTGGCTAGAGGACGATATCAATTCGCTGGGGCTAAGGAGCGCATCATAATGCATTTTATGGCGGATTACATCCTTACAAGTCTTGGCTACCGGCATGGCCCGATTTTCTATTGGACTAAAAGGTCGCAACCGCACTCCGTTCAACAGAGCCGTAAATACGATTCCTGGAACGACAATAATCTTGTCCCGTTTGGGGTTGGTGGATTTGGATACATGAGTCAGTGCCAGTTCTACAACGAGGCAGATTTAGACCGCTATCTGTATAGAGTTGAAGCGGGCGAAAAACCAGTTTGGAGAGGTGCTGTACTGTCGAGCGACGATCTCATGCGCAGAACATTAATGTTTGCGTTGCGAAGCAGCGGGGTATCGCTCTCCCGCTTCGAGCAGGAATTTGGCGTGCCGATCGAAACATACTTTAGTCACGAACTTGAAACTTTAAAGGGTGCGGGACTCGTCTGCATCTCAAACGATGGCGTGCTTTCGTTAACTGCGGCTGGCATTCTCAATTCTGGCGCTGTATCGCTGCTATTTTTCTCGGACAATGTGCTTGAGCGGGTCGCGTACAGCGATAGCAGGATCACAGACAAACGAACTGATTTGCTCGAAAAACATGATTACTCGCCGGCGGGCAGATACGGGTCACGTGCCGAAATGCAAGCTGTCTTTCGGTGAAGTAGGGGCGCTAGTCAATGGTCGATATGTTGTCCTTTCCTATCCCGGAGCGGCCGTCCTGTGGGGCGCAGGGAATATTTTCTCATCTGACGAATAGCATTGATCGCCGGCAGCGAAAACGCCCGCTTGGCTTGTCAGCAATTTTGTGACCGATCAACTGCCGGACTGTATTGCGGAGATCAAAGCCAGTAAACGACCAGATAAAGCGGTCAAGGCACTTGGGCGCAGCACTAACAGGCTGCTGAAAATCGTGTTGCGTTACCGCAAGCCATCGCGGTGGGTGCGATTTTTTGACGGATTTCGGCAGGATT
>NZ_LNQB01000098.1 GCF_001651875.1 Sinorhizobium saheli
CAACCTGCCGACGGCCGGCGTCGATTTCCACGTGCCGTTCGGCGGCCGCAAGGGCTCGTCCTACGGCCCGCGCGAGCAGGGCAGATACGCCGCCGAATTCTACACGACCGTCAAGACCGCGTACACGCTGGCTTGACGAGCAGGGGGTGCAGGCGAACCCGCTCGTCCTCAGAGCTTGACGATCGTCTTGCGGGCAAGCAGTCCCTGCGGTGCGAAGAGCAGCACGCTAATGACGAGCAGGATCGTGAAGGCATCGCGGTAGCTGATGAGGTCCTCCGGCAGATAGGCTTGCAGGAAGACTTCGATGAAGCCGAGGAGGAAGCCGCCGGCGACGGCACCGGAGAGGCTGCCGAGGCCGCCGATGATCGCGGCGATGAAGGCTTTCAGCACCGGGAGAAAGCCCATCAGCGGATCGACGCTGCCGCGCTGCGCCACCCAGAGGATGCCGGCGACGCCGGCGAGCAGCCCCGATATCGCGAAGGCGGTTGCAACCACGGCGTTGGCGCGAATGCCCATCAGCCGGACGATGGCGAAATCCTCCGCGGCCGCGCGCATCGCCCGTCCGAGGACGGTCGTGCGCAGGAACAGGTTCAGCCCGACGAGCATGACGATCGTCACGAGAATGGAGGTCGCCTGAATGACGCCGAGGTGCAGGCCGACGATCTCGATCGTCCCCGAAAAGCTCTCGGGCATCGGCACCGGTTTCGGCCGGGCGGAGATGAAGTTCTGGAAGGCGACGAGGAGGATGGCGCTGACGGCGAAGCTCGTCAAAAGCAGGGTGGTGCCGCTCGCGCCCCGCACCGGGCGGAAGGCGATCCGCTCCATCAGCATGGCGAGCACGATCGCGATGGCCAGGGCGCCAGCGATTGCGACCGGCAGGGAAAGGCCCGCAAGGACGGCGAAGCAAAGCCCGTAGCCGGCGGCGGTCATCAGCTCGCCATGGGCGAAGTTGATCAGCCCCATGATCGAGAAGACGACGGCAAGGCCGAGGGCGAGGAGCGCATAGGTGCCGCCGAGGCTCAGCGCATTGACGAGTTGCTGCAGGAACATATCCATCGATCTGACTTCCTCGTTCGTCCTGTGCTTCAGGCGCCGAGATAGGCGCCCCGGATTTCCGATGAGTTGCGGAGCTCGGCCGCCGTGCCCGCAAGCACGACGCGGCCGTTTGCCATGACATAGCCGGCATCGGCGATGTCGAGCGAAAGCGAGACGTTCTGCTCGACCAGGAGAATGGTGAGGCCGCGCTGGCGCAAGCCGGCGATCAGGTCGAAGATCAGGTCCACCACCTGCGGCGCCAGTCCGAGCGAGGGCTCGTCGAGCAGAAGCAGGTCTGGGGACGACATCATCGCGCGGGCGATCGCCAGCATCTGCTGTTCGCCGCCGGAAAGCGACCCGGCTTTCTGGCCGAGCCGTTCCTTGAGGATGGGGAAGCGCTCCAGCATGTCTTCCCGCACCTCGGCGATATTGCCGCGCGCCTTGTGCATGGCGCCGCCGAGCATGAGATGCTCGTCCACCGTCAGGCTCGGGAAGATGCGCCGCCCTTCCGGCGTCAAGGTCATCCCGCACCGGACGATCTGTTCCGGCGCGAGACCGGAAATATCGTGCCCGTCGAAGACGACGCGGCCCGCCTTCTTGGCGGCGAGGCCGACGAGCGCATTGAGGGTCGAGCTCTTGCCCGCTCCGTTGGCGCCGAGCAGCGTCACGATCTGGCCCTTGCCGACCGTGAGATCGACGCCTTTCAGCGCCTCGACGGCGCCATAGGCGACCCGGAGGCCGCTGACCTCAAGCAGGTGTCCCGAAGAGGGGATTGCATTCGTCATCATTGGGCAGTCCTGCCATCGCGGATCCCCTCTAGGGACCGATAAAGCCTCGCCTCGTCGCCGGTCGGCCGAGCCGGCCGGCGACACGAGCCCCCGATCAGGGAGCCGGAATTTCGCTCGGGTCGGGAGCGCCCTGGCTGATCAACGCCCGTGCGCCGCTTTCGATCTTCACCAGCGACACCGAGCGCAGCGGCATGCCCTGCGTGCCGGCATAACTGATCGGGCCTGTCACGCCCTCGACGTTCTCGAGCGACGCGATGGCGTTGCGGATGGCGACGGGGTCGGTGCTGTCGGCCGCCGTCACCGCCGCGTCGATGACCTTGCCGAGATCATAGCCGTTGGCGATGTAGACCGTATCCGGTGCCTGCCCGAACTTCTCCTTGTACTTGACGTTGAAGTCGGCGAGCGGGCTGCCTTCCGCCGCAAACCCCGCCGTCGTGAAGACCACGCCGTCGACCAGGGCGCCGAGCCCGAAGGTCGTCGGCGAATCGATGCCGTCACTGCCGAGGATCGGGATCGTCACGCCGGCGCCGCGCAATTGCCGGATGAAGGCCGGGAAATCGGGCTCGTAGGCCGAGGTCATGATGACGTCCGGCGCGGGGGTCATCGCCTTGATCTTGGTGACCTCGGCGCCGAAGTCCTGCTGGCCCATGCTGAAGGTGCCTTCGCCGACGAGCTCGCCACCCTTGGCCGTGAAGGCGGCTGCGAAATACTCCGGAAGCTTCAGCGTATAGGCACTGTCCGGCGACTTCAGGATATAGGCTCGCTTGTAGCCCTTCTCGGATGCGTAAGCCGCGAGCACCGCCGCCTGGACGTTGTCGGCCGGGTAGTTGCCGAACATGAAGTCGCCAACGGCGAGCGGCATGGTCGGCGTGGTGGCGCAGAAGGAGAAGGCCGGTATCTGCGCGGCTTGCGTCACCTGGCCGGCGGCGATCGAGGGGTCGGCGTCACAGGGCGTGATCATGATCTTGACGCCTTCGTCGACCAGTTCCTGTGCGACGAGCGCGGTCTGCGCCGCGTCCGAGCGCGTGTCCTTGGCGACGAGCTTGATCGGGAACTTGCCGGCCGCGCCGCCGCCGGCGTTGATCTCCTCGACGGCCATCTCCAGGCCCTTGAGCGAGGGCTGGTCGTAGGGCGCAAGCGCGCCGGTCTGGGCGGTCGCGAGCCCGATCACGAGCTCTTCCGCAAGCGCCGGCAGCGGTGACAATGCGAGGCCGCCAAGCGCGGTCGTGAAACACAGGGCCTTGAGGTGCGATTTCATCCGTTGAGTTCCCTCTTTCGTCATTAGGCTGGATGGTGAAGACCGGCAGCGCCGGGCATGAGGCCGCCGGCCTCGAGCGGGTCGGGCTGCGTCTGCCGGGATGAGCGGCGGCGGCCGATATAGGCCTCGACGACCGCGGGGTTGGCCTGAATCTCGGCGGGCGTGCCGATGGCGATCTGCTGGCCCTTGTTGAGGACGACGACCACATCGCAAAGCCGCATGATGAGCTTCAGGTCGTGCTCGACGAGGAGCAGGCCGAGGCGATGTTTCGAGCGGATCCGGTCGAGCACGTACATGAGCTCCTGCGTCTCGGCCGAGTTCATGCCGGCGGCCGGCTCGTCGAGCAGGAGGTAGCGCGGCTTCAGCGCCAGCGCCCGGGCGATCTCCAGGCGCCGCTGCGCCCCGTAGGACAGCGTACCGGCGAGCCGGTCGGAGAAGCGGTCGAGGCCGATTTCGGCGAGCGCCTGGCGGGCACGTTCGCGCGGATCGACTCTATCCTTGAAAGCGCTTGCCGCCACGGTGACGTTCTCGAGCACCGTCAGGTTCCTGAAGAGGCGGATGTTCTGGAAGGTGCGGGCGAGGCCCGCGGCGGGAACCGCATGGACGGGCAGCGATGCCACGTCGATGCCGTCGATCATCACCCGGCCGGTCGAGGGCGGGACGATGCCGGAAACGCTGTTGATCAGCGTCGACTTGCCGGCGCCGTTCGGCCCGATGAGGCCGGTGACCAGGCCGGGCCTGACCTCGAAATCGGCCTTTTCCAGCGCCACGAGGCCGGCGAATGTCTTGCCGAGATTGTCGACGCGGAGCGTGCCGGCTGTCGCTGCGGCGGGCGCGGGCGTCTCCGCCGGCGCGGATTTCGCTTCCGCTGCGAAGCGGCTCAGCCAGGAGAGACGCTCGTCGAGTTCGCGCACGCCGAAGAGGCCGTCGCGAAGCCGGTACATGACGACGAGAATCGCGATGCCGATGCCGATGTCGGTGAGGCCGAAGACGGTCGGAAGCGCAATGGCGCCGAGATCGACCCCGCCCTCGAGCTTGCGGAGCAGTTCGATGATGACCATGATCACCGCGGTACCGCCGACGGCGCCCGAGACCGTGGTGATGCCGCCAAGGATCAGCATCGCGAGCAGCACGAAGGTCAGGTTGAAATAGAAGTCCTTTGGCGAGAAGGCGCCGAGGAAATGCGCGAGCAGGGCGCCGGCCGCCCCGGCGAGCACGGCGCCGACGACCCAGGCGACGAAACGGTGAAGCCTGACGTTGACGCCGACCGCCGTCGAGGCGATCTCGTCCTCGCGTGAGGCCCTGAGCTTCAGCCCCGCGCTCGAGTCGCGGTAGGCCCGCGCAATGGCGACGGCGGCGATCGCGAAGGGCAGCGCCACCCAGAGATCGACGGCGCGCGGGATGCCGAAGAATGTCTGGCTGCCGCGGGTGAAGTCGCCCGAAGCCACGAGCACGACATGCACGATCACCAGGAAGCCGAGCGTGGCGATCGAGGCCGAGGAGCCACCGAGCCGGGCGACGGGAATGCCGATCAGGACGGCGACGGCGGCGACGATCAGGAGCGCGATCGCAAGCGCCGGCAGGAACGGCATGCCGATGCCGGCGAGCCAGTCCGGCAGGTGCGGCAGTGCCGTCTTCTGGACGATGGGGTTGATGGTCAGAAGGCCCGACGCATAGGCGCCGATCGCCATGAAGCCGACATGGCCGAAGGAAACGATCCCCGAATTGCCGGCATAGATGCCGATGCCGAGCACGGCGATGACGTTGATCATGAAGAGCGTCACCAGCCGTTCGCCGCTGCCCGGAAAGAACAGCGACGCGACGAGGGCCGCCAGCAGCAGCGGTAGCGACGTTACAAGAATGCCGACGACGGTTTCTCGCCTGACGCGCACCATCCGTACTCTCCCCGAATTGTTTCGGCCCCGTGGTCTTGTTGTCTCGGGCCGGTTCCCGAGATGAACGTTATCGCATCTGGGATGAATGTCAATCTTGTTTCAAACAACAATATGCTATTGCAATTGTGAAACAAACGTTAGATTGTGAGTGCAGCCAGTTTTCTTGGGGAGGCAGCAATCGTGGCAATTCGGGACCGGCTGACGGATGGAGCGATCGCCTTCACGCGATCGGAGTTGAAGATCGTGCGCCAGCTCCTGTCGAACTATCCGGCGGCCGGCTTGAACACCGTCGCGCATCTCGCCGCCTCCGCCGGCGTCAGCAACCCGACCGTCGTGCGCTTCGCCAGCAAGCTCGGCTTCGAGGGCTATCCCGAGTTCCAGAAGGCGCTGCTCGACGAGGTGCAGGAGCGAATGAGCTCGCCGCTGTCGATGCTGGATGAGCGGCGGCCGTCACCGGAGCAGGAGAATTTCTACCAGCATTTCCTGCGCGCCAGCATTCACGCGCTCGAATCCTCGATGCAGATGCTGCCGTCGCGGGACTTCGAGGCGGCCGTCGAGGCGGCGGCCGACATGAACGCCCGGATCCATTGCCTCGGCGGCCGGTTCAGCGGCTTTCTCGCCGGGCTGCTCTGGTCGCACATGAAGCAGCTGCGCGGCGACACGCGCTGGATCAACGGCAGTCGCGCCGACCAGGTCGACCATCTCGTCGATCTCGGCAAGCGCGATGTGCTGTTCGTCTATGATTACCGCCGTTACCAGAACGACACGATCCGCTTTGCCCGGCAGGCCTCGGCGCAAGGCGCGCGGATCGTGCTCTTCACCGATCGCTGGCTTTCGCCGATCGCCGATTTTGCGGATGTTACCCTGACGGTCCCGGTCGATACCGTTTCGCCCTACGACACAATGGTGCCGGCCGTCGCCCAGACCGAAGCGCTGGTCGCGGCTTTGACGGGCCGGCTCGCCGGCGATTCGCGCGCCCGCATCCGGCGAATCGAGGAACTGAGGCGCAGCTATGCGATCACTGAGGACGCCTTCAATCCGTCCGCCGCGGACGAGTGATGCTCGCTGCCGCAGGGCCAGACACGGGAACCCGAGGAGACTTCGAATGAGTGCCGTTACAGTGAGGGTCGGGGACGACAGGCTGAGGCGCGACAGCGACTATGAGCGCGGCCGCACGTCGCTGCTCTTCGTGGACATGCAGCGCATCTGGTGCGAGCCCGGTCTCGATCCGACCCATCCGCAGGTCGCCGACAGCTATTATCACCGGCGTCTGCGCCAGACGGTGATCCCGAACCAGGTGCGGATCCTCGATGCGGCGCGGCAGGCCGATTGCAACGTCCTGCATACGGTCATCGAAAGCCTGACGCTCGACGGCCGCGATCGCTCGCTCGATCACAAGCTCTCCTCCATGCATGTGCCGAAGGGTGCGCCGGACGGGCAGGTCATTCCCGAGCTCGCGCCGATCGACAACGAGATCGTGCTGCCGAAGACCTCGTCCGGCGTCTTCAACTCGACCAATATCGACTATGTGCTGCGCAACCTGAACACCCGCTACCTGATCGTCGCGGGGGTCATCACCGACCAGTGCGTCGACATGGCCGTACGCGATGCGGCCGACCGCGGCTATCTCGTCACCGTCGTTGCCGACGCCTGCGCGACCTACAGCCAGGAACGCCACGACGCGGCGCTTGCTGCCTATGCCGGCTATTGCTGGACCACCGACACGCATACCGTCGTAAGCCGGTTGCACGCCCTGCGCCAGGCCTGAGGCGCCAATCACAACGAGAGGGAACCCATGACCGGGACGACAAAGCAGAGGGCGCTGTCCGACCTTACGGAACTCGCGACCTTCGTCACGACAGACATTGCCGGCATCACGCGCGGACGCAGCTTCGCCGCCAGGCACATCGACGAATACTTGAGGAAGGGCGTCGGCTGGGTGCCCGCCAATCTGGCGCTGACGCCTTTCGACGCAATCGCCGAAGCCAATCCCTGGGGCTCGGCGGGCGACTTGCGGCTCATCGCCGATGCGCGGAGCGAGGCGCGCGTGACCTGTCTGCCCGACGTCACGCCGCTCACTTTTTATCACGCGGACATCACCGATCTCGGCGGAAACCCGTGGGAGTGCTGCGTCCGCGGTTTTCTGAAGCGCACGCTCGATGCGTTCGAACGCGAGGCGGGCCTGAAGGTCGTCGCCGCCGTCGAGCAGGAGTTCCAGCTCATCGGCGTCGACTGGCCCGAAGCGCCTTCCTTCAGCCTGCGTGCCCAGCGCCGTGCCGATCCGTTCGGGCCGCTCCTGATGAAGGCACTGGAGGAGGCCGGCGCCGAGCCCGAAATGTTCCTGCCGGAATATGGCAGGGACCAGTTCGAGATCACCTGCAGGGCGACCGATGCGCTGGCCGCCGCCGACCGCGGCGCGACGATCCGGGTCGTCACCAAGGAGGTTGCGGCGCTCTTCGGCTGGCAGGCGAGCTTCGCTCCGAAGACCAGCCCGGACGGTGTCGGCAACGGCGTGCACCTGCATGTGAGCTTCACCGATCGCGAGGGCAATCCGGTGACCTTCGATGCGTCCCGCCCGGGCCGGCTCTCCGAGGTCGCCGGCGCCTTTGCCGCCGGCGTGATCCGGCATCTGCCGGCGCTCGTCGCCTTCACCGCGCCCTCGGTCCTCTCCTATCTGCGCCTCGTGCCGCATCACTGGAGCGCGGCCTATACCTGCCTCGGCGAGAAGAACCGCGAGGCAACCCTCCGCATCTGCCCGACGCTCGATCTGCCCGGAAGCAACCCCGCCCGCCAGTTCAACATGGAGTACCGGGCGGCGGACGCCTGCGCCAGCCCGCATCTGGCGCTCGCGGTCCTGCTCCGGGCCGGCCTCGAGGGCATCAAGGCCGGGCTCGAGCCGCCGCCGCTCGTCAATTCCGACCCGTCCGGACTGCCGGCGGAAGAGCAGGAGAGGCTGGGCATCCGCCGCCTGCCGTCGAGCCTCGGGGAAGCGCTCGACACGCTTGCCGGAGACGGGGTCGTCACCGGCTGGTTCGCCAGGGATTTCCTCGACTGCTACCTCGCGATGAAGCGCAAGGAGATCGAGATCGTCGCCGGGCTTTCCCCGGACGAGCTCTGCGCCCGCTACGCGGCCGTCTACCGAGGACCCGTTCGATGACTTCGCCAATGGCCCTCGAGGGCGCCGACCAGCCCCGCCACGACCCGCGCCAGCCGCTGCTGGCGATCGACGAGCCGCCGCCCTATGCCGTCTTCAATCCGGACGGCGCGGCACCGATCCTCCTCTTATGCGAGCACGCCTCCAACCGCATCCCGCGGGCGCTCGGCGACCTGGGACTGCCACGGCATGAGCGCCAGCGGCACATCGCCTGGGACATCGGGGCGCTGGCCCTTGCACGGCGCTTGAGCCTCAGCCTCGACGCGCCGCTGTTCTTCACCAATTATTCGCGGCTCGTCGTCGACTGCAACCGGCCGCTCACGGCACCGTCCTTCATTCCGGAGGTCAGCGAGACGACGGAAATCCCGGCGAACCGGGACTTGAGCGAAGCCGAACGCGCGCAGAGGGTCGACACCCTGTTCAAGCCTTTCGCCGAAGCGGTTGCGCGCCGGCTGGACCTCATCGAGGGGGAGGGACAACGGCCCTTCGTCGTCGGGGTCCATAGTTTCACGCCGGTCTATTTCGGCAGGCAGCGCCCCTGGCATGCCGGCATTCTCTATGGCCAGGCGGTCGAATTCGCGCAGGCTCTGATCCGCGGGCTGAGCGAGGACAGGGAACTGACGATCGGCGACAACGAGCCCTACAGCATCCATCCGGAGGAAGACTACACGGTTCCGGTGCACGCCGACGCGCGAAAGCTGCCGGGCGTACTTCTCGAGGTCCGGCACGACCTGATCGACACGGCCGAAGGGGTCGCCGCCTGGGGCGAGCGCCTGGCGCGCCATCTCGAATCCAGCATCGTCGGCGCCGCCCGGTGAGGTCGAGGCGGCGCCCGCGCGGACGAGCGCCTCGACCGGCCCTCACCCCGGCAAGCGCACCAGCCATTCCGGCTTGCGAATCCTTTCTCTGCGCGCTTCGGAACCGAGCGCCCTCTCGGCGGTTTGGCGAACGCTAACCCCGAGGAAAGGAGCAACCGATGGGCAGGAGGAAGGAATGGAGGCGGGACGACGCCGATTGGCGTTCCCGCGGGTCCGGCAGCGATTGGTACGGCGACGAGGAAAGGCGGGCGCGGCGGCGCTTCGCAGGAAATGTCGAGCCGCGGGGCGCCGACTACGAGAACTCGGAATATTTTCCGGATGCCGAGCCGGGACGCGCCGGTCCCTATCGCCGCATGGGCGAGGACTACGGCTACTGGAATCGCGGGCGGATGTTCGGCGATTACGGACCGGAATATCCCTATGAACGATCGCCCTATGCCCCCTATGGACGGGAACGCGGACCGGAACATCGGCAGGAGCGCGGCTTCTTCGAGCGCGCCGGCGACGAAGTCGCCTCATGGTTCGGCGACGAGGAGGCAGAGCGCAGGCGCCGCATGGACCAGCATCGCGGCAAGGGACCGAAGGGCTATACCCGTTCCGACAGCCGGATCCAGGAGGACGTGAGCGACCGACTGAGTGACGACGGAGCGCTCGACGCATCCGACATCGAGGTTTCCGCCGCCAACGGCGAGGTTCTGCTCAGCGGTTTCGTCGACTCCAGATGGGCCAAACGCCGCGCCGAGGACTGCGCCGAAGATGTCTCCGGCGTCACGCATGTTCAAAACAACATCCGCGTCCGGACATCGGGAACGACCGGAAGTTCTCCGGGCTGGACCGGCGGCACGACCTGATCGGCTCGGACGGGGCTCCTTCATCGGGGCCCGCCGCTCTCGCTTTTCGCCAGGCCCTGGCGGACGGACGCGAGTCAAGCGCGCCCGGCGGAGAGGACAGCCTCGGCCGCGCGCAACCTGCGGAACATATCGACCGGCGCGCGGTTTCACCGGCACCCCTCGGAGACGGAGATGCGTGATGAGGAAAGCGCTGAAAGATGCGGTCGTCGTGATCACCGGTGCTTCGTCCGGCGTCGGACAGGCGACGGCGGAAGAATTCGCACGGCGCGGATCGAAGCTCGTGCTTGTCGCCCGCGACGCGGGTGCGCTGCAAGCCGTGGCGAAATCCTGTCGTGAACTCGGGGCGGAGGTTCTGGTCGCGCCGACCGACGTCACGGACAGCGATGCCGTCAGGCGCGTGGCGGATAAGGCTTTGAGCTTCGGCGGCATAGACGTGTGGTTCAGCAATGTGGGCGTCGGCGCGGTCGGGCGTTTCGAGGAAACGCCGATCGAGGCCCATGAGCGGGTGATCCGCACGAACCTGATCGGCCACTTCAACGATGCCCATGCCGCCATCCCGGTCTTTCTGAAACAGGGTCACGGCATCTTCATCAACATGATCTCGCTTGGCGGCTTCGCGCCGACGCCCTATGCGGCAGCCTACAGCGCCAGCAAGTTCGGCCTTAGAGGTTTTTCCGAAGCGCTGCGTGCCGAACTCGCCAACAAGCCCGACATTCACATCTGCGACGTCTATCCCACCTTCATGGACACGCCGGGCATCGCGCATAGCGCGAACTATACCGGCCACAGGCTCAACGCGCCCCCGCCGGTCTACGACGCGCGTCGCGCGGCGCGCACGATCGTCCGCCTCGTCGAGCATCCGCGTCCCTCCGTCACGATAGGCGCCGTCGCGGACCTGGCGCGTCTCGCCCATTTCCTTGCTCCCAATCTCACCTCGCGCCTGCTCGCCCGCGGCACTCTCCGCTATCTCGAGCGAGCGCCACGGGCGGCGGCGACCAGTGGCAATCTGTTCAGGGCGCCGGCAATCGCCGGCGGTGTCGAGGGCGGCCTGCGCTCCAGGCGGAGAGCGCCGATCGCGGCCATTGCCGCTGCCGCGGTCGTCGGCCTGGCATTGGCGGTTGCCGTTGGCAGCATGGCCCGGACATCGTATCGCCGGAGCTGATTTGCAAGGACGCGGGCCGGCTTTGCAAGGTGCCCGCGGCGGCAGGAGAGCACAGGAGACCCGAGATGAAAGCCTTGACCTGGAACGGCAAGGGCGACATCCGCTGCGAGACTGTCCCCGACCCCGAGATCGAGGACGAACGCGATGCCATCATCAAGGTCACGAACTGCGCGATCTGCGGTTCGGACCTGCACATCTACAACGGCCTGATCCCGTCGATGCAGCATGGCGACGTGATCGGTCACGAGGCCATGGGCGAGGTGGTTGAGGTCGGCAGGGCGACGACCGGGCTTAAGGTCGGGGACCGCGTCGTGGTGCCTTTCACCATCGCCTGCGGCGAGTGCTTCTTCTGTCAGCGGGGCTTTCATTCCGCCTGCGAGCGAACCAATCCGGATCGCGCCAAGGCGATGAAGCTCTGGGGCAATTCGCCTGCCGGCCTGTTCGGCTATTCGCATCTTCTCGGCGGCTACCGGGGCGGCCAGGCGGAGTATCTGCGCGTGCCCCATGCGGATGTCGGTCCAATCAAGGTGCCGGAAGAACTCGCCGACGACCAGGTGCTGTTCCTTTCGGATATTTTTCCAACCGGATACATGGCGGCCGAATTCTGCGGCATCGAGCCCGGCGACACGATCGCGATCTGGGGCTGCGGTCCCGTCGGTCAGATGGCGATCCGCTCTGCTTTCCTGCTCGGGGCGGAACGGATAATCGCCATCGATACCGTGCCTGAACGGTTGCGGCTTGCGGAATCGGCCGGCGCGACCACGCTCGACTTCAGGAAGGAGGATATCTATGAGCGCATCATGGAGATGACCCATGGCCGCGGGGCGGACGCCTGCATCGATGCGGTCGGGACCGAGGCCGATGGCTGGGCCAGCCTCGATTCCTTCGTCGACCGCGTGAAGGTCGCCACCTATCTCGCCACCGACCGCCCGCACGTCCTTCGCCAGGCCATCCATTGCTGCAGGAACTTCGGCACCGTTGCCATCGTCGGCGTGTATGGCGGCTATCTTGACAAGATACCCTTCGGTTCGGCGATCAATCGCGGGCTGACCTTCCGCATGGCGCAAACGCCGGTGCAGCGCTATCTGCCCTCGCTTCTCCGGCGCATAGCCGATGGCGAGATCGATCCGTCCTTCGTCATCACCCATAGGGGCAGCCTCGAGGACGGACCGGAGCTCTACAAGACGTTCAGCGAAAGGACGGACGGCTGCATCAAGGTCGTGCTGAAACCCTGATCCAAGCGCCGTGGCCGACGCACGCTCCTTGCCGCTCTGCACACATCTCCGCCGTTTCGACGGAACCGATTTTTAATGACAGCGTTACATGGACTTCACGATCAGGAGGAAGAAACATGCCAGAGAAGAACCTCGAAATGCTTTTCTACGAGAACCTCAAGGACATCTTCTATGCCGAACGCCAGATTCTGAAGGCATTGCCGAAGATGGCGAGGGCGGCGCAGGGCGCCGAATGCAAGGCTGCTTTCGAGAAGCACAAGGAACAGACCGAGACGCATGTGGAGCGGCTGCAGCAGGTCTTCGAACTCATCGGAAAACGCGCCCAGGGAAAAACCTGTGAAGCGATTCAGGGCATCATCGCCGAGGGCGAGGAGATCGCCGAAGACTTCAAGGGCTCGCCTGCCCTGGACGCCGGGCTGATCTCCGCGGCGCAAGCGGTCGAACATTACGAGATTGCGCGCTATGGCACCTTGAAGACCTGGGCTACCCAGCTCGGCCTCAAGGACGTGGTGCCTCTGCTCGACGCCACGCTGCAGGAAGAGGGAGCGACGGACAAGGCTTTGTCGAAGCTCGCGATCTCCGCCGCCAATCCCAAGGCAAAGGCGGCCTGAGCACGGCAGGATCGCAGGAGACAGAAGTAAGGGGGCGGCCGCGGCTCATGCGGCCGCCCCTTTTCGTCGGGCCCTGATAGAGCGGATCCAACGGCGTCCCGACGATGCTCCGCAGTCCGGCGGAGCGCCCGGCGGATATGCAGGGAACACTTCGCGGGGAGCCGAGTTTGCCCCACAGTGCAATGGATGCTTTGCGTCCCCACCGCATGTCTCGATCGATCCCGATCGAAGGACAAGGCATGCAGCAATTCAAGAGTGTTACAGCGCCCCTTGCGCGTCTGAATAAGACGCGCGGCGCTGTGTCGACAGGGAGCCAAGAAGAAGATGTTGACACGTCTCATAGCAGCCACCGCCCTTCCGCTTCTGCTGGCCGCGCCGGCCTTTGCGGACTGCAGCCAGGAACTCGCCAATGTCGAGCAGGCCGTGGTCTCCGCGGAGACGGGCGCCGGCGGCAGCAAGGCCGGGGTGCCCGTGACCGAGCACCAGGAAGAGGTCATGGGCGGCAAACAGAAGAAGAGCACCGGAGCTGAAATAACCGGATCGACCGGTACCCAGACCGAAACGACGACCCCCCATCAGGAGCAGGTAACCGGGACACGGCCCGCCGACAGCGCCAACCAGCCAGCGGAGCTCCTGGCGGAAGCGCGTAAGATGGCCGCAGCCGGCGATGAGCAGGGCTGCATGAAGAAGCTGGCGGACATCAAGGATCTCATCGGCACCAAGTGAGGCCGCGTTGGCCCCGCGATCAGAGGGGTGAGTTCGCGAGCAAGACCCGTCTTCTCTCGCTGCCGGTGACGATTCCATCCGTTTTGAGCCCGCGCCGGGCGAAAAATGCGTTGAAGATCGTGACCGCCCCGTCTCGACAGCCGATCTTCGCTTGAAAGGAGGACGCCCTCGATGAAGGAACTCGTAAGAAGCCTGCTTGCCGAACTGACGGCGGCCTGGACGACGCGGCGGCAAACGAGGCGCGAAGAAGAACCGCCTGTGCCAGAGCCAGAGCTCGCGCGAGATCATACCGGCGAGGTACCGCCAAACGAGCCAGTTCCCGAGCCGGAGACCATTCCGCCCATCGATCCGGATGAGCAGGAGCGGCCGATCACGCCGGTGCCGCCGGTACGCTGACCCTGCCTTGGACCGGTTGAGCCAGCGCCAGCTTCGCTTCGGCTTTCCTTTCATGCAACTTCGAGGCCGATGCTCTCTCCTCCGGCGCGGCGCGCCGGGGCGGTCCCAGTCTGGACACCCGTGAGATTCTCGTAGATGTCCAGATAGTCGCGCGTCATGCGCTCTGCCGTGAAGCGCCTCTCGAAGCTCTCGCGCACTTGCCGGCGATCGAGCTTCAGCACCATCTCCAGGGCCTCGACGGCCTGTTCGACCGTGTCGACCAGGGCTCCCGAGCGGCCGTGCTCGACCACTTCCGGCGCCGAGCCGTAGCGGAAGGCGAGCACGGGGGTGCCGCAGGCCATGGCCTCGATCATGACGAGGCCGAAAGGCTCCGGCCAGTTGATCGGGAAGAGAAGCGCCGCCGCATTGCCGAGGAAATCGACCTTCTGGGTTTCATCGATCTCGCCGATATACTCGACGTTCGAATGGCTCTCCACCATGGGCCTGACGACCGCCTCCCAATAGTCGCGGTCCTGGGCGTCGACCTTCGCGGCGATCTTCAGCGGCATGCCGACCCTTGCGGCGATGTCGATCGCCCGATCCGGCCCCTTCTCCGGCGAGATGCGGCCGAGGAAGGCGAGATAGTCCCCGCGCGAGCCTTCCTTGAAGGGCAGTCCTGCCGGGTCGAGGCCGTGATGGACGGTGCCCTGCCAGTTGACCGGCGGCATCGGCAGCCGCTGGTTCTCCGAGATCGAGACCAGGGGGATGTCCGGGAAGGCCCGGTAGAAAGGGTAGATATCGGGGAGGTCGAGGCGGCAATGAAGGGTCGTCACCGTCCGCTCGGCGAAGTCACGGATCAGCGGGAAGTGCAGGAATTCGATGTGGAAGTGCAGGACGTCGAACTGATGTGCCCGGCAGCGGACCTCCTCCAGCATCGCGGCATGATAGGGAAGGAAATCGCGCACGTCCGGGTTGAGCCTCAATGCGACGTCGCAACAGGGCACCAGCTTGGCCGCGGTGAGCGAGTCGCCGCTGGCAAACAGCGTCACGTCGTGACCGAGCCTCACGAGTTCCTCCGTGAGACAGGAAACGATCCGCTCCGTTCCCCCGTAAAGCTTCGGCGGGACGCGTTCTGCAAGCGGGGCGATTTGCGCAATTCTCATTGCTCGACTCCTGGGATCGAGTGACGTCAGACCGGCGCCCGGGTTTTCCAGGGGCAAGCACAGTTCCACCTGCACAATCGCCAGAGAGCCGCTCTTGTTCCCGACCGGGCCGTGCTTGCGCGCGATCCGCGAATGCGGCCGGCTTTCCGCCCGCATCCCGTGCCGGTTCGTTCGATCGAGAGGGTCGCGGCGCGCGTCAGGGCTGCCAGCCGGGCAATTGACTTGCCTGCTTCACCCATTCGGTGAATTGCGCTTCGTCAAGCTCCTCGCCTTCGTGGATGTCGAGGTAGCGCACCTCCTCATGCTTGGATTTGCCCGGAGGAACAGGCTGCAAGGATGCGCCGCGGAAGAAGGCGACCTTGATGTATCTGGTGAAGCAATGAAAGTTGAGGAACCAGCCCTGGCCCTCCACGCCGTAGAAGGGCGAGTTCCACTTGACGGCCTTGCGCACGTCGGGAACCGTCTGCGCGATGAGCGCGTCGATCCGGCGACCGACGTCGCTTTTCCAGCCCGGCATGGCCGCAATATAGGCCTGCACCGGCGCATCGCCCTCCCCCTTGGCGATCTGAGGATTGCCGCCCGCAAGGAGCTTCACTTTAGCCACGGGGCTTGTCCTTCTTCGTCGTGAGGTTCCGAGCCGCCGCGGCGCTCACCAGCGCCTTGAACGCCTCTCCGTCGATCTCGTCGCCCTCGCGGAAATCGATGGCGCGCCTGGTGTTGCCCTCGAGGCTGGAGTTGAAGAGGCCGGAAGGGTCCTCCAACGCGGCGCCCTTGGCGAAGGTCGTCTTGACGACATTCTTGTAGGTCTCGCCGGTGCAGATGATGCCGCCACGCGACCAGACCGGCACCCCTCGCCATTTCCACTCCTCGACCACGTCGGGCTCGGCCTCCTTGATGAGGGCCCTGAGGCGGGCGAGCGTCTCGCCCCGCCAATCGCCCAGTTCCTCGATTCGCGCATCTATCAGCCGGGAGGGAGACGTCTCCGCTCGTTGCGCGCCGCTCTCCGCGTTCGCCGCCGCTGCCGTCGCTTTCTTCATGGTCGTTCGCTCCTCGCCGCTTGGATGTCTGGCCGGCCGTTCGATCGACTTGTTTATGGCCGAAAATACCGGTGGTTGAAAGGCGTTGCGGCCGGCCGCTGGCGCCGGCAAGCGAGATGCGCTCACATGCGCTCGCGCACCGCTCTCTGTGTTTGTTTTGCCGCGTTTGACGTCCGGTGATTTCCACCGGACTGCAGGAATGCTCCAGGGAGACAAGCGGTATGTCAATGGATTTCCGGCTCTGGCAGCCTGTGGGGCGATTGCAGGAAGGTGAAGTCGCAGCCCTCCGGCGCCTGCTGGATATGCTCGGCATGGAGCTTCAGATAGCCGCGCGAATAGTCGCGCGCCGGCGGCCGCCACTCGGCAAGCCGGCGTTCGATCTCCGCCTCATCGACCTCCAGCGTGATCGTCCGGCTGGAAACGTCGAGCGCGATGATGTCGCCGTTCCTGACCGCCGCCAGCGGACCGCCGACATAGGCCTCCGGCGCCACGTGCAGGATGCAGGCGCCGTAGCTGGTGCCGCTCATGCGGGCATCGGAAATCCTGACCATGTCGCGCACGCCCTGCTTCAGCAGCTTTTTCGGGATCGGCAGCATGCCCCATTCCGGCATGCCCGGCCCGCCGACCGGGCCGGCATTGCGCAGGATCAGCACCGCGTCGGCGGTGACGTCGAGGGTCTCGTCGTTGACCGCTTTCATCATTGCGTCGTAGTCGTCGAAAACGAGGGCGGGGCCGCGATGCGTGAGCAGCGCCGGATCGGCCGCTGCCGGCTTCATCACGCAGCCGTCGGGCGCGAGGTTGCCCTTGAGGATCGCCGTGCCGCCGCGCGCGGCGACCGGGTTGTCGAGCGTCCGGATGACGTCGGGGAGGTGGACCTCCGCCTCGCGGATCGCTTGCCCGATGGTGCCGATGACGTTTCGTTCCTCGAGGTGGAGAAGCGGCTGCAGCCGTTTCCAAAGGGCGACGAGCCCGCCGGCGTAATAGAAATCCTCCATCAGGAAAGCCCCGGTCGGGCGGATGTTGCAGAGGACCGGAACCTTGTCCGACATGCGATCGAAATCATCGAGGCGGAGACGGACGCCGCATCGCCGCGCCATGGCGATCAGGTGGATCATCGCATTGGTCGAGCCGGCCATGGCCATGTGCACCGCGAGCGCATTCTCGAAGGCCTTCGCCGTCAGGAGATCGGAGGGCTTCAGGTCCTCGAACACCATCTCGACGATGCGTGCGCCCGACAGCGCCGCCATGCGCGCATGGCCCGCATCCGCCGCCGGAACGGCCGAGGCCCCGGGGAGACACAGGCCGAGCGTATCGGCGAGCGCCGTCATCGTCGAGGCCGTGCCCATGGTCATGCAGGTGCCGAAGGAGCGGGCGATGCCGCGCTCCATCTCGTTCCATTCGAGCTCGCTGATGCGGCCCGCCTCCTTTTCCGCCCAGTATTTCCAGACATCCGAGCCGGAGCCGAGCGCCTGGCCGCGATAGTTGCCGCGCAGCATCGGGCCGGCCGGCACGAAGATCGTCGGCAGGTCGACCTGGATCGCCCCCATGATCGTCGCCGGCGTGGTCTTGTCGCAGCCGGCCAAGAGCACGACGCCGTCGACCGGATGCGAACGGATCAGTTCCTCCACCTCCATCGCCAGGAAGTTGCGGTAGAGCATCGTCGTCGGCTTCACATAGGTCTCGGCGAGCGACATCGCCGGCAGTTCGACCGGGAAGCCGCCGGCCTGCCAGACGCCGCGCTTTACCTCGTCGGCGCGGGCCCTCAGATGCGCGTGGCAGGGATTGATGTCGCTCCAGGTGTTGATGATCGCGATGACGGGCTTGGCGGCGATCTCCTGCTGGTCGTAGCCCATCTGGTAGAGGCGGGAGCGGTGGCCGAAGGAGCGCAGGTCCTTGGCGCCGAACCAGCGCGAGCTTCTAAGGTCTTCCGGACTCTTGCGTTTCGCCATCGGCGGCCTCCTTTGCATTCCCGTTCGGCTCGGCTAAATTACACCTGTTCAGAAAAATGACAGGCGAGACCAAGCTATTGAACGACGCGATGTTGAAGCTCAAACCGGCCCGGCGCGAACGCCTTGCCGATGTTCTCTACGGCCAGATCCTCGAGCAGATCACCAGCGGGCAACTTGTCGAAGGCGCGAAATTGCCGTCCGAGGCCCACATCTGCCGCGACTTTCAGGTCTCGCGGCCGGTCGTGCGCGAAGCGCTGATGCGGCTGCAGGCCGACGGCCTCGTGGTCTCGCGCCAGGGGATCGGCACCTTCGTCAAGTCGCGTCCCTCCGACAAGCTGACGGACTTTGCCGCCTCGGCGGAAATCGCGAGCTATCTCCGGGCCTTCGAGCCGCGGCTCGCGCTCGAGACCGAATGCGCCCGGCTTGCGGCGATGCGGCGCACCAAGGCGCAGCTCAATCAGATCGGCGAGGCGCTTGCCGCGCTCGAGGGCGCCTTCGAACGCGGCGAGACCGGCTGGGAGGAGGACTTCGCCTTCCATCTCGCCGTTGCCGGGGCCGCGGGAAACGAGCTCTTCCCCCGCCTGCTGCAGGACCTGCGCGACATCATGCGCGGTTCGATGCGCATGGCGCTCGGCCTCACGCGGCAGGGTTCGCAGGAAAGGCGCCGCCGCGTGATCGAGGAGCATCGCAAGATTTTCACCGCGATTTCCAGCCAGGACCCGGATCTCGCGCGTCTCTACATGCGCTTCCACCTGACGGAGTCCCGCGCCCGCATCACCGGCTCGCAGGGCGAAGCGTAGGCAGCCGTCGCTTGCCGTCGACAACCCAGACCCCCTCTGGCCTGCCGGCCATCTCCCCCACAAGGGGGGCGAGGGCGTGCGGCCTGCTCCTGGCTCCGACCGAAGCGCCTCCGCAAAGCGGAGGACGTCTGTTGAGGTGCATATCGCGCCGCATCTCTTCTCCCCCCTTGTGGGGGAGATGGCCGGCAGGCCAGAGGGGGTCGGGTCGAACACCATCGCCGCTATCCTGTCAGGCGCGCGCCGCCGGCCGCGGTGTTTCCGCGGCCGAGGCTTCGGCCCTGGCCTTCAGCTCGCGCGCGGCGCGGGCGATGGCGTCGAGCCTTTCGGCGCCGTCGAGATTGGAAAGGAACGCGCCGATCGGCCCCGTATCGCAGATGCCCGCCAGACGCACCGCCTCATGCAGGACGCGGATCGGCGAGTGGGCGTCGCGCAGGTCCTCGAGCGGCAGGAAGCTTTCGCGGATCGCCCGCGCCTCGGCAAGCCGGCCGCCCCGGACGGCCTCGAGGATCGCCGTCGACAGATGCGGGGCGATGCACACCGAGCCGGACGTGAAGGCGGAGAGGCCCATTTCGAGATGGTCGATCGCCGGGCGCTCGCCGATGCCGCTGACGATCCGCTCGCCAGAACCGACGGCATCGAGGATCGCGGCAAGATAGGCATCGTTCCTCGGCTCGGCACGGACCACCGCGTATTTCAGCGCCGTAATCGCGCCGTCGCGGAAGAGGCGCGCGACATCCCCGGCATCGAGGAAGCCGTCGTTCTTGATATAGGCGATCAGCGGTCTGCCGGCCGTATCCGCCAGCTTGCCGAAGCCGGAGGCGAGGCCCTCCGGCGTTGCCGGGAAGCCGAGCGGCAGCACCATCGCCGTCGGAAAGGCCCGGTCGCGGAGAATCGCCGCCTGGTCCATCGCCTTGCCGAAATCGGCGCCGATCGAGGGGATCATCCAGCCGTCGCCGGGCGCGATCTCCTCGAGGAGGTCGAGAAGCGCCGGGAATTCCGCGACGCCGAAATTGTAGAGATTGGCATTGCCGCCATAGAGATAGGTGGTGACGCCGCCCGAACGCAGCCAGTCGACCATCTTGCGGTTTTCCGTCTTGTCCGGCGTGCCATCCGCCGCGCGCGCCAATGGCGGAACGGAAAGGACGGAAGAGGCGAGGTCGGCCACGTCCACGGAAGTCGTCTTCATGGAAAGCTCCTTGTCAGGTTTCTTGTATTTTTAATTTACAAGTTGAGCAAGGGCAAGAGCGATGCTAGAGAAATCGTCAGCGACAAGTGCTTCAAAACAGCCGCTCGACCGGGAGGCCTGGCTGCGTCCGGGACCGGCGCCGCCAGATCAGGGTACGAGACATGTCTTTCGACTTGACATTTGAATGCTTGCTCGACCTGCGCTGCAGCGTCGCCGAGAGCCCGGTCTATGACGAGCGGCGGAACTGCCTGTTCTTCGTCGATCTCGGCCGCGGCGCGATCCACCGTACCGATCTTTCCGGCGCGGGCCACGTCGAAGGGACCTTCGACCACGGCGCCTATAGCATCGGCCTTGCCCGCTCGGGGCGCCTGGTGCTCGCGCAGCGCGACCGTGTGGTGCTGTTCGATCCGGACAGCGGCGCGATCGCCGCCGAGATCGCCTCGATCGAGGCGGACCGGCGGGATACGCGCCTCAACGACGGCAAGGTTGGGCCGGACGGCGCCTTCTGGGTCGGCACCATGCATGACGTTGCGGCCGACCGGCGGCCGATCGCCTCGCTCTATCGGGTGTCGCCGGCTGGCGACGTGGAGCGCAAGCTCGGCGGGATCGTCTGCTCCAATGGGCTCGCCTGGAACGGCGACGGCACGCTGCTCTTCCATTCCGATTCACGCGGCCCCTGGATCGATCGCTGGCAGTTCGACCCTTCGACGGGTGAGATCGCCGGGCGCCGGCGACTGGCCGTGCTCGACGAGGCGGGCGGAAGGCCTGACGGCGCGGCTACCGACATCGAGGGGAACTACTGGAGCGCCGGCGTTTCGGCGGGCGTGCTCAATCGCTTCTCGGCCGATGGCCGCCTCGTTCAGGCGCACCGCTTCCCGGTGCCGTCGCCCACCATGCCCTGCTTTGCCGGTCCGGACCGGAAGACCCTCGTCGTCACGTCGCTGCGCCCGGCGGATGCCGGCGCCGAAAGCCGCGCCGGCGGGATTTTCATGGCGTCGAGCTCGGTCGCCGGTGTCGCCGTCCATCGCTTCGACGACCGTCGCTTCTGATTCCGACGGGCGTGAGCGCATTCTCTAGCGAAACGGTCTCGCCTTTTTCGTAAGCCGGGCCTTACATCGCCTTGCCGTCGGCGCCGAAAACGTGGCAGCGCGCCGGATCGAAATAGACGGCGAGATTGGTGCCGCGCTCGACCTTCTGCTGGCCTTCGAGCGCCACCGTGACGTTCTGGCTATCCGGGGTGATGCCGTAGAGCATGGTCTCGCCGCCTAGGTTCTCGACGATCTCGACATTGATCGGGGCAAGCGCGATGCCGCCCTCGTGTGCGGAAAGATGTTCCGGCCGGATACCGAAGGTGGCCTCGTCGCCGGGCTGTGCGCGCTCCAGGCGCCGGGGCAGGCGGATCGTTCCGCCGCAGACCTCGATCGCCGTCTCACCCTCCGTCACGCCGGCAATCCGTGCCTTCAGGAAATTCATCTTCGGGCTGCCGATGAAGCCGGCGACGAAGCGGTTGACGGGGTTGTTGTAGAGATCGAGCGGCGCGCCCACCTGCTCGATCCGGCCGGAATTCAGGACGACGATTTTGTCGGCCATGGTCATGGCCTCCACCTGGTCGTGGGTGACGTAGATCATCGTGTTGCCGAGGTCGCGGTGCAGTCTCGAAATCTCGACACGCATCTGCACCCGGAGCTCGGCATCGAGGTTGGAGAGCGGTTCGTCGAAGAGGAAGATGCGCGGCTCGCGCACGATCGCCCGGCCGATCGCCACGCGCTGGCGCTGGCCGCCGGAAAGCGCCTTGGGCTTGCGGTCCAACAGCTTCTCGATCTGCAGGATCTCGGCGGCGCGGCGCACCTTCGGCTCGATCTCGGCCCGCTTGTATCCGGCGGTCTCGAGGCCGAAGGCAAGGTTCTTGTAGACCGACATGTGCGGGTAGAGCGCATAGGACTGGAACACCATGGCGATGCCGCGCCTGGCGGGCGCCACCTCGTTCATCCGGTCGTTGTCGAGTAAGAGCGTGCCGCCGGAAATCTCCTCGAGCCCGGCGATCATGCGCAACAGGGTCGACTTGCCGCAGCCGGAAGGACCGACGAAGACGGCGAATTCGCCGGGATCGATCGTCAGGTCTATGCCGTGGATGACGTCGAGCGCGCCGTAGCGCTTCTCGACCTTCTGAAGAACGACACTGGTCGCCATCTGCATTTCCTCCCTGCGGCCTTCGCCCTATTTTGTCCTGGCGCGCCAATCGGCGTATTTCGGGCTTTCCGGCCCGATCGGCAGCGCAATTTCCTGCCCGCTGTCGGCGGACTGATAGATGGCGGTCACGAGCTCGAGCGCCCGGCGCGCGTCTTTGGTCGTCACCGGCAGCGGGCCCTTTCCGCTCAGGAAATCGTGGAAATGCGCCATCTGGGTGGTGAAACGCGGCGCCACAGGCTGCCAGTTGCCGATGACCTCGTCGATCCGCGCCTGCACGGTCTCGTCCGCGGCGATGATCTTCCATGGATCCTTGCCGGGCGTATAGGCGCCGTGGCTGCTTTCGAAGGTGACGTTCTCGAAATGCAGGCGCAGCCGGCTGATCTGCTCCTGCGAGCCGAGCGTGCAGGAGAGCGACACGAAGGCGCCGTTCTGCATGAGCAGGCTCGCCGAGGCGCAATCCTCGACCTCGATGTCGTTGACCCGGGTCGCCACCCGCCCGAAGACTTTCGCGACCGGGCCCATCAGATGCAGCATCATGTCGTGCAAATGGAGCGCGTGGGTCACCAGCACGCCGCCGAGCTCGGTTTCCCATTTGCCGCGCCAGGGGACGGAATAGTATTCCGCCGTCCGCAGCCAGAAGGTCTCGACCGAGCCGACATAGGGCTTGCCGGCAATGCCGGCCTCGATGATCCGTTTCGCCTTCTCGATGCCGTCGCCGTAGCGATACTGGAAGATCGGCATCAGCACGCCCCTGGCGTGCCTCTCCGCCTCGATGATCCGGTCGACGCCCTTGAGCGAACCGGTGAGCGGCTTCTCGCAGACGACATGCTTGCCGGCGTCGAGCGCGTCGAGCACCTGCTCGAGGTGCAGGCCGGGCGGCGTGCAGATGTCGATGATGTCGATCGACTCGTCGGCCAGCAGTTCCCGGAACGAGGTCGTGCGCTGATCGATGCCGAACTCGTCGCCGACCGCCTGCAGGCGCTCCTCGTTGAGGTCGCAGATGGCCTTGACGCGGTATCTGTCCGGATGCGGCAGATAGCCCTCGACGATATGCGATCGTCCGATGCCGCAACCGATGACGGCGACTGTCTTGATGCTCATGTCAGTTCTTTTCCCGGTTTCGTTCGGCGATCGCCTGGGCTTGAAGCGCAAGCTCCATCGCCTTGAAGCAGCGTTCTTGCGGCATCGCGGTTTCGGTCCTGTCGCGGATGTCGGCGAGGAGCTGGCGGCCGAAGGGCAGCTCGACGTCCGAGCAATCGATATGCTCGACGCCGCGGCGATCGGCGAGGAACAGGTGGTTGCCGCCCTCGCGCCCGGCGAGATCGACGGTCTTGCGCACCTCGATCGTGCCGGTCGTGCCGACGATGAAGAGCCGGCCGTCGCCCCAGGTCGGCATGCCGTCGGGGGTGAGCCAGTTCACATGGATCGTGCCGGTGGCCCGCCCGGTCGAAAGCTGGATGTTGCCGGTGTCCTGCAGTTCCGGCTCGTCGGGAACGCTGCGGTTGTCGACGCTCGCCGAAAGAATCGTCGCGTCCTCGGCGCCGGTGAAGAACAGGAACTGCTCGCACTGGTGCGAGGCGATGTCGGTGAGGATGCCGCCATAGTCCTGCCGCCGGAAGAACCAGCCGGGGCGCGTCTCGCGGCGCAGCCGGTGCGGGCCGAGGCCGACGAGGTGCACGACCTCGCCGATCGCGCCGGCGGCGACGAGCGCGCCGGCCTTCACCGTTGCCGGGCTCTCGAAGTGTTCCGAATAGAGGATCGAGAAGATCCGCCCCGTCTCGGCCTGGACGCGGCGCACGCTGGCGAGCTGTTCGAGGCTCGTCATGCCCGGCTTGTCGACAAGCACGTCCTTGCCGTGCTGCATGGCCCGGACCGCAAGCTCCGCCCGCTCGGCCGAGACGGCGGCCGAGACGACGAGGCCGATGCGCTCGTCCTCGAGTATCTGATCGAGCGTGCCGAGGCGCGGCGCGTCCGGATAGGCGGCCGAGAACTCCGCCGCCAGCGCGTCGTCCCTCTCGTGGAAGCCGACGAGGCGGCCGCCGGCTCGAAGCAGGCAATTCACCTGGCCGTAGATGTGGTTGTGGTTGAGGCCGACGGCGGCAAAACGCAATTCGTCCATGGGTATCTCTCGAGCTCCGTCGGTCAGCGCTTCATGCCGGTGGTTGCGATGCCTTCGATCAGCAGGCGCTGGAAGAACAGGAAGAAGAAGAACACCGGCACGAGCGACAGCGTCGACATGGCGAAGAGGCCGCCCCAGTCGGATGTGCTGCTCGAGTCGACGAAGGTCCTGAGGCCCAGCTGGATCGTGTAGCTGTTCATGTCGTTCAAGTAGATGAGCGGCCCGAAGAAATCGTCCCAGGTCCAGATGAAGGAGAAGATCGCGGCGGTCGCGAGCACCGGGAGCGACAGCGGCAGCATGATCTTCCAGTAGATGCGCCAGGGGCCGCAGCCGTCCATCATCGCCGCCTCGTCGAGCTCGCGCGGAATGCCGCGGAAGAACTGCACCATCAGGAAGATGAAGAAGGCGTCGCTCGCCAGGAACTTCGGCACCACCAGCGGCAGGAAGGTGTTGACCCAGCCGAGGTTGAGAAAGAGCACATATTGCGGGATGAGCGTCACGTGATAGGGGATCATCATCGTCCCCAGCATGATCGCGAACCAGAAATTCCGGCCGGCAAAGCGCAGCCGCGCGAAGGCATAGGCCGCGAGCGAACAGGCGACGACATTGCCGATCACCGTCAGCACCGAGACGACGAGCGAGTTCCAGAAGAACCGCCCGAAGCTGACGTCGAGCCCGAACCAGCCGCGCGCATAGGAAGCGAAATCCACCGCCGAGGGCCAGAGCGACGTCGAGGCGAAGATCTCGTCCTCCGGCCTGACCGATGCGGAGATCATCCACAAGAGCGGATAGACCATGGCGATCGATGCGGCGATCAGCGCGGCGTGGACGAGGACCGATCCGAGCGGGCTGCGGCGGCCGGGGGGCGCCGAAGGCGGGGCGGTTACCGAGCTCATGGTCACGTCAGTCATCGTAATGCACCCAGTAACGAGAGGTCAGGAACGAGAAGGCGGTGAACAGGCCGATGATCAGCACGAGGATCCAGGCGAGCGCCGAGGCATAGCCCATGCGGAAATTGCCGAAGGCCTCCTGGTAGAGATAGAGCGTGTAGAACAGCGTCGAATTGATCGGCCCGCCGGTGCCGCCGGAAATGATGAAGGCGGGGGTGAAGGCCTTGAAGGCGTCGATCGTCTGCACCACCGCGTTGAAGAAGATGACCGGCGTCAGCAGCGGCAGGGTGATCTTGTAGAACTGGCGGAACTTCGACGCTCCGTCGAGGCTCGCCGCCTCGTACATGTCGGTCGGGATCTGCCGGAGCCCGGCGAGGAAGATGATCATCGGCGAGCCGAATTGCCAGACGCTGAGCACCACCAGCGTCCAGATCGAATAGCTCGGATGCGAGATCCAGCTCGGCCCCTCGATGCCGAATTGCGCAAGCAGGCTGTTGATCAGCCCGTCGCCGGCAAAGAGCTGCCGCCACAGCACGGCGATCGCGACGCTGCCGCCGAGCAGCGAGGGCAGGTAGAAGAGGGCACGATAGAAGGTGAGGCCCTTGACGCCGCGATCGAGCAGAAGCGCGACGAGCAGCGCGAAGCTGAGCTTGAACGGTACCGAGAGCACGACATAGAGGAAGGTCACCTGCATCGCGGCGGCGAATTTCGGGTCGGCCGTCGCGATGCGCACGTAATTGGCGGTTCCGACCCATTCCGGCGCGCGGATCAGGTCGAAACTGGTGAAGGAGAGATAGAGGGAGGCGACCGCAGGCCCGAGCGTCAGGCCGAAGAAGCCGACGAGCCACGGCAACAGGAACATGTAGCCGGCGCCGTGCCTCGTCCAGAGGCCGGCCCAGCGGCCCTGTGCGGCGGGGCGCTCGCTCGCGCCCGCACCGATCGCGACAGCGGAATCCTGCACGGCCGCCATCTCCCTCAGCCTCGCGACAGGATCTGCGTGATCTCGGTCACCAGCGTTTCGCCGCCCTGCTTGGCGTCGAGCTGGCCGAAGGCCACCTGTTCGGCGACGCTGCGCAGAGCGAGTTCCGCCTCGCCGGCGCCCGACGGCGGCGGCGGCGGCAGGTCGCCGGCAAGCTCTCCGAGGCCGGAGACGTATTCGAGCGCTGCCCGTCCGAGGTCGTCCAGCGACGGGGCAAGCGCCTCGCGCACGGAGGCCGATTCCGGCACGCCGCGTTCGACGCCGAGGACCTTGGCCGCTTCCGGGTCCTTGACGAAGAAGTTGACATATTTGGCGCCGAGCTCCGGATCACCGCTCTTGGCGGAGACCGAGAAGAACATCGAGGGCTTGCGGTAGTGGCCGCCCTTGGCGTCCTTGCTGATCAGCGCATGGCTCCTCAGCACGATCTTGTCCTTGTTGATCGCCTGGTAGCCGACGAGCTGGTTGGAATGGGCGTAGGACGTCGCCGCCTTTCCGAGCGACAAGGGACTCGTCTCGATATTGAACTGGTCGAGCGCCTGGATGTCGGCCGGCACGCAGGCCTTGTCGTCGCGCATCTTCTGCCACATGGCGAACCATTCCGCGCCGTCATTCGCGTCATAGGCGATCTTGCCGTCGGCGGTGAAGAGCGCCTTACCGCGCTGGCGCAGCCAGTTTTCGAGCAAGGGCTCGACGCCGCTGCCGTCCGAAAGGCCGTAATAGCCCTTGCGCTTGCCGGCCTTGGTGATCTCGACGCCCATGCGGGCGAGTTCTTCCCAGGTGGTGGCCGGCGTCGGCAGGTCGACCCCGGCCTCCTCGAAGGCGACCGTATTGACCATCATCGCCGTCGAATTGGCGCCGAGGCTGATGCCGTAGAGCTTGCCGTCGACGCTGCCGCCCTTGATCTGCACCTCGTCGAAATCGTCGACCTTGAGCACCGAGCCGAGATAGCTGTCGAGCGGCGCGAGCGCCCCGCGGCGCGCATATTCGACGATGTAGCGGTAATCCATCTGGATGACGTCGGGAGCGTTGCCGCCGGCGACCTGGGTCGCGAGCCGCGGCCAGTAGTCGCTCCAGCCGAGGAACTCGCCGTTGATCTCAACCCCGGCATTGGCCTGCTTGAAAAGCTCACTCACCTTGTTGGTGCGGTCGGCGCGGGTCTGGGATCCCCACCAGAGCAAGCGCAGCCGCTGCCCCTCGGAAAATGCGCGCGGCGCGAAGGCCGCATAGGAAAGAAGTGCCGCTCCTCCTGCGAGCACCGTACGCCTGCTGATTCTGGTCGTCATCTGTTCCTCCTCCCTCGGGAGCGCCTCCACGAACGCTCCACTTCTTCATCGTCGTGTTGTCGATACCCCTTGCAACAAATAACTAATTGGTTACAAGTTATGAGCAAGCAATGATCGTGTCAAGCAGTTGTGTGGCATGCTGTCATTATCTTGTAATTTATTTTTACAAATGCGCATCGAATGCCGCCGCGGGCACGAGGTGCCGGAGGTGGCGTGATGGAGAAGATGGACGAGGGTGTCAGGAGCAGGTCGAGGGGCGGCCGGCGCGCCGAGCGACCGCAGCAGCGCGACCCCGAGCGCACGCGCGCCTCGATCCTTGCCGCCGCCACCAGGGAGTTCGCCGAGAACGGCATCGGCGGCGCGCGGGTCGATGCGATCGCCGAGAGGGCCGGCACCAACAAGCGCATGCTCTATCACTATTTCGGCGACAAGGAGCAGCTGTACCTCGCCGTCCTCGAGGAGGCCTATGTCGACATCAGAACGGCGGAAAAATCGGTCAATCTCAGTGGCTTGGCGCCGGAGCAGGGGATAGCGGAACTCGCCAGGTTCACCTGGCGCTACTTCCTGCAGCACCCGGAATTCCTAAGTCTCCTCGGCACCGAGAACCTGCACCGCGCCCGCTGGCTGCGCCAGTCGACGCGGCTCAAGGAACTGCACTCGCACTTCATCGGCGAACTGTCCGACCTGCTCGAACGCGGCAAGGCGAAGGGGCTCTTCCGCACCGATATCGATCCGCTGAACGTCTATCTGACCATTGCCGCACTCAGCTGCTTCTACATTTCGCACCAGTACACGCTCTCGACCATCTTCGGCCGCGACCTGATGGAGGACGCCAATATCGTCGCCTGGGAGCGCCACATCATCGAAGCCACCCTGGCGTCGATCCGGCGCTGAATCGACCACATGTCGTTTTTTTTGTTGACAAGCATGATTTTCGTCTGTCACAAAGTAACCGTTTAGTTACTGGCTTGGGAGGGCTGGTCCGCTCTCTTGGAGGCCTGTCAGGGAGGAGACCGTATGCCACGTCTGGGGATCATATTGCACGGCGTCACCGGCCGGATGGGATATAACCAGCATCTGGTGCGCTCGATTCTGGCCATCCGCGACCAGGGCGGCATCACGCTCAAGTCCGGCGAGCGCCTGGAGATCGACCCGATCATCGTCGGCCGCAACCGCGACAAGATCGAGCAACTGGCGCGGCGCCACGGTATCGCCCGCTGGTCGACCGATCTCGACGCGGCGCTGGCCGATCCGAACGACCAGATCTTCTTCGATGCCGGGACGACGCTGATGCGCGCCGAGCTCATCGGCAAGGCGCTCGACGCCGGCAAGCACGTCTATTGCGAAAAGCCGATTTCCGACGACCTGAGGACGGCGGTCAAGCTCGCCCGCAAGGCGCGCGCCTCGGGGCTGAAGCACGGCGTCGTGCAGGACAAGCTGTTCCTCCCCGGCCTGCGCAAGCTGGCGCTGCTGAAAGATTCCGGCTTTTTCGGCAAGATCCTCTCCGTGCGCGGCGAGTTCGGCTACTGGGTCTTCGAAGGCGATTGGGGCGTGCCGGCGCAGCGGCCCTCCTGGAACTACAGGAAGAAGGACGGCGGCGGCATCATCCTCGACATGCTCTGCCACTGGCGCTACGTGCTCGACAACCTCTTCGGCGAGGTCAAGGCCGTCTCCTGCCTCGGCGCCACCCACATTGCGAGCCGCATCGACGAAGCGGGCCGGCCCTATGAATGCGACACCGACGATGCCGCCTATGCCACCTTCGAGCTCGATGGCGGCGTGATCGCGCAGATCAATTCCTCCTGGGCCGTGCGCGTGCGGCGCGACGACCTCGTCACCTTCCAGGTGGACGGCACGCACGGCTCGGCCGTCGCCGGGCTGACGAAGTGCTGGACCCAGCACCGCGTCAATACGCCGAAGCCGGTCTGGAACCCGGACCAGCCGCAGACGATCGATTTCTACAAGACCTGGGACGAGGTGCCCGACACGCAGCTCTTCGACAACGGCTTCAAGGCGCAATGGGAGATGTTCCTGCGCCATGTCGCCGAGGACGCCCCCTGGCCCTACGGGCTCGAGGCCGGCGCCAAGGGCGTGCAGCTCGCCGAACTCGGCCTCAAGTCCTGGGCCGAGCGGCGCTGGCTCGACGTTCCGGCGCTGGAGTTCTGAGCCATGACGAGCATCGATCTTCCCCTCGACGGCAGGCTCGCCCGTTACGAGCTGACGGGTCGGCCGGTCGCCTTCGAGAAGCGCGAGGGGGCGGCCTTTTCGCGGGTCGCCTTCGCCGCGGCCCATGTCGTCGCCGATCCGCTCGCCGACAACGATCCGTGGCTGACGCCCGCGATCGACTGGGAGCGCACGCTCGCCTTCCGCCACCGGCTCTGGGATTTGGGCCTCGGCGTCGCCGAGGCGATGGACACGGCCCAGCGCGGCATGGGCCTCGGCTGGCCGGAGGCGCGCGAGCTCATCCGCCGGGCGCTTGCCGAAGCGCGCGGCCGCCCCGGCGCGCTGATTGCCTGCGGCGCCGGCACCGATCATCTGGCGCCGGGCCCGGACGTCACGATCGATGACATCCTCAAGGCCTATGAGAGCCAGATCGAGACGATCGAGGCGGAGAACGGCCGCATCATCCTGATGGCGAGCCGGGCGCTCGCCGCGGCCGCCAAGGGGCCGGACGACTATATCCGCGTCTATGACCGCATCCTGTCTCAGGTGAAGGAGCCGGTGATCATCCACTGGCTCGGCGAGATGTTCGACCCGGCACTCGAGGGCTATTGGGGCAATGGCGACCATATGGAGGCGATGAAGACCTGCCTGGCGGTGATCGAGGCGCATGCGGAAAAGGTCGACGGCATCAAGATCTCGCTCCTTTCCAAGGAGAAGGAGATCGCGATGCGCCGCCGGCTGCCCGCGGGCGTGCGCATGTATACCGGCGACGACTTCAACTACGCGGAGCTCATCGCCGGCGACGCCGAAGGGCACTCCGACGCGCTGCTCGGCATCTTCGATGCGATCGCGCCGGTGGCTTCCGCCGCTTTGCAAGCGCTGGGCGAGGGGCGGAACGGCGCGTTCTTCGAACTCCTGGAGCCGACGGTGCCGCTGTCGCGCCACATCTTCAAGGCGCCGACGCGCTTCTACAAGACCGGCGTCGTCTTCCTCGCCTATCTCAACGGCCTGCAGGATCATTTCGTCATGGTCGGCGGGCAGCAGAGCGCCCGCTCGCTTGCGCATTTCGCCGAGCTCTTCCGTCTGGCGGACAAGGCCGGCGCTCTTGCCGATCCGGAGCTTGCGGTCTCGCGCATGCGGCGCGTGCTTGCCGTTAACGGCGTCGCGTGAGGCGCCCCCGATGAGCGAAGCCCCTCGCGTCAGGCTCGTCGAAGCGGCGTTCTTCGAGCGGCCGGTCGATTTCCGCTTTCCCTTCCGCTTCGGGGTGGCGCGCGTGGAGCGCGCCCCGCAGGCCTTCGTCCGGGTGCGGATCGCCGACGGCAAGGGGCGCTCGGCCGAGGGCTGGTCGGCCGAGATGATGATGCCGAAATGGTTCGACAAGGATCCGGCGCTCTCGCCGGATGACAATCTGGGGCAACTCCGCGCCTCGCTGCGCCTGGCGATCGAGGGGCTCTGCTCCCTGCCGGCAAACACCGCTTTCGGCCTGCACGCCGCGGCCGAAGCGGATCATCACCGGGCCGCATCGAGGCATGGCCTGCCCGCGCTCGTCGCATCTTACGGGCTGGCGCTGCTCGATCGCGCCGTCATCGACGCGCTTTGCCGCCTGAAGGCGGTGAGCGCGGCGGAGGCGGTGAGGGGCAATCTGCTCGGGATCACCGATGCCACCGCGCCCGATCTCGGCGGTTTCGATCTGCAGCACTTCCTTGCGACGATCGCCCCCGCCCCGAAGCTCGCCGTGCGCCATACGATCGGGCTTGCCGATGCCTTGAGCGCCGCCGATCTCGATCCGTCCGAGCGCCGCGACGACGGGCTGCCGCAGACGCTCGACGAGGTGATCGCCGCCTATGGCCACCGCTTCTTCAAGATCAAGGTGTCCGGCCGGCCGAAAGAGGATGTGGAGCGGCTCTCCGCCATCGCCGGGCTGCTCGACGCCCGCTTCGACGCCTATCGGGTCACCCTCGACGGCAACGAGCAGTTCGAGAGTGCCGATGCGGCCGGAGAACTTCTCGACCGGATCGACGGCGAGCCGCGGCTGCAGAGGCTGCGTGCCTCCATGCTTTTCTTCGAGCAGCCGATCGCCCGCGCTCAGGCGCTCTCGACCTCGGTCGCGACGCTCGCCAGGCGGGTGGCCCTCGAGATCGACGAATCCGACGGCGACGTCGGCGCGTTCCCGCGCGCCCGCGATCTCGGCTACGCCGGCATCTCGTCGAAGTCCTGCAAGGGCTTCTACCGGTCGCTGATCAATCGCGCCCGCGTCGCGAAGTGGAACGCCGAGGCGGGCACCGGCCGCTACTTCCTGTCCGCCGAGGACCTGACGACCCAGGCCGGCCTCGGCCTCCAGCAGGACCTCGTGCTCGCCGCCCTCGTCGGCGCCGGCCACATCGAGCGCAACGGCCACCATTATGTCGACGGCATGGCGGGCGCGCCGGCGGCCGAGCAGGCGGCGTATTTCGCGCGCCACGGCGATCTTTACGAGACCGCCTCCGGACGGACGCGGCTCGCCATCAGCAACGGCGAAGTCAATTTTGCGACCGCGCTTCAGGCGGTCGGTCTCGGCTCGGCGGTCGAGCCGGACTGGGCGGCGATGACCGCGGATTAGTGCATGTCGCCCAAAAGTGTGCAGCGGTTTTGGGACGACGACATGCACAAAACGAAATCGGGCATGTCGCCCAAAAGTGTGCAGCGGTTTTGGGGCGACGACATGCACAAAACGAAATCTGGCATGTCGCCCAAAAGTGTGCAGCGGTTTTGGGACGACGACATGCACAAAATGAATTCCGGAAGGGAGGAAACAGCATGCAGGTCGAGGGCCTTTCCATCAATCTGGCGACGATCCGCGAGCAGTGCGGCTTTGCCGAAGCCGTGGACGTCTGCCTGAAGCACGGCATCACCGCGATCGCCCCCTGGCGTGACCAGGTGGCGGCGGTCGGGTTTGAGGAGGCCGTCCGCATCGTCAAATCCAACGGCTTGAAGCTGACCGGCCTCTGCCGCGGCGGCTTCTTCCCGGCGCCGGATGCGGCGGGCCGGGAGAAGGCGATCGACGACAACAGGCGGGCGGTCGACGAGGCGGCGGCCCTTGGCGCCGATTGCCTGGTGCTGGTGGTCGGCGGCCTGCCCGGCGGCTCGAAGAACATCGATGCCGCCCGCCGCATGGTCGAGGAGGGGATCGCCGCCGTGCTGCCGCACGCGCGCGCCGCGCAAGTGCCGCTGGCGATCGAGCCGCTGCATCCGATGTATGCCGCCGACCGGGCCTGCGTGAACACACTCGGCCAGGCGCTCGATGTCTGCGAGGCGCTCGGCCCCGGCGTCGGCGTCGCGATCGATGTCTATCATGTCTGGTGGGATCCCGACCTTGCCAACCAGATCGCGCGGGCCGGCCGGATGAAGGCCATCGTCGCCCATCACATCTGCGACTGGCTGGTGCCGACCCGGGACATGCTGACCGATCGCGGCATGATGGGTGACGGTGTGATCGACCTGAAAGGCATCCGCCGCCGGATCGAGGCGGCCGGCTTTCATGGGGCGCAGGAGGTCGAGATCTTTTCCGCCGACAATTGGTGGAAGCGCCCGGCCGACGAGGTGATCGCCACCTGCGTCGAGCGCTACCGGAACTGCTGTTGAGATGAGCTCGATTGCGTTCCTTACAAGTTGGCGACGGAACCGCCGGCAATCACCTCGGCTTTCGCCGATTCACGTCGCTAGCATGTATATTTGCTTTACATGTTTGCATCGCTGCCGCCAGTCGAGCGGCGCCACTCCAGACAGGATTGCGTGAGGAAGATGGATAACAAACGTCGTTTTGCGCTGGTCGGCACCGGCAACCGCGGCACCACCATGTGGGGAAGGGAGCTTCTCGCCGGCTGGCGCGGCCAAGTCGACCTCGTCGCCATTGCCGACACGAACGCGCTGAGGGCGGAACGCGCCCGCACGATGATCGCCACGAACGCGCCGATCTACGGCGACGTCGACGCGATGCTCGCCGAGGCGCGGCCGGACCTCGTCATCGTCTGCACGCCGGACGACACCCATGACGACATCGTCGTGCGCGCGCTCGAATCCGGCGCCGACGTCATCACCGAAAAGCCGATGTCGACGACGGTCGACAAGATCCGCCGCATCCTGGAGGCGGAGAAGCGCACCGGCCGGCGGGTGGACGTCTCCTTCAACTACCGCTTCGCGCCGACGGCGGCGCGCATCAAGGAACTCATCAACGCCGGCGAGATCGGCCGCGTCACCTCCGTCGACTTCCACTGGTATCTCGATACACGCCATGGCGCCGATTATTTCCGCCGCTGGCACGCCTATACGGAGCGCTCCGGCAGCCTCTTCGTGCACAAGGCGACGCACCATTTCGACCTCCTGAACTGGTACCTAGACAGCGATCCGGAGACCGTCTCGGCCTTCGCCGACCTCCAGATGTACGGCCGCAAGGGGCCGTTTCGCGGTCCGCGCTGCAAGCTCTGTCCGCACAAGGGCGAGTGCGATTTCTTCCTCGATCTCGAGGCCGATCCCTTCCTCGATGCGCTCTACGAGGAGCCGTCCGGGATCGACGGCTATTTCCGCGACGGCTGCGTCTTCCGCGAGGACATCGACATTCCCGACACGATGGTCGCGAACATCCGCTATCGCAACAATGTCCACGTCTCCTATTCCTTGAACACCTTCCAGCCGATCGAGGGCCACCACATCGCCTTCAACGGCACCAGGGGGCGGATCGAGCTTCGCCAGTTCGAAGACCAGCCCTGGGAGACGCCGGAGGAAGACGTCATCCTGCTCGTCCGCAATTTCCCCAAGGGCAAGCCGGCGGTTGAGCGCATCGCTGTTCCGCATTCCCCCGGCGGGCATTACGGCGGCGACGACCGCATGCGGAACATGCTTTTCCACCCCGGCGCGAGCGATCCGCTCGGCCAGAGGGCCGGCGCCCGGGCCGGCGCCATGTCCGTCCTCTGCGGCATCGCGGCGCTGACGAGCGCACGTACCGGCAAGCTGGTGCGGCTTGTCGAACTGATGCCGGAGCTGTTCGAGGGCGACGGTCAGGCGGTTCACAAGGTGGCCGCGCGGGCGGGGTAAGGATCCCGCTCTGGGGCGGACGTCCGCACCGGGACAGGAAACGGGTGGCGACAGACGGCGAGGCGCAATAGCCATCTCCTGCAACAGAAGCAGGAGATGAAGATGGAACTGACGAACAAGACAATCATCATCACCGGAGCGAGCAGCGGGATAGGAGCCGCCGCCGCGAGATTGTTCGCATCCGAGGGCGCCAATGTCGTTCTGGCCGCCCGACGAGCCGACGAACTCCGCAGCGTTGCCGATGACATCACCAGGGGCGGCGGTAGCGCCGTCTATCGTCCCGGTGATCTGCTGGATGAAGTCTATGCGACGACACTGACCGAACTGGCTCTTGAGCGTTTCGGCAGCCTCGATGGTGCGTTCAACAATGCAGGGGTCGTCGGCGACATGACGCCGGTGCCCGACATGTCCATCGAGAACTGGAACGCAGTTCTTGCGACGAACTTGACCAGTGCGTTCTGGGCCGCCAAGGCCCAGGTGCCGGTCCTGAAGGAACAGGGAGGCGGCTCCATTGTCTTCACCTCTTCCTTCGTCGGTTTCAGCAACGGGGGACTGCCCGGCATGGCAGCCTATGCAGCCTCGAAGGCGGGGCTCATCGGTTTTGTCCAGTCCATTGCTGCCGAGCATGCCGCCGATGGGGTCCGGGTCAACGCGCTGTTGCCGGGAGGCACCGTTACCCCTGCCGCTGGCGAAGGCAATCCCGACGCCTTGACCTTCATTTCGGGCCTGCACCCGATGAAGAGGATGGCTTCCCCCCTGGAGATCGCCCAGGCCGCGCTTTTCCTGCTATCCGACCGGTCCCGATTCATGACCGGCAGTCCGATGGTGGTCGACGGAGGCATGTCGGTGCGCCTCCTATAGCGGAGCGAAGCTGTCGCGACGGTGTTGTTCGGCGGCTTCCGCGGCCGCCATTGGAAGTACGAGCAAGACCCCTCCCCAACCCCTCCCACCTACGGCGAGGGGTTGGGAGGGGTTCTCGGGAGCCGCCATTCGCCCTTAATGTCGCCTCGTCCCGCCCCATCTCCCCTGTGCATATTCGCGCTGGACTCTCACCAGTGATCCGGTGACAGTATAAGGAGATCGCGATTTAAGGGCTTTCGCGGCCGAAAATCGGTGATAAACCTATACCAAATGGTAAAAAAAGCCGGCACGGTTTTGGGAAGGAGGCCGAAGCGGGCGCAAAGGGGATTGCAGGCCGATATGGATGATATTGCCATCGAATTGCGTGGGATCGACAAGAGCTTCGGGCTGGTCCACGCCAACAAGGACATCAACCTCAAGGTTCGCAAGGGCACGATCCACGGCATCATCGGCGAAAACGGCGCCGGCAAATCGACGCTGATGTCGATCCTCTACGGCTTCTATCAGGCCGACCGCGGCGAAATCCTGGTCTGCGGCAAGCAGGTCTCCATTCGCGATCCGAACACGGCGATCTCCGTCGGCATCGGCATGGTGCACCAGCACTTCATGCTGGTCGAGAATTTCACCGTGCTCGAAAACGTCATGCTCGGCGCCGAGGACAGCCAGATCCTCAACAAGGGCATAAACAAGGCGCGGCAGGAACTGAAGCGGCTCGAGAAGGAATATGCGCTCGAGGTCAATCCCGACGCCCTGATCGAGGAACTGCCGGTCGGGCTTCAGCAGCGCGTGGAAATCCTGAAGGCGCTCTACCGCAGGGCCGATATCCTCATCCTCGACGAGCCGACCGGCGTTTTGACGCCGGCCGAGGCCGATCATCTCTTCCGCATCCTCGGCCAGCTCAAGGCCCAGGGAAAGACGATCATCCTGATCACCCATAAGCTGCGCGAGATCATGGCGATCACCGACGAGGTCTCGGTGATGCGCCGCGGCGAAATGGTCGCGACCCGCACGACCCGCGAGACCACGGTCGAGGAACTCGCCGAGCTCATGGTCGGCCGCCGCGTGCTGCTGCGCGTCCAGAAGGGCGAGGCGAAGCCCGGCGACGTGAAGCTCGCGGTGCAAGGGCTGACCGTCAAGGACAGCCGCGGCGTCACCATGGTCGACGACGTCTCCTTCGAGGTGCGGGCCGGCGAGATCGTCGGCATCGCCGGGGTCGCCGGCAACGGCCAGTCGGAACTGCTCGAAGCGATCGCCGGCATCCGCAGGGCGACCTCCGGAACGGTGCTCCTGAACGGCAGGTCCGTCGACGTGACGGGGCACAGGGACCCCGCCGAGCTCAGGGCTCGCGGGCTCGCGCATGTGCCGGAGGATCGCCACCATGTCGGCCTCGTTCTCAAGTTCGAGGAGAGCGAGAACGCCATCCTCGGCTATCACAACGATCCGCGCTACCTGAACGGCGTCTTCCTCGACATCGACGCGATCCGCAAGGATGCCGAGGAGAAGATCGCCAAATACGATATCCGCCCGCCCAATGCGCGGCTGAAAACGGCGAATTTCTCCGGCGGCAACCAGCAGAAGATCGTGCTCGCCCGCGAGATGGAGCGCGGGCCGGACGTGCTGATCATCGGCCAGCCGACCCGCGGCGTCGACGTCGGCGCGATCGAATTCATCCACAAGCGGATCATCGAAATGCGCGACCAGGGCAAGGCCGTGCTGCTCGTCTCGGTCGAGCTCGACGAGATCCGTTCCCTTTCCGACCGCATCCTCGTGATGTTTGCGGGCCGCGTCGTCGGCGAGCGCAGCCCGGAAGCGAGCGAGGGCGAGCTCGGCCTCCTGATGGCCGGTGTCGAAGGCCGCAAGGAGGCCGCAGGATGAGCACACCCTATGCGAAGCTTCCGGGATGGGTCGAATACGGCCTCGTCCCGCTGGTCAACCTCGCCGTTGCCTTTCTCGTCGCCGGCCTCGTCGTGCTGCTCGTCGGCGAGAATCCGCTCGAGGCCGCCTACCACCTGATCAACGGCGCCTTCGGCCGCGGCGAATATATCGGCTTCACGCTCTATTACGCCACCACCTTCATCTTCACCGGCCTTGCCGTCGCGGTCGCCTTCCATGCCGGGCTCTTCAACATCGGCGGCGAGGGCCAGGCCTATGTCGGCGGCATCGGCGTGGCGCTCGCCTGCCTGTGGCTCGACAAGGTGATGCCCTGGTACGTGGTCTTCCCGCTCGCCATCCTCGGCTCGGTCTTCTTCGGCGCGCTCTGGGCGTTCCTGCCCGGCTGGCTGCAGGCGAAGCGCGGCAGCCACATCGTCATCACCACCATCATGTTCAACTTCATCGCCTCGAGCCTGATGGTCTATCTCCTGACGCGCGTCCTGAAGCCGCTCGGCTCGATGGCGCCGCAGACCAGGACCTTCGCCGAGGGCGGGCAATTGCCGAAGCTCGATTGGCTCCTGTCGATCTTCGGTCTCGACGTCGGCACGGCGCCGTTCAACATTTCCTTCCTGCTGGCGCTCGCCGCCGCCTTCGGCGTCTGGGTGCTGATCTGGCGCACCCGGCTCGGCTACGAGATGCGCACCATGGGCCATAGCCCATCGGCCGCGCGCTATGCCGGCATTCGCGAGAGCCGCATCACCGTCATCACCATGATGATCTCCGGCGGGCTTGCCGGGATGATGGCCTTGAACCCGATCATGGGCGAGCAGTTCCGCATGCAGCTCGATTTCGTCCAGGGCGCCGGCTTCGTCGGCATCGCCGTCGCGCTGATGGGCCGCTCGCATCCGGGCGGCATCATCCCCGCCGCGATCCTCTTCGGCGTCCTCTACCAGGGCGGGGCGGAGATCGCCTTCGAGATGCCGTCGATCTCGCGCGACATGATCGTCATCATCCAGGGCCTCGTCATCCTCTTTGCCGGTGCGCTCGAAAACATGTTCCGGCCGGCGATCACGCGCGCCTTCGCGATGCGCGGCCAGCGCGCGGCCGCCGTCGTCCAGGCCAAGGGAGCCTGAAGCCATGGATTTCTTCCACGTCCTCGTCGTGCTCCTGGAATCGACCATCCGCGTCTCGGTGCCGCTGCTCTTTGCGGCGCTCGCCGGGCTCTTCACCGAGCGGGCCGGCGTTTTCGACATCGGGCTCGAGGGCAAGATGCTCGGCGCCGCCTTCGCCGCCGGCGCCGTCGCTGCCGTCACCCAGTCGGTCTGGGCCGGCCTCCTCGCGGCGATCCTCGTTTCGGTGCTGCTGTCGCTGGTCCACGGCTATGCGTCGATCACCCAGCGCGGCAACCAGATCGTCTCCGGAGTGGCAATCAATTTCATCGTCGCCGGCTCCACCGTGATCCTCGGCGAAGCCTGGTTCCGCCAGGGCGGCCGCACGCCGGCGCTCGCCGACGGCGCACGGTTCCAGACGATCAGTCTGCCGGAAGCGGACGTTATCCGCGAGGTGCCGTTCCTCGGGCCGATCTATGCGGACCTGCTGTCCGGACATTTCCTCTTGACCTACATCGCCTTCGCCATGGTGCCGGCGAGCTGGTGGGTGCTCTACCGCACCCGCTTCGGGCTCAGGCTCCGCGCGGTCGGCGAGAACCCCGGCGCGGTCGATACCGCCGGCATCTCGGTGATCTGGCTCCGGTACCGGGCGGTCATCTGCTGCGGCATCCTCTGCGGCTTTGCCGGCGCCTATCTGTCGCTGGCGATGACTGCCGGCTTCGTCAAGGGCATGACCGCGGGCAAGGGCTATATCGCGCTGGCGGCGCTCATCTTCGCCAAGTGGCGGCCGGTCAATATCATGTTCGCCTGCCTGCTCTTCGGCTTCCTCGATGCGCTGGCGATCCGGCTGCAGGGCACGCCGCTGCCGCTCGTCGGCCAGGTTCCGGTGCAATTCATGCAGGCGCTGCCCTATATCCTCACCGTCATCCTCCTTGCCGGCTTCATCGGCAAGGCCATACCGCCGAAGGCCGGCGGCGTACCCTATGTAAAGGAGCGTTAGTCCACACCATGCCCAAGAACGAGCTCTTCGTCGCGGCGCGTGAAGCCATGGCAAAGGCGCATGCGCCCTATTCCAAGTTTCCGGTGGGGGCGGCGATCCGCGCCGAGGACGGCAGGATCTATACCGGCGCCAATATCGAGAACCTGTCGTTTCCGGAAGGCTGGTGCGCGGAGACGACGGCGATCAGCCATATGGTGATGGCCGGGCAGCGCAAGATCATGGAGGTGGCGGTCGTCGCCGAGAAGCTCGCGCTCTGCCCGCCCTGCGGCGGCTGCCGCCAGCGGCTCGCGGAATTTTCCGGCGCCAGCACGCGCATCTATCTCTGCGACGAGACGGGCATCAAGAAGTCGCTGGCGCTCTCCGATCTCCTGCCGCACAGCTTCGAGACCGAGATCCTCGGATGACGGCGGCGGCGGAATTCCTCAAGGGCAAGCTCGGCACGCTCGCGCCGCGCTACGGCATCGTGCTCGGTTCCGGCCTCGGCTCGCTCATCGACGCGGTGGCCGACCCGGTCCGCGTTCCCTATGCGGAGCTTCCCGGTTTCCCGGTGGGCAGCGTCTCCGGCCATGCCGGGGAACTCGTTGCCGGCAGGCTTGGTGACGTTCCCGTCGCCGTGCTCTCCGGTCGCGTCCATTTCTACGAGCGTGGCGATGCCAACGCCATGCGCGTGCCGATCGAAACGTTGAAGCGGATCGGCGTCGAAAGCCTCATTCTCACCAATTCCGCCGGATCGGTGCGTGAGGACATGCCGCCTGGCTCGGTGATGCGCATCGCCGACCACATCGCCTTCTCCGGCGCCAATCCGCTGATCGGCGTCGACAGCGACGATCGCTTCGTCGGCATGACCAACGCCTATGACGCGGCTCTCGCCGAGCGGATGGAGGAGGCGGCCGACCGGCTCGGCATCCCGCTCGCCCGCGGCGTCTACATGTGGTTCTCCGGCCCGAGCTTCGAGACCCCGGCGGAAATCCGCATGGCCCGGGTTCTCGGCGCCGATGCCGTCGGCATGTCGACGGTTCCGGAGGTCATCCTCGCCCGGTTTTTCGGCCTGAGGGTCGCGGCCGCCTCCGTCATCACCAATTTCGCGGCCGGCATGACCGGGGCTGAGCTCAGCCATCAGGAGACCAAGGAGATGGCGCCCTTCGGCGGCCAGCGGCTGGCGGCGATCCTGAAAGAGCTGATCGCGAGCGAAGGCTGACATGGCCCTGCTCCCCCAGGAGGTGATCCGCAAGAAGAGGGACGGCGGCCGGCTCGACGCCGCGGAGATAGTCGACTTCGTCAGGGGCGTCACCGACGGCTCGCTGTCCGAGGGGCAGATCGCGGCCTTCGCCATGGCGGTCTGGTTCTCCGGCATGAATCGCGACGAATGCGTGGCGCTGACGCTGGCGATGCGCGATTCCGGCGAGACGCTCGACTGGAGCGCCTTCGGCCGCCCGATCGTCGACAAGCACTCGACCGGCGGCGTCGGCGACAATGTCTCCTTGATACTGGCGCCGATCGTCGCCGCCTACGGTCTCGCGGTGCCGATGATCTCGGGTCGGGGGCTCGGCCATACCGGCGGCACGCTCGACAAGCTCGAATCGATTCCGGGCTATAACATTCAGCCGTCGCCCGAGCTGTTCCGCCAGGTGGCCGACGAGGTCGGCTGCGCCATCATCGGCCAGACGGCCAATCTCGCGCCGGCCGACAAGCGCCTCTACGCGATCCGCGACGTGACGGCGACGGTCGACTCGGTACCGCTGATCACCGCCTCCATCCTCTCGAAGAAACTTGCCGCCGGTCTTCAGTCGCTGGTGCTCGACGTCAAGCTCGGCAACGGCTCCTTCATGACCGATCCGCGCGAAACCGAGATCCTCGCGCGCTCGCTCGTCGATGTCGCCAATGGCGCCGGCCTGCGCACTTCGGCGCTGATCACCGACATGAACGAGCCGCTGGCGGATGCGGTCGGCAATGCGCTCGAAATCGAAAACTGCCTGGCCTATCTGCGCGGCGGCAAGAAGGATACGCGGCTCGATCAGGTCGTCATGGCCCTGGCGGCGGAAATGCTCGAGGCGGCGGGCATGGCGGCGCACAAGGCGGAAGCCGAGGCCACGGCGCGCCGCGTTCTCGAGAGCGGCGCCGCGATGGAGCGCTTCGCCCGCATGGTCCATCGGCTCGGCGGCCCCGCCGATTTCGTCGATCGCCCCGCTGCCTATCTCGAAAAGGCTCCGGCCGTCGTGCCGGTGCCGGCCGGCAGGGATGGCTATCTCACGGCTTGCGAAACGCGCGAACTCGGAATGGCGGTGATAGCGCTCGGCGGCGGACGCGCACGCCCGGACGACCGCATCGACCATCGCGTCGGTCTCTCGCAATTGAAGCCGCTCGGGACCAAGGTTGAGCAAGGCGAGCCGATCGCCTTCGTGCACGCCGCCGGCCGGAGCCAGGCCGAGGCGGTCGGCCAAAAGGTCGCTGCCCTCTACGCGATCGCCGACGAGCGTCCCAAACCCCGCCCGGTGATCGTCTCCAGGATCATCTGAAAAGATGCAGCGCGCCGTCCGCGACGCGATAGGAGGACAGCCGGCTGAGGAAGGACATGCCGACGAGCGTCCCCGAAAGCGCCTTGTCCGGCAGCACCATCGCATCGACATCCTTGAGCGAAATGCCGCCGATCTCGACGCGGTCGAGGCGGACATGGGCGGCCGCCACGATGCCGTTCGCCGTCCGTGCACGCGCGTCGAACGAAAGGCTGCCGACGGAAATGCCGAACCGCCGCGCCGCAGAGGCATTGATGGCGATGGTGCTGGCGCCGGTATCGACCAATCCATTTTCCGATCGCCCGTTGATCCGGAAGGTGCCGATGAAATGACCGGAACGATCGGCCTCGAGGACGACGGCCTTGCCGCTCGCGTATTTGGCGGCGGTCGGCGCGGGAGCTTGCGCCGGGGCGGCCTCCCGCCGGTCGAGATAGGTCGAGGCAAGCTCCGGGACGGCAAGCGCCAGGACGGCAATTCCGCCGGCAAAGGCGAGGAGGCGTGTGATCATCTGCTGGCTCCGGATGTCGGCAGGCTTTCCGCCGATTCTGGGCCGATCATCGCTAACGCCTTTTAAAAAAGCCGCCGGAAATCCGGCGGCCTCGTCTTTTCCTGCGAGCCTGGTTAAGGGAAAATTTATTTCGTGCCGTACATGCGGTCGCCGGCGTCGCCAAGGCCCGGCACGATGTAGCCCTTTTCGTTGAGATGGCTGTCGATCGAGGCGGTGAAGATCTGCACGTCGGGATGCGCGGTCTTGAAATTGCGGATGCCCTCGGGGGCGGCCAGCAGGCAGAGGAACCGGATGTTCTTCGCGCCGCGTTCCTTCAGCTTGTCGATCGCGGCGATCGAGGAGTTGCCGGTCGCAAGCATCGGGTCGACGACGATGACGAGCCGTTCGTTGAGGTTCTCCGGCGCCTTGAAATAATACTCGACCGGCTGCAGCGTCTCGTGGTCGCGATAGACGCCGATATGCGAGACGCGGGCCGAGGGCACGAGTTCGAGCATGCCTTCGAGCAGGCCGTTGCCGGCGCGCAGGATCGAGGCGAAGACAAGCTTCTTGCCTTCGAGCACCGGGGAGTCGGTTTCGGTGAGCGGCGTCTCGATCCGCTCCACGGTGAGTTCCAGATCGCGCGTGACCTCGTAGCAGAGCAGCGTCGAGATTTCCTTCAGCAGCCGGCGGAAGCCCGCGGTCGAGGTCTCCTTCTTGCGCATGATGGTCAGCTTGTGCTGCACCAGCGGATGATCGATCACTGTTACGCCGTCCATGGCTCACCTTCCCGCGAGAAATTTGAGTATTCGGCCTCTTTTCCATGGAAAGAGGGGAGGCCGCAAGGGTGTTGGTCGAACTTGGCTGTCTCGTGAGCCCCTCATCCGGCCTGCCGGCCACCTTCTCCCCGCACGCGGGGCGAAGGAGACTCGCAGCGGCGCTTAAATCCCCTCTCCCCGCGTGCGGGGAGAGGGCTAGGGTGAGGGGCAAACACGCAAAGTTGTGAGGGTAACTTTCTCAGTTAGACGTGTAACCCCGCCAGCAGCCTCTCTCTCGTCGGTTCATCGACGAAGGCCGCCTCGATCGCCGTCTTTGTCATGCGGTTGATGTCGCCATCCGCAAATCCCATGGCGTGGAAGGCGATCTCGTATTCCTGGGCGAGCGAGGTGTGGAAGAAGGGCGGATCGTCGGAGTTGAGCGTGACGCGCACGCCGGCCTCGTAAAGCGACCTGAGCGGATGGGAGGCGAAATCCGGGAAGACCTGCAGGGCGACGTTCGAGCCGGGACAGACTTCGAGCACGACGCCCTCGTCGGCGAGGCGCTTGACGAGATCCGCGTCCTCGATCGCCCGCACCCCGTGGCTGATCCGCGACGGGCGGACATGGTCGAGCGCATCGCGGACGCTGAAGGCGCCGCAAAGCTCGCCGGCGTGGATGGTGAGGCCGAGACCGGCGTCGCGCACGATGTCGAAGGCGCGGGAAAAGGCGGCGACGCTGTGCATCCGCTCCTCGCCCGCCAGGTTGAAGCCGGTCACGAGGGGGTGGCGGCGCATGGCGGCGTATTGCGCGGTGCTGATGACCGATTCCGGTCCGAGATGGCGGATGCCGGTGATCAGCATGCGCGACTCGATCCCGGTTTTCGCTCTGGCTGCCTCCATTCCGGCGGCAAGGCCCTCGATATAGGCATCGGCGCCGAGCCCGATCGTTTCGCCATGGTCGGGCGAGACGATGATCTCGCTGTAGATCGTCCCCGCCTCGGCGAGCTCGCTGAGATAGGTCTCGGCAAGCAGCGCATAGTCTCCCTCGGTGCGAAACAGCGAGGCGACGGCGTCGTAGCACCTGACGAAGCTGGTGAAATCCTCCCAGACATAGGCCCCGTCGCGGATGATCGCGCTCGTGTCGATGCCGTATTTCCGGGCCTGCCGCAGCGCCAGCTCCGGCGGTGTGGCGCCTTCGATGTGGCAATGCAGCTCTGCTTTCTTCAGGTGAGCGGTCAAATGAGGCTTCTCCCATGTGCGCCCGGCGCGATGCCGAGATGTCTGGCGACGGTCTCGCCGATATGCGCGAAACTGTCGGCGATGCCGAAGGAGCGGCTCCGGAGCGTCGGGCCGAACATCAGCACCGGCACGCGTTCGCGCGTGTGGTCGGTCCCGCGCCAGGTCGGATCGCAGCCATGGTCGGCCGTGAGGATCACCATGTCGCCGGGCTTCAGGCGGCGGTCGAGATCGGGCAGGCGGGCGTCGAAGGCTTCGAGCGCGGCGGCATAGCCGGGCACGTCGCGGCGATGGCCGTAGAGCATGTCGAAGTCGACGAAATTGGTGAAGACGAGGCTGCCCTCCTCGGCGTCCTCGATCGCCTCGAGACTGGCGTCGAACAGCGCCATGTTGCCGTTGGCCTTGGTGAGTTTCGTCACCCCCTGATGGGCGAAGATATCGCCGATCTTGCCGATCGCATGCACCGCGCGGCCGGCCTCCTTCAGCCGGTCGAGGACCGTCGGCTCCGGCGGCAGCACCGAATAGTCGCGCCGATTGCCGGTGCGGGTGAAGTTGCCCGGATTGCTGCCGACGAAGGGCCGGGCGATCACGCGGCCGATATTGTAGTCGTCGACGAGCCGGCGGACGACCTCGCAGAGCTCGAGCAGCCGGTCGAGCCCGAAGGTCCCTTCATGCGCGGCGATCTGCAGGACCGAATCGGACGAGGTGTAGCAGATCGGCTTGCCGCTCAGCATATGTTCCTCGCCGTGGCGGGTGATGATCTCGGTGCCGGAGGCATGGCAATTGCCGAGGATGCCGGGGACATCGCCCTCGCGGCAGATCGCCTCGACGAGCGCGGGCGGAAAGGCGTCGCCCTCCGCCGGGAAATAGCCCCAGTCGAACCGCACCGGCGTGCCGGCGATCTCCCAGTGGCCGGACGGCGTGTCCTTGCCGCGCGAGACCTCGCTTGCGGCGCCGTAGACGCCGTAGACCCGCTCCGGCAGGGCCATGCCGGCCGGAACCCGCCCCGTCGCGAGCTTCGCCGCGTGCACGAGGCCGAGCGCGGACATGGCGGGAAGGTGGAGCGGCCCTTCGCGCAAGCCCGCGCGATCCGCCGCACCGGCCGCGCAGAACTCGGCGATATGACCGAGCGTATCGGCACCGAGATCGCCGAAGGCTTCCGCATCCGGCGCATTGCCGATGCCGAAGGAGTCGAGGACGAAGAGAAATGCACGCGCCATTGAACACCTGGATAGAACCGGAACGCGAGATGCGGGAGAGGGCGAGCCGGTACCGTTGAGCCTGCGCGAAGGATCGCTCGCGCAATCCGGCAGGAATACCGCGGGGTCCTGGCTATTGCAATTGATGCCGTCGGTCACGCGACGGCGATGTCGCCGGTTTCCGCCAGACGACGGCGGCTGGACGGAAGAACTTTTTCAATCTTTCATCAGGTCCGGCTGGGCAAGGCCAGTCTGAAGGTCGCGGATTATCATGCCCAGTTGACCCGATGCGAGAAGCCCTTGCCCCAGCGGACCCGACCTGTCCTCGCCTACGGGCGGAAGCGCTCGCAGCGCGGTCCGTACCTCCGCGTTCATATGCATGAGCTGCCAGCGGACCTCATCGTCGGCTGCTTCCGGCCGGTCGGGGGACGCTAGGCTGGCGGCCTTGACGGCATAGGCTGCGGCGCCCAAGGCATGTGCACCCATGTGGCAAACGGCGGCGGCTTGGCCTGCGGCTCTGGCAGCAGCGGCGGCTGCGGCAGACTTGGCGTCCTTCGCAGCGCCGCCACCCATGAACCGCTGGCGGATTTCAACGGCAGTGTCCAATTCGCCGCGGGAATATGCCCGCGCCCGAACGATGGCGGCGCGCGGACGACCGTCCGCCGGCCTTTCAGCCTCGAAAATCCACAGAACCCGTTCGGCACAGTCGGCGGCCCATGCAGCGACGAGGCGTCGCTCGGATTCGCTCAGTGCCTGCGGGGATTTTGCCATCTCAACCTCTCCAATGAACGTCGATCATCCAGGCAAGCATGACGGCTTTGCGGTCGGGTTGTCGCCTGTGCTTTCTTTCGCGGGCTCGCTGATGAGACCGCGCGCAAACTCGGCAATGCCCGGGAGGAACGATGCAAGCACTCGGCCGTCATGGGAAGACCGATCAAAACGTCATGCGTTCACGTCAGAGCGGGATGCGCTCGCATGCGTTCGCGCCACCGCTCTATCTTCTTGTTTCGCCGCATTTGTGCGACGTCAGGTGATTCCACCTGACTGCAAAATGCTTCGGCGCGGACGACAGCCAGCGGTCCGGTCGGAGCGGATTTCGTTCGGGGATCAGCAATCCGTGCACTTGATCTCGGTGCCGAAGCGCTGGCGGTAGTAGGAGGTCTTGGAAAGCGGGATCGTGCCGGCGGTGTCGGAACCGAAAAGGGTCAGCTGGTGATTGACGGTGAGCTCGGTGCGCACGACGAAGGCGTTCACCGCCTCGAGGTCCGACGGCACGCTGGTCTTGGAATTGGCCGCGTAGGGCACGGTGGCGCTTTCGCTCTCATCCGACCAGCCGCGAGACCAGAGGACCGTGCCTTCCGTCGTGCCGGTCACCTGGATGCCGGTGATCTTCAGCTCGTAGTCGGAACCGTCGTAAGGGACGAGGATGTTCTTTGCGACATTCCTCATGTCGTCGAGCAGGGCCTTGTCGACGTCCTGCTCCTGCGTGACGATATCGCTCACCGTACTCGACGCGCGCGCGACCTTGCGGGCGACGGTGAAGCCGAGCGAAAGCTCGAAGGCGCCGATATAGGCGGCGATCAGCAGCGGCGCGACGATCGCGAATTCGACGGCGCCGACGCCGCGCCGGTCGCGCAGGAGGCGGCGGAGAGAGTTGAGACCGGGCCGGCAGAGCGAAAGGGCGCGGGAATATCGCATGGCGGCCTCAATAGTCTTCGTTGCGGAAAGTCGCGGTCGCGACCATCAGGTAGTCGCGCGGCATGCTGTCGCCGGCCGGCCTGAGCTTGGTGACATAGGGGCGAACGAGATCGGTGATCACTTCCCAGCGGTAATAGGCGCGCACCATGGTGATCTCCCCGGAGCCCCCCGGCGCGAAGGTGAAAACGCTGGTGTCGAGGTCGGACCCGACCCGCGGCACAGCGTCCGGGAAATTGCCGAGGTCGGTAATCTTGCGGACATCGAGATAGAGCTTGGCGGGCGCTGTCACCTCGGTCGCCGAGCAGGTCATCAGGATCGAGATTTCGTCGCAGAAGGCCTGGCGGAACTCTGTCTCCGTCGTGGCGGAGGTGATCTCGCCGGTGCGGATCTTGCGCGCCAGCGTGTCGGTGGCGTTTGCCAGCAATTGTTCGCCGGCGAAGGCGACGAAGGTCTCGATCGAGGCGAAAAGGACGATGAAGAAGGGCATCGCAAGCAGCGCGAACTCGATGGCGGTCGCGCCCTTCCGGTCGCCGACGAAACGGCGAAATGGGCCGGGACCCGAAGGCGTCCGGGAGCTCGATGCTTTCTCTTCGATCGACATTGCGCCGTTCCGTCGTGTCAACTGGTCGGTGCAAAATACGCGGCGATCGTTGAAAATTCGTTTTCAACGACCCGGAGAATTTTAGTGGTTTGGAATTTGCGAGCGGTTCAGTCGCTGGCGCTCGCCGTCGACGCCTGCCGCTCGGCGCGCTCGCAATTGGGCGTGCAGGAAAGAACGGTGCGTGCCGTCTGCTTGTAGACGCGCACCGTATTGCCCTCGTCGATCGACACCAGGATGCGCTCGTCGACGATGGCATTGCCGTCCTGGTCGAGGATGACGAGATTGGTAGTGCCGAAATTCCTCCCCGTCAGCACGATCGTCTTCGCATCCGCGACGGTCGCATCGGCGACGTCGGAATTGCCGATGATCACCTTGCTGACCGGCCGGTCGAGCTTCAGCACGCGCGCATGATCCATATAGACGCGCATCATCTCCTCCGCCGCCTGCACCGCCTTCGGCGCGAAAAGCGCAAGAAGCGCGGCGGCGACTGTGAGAATGGCGACCGGCTTGGTCGCAAGAGGCGTGTTCATGGCGCGTCCTGAATGGCGAAGACAGGCCCGCATCTTGGCGCCTTTTGGTGAATGAAAGGTTACGCCGGCGCGAGGCAATTTAACCCATCCATTTTCCGCACATTTACCCAAGAAGGTGCGAGGCGAATTTAACTTGACGCTAACCGGTTTCCTTAAGCCGAAAGAAATTAGACCCCGCTAATTTCAGGGCATCCGATCAACGGCAACAGTTGGCGGACGTGCTGAACAACAAGTGGAGTAGGAGAATCACCATGAAGACCATCTTCGCCCGTCTGATGAAGGACGAGTCCGGTGCAACCGCAATCGAATACGGCCTGATCGCAGCGCTGATCTCGGTGGCGCTGATTACCGGCGCGACGACGCTCGGCACTGCACTGAACGAGCAGTTTGATAACTTGTCTACCTACCTCAGTGTAGCAGAAGACAACTAATCTGCCTCGGCGTACTCTCATAACACAGACCGTCCTAAGCAAGGGCGGTCTGTGTTGCCGCGACGCGATGTCCGAGATGTCGGCGCCGGTGGGATGTGCAATTCGGACCGGTTCAAGGGCAAAGGAATGATTGAAGCCGCCATCCTTGTAGTCTTTCCGCTTTGCCTTGCGATTGCCGCACTCTCGGATCTTTTGACGATGACGATACCTAATCGGGTGTCCGCCATCCTTCTTGGCGCATTTATCATCGTGGCACCGCTGGCCGGTTTCGGAATTGAGCAAATCGGCTGGCACCTGGCCGCCGCCGCCGCCGTCTTTGCAGTCTGTTTCTGTCTTTTCGCGACCAACGTGATGGGCGGAGGCGATGCCAAGCTGCTGACTGCAAGCGCTATCTGGTTTGGGCTCAACGCGTCGCTCGCAACATTCCTCGTCTATGTCTCGGTGTTTGGCGGTCTGTTGACGCTCCTGGTTCTGCTCTTGCGCAGCCAGGAGAATGCGATTCTCGCGAGTGGTATCCCGGTTCCGCGCCTGTTGCTGACGGCGAAGAAGGTTCCTTATGGCATAGCGATCGCGCTCGGAGGCTTTGCAGCCTACCCCTCGTCGCCGCTGATGGAAGTCGCATTCGCACGGCTTTCATGAACCCGCACAGGCAGCGAGGAATATCGCCATTTCTCGTTAACCACGTACATAAGCAATCCGTTAACCATAATTACACCAATTCCTGATCAATCTGGCCCAGGGCAATTCTTGGGGCTTTGGGACGATCATGAAACCGGTGCGTATCATCATTCTGGCGGTGGCCGTCGGCTCGGCCGCCATGGCCGGGCTGTTGGCGATGAAGCTCACCCGGCGCGGCCCCGTTGCGACGATTGCCGAACCCGTCATCGAGCAGGCGCCGACGATCAACGTGCTGGTCGCCAGCAAGAGCCTGCCGGTCGGCTCCCGTCTCGGCGCCGATTCGATCCACTGGATGGCCTGGCCGAAGGACGGCGTCGCCGACGGCATGATCACCGAGGAAAACCGGCCGGCGGCGGTCGACGACCTTGCCGGCGCCGTCGTGCGCCTGCCGATCTTCACCGGCGAGCCGGTCCGCCAGGAAAAGATCGCCGACGCATCCAGCCGCATCATGTCGTCGCTGCTGCCGGCCGGGAAGCGGGCCGTCTCCACCGAGATCACCGTTGCCACCGGCGCCGGCGGCTTCATCCTGCCGAACGATCGGGTCGACGTCATCATGGTGCGGAAGTCCGACGGCGACGGCCTCTATCTCACCGAAACGGTGCTGAGCAACGTCCGCGTCCTCGCGATCGACCAGCAGGTCGAGGAGAAGGAGGACGGTTCGAAATCCGTCATCGGCACCACGGCGACGCTCGAGCTGACGCCGGATCAATCGAAAGTCATGACGGTGGCGCAGCAGATCGCCGAGCGCATCTCGCTGGCGCTGCGCAGCGTCGCCGATGCGCAGGAGCCGGACACCAGCGCCGCCGACCATCTCCTGAGCGGCGACGGCCGGCCGAGCATCCAGCTCATCAAATCGGGCTCCATCGTGAAGAGCGACGGTGCCGCGGTCGAGAACCAGAACTAAGCGGGGCGCAAGGTGAAGCGGAACGGACACAAATTTCGGGCCTCTCTCGCAGCCGGCCTCTCCTTCTGCCTGGCGTTCTCGGGCATCACGCTGCCGATTCCGGCGGCCACGGCCGCGGCCTCTTCCGTCGTCAGGATCACGGAAAGCGGTCCGGGCGTGCGCAAGACCGTCAATCTCGGCCTCAACAAGGCGGTCGTCATCGATCTGCCGACCGATGCGCATGACATCCTCGTCGCCGATCCGTCGCTCGCCGACGCGGTCACCCGCACCTCCCGCCGCATCTATCTCTTCGGCAAGACGGTCGGCCAGACGAACATCTTCGTCTTCGGCCCCCGCGGCGAGGAGATCGTCAGCCTCGAGGTCGCCGTCGAGCGAGACGTCGCCGGGCTCGAAGCCAATCTGCGCCGGTTCATTCCCGATGCCGACATCCGTGTCGAGATCGTCTCCGACAACGTCGTCCTGACCGGCACGGTCCGCACGCCGCTCGACTCGACCAAGGCCGTCGACCTTGCCCGCGCCTTCCTCAAAGGCGGCGAGGCGACGACCCGCAACCTGACCGCCTTGGGCAATAACGGTGATTCCAGCATCTTCGCCGAAGATCGCCAGACATCGCAGATCGTCAATCTCCTGACGATCGAGGGTGAGGATCAGGTGACGCTGAAGGTGACCGTTGCCGAAGTCAGCCGGCAGGTGCTGAAGCAGCTCGGCTTCAACGGTCGCGTCTCCGACGGCGAGAGTGGCCTGAGCTTCCGCAATCCGGCCAATCTCGGCGACGCGATCAGCGTCGGCGCCAATGCACTCATCAAGGGTTCGATCGGCGGCACGACGATCTCGAGCTATATCAATGCGATGGAGCAGGCCGGCGTCATGCGCACGCTTGCCGAGCCGAGCCTGACGGCGATCTCCGGCCAGGAGGCTAAGTTCTATGTCGGCGGCGATTTCCGGCTCGCCGGCGTGCAGGAAGTCGGCACGGATGCTACCTCGGGGGAAACGACGGTCGCGCGCGAGGTCAACGACGTCGAATACGGCATCAGGCTGAATTTCAAGCCCGTCGTTCTCGGCGCGGGCCGCATCAGCCTGGCGGTCGAGACGGAAGTCTCCGAGCCGACCTATGAGGGTTCGGTCGTAACCGGCAACTCGATGACCAGCATCCCCGGCCAGACCTTCCTCGGCATCCGCCGCCGCGAGGCGTCGACCAGCGTCGAACTGCCGTCCGGCGGCTCGATCGTCATCGCCGGCCTCGTCCAGGACAATATTCGCCAGGCCATGTCCGGTCTGCCCGCGGCCTCGAAGATCCCGATCCTCGGCACGCTCTTCCGCAGCAAGGACTTCCAGCGCAACGAGACGGAGCTCGTCATCATCGCCACGCCCTATCTCGTGCGACCGGTCGCCCGCAGCGCGCTTTCGCGCCCGGATGACAACTTCAATCCGGCCAATGATTTCGAGAGCTTCTTCCTCGGCCGCGTCAACCGCATCTATGGGCGCCCGGAGGCGGAGCCGCCCGTCGGCCGCTACCACGGCAATGTCGGCTTCATCTACAAATAGGTCGGGTCATGAACAACCGAAGCGCAGCTCGAGACAGTCTTGAAAGGCAGGCCCCGATGGCCCCGACCCGCATTCCGCACCGTACCCTGTCGCGCGCGGCCGTCCTGGCGATCGTCGCCGGTCTCCTTGCCGGCTGCGGCACCAGGGACCAGACGACGACCGGTGCGATCCCCGACGACTACCGCACGCGGCACCCGATCGTGCTTGCCGAGGCGGAGCGGACGATTGACATTCCCGTCGCCTCCGGCGACACGCGCCTGCCCCAGGGAACGCGCGACGTGATCCGCGGCTTTGCCAGCGAATACCGCAAGGCGTCGAGCGGCGTCATCCAGATCGTGCTGCCGCGCGGATCGGCAAACAGCCATGCCGCCCAGATCGTCCGCAAGGAAATCCGCCGGCTGCTGGCGGCAAGCGGCGTGCCCGCGAGCCGGATGATCGAGACCGGCTACGAAGCCGGTGCGACCGGCGATGCCGCGCCCATTCGCCTGAGCTACGTGGCGATCGCCGCGCAGACCGCACCCTGCGGCGAATGGCCCGAGGACGTGACGCTCAATACGCTGGAGAACCGCAACTACTACAATTTCGGCTGCGCCTCGCAGTCCAACCTCGCCGCCCAGATCGCCAATCCGACCGACCTGATCGGCCCGCGCCAGATGTCGCCGATCGACGCCGAGCAGCGCGGCCAGGTGATCGACACCTGGCGCGGCAGCGACTCGGGCAACGGCGGAACGACGATCGTCTTCAACTGATGCGGACCTCTCTCAAGGAAAAGCGATGAGCGCGATTGACTACATGATCGACAATGACGGGGCGGGGGACTTTGCCGCGGACGCGACCCGCCCGGGCGATCTCGACCAGCTCCGGCCGCTGCCGCGCATCTCGATCCACGCCTTCTGCGAAAGCGAGGCGGTGCAGCGGCTGATGGAGCGCTGCGGCCAGGACCGCCGCATGGCGAAGGTGAGTCTCCGCATCACCGGCGGCAGCGTCGCCGCCGCCGCCAACATGTTCGCAAGCGTCTCGACGCCCAATCTGATCATCCTCGAAACCGCGACCGAGCCGCGCGCGCTGCTTTCGGAGCTCGCGCCGCTCGCCGAAGTCTGCGACCCGAGCACCAAGGTCATCATCATCGGCCGCCACAACGACATCGCGCTCTATCGCGAGCTGATCAGGAACGGCATCTCGGAATACATGGTCTCGCCGGTCGGAATGGCGGACATCCTCACGGCCATCTCGGCGATCTTCGTCGATCCGGAGGCCGAGCCGCTGGGGCGAAGCCTCGCCTTCATCGGCGCGAAGGGCGGCTGCGGCTCGTCGGTGATCGCGCACAATTGCGCCTGGGGCATCTCCCACCTTTTCTCGACCGAGACGATCCTCGCCGATCTCGACCTGCCCTACGGCACCGCCAATATCGACTTCGACCAGGACCCGCCGCAGGGGATCGCCGAGGCCGTCTTCGCGCCCGAGCGGCTCGACGAGGTCTTCCTCGACCGGCTCCTGACCAAGTGCTCCGAGCACCTGTCGCTGCTCGCCGCACCCTCGATGCTCGACCGCGCCTATGATTTCGAGTCCGCGGCCTTTCATCCGATCCTCGAGGTCCTCCAGCGCAGCGCGCCGGTTTCGGTGCTCGACGTCCCGCATGCCTGGTCCGACTGGACCCGCTCGGTGCTCGCCGAGGCCGACGAGGTGGTGATCACCGCCGTTCCGGATCTCGCGAGCCTGAGAAACACCAAGAACCTGCTCGACGCCATGAAGAAGCTGCGGCCGAACGACAGGACGCCGCACCTCGTCCTCAACCAGGTGGGCATGCCGAAGCGGCCGGAAATCGCCCCGAACGAATTCTGCGAGTCGCTGGAGATCGAGGCCGCGGCCATCATCCCCTTCGACGCTGTGCTCTTCGGCAACGCTTCCAACAGCGGCCGGATGATTGCGGAAATCGATCGGAAAGCGCCGGCCGCGGAGACCTTCTCGCAGCTCGCCCATCTGCTCACGGGGCGCACGGCGATCAAGAAGGCCCGCCGGGGCGGTCTCGGAAAGGTTTTGGCAAGGCTCGGCAGGCGCTGATGCATGCCGCCGGGAAGCATGCAGCGGTTTGGGACGACACAGCATGAAAACCAGGCGCGTCGCATGAAGAGATTCAAGCGCGGCGCGCTTTGGCCGGTGGAGGAACGAAGGCGGCTCTTCCGTATAGAGGATCGATGAAGCAACCGGAATGATGTGATGTTTGGCAAACGCGGAAATGAAGGTTTTGGCAAGGGCGGAGCGCGAGGCGCCGCACCTCCGCCGTCGATGCCGGCCGCGCAGCCGGTCGTGATGGAGCGTCCCGCCGCGCCGGTTCTCAGCGAGCTGCCGGCCCAGGCCGCGCGCCCGCAGCCGGCCCCGCCGCCCGCACGCCGGCGCGCGCCAAGGGCGGAGGACTATTACGACACCAAGTCGCAGGTCTTCTCCGCGCTGATCGACACGATCGACCTCTCGCAGCTTTCCAAGCTCGACACCGAGAGCGCGCGCGAGGAAATCCGCGACATCGTCAACGACATCATCACCATCAAGAATTTCGCGATGTCGATTTCCGAGCAGGAGGAACTGCTCGACGACATCTGCAACGACGTGCTCGGCTACGGCCCGCTCGAACCCCTGCTTGCCCGCGACGACATCGCCGACATCATGGTCAACGGCGCCGGCCAGACCTTCATCGAAGTCGGCGGCAAGGTCGAGGAATCCGAGATCCGCTTCCGCGACAACGCGCAGCTCCTGTCGATCTGCCAGCGCATCGTCAGCCAGGTCGGCCGCCGCGTCGACGAATCGAGCCCGATCTGCGACGCGCGCCTGCCGGACGGTTCGCGCGTCAACGTCATCGCGCCGCCGCTCGCGATCGACGGTGCGGCGCTCACCATCCGCAAGTTCAAGAAGGACAAGCTGACGCTGGAGCAACTGGTGCGCTTCGGCTCGATCACGCCGGAGGGCGCGGTCCTGCTGCAGATCATCGGCCGCGTCCGCTGCAACATCGTCATTTCCGGCGGCACCGGCTCCGGCAAGACGACGCTGCTCAACTGCCTGACGCGCTACATCGACAGCACCGAGCGCATCATCACCTGCGAGGACTCGGCCGAACTGCAATTGCAGCAGCCGCACGTGGTCCGGCTCGAAACGCGCCCGCCGAACATCGAGGGCGAGGGCGAGATCACCATGCGCGACCTCGTCAAGAACTGCCTGCGCATGCGTCCCGAACGCATCATCGTCGGCGAAGTGCGCGGCCCGGAGGTCTTCGACCTTTTGCAGGCGATGAACACCGGCCACGACGGCTCGATGGGAACGATCCACGCCAACACGCCGCGCGAGTGCCTGAGCCGCATGGAATCGATGATCGCCATGGGCGGCTACACGCTGCCGGCCAAGACCGTTCGCGAGATCATCGCCGGTTCCGTCGACGTCATCATCCAGGCCTCGCGCCTGCGCGACGGCTCCCGCCGCATCACCCACGTCACCGAGGTCACCGGCATGGAAGGCGACGTCATCATCACCCAGGACCTGATGCGCTACGAGATCGACGGCGAGGACGCCAATGGCCGGATCATCGGCCGCCACGTCTCGACCGGCATCGGCCGGCCGCATTTCTGGGACCGGGCCCGGTATTTCAACGAGGACAAGCGGCTCGCCGCGACCCTCGACGCGATGGAAAAGCAATAGAGCGGATTCAGAAGGAAGGCCGCTGAAGCGAAGGATCGAGACTGCACGATGTTCGGCATAGACATCACCGTCCTGGCACTGGCCGGCCTCGTGGCGCTGGCGGCGGCGGCGCTCGCCTACGGCGTGCTCTATTCCCGCATCGAGAACGAGAAGAAGGCGGAAGGACGGCTTCGCCGCGTCAGCGCCGCCGAAACCGACCGCAACAAGATCAAGGCGGCGCGCGACCGCGTCAACGAGATGTCGAAGCGGCGCAAATCCGTGCAGGATTCGCTGAAGGAGCTCGAGAAGAAGCAGCAGGAAAAATCCGCCAATACGGCGCCTTCGATGAAGAAGCGGCTGGCGCAGGCGAATCTGTCGATCTCGCTCGCGCAGTTCTATCTTTTCAGCGCCCTCTTCGGCCTGTTCGCCTTCCTCGTCGTTCTTCTGGCCGGCGCCGGACTGCTCGTTGCCGCGGGCGTGGGGCTGATTGCCGCCGCCGGCCTGCCGCGCTGGGTGGTCGGCTTCATGATCAAGCGCCGCTGCAAGAAATTCCTCGAGGAGTTCCCGAACGCTCTCGACGTCATGGTCCGCTCGATCAAATCGGGCCTACCGCTGAACGATGCGCTGCGGCTCATCGCTAGCGATTCGCAGGAGCCGGTCAAGACGGAGTTTCGTCGTGTGGTCGAGTCCCAGCAGGTCGGCCTCAACGTCCCGGAAGCCTGCGCCCGCATGAACCAGAGCATTCCGCTGCCGGAGGTGAATTTCTTCGCGATCGTCATCGCCATCCAGGCGCAGGCGGGCGGCAACCTCTCCGAAGCGCTCGGCAACCTCTCCAAGGTCCTGCGCGAACGCAAGAAGATGAAGGCCAAGGTCAATGCGCTGTCGATGGAGGCGAAGGCCTCCGCCTGCATCATCGGCGCGCTGCCCTTCATCGTGGCGACGCTCGTCTATCTGACCTCGCCCGATTACATGACGATCCTGTTCACCGATCCGCGCGGCCACATCATCATGGGCGCCTCCGCCGTCTGGATGAGCATCGGCATCTTCGTCATGCGCAACATGATCAACTTCGACATTTGAGGTGAGGGCGGTGGACGGCTGGATAGAAACGCTTACCGATCCGAACATCATCGTCGCGGCGCTCGTGTCGATGGCCGTGCTCGCCACCTTCTATTCGCTGGCCGCGCCCCTCTTCGAGCGCGGGGATCTGGCGAAGCGGATGAAATCGGTCGCGACCGAGCGCGATCAGATCCGCGCCCGCGAACGCGCCCGGCTCAATGCCGAGGCGACGAGCAGCCGCGCAAGCCTCAGGACGCAGCACAACACCTCCGTGCGCGATATCGTCGAACGGCTGAACCTCAGGAAGGCGCTGGTGGACGACAACACCGTCAACCGCCTGAAGACTGCCGGCTACCGTTCGCAGAACGCCCTCAACAGCTTCCTCTTCGCCCGCTTCTGCCTGCCGTTCCTGTTCCTGGTCGTTGCGGTCTTCTACATTTTCGTTCTTGGCAACTTCGCCGAGAAGCCGCTGATGGTCCGGCTGCTGTTCGCCCTCGGCTTCGCCTATCTCGGCTTCTATGCGCCGAACATCTTCGTCGCCAACGCCGTCTCCAAGCGCCAGCATTCCATCCGCCGCGCCTGGCCGGACGCGCTCGACCTGCTGCTGATCTGCGTCGAATCGGGCGTCTCGATGGAACTCGCCATGCGCCGCGTCGCCGACGAGATCGCCGCGCAGTCGCCGCCGCTCGCCGAGGAGCTGGTGCTGACGACGGCGGAACTCTCCTTCCTGCCCGACCGGCGCATCGCGCTCGAGAACCTGGGTCTGCGCACCGGCCTCGAAGAGGTGAAATCGGTGACGCAAGCCTTGATCCAGGCCGACCGCTACGGCACCCCGGTCGCCCAGGCGCTGCGCGTGCTCGCCCAGGAAAGCCGCGACCAGCGCATGACCGCGGCGGAGAAAAAGGCAGCCGCCTTGCCGCCCAAACTGACAGTGCCGATGATCCTCTTCTTCCTGCCGGTCCTCGTCGCCGTCATCCTCGGTCCGGCGGGCATACAGGTCGCGGACAAGTTTTAGGCCCAAGGCCGCAATCGCATTGAAACGCTTGAGTGCTCGCCTCTGCGCGCCGCGCAGGCGGCCCCTCACCCTAGCCCTCTCCTCGTTCCGAGGGGGCGAGGACCGAGGCGCTGCCGCGAGTCCCCTTCGCCCCGCCTGCGGGGAGAAGGTGGCCGGCAGGCCGGATGAGGGGCGCGCCCCATGCGGCGCAAAGGAAAATGGTCTAGTTGGTATTCCCGTCATCGGCCTCGGTAAGTTGTAACGTCATTGCCGTGATTGCTTCATTGCGATATCTTGATTTCCAAAAGGAGATATCACGTGCCGCTGTTCATTCGTGACGATGAGGTAACCGGGATGGCCGAGAAGCTTGCCAGGCTGACCAGGGCCACCAAGACCGATGCCGTCCGGGCTGCGCTCCGCCATGAGCTGGAGCGCGCCCGCGCGAGCGTGCCGCTGCGCGAGCGGCTTGCCAGCATCCATGAGAAGGCGGCGAAGATCGGGCTTCCCAATCGAGATTTCGACATGAAGGCCTACACCGACGAGATGTGGGGCGACGCCTGATGTTCGTCGACGCCTCAGCGCTCGTCGCCGTCATCAATCAGGAGCCGGGATGGGAGGAGCTCGCTAAGCGGCTGTCGGATGTGCAGAACGCATGCTTCGTTTCCCCGCTCGTGCGTTTCGAGGCCGCCCTGGCGTTGGCTCGAGCGGCCGCGACGAAAGGCGGCGCGGCTGCCAGGCCGACGCCCGAAATCCTCGCCGCCGCGCGCGGGCTCGTGGACGAGCTGGTTGCCGAACTCGGAGCCGAGGAGATCGCCATTTCCGCCTCGATCGGGGACGAGGCGCTCGATGCGGCCATGACCTATGGCAAGGCCGTCGGGCATCCGGCCGATCTCAACGTCGGCGATTGCTTCGCCTATGCCTGTGCAAAGGCCTGCCGGGTGGGGCTCATCTACAAGGGAGACGACTTCGCCCGGACCGATCTGGCGTGAAGATGATCCAGCATCCGAAGCGCCCGTCGCTGCCGCGAATTTAGTTCGTATTCCCGTCATCCGCCTTGGCGAGCTGCTTCCAGGCGCCCTGCTGCGTCAGCATCGAACGCAGATAGGCGACGTTCGCTTCCGCCTGCTCGGGCGTCAGCTCCTGCCGGGCGATCGCTTCGGCTTCCTGGAAGCGGCCCTGCAGGCCGACGGCAAGCGCGAGGTTCTGCCGCACGCTGCTGTCGGCGCCGGGCTGGCCCGCGGCCGATTTGAGGTAGGTCTCGGCGGTGCGCAGGTCCTTGGTCAGGAGATAGGACATGCCGAGATTGGAGAGCACCGAAGGTTCGTTGGGCTGGAGGTCCAGGGCCTCGCGGTAGCGCCGGCGCGCTTCGGTCGAGCGGCCGAGCTGGTCGAGGATGGCGCCTTCGGCCGATTTCAGCTTCCAGTCCGGTCTGTCCGGCGTCTGCGCCCGGCTGATCGTCTGGAGCGCCTGCTCCAGCTGGCCCGCGGCGGCCTGCGCCTTGCCATAGGCGCCAAGCACGTCGCGGTCCGTCGGATGGTTGATCGCCACCTGCTGCATGACGGCGAGCGCCTGTTCGTTGCGTCCGGTCATCCGCAGGAGATTGGCATAGTTGAGACCCGCCTCGCGATCCTTCGGATTGCGCTCATAGGCCTGGCCGATGCTTTCCGCCGCCGCGGCAAGCTCGGTCGCGTTCATCGAGGCGACGGGCTTGGAATGTTTCGGAATCGAGCCGGTCGTCAGTTCCTTCCTGCCCTCCTGTCCGGCGCAGCCGGCGAGCGAGAGCGCCAGCAGTGCGACGCCCGCTCCCAGGGCGAGGCGGCGCAGGTGGAAGGAGAGAGTGTCTTGCATGATGATCGAGCCCCAGCATTCATTCGCACCGGAACTCCGAACGTCAGCGGCGCAACTTTCACTCCAGCAATAATCTGTTAACCCTAACAGAGCGTTAATCGCGCCCGTCGTATCCGTTAATCGAGGACTCCCATGGCTCCCTATCAGTTCATCGAACGGCCGTCGCCGTTCAACACCAGCAACGGCAAGACGCTGCCGATCTTCGCGGTGACGCCGGCGCATATCGAGACGGGGAGCATCGATCCGATCGCGCTCGATTGGGCTCGCAAGGCGGGGTTCAAGGCAGAATCCGGTGCGGTCCTGCTCATCCCCTCGGCCGACGGCCATCTCGGCGGCGCATTGTTCGGATTGGGCGGCAATCCCTCCGAGGCGCCCTTCCTCGCCGGAAAGCTCGCGCGGGCGCTCCCGGCCGGCAAATGGCATATCGAAACGGCGCCGCTCACCGCCAACCGCCTGGCGCTCGGCTACGGCCTCGGCTCCTACCGCTTCGAGCGCTACAAGGCCGCAAGGGCCGAGCCGCCGACGCTGCTGATCCCGGCCGACGCGGACGCGACCGACATCAAGCGGCAGCTCGCCGGCGTCTTTCTCGCGCGCGACCTGATCAACACGCCCACCAACGACTTGGGGCCGGAGGCGCTGGAGGCCGCCTTCCGGGCGCTCGCCGCCCATTACAAGGCCGATGTCTCGGTGATCTCCGGCGAGGCCCTGCTCACCCAGAATTTCCCGCTGGTCCACACCGTCGGCCGCGCCAGCGCCGAGGCGCCGCGGCTCATCGAGATGCGCTGGGGCAGGAAGGGACACAGGAAAGTGACACTCGTCGGCAAGGGCGTCTGCTTCGACACCGGCGGCCTCGACATCAAGCCGGCCTCCTCGATGCTCCTGATGAAGAAGGACATGGGCGGTGCCGCCAATGTCATGGGCCTCGCGCTGATGATCATGGATGCGAAGCTCAAGGTCGATCTGCGCGTCATCGTTCCGGTCGTCGAGAACTCGATCTCGTCCAATGCCTTCCGGCCGGGCGACGTCTACCGGAGCCGCAAGGGGCTGACGGTGCAGATCGACAACACCGATGCCGAGGGCAGGCTCATTCTCGCCGACGCGCTTGCCTATGCCGATGAGGCGGAGACCGATCTCATCGTCGACATGGCGACGCTGACGGGCGCGGCCCGCGTCGCGCTCGGTCCCGACCTGCCGCCCTTCTTCACCGACGACGAAGACCTCGCCCGCGACCTGAGCGAGGCGAGCCTGACCGTCGACGATCCGATCTGGCGGATGCCGCTGCACATGGGCTACGACAAGGACATCTCCGCCCGCATCGCCGATCTGACCAACGCGCCCGCCGGCGGCATGGGCGGCGCGATCACCGCGGCGCTCTTCCTCAAGCGTTTCGTCACGAATGCGAAGAGCTGGGTGCATCTCGACATTTTCGGCTGGGCCCAGTCGGAGCGTCCGCATTCGCCGGTCGGCGGCGAGGCCCAGACGATCCGGGCGTTGTATCATCATATCGGGCGCATTGCAGGGTAGCAGCGTTGCCGCCCCTCATCCGCCTGCCGGCACCTTCTCCCCATTTTGATGGGGAGAAGGGACTCGCGGCGGGCCCTGCTTTGCCTCCGACGCTCTCAAAGGTAGCGGGCGGCGCGGCAGCGGGATGCGGCAACCAAAATCGGGTCAGAAAAGAAACGCTTGCGTAACGATCGGCCGGCTATGCTGGCGGCCTCGCTTCATGCAGGAGTTTCCCTTGCCGGTCGAACTGACGCCCTCCCGAGCGCTCGGGCTCTGGCACGCCGTCGCGCTCGAGCAGGTGCGCGTCGACAGCCGCGACCTGACGCTCCGCCAGATGGCGATCCTCTTGCAGATCTATCTGGTGCCGCCGCCGCACACGGTGCGCGGTCTTGCCGCGACGCTAGGGGTGACGAAGCCGGTGATCACGCGCGCGCTCGACACGATGGGCGCGCTCGGCCTCGTCGATCGTGTCCGCGACGAGCGCGACAGGCGCAACGTCGTCATCAAACGCACGGTCGAGGGTGCGCTCTATCTTGAAAAATTCGGCGATCTGATCATCAATCAGGGGCGGAATCTGTGAGCTTGCCCATGCCCGAAGTCCTCGACCGCCGTCTCAATGCCTATCGCGCCGATCTTGCGGAGGCGCGCCTGCGCGGCTTCGTCGAAGCGAAGCGCTTCGTCGAAGGCACGCCGGCAACCGTGTCGGTGCCGGTCCTGCCCTTGCGGGCGAGACCCGAACCCGGCTGCGGTACCGATACGGAACTGCTCTACGGCGAAGCGCTGCGCGTGCTCGACGCCGCCGGCGGATGGGCCTGGGTCAAGTCCGATTTCGACGATTATGTCGGCTACGTGCCCGAGACCATGGTGAAGCCTCCCGCGGCCGCGGCGACGCACATCGTCGCGGTGCCGCGGACCTTCGTCTACCGGGGCGCCGACCTGCGCTTTCCGCAAGCCTTCGCGCTCTCGATGGGAAGCAGGCTCAACGTCACCGGGGAAGCGGAGACGCGCGGCACGCGCTATTTCCTCATGGACGACGGGCTGGCGATCGTCGCCAACCATTGCACCCCGGCCGCAAGCCCGCCTGCCGACGACTACGTTTCGATCGCCATCCGCTTTCTCGAAACGCCCTATCTCTGGGGCGGCCGCTCCGGCTTCGGCATCGACTGCTCGGGCCTCGTGCAGCTCTCGATGCAGATGACCGGCCGCCGCGTCCTGCGCGACACCGACATGCAGGCGGCCTCGATCGGCCGTCCGGTCGCGCGCGAGGAACTCATCCGCGGCGACCTCGTCTTCTGGAAGGGCCATGTGGCGATCATGGAGGATGAGAAGACGCTGGTCCACGCCAACGGCCACACCATGACGGTCGCGCGCGAAGGGCTGGAGGATGCCATTCGCCGCATCGGCTATCTCTACGGCGCGCCGACGGCCTATCGGCGGCCTTAGACGGCAGGCCGACCTGCTGATACCGCTCCTGAATTGCCCCTGATCCCGCTGCCGCGACCTTCTCCCCGCAGGCCAGGCGGGGAGAAGGGAGATGCGGCACTGGCGCCAGTCCCCTCTCCCTGCCTGCACCCCGCCTGCGGAGAGGCGACTGAGGCGTTGCTGCACGGTCCCTTCGCCCCGCAGGCGGCCGCAGGCGGGGAGAAGGTGCCGGCAGGCGGATGAGATTCCATGAGGGGGGTGGATAGCGCCGCGGCTTTTGCCAAAGTCGTGTTGCTAACCCAGAACCTTNCCTCTCCCCGTAAAAACGGGGAGAGGGGACTGGCGTCGGCGCGGCCGGCAGGCGGATGAGATTCCATGAGGGGGGTGGATAGCGCCGCGGCTTTTGCCAAAGTCGTGTTGCTAACCCAGAACCTTGGAGGGTCTCATGGATGTGATTGCACAAAGCCCTGATTGCGCGGGCACTATCCGCACCGATCTTGGTGCAANTGGAGGGTCTCATGGATGTGATTGCACAAAGCCCTGATTGCGCGGGCACTATCCGCACCGATCTTGGTGCAATTTTCGTTTCATTGGAACTGTCACGGGCGAAATGGCTGGTGACGTCGCTGTCGCCGGGCGGGGGCGAGAAGATGTCGCGGCACGTGGTGGACGGCGGCGATCTGGCCGGCCTTTTCGATCGCTTCGCGACACTCAAGCGCAAGGCCGAGGCGCGCACCGGGCGCACCTTTCCGGTGATCGTCATCCAGGAGGCCGGTCTCGACGGCTTCTGGATCCACCGCGCCCTGCAGGCGCAAGGGATCGAGAGCCATGTCGTCGATCCGGCCTCGATCGCCATGCCGCGCCGCCGCCGGCGGGTGAAGACGGACCGGATCGACGGCGAGACGTTGGTGCGAACGCTCATGGCCTTCAAGCGGGGCGAGCCGCGCGTCTGCTCGATGGTCCGGGCGCCGACGCCGGAAGAGGAGGATCGCCGCCGGCTGGTGCGCGAGCGCCAGGAACTGACCGCCGAGCGTGTCCGCCACGTCAACCGCATCAAGGGCCTGCTGTTCGCTCAGGGGATCCGGGACTACCGGCCGTTGCGCCGCGACCGCCGGCAGCGCCTGGCGGAGCTGCGCGGCGGCGACGGGCGTCCGCTCGGGCCGCATCTGAAGGCGCAGTCGATCGGCTGCTCGACCGGCTCGAACTGCTGCTGCAGCAGATGAAGGCGCTGATCGCGGCGCTCAAGGCGCTGGTGGCCGATACGCGTGCCGCCGCCGACGCCGGCCCCGCCGTCATGGCGCGGCTGCTCGCGATCAAGGGCATCGGCCCCGGCTCTGCCGGCATTCTCTTCACCGAAGGCCTGTTCCGGCCGTTCGACAACCGCCGGCAAGTGGCGGCCTATGCCGGCCTGGCGCCAACGCCCTGGCGAAGCGGCACGATCCGTTGCGAGCAGGGCGTCTCCAAGGCGGGCAATCCGCGGCTGCGCACGACGCTGATCCAACTGGCCTGGCTGTGGCTGCGCCATCAGCCGCAGACCGCGATCAGCCGATGGTTCCACGACCGGGTCAGGCAGAACGGCGGTCGCCTCAAGAAGGTGATGATCACCGCTGTGGCGCGCAAGCTTTTGGTGGCGCTGTGGAAATACGTCACCCGGGGCGTCATCATCGAGGGCATGGTGATGACGACGACTGCCTGATGCCGCTTGACGCTTTCTCCGCAGCCTGATCCGCTTCGGAGAAATCGGGTGAACGAACCGACTTCCGCCCCCTGGCAGAAAACGCCGTGGATGAGAATGGCCTCGTTCTCCCGAGCCCTCCCCGCTGCAAGCGGAAGATTGGTGCGCCCGCCTGAGGGCGGCGACCGGATGTGAGGTTATGCGCGGACCGGCCTGTCCGACGCGCATGGCGACAAAGGGCTCACCCGATTGTCGCGGAAGCGATCGCACGCGCAACCCAAGCATGCCTCGCCACCCCGGCGTGCAACGGCGGGTTCCCCGACGAACACGCCATCATGGCATCGGGCGCAGATCGCCGCAAGGGCAAGCCGCTGGCGCGGCCGACCGCTGGCCGGCCCTTGCCCCGATCTGCGCCCGATGCCACCAAAAAAACGCAAGGTCGGGACGAGGAGCAAGACCGAACCCGGCGAACAAGGAGGAACTCCTCATACGCAGGGGCTTGACGGCGAAAGCCTCATGTGAGGGG
>NZ_LNQB01000099.1 GCF_001651875.1 Sinorhizobium saheli
CGACTGGGTGAGATCGCCCTCGGCCAGCGCCGAGATGACCCGTCGGGTTTCGGCGACGCCGCGGTCGACCGAGGTCACCAGTTCGTTGACCTGGGCGGCGAAGCGGTTGAGGTCGGCATTGTCATAGTCCTTGCTGATGCGCCGGGTGAAGTCGCCGGCGACCGCCGCCTGGACCACCTCGCCGATGCTCGACTGCAGGTCGGCGCTTTTTGCCTGCAGCGCCGCTTCCTGGGCGTTGAGCTCGCGCACCTTGATGCCGTTCTGCTTGAACACCTCGACGGCCCGGGCCATCTCGCCGATCTCGTTCGTCCGCTCGGTGAACGGGATCTCGACCGCGAGATCGCCGTCGGCGAGCCGGCGCATGACCTCGGTCGTCCGGTTGATCGGCCGCGACACGCCAACGATCGCAAAGGCTATGGCGCCGAGGCCCGCGACGCAGGCGATCCCGAGCAGCGCGAAGGTGGTGATCCGGGCGCTCGCGTAATCGGCCGAGCTATCCGCATAGCTCTGCTTGGCGCCGGCGATATTGAGGTCTCGGAAGGCGTCAGCGAGATTGTCCATTTCGTTGTAGGACTGACGCATGGCGCCTGTCAGGAAATCGGCGGCCTCGTCCTTCTTGCCGGCACGGGAGAGCGCGATCAGGTCGTCGTGCTGCTTCATATAGGTGGCGAGCACATCCTTGAATTTGCCGTAGAGAGCGCGTTCCTCGGAGCTGGAGATAAGTCCGTCGTAAGTCTTCATTCGTTCGGCGAGCTTATCGAGATCGGCGGCGATGGCTTCATCGGCCCGCTTCATGCCCGCTTCGGTGCGATTGACGATGTGCCGGTTTTCAGAGCCTCTGAAATCGGCGAGGGCCGTATTGATCTTGTTGGTGACGTCGACGCTCGGCACCCAGGCGGTGGCCAAGGTCTCGACATCCTGATAGATCCCGCCCATCAGGGAGAGAGCAAAAATCCCCTGGCCGGCGAGCAGCACCAGCAGCAAGCCGAAGGCGCCGATCAGCGAAGCCTTCAAGGAAAGAGAAATGCGTTTCAATTGACACTCCTGTGCAAGGGGGTTGTACAGGACGTCGTCATGGCTCCTGTTCGGTCGCTTCTTGAAAATGAACCGATCGAGTCATTCTTTCGGTAATGGCCGCGCAGCCGCGGGTGAGCGCCACCCGTCGAGAGGTGCAACCATCAGATGTGCACAGAAGCACTTATCTGTCGTAAAGGTTACTAATTTATTCTCTGCTGTTACAATGACGACAGCTTCTGCGGAAATCGGATAACGGCTGCGGTTATCGGATCGCCGCCGCCCCGTTTTGGCACCGCATCGTCAATGCGTCACCTGCGAGGCCGCCGACATGACCTCTTCCGGCGCCGGTGCGCGGAACATGTTGCTGCCGTCCGGTGTCGCCTCGGTGAAGCACCAGCGTACGACCCCGTCGCGATCGAGCAGGAACTGGCCGACGAGCTGGCCCATGCCGGTGGCGGCCATGCGGCTGTCGTCATCCGTCATCTCGTAGCCATCCGTCTTGTCCAGATATTCGGAGGCGGCGATCGGATTCATCGGCTCCGGCAGTTCCCCGGGCAGGTCGACGCGCATCGACATCATCGTCCGCATGCTCAGCCGATGCGGCCACTCGTCCTCGTCCTCGGTGAATTCGGGATTCGGCAGGCCGAAGGCGCGGTGCGATATCCGTTCCGGATCGGCGGCGGCGAGAAGGTTCGGCAAGGGGTGGTAGCGGAAATAGAGACGCGCCCGCTCGATCGGCGTATTGACCACCGTCAGGCTTTCGACGCCCTTCTCGTTGAGAGCACCCTTGAGTTGCGCCATGGCGGCGATATGCCGGCGGCAGAACGGGCAATGCAGGCCCCTGAACAGGCCGACGAGAAGCGCCTTGCGCCCGCGAAAATCGTCGATGGCGATCTTGCCCTCGCGGGTGATCGCGTCGAGCACGACATTCGGCGCTCGGTCACCCGGCTGCAACGGCCCGGGGCTGCGATATTCCGCCATGGCTGTCTCCTTCCCTCACGTTCGGCGCTCCGCGATTGCTTCCTTCAGTCGAGGAACGGCAATATCACCAGGGCTTCCGGGTCGAGCTCGAAACGGGCGCAGACGTCGCGGGCCAGGCCGAAATAGCGCTCGGCCTCGGCAAGATCGCCTTCGTCGAGGCTGAGTGTCGCCAGGCCATCATAGCACGGAAACAGCACCTGCGCCTCGCCCGTTTCGCCTGCGAGATCGAGCGATTCGCGGTAAAGCCGGCGGGCTTCCTCCGCATGTTCATGGCATTGATAGATCTGGCCGAGCACCAGCAGCGACACCGGCAGATGTTCGCGCTGGTCGAGCGCCCGATCGAGCTCGACCGCTTCTTGCGCTGCCGGGACACCGTCTGCGGCGCAACGGTCGGTGAAGGTGCAATGGGCGACGGCGAGGTTTGAGAGCAGCCGCGCCTGAAAGCCGAGATCGCCGATGCGCCGGGCCATGTCGAGGCCGCGCTGGCAGACGTCGACGGCGAGCTTCGGGTCGACGATCGAGTAGAGCACGCCGAGATTGGTGTATCCGCGGCAGGCCGCATGCAGGAGGCCGGCCGCCTCGGCGACCTTGACGCTCTCTTCCACCGCGTCGATCGCGGCCCGCGTGCTGCCGCGGCGGGCAAGCGCCACGCCCTTGGTGTTCAGCGCCTCGGCGGTGACCTGCGCCGCCTCGCGCCGCATTTCCTCGCTTGCCGAGGGAGCGAGCGCCTCGACCCGGGCAAGCGCCTCGTCCGCCCATTCGGAGGCGGCGGGATAATCGCCCATGCGGAAGGCGAGATGCCCCCGCTCCTGCAGCAGCGACGCGCTCTCGACGGGTGCATCCGCGCGTTCGAGCCGCGCCCGCCTCGGTGAAGGTTGCCTGCGCCTCGCTGCGATTGCCGGCTTCCCAGAGGACATGGCCGAGCTTGCGCAGGATCCGGGCGGAAGCGACCGGATCCGTCGCAAGGCGCTCGCTTGCAAGCAGGGCGCGGTAATGCTCCTCCGCCTCCGCCCGTTGGCCGCTCGGCACCAGGAGATCAGCGATGCGCTCGCGCGCCATGAACCATTCCGGGGTCTCCTCGCCGAGGGCGGCGAGGGCCGCCATGGCCTGCCGGTAGAAGCGGATCGCGTCCTCGTTGGCGTAGAGCTGGCGCGCCCGGTCCCCGGCCGCCGTCAGGTAGCGCGCGCCCCGGGCCCGATCCGCCGATTGGCTGAAATGATGGCCGAGAAGCGCCAGTTCCTCGAACCGTTCCGGATTGTCGCCATAGCGCCGCTCGAGCGCCTCGGCGATCGCCGCATGGATCTCGGTACGGCGCCTGACGAGAAGGTTGTTGTAGACCACCTCGTGGAGCAACGATTGCACGAAGCGGTAGGCCTGGGACGGCCGCGCGCCGCCCGCCGCCGTCTCCTCGATGATCTCCGCGTCGCAAAGTCGCTCGAGGCCGGCTTCGACCCCGGCCGGATCGGCGGAAATGGCGGCAAGCAGGTCCGCATCGAAACGCGGCCCGATGACGGCGGCGCGATGGACGAGGCGCCGCACCTCCTGCGGCAGCCGATCGATGCGCGCGAGCACCATCGCCTCGATGCCGACGGGAATGTCGACGCTCGCCTCGCCCTCGCCCACCTGCCAGCGCGCCTCCTCGCGCCTGAGGATATCGAGATCGATGAGGCCGCGGATGATCTCCTCGATGAAGAGCGGATTGCCGCCGGCGCGTGCGAGGATCCGGTCGCAGAGGTGCTTCGGCAGGCATCCCTCGCCGAAGAGGGCAGAAAGGAGGCGCTCGCCATCGGCGGAAGAGAGCGGCCCGAGCCGAAGCGCGGTGATGCTGGTGCGCGCCGGTGCCAGGCGCTCGGGGCCGCTATCGGGGCGCTGCGTGGTGACGAGCATCAACGGCGTCCGCTCCAGCCGGTCGAGCACGAAGCGCAATGCCTCGAGCGAGGCCGAGTCCGCCCAATGCAGATCCTCGATGACAAGGAGGAGCGGCGCCCGCTCGAGGCGGCGCTCGAATATGATGCGGATGAGCGAGAAGAGCTGGCGGCGGAGCTGCTCGGGCTCGATGTGCCGCAACGCCCCTTCGCGATCGCCGAGGCCGAGGATGTGGAACAGGAGCGGCATCCGTTCCTCCACCTCGGGCGCAGCAAAGCCGATCTCCACAAGACCCGCCGCGAGACATTCCTGCGTCGTCTCCGCCGTGTCGCTCGTCGATATGCCGTAGGCGCTGCGCAGCACGGTGGCGAGCGTCCCATAGGACGGCTCGCCGAGCGGAGAGCAGGCGGCGCGCCGTACGGCCACGTGCTGGAAGCGCGGATCCTCGGCGATAGCGGCGAGGAATTCGCCGACGAGGCGCGACTTGCCGATGCCGGCATCGCCGATGAGCTTGATGAGCTGCGCCGCGCCGCCGCAGGCGAGCGCCAGGCAGTCCCGCATGCGGCCGATTTCCCTGTCGCGTCCGATCAGCGGCGCGCTGAGGCCGAGGGCGTCGAGCCCCCTGGCGGTCCGCGGCGCTTCCAGCGCTCCCACCATGCGATGAACCTGCAGGCTGCCGGCCTTGCCGCGGAGCGTGATGGCGCCGAGCGTCTCATAGGCGAAGGCATGCCGCGTGAGCTTATGGGTGACCGGCCCGACGAGTATCTCCTCCGGACCGGCCATCGACTGCAACCGTTGCGCCGTGTTCACGGTATCGCCGGTGACCGAATAGGATTTGGTGTCGCCGGCGCCGAAGGCCCCAGCCACCACCGTACCGGTATTGACGCCGATATGGAGGCTCAGCGGCAGGCCGATCCGCTGGCGCCAGCGCTCGCTCACCCGTCCCGCCCGGCCGACCATCTCCAGCGATGCGCGAAGCGCCCTTTCCGGGGCGTCCTCATGGGCGACCGGCGCGCCGAAAAGGGCGAGCAGCGCGTCGCCGATGAACTTGTCGACGAAGCCGCCGAAGGCCTCGACGGCTTCGGTCAGTTCCTCGAAGAGCTCGTTCTGCAGCGCCTGCAGGATTTCCGGGTCGACCCGCTCGCTGAGGCCGGTGAAGCCGCAGAGGTCCGCGAAGACGACGGTGACCGTGCGGCGGTCGGCGCCGGAGTCGGCGCCCGGTAGGCCCGATGCGGCGGGGGCCGGTGCGGGCGGCGCCGGCGACGCCGACGGTCTGGGCACGGATGGCTGGCCCACCTGCGTGCCGCATTGCGGGCAGAAGGCGAAGTGCTGGGGACAGGGATAGCCGCAGGCAGGGCATGGAACGGGCTGTTTCGCACCGCATCGCGGGCAAAAGGCAAAGCCGCTTTCGATCTCGAACCCGCATTCGTGACAGTTCATCCCGGATGAACCTCGAAATGCGCCTGCGGGCCGGAAGGCCCGGCTCGCGGGCGTGAATGCCAACGAAAACAATGGACGTGTTGCATCGGCTTGGCAAGCATGGGAAGCCCGGGGCACGGCTGCCGACCCATGCCCGCGCCTGAAATTATCTGGCGCAGAAGATGACGTGCGCGCAATTTTGCGCTACTACCCTGCGCTGGCGCTCGAGGAGAGCGCTATCCGTCTAGTGACATTTCGTTCGTGAAGGACCGCTTTCATGCCTGCCTATCGCTCCCGCACCACCACCCACGGCCGCAACATGGCCGGCGCCCGCGGCCTCTGGCGCGCGACGGGCATGAAGGACAGCGACTTCGGCAAGCCGATCATCGCGGTGGTGAACTCCTTCACGCAGTTCGTGCCGGGGCACGTGCACCTCAAGGACCTCGGCCAGCTCGTCGCCCGCGAGATCGAGGCGGCCGGCGGCGTCGCCAAGGAATTCAACACGATCGCCGTCGACGACGGCATCGCCATGGGCCATGACGGCATGCTCTACTCGCTGCCCTCGCGCGAGATCATCGCCGACAGCGTCGAATACATGGTCAACGCCCATTGCGCCGACGCGATGGTCTGCATTTCCAACTGCGACAAGATCACCCCCGGCATGCTGATGGCGGCGCTGCGCCTCAACATCCCGGCCGTCTTCGTCTCCGGCGGCCCGATGGAGGCCGGCAAGGTCGTGCTGCACGGCAAAAAGCACGCGCTCGACCTCGTCGACGCCATGGTCGCCGCCGCCGACGACAATGTCTCCGACGAGGACGTCAAGGTGATCGAGCGCTCCGCCTGCCCGACCTGCGGCTCCTGCTCCGGCATGTTCACGGCCAATTCGATGAACTGTCTGACCGAGGCGCTGGGCCTGTCGCTGCCCGGCAACGGCTCGACGCTCGCCACCCATGCCGACCGCAAGCGCCTCTTCGTCGAGGCCGGCCATCTCGTCGTCGACCTGGCGCGCCGCTATTACGAGCAGGGGGACGAGCGCGTCCTGCCGCGCTCGGTCGCGTCGAAGAAGGCCTTCGAGAACGCCATGGCGCTCGACATCGCCATGGGCGGCTCGACCAATACGGTGCTGCACATCCTCGCCGCCGCCTATGAAGGCGAGGTCGACTTCACCATGGACGATATCGACCGGCTGTCGCGCAAGGTGCCGTGCCTGTCGAAGGTGGCGCCGGCCAAGGCCGACGTGCACATGGAAGACGTGCACCGCGCCGGCGGCATCATGTCGATCCTCGGCGAACTCGACAAGGGCGGCCTCATCAACCGCGACTGCCCGACCGTGCACAGCGAAACGATCGGCGACGCCATAGACCGCTGGGACATCACCCGCACGTCGAGCGAGACGGTGCGCAACTTCTACCGCGCCGCCCCCGGCGGCATCCCGACCCAGGTCGCCTTCAGCCAGGAGGCGCGCTGGGAGGACCTCGACACCGACCGCGAAAAGGGCGTGATCCGCTCGGTCGAGCATCCCTTCTCCAAGGACGGCGGCCTCGCCGTATTGAAGGGCAACGTCGCGCTCGACGGCTGCATCGTGAAGACCGCCGGCGTCGACGAGAGCATTTTGAAATTCTCCGGTCCCGCCCGGGTCTTCGAGAGCCAGGACGCTGCCGTCAAGGCGATCCTCGGCAACGAGATCAAGGCCGGCGACGTGGTCGTCATCCGCTATGAGGGACCGAAGGGCGGACCGGGCATGCAGGAAATGCTCTATCCGACCAGCTATCTGAAGTCGAAGGGCCTCGGCAAGGCCTGTGCGCTCATCACCGACGGCCGCTTCTCCGGCGGCACCTCCGGCCTCTCGATCGGCCACGTCTCGCCCGAGGCGGCCAATGGCGGGGCGATCGGACTGGTGCGCGACGGCGACATGATCGACATCGACATCCCCAACCGCACCATCGGCCTCCGGGTCGACGAGGCGGAACTGTCCTCCCGCCGCAGCGAGCAGGACGCCAAGGGCTGGAAGCCGGTCGAGCCGCGCAAGCGCCGGGTGACGACCGCGCTGAAGGCCTATGCCGCCTTCGCGACCTCCGCCGACCGCGGCGCCGTCCGCGACCTGGGCGACAAGTAGAAACGGGCCTCGATCGTCATGCGGAGGGGGACCGCCAGGCACCCTCTGCCCTGCCGGGCAGAGGGTGGTTTTACAACACCCGCTTCCAACGCTCCCGGCGCGCCGTGAATCACATGTATCGCGTCTCCGCCGGCGCGTTCCACCAGTTGTTGTGCAGCCCGTCCATGTACTGGATCGGCAGGGCCGCAAGGACGGCAGGGTCGACATCGTCAAGGCAGGCGATGTTGACCGAGACGAAGGCGCCGCCGATCTCCTCTATATAACCGTGGCCGTAGGGCGAGGCACCGCAGGTCGTGCAGAACCGGTGATGGCCGCTCTTCGTGGCGAACTGATAGTCGCCGATGCCTTCCTCCTCGCACATCAGCCGGAAATCCTCCGGCTTCACGGTCGCGCCCCAGTAGCGCAGCTTCGAGCAGTACGAGCAATTGCAGCGGCTCGTGCCCGCCTCGAGGTCGACATCGACCTCGTAGCGGATCCGTCCGCAATGGCAGCTGCCCCTGTAGGTCATCTTCATCGTCTCTCCTCCCTCGTAAAAGTCGGCCGCGCTCACCTCATGACGCAACGGCACCGCGAGATCAGCACGATCTTCGGCGTGACGCCATCCTGATTATCAATGGTTTGCGCGGGGGGAAGGGACGATACCTCGCCGAGGTTCACGTAAGCGCGAGGAGATCGGCGCGCAGGCGGTCGGCACCGCTCTCGCCGAGGCGGCTGTCGAGCGCTTCGTGCGTCGCCTTCCAGATCGGCACCGCTCTGGCGAGCAGCCGCCCGCCATCGGCCGTCAGCCGCAGGCGCCGCAATCGCCTGTCGGCGGGATCGACGAAGACCTCGACGAGACCGCGGCGCTCGAGCGGCTTCAGCGCCGCCGTCAGCGTGGTGCGGTCCATGGCAAGCACGGACGCCACCGCGCTCATGCCCGGCGGTTCCGGCCGGTTGAGCGACATCATCAGCGAGAACTGGCCGTTCGTGACGTCGAGCGGCCTCAGCGCCTCGTCGAAACGACGCGCCAGTGCCCGGGCGGCACGCTGGACATGCAGGCACAGGCAGGTATCCCGCACGAAAAGAGTGGTCGAAAAGGGTATCGGCGGCGACTTTGACATGTTACAGTAATGTTGATATCAACATAATTAGTCAAGCGCTACATTGCCGCGCTACCTTTGCGCGAAAAGCGCGAAAGCCCGCTGGAATACTTTTAGTTGCTGCATCGTGTCCGTGAAGTCCTGCGATTTCGCGGATCCCTGCAGCAGGAAGGAGTACCGGCATGACACCGAACCACGCAGTCGTATCGCCGAAAGAGTGGCTCGAGGCGCGCAAGAAGCTGCTCGCGCTGGAGAAGGAACTCACGCATCTCCGCGACAGGATCAATGCGGAGCGCAAGGCCCTGCCGTGGGTGAAGGTCGAGAAGGACTACGTCTTCGACACCACGGGCGGCAAGAAGACCCTGGCCGACCTCTTCGACGGGCGCAGCCAGCTTCTCCTCTATCATTTCATGCTCGGCGCCAATTGGGAGGCCGGCTGCAAGAGCTGCTCCTTCCTCGTCGATCATTTCGACGGCGCGCTCGTCCATCTCAACCATCACGACGTTACGCTGATTGCCGCCTCCAACGCGCCGCTCGCGAAGATCGAGGCCTATCGCAAGCGCATGGGGTGGCGCTTCCCCTGGGTCTCGGCCTTCGGCAGCGATTTCAACGGCGACTTCCACGTTTCCTTCTCGCCTGCCGAGCTCGGCGGCAAGGTCGTCTACAACTTCACCGAGATCGACGGCAGTGACGCCTATGACGAACTTCCGGGCCTCAGCGCCTTCTACAAGGACGAGGACGGTACCGTCTATCACACCTATTCCACCTACGCCCGCGGGCTCGAGGAACTGGTCGGTACCTTGATGCTGCTCGACCGCGCACCCAAGGGGCGCAACGAGGGTACGACCATGGATTTCGTCCGCCGGCACGACGAATACGAGGACGCGCCGCGGCGGCGGGCGTAAGGAGAATTCGCAACCGGCAGACGTCCCGGCCGGGGAACCATCGACCGCTCCGCACGTTGTCGGTTGCGCGCGGCGGTTCCGCCGATCGCGCGTTTCAGCATGGGAGGGAACCAGTGAAGGCAGAGCCACAGGAAGAGCACCGCTGGCTGGAACAGCTGCTCGGGGAATGGACGGTCACGTCCGAAGATCCGACGGCGAGCCAGCCGTCAAGTGCGCCATGGGTGGAGAAAGTCCGCTCGATGCAGGGCCTCTGGGTCGTCTGCGAGGCACAGGGCACGATGCCGGACGGCAATTTCGGCCAGAGCATGATGACGCTCGGCTTCAATCCTCAGACGAAGCGCTATGTCGGCACATGGGTCGGCTCCATGATGACCCACATGTGGGTCTATGACGGCGTCATCGAAGACGACGGCAGGACGCTCGCGCTCAATTGCGAAGGCCCGGACTTCGAGAATCCGGGCAGGTCGGCCCGGTATCAGGACAGGATGACGTTCATCGATCAGAACCATCGGCGGCTGACCGCCCGCGTCCAGACCGAAAGCGGAGCCTGGAAAGACCTCATGACCGCGGACTACCGCCGCCAGTGAGCCGTCGCCCGACGGCTCGCCTCAGAGCATTTTGCAGTCAGGTGGGTTCACCTGACGTCGCGCAAATGCGGCAAAAACAAACCGATAGAGCGGTGCGCGAACGAAATGTGAACGCATCCAGCTACAGCAGCTTCCACCGCGGCAACCGCAGCACGCAAACAAGAGACGGGAGGACCGGCAATGCACGGAAAATTCGTGTGGTACGAACTGATGACGACGGACACGAAGGCGGCGGAAGCCTTCTACAAGGACGTGGTGGGCTGGAGCGTCCGCGACGCCGGCATGCCCGGCATGGACTACACCCTTTTTTCCGCCGGCGAGCACCAGGTGGCCGGCCTGATGACCATGCCCGAGGGTGCGCTCGAGATGAAGGTGCCGCCGGCATGGCTCGGCTATGTGGGGGTCGACGACGTCGATGCCGCGGCAGAGAAGCTCAGAGCCGGGGGCGGCACGGTTCACCGCTCGCCCGAGGACATACCGAACATCGGCCGCTTCGCGATCGTCACCGACCCGCACGGTGCGGCCTTCGCCCTCTTCAAGGGCCAGGGCGAACCGCCGCCGCCCATGGACCAGATGGCTCCGGGCAATGTCGGCTGGCACGAACTGATGGCCGGCGACCTCGACACCGCCTTCGACTTCTATTCGAGCCTCTTCGGCTGGACCAAGGACCAGGCGATGGATATGGGCGAGATGGGCGTCTATCAGATCTTCGCCCATAACGGCCAGCCGATCGGCGGCATGATGACGAGGCCGGCCGAGGTCCCCAATCCCTACTGGCTCTATTACTTCAACGTCGAGGCGCTCGACGCGGCGATCGACCGCGCAAAATCAGGCGGCGCAAAGATGCTGATGGAGCCGATGGAAGTACCCGGCGGCGCCTGGATCGTCCAGGCCACCGACCCCCAGGGCGCCCTCTTCGCGCTGGTCGCGCCGAAGCGCTGAGCTTTTCCGAGGCGTCGCTTTCGCCCCTCATCCCGCTGCCGCGACCTTCTCCCCGTTCTGACGGGGAGAAGGGGTATGCCGCGCGTTCAGTCCTCGGGTTAACCCAAGGAGAGGGGAAAATCTCGCGCCTCGGCGACACACGAGACCCGGAGGACCATCCGCTTCCGCCCGAACGCTCCATGCTTGCTTTCTGTCTTCGCATTGCACAAAGTCCTCCCGAATGGCGGGCGACGGACCCGTCGTCGAGGGGAACAACGCTGCATGTCGATCAAGGCCAGTATCTATCACCTGACCCACTACAAATATGACCGGCCGGTAAGGCTCTCACCGCAGATCATCAGGTTGAAACCGGCCGCGCACTCGAAGACAAAGGTCATCAGCCACGCGCTGAAGGTCTCGCCGGAAAATCAATTCGTCAACCTGCAGCAGGATCCCTACGGCAACTACCTCGCCCGCTACGTCTTTCCCGATCCGGTGACGGAACTGAAGATCGAGGTCGATCTCGTCGCCGACATGACGGTCTACAATCCCTTCGACTTCTTCGTCGAGGAAGAGGCCGAGCACTGGCCGTTCCGCTACCCGGAGGACTTGAGCGAAGACCTGAAGATCTACATGACGCCGGAGCCGATGGAGCCGAGGCTCGCGGCCTTCATGGAGACGATCGACCGCTCGCGTCAGCGTACCGTCGACATGATCGTCGGCCTCAATGCGCGGCTGCAGAAGGAGATCGGCTATGTGATCCGCATGGAGCCGGGCGTGCAGGCGCCGGAAGAGACGCTCGGTCTCGCCCGCGGCTCGTGCCGCGATTCGAGCTGGCTGCTCGTGCAGGTCCTGCGCAATCTCGGCTTCGCCGCCCGCTTCGTCTCAGGCTACCTCATCCAGCTGACGCCGGACCTGAAGGCGCTCGACGGCCCCTCGGGCACCGATCACGATTTCACCGACCTGCACGCCTGGGCGGAGGTCTATATTCCGGGCGCCGGCTGGATCGGGCTCGACCCGACCTCCGGGCTCCTGACCGGCGAAAGCCACATCCCGCTCGCCGCCACCCCGCATTACCGCAATGCCGCGCCGATCTCCGGCGGCTTCTTCGGCGACCCGGACACGAGAACGGACTTCGCCTTCGACATGAAGGTCGCCCGCGTCGCCGAACATCCGCGCATCACCAAGCCCTTTTCCGACGAAAGCTGGGAGGCGCTGAACGCGCTTGGCGACGAGGTCGACCGGGTGCTTGAGGAAAGCGACGTGCGCCTGACGATGGGCGGCGAGCCGACCTTCGTCTCGATCGACGATTTCGAATCGGACGAATGGAACACCGCGGCCGTCGGCCCGACCAAGCGCGAGAAGGCCGACACGCTCATTCGGCGGCTGCGCGAGCGCTTCGCGCCCGGCGGCTTCCTGCATTACGGCCAGGGCAAATGGTATCCGGGCGAGAGCCTGCCGCGCTGGACCTTCTCGCTCTACTGGCGCCGCGACGGCCTGCCGATCTGGCAGCGGCCCGACCTCATCGCCGAGGAGCGCGGCAGGCAGGACGTAACCGAGCGAGACGCAGAGCGGCTGCTCGTCGCCGTCGCCGGCGAACTCGGCATCGCGGCCGACATGGTCGTTCCGGCCTATGAGGACCCGGCCGAATGGATCGTCAAGGAAGCGAACCTCCCGGACAATGTCGACCCGTCGAACTCGAAGCTCAAGGACCCGGAGGAGCGCAGCCGCATCGCCCGCGTCTTCGAACGCGGCCTGACCGAGCCGACCGGCCACGTGCTGCCGGTGCAGGCCTGGAATTCGCGCGCCTCCGGCCGGAAATGGATGAGCGAGAAATGGAACACCCGGCGCGGCCGCATCTTCCTCGTGCCGGGCGACAGTCCGGTCGGCTATCGCCTGCCGCTCGGCTCGCTGCCCTATATAGCCCCCTCGTCCTATCCCTATATCAATCCCGTCGACCCGACCGTTGCGCGTGCGGACCTGCCTGATTTCACGGAGGCGAAGGGCCGCGCCCAGCACGCGCGCTTCCAGCCGTCAGCGGAACCGCAGACGCCGCTCCCCCCTCCCCGCGACGAGATCGGCGGCGAGGTGCGCACCGCGCTGACCGTCGAGCCGCGGGACGGCCGGCTCTGCGTCTTCATGCCGCCGACGACCGCCGTCGAGGACTATCTCGACCTCATCGCCTCGACCGAGCGGGCCGCCGCCGAGCTCGGCCTCCCCGTCCACATCGAAGGCTATCCGCCGCCTGAGGACGAGCGCATCAACGTCATCCGCGGCGCCCCCGACCCCGGCGTTATCGAGGTCAACATCCACCCGGCTTCGACCTGGCGCGAATGCGTCGACATCACCACGGCGATCTACGAGGAGGCGCGCCAGAGCCGGCTCGGCGCCGACAAGTTCATGATCGACGGCCGCCACACCGGGACCGGCGGCGGCAACCACGTGGTGGTCGGCGGCCGCAGCCCCAATGACAGCCCCTTCCTGCGCCGGCCGGACCTGTTGAAGAGCATCGTGCTGCACTGGCAGCGCCATCCGGCGCTCTCCTATCTCTTCTCCGGCCTCTTCATCGGCCCGACCAGCCAGGCGCCGCGCATCGATGAGGCGCGCCACGATTCCCTCTACGAGCTGGAGATCGCGCTCGCCCAGGTGCCGGCGCCGGGCTCCGGCCGCGTGCCGCCGCTGCCCTGGCTCGTCGACCGGCTCTTCCGCAACCTGCTCGTCGACGTCACCGGCAACACGCACCGCTCGGAAATCTGCATCGACAAGCTGTTCTCGCCGGACGGCCCCACCGGCCGGCTCGGGCTGATCGAGTTCCGCGGCTTCGAGATGCCGCCGAATGCGAGGATGTCGCTCGCCCAGCAATTGCTGGTGCGCGCCCTCATCGCCCGCTTCTGGAAGAGCCCCGCCGAAGGCCGCTTCGTGCGCTGGGGCACCATGCTCCACGACCGCTTCATGCTGCCGCATTACGTCTGGCAGGATTTCCTCGACGTTCTCGCCGACCTTGCCGCCCACGGCTTCGATCTGCGGCCGGAATGGTTCGCGGCCCAGCTCGAATTCCGCTTCCCCTTCTGCGGCGAGGTCGAATACGAGGAGGCGAAGCTCGAAATCCGCCAGGCGCTCGAACCCTGGCACGTGATGGGCGAACAGGGCGCGATCGGCGGCACCGTGCGCTATGTCGATTCCTCGGTCGAACGCCTGCAGGTGAAGCTCGAGACCGCGAACCCGGACCGCTACACGGTCGCCTGCAACGGTCGTCCGGTGCCGCTGGCGCGAACCGGAACCAGCGGCCTTGCCGTCGCCGGCGTCCGCTACAAGGCCTGGCAGCCGGCATCCGGGCTGCATCCGGTGTTGCCGGTGAACACTCCCCTCACATTCGACATTTATGATACATGGTCGAATCGGGCGATCGGCGGCTGCGTCTATCATGTTGCGCATCCGGGCGGGCGTAACTATGAGACCTTCCCGGTCAACGGCAACGAGGCCGAAGCGCGCCGGCTGGCGCGCTTCGAACCCTGGGGTCATACGACGGGCACATATCGGCTGCAGCCGGAAACCCCGCCGGCGGAATTTCCCCTGACGCTCGACCTGAGGCGTCCGGCAGGAGCGTAAATGGCAAAGAAGCAGGCGGCAGAGGCAAGAAATGCGAGCCGGCCCGCGGGCGACCCGGTCTTCGGCTATCGCGCGCTGCCGGGCGTCGCCGACGAGATGCTCGACTCGCAAGGCAAGGTCCGGCCGGTCTGGCAGCGCCTGCTCGCGACGCTCGGCCGCATGGACGAGACCGAGCTTGCCAACCGCTTCGCGCGCGCCGACCGCTATCTCCGCGATGCCGGCGTCTTCTACCGCGCCTACGGCAAGGAGGGTTCCGAACGGAGCTGGCCGCTCTCGCACGTCCCCGTGCTGATCGACGAGGCGGAATGGGCGGCCGTTTCCGAGGGCCTCGTCCAGCGGGCCGAGCTTCTGGAGCGGGTCGTCGCCGATATCTACGGCGAGGCGAAGTTGGTGCGGCAGGGGCTGCTGCCGCCGGGCCTGATTGCCTCCAATCCGCAGTTCCTGCGTCCGCTCGTCGGCGTCAGGCCGGCGGACGGGCACTTCCTGCACTTCTGCTCCTTCGAGATCGGCCGCGGGCCCGACGGCAACTGGTGGGTGCTTTCCGATCGCACCGAGGCGCCCTCCGGCGCCGGCTTCGCGCTCGAGAACCGGGTGGCGACGACGCGCGCCTTCTCCGACCTCTACGCCGAAACCCATGTCCATCGGCTGGCGGGATTCTTCGGTGCCTTCCGCGACACGCTGCAGGCGCACAAACGGCATCCGGACGACCGCATCGCGGTCCTCTCGCCGGGGATCGCCAACGAGACCTATTTCGAGCACGCCTATATCGCCCGCTATCTCGGCTTCATGCTGCTCGAGGGCGAGGACCTGACGGTCGTCGGCGGCCGGGTAATGGTGCGCACCGTCGCCGGCCTGAAGCCGATCGGCGTGCTCTGGCGCCGGCTCGACGCCTCCTTCGCCGATCCTCTCGAACTCAACCAGTCCTCCCATATCGGCACGCCCGGCATCGTCGAGGCACTGAGGGCCGGCTCGGTCTCGATCGTCAATGCGCTCGGTTCCGGCATTCTGGAGACGCGCGCGCTTCTCGCCTTCATGCCGGCGATCTGTCGCCATGTCCTCGGCGAGGAGCAGAAGCTGCCGTCGATCGCCACCTGGTGGTGCGGGCAGGAATCCGAACGCGAACATGTCGCGAGCCATGTCGGGGACATGGTGATCGGCCCGGCCTATTCGACGCGCCCCTTCTTCGACGACAACGGCCAGTCGGTGCTCGGCGCTTCGCTGCGCGCGGCGGCCAAGACCTCGGTCACCGATTGGCTGGCGACCGATGGGCGCAAGCTGGTGGGCCAGGAGGTGGTCACGCTCTCGACGACGCCCGCCTGGGTGCACGGCCGGCTGACGCCCCGGCCGATGAGCCTGCGGGTCTTTGCCGCGCGCACGCGCGACGGCTGGCAGATCATGCCGGGCGGCTTCGCCCGCATCGGCTCGGGCGACGACGTGGCGGCGATCGCGATGCAGGCCGGCGGCACCGCCGCCGACGTCTGGATCGTCAGCGACCGGCCGGTCGAGCGCACGACGCTCCTGCCGGCGGAGGAGAGCTTCACCCGCAACATGCCGGGGAGCCTGCCCAGCCGCTCGGCGGACAACCTCTTCTGGCTCGGCCGGTATATCGAGCGGGCGGAAGGGGCGCTCAGGATCCTGCGCGCCTGGCACGGGCGCTTCGCCGAGGCCGCCGACCCGCAAATGCCGCTGCTCAAGGACGTCAGCGATTACCTCGCCGCCCTCGACATCAACACGCGCCAGCCGGTGCCCGAGAGCCTGCTCGCCAATATCGACAGCGCCCTTTTCAGCGCCGGCAATATTCGCGACCGGTTCTCGCCGGACGGCTGGCTCGCCCTCAACGACCTGTCGAAAACGGCGCGCAAGTTTCATTCGACCGTGCAGGCCGGCGACGATGCCACGCACGCGATGACGATCCTCCTGCGCAAGCTCGCCGGCTTCGCGGGTCTCGTCCACGAAAACATGTACCGCTTCACCGGCTGGCGGTTCCTGTCGATCGGCCGCTATCTCGAACGCGGCCTGCACATGACGAGGCTCCTCGGCCATATGTCCGGACCGGACGCCCCCGACGGCGCCTATGACATGCTGCTCGAGATCGGCGACAGCGTCATGACCCATCGCCGCCGCTACAACGTCAACACCGCCGCCTTGACCGTCACCGACCTCCTGGCCCTCGATCCTCTCAATCCGCGCTCGGTCCTCTATCAGTTGAACGAGATCAAGACGGAGGTCGAGCTCCTGCCGAACGCCTTCGTCAACGGCCAGATGTCGCCCTTCTACCGGGAAACGATGCGGCTCCATTCCGGCCTCGCCGTGATGACGCCGGAAGCGCTGAATGCAACCGTCTACAAGCGGCTCGAACAGGACCTCGAAAGACTGTCGGACCTGCTCGGGCAAACCTATCTGGGATAGAGCGGATGAGGCGAAAGAGCATGGCGCGCGAAGACTGCCCCTCCCCAACCCCTCCCCACAAGGGGGAGGGGCTATCTCGGCCGCCCCCTCTCGGATCAACTCGACCTTTGCGCGCGATGCGATCATCGGAGGTGGCATGGCGATCGCCGCGGGCGCCTGGCCCCTCCCCCTTGTGGGGAGGGGTTGGGGAGGGGTTCTGCCGACGAAACATGCCTGCACCGCGATCCACGAACGGCATTCCCTCCAATGCTCTATGACATCAGCCTGAAGATCACCTACGGCTATGAGGTACCGGTCAGCGGCGGGCGGCATCTCGTGCGCGTCCTGCCCGTCTCGATCCCCGGCCGCCAGCGCCTCGTCGCCGGCTCGGTCACTTGCCAGCCGACACCCTTCGAGCGCGCGGAAAGCGTCGACTTCTTCGCCAATCCCACCACCTCCATCCTGTTCCGCTCGGTCCATGACCATCTCGTGATCCGCATGCAGGCGCGTGTCCAGGCGGAGGCACCGGCGCTCACCGCCGATCTGTCGCCGCCGCTTGCCGCCTTGCCGGCGGAGCTTTCCGCCTGCTGGTCGATCGACGCCGAATCCCCGCACCATTTCGTCGGTCCGAGCCCGCTGCTTGCGGAGGTGCCGGAGATCGCCGCCTATGCGCGCGCAATCGCCCGCGAGGACATGACGGTGCAGGAGATCGGCACCGCCATCTGCAACCGCATCCATGGCGACTTCACCTACGACACCGAGGCGACGACCGTGAGCACGACGCCGGCAGAGGCCTTCAAGCTGAAACGCGGCGTCTGCCAGGATTTCGCCCATGTGATGATCGTGGCGCTGCGCAGCCTCGGCATCCCCGCCGGCTATGTCAGCGGCTTCCTCAGAACCTTGCCGCCGCCGGGCAAGGAGCGGCTGGAAGGCGCCGATGCCATGCATGCCTGGGTACGCTTCTGGTGCGGTGCGACGGCCGGCTGGATGGAACTCGACCCGACCAACAATATTCCGGCCGGCACCGACCACATCGTCGTCGGGCACGGCCGCGATTATGGCGACGTGGCCCCGGTCATCGGCGTGCTAAAGAGCTACGGCAGTCACACGACGGAACAGGCGGTCGACGTCATCCCCGTCGGCTGACCCGAAACGACACAGCCGTGCCGTTTCCGCACGGCCGCACGCGTGGCAATCCCGGCAGAAATCACGGGGCCTCTGACGATTCACTAAAATTGAACCAACCGCCTGAACCGGTCGGTAATGTATCACTGCTAGATCTCGCTCACTGATTGTATTTGCTTTGGGGGGCTGAGATGGGAAGACGATTGGCCGTAGGCCGATCCTTGGCGGCGATGCTGCGGGACCGGAGCGGTAATTTCGCAATGATGACGGCGCTCACCGCGCCGCTGCTGCTGGCGGTCGGCGGTGTCTCCATCGACATGGCCAACATGCTGATGACCAAGAACCAGCTGCAGGACGCAACCGACGCGGCTGCCCTCGCGGCGGCCTCCGCGCTGGTGTCAGAATCGCAGCCGGACATCGAGGCGGCCAAGACCCTCGCGCGAAAATTCCTGAAGACGCAGGCGGCCTCGGGAAGCGCTGCCGACACGCCGGCCGATGGCCAGGATGGAACGCCCACCGACCAGACATCGGACGGCGCAACGTCAGAGGCGCCGGAATGGGACGAGACCAACACGACGCAGGTGAGCATCACCGAAACGCCCAACGGGGCGAAGGGCAAGTCGTTCCAGGTGACCGTCGTCAACAAGCACCTGCTGCGGTTCAACGCGATGACGCGGCTGCTCGGCCAGGATTCGATCGAGCTTGAAACCCAGGCGACGGCGGAGAGCGCGACGGAGAGCAAGAACGCCCTGTCGATGTATCTCGTACTCGACCGGTCCGGCTCGATGGCGTGGAAGACGAATACCGTCAACACGGCGAAGAAGAGCTGCCCCAATTACACCGAATCCAACTGGAGCAGATACCCCAACCTGAGGTCGACCAGTCCCTGCTACATCACCAAGATCGACGCGCTGAAGACCGCCGTCAACGACCTGCTGGCACAGCTTCTGGTCGCGGATCCGGAACAGATCTATGTCCGCACCGCCGCAATCTCCTACAATGCTTCCCAGGACACGCCGGGAACGCTCGCCTGGGGCACCACCGGTACCGCGAGCTACGTCAATGCGTTGGTTGCAACCGGTGGCACCGCGTCAGGCAACGCCTTCAAGACGGCCTACGGCAAGGTGACCGACGGCGCCGAAAACACCGCGCATGCCGCCAGGAACGGTCAAGAGCCGACGAAATACATCGTCTTCATGACCGATGGCGAGAACAATGCGGCCTATGACGACACCATGACCAAGCAATGGTGCGACACGGCCAAGGCCAACAAGGTCCAGATCTACAGCGTCGCCTTCATGGCGCCGGACCGGGGCCAGGACCTCCTGAAATATTGCGCGTCTTCCGCCTCGCATTATTTCGAGGCCGAGGAAGCCGCCGACCTCGTTGCCGCCTTCAAGGCGATCGGCGAACGGGCCTCCGCAATGGTCTCCCGCCTGACGAGATAGCGCGGGTCTCATCCCGGGCCTTTCCATGCCGTCCGGCATCGCCGGGCGGCACTTTTCCCCTGAGAGCCGCACGCCTCATTCAGGCGCGCAAGGTCGCTGCAGCACTTCGCGTTGCTGTATTTCCGCGTCCTCAAATCGAGGTCGATTCGAGGAGACATGCAGTGGGCAATTCTTGAAACTGCCTCGCGGGCAAGCCGCCCCAACAAGCGGTTGCTATTTTAATCCTTTTAAAAACACCTGTTGCAAGCGCTTCGGATCGATGCATAAATTGCCCTGATCCCGGCCGGTTCCGGCCTGCGGCCTCCTGAAATGAAATGCATAAGGTAAGACAGTTCTCATGATGAATCGGCTCTCCACCACCGAACTGCCGCACCCGGCTCCCAGATCGTCCGAGCCCGGCCAGCTGGCGGTGGAGATTCTCGAGCGCCTGAAGTACCGCATCGGCAAGGACCCGAAGGTGGCGAAGCCGCATGATTGGCTGACCGCCGCCATTCTGGTCGCTCGCGATCGCATCACCGACAAGTGGATGGATTCGACGCGCAAGACCTATGCGACCGGCGCCAAGCGCGTCTATTACATGTCGCTCGAATTCCTGATCGGCCGGCTGATGCGCGACGCCATGACGAATCTCGGCCTGATGGACGAGATGCGCGACGCGCTCGCCTCGCTCGGCGTCGACATCGACGAGGTCGCCCTGCTCGAGCCCGATGCCGCGCTCGGCAATGGCGGCCTCGGGCGGCTCGCCGCCTGTTTCATGGAATCGATGGCGACCGTCGACGTGCCCGCCTACGGCTACGGCATCCGCTACATGCACGGCCTGTTCCGCCAGCAGATGGCCGACGGCTGGCAGGTCGAACTGCCCGAGACCTGGCTGGCGCACGGCAACCCCTGGGAATTCGAACGGCGCGAAAGCTCCTACGAGATCGGCTTCGGCGGCAGCGTCGAAACCGTCAATATCGACGAGGAGGTGCAGCGCTACGTCTGGAAGCCGGCCGAGCGCGTCATCGCCACGGCCTTCGACACGCCGGCCGTCGGCTGGCGGGCGACCCGTGTCAACACGCTGCGCCTCTGGGCCGCGCAGCCGATCGACCCGATCCTGCTCGACGCCTTCAATGCCGGCGACCATATCGGGGCGCTCCGCGAGAGCAACAAGGCCGAGAGCCTGACGCGCGTGCTCTATCCGGCCGACGCGACGCCGGCCGGCCAGGAACTGAGGCTGCGCCAGGAATACTTCTTCTCCTCCGCCTCGCTGCAGGACATCCTGCGCCGGCACCTGCAGCAGTATCCGGACTTCACGTCGCTGCCGGACGCGGTGGCGATCCAGCTCAACGACACTCATCCGGCCGTCTCCGTCGCCGAGCTCGCGCGTCTCCTGACCGACGTCCACGGGCTCGACTTCGAACAGGCCTGGGACATCACGCGGCGGACCTTCGCCTACACCAACCACACGCTTCTGCCGGAGGCGCTGGAAAGCTGGCCGGTTCCGCTCTTCGAGCGGCTCCTGCCCCGCCATATGCAGATCGTCTACGCCATCAACGCCAAGATCCTGATCGAGGCGCGCAGGCAGAAACAGGCGACGGACGAGGAAGTCCGCAACATCTCGCTGATCGACGAGACCGGCGAGCGGCGCGTGCGCATGGGCAATCTCGCCTTCGTCGGCTCGCATTCGATCAACGGCGTCTCGGCCCTGCACACGGAACTGATGAAGGAAACGGTCTTTGCCGACCTGCACCGCATCTATCCCGACCGCATCAACAACAAGACCAACGGGATCACGCCGCGCCGCTGGCTGATGCAGTGCAACCCGGGCCTTTTCGCCCTTGTCCGCGAGGCGATCGGCGACGCGTTCATGGACAATACCGAGGCGCTGCAGGCGCTCGACGCCTTCGCCGACAAGACGGATTTCCAGGAACACTTCGCCGCCGTCAAGCGCGCCAACAAGGTGCGGCTGGCGAAGCTGGTGCAGACGACGCTGGGCGTCAGGCTCGACCCGTCGGCGATGTTCGACATCCAGATCAAGCGCATCCACGAATACAAGCGCCAGCTCCTGAACATCATCGAGGCGGTGGCCCTCTACGACCAGATCCGCTCGCATCCGGAGCTCGACTGGGTGCCTCGCGTCAAGCTCTTCGCCGGCAAGGCGGCGCCGAGCTATCACAACGCCAAGCTGATCATCAAGCTCGCCAACGACGTCTCGCGCGTCATCAACAACGACCCGGCCGTCCGCGGCCTCCTGAAGATCGTCTTCGTTCCCAACTACAACGTGTCGCTGGCGGAGGTGATGGTGCCGGCGGCCGACCTGTCGGAGCAGATCTCGACAGCCGGCATGGAGGCGTCCGGCACCGGCAACATGAAGTTCGCCTTGAACGGCGCGCTGACCATCGGCACGCTCGACGGCGCCAATGTCGAAATGCGCGACTGGGTCGGCGAGGAGAACATCAAGATCTTCGGCATGACCGCCGACGAGGTGGCGAAGGCACGCGCCGAGGGACACAATCCCCGCGCCATCATCGAGGGTTCGCGCGAGCTGTCGCAGGCGCTCGCGGCGATCGCCTCCGGCGTCTTCTCGCCCGACGACCGCAACCGTTTCTCCGGGCTCGTCGAGGGTCTCTACAACCATGACTGGTTCATGGTCGCCGCCGATTTCGAGGCCTATGCCAAGGCGCAGCGCGAGATCGACCAGCTCTGGATGACGCCCACCGCCTGGTATTCCAAGGCAATCCGCAACACAGCCCGCATGGGCTGGTTCTCGTCCGATCGCACGATCCGGCAATATGCCGGCGAAATCTGGAGAGCCGGATGACGGTTTCGCGCGGCAAGGACTCGAGCCCCGCCCCTTCAGGCTTGCTGCCAGCGCCGGCCATTGCGGCAATACTTTCCGGTACCCACAACGATCCGTTCTCGGTTCTCGGCGTGCATGCCGCGGGCAAGGGCTTTGTCGCCCGGTGCTTCATCCCCGGCGCCGAAACGGTGGTGGCGGAGACCCTTTCCGGCACCGAAATCGGCGCGCTCGAGCGGCGCGACGACGCCGGCTTCTTCGAGGGGCCGGTTTCGGTGCGCAAGGAGCAGCCGGTCCGTTACCGCGCCCGCAACGCCGGCGGCGAGTGGATCGTTGTCGATCCCTACAGCTTCGGCCCGGTGCTCGGGCCGATGGATGACTACTACATCCGCGAAGGCTCGCACCTGAGGCTGTTCGACAAGATGGGCGCCCACCAGATCTGGCACGACGGCGCCGAGGGCTTCCATTTCGCCGTCTGGGCGCCGAATGCCCGCCGCGTCTCCGTCGTCGGCAGCTTCAACGACTGGGACGGTCGCCGCCACGTCATGCGGCTGCGTGCCGACACCGGGATCTGGGAGATCTTCATTCCCGCCGTGCCGCCGGGCGCCCCCTACAAATACGAGATTCTCGATTCGGAAGGCGTGCTGCAGCCGCTGAAGGCGGATCCCTTCGCCCGCCGTTCGGAACTGCGTCCCGACACCGCTTCGGTGACGACGGGCGAGATCGAGCAGGCCTGGGAGGACGAGGCGCATCGGCGCCACTGGGCCGAGGTCGATCAGCGCCGGCAGCCGATTTCCATCTACGAGGTCCATGCCGCCTCGTGGCAGCGCCGCGACGACGGCGGGATGCTCACCTGGGACGAGCTTGCGAGCCGCCTCATCCCCTATTGCGTCGACATGGGCTTCACCCACATCGAGTTCCTGCCGATCTCCGAATACCCCTATGATCCGTCCTGGGGCTACCAGACGACCGGCCTCTACGCGCCGACCGCGCGTTTCGGCGAGCCGGAGGGCTTCGCCCGCTTCGTCAACGGCTGCCACAAGGTCGGCATCGGCGTCATCCTCGACTGGGTGCCGGCGCATTTCCCGACCGACGAGCATGGGCTTCGCTGGTTCGACGGCACCGCGCTCTACGAGCATGCGGATCCGCGCAAGGGGTTCCATCCCGACTGGAACACGGCCATCTACAATTTCGGCCGCGACGAGGTCGCCGCCTATCTCATCAACAACGCCCTCTACTGGGCCGAGAAGTTCCATGTCGACGGCCTGCGCGTCGATGCGGTCGCGTCGATGCTCTATCTCGATTATTCGCGCAAGCACGGCGAATGGGTGCCGAACGAATATGGCGGCAACGAGAATCTCGAGGCGGTGCGCTTCCTGCAGACGATGAACACCCGCCTCTACGGCATCCACCAGGGCGTGCTGACGATCGCCGAGGAATCGACCTCCTGGCCGAAGGTCTCGCATCCGGTCCACACCGGCGGGTTGGGTTTCGGCTTCAAGTGGAACATGGGCTTCATGCACGACACGCTGCAATACCTGTCGCGCGAGCCGGTGCACCGCAAGTTCCACCACAACGACATGACGTTCGGGCTGCTCTATGCCTTCAGCGAGAACTTCGTGCTGCCGCTGTCGCATGACGAGGTGGTGCACGGCAAGGGATCGCTGATCGCCAAGATGGCCGGCGACGACTGGCAGAAGTTCGCCAATCTCAGGGCCTATTACGGCTTCATGTGGGGTTACCCCGGCAAGAAGCTTCTCTTCATGGGGCAGGAGTTCGCCCAATGGCGCGAATGGTCGGAGGAGCGCCCGCTCGACTGGAACCTGCTCGAATACCATCCGCATGAGGGCATGCGGCGGCTGATACGCGATCTCAACGGCACCTATCGTTCGAAGCCGGCGCTGCATGCGCGCGACTGCGAGGGCGACGGCTTCGAGTGGCTGATCGCCGACGACCGCGACAATTCCGTCTTCGCCTGGCTGAGGAAGGCGCCCGGCGAGAAGCTCGTCGCCGTCGTCACCAATTTCACCCCGGTCTATCGTGAGCATTATGACATACCCCTTCCGGTTGCGGGACGCTGGAGGGAAATCCTCAATACCGATGCGGAAATCTATGGAGGGAGTGGCAAGGGCAACGGCGGAGCCGCCTATGCCGAGAAGAGGTCGAACGGAGGGATAGTCGCCACCATCACGCTGCCGCCTCTGGCGACGCTGATGCTGGAGCAGGATTAGAGCCGGATCGCGGAAAGCCTCGCGCGGTTTTCCCGCCTGAGATCCCGCTCTGACCTGTCACAATCGATCACGCTCATGATTTTCGGCCGCTCCGGCCGAAAGTCATCGTGATCCGCCACAGTGTCCCAGCCCCGCAGGATTTCCGACGGGGCGGGCGGGAAGAGAATCGGGTGGGCCGCGAGGCGTCGCAGAATGCCGTCAAGCAGTCCCCGGAACCGACTTTGGGGAGGACCAATGGTGGAAAGACGTACGCAACCCCTGGCCCGCGATGCCATGGCCTATGTTCTCGCCGGCGGGCGCGGCAGCCGGCTGAAGGAACTGACCGACCGGCGCGCGAAACCGGCCGTCTATTTCGGCGGCAAGGCCCGCATCATCGATTTCGCGCTTTCGAACGCGCTGAATTCCGGCATCCGCCGCATCGGCGTCGCCACCCAGTACAAGGCGCATTCGCTCATACGGCATCTGCAGCGCGGCTGGAACTTCTTCCGCCCGGAGCGCAACGAGAGCTTCGACATCCTGCCGGCGAGCCAGCGCGTCTCGGAGACGCAATGGTATGAAGGCACCGCCGACGCGGTCTTCCAGAACATCGACATCATCGAGGATCACGGCGTCGAATACATGGTGATCCTCGCCGGCGATCACATCTACAAGATGGATTACGAGGTGATGCTGCAGCAGCACGTCGATTCCGGCGCCGACGTGACGATCGGCTGCCTGGAGGTGCCGCGCATGGAGGCGACCGGCTTCGGCGTCATGCATGTCGACAACGACGACCGCATCATCGCCTTCGTCGAGAAGCCGGCCGATCCGCCCGGCATCCCGGGCAACCCGGAGATGGCGCTCGCCTCCATGGGCATCTACGTCTTCCACACGAAGTTCCTGATGGACATGCTGCGCCGGGATGCGGCCGATCCGAAGTCCAGCCGCGACTTCGGCAAGGACATCATTCCCTATATCGTCGAGCACGGCAAAGCGGTTGCCCATCGCTTCACCCACTCCTGCGTCCGCTCCGACTTCGAGCGCGAGGCCTATTGGCGCGATGTCGGGACGATCGATGCCTACTGGCAGGCGAACATCGACCTGACCCACGTGACGCCGGAGCTCGACATCTACGACAGCACCTGGCCGATCTGGACCTTTGCCGAGATCAAGCCGCCGGCGAAATTCGTCCACGACGACGAGGACCGCCGCGGCTCGGCCACCTCCTCGCTCGTCTCGGGCGATTGCATCATCTCCGGCGCGACGCTCAACAAGAGCCTTCTCTTCACCGGCGTCAGGGTGAATTCCTATTCCAGACTCGAAAACGCCGTAGTTCTCCCCGACGTGACGGTCGGCCGGCATTCGATTCTGCGCAACGTCGTTATCGACAGCCGGGTCGTCATTCCGGAGGGCCTGGTCGTCGGCGACGATCCGGAACTCGACGCCAAACGCTTCCGCCGAACCGAGAACGGCGTTTGCCTGATCACCCAAACGATGATCGACAAGCTGGGAATGTAGGTCTGGATCCCAATGAACATCCTGTCCGTTGCGTCTGAAGTCTACCCGCTGGTCAAGACGGGGGGGCTTGCCGATGTCGTCGGCGCGCTCCCCTCGGCCCTTCTCCCGCATGGTGTCAAGACGCGCACGCTGGTCCCGGGCTATCCGGCCGTAATGCACAAGCTGAAGAAGAAGAAGGCGGTCGGGCGTTTCGAGAACCTGTTCGGACACCCGGCGACGGTGCACTCGGCCGAGATAAACGGCCTTGATCTGCTCGTGCTCGACCAGCCGGCACTCTATCACCGCGACGGCGGACCCTACCTCGATACGACCGGACGCGACTATCCCGACAATTTCCGGCGTTTCGCCGCACTCTCGCTGGCGGCGGCGGAAATCGCCGGCGACAACGTCATTCCCGGCTGGAAGCCGGACATCGTCCATGTCCATGACTGGCAGACGGCGCTGGCGCCGGTCTACATGCGCTTCGGCTCGGCGCGCGACATCCCGACGGTGATGACGATCCACAACATCGCCTTCCAGGGACAGTTCGGCGCCTCGGTGTTTCCCGAGCTCTCGCTGCCGCCGGAGGCCTTCTCCGTGCAGTTCCTCGAATATTACGGCGACGTCGGCTTCCTGAAGGGCGGCCTGCAGACGGCGACGTCAATCACCACGGTGAGCCCGTCCTACGCGCAGGAGATCCTGACGCCGGAGTTCGGCATGGGCCTCGACGGCCTTCTCGCAAGCCGCGTCGACAGCCTGACGGGCATCGCCAACGGCATCGACGCCGAAGCCTGGAACCCTCAGACGGACCCGCATATCGTCGAGCATTACGGCGCTAGCACGCTCAAGCGGCGTGCCGCCAACCGCAAGGCGCTGGAGGATCGCTTCGGTCTGGACCACAGCCCGGGCCCGATCTTCTGCGTCATCAGCCGGCTCACCTGGCAGAAGGGCATGGACCTCGTCGCTGAGGTGACGGACGATATCGTCGCCCTCGGCGGCAAGCTCGTGGTGCTCGGCTCCGGCGACGCCGCACTCGAGGGCGCGCTGCTGGCGGCCGCCTCGCGTCATCGCGGCCGGATCGGCATGGTCACAGGCTATGACGAGCCGCTGTCGCATCTGATGCAGGCGGGCGCCGACGCGATCCTCATCCCGTCGCGCTTCGAGCCCTGCGGCCTCACTCAGCTCTACGGCCTGCGTTATGGTTGCGTGCCGGTCGTCGCCCGCACCGGCGGGCTCGCCGATACGATCATCGACGCCAACGAGGCGGCGCTTTCGGCGAAGTGCGCCACGGGCTTCCAGTTCCTGCCGGTGACCGCCGACGGGCTCAGGCTTGCGATCCGGCGCGTGATGCGTGCATACAGCGAGCCGAAATTGTGGGCGCGCATGCAGAACCAGGGCATGAAATCCGACGTTTCCTGGGCCAAGAGCGCGGAACGCTATGTCTCGCTTTACTCCGGTCTTCTCGCGAAAGGCTAAGACAATGATAAGAACCGTCTCCACCAACCCCTATGGCGACCAGAAACCCGGCACGTCGGGCCTGCGCAAGAAAGTCCCGGTCTTCCAGCAGAAGAACTATGCCGAGAACTTCATCCAGTCGATCTTCGATTCGCTCGAAGGTTTCGAGGGTCAGACGCTGGTGATCGGCGGCGACGGGCGCTACTACAACCGCGAGGTCATCCAGAAGGCGATCAAGATGGCGGCGGCGAACGGCTTTGGCCGTGTGCTCGTCGGCCGCGGCGGCATCCTGTCGACCCCCGCCGCCTCCAACGTCATCCGCAAATACGAGGCCTTCGGCGGCATCGTGCTGTCGGCGAGCCACAACCCGGGCGGCCCGACAGAGGATTTCGGCATCAAGTACAATGTCGGCAATGGCGGCCCGGCACCGGAGAAGGTGACGGACGCGATCTTTGCCCGCACCAAGGCGATCGACAGCTACAATATCTCCGACGGGCCGGACGTCAATCTCGACGTGGAAGGCAGCCAGCAGGTCGAGAACATGACGGTGACCGTCATCGATCCGGTCGCCGACTACGCCGAGTTGATGGAAAGCCTGTTCGACTTCGATGCGATCCGCAAGCTGATCGCCGGCGGCTTCCGTGTCGTGTTCGACGCGATGAGCGCCGTTACCGGCCCCTACGCAAAGGAGATCCTCGAGAGGCGGCTCGGCGCACCGAAGGGCTCGGTCATGAACTTCATCCCGTTGCCCGACTTCGGCGGCCATCATCCGGACCCGAACCTCGTTCACGCCCGCGCGCTCTACGAGACGATGATGGCGCCCGATGCGCCCGATTTCGGCGCCGCCTCGGACGGCGACGGCGACCGCAACCTGATCATCGGCAAGGGCATCTTCGTCACGCCGTCGGACAGCCTGGCAATGCTCGCCGCCAATGCGCACCTGGCGCCGGGCTACGCCAACGGCCTCGCGGGGATCGCGCGCTCCATGCCGACGAGCGGTGCGGCCGACCGCGTCGCCGCCAAGCTCGGCATCGGCCTCTACGAGACCCCGACCGGCTGGAAGTTCTTCGGCAACCTGCTCGACGAGGGCCTGGCGACGATCTGCGGCGAGGAGAGCGCCGGAACCGGATCCAACCACGTGCGCGAGAAGGACGGGCTCTGGGCCGTGCTGCTCTGGCTCAACATCCTCGCCGTGCGGAAGGAAAGCGCGCTCGAGATCGCCCGCAAGCACTGGGCGACCTACGGCCGCAACTATTATTCACGCCACGACTACGAGGCGGTCGACACGGATGCCGCAAACGGCCTGATCGCCGCGCTGCGCGACAAGCTCGCGACCCTGCCCGGCAAGAGCTTCGGCGCCCTGGCGGTCGAGACCGCAGACGATTTCTCCTACAACGATCCGGTCGACAAATCGGTCAGCAAGAACCAGGGCATCCGCATCCTCTTCGAGGGCGGATCGCGCGTCGTCTATAGGCTTTCCGGCACCGGCACGTCGGGTGCGACGTTGCGCGTCTATATCGAGCGCTACGAGCCCGACCCGGCCCGCCATGACCTCGACACCCAGGAAGCGCTCGCAGACCTGATCGCCGTCGCCGACGAGATTGCCGAGATCAAGGCCCGCACCGGCCGCGACCAGCCGAGCGTCATCACCTGAAGCCCAAGATCAAAGGGGCCGTCGATGTACGGCCCTCTTATCCAATCCACCGTCCTTCGCGCGTGACCTTGCTAACCCCCTCTGGCCTGCCGGCCATCTCCCCCACAAGGGGGCAGACGACTCGTGGCACGCTCTCCGCCTCGATCCAGGGATTCCGCCTGCAGAAGCTGTCGAGTGAAGCAAGGAGCAAGCCGCGCATATTCTCCCCCCTTGTGGGGGAGATGGCCGGCAGGCCAGAGGGGGTGGAGAGAGGTATCAAACTCAACCCGAGACCAACACCGACAAAGGGGTCCGCCTCCATGCCGCAGACCGGAATTCCACCTCTCGGCGTGACGCACACGGCCGGCGGAACGCGCTTTGCCGTCTGGTCCCACAATGCCGCCCGCATCGACCTCTGCCTGTTCGATGAGGCGGGCGCCACGGAACTCGGCCGCCTGCCGATGCAGCGCGAGGGCGATGTCCATAGCATCACCCTTGCCGATCTGCCGCCCGGCAGCCGCTACGGCCTGCGCGCCGATGGCGTCTACTCGCCCGAGCACGGCCTCTGGTTCGATCCGTCGAAACTGCTCGTCGACCCCTATGCGACGGAGCTCGACCGGCCCTTTCGTCACGGCACCAGGCTGACCGTCTTCGGCGAAGAGACCGCCGACCTGGTGCCGAAGGCGATCGTGACGGAAGCGAAGACTGTGAAGCCGAAGCCGCCGCTGTGGCAGCCGGGCGGGCTGATCTACGAGGTCGCGGTCAAGCCGTTCACCATCCTTCACCCGGACGTTCCGAAAAGGAAGCGCGGCACCGTGGCGGCGCTCGCCGAGCCGGTCGTCCTCGATCACCTGAAACGCATCGGCGCCTCCGCCGTCGAGCTGATGCCCATCGTCGCCTGGATCGACGAGCGGCACCTGCCGCCCCTCGGGCTCCACAACGGCTGGGGCTACAATCCGATCGCGCCGATGGCGCTCGATCCACGCCTGGTGCCCGGCGGCGTCAGCGAACTGCGCAGGACCGTGGACGCGCTGCACAAGGCCGGCATCGGCGTCATCCTCGATCTCGTCTTCAACCATTCCGGCGAAAGCGACCGGCTCGGCGCCACGCTTTCGATGCGCGGCATCGACAATCTCGCCTATTATCGCCACGCGACCGACCGGCCCGGCGAGCTCATCAACGACACCGGCTGCGGCAACACCATCGCCTGCGACCATCCGGTGGTGCAGCGGCTGATCCTCGACAGCCTGCGCCATTTCGTGCTTGCCGCCGGCGTCGACGGCTTCCGCTTCGATCTCGCCTCGATCCTCGGCCGCGACATGAGCGGCTTCCACCGCGATGCCGCTCTCTTTGCCGCCATAGCCGCCGACCCGGTGCTTGCCGACCGCGTGCTGATCGCCGAGCCCTGGGACACGGGGCCCGGCGGCTACCAGCTCGGCAATTTCCCCGCCCCCTTCCTCGAATGGAACGACCGGGCGCGCGACGACATCCGCCGCTACTGGCGCGGCGACCGGCACGCGGTCGGCGCGCTCGCAACCGCGCTTGCCGGCGCGTCCGACACCTTCTCGCGCTGGGGCGAAACGAAGACGCGCAGCGTCAACTTCATCGCCGCCCATGACGGCTTCACGCTGATGGACCTCGTCTCCTACGCGCGCAAGCACAACGAGGCGAACGGCGAAGCCAATCGCGACGGCCACGACGAGAATTATTCGTGGAACAACGGCGCCGAGGGACCGATCGACGATCCGGAAATCGCCGTGGCCCGGCGGCACGACGTCATGGCGCTGCTCGGCACTCTTTTCGCCTCGCGTGGCGCAATCATGCTCACCGCGGGCGACGAAGGCGGCCGCAGCCAGGCCGGCAACAACAATGCCTATGCGCAGGACAATGCGGTGACCTGGCTCGATTGGAGCAAGCTCGATCCGCAGCTCTTCGACCACACGGCCCGGCTCGCCGCCATGCGCCGGCGCTTCGGCGTCTTTGGCGAAACCGGCTTCTTCACCGGCAACGGCGATGTCGCCTGGCTGCGTTTCGACGGCCATCCGATGACGGTCGACGACTGGGAACACCCCGCGACCGACAATCTCGTGATGATCCTTCCGACCGAAGACAGCGAAGAGAAGCGACGGATGCGGCTTGCCGTCGTCGTCAATCGCAGCCATGCACCGCATCCCTTCCGGCTGCCGGCAAGCCTCGACGGCGAGTGGCGCGACGCTCTGTCGGGCACGGGCCTGCCGGCATTGGCGCCGGCCCGCTCGGTCAGCTTTTTCGTCGAGGTTTTTTAAAGTTTTACCAGCACTTGCTAGATCTTGGCCGACCGGCCTATAGATCATGGCCGGGAGGCCTTCTTCAGGATAATCAAATGCCGCAAGACATTTCACTTTCCGATGTCAAGGATCTGATCGGCAAGGAGCTCGGCGTCTCCGAGTGGATCACCGTGACCCAGAAGACCATCGACAGTTTTGCCGAGGCTACGGACGATTTCCAGTTCATCCACACCGACCCGGTGCGCGCCGCCGCGGAAACGCCCTTCGGCGGCACCATAGCGCATGGCTTCCTGTCGCTCTCGCTGCTTTCGGCCATGAACTACAATTGCCTGCCGAAGATCCGCGAGCAGACGATGGGCATCAATTACGGCTTCGACAAGGTGCGCTTCATGGCGCCGGTCAAGAGCGGCGCGCGCGTGCGCGGCCGCTTCACCATGGCCGATGCCCGCTTCCGCGGCGCCGGCATGCTGATGATCACCTATGATGCGACCGTCGAGATCGAGGGCGAAAGAAAGCCCGCACTGACGGCGACCTGGCTGACGATCACCCAGTTCGACCCCAAGGACCGGCCGGCGGATGCGTGACGGCGGACCCCGCTGCGACTGTCCATAAGGCATCTCGAAGCAAACTGCGCCGTCATGTTCGAGAAAAGAGAAGAACGGAAAGGCATTTTGCCCCTCACCCTGACCCTCACCCCGGCGGCGCGGCACATCCCTTCTCCCCGCGTTGCGGTGAGAAGGTGGCGGCAGCCGGATGAGGGGCGAAGGCCTGGCGCTGGCAATCTCTAAATAGCGAAGAAGCGGCAGATCACTCCGCCGCTTCTGATGCCTGATGGCACAGTTTTTCAGTATGCCGCGTCTTCCGCACCTTCGGACAGCAGGCCGAAGACGAAGGGCGAGAAGGACCGCCAGCATTCGACGCGGAACGTATCCTCGGCGGTGCGGAAGAGGACGATTTCCGCCTTGCCGAAGATCGTGCGCGAGCAGGCGCCGACCGGGAAGATCGCCAGCGACAGGTCCTGCGGGCAGCCGCTGTTAATCGCGACTTCGGCGCCCGGTCCGCTGACGATCACCGCCGTGTTGCGGTGTGAGACGTCGACGGCCGAATGCACGACGCCGCTCGACGCGGCCGCCGCCATCAGGTCGGCATTGTCCTCGTCGATCACCAGCCACTCGTCCGGCCCGAGCCACAGCGCGTGGCGCCTGCCGGTGGAGGCCGAAGTCTTCGGCCGGACGGGCAAGGTCACGCCGAGCGCGGCCGAGAGAGCGGAGACCGCCTCCGCTCCGGCGCGCAGCGCGATCCGCGAGGCGGGATCGGCCGGCGTGAGGATCGCGGCCGGCGAGCCGCCACGGCGGCCGGCGAGCGGGACGTTTCGGGTAGCAATTGCCTGGTCAGCCATGGAGGCGACCTCCTTCCTTGTCAAAGAACACCATGTCGCTCACCTCGACGGCGATCGTCCGGTCGGCCATCGGCACGTAGAGCGTCTGCCCAAGGCGCGCCTGGCCGCCGGCGACGAGCGCCAAGGCGATCGAGCGGCCGCAGTTCGACGACCAGTAGGACGAGGTCACGTGGCCGAGCATGGTCATGGGTTTGGGTTCGTTCGGGTCCGCGACGATCTGCGCGCCCTCCTCAAGCACCACCTTCGGATCCTTGGTGAGGAGGCCGACGAGCTGTTTGCGGCCCTCCTTGACGAGGTCGGGCCGCGTCAGGCCGCGAATGCCGACGAAGTCCGGCTTCTTCTTCGAGACCGCCCAGGAGAGGCCGGCATCGTGCGGCGTGACGGTGCCGTCCGTGTCCTGGCCGACGATGATGTAGCCCTTCTCGGCGCGCAACACGTGCATCGTCTCGGTGCCATAGGCGCAGGCGCCCATCGGCTCGGCCCGCGCCCAGATCGCTTCCCATACGGCCTGGCCGTAATCGGCCGGCACGTTGACCTCGAAGCCGAGCTCGCCGGTGAAGGACATGCGGAAGAGCCGGGTCGGCACGCCGCAGATCTTCCCTTCGGCGACGCTCATATGCGGGAAGGCCCCGTTGGAGAGGTCGATGCCTTCGACGAGCGGCGCGATGATCTCCCGCGCCTTCGGCCCCTGCACGGCGATGACGGCCCACTGCTCGGTGGTCGAGGTGAGCCAGACCTTGAGATGCGGGAACTCCGTCTGGAGGTAGTCCTCCATGTGCTGCAGGACGCGCGGCGCGCCGCCCGTCGTCGTCGTCACATGGAACCGGTCCTCGGCCATCCGGCCGACGACGCCGTCGTCATAGATGAAGCCGTCTTCGCGCAGCATGATGCCGTAGCGGCAGCGGCCGGGCTTCAGGTTGTCCCAGGCATTGGTGTACATGAGGTTCAGGAACTTCGCCGCGTCCGGGCCGACCACCTCGATCTTGCCGAGCGTCGACGCGTCGAAGACGCCGGCCACGTCACGAACGGTCTTGCATTCGCGGGCGACCGCCTCATGCATGTCCTCGCCCGCCTGCGGATAGAACCAGGCGCGCTTCCAGTTTCCGACATCCTCGAACTCGGCGCCATGCGCCTCCTCCCAGGCATGCATCGGCGTCTTGCGCGCCGGATCGAAAAGCGACCCGCGCGAGTGGCTGACGATCGTGCCGAAGGTCACCGGCGTGTAGGGCTGGCGGAAGGTCGTGAGCCCCACGGCCGGTATTTCCTTGCCGAGCGCTTCCGCCGCGATCGCGAGACCGTGCATGTTGGAAAGCTTGCCCTGGTCGGAAGCCATGCCGTTGGTGGTGAAGCGCTTGATGTGCTCGATCGAGTGCATGCCCTCGCGCACGGCAAGGCGGATGTCCTTGGCGCAGACGTCGTGCTGGAAGTCGATGAAGGCCTTGACGGTCGTGTCCGCCCCCGCGCCTTCGGCCGCCCCGTGCATGCCGCCCGTCCATTCGAAGGCGTTGCGGCCGGTGAGCGTCACCTGCGCGCCGCCTTCCGCCCCCGCCGCGCGGGCCGCCAGCTCGCCGGCGGCAAGCGCCTCGTCGATCGTCGCCTGCAGGTCGTCCGTGCCGTTGCAGGCGCCGACGGAGAGGCACTCCTGCGCGTAGGTGCCGGGCAGGAACCGCTCGGTCGAGGCGTCGAACTTCACCTTGCCGCGCGACTGCGAGAAGAGGTGCACCGACGGCGTCCAGCCGGCCGAGACCAGCAGCGCATCGACGGCGATCTTGCGAGAGGCGCCGCCGCCATTGCGGGCGACGTTGATCGAGGCGATGCGGAGCTTGCCGGTCGTGTTGACGACCGAGTGACCGGCAAGGACCTCGATGCCGAGCTCGCGCGCCTTCGCCAGCACCGCCTCGCCCGGCTTCTCGCGGCAATCGACGATCGCCGCCACCGTGACGCCGGCCTTCTTGAGATCGAAGGCGGCCTCGTAGGCGGAATCATGCGCCGTATAGACGCCGACCCGCTTGCCGACGGCGACGCCGAAGTGGTTGAGGTAGGTGCGCCCGGCCGATGCCAGCATGATGCCGGGCCGGTCGTTGTTGGCGAAGACCATGTGGCGCTCGATCGCGCCATTGGCGAGGATGACCTTCTTCGCGCGCACCTGCCAGAGCCGCTCGCGCGGGAGCGACTTCTCCGGTGAAGCAAGGTGGTCGGTTACGCGCTCGACGAGGCCGACGAAATTGTGGTTGTAGTAACCGAAGGCGGTCGTGCGGGTGAGCAGCGTCACGTTGTCCATGGCGGCAAGCGCCTTGCCGGTCGCCTGCGCCCAGTCGTAACCCGGCTTGCCGTCGATGACGGTGCCGCTGTCGTAATGCAGCGCACCGCCGACGCCCGGCTGCTCGTCGCAGAGGATCACCTTTGCGCCGGCCTTCGCCGCCGCAAGCGCGGCGGCAAGACCGGCGATGCCGGCGCCGACCACCAGCACGTCGCAATGGACGTAGCGGCTCGAATAGTGATCCGGATCGGCCTCCGTCGGCGCGACGCCGAGACCGGCGGCGCGGCGGATGAAGGGCTCGTAGAGCTTGTGCCAGGCGGCCTTCGGCCACATGAAGGTCTTGTAGTAGAAGCCGGCCGCGAAGAAGGGCGAGAGCAGATCGTTGAAGCCGCCGATGTCGAAGGCGAGCGACGGCCAGCGGTTCTGCGACGAGACTTTCATTCCGTCGAAGACCTCCTGCACCGTGGCACGCACGTTCGGCTGCCGGCGGGCCGCGTCGCGAGCGACGTCGAGGAGCGCGTTCGGCTCTTCGGCACCCGCCGAAAGAATGCCGCGCGGGCGGTGGTACTTGAACGAACGTCCGACGAGATGGATGTCGTTGGCGATCAGCGCCGAGGCCACCGTGTCGCCCTCGAGCGCCGTCAGCGTCCGGCCGTCGAAGGTGAAGCGGGCACTGCGCGCGGGCGTCAGGCGTCCGGCACCCGAAATGCGATTGACCCCGCTCATTGTGCTGCTCCTTCAAGGGCCTCGTAGGTTTCGACCTCGGCGCCCGTCTTCGGTTTTTCGTTGAGATCGGGCTTCGGCTCGCCGGCCTTGTAGGTCGTCAGGAACCGGTCGCTGATCGTGTCGCGAGCGGCATTGAAGAACCGTCCGCAGCCGTGGACGTGCCGCCACCGCTCGAAGATCACGCCCTTCGGGTTGTCGCGCAGGAAGAAATAGGCTTCGAATTCTTCATCGCTGATCTCGGCCATGTTGGTGGGACGGGCGATATGGGCATCGCCGCCGTTGCGGAATTCGAGCTCGGAGCGCTCTTCCTCGCAATAGGGGCAGTAAATCAGAAGCATCTGGAATGTCCTCGCATCAGAGCGCCGCGTCTTTCATGAAAGCGCAAGGGCCGCTCTATCCTTCAACTCTAGTGCGCAACGGCGGCGGCGGCCGCCTCGTCGATGAGCCGCCCCGTGCGGAAGCGCTCGAGCGTCAGCCCCGCGGCAAGCCGATGCGGTTCCCCGCGCGCGATGAGATGGGCAAAGAGGTTGGCCGAGCCCGGCGTCGCCTTGAAGCCGCCCGTTCCCCAGCCGGCGTTGAGGTAGAGCCCCGGCACCGGCGTCACGCCCTGGATCGGCGAGCGGTCCTGCGTCACGTCGACGATGCCGCCCCATTGCCGCATCATCTTGACGCGGCGGAACATCGGGAAGAGCTCGCAGATCGCGTCGAGCGTATGGGTGATGATCTGCAGGCCGCCGGTCTGCGAATAGGAATTGTACTGGTCGGTACCGGCGCCGATGACGAATTCGCCCTTGTCGGACTGCGAAATATAGGCGTGCACCGAATTCGACATCACCACGCAGGGGAAGATCGGCTTCAACGGCTCGGAGACGAGCGCCTGCAGCGGCTGGCTCTGCAGCGGCACGCGCACGTCGACCATCTGCATCAGCGTGGACGTGTGACCGGCGGCGGAAATGCCGATCTTCTTCGCCCCGATGAAGCCGCGATTGGTGTCGACGCCGGTGACGCGGCCGGTCTCGTCGCGGCGGATGCCGGTCACTTCGCAGTTCTGGATGATATGGACGCCGCGATCGGAGGCGGCGCGCGCATAGCCCCAGGCGACGGCGTCGTGGCGCGCCGTGCCGCCGCGGCGCTGGAGTGCGGCGCCGTTGACCGGGTAGCGGGCGGTCTTGGCGATGTCGAGCGGCGGACAATAGGCCTTCGCCTGTTCCGGCGTCAGCCACTCGTTGTCGATGCCGTAGAGCCGGTTGGCGTTGATGTGCCGCTTGAACGACTGCTGGTCATGGATGTTGTGCGACAGCATCATCACGCCGCGCGGCGAATACATGACGTTGTAGTTCAGGTCCTGCGACAGGTTTTCCCAGAGCTTCAGCGAATGCTCGTAGATGTCCATGCTCTCTTCATAGAGATAGTTGGACCGGATGATCGTGGTGTTCCGGCCGGTATTGCCGCCGCCGATCCATCCCTTTTCGAGCACGGCGACATTGGTGATGCCGTGTTCCTTGGCGAGGTAATAGGCGGCGCCGAGGCCATGGCCGCCGCCGCCGATGATGATCACATCGTATTGCTTGCGCGGCTCCGGCGAGGCCCAGTGCGGCCCCCAACCCTTGTGGCCGCGCAACGCTTCGCGCGCCACGGCAAAAACAGAATATTTGCGCATCCGCCTGCTACTCCATGAACCGGGAAAACGTTCAGTCGAGGTTAGAAATCGCAAATCTCAGGGCGGCGCAACGTTTCTTTTGCGACGCGATCCGGCGGACTTGCGCGGACTTGCGACATCGGCGACGCTTCATCGCCTACGAGGCCGCGCCAAGCGTCCTTTGCGGGCCCTTTCCGGCGCTTTTTTGACCCTTCGGGCGCTCTCGGCGCTGGACTTCGGCGGCACGATCTGGTATCCGCTCATCTAATCGCAGAGCTCTCGGCTCAGCGAACGTAATTTTGTTGCCTACCAGACCTGATGGTGAGGCGAGCCACTCGAAACAAAGGAACGGGATTCACGTGCAGGTACTTGTCCGCGATAACAATGTCGACCAGGCGCTCCGCGCTCTCAAGAAGAAGATGCAGCGCGAAGGCATTTTCCGCGAAATGAAGATGCGTGACTTCTACGAAAAGCCGTCCCAGAAGCGTGCGCGCGAAAAGGCCGAAGCCGTCCGCCGCGTCCGCAAGCTGGCCCGCAAGCGCGCACAGCGTGAAGGCCTCCTGGCCCGCTGATCGGTCGTTTTTTCGACGCTTTGCAATATGAAAGGCGGGGGCGAGGGATCGCCGCCGCTTTTTTCCTTTGGATGCCCTGCCCGGCGGCGCTCCAGTAGCGTCGGATCCCCATCAAGGAGCAAACGTGGCTGTGGCATTTTGAAGTGCTGCATGGTTCTGCCTTAATTCGGTTCCGATTTAAGGTTCATGCAGGAGGCTGACTGTATCAGCTCGACGGTCAACCGCCCGGAGGGGACTCACCGGTCGGATCACATGGAGGCACTGATGCCCCCGGCCGGAGCCCCGCACCTTCGCTGGTCTCCGTAAATGGAAAGCCACTGGCTTTCGGGACCTTGTCGCATTGAGGGATCGACTTTGACACTTGCTGCCATGACTGCGGACGTCTCCGCCATGAACGAGGCGAACCGCCGCCACCAGCGCAAGCCGAAGCTTGCCGCCTTTCTCATGCTCGGCTCTGCCTTGCTTCTCGCCGGCTGCCAGACCGACAACTCCTCCGAATCGATGTTTCGCGTCGAACGGGCCCAGGGCTCGGAGGAGAACATCGCCTCGCTGTCGAGCGTCATCGCCTCCAATCCGAGCGATCCGGAAGGCTACAATGTCCGTGGCTCCGCCTATGGCCGCGCCGGCGAGTTCCGCCGCGCGCTTGCGGATTTCGACGAGGCGATCCGGCTCAACCCGCGCTTCTACCAGGCCTATGCCAACCGGGCGCTCGTCCAGCGCAACATGGGCAACCAGCAGGCCGCGCTCTCCGACTACAATGCGGCGCTGCAAGTCAATCCGAGCTATGACGTCGCCTATATCGGCCGCGGTAACCTCTATCGCCAGGGCGGGCAGCTCGATGCCGCCTTCAACGATTTCAACAAGGCGATCGAGTTCGACACCACCGATCCCCGTGCCTACCACAATCGCGGCCTGATCTACCAGGCGCGCAATCAGCATGGGCAGGCGATCGAGGATTTCTCGAAGGCCATTTCGCTGTCGCCGCGTTCGCCCGAACCCTATAACGGCCGCGGCATCTCCTATGTCGCACAGGGCGACGACGACAACGCCTTCGCCGATTTCAACACCGCGATCAACCTCAACGGCAAGCTGGCCGAGTCCTGGGCAAACCAGGCACTGATCTACGAGCGTCGCGGCGAGAAGGCCAAGGCCTCGAAATCCTATTCGCATGCGCTGTCGCTCGACCCGAAATACGAGCCGGCGCGCGCGGGGCTTGCCCGCGTCAAGGCAATGTCCTGACGTCCCTTCCCCGCTTCGATTTTATGGACGCCCGCGACCACCTCGCGGGCGTTTTCATTTCCGAGATCAGTGCGGCGCCGCGCCTCGCTACTTTCGGGCGACACCCCATTCGCGGAACCAACCTTGCTCCCGTCCGTTTGACCGATGGCCTAAACAACGGAGAATGAGCCATGATCAAGCGAAGCCTCATCGCGGCCGTCACGCCGGCGGCCCTGTCCGGCACCGCGTCCGCCCAAGACTACGTGGCGCTCGGCCGCCTCACCTGCGGCTCCGAAGGCGGCACGGGGCTTATCGTCACTTCCACCAAGAACCTGATGTGCACCTTCAAGCCGGCCGATGGCTCGCCCGGAGCCGTCTATGCCGGCAGGATCACCAAGATCGGCATAGATATAGGATCGACCGGCAAGACCGTGATGATCTGGGATGTACTGGCGAAAACCGGCACGCCGTTCACCGAGCATGCGCTGGCCGGCGAATATGCCGGTGTCGGTGCTGACGCCAGCTTCGCCGTCGGCGGCGGAGCGAAAGTCATCGCTGGCGGCACCAACAGGGCCTTCATGCTGCAGCCGATCAACGTCCAGGTCCAGGAAGGCCTGAACGTCGCCCTCGGCATAGATCACCTGGTTCTGGCGCCGGCCGGTTGACCGGATAGAATTGTGGAGACCCCGCCGGGGGTCTCGCTCGGGTCCCCTCACCGGCAGTCCGCTTGTTCCTCGTATTGCAGCGACTTGCGCGCCGCGGCAAGGCGCGCCACTCTTGCCGTTGGTCGCTACGGACCGCGCGGCCCTTTCCGGCGCGCAGGTCGCTGTAAAACTTGAAATTGCTGCATGTCTTCGTCCTCAGATCGAGGTAGATTTCGACTGAGGAGACATGCAGTGTTGAACCGGCGCGACAGCCGACGGGATATGGGATGAAGGACCAGGCAATCCGCGACATCGTTCTCTGGATGTCGGACGAGGGAATTCGCGGCCTCAAGGAGCAGGACCTTCTCGCGGGCTTCTGTGACCGGTGCCACGCCGCCGGCCTTCATATCGACCGCGCCCTCGGGCTCATCGACACCCTCCATCCGGAGTTCGAGGGCCGCGCCTTTCAGTGGAACACCGAAAGCGACGACGTGCCGGACGTCGTGCATTACGGCTCGACGAGCGGCGGCGAGGCGCAGGAAAACTGGCGGCGCTCCGTCTTCTTCCACATGCTCCAGGATAACGAAACCGAGCGCCGCATCCGTCTTGCAGACGAGCCGCATATTCCCTTCACCATGCTCGACAAGCTGAAATCCGAAGGGCACACCGACTGCTGCGGCCTGATCTATCATTTCACCGACCGCGGCCGCGTCGGACAGATGGATTGCTTCTACTCCTACTGGACGACGAAGAGGCGCGGAGGCTTCGACGGCGAAGACCTCGATGCGCTGCGAACGCTTGTGCCGACGCTTGCGCTCGCCGTGAAGGCGGCCTCCTGCGTCCGCATCATCGGCACGCTAGCAGATGTCTATCTCGGCCAGGACGCCGGCCGCCGTGTGGTCGAAGGCAGCATCGAACGGGGAGCGGCCGAACGCATAGAGGCGGTCATGTGGTTCTCGGATCTGCGCAACTACACGCGCATCGCCGAGAGTGTCGAGCCAGAGGAGGTCATTCCCTTCCTCAACGACTATTCCGGCACGGTGATTGCCGCGATCGAGGACCATGGAGGCAGCGTGCTGAAGCTGATCGGCGACGGGGTCCTCGCCATCTTCAACGGCCGCAAGCCGGCCGATGCCTGCAACGCGGCGATCGCCGCCGAACGGCAGCTGCGCGTCATGCTCGCCGACCTGAACGAGCGGCGGCTCGAAGAAGGAAAGCCGACCACCGATGTCTATCTCGGGCTGCACATCGGCGAGGTCTTCTATGGAAACATCGGCAGTCAGACCCGGCTCGATTTCACCGTGGTCGGCCCCGCCGTCAACGAAGTGAGCCGCATCGTCTCGATGTGCCGCTCGGTGGAACGGCACGTCATCATGTCTTCGGAATTCGTCGAAGCCGCCCCGGCCGCGCATCGCGCCAATGCCGTTTCGCTCGGACGCTTCGCGCTTCGCGGCGTCGCCAGGGCGAAGGAGCTTTTTACCTGGGATCCGGAGATTGCGGGCGGTTGAGGCTTATTGGTGCTCTGGGCACGTCTCCGAGCGCTGCAGCCCCCCACCCTAACCCCCTCCCCGCAAGCGGGAAGAGGAACTTCAGCGGCGGCCGCGAGTCCCCTTCGCCCCGCCTGCGGGGAGAAGGTGGCCGGCAGGCCGGATGAGGGGCATGCGCAAAGCGCCGTCCGCTCAGTGGTTGATCGCCTTGACGATCTCTTCGGTGACCTTCTTGGCGTCGCCGAGCAGCATCATCGTGCCGTCCTTGTAGAACAGCGTGTTGTCGATGCCGGCATAGCCGGAGCCGAGCGAGCGCTTGACGAAGAGGCAGGTCTTCGCCTTGTCGACGTCGAGGATCGGCATGCCGTAGATCGGCGACGACTTGTCGTCGCGGGCCGCCGGGTTGGTGACGTCGTTGGCGCCGATGACATAGGCGACGTCGGCCTGGGCGAATTCCGAGTTGATGTCCTCGAGCTCGAACACCTCGTCATAGGGCACGTTCGCTTCTGCGAGCAGCACGTTCATGTGCCCGGGCATGCGGCCGGCGACCGGATGAATGGCGTATTTGACCTCGACGCCGGCCTCCTTGAGCTTGTCGGCGAGCTCGCGGAGCGCGTGCTGCGCCTGCGCCACCGCCATGCCGTAGCCCGGCACGATGATCACCTTCGAGGCGTTCTGCATCAGGAAGGCGGCATCGTCGGCCGAGCCCTGCTTGACGGTCTTCTGCACGCCGTCGTCGCTGCCGGCAACCGCGGTCTCGCCGCCGAAGCCGCCGAGGATGACCGAGATGAACGAGCGGTTCATGCCCTTGCACATGATGTAGGAGAGGATCGCACCGGACGAGCCGACCAGCGCCCCGGTGATGATCAGCGCCAGATTGCCGAGGGTGAAGCCGATGCCGGCCGCCGCCCAGCCGGAATAGGAGTTCAGCATCGACACGACGACCGGCATGTCGGCGCCGCCGATCGGCACGATGATCAGCACCCCGAGCGCCAGCGACAGGAGGACGATCGCCCAGAAATTGAAGTGGCTCTCCGTCAGCGCCAGGCCGACGATGAAGAAGACGACGAGCGCGCCGAGCGTCAGATTGATGAGGTGGCGATAGGGCAGGAGGATCGGCTTGCCGGACATGCGGCCGTCGAGCTTCAGGAAGGCGATGATCGAGCCGGTGAAGGTGATCGCGCCGATCGCGACGCCGAGCGCCATTTCGACGAGCGCCTGGGCATGGATCGAGCCCACTTCGCCGATACCGAAGGCGGACGGCGCGTAGAGCGCGCCGGCGGCGACCAGCACCGCGGCGAGACCGACCAGCGAATGGAAGCCGGCGACGAGCTGCGGCATCGCCGTCATCGGGATGCGCTTGGCGATATAGGCGCCGGCGCCGCCGCCGACGGCGAGGCCGACGACGATCAGCAGGAACCCGCCGATCGACGGCTGTGCCAGGAACAGCGTCGTGACGATCGCGATGCCCATCCCTGTCATGCCGTAGGCATTGCCCTTGCGGCTGGTGGTCGGATGCGAAAGACCGCGGAGCGCCATGATGAACAGGACGCCCGAGACGAGATAGAGGAAGGCTGCGAAGTTAGCGTTCATCGGCCCGCCTCACTTGTCTTTTTTCTTGTACATGGCGAGCATGCGCTGGGTCACCAGGAAGCCGCCGAAGATGTTGACCGAGGCAAGCACCAGGGCGACGAAGCCGAAGCCGGTGGCGAGCCCCGAAGCGGAGATTCCGACCGCCAGCAGCGCCCCGACGACGATCACCGAGGAGATCGCGTTGGTCACCGCCATCAGCGGCGTGTGCAGGGCCGGCGTCACCGACCAGACGACATAGTAGCCGACGAAGATCGCCAGCACGAAGATCGCCAGCCGGAAGACGAAGGGATCGATCGCACCGCCGGTCGCGCCGTGCGCGACCGCACCGGCCGCATCCGGGACATATTCGGCAGCGGTCCTGACCGCCTCCACCGCCCGATCGAGGTCGGCCAGTGCCTTGTCCAGAAGTTCGTTCGCCATTTACTTGTCCCCCTCCTTCGCGCCGCCGAAGGCCGGATGCACGATCGTGCCGCCGTGGGTCAGCGCCGTCGCCTTGACGAGTTCATCCTCCATGTTGAGCGCGAGTGCCTTCGTCTCCTTCGAGACCATCGTCTCCAGGAAGGTGACGAGGTTCTTGGCATAGAGCAGCGAGGCCGAGGCGGCGATGCGGCCCGGCACGTTCAGATGGCCGATGACCTTGATGCCGCCGACCTCCGTGACCTTGCCCGCCTCCGCGCCCTCGACATTGCCGCCGCGCTCGACGGCGAGATCGACGACGACCGAGCCCGGTTTCATCGAATCGAGCATCGCGCGGGTGACGAGGCGCGGCGCCGGCCGGCCGGGGATCAGCGCCGTGGTGATGACGATGTCCTGCTTGGCGATATGCTCGGCGACGAGCGCCGCCTGCTTGGCCTGGTAGTCCTTCGACATTTCCTTGGCGTAGCCCCCGGCTGTCTCGGCCGCCTTGAACTCCTCGTCCTCGACGGCGATGAACTTGGCGCCGAGCGAGGCGACCTGCTCCTTGGCGGCGGGGCGCACGTCGGTCGCCGAGACGACGGCACCGAGGCGGCGCGCGGTGGCGATCGCCTGCAGGCCGGCGACGCCGGCGCCCATGACGAAGACCTTGGCTGCCGGCACGGTGCCGGCCGCCGTCATCATCATCGGCAGCGCCCGGTCGTATTCGTAGGCCGCGTCGATCACCGCCTGGTAGCCGGCGAGGTTCGCCTGGCTCGACAGCACGTCCATCGATTGCGCCCGGGTGATGCGCGGCATCAGTTCCATGGCGAAAGCGGTCAGCCCCGCCGCCGCCATGGCGGCGATTGCCTCGTCATTGCCGTAGGGATCCATGATCGCGATGACGACCGCGCCGGACTTGTAGCCGGCGATCTCTTCGCCCGTCGGGCGGCGCACCTTGAGGACGACGTCGGCGCCCTTGGCATCGGCCGCCGTGCCGATCCGGGCGCCCGCCTTCTCGTAATCCGCGTCGAGAATGCGCGACCTGAGCCCGGCGCCGGCTTCGACGACGACGTCGAAACCCAGCGACTTCAGCTTCTTGACGCTTTCGACGGAGCCGGCAACGCGACCCTCGTCCGCATCCGTTTCCCTGGCGATAAAGACGATCTCGCTCAAAAGTCCCCCCTCCTGATCCGCGACCGGGCCGGGGGCCGGGCTGCGGGCATCGTGTTCGCTTGCCGAGGCGGGCTATGCGCCGGACCTCCCCTCCTGCATGGCCCTTCGTCGAAAGAAAAACCCATGCACATCAACTGCTGCATGCAACCCGAGAAGTGCATGGCGCTGCAGCGACAGGCACTCTTCCTCGACGGCGGCACGCCCGCCGTCGAAACAAACACTCCTCACGCGGTGAGGCAAGGCCCGACCGACCCGGCGGCCGCGACAGGGGCCAGGCCGGACAGGTCAGGAGAGCCGGTTAGCGAAGAACGAAGTAACCGGCGACGTTGACAAGGATGAAAACGATGAGCGCGCTGAAGAAGCCCATGGTCGTGAAGAAGCCGGCGGCCATGGCGATCAGCAGCGCCACGCAAAACAGCGTGCCGTACTTCGTTGCATTGAGGAAGAAGTTGTAGGTCTTCTCGTGCTCGGAATAGTCCATCGGGGCACCCGTCTCGACCGGTCCCGAATGATGCTCTGCCATCGTTCATTTCTCCACAATGCCGCGGCACCGCCGATCGGCGGCTCCGCCCTGATCCACCCATGAGCCATTCGCGGCAAGCGCGACCGCTCCGTTAGCTCCGCATACACAATGCGTGCGGCCTTCGCAACGAAAACCCGCCCGCCTCGCCCGGGCCCATCCGAAAGTCTGTGTCGATCATCCTTTCCACGTTCCACCGTGGCATCCGGACAGGGCTCCCATGGAGCGGTCGGGTTCACCGATCGTTGCCGCGTGTCGACTTTGCGGCCGTCGAGCGCATCCGCTCTGGTAGGTGATCGCCGAAGGCTCAGGCGATGCGCTCGCCCGGGACTTCCGGGCCATGCGTCGGCACAGCGCGCTTCAGAGGGCTTCCAGCGCGGACGCAGGCATCGGGGCCGCGAAGACGAAGCCCTGGATCAGGCGCCAGAAGCTCAGCGCGCAGGCTCACACTTTCCGCAGTTGACTTTAAACCGCATCTGGCGCCAAGGCTTTTCCGATCAATAACCGGAGTCCACGATGTCGAAACCTGTCGTTGCCATCCCTTGCGATTTTCGCGAATTCGACGGCAATGTCTGGCACGTTGCCGCCCATCAATATGTCCGCGCCGCCGTCGAAGGTGCCGGCGTCATGACCTTTCTCGTTCCCGCGCTCGAAAGCGGCAACGACGTCGACGAGGTCCTCGACCGGGTCGACGGGGTGCTTGCGAGCGGTGCGCGCTCCAACGTCCATCCGTCGCTTTACGGCCGGGAAGCGACCGAAGCGGACGGCCCCTTCGATCCGGGCCGCGATGCGACCAGCCTGCCGCTCATCCGCCGCGCGCTCGACCGCGGCGTCCCGCTGCTGGCGATCTGCCGCGGCATCCAGGAGCTCAACGTCGCGCTCGGCGGCACGCTCGCGACCGAAATTCAGGAGCAGCCGGGCGTCTGGGACCATCGCAAGCCGGACGTGCCCGAACTCGACGTCGCCTATGGCATCCGCCAGGACGTGACGGTGAAGGAGGGAAGCTGCCTCGCCCCGGTTCTCGGCGCCGGCCGGGTCCGTGTCAATTCGCTGCACCGGCAGGCGATTGCCGCCACCGCGCCGCGCCTTGCGGTCGAGGCCATCGCAGACGACGGGACGATCGAGGCCGTATCGGTGATCGGCGCCAGGGCCTTCGCCGTCGGCGTGCAATGGCATCCGGAATACTGGGTCAGGACCGATGCCCCGTCGGCCGCCCTGTTCCGCGCCTTCGGCGATGCCGTGCGCGCCTACCGGGAGAGCAAGAACCGGTAGGCGCCTTCCCTCACCCGCCCACCGGGTTCCTGCGCCGGAACGGCGTCTCGACGACCGGCGTCAGGGGCTCGCCGGTCGAAAACCAGGCCTTCAGATTGTCGACCACGAGGTCCGCCATGGCGTTGCGGGTGACGACGGACGCGGAGGCGACGTGCGGCAGCAGCGACACGTTCGGAAGGGCGAGCAGCGCTTCGGGCACATGCGGCTCCTGCTCGAACACATCGAGGCCGGCGCCGGCGATCGTGCCGTCCTGAAGCGCCGCGATCAGCGCGGCCTCGTCCACCGTCGAACCGCGACCCACATTGATCACCACGCCGTCCGGCCCGAGCGCGGCGAGAACCTCAGCGTTGACGGCCTTCAGCGTGCTCGCCGTTCCCGGCACGATGACGACCAGCGTGTCGACGGCCGCGGCGAGACCGGCAAGGGTCGGATGGTAGGCGAAGGGGGCGTCCTCGCGCCGGGTCCGCGTGTGATAGGCAATCGAAACGCCGAAGGCCTCGAGCCGCCTTGCGATCGCCAGCCCGATCCTGCCCAGACCGAAAAGCCCGACCCTTCGCCCCCGGAGCGACAGGGGCGAGAGCGGGAAGGCGCCGTCGCGCGCCCAGCGCCCTTGCCTGAGCCATTGCTCCGCCTGCGGCAGCTGGCGCAGCGTGTTGAGGAGCAGGCCGATCGCCGTGTCGGCGACCTCCTCCGTCAAGACGTCCGGCGTGTTGGTGACGACGATGCCACGCGCCGCGGCGCGAGCGACGTCGACACCGTCGTAGCCGACGCCGAAATTGGCGATGATCTCCAGCTTCGGAAACGCGTCCATGAGTTCCGTCGGCAGGCGGCCCGAAACGGCGATGCCGGCGACATCCGCCATATCCGGCGTCACCAGCGCCGCGTCGGCCGCATCGATGCGAACCGTGTCGAACATTTCCGGCAGGCGCTCGAGCACGCGCGGGTTGATCTTGCCGGGCACGAGAATTCTGGGACCGCTCATCGATCTGCCTTTTCTGAAGCATGCTTGGGATGGAATCACCCCATCCTGCCCAGCCGAGGAGGAACGATCAAGCGGCGACGCGAAGCGGGCCGGTCGACTGGCGAATACGCATCTCGGGCTTGATCAGGTGGATGCCGTCCGGCTCGTGGCTTCCGGAGAGCTTGTCGAGGAGCGCGCGCGCGGCGCTGCGTCCGACCTCGGCCTGGCCGTTCCAGACCGTCGTCAAGGCGGGCGTGGCGATCGACGCCTCCTCGAGATCGTCGTAGCCGGTCACCGAGATATCGACGCCGGGGACGAGCCCGGCGCGGGCGATGCCGTTCATCATGCCGATCGCCACGAGGTCGTTCCAGCAGACGACGGCGGTCGGCTTCTGCGGCAGCGACAGGAGGTGCACCGCCGCTTCGAAACCGCCCTGCTTCGAGCGCGGCCCCGGAATGCGCAGGTCCGGATCGACCTCGATATTGGCCTTGCGCAGCGCGTTGACATAGCCCTGGTAGCGGTCGCGCCCGGTCGAGGTCTGGTCGGTGCCGCCGACCATGGCGATACAGCGGTGGCCGAGGCCGATCAGGTGATTGGTCGCAAGCGCAATGCCGTAGGCATCGTCGCCGCGGAAGATCGGCACGTCGAGCCCTTCGATCGAGCGCGCGATCAGGATCGCCGGCATGCCGTTGTCTTCGGCAAGCTGGATATCCTCCGGCGGCGTGCCGATTGCCGGCGACATTATGACGCCGTCGCCGCCGAGCTGCAGCAGCGTCTCGATGAAGTCGCGCTGCTTCTCGACGGAATCGTAATGGTTGGAGAGAATGAAGGTCTGCTTGTCGCGATCGAGCTCCGCCTCGATCGCCTTGAGGATTTCGCCGTAGAACGGGTTCATGATGTCGTGCACGACGACGCCGATGATGCCGGAGCGCGACGTCCTGAGGCTCGCGGCGCGGCGGTTGTAGATGTAGCCGAGCGCGCGCGCCTGCTCCTTGATCTTGTCGCGGGTCACCGTCGCCACCAGCGGGCTGTCGCGCAATGCCAGGGATACAGTCGCCGTCGAAAGGCCGAGTGTTTCTGCGATTGTCGAAAGCTTGACCTTTTGCGCCACCTGCTCCCCCGGATCCCGTCGATGTCCTTCAGCCCGATTTTAAACCCTCTTTAAACTGTTTAAATCGTCGCTGCAATCGGGAAGTGCGTGCCGCGGCCCGTCAATCCGCGGTCCTGGCCGCCTGCAGGTTGCTGTCGACCACACGCAGGAGTTTGAGCAGCGTGCGGACCTGCTTGTCGGTCAGGCCGCGTGTGGCGAGCTTCTCGGAATGGTGGCCGGCCTCGGCGATGGTCTGCAGCCGATCGCGGCCGGGGCCGGTCAGGTAGACCTTGGTCAGCCGCGCGTCATCCTTGTCCGGGCGGCGTTCGAGAAAGCCCTGGGCCTCCATCCGGCCGATGGTGCGCGTCATCGTCGGCGCCTTGACGCCGAGCTTCGCCGCCAGCGCTCCGGCCGTCATGCCGTCTGCCTCCGCGAGCGCCAGCATGACGCCGTCCTGGCCGGCATAAAGGCCGCTTTCGACGAGGTTGCGGGAGAGCACCGTGCGCATCGAACGCGCCGCCTGGACGAGGACCGAGGCGAGGTCGTGATCCTGCACGTCGGCGACGACCTCGTCCTTCCTCTTGCCGTTCTTGCCCTTCTTTTCGGCTTTGTTCTTCTTGCCCATTGGACCTCCGGCCGAATCCCGTACATTGCCTTTATAGCAATACGGCTTGAGATTACGAACTGTATGACTCAAATAACGATTTTACGACAATCGATGCGGAGGGCCGAATGGAAATGTCGCTGCCGAAACGGCGCTGGGAGGACAATTCCGCCGCTCTCGCCTCCTTCGAGCGGCGGGATTGGATCGCTGTGCTGCCGCTCGGTGCGCACGAGCAGCACGGACCGCATCTCCCCTTCGAAACCGACCGGCTGATCGTCGAGGGCATCGTCGAGCGCGTCATCGCCGCCTTGCCCGAGAGCCTGCCCGTGACCTTCCTGCCGGCCGAACCGGTCGGCTATTCTGTCGAGCACATGAACGTGCCGGGCACCCGCACGCTTCGCTATGACGAGGCGATCGCGCGCTGGCTCGGCATCGCCGAAAAGCTCGCCGGGCTCGGCATCCGCAAACTGGTGATGCTGAATGCCCATGGCGGCAACTCGCCGCTGATGACCATCGTCGCGACGGAGGCGCGCCTGCGCTTCAACATGCTTGCGGTGGCGACGAGCTGGACGCGTTTCGGCCAGCCGGAGGGCTGGATCGGCGCCGAGGACAAGGCGCTCGACATCCATGGCGGCGACATCGAGACATCCGTGATGCTGGCGCTCCGCCCGGAAAAGGTGGACATGGCCAAAGCCCGCCGCTTCCCCTCCCGCCAGAGCGAGTTCGCGCGCCGCTTCAAGCATTTGCGTGCCTATGGCCCGCACGCCTTCGGCTGGAAGATGTCGGACTTGAACCCCGAAGGCGTTGCCGGCAATGCCGCTGCCGCAACCGCCGCGCGCGGCGAGGCGCTGATCGCCCATGCGGTGAACGGCATCGTCGAATTGCTCGAGGACGTGAACGCCTTCGACGCCGGCGAGCTTGCGTGAGCGCTTCAAGCGAAATCGCGCTCCCCGCATTTGCGCATCGCCGCTCGATCTCCTATATCAGACGCCAACGCAAGATGCCCGCGGCGCATCGCCAATCCTCGAGGCTCCCATGACCGAAACGACCACGCAGAAGCCGATCCCCGTCACCGTGCTCACGGGCTATCTCGGCGCCGGCAAGACGACGCTGCTCAACCGTATCCTCAGCGAGAACCACGGCCGCAAATATGCGGTGATCGTCAACGAGTTCGGCGAGATCGGCATCGACAACGACCTGATCGTCGAGTCCGACGAGGAAATCTACGAGATGAACAACGGCTGCGTCTGCTGCACGGTGCGCGGCGACCTGATCCGTGTCGTCGAGGGCCTGATGCGCCGCCCGGGCCGCTTCGACGCGATCATCGTCGAGACCACCGGCCTTGCCGATCCGGTGCCGGTCGCGCAGACCTTCTTCATGGACGACGACGTGCGCGCCAGGACCGAGCTCGATGCCGTCGTGGCGCTGGTCGACGCCAAGCACCTGCCGCTGCGGTTGAAGGACAGCCGCGAGGCTGAAGACCAGATCGCCTTCGCCGACGTCGTGCTGCTCAACAAGACCGATCTCGTGACGCCCGAAGAACTCGAGCGCATCGAGGCGACGGTCCGCGTCATCAATCCGTCCGCCCGCATTTACCGGACGCAGCGCTCGGAGATCGACCTCACCAAGGTGCTCGACCAGGGTGCCTTCAACCTCGAGAAGGCGCTGGAAAACGACCCGCACTTCCTCGATCATGACGAGCACGACGACCACGTCTGCGGCCCGGATTGCGATCACGACCACCACCATCATGATCATGATCATCACCACCACGACCATGACCATCATCACGGTCATCACCATCACGATCATGGCCCCTCGCCGATCCACGACGTGACGGTGCAGTCGATCTCGCTGCGCGGCGGCGAGATGAATCCGGACCGCTTCTTCCCCTGGATCCAGAAGATCACCCAGACGGACGGTCCGAACATTCTGCGCCTCAAGGGCATCATCGCCTTTGCCGGCGATGCCGAGCGCTACGTGGTCCAGGGCGTGCACATGATCATCGAGGGCGACCATCAGCGCCCGTGGAAGGACGGCGAAAAACGCGAAACCCGTCTCGTCTTCATCGGCCGCGATCTCGATCGGGAGAAGCTCGAGCGAACCTTCAAGGCCTGCGAGGCGCAGGCATGATCCGCAAGGCCATCTCCGATGGGACCATACCGCAACAAGAGAGCCTGACCGACTGATGCCGACCGTTGCTCCGCTCGATCTCGAAGGCCATGTCGTCGGCGTGGCCTTCCTCAAGGACGTTCCCTTCTTCGCCGGGGCCGCCGGCACGATCCACCGCCTCGACCAAGGCCACAAGGTGACCGAAGCCCATGACGGCCTGCTTTCGCTCGCCTGCGACGAGGCGAGCGAAACGCTGCTCACCGGCGGCGAGGACGGCAAGGTGATGCGCATTTCCGCCGACGGCACCGCACGTCCCGTCGCCGAAACGGCGCGCAAGTGGATCGCCGAGGTCGCCGCCGGACCGCAGGGTGCGGTCGCCTATGCCTACGGCAAGACGACGTTCGTCCGCCTCGCCGACGGCACGACCAGGGAATTCCCGGAGGAGCGCACGGTCGAGGGCATCGCCTTCGCACCGAAGGGGCTCCGCATCGCCGTCGCGCGCTACAACGGCGTGTCGCTGCACTGGGTCGGAATGGCCGGGCAGCCGGTCGACCTCGACTGGAAGGGGGCCCATACGGGCGTCACCTTCTCGCCCGACGGCCGCTTCGTCGTCACCGCCATGCAGGAGAATGCGCTCCATGGCTGGAAGCTCGACACGAAGCCCGGCGCCGAGACCCGGCACATGCGCATGACCGGCTACCCCGCCAAGGTGAAGTCGCTCTCCTGGTCCGCCAAGGGCAAGTGGCTCGCCTCCTCCGGCGCGCCGGCAGCGATCGTCTGGCCCTTCCAGGGCAAGGACGGACCGATGGGCAAGGCGCCGCTCGAACTCGGCACCCGCGGCAACACCATGGTGACGGCCGTCGCCTGCCATCCGGCCGAGGACATCGTCGCGATCGGCTACGAAGACGGCATGATCCTCGCCGCCCGCTTCGCCGACAGCAAGGAAGTGCTTCTGCGCCGCCCCGGCAAGGGCGCGATCACCGCGATGGCCTGGAACAAGACCGGCCGCCAGCTCGCCTTCGGCTCCGCCGCCGGCGACTGCGGCGTGGTGGATATTGCGGGGTAGTCCGCATTTGCGAATGCGATAGCCCCTCACCCTAACCCTCTCCCCGCAAGCGGGGCGAGGGGACGTGCTCCGCGACTGCGTGAGTATCCGGGCTACCTGAGAATTTTCGGACGATCCTATTTCAGTCGCTGCTTCCACCGATCCGGCCCGAAACGCTCGGAGCGCCGCCGCGAGTCCCTTCGCCCCGCTTGCGGGGAGAAGGTGCCGGCAGGCGGATGAGGGGCGATCAGAAACTGTCCAAACCTCACCAGTCAAGCTCCAGATGCGGCCGGCCGTTCGACGTCCTCTCGACCGTGCGTCCGGTCTCGTCGATGGTTGCCGTCACCCTCTGGCGGAAGGCCGAGAAGCTTTCGAAGGTGACCACGTCGACCGGCTCGTCGAATTTGAACGTCAGCCGGTAACGCCCCGGCTGCGCACTCAGCGCCTGCGCGGAAAGGATCTCCGCTTCGAAAGGCTGACCGAGATAATGCCCCTTCACCCGCGCCCCGAGCATCCATGGATTGAAGGGCGGACGGTTGCCGAGGGCGGCGTGGAGCGTGTTCCAGTCGCGGTAGCCATATTGGCAAGCGACGAGCTCCAATGACTTGGAATGGCTGATCGCCTCGCCTTCCGACGCAAGCCGGGAGCGAAGGCGTTTTGCCTGGTCCTTCAGTGCGTCGCGCGAGGGTAGAGGTCGTGGTTCATGCGTCATGACAGGGTCTCCTGCTGCGGCATGCATTTCGTCGGATGGGTGCCCGCATTGCCATCGGTTCGCATGCCTCGCGGCGTGACCGAGTCGAAACAGAGGGACTTCACCAAAGCTGACGCTCGCGGACGGCTGGGGCCCTCGCCCGCCGCCTCCTAGGCGAAGCGGTGCATGCTGTCAAATGCGGTGACGCCGGCACACTGCAGCGTCGCAACTGCTCAATTCCTCGTTGCAGCGCTTTCGAAGATGTGGAACGACTGCGTGAAGCGAGAGGAGATTCCCATGACCGAAATGACCATCCTTGCATTCGCCGCCGTCGCCTTCGTCGGCATCGCCACCCCCGGCCCGACCGTGCTCTTGGCGCTGACGAACGGCTCGCGCCATGGGGTCCGTCGCGCCTGCTACGGCATGATCGGCGCGGTGCTCTCGGATTTCGTGCTGATCGGCGCCGTCGCGCTCGGACTCGGTGCGCTGCTGGCGGCCTCCGAGTTCTGGTTCTCGGTGGTCAAGTGGCTGGGTGCCGCCTATCTCGCCTTCCTCGGCGTCATGCTTCTCCGCTCCCATGGCACGCTGGATATCTCGGGTTCCGCATCGTCGGAGGAGCCGCACGGAGCCGGCACCCCAGGCCCGGTCTTCATGAAGAGCTTCCTCGTCGCCGTCACCAACCCGAAGGGCTATTTGTTCTTTTCCGCCTTCCTGCCGCAGTTCATCGACCCGACGCTGCCACAGGCCCCGCAATATGCCACGCTCGCTTTCGTCTTCGCTTCGATCGATTTCGCGGTGATGTTCGGCTATGCGCTGCTCGGCTCCCAGGCCGTTCGCTTCCTGAAACGCTCCGGCGCCATCTGGCTCGACCGTGTCTGCGGCGGGGCGCTGCTGGCGCTCGCCGGCTCGCTGGCCTTCTATCGCCGCGCCACCACCTGACACGCGGACAGACGGGGTGTGAGGGCGGCAAAGGCCGACGCGGAAAACTGCCTCCTCAAAACGCTACAGCGCTCCCGCCGCCGCTTGGGGGCAGGAGCGCCGTTCGCTGTCCGCCTCCGCAGGGTGAGAGGCGGAAAGATCAGGCGGCGCGCCGGACCGGCGGCAGCGCGAGCTTGCGGCCGCTGGCGACCAGCATGCCGGCCGCCCCTACGAGCCAGCCCTCTTTCAGCTCGAGCGCTAGGAAGCGGTTGCGCTCGAACGGGCCGGGCATGACAAGATGCTGCGCCCGCGCCGCAAAGAAGCCGAAGCGCTCGTAATAGGCCGCGTCGCCGACGAGCAGGATCGCGCCATGACCGCGGTTCCTGGCCTCCTCGATCGCCGCACGCATCAGCATGCCGCCGATCCCCTTGCCCTCATGCGCCGGATCGACGGCAAGCGGGCCGAGGAGCAGCGCCGGCACGGCCCCGCCTTCGCGGTTCACGCCCGCTTCGACGTTCCACAGGCGGACCGTGCCGATGACATGGCCGTCGACGTCGCGGGCGACGAAGGCAAGTCCCTCGGCCGGCAGCTGGCCGCGGCGCAGCTTCTCCGACGACTTCCTGCGGCGGCCCGGGCCCATGGCGCGGTCGAGCAGGCTTTCGCGCGCGACGACGTCGCCCGGGTTTTCGGGAGCGATCACAAAGGTGGACGGCGCGAAGGACGCGCGCGGGGTATCAACAACAGCGGCCATCGGGGCCTCCCGTCATCAAAACCGCTTCAGGCGGATCAAAAGATGATTGTGAAATCGCCGCTCCCGCCTGTGACGGGAGCGAGCAGGTCAGATCACATAGGCCTTCAGCGGCTCGAAGCCATTGAAGGCGACGGCCGAGTAGGTGGTCGTGTAGGCGCCGGTGCCTTCGATCAGAACCTCGTCGCCGATCGTCAGCGAGATCGGCAGCGGGTACATGTTCTTCTCGTAGAGCACGTCGGCCGAATCGCAGGTCGGGCCGGCAAGCACGCAGGGCTCCATCTCGTCGCCATCGCGCGCCGTGCGGATCGGGTAGCGGATCGCCTCGTCCATCGTCTCGGCAAGGCCGCCGAACTTGCCGATGTCGAGGAAGACCCAGCGGTGGCTGTCATTGTCCGACTTCTTCGAGACGAGCACGACTTCCGCCTTGATCACCCCCGCATTGCCGACCATGCCGCGGCCCGGCTCGATGATCGTCTCCGGGATGTTGTTGCCGAAGTGCTTTTTCAGCGCGCCGAAGATCGCCTGGCCGTAGGCTTCCGCCGACGGAACGTCCCGGAGGTACTTCGTCGGGAAGCCGCCGCCCATGTTGACCATCTTGAGCTCGATGCCCTGCTTGGCAAGCTGCACGAACACCCGCTTGGCATCGGCAAGTGCTGCATCCCAGGCGTCGAGCTTCGTCATCTGCGAGCCGACATGGAACGACACGCCGTAGGAGACGAGGCCGAGCTGATGGGCGTAGACGAGCACGTCGACGGCCATCTGCGGCACGCAGCCGAACTTGCGCGACAGCGGCCATTCGGCCCCCTCGCCGTCCGTCAGCACGCGGCAGAACACCCGGGCGCCCGGAGCGGCGCGCGCGACCTTCTCGACCTCTTCGTGGCTGTCGACCGCGAAGAGGTTGATGCCGAGCGCATGGGCGCGGGCAATGTCGCGCTCCTTCTTGATGGTGTTGCCATAGGAGATGCGCTGGGCAGTCGCCCCGGCTTCGAGCGCCATCTCGATTTCGGCGACCGACGCGCAATCGAAGTTGGAGCCGAGACCGGCAAGCAGGCGCAGGATTTCCGGCGCCGGATTGGCCTTGACGGCATAGTAGATCGCGCTGTCCGGCAACGCATGGCGGAAGGCCTTGAAATTGTCGCGCACGATGTCGAGATCGACAACGAGGCAGGGGCCTTCGGGTCGTCGGGTGTTGAGGAATTCGATGATGCGTGCGGTGGTCATGGCCATATTCCCCGATCCATTAAACTCCACGACTGTGGAGGACAAAGGGCATACGCGCGCCTGCACTGGAACCAGCCGGTGGAGACCCCGGAACCATGCATGCGCTCTCTGCGCGTTACGGTGAATCGAAGCCCGCAAAGGCTAAGATTCGGCTTTGTCTGCCATGGATTGGAGGGGATGACCCAACCGCACTTCCGGCAATGAAGGTGTGCCTCTTCAGTAACCCCGGCTGTTGGAGAGCCGGCAGACACCAGAAAGGCCCGCACCGTCGTTGCTTCAAGATGTCCTCGCATTTCCCGGTTGGCCGGAATAGCGACTGGAGGGGTTAGTTCCAGGTACCTTACCGATAACCTCACCTAATCGAGGGTCGGCGGACACCCACAGGCACGTGCGACTTTGGGCAAGGTCGTAGGTAAGAAAATTCGCGGCCCTAATCAAGAGTTTTTTCCGATTGCCACTCAATTTTTTCTGGACCGCGCGACCTTGTCAGTGTTCACTTTCGATGAACAATCGCCGCAGGCGCTCATGGACTCAGCAAGCCTTTGAAACTAAAAGAAGTTTTCAAGAAGGCCCCGCGGCGTGCCCGGCGGACTTCCCCACCGGCCGGAAGCGCCCTCCGCGCTGGCGGCAGGCACAAGGCCGCGCAGCGAATCGGCTCGCCGTGAGCTCACAGGAGAGAGACCGGTCATGGACACCTTGACCCGCATCCGCGCCTTCATCGACGTCGTGGACGCGGAGGGTTTTTCGGCCGCCGCGCGGCGCGTCGGCAAATCCAAGGCGCTGCTGTCGAAATATGTGCGCGAGCTCGAAGACGAGCTCGGCGCGCTGCTCCTCAACCGCACGACGCGCCAGTTCTCGCTGACGGAAGCCGGCCACACCTATTACCGCACCGCATCCGAAATCCTGAAGGAGATCGACAACCTCGCCGATCTCGTCCGCGCCAACAATTCCGATTTGAGGGGCCGGCTGCGCGTGACCGTGCCGCGGACCTTCGTCGATGCGGAGATCGGCCAGTCGCTGATCGACTTCGGCAAGGAGCACCCGGAACTGTCGCTCGAGATCGTCTCCGACGACCGTTTCATCGATCTTGTCGAAGAAGGCTTCGACGTCGCGGTGCGCATCACGCGGCTCGAAGATTCGACGCTGATCGCCCGCAAGCTCGACGACTTCCAGGTGCTGGTCTGCGTATCGCCGCACTTCCTGGCGAAGACCGGGCCGTTCGCGCACCCGACCGACCTCGCGCATGTCCCGTGCATCCTCGACACCAACGGCCGGTCCTATTCGAACTGGCGTTTCATCGAGCCGGACGGTTCGCCCTTCACGGTGCCCGTGAGCGGGCCGATCGAGGTCAACAGCCCGCTGGCCGCGGCGCGCGCCGCCGTGAGCGGCATCGGCGTCGCGATCCTGCCCGACTTCATTGCCCGGCCGAGGATCATCTCCGGCGAACTCGTGACGCTCTTCGAGGAGTTCCTGCCCCGGGATCGCGGGATCTACGCGATCTATCCGCATCGCCGCTACCTTCCGGCCAAGGTCCGCACCTTCGTCGATTTCCTGCACGGCTGGTTCCGCAAGACGCGCTGAAGGGCCGCCTCGCCCGTGGCACGAAGACGGGGGTAGCCAGTCCCAATTCCGTCCCATTTGCAGTACATTCCGAAGACGATTCGCACGGCTTATCTTCAAGGCCGAAAAGGGGATTTCCGCTCCTATGAAACGACAACGCCTCGTCATGGCCGGCCTCGCGACCCTGCTCGCGCCCGCCCTCGCCGTCGCTCATCCGCACATCTTTGCCGAAGCAAGGCTGGAGATCGTTTCCGACGACAAGGGCGGGATCGGCGAGTTGAGGAACGTCTGGCGCTTCGACGAGCTGTTTTCGGCAAGCGTCGTGCTCGACTTCGACAAGAACGCGAACGCGATGCTCGACCCGGATGAATTGAAGGAAGTCGGCCAGACGGTGCTCGAATCGCTGGCGGAGTACAACTACTACACGACCATTTTCGACAACGGCAAATCCGTGAAGGTCAACAGGCCCGACAGCATCACCGTCGACTACAAGGACAATCAGCTCCTGATGATGTTCGCCGTCAAGCCGGCCGAGGCGATGCCGCTCAAGGGAAAGCTCTCCTTCGGCATCTACGACCCGACCATGTACACGGCGATGGATTTCCCGACCGACGAGGACCTCAAGGTCGTCGGCGCCAGGATCGAGGCCTGCGAGCATCAGGTGGTGCGCCCCGACCCGGACGAGGTGCTGGCCGAGAACAAGGACACGCTCACCGACGCCTTCTGGAACGATCCCACCGGCACAGACACGTCGAAGCTCTTTGCGACCAGGATCGAGATCACATGCTGAACGCCTGCAGGATCGGCCGTCCGCTCGCCGCCGCGCTCGTCTTGACGGCGCTTTCCGCGACGCTTGCCATGGCCCAGTCGCCGCTCGGCATCGGCACGGCCGAGCCCTCCGTCCAGCCGACCGGCCTTCTCGGCGGCTTCTTCGCCTGGGTCAACATGGAGCAGCAGGGTTTCTACCGCGCGCTGACCGGCGCGCTCAAGGGCATGCGCGAGAATCCCTGGCAGCTCTGGTCGCTGATCGGCCTCTCCTTCACCTACGGCGTCTTCCACGCCGCCGGCCCCGGCCACGGCAAGGCGGTCATCTCCTCCTACATGATCGCCAACGAGACCGAGCTCAGGAGGGGCGTGCTGCTGTCGTTCCTCTCCTCGATGCTCCAGGGCGTCGTCGCCATCCTCTTGATCGGCGCCGTCTATCTGGTGCTGCGCGGTTCCTCGATCAGCATGACGAGCGCCACCCGCTCGCTCGAAATCGCAAGCTACGGGCTGATCGCCGCCTTCGGCGGCTGGCTGCTCTTCCGCAAGCTGAGGTCGATGATGCGACCGGCAGCCGCCCGCATCGACGGGCACGCTCATCATCATGGTGACCACGATCACGGCCATCACCATCACGGCCATCGGCACGACCACCACCACGCGCATGGTCCCGGCGAGGTCTGCGCCACCTGCGGCCACGCCCATGCGCCCGATCCGCAAATGCTGAAGGGCGATCGTTTTGCGTTGAGCGAAGCCTGGTCGGCGATCATCGCCGTCGGCCTGCGCCCCTGCTCCGGCGCGTTGATCGTGCTCTCCTTCGCGCTTCTGAACGGGCTCTATCTCGGCGGCGTGCTCTCGGTCTTCGCCATGTCGATCGGCACCGCGATCACCGTGTCGATCCTCGCGACCATCGCCGTCACCGCCAAGGGCGTCGCCGTGCGCTATGCCTCGAGCAACTCGGCCGCGGCGCGCATCTCGAACGGCATCGAGATCGCCGGGGCGGTGTTGGTTCTGGTTTTGGGGCTGGTTCTGCTGGGCGCTGCTCTGCAGAGCTGAAATCGCGCGGTGCTGCCGCGCGCGCGGGCTATGCCGCGCCGACTGAAGTTCCCTCTCCCCGTCAGAACGGGGAGAGGGTTAGGGTGAGGGGCAATCCTCGACAGCGTCCCAGATCTCCACCCTTCCGAATCGGCCAGATCACAGCCCCTTCCGCCGCTGATGGCGGGCGCGCAGCCAGAAGATCAGGAAGAAGCCGAGCACGAAGAGCGCGCCGAAGCCTGCGGCGAGCCAGGGCGAGATGGCCCCGAGCTCGAGCATGATCGACGGCAGCACGAAAAAGCCGATCCCTACCACCAGGAGAATGACGGCGGCTGCGATCGCCGGGGACCTTTCCTTTTTCTCGGGCACATTCACTCCTTTGCGGCAAGCTCGGCACGAATCTCCTCGAGGCGCCGCTTCTGGCGGCCCCCGCCGTCGAAATTGTCGGGCGAGAGCCAGCGCTCGAAGGCCGCCTTGATGAGCGGCCACTCGCCATCGATCATCGAGAACCAGGCCGTATCACGATTGGCGCGTTTTGAAATCATGTGCTGGCGAAAAATACCCTCGAAGGTGAAGCCGAGACGCTGCGCCGCTTTCCGGCTCGGCTCGTTCTCGCTGTGGCACTTCCATTCGTAGCGCCGATAGCCGAGCTCCTCGAACACATGCCTCGCCATCAGATAATGCGCTTCCGTCGACAAGGGCGAGCGTGCCATCGCCGGCCCGTGAGCGACCCCGCCGACTTCGACGACGCCATTGGCCGGGTCCGCGCGCATGTAGTTCGCCAGGCCGACGACCTTGCCGACCGCCTTGTCCCGAAAGACCTCCGTGATCCAGCCGGACTTCTGTTGAACCGCGGCGAGCCAGGCGTCGAAATCCTCGATTCCGGCGAAATCGTCCTGGGTGAAATATTTCAGGAGAGGATTGATCGCCATGCCGCCGAAGGCATCGTTCCAGAGCGCCTCGAGATGCTTCGCCCGGTCATAGGGCTCCAGCACGACATATCGGCCCTCAATGAGCACCGGCTTCGGCGCCGGGCATCCCTTCCAATCGGCAAGATCGCGCATCGACTTCTCCCGCGTTTCCATGCGCTCCCGCAATAGAACGGACACGGGATCGTGACAAATTCAAACTCGTGATCGAACCCATGAGCGGAACCGATGAGCGAACCGATCGAACCGCAGCCCTGCGTTCCTCAGACCGGAACCTTCGCCGCTGAGACGGTCGCCTCGATGTGGTCGACGAGCGCATCCGCGAGGCCCAGCCTGCCGGCGAGCAGGTCGAGATAGCCGCGCTCCGCCCGGCCGTCCGGCTCGATCGCAAGGCGCGATGCGGTGTAGATCTCGACGCGCTCCTCCTCGGTCTTCGCGGCGGCGATGATGGCGTCGAGGTCGATCGGATTGGCGAGTTCGGATTGGAGAAAGGCGGCCGCATCCGACGAGAGGCCGGAGACGGACAGCTTGTCCATGATGCGGCGGCGCTCCGTGTCGTCGATGTGGCCATCGGCGCGCGCGGCTGCGATCATCGCCCGCACGAGCACGAGCGCGAAGTCGTCGCTGACGGCATGCGGCGCCGCAAAACCGGATTCGGCCGGTGGCGGCGGAAGCTGCGCCGGGGTCTGCGCGGCAGGCCCGGAGGCGGGCGTCTGGCCGGCCTGGTAATTCTTGTAGGCCTGGTAGCCGAGGCCGGCAACCGCGGCGAGGCCGCCGAGGACGGCGGCATTGCCGGCGAGCTTGCGGCCCGATTTGGTGCCGAGAAGCACGGCGGCGATCGCCCCCGTCGCCAGCGGATTGTCCTTCGCGAGCCTGGTCACCTGGTCCGCGCGACCGCGCACCGTGCCGCCGGCGCCGGGCACCTGCGACCCCAGGAACTGATCCAGCAATTTCTTCGCGTCGAACATCGGCCTCGCTCCTTTTGCATGCGCAACGGGGAGGCATGGCACGGCCTCCGCTCATCCGCTCGTTAGTTGGCGGATTGAGACATAGGAACGGCGCGGCCGAAATACAAATGCATGGCGACCTCGGGAAAGCCAGTCTTGGGATCAGCGTTGCATGCGGCCGTTTCAGGCCTTGAGCGCAAAGGCCTCAGCCGCAAGCCTGGTGATGCCGGCCCAATCGCCCTTGGCGACGAGTTCCTTCGGCGCCACCCAGGAACCACCGACGCAGACGACGTTCGGCAGCGACAGGTAGTCACGCGCATTGGCGAGCGAGATGCCGCCGGTCGGGCAGAACAGCGTGCCCGCCAGCGGCGAGGCAAGCGATTTCAGATAGGCGGCGCCGCCCGCCTGCTCCGCCGGGAAGAATTTCAGCACCTCGTAGCCTTCCTCGCGCAGCCCCATCACTTCGCTGGCGGTTGCCGCGCCGGGCAGCAGCGGCACCTCATGATCATTGGCGACGTCGATCAGCTCCTGCGTCGTGCCGGGGCTGACGATGAACTGCGACCCGGCTTCAACCGCCGCTTCGAACTGCGCGGCGTTGAGGATGGTTCCGGCACCGGCAACGGCACCCTCCACCTCGTTTGCCACCGCGCGGATCGCTTCCAGTGCTGCGGGGGTGCGCAGCGTCACCTCGATCGCCTTCAGGCCGCCGGCAACCAGCGCCCGCGCGAGCGGTACGGCGGTCGCGGCATCATCGATCACCAGCACCGGAACGACCGGTTGCAGCTTGAGGATGGGAAGAAGCCTGTCGGATTTGGCGCTCATGCCGATCGTCCTTTTAAAACGATTGAATAATGGACCTCCGCATACCCCGCCAGCCAGACATTGTCGAGCCCCCGAAAGGCGCGCTCGGGGTCCTGCAACTAATAATATGATCCAGCGCAATGACGCGGCTTCTACAATACGATAGGCTTGTGACGGTCGACCTCTCGGAATGGCGGGACATGCATGGCGAAGGAGATAGAGCGCAAGTTCCTGGTCGCAACCGACGGCTGGCGACAGAATGCGGATAAGGGCATCCGGCTGCGCCAGGCCTATATCGTCACCATGGATGACCGCTCGCTGCGCGTCCGCATCCACGGCAACAAACGGGCGCGCCTGACCATCAAGATCGGCAAATCCTCCCTCGTGCGCAACGAATACGAATATGACCTGCCGATCGACGACGCGCGCGAATTGCTGACGCAGGCAGTCGGCATCGTCATCGAGAAGCGGCGTTACCGCGTGCCGTACAAGGGCTTCACCTGGGAGGTCGATGTCTACGAGGGGGCGCTCGAAGGCCTCGTCGTCGCCGAGGTTGAAATGAAGCGGGAAACGGATCTGCCTGACCTGCCGGCATGGCTCGGGCGCGAGATCACCGGCGACCGCCGCTATTCCAACCAGTCGCTTGCAACCGAGGGGCTGCTGGAAACGCAACCATGACCTATGCGTTCGATCCGGGTCGCCCCTTCACCGAGGATTTTCATGCCGTCGGTGCCGCGCAGATCCGGTGCGCCATGGCGGTGCTGAGCGAGCAGCCGGCGGGTGTGCACGAGGCGATCCACGACGCGCGCAAGAGCTTCAAGCGGTTGCGCTCGCTCTACCGGCTCGTTGCTGTCGACGCACCCGGCTTCCGGAAACAGGAAAACGCCCGCATCCGCTCCATGGCGCGCAATCTCTCGACCGTCCGCGACGCGGCCGCCCTCGTCGAGAACGCCAACTACCTGCGCCTGCATGCGGCAAGCGAGGAGCAACAGGTGGCGCTCGACAAGGTCTCATCGATCCTCACGGCGCGGCGGGACCGGATCGCCGAGGAGGAAACCGATCTCGACGGCAAGATCGCGTCGACCATATTGAGCTGCGAAGAGGCGCTCGCGGCACTCGCCCGTCTCGCCTTCGACGACGGCCGGCGGAAAACCGCGCGCCGCCTGGAGAAGGGATGGCGGCGAACACTGAAGCGGGCGACGGCCTCTATCGCCGCTTGCGAGGCGAGCACCGACGCCGCGGCCTTCCACCAATTGCGCAAGCGAACCCAGGATTACCGCATGCAACTGGCCTTGCTGCGGGCGGCATGGCCTTCGGCGATGCAGGCAAAGAGAGCGCAGGCGCGGGAGCTCGTCGACCTGCTTGGCCATCTGAACGACCTTGCGACGATGACATCGCTCGTCAACGAGCAACCGGAACTCGCCGGCAACAGCCAGAACCAGGCCCACCTCCTCTCCGCCGTCATCGCCCGGCAGGAGGAACTGCGGCGGGAAGCCCTCAAACGGGCAGAGGCGGTCTTCCTTGACCGTCCGAAGCACGAAAGCCGGACGATCGGGCTGCTGTGGCTCGAGGCCGGTCGGTAGAAGAGGAATGTGATCGGATTGCCCCTCATCCGCCTGCCGGCCCTTCTCCCCGTTTTGACGGTGAGAAGGGACGATGCCGCATCGCATCCCTCCCCTCTCCGCGTGGGGCGCAGGGAGGAGCGGCAAGCTCTGAAGTCCCCTCTCCCCGCCCGCTGGGAGAGGGCTAGGGTGAGGGGCTATTTAAGGTGAGGAGCAATTTCACGTGAGGCGGGTGGGCCGTCACGCACGACGCCGCAATTGCGCCAAACGCCCGAAAGCTGTATGTGCCTGCCGCATGACCGACATGCTGAAGACACCCCGCGCAGAGACGCGAGGCCCGTTCCTGGTGGCCGCGCTCTATCATTTCGTTTCCTTCCCGCGCTTCGCCGATTTCCGCGAGCCGCTGCAGGCGGTATGCGACGCGAACGGCGTCAGGGGCACGCTGCTCGTCGCGCATGAAGGGATCAACGGCACGATCGCCGGCACCGACGAGGGCATAGCGGCGGTGCTGGCGTTCTTGCGCGCGCAGCCGGAATTCGCTCGCCTCGAGCACAAGGAGAGCCGCGCCTCGGCCATGCCCTTCCTGCGCATGAAGGTGCGGCTGAAGAAGGAAATCGTCACCATGGGCGTCGAGAACATCGACCCCAATCGCGTGGTCGGCACCTATGTCGAGCCGAAGGACTGGAACGCGCTGATCTCCGATCCGGAGACGCTGGTCATCGATACGCGCAACGACTACGAGACGGCGATCGGCCTCTTCCGCGGCGCCGTCGATCCGAAGACCAGGACCTTCCGGGAGTTTCCCGACTGGGTGCGCAGCAATGGCGGCCTGCACGACAAACCGAGGATCGCCATGTACTGCACCGGCGGCATCCGCTGCGAGAAGGCGACGGCCTTCATGAAGGAGCAGGGTTTTGACGAGGTCTATCACCTGAAGGGCGGCATCCTCAAATATCTCGAAGAGATCCCGGCGGAGGAGAGCCTCTGGGACGGCGCCTGCTTCGTTTTCGACGAGCGCGTCTCCGTCACCCACGGGCTCCAGGAAGGCGAGCACACGCTCTGCCACGCCTGCCGCCAGCCGCTGACGCCGGAGGACCTTCTTTCACCGCTCCACGAGGAAGGCGTCTCCTGCGTCCACTGCCACGCGACGCGCACGGAAGAGGACCGCGAGCGCTATCGCGAACGGCAGAAGCAGATCACGCTGGCCAGGAAGCGTGGCGAGCGGCATCTGGGAAGCTGAAGCGGTGCTCCAGTGCCCCTCATCCGCCTGCCGGCACCTTCTCCCCGCAAGCGGGGCGAAGGGGCTCGCCGCGGGCGCCCAACCCCGTCAAAACGGGGAGGGCTGGATAAGGGGCAAAGTCTCGTCCGGGACTGCCTCAGTAGATAAAGCTTACTCCGGCAGCGTCTCGTATTCGTCCAGGTCAAGCGCGGACCTGTCCCAAAGGGGGCGGCTGCGGGTGAAGACCGCGTTCGTCGGCTCGAACAGCGACATGTCGTCAAGCGTGCCGGCATAAATCGTCCAACGGTCGGCACCGGACGAGAAGATCTGACTGCCGCAGGTGTGGCAGAAGGGGCGGACCGTCACATTGCCGTTTTCGGCGAGCTTCTCGTAGGCGCGGAGCTCGCCGGTGACGTCGACGTCTTCGCGCGAGAAGATCATGTAGCAGCAGTGGCCGGTACCCGTCGCCCGCTGGCAATCGCGGCAATGGCAGAAGCCGGAATAGAGCGGCGGCCGCTTCGCCTCGTACCGCACCGCCCCGCAGAGACATCCACCCTTCATGCGCTTTCCTCCCTGAAAGAGGCGGAAAATAACGCTGCGTGTCGGTCGATCAAGCGAGGCCGCGCCGATGTGTTGACGCGCGATGAATCTTTCCCGGCTGCGTCTTGAACAGCACCACGGATGTAGTCCCCTGAGCCTGCCGGCACCTTCTCCCCGTTTTGATGGGGAGAAGGGACTGGCGGCAACGACCTGGGCGGTGATTACCAGCTCGGGATGAGCGCACCCTTGAAGGTCTCGACGATGAAGGCCTTCACCTTGTCGTCGTGGTAGGCTTCGACGAGCGTCTTGACCCAGGGCTTGTCCTTGTCCTCCGCCCGCACCGCAATGACGTTGGCGTAGGGAGACTTCTCGCTTTCGATGGCGATGGCGTCCTCTTTTGGATGAAGGTCGGCTTCGAGCGCGTAGTTGGTGTTGATCACGGCGGCGTCGACGTCGGCGAGGGAGCGCGGAAGCTGGGCGGCATCGAGCTCGGCGAACTGGATGTTCTTCGGGTTTTCGGTCACATCGGCCGGGGTGGCCTTCAACCCGACATCCGGATTGACCTTGATGAGGCCCTTCGAGGCGAGGACCAGGAGCGCGCGGCCGCCATTGGTCGGGTCGTTCGGAATGGCGACCGTCGCGCCGTCCGTGAGTTCGTCGAGGCTCTTCACCTTGTCCGAATAGACACCCATCGGCGTGGTGATCGTCAGGCCGACGCTGACGATATTGAAGCCGCGATCCGCGATCTGGTTGTCGAGATAGGGCTGATGCTGGAAGGAGTTGGCGTTGATGTCGCCATCGGCCAGTGCCTGGTTCGGAACCACGTAGTCGGAGAATTCGACGATCTCGATATCGAGCCCCTTGGGAGCGGCGATTTCCTTCACCTTCTCCATGATCTGGGCATGCTCACCCGGGGTTACGCCGACCTTGATCGTCTCCGCCAGCGCCGGGCCGGCAGCCAGAGCGGCGAGGGCCGCCGCTAGAATGAGCTTTCTCATGGACATCTCCTTGTTGCTGTTTGCTGTCTTTGGGAGGATCAGGTCTTGCGGCTGCGCTTGTCGAAGCGACGCGCCAACCGGTCGCCGGCGCTCTGAACGAGCTGCACGAGCACGATGAGAACCACGACGACGATGAGCATCACGTCCGGCCGGAAGCGCTGGTAGCCGTAGCGGATGCCGAGGTCGCCGAGGCCGCCGCCGCCGACCGCTCCGACCATGGCCGAATAGCCGATCAGGCTGACGACGGTCATCGTCAGTGCCAGCGTCAGTGCCGGCCGCGATTCGGCGAGCAGCACCTTGGAAACGATCTGCATCGGGGTCGCGCCCATGGCGCGCGCCGCCTCGATCAGCCCCTTGTCGACATCCCGGATCGCCGCCTCGACGAGCCGGGCGACGAAGGGAATGGTAGCGATCGTCAGCGGCACGATCGCCGCCTTGGTGCCGATCGAGGTGCCGGTGACGAGCCGGGTGAAGGGGATGATGGCGACGACGAGAATGATGAACGGGGTAGACCGCGCCGCATTGACCGCGAGGCCGACGACCCGATTGACATTGGGCGCCGGAAACAATTCCCCCTTGCCGCTGGTGGCGAGGAAGATGCCGATCGGCAGACCGACCAGCGAGCCGACGAGGCCGGCGACCGCGACCATGAACAGCGTGTCGAGGGTTGCCTTGCCGATGAGCATGAGAAGATCAGGCGACATGGCCGAGCACCTCCGTGACGAGTCCGTTCTCGGCGAAGAAGCGCTCCGCCTTCCCCGATGTCTCGGCATCGCCGCCATAGGCGACCACCAGGGAGCCATAGGGCCTGCCGCCGATCTCGTCGATCGTGCCGGCGATGATGTTGACCTCGGCGCCGATCGACTTGATGAGCTGCGAGATCAGCGGCCGCTCGGCCGCCGCGCCGAAGAAGGTGAGGCGCACGACGACGCGATCGCCGGCAGCCGCCTCGGGCTTCAGCCCCCTCGCGATCGCCTCCGGCAGTTTCGAGCCCGGCAGTCCCGAAAGCAGCGCCCGCGTGGTCCCGTGCCGCGGATGGGTGAAGACGTCGAAGGTGTGCCCCCGCTCGATGATTTCGCCCCTGTCGATCACCGCGACGTCGGAAGTGACCGCCTTCACCACCTCCATCTCATGGGTGATGAGCAGCACCGTCAGTCCGAGCTCGGCGTTGATGCGCCTGAGGAGCGCCAGGATCGCCTGCGTCGTCTCCGGGTCGAGTGCCGAGGTCGCCTCGTCGGAGAGCAACAGTTTCGGCTCGGTCGCAAGCGCCCGCGCAATGCCGACGCGCTGCTTCTGGCCGCCGGAAAGCTCGGCCGGGTAGCGGCCGTGCTTGTCGGCAAGCCCGACGAGATCGAGAAGCGGCCGCACCCGCGCCTCGATCGCGCCGCGGTCCATGCCGGCGATCTCGAGCGGCAGCGCGACATTGCCGAAGACGGTGCGGGAGGAAAGCAGGTTGAAGTGCTGGAAGATCATGCCGACCGAGCGGCGCAGGCTGCGCAGTCCCGCCTCGTCGAGCGCGCCGACGTCGACGCCATCGACGAGCACCCTGCCGCTCGAAGGCTTCTCGAGGCCGTTGACGAGCCGGATCAGCGTCGACTTGCCGGCCCCCGAGCGGCCGATGATGCCGGTGATCGAGCCGCGCGCGACGGTCAGGCTGACATTGTCGAGCGCGGTGAAAGCTCCGTTCGCACCGGAGGCGGCAAAGCGCTTGGAAACGCTTTCGAAGACGACGGCAGCGTCTTTGGGCGAAATCTCGGCAACAGGATTGGTCATTGTCCGGCCGCTCCCCGAGGAAGGGATCTGCGCGATGGAAGGATACATGATGCTCTCGGATGTTCGAAATTGCGACCTTTGCGCGTCTGATAAGACGCGCGGCGCGGTAAGGCGTCGTCCGGTCAAGCCGACATTCGACAACGCATTCGGAACGGTGAGCAGCTCTCTAGCATCGGGCAACCGGTGGGATCAACGCCTCCACGGCATGGCAGGCATGCGATGGAACATGCCACTCTTATGGACGGCAACGCGCTCGCTTCACAGGTAGATTTTTCCGAGCCGGCGGCCTCGGCTAAAAAAGTCTACCCTTCTTGTGTAGAACGAGCCGGCGAACGGCGAAAGACGTCGCCTCTCTGCTCAGCCCCGCTTGTGGTTGCCCTTGGGAAACCGCTCCGCCAGCTCCTTGTACCAGTAGCCGCTCTTCTTGATCGTCCGGACCTGCGTCTCGTAGTCGACATGGACGATGCCGAAGCGCATGCGGTAGCCTTCCGCCCATTCGAAATTGTCCATCAGGCTCCAGGCAAAATAGCCGCGCATCGGATAGCCCTTGGCGATGAGGTCCGCGGTCACGGCCAGATGCTCCGAGAGGTAGTCGAGCCGCGGCTGGTCGTCGACGGTGCCGTTCTCGACGCCCATGTTGTAGCAAGCGCCGTTCTCGGTGATGTAGCAGTCGGGGAACTCGTAGCGGGCATTGAGCGTCTCGACCAGGGTGCCGAGCGCCGGCGCATGGACTTCCCAGCCGATATCCGTCTTCACCTCGCTCACCGGCTCGGCGTTGACCGTTGCCGGGTATTCGGCGCCCGGGTCAGGATCGGCTGAGACGCGCATCGGCGTGTAATAATTGAGCCCCCACCAGTCGAGCGGCTGGGCGATCGTCGCCATGTCGCCGTCCTCGATGAGCGGCATGCGGTCGCCGAGCGCGGAAAGGAATCCCTCCGGATATTCGCCCTTGAAGATCGGGCCGAAGAAGACGCCGTTGTGGAAATCGAAGGCGCGCCCGGCGGCGGCCTTGTCCTCGGCGCTGTCGCTGCCCGGATAGATGGAATGGGCGTTGATGACGATGCCGACCGGCAGGTCCGGCCGCTCCGAGCGGATCGCCGCGACGCCGAGGCCATGGGCGAGGTTGGTGAAATGGAGCGCCGCAAGCGCCGCGTCCATGTGGCGCTCGCCCGGCGCATGGACGCCGTAGAGATGGCCGAGCCAGACCGAGCACCAGGGCTCGTTGAAGGTCGCAACCGCGTCGAGGCGGTCGCCGAGGCGCGCGATCGCCGTCTTCGCATAGCGCTGGTAGGCGTAAGCGGTCGTCCGCGCCGTCCAGCCGCCTTCGCCCATCAGCGCCAGCGGCAGGTCCCAATGATAGAGCGTTGCAAAGGCCTTGATGCCGCGGGCCTTCAGGCCGTCGACGAGGCGGTCGTAGAAGTCGAGCCCCTTCTCGTTGATCGGCCCGGTGCCCTCCGGGATGATCCGCGGCCAGGCGATCGAGAAGCGGTAGGCCTCGACGCCGAGGCTCTCAATGAGGTCCAGATCCTGGTTGAGGCGATTGTAATGGTCGCAGGCGACGTCGCCGTTGTGGCGCCCGAAGACGCGGCCGGGCATGTTGGAGAAGGCGTCCCAGATGGAGGGCTTGCGTCCGTCCGCCTTGCTGGCGCCCTCGATCTGGAAGGATGCAGTGGCCACGCCGAAAACAAAACCGCCGGGAAAGCGCTCTGCGAGTTTTTTGGCTTCGATCATCGTTCAGCCCTTCGTCATCTGGGCAGCCGGCCTAGAGGGTTCGGCTGGATTCATCGCAGGAAGCCGGACGATCGAAGCCCGGCTCTCGTCGAGAGAGTGGCCTAAGACGGCGACGGCGAATGTCAACGAAAAAGGGCGACGCGCGCGCCGCCCTCCCCGGACATATGCCTCCAGGCGTCAGACCTTGATCCAGGCGCCGTTGCGCTGCGAGGATCGCACGCAGGCATCGACGAAGACCATGCCCTTCATACCGTCGTCAATCGTCGGATATGTGACGGCTTCGTCGACCTTTGCGCCGTCGCGCTTGGCGTAGATCGCCCGCGCCGCCTCGCTGTAGATATTGGCGAAGCCTTCGAGATAGCCTTCCGGATGACCGGACGGGATGCGCGACACGCGCGCCGCCGCCGGTGACGCCCCGGCGCCGGCGCGCGTCAGCAGCCGCTTCGGCTCGCCGAAGGGCGTGTACCAGAGGTAGTTCGGCTCCTTCTGTGTCCATTCGAGGCCGCCCTCGGTGCCGTAGACGCGCAGCATCAGCCCGTTCTCGTTGCCGGGCGCCACCTGGCTGCACCAGAGCATGCCCTTGGCGCGCGCCCCGTCCTTTTCCTTGAAGCGCAGCATCACATGGGCATTGTCGTCGAGCTGGCGCCCGCTGACGAAGCTGTCGAGGTCGGCGGAAAGCTCGTCCAGTTCGAGGCCGGAGACGAAGCAGCCGAGATTATAGGCATGCGTCCCGATATCCCCGGTCGAGCCGCCGGCGCCGGAGCGGGCCGGGTCGGTCCGCCACGACGCCTGCTTCTGGCCGGACTGCTCGATATTCTCGGTCAGCCAGTCCTGCGGATATTCCATCTGCACTAGGCGTACGGCGCCGATGTCGCCGTTGGCGATCATCTCGCGCGCCTGCCTGACCATCGGATAGCCGGTGTAATTGTGCGTCAGCACGAAGAGCGCATCGCTCTCGTCGGCCGCCTTCTTGAGCTTCTTCGCGTCGGCGAGCGTCGAGGTCAGCGGCTTGTCGCAGATGACATGGATGCCGCGCTTCAGGAATTCCTTCGCCGCGGCATAGTGGACATGGTTCGGCGTGACGATCGCCACCGCCTCGATGCCATTCTTGAGCTTCGCCTCGCGGATCGCCATTTCCTTGAAATCCGAATAGACGCGCGACGGATCGAGCCCGAGCTCGCGGCCCGAGGCCGCGGCCTTCTCCGGCGTCGACGACAGGGCGCCGGCGACCAGCTCGTAATGGTCGTCGAGCCGCGCGGCGATCCGGTGCACCGCGCCGATGAAGGCGCCGGAGCCCCCGCCCACCATCCCGAGCCGGATGCGCTTCTGCCGAGTTTCCGTGCTGCTTCCCTCAATTGCCATATGGTTTCTCTCCTGAAATCGATCTGGTGCTCGGAGACTAAGGCCCCCTCTGCCCTGCCGGGCATCTCCCCCACAAGGGGGGAGAGAATCGCGGCGCTGCCGCATGCCAAAGCCCCTCCCCCTTGTGGGGAGGGGTTGGGGAGGGGTCTTGCCCTAGATCCCCAACATCCGCCGGTTCGCCGCCTCGTCCGTGCCCGCGCCGGCGAAATCGTCGAAGGCCTTTTCGGTGACGCGGATGATGTGAGCCTTGACGAAATCGGCGCCCTCGCGCGCGCCGTCTTCCGGATGTTTCAGGCAGCATTCCCACTCGACCACGGCCCAGCCGGCAAAATCGTTCGCCGCCATCTTCGAGAACACGGCGCCGAAATCCACCTGGCCGTCGCCGAGCGAGCGGAAGCGTCCGGCGCGGTTCACCCAGTTCTGGTAGCCGCCATAGACACCCTGCCGTCCGGTAGGGTTGAACTCCGCATCCTTGACGTGGAACATCCGGATGCGGTTCCTGTAGATGTCGATGTTATCGAGATAATCGAGGCACTGCAGCACGTAGTGCGAAGGGTCGTAGAGCATGCAGGCGCGGGCGTGATTGCCGGCGCGCTCGAGGAACATCTCGTAGGTGATGCCGTCATGCAGGTCCTCGCCCGGATGGATCTCGTAGCAGACGTCGACGCCGCAATCCTCGGCATGGTCGAGGATCGGCTTCCAGCGGCGGGCAAGCTCGTCGAAGGCGGTTTCCACCAGCCCCGACGGGCGTTGCGGCCAGGGATAGACGAAGGGCCAGGCGAGCGCGCCGGAGAAGCTCGCCATCGCATCGAGGCCGAGATTCTTGGAAGCCGTCAGCGCCAGCTTCACCTGCTCCACCGCCCATTGCTGGCGCGCCTTCGGATTGCCGCGCACTTCCGGCGCCGCGAACCCGTCGAAGGCCTCGTCATAGGCCGGATGCACGGCAACGAGCTGGCCCTGCAGATGCGTCGAGAGCTCGGTGATCTCGACGCCGTTGTCACGCGCCTGGCCGGCGATCTCGTCGCAATAGGCCTTCGATTCCGCCGCCTTCTTGAGGTCGAAGAGCCGGCCGTCCCAGCTCGGCACCTGCACGCCCTTGTAGCCGCAATCGGCTGCCCATCTGGTGATCGAGTCCCAGGAGTTGAACGGCGCCGTATCGTCGGCGAACTGCGCAAGAAAAAGCGCCGGTCCCTTGATCGTCTTCATGCGGATTTCCTCCCTGATGGATCGGTGTCTTCTGATACCGGCCGTCGGCCGACGAAGGATTTTTGCGCGCCTTGCCCCGCAAATTCGCGATGAGTCATATACCTGCAACGTTGCAGGAGCGAGAAGCTAACAGATTCTCCGCGATGGGCAACCACCTTCTGCGGCGTCGCGAAGAGACTTTGCCAATCGCGGCAAACCGGAAGGGTTCGCCGCGCGACGAAACCCGGAGAGGGGCGGGCCATCGCGCGCCGCCCCCTCGCCGGATATTGCCTGCCGTCAGACGTAGCGGTTGACGACGTTTTCCAGGAACTCCTGCCGGCCGGATTTCGGCTGCGGATTGAGGTCGGCCTTCCTGACCCAGGCCTCGATCTCCTCCAGCGAGAAGCCGCCGTCGAGCATCTTCTTCGCCTCCGGCACGTTCCAGCCGGCATAGCGTTTCTCGAGCGGAGCGGAGAGTGCCTTGTCCTCGATCATCTTCGCCGCCGCCTTGAGGCCGCGCGCACAGCAATCCATGCCGCCGATATGGCCGATCAGCAGGTCCTCCGGATCGATCGACTGGCGACGCAGCTTCGCGTCGAAATTGGTGCCGCCGGTCTTGAAGCCGCCGCCGGAAAGCACGTGGTAATAGGCGAGCGCCATTTCCGGAACGTTGTTCGGGAACTGGTCGGTGTCCCAACCGGACTGGTAGTCGTTGCGGTTCATGTCGATCGAGCCGAAGATGCCGAGGGCGTTGGCGAGCGCCAGCTCGTGCTCGAAGGAGTGGCCGGCGAGGATCGCGTGGCCCTGCTCGATATTGACCTTCACCTCGTTTTCGAGCCCGTACTTCCTGAGGAAGCCGTAGACCGTCGCGACGTCGAAATCATACTGGTGCTTGGTCGGCTCCTGCGGCTTCGGCTCGATGAGGATCGCTCCCTTGAAGCCGATCTTGTGCTTGTACTCGACGACGAGATTGACGAAGCGGCCGAGCTGGTCGAGCTCGCGCGTCATGTCGGTGTTGAGCAGCGTCTCATAGCCTTCGCGCCCACCCCAGAGCACGTAGTTCTCGCCGCCGAGCCGCTGCGTCGCGTCGATGCAGGTCTTCACGGTCGCCGCCGCAAAGGCAAAGACGTCCGGATCCGGATTGGTCGCGGCACCGCCCATGTAGCGGCGGTTCGAGAAGAGGTTTGCCGTGCCCCAGAGCAGCTTGACGCCGGTCTTGGCCTGCTTCTCCGCAAAGTAGTCGACGATCTCGTTGAGGTTGCTGGTGTTCTCGGCGAAGTTCCGGCCTTCCGGGCGCACATCCGCGTCGTGGAAGCAGTAGAACGGCACGCCGAGAAGCTGGAAGAATTCGAAGGCGACGTCCGCCTTCAGCTTCGCCGCGTCCATCGTGTCCTTGAACCAGGGGCGCTCGAAGGTCTGCCCGCCGAACGGGTCGCCGCCCGGCCAGACGAAGGTATGCCAATAGGCGACGGCGAAGCGAAGGTGATCCTCCATCCGCTTGCCGAGGACGATCTCGTCCGGATCGTAGTGACGGAAGGCGAGCGGATTGGTGCTCTCCGGCCCCTCATACTTGATCTTGGCGATATCGCCGAAAAAACCCGTGCTCACGGCTGTCTCCTCTCATGGATCTCAGATTGCCGGCACCGTCTCGCGGGCACGGCCGTTTGGTCGAAAGTAATCGATTTCATTTTGGCGTTTCGGGCGCCTGCGGATCGGAAGCGGGTCACATCGTCGCCCCCTTGATGGCCGGATAAAGCCGGCGATAGCGCTGGTAGGCATCCTCATAGGCCGGCACCAGCGAGACCTCCGGCATTATCGTCTCCGCCGTTGCCGGCGCGGTGCAGGTCGCGACCGGGTCGGCGCCGGTGGTCGCGATGAGGCCGAGGCGCGCGGCACCGAAGGCCGCGCCGAAATCGCCGTCGGCCGGCAGGTCGACGGCGAGGTTCAGCGCCGTCCCGATCGACTTCAGCCAGTAGCGCGAGCGGGACCCGCCGCCGATCGCGGTGACGCGTTCGAGCCGCGTGCCGGCGGCACGGAGCGCCTCGAGGCTGTCGCGGATCGCGAAGGCAACGCCTTCGAGCACCGCCTGCGTCAGCACCAGGCGCGAGCTTTCATGGCCGAGACCGGCAAAGACACCGCGGATCGCCGCGTCGTTATGCGGCGTGCGCTCGCCGGAGAGATAGGGAAGGAACGTCACCGGACCCGGCGCCTTCAGCGTTTCGCCGAGTTCGGCGGTCAGGTCCGCAGCGCTTTTGCCGGTAATGCCCGAGTGCCAGTTGAGCGCATCCGTCGCCGAGAGGATCACGCCCATCTGGTGCCAGGTGTCAGGCAGCGCGTGACAGAACGCATGGACGGCGCTTTCCGGATTGGGAAGATAGGTGGCGTTGGCGGCAAACAGCACGCCGGAGGTGCCGAGCGAGACGAAGGCCTGCCCCTCGCCGACCGTGCCCATACCGCAGGCCGAGGCCGCATTGTCGCCGGCGCCGCCGGCGACGACGACGCCGTCAGCCATGCCCCAGCCGCGGGCGAGCTCCGCCCTGAGCGTGCCCGCCCTCTCGGTCCCTTCGACGAGAGCCGGCATCTGCCGTTCGTCGAGATGGGTGGCGGCAAGCAGGCTTTCCGACCATCGGCGCTTGCCCGTATCGAGCCAGGAGGTGCCGGCGGAATCCGACATTTCCGAAATATGCTCGCCGGTCAGCCACAGGCGCAGATAGTCCTTGGGCAGGAGCACCCAGCGCACCCTGGCAAAGATCTCCGGCTCGTTTTCGCGCACCCAGGCGAGCTTCGGCGCGGTGAAGCCGGGAAAGACGATGTTGCCGGTCAGCGCCCGGAATTGCGGATCGCCGTCAAGCGCCGCCGCCTGGCGGAAGCTGCGGGTATCGTTCCAGAGGATGCAGGGCCGAAGCACCGCATCTTCCTGATCGAGCAATGTCGCGCCGTGCATCTGGCCGGAGAGGCCGATGCCGCGAACCGCGGCAAGTGCGCCGGGATGCTCTGCCTTGAGGCCGTTGACCGCCTCTTCCGCCGCGCGGACCCAGTCGGCCGGGTCCTGCTCCGAGCAGCCGGGATGCGGGCGCGAGACCTCGAGCGCGGCGGAAGCGGAACCGATGATCGCCTGCCCGTCATCGATCAGCATCGCCTTGACGCCGGACGTGCCGAGATCCAGTCCGAGATACATGTCGTGCCTCCTATGCCTGCTCGACCGGCAGGTTGTCCTTGAGGAAAATGTCGATGCGGATGCGTTCCTGCGCCGCGATCACGGAAAGCCCGTCGGCCTTGGCTTTCAGGACACGGATCGCGCTCCTGACCTCGTGCCCGGCATTCTGGTTGAGCAGCGCATCGATCGTGCCGGTAACGAGCGCGGCGCGGCTGTGCGGCGTCAGTTCATGCGCGATCGCACAGATCGCCTTGGCCCTGCCGGCCTTTTCGAGCGCCGAGACGAGGCCGCGATTGCCGGCGCCGAGACTGTAGATGCCGGCGAGATCGCGATGCTTGTCGAGGAGCGTGTCGACCAGCGTCTCGACGAGTGCCGGATTGTCCTGCCCCTCGACCACCGGCAGAATCCGGCGCCCGGGGAAATCCTCGCTCATCACCGCGCGGAATCCTTCCAGCCGCTCGCAATGGTCGCGCACCAGCATGGAGCCCGCGAGCACCGCCACCGGTCCCTCGCGCCCGCCGAGGAAGCGTCCCATCAGGCTGCCCGCGGTCCGCCCGGCGGCTATGTTGTCGACGCCGGCGAAATGGTCGCGTTCCGAGCCCGGCAGATCGGAAACCAGCGTGACGACGGCAATGCCGTCTTCGCGAAGCCGCTTCACAGCCTCGGCCACCTCGGGCGCCTCGACGGCGACCACCGCCACGCCGGCGGGCCGTTGCTCGCGCGCGTCGAGAAGCGCTGCGGCGAGCGCCGGCGCGTCGAAGGCCGGAACCGAAAGGATCGTGATATCCGTCCGCTCGGCTGCGGAACGGGCCATCGCCGCCCGCACCTCGGCCTCGAGGCCGCGCATGAACGAGTTTTCGCCGGCGGGCAGAATGAAGATCAGCGGATAGGTGCGCCCCTTGGCGAGATTGGCCGCCGCAACATCGCGAACATAGCCGAGCGCGGCGATCGCCCGTTCCACCTTGTCGCGCGTGACGGACCTGACGCCGGGTCGGTTGTTCAGGACCCTGTCGACGGTCGCCAGGCTGACGCCCGCCTCGGCGGCTATATCGTGGACTGTGGGTCGCATCTCTTCCTCCCGCCAAACCCCTTAGAGGAATTTTTGATGTACGTAAATCAAAAATCCTTGGACGACGGACGTAAGCGGCGAATTCGAGGAAACGCCAGCCGTGCAAGGCGGCTCGGAATCCGTGGCGGGAAGTGTCTGCCGTGCGAGGAGAGGGGACTGAGGCGGTGCCGCGAGTCCCTTCGCCCCGCCTGCGGGGAGAAGGTGGCCGGCAGGCCGGATGAGGGGCCAAAACGCCTGGAGCGGATGCGCTCACATGCGTTCGCGCCACCGCTTTATCTGCTTGTTTTTACCGCATCTGTGCGACGTCAGGTGATTCCACCTGGCTGCGAAATGCTAGTGCCCGCCGCCTTCGGGGCCGGCGCCCTGCGGCTTGCTGATCATCAGCACGCCGAGGATCATCGCCAGGAACAGCGCGGTCAAGAGCACGAACACGTCGCTGAAGGACATGATCGACGCCTGCTGCTGAGCCATTGCCGCCAGTTGCTTGACGGCGGCGGTCGCTCCGTCGAGGCCGTGGGCGGTGAAGTTCGCGGCCATGGTGTCGAGCCGCTCGACCGCCTCCGGGTTCCCCCATTGGACGTGCTCGGCAAGGCGGGCGTAGTGGAAATCCTGGCGCTGCGTCAGGATCGTGTTGATGATCGCGAGACCGACGGCGCCGCCGAGATTGCGGGTGAGGTTGTAGAGGCCCGAGGCATTGCGGATGCGCGCCGGCGGCAGCGTACCGAGCGCGATGTTGTTGATCGGCACCATGCACAGCATCAGCGAGCAGCCACGCAGGATCTGCGGCACGAACAGTTCCCAGAAGTCCCAGTCCGCCGTCAGTTCGCCCATCATCCAGGTGCCTGCGGCAAAGCCGCCGAAACCGATCGTCATCATCACGCGCGGATCGAGACGGCCGGCGAGAAAGCCCGCGACCGGTGCCGTGAGGAACATGGCGAGGCCCGAGACGAACATGGTCTCGCCGATCATCAGCGCATCGTAGCCGCGGATGCGCCCGAGATAGAGCGGGTAGAGATAGGTAAGCCCATAGAGCCCGATGCCCATGACGAAGGAGAACAGCGAGCCGAAGGTGAAGTTGCGATTGGCGAAGGCCTTGAGGTCCACCACCGGAAACTCGACCGTGAACGCCCGATAGAAGAACACGATCGCCGCGAGCGCGGAGGCAACCGCCCCGATGACGATGTGCTCGTCATTGAACCAGTCGTTCGCGTTTCCCTCCTCGAGCACGTATTCGAGCGCTCCGAGAAAGATCGCCATGGAGAACAGGCCCCACCAGTCGAACTTCTTGATGAGCCCGAGTTCCGGCTTGTCGAAGTCGATGAAGGTCCAGGTCAGCGTCGCGACGATGATGCCGGGAATGACGTTGACGAGGAACAGCCAGTGCCAGGAGAAGGCGTGGCTGAGATAGCCGCCGACCGTCGGGCCGATGGTCGGCGCGAGCGTCGCGATGAGGCCGATGATCGGCGAAACGACGTTGCGCTTCGACGGCGGAAAGATCGTGAAGGCGGCGGCGAAGACCGACGGAATCATGCCGCCGCCGATGAAGCCCTGGATCGCCCGGTAGACGATCATCTGGTCGATATTGGTGGCAGTGGCGGCAAGCGCGCTGGAGGCGGTGAAGCCGGCGGCCGCGACGGAAAAGAGCACCCGGGTGGAGACGATGCGTGCAAGCGTCCCCGAGAGCGGGATCATGATGACCTCGGCGATCAGATAGGCGGTCTGCACCCAGGGGATCTCGTCCGATCCGGCAGACAGGCCCGCCTGGATCTCGGCAAGCGAGGCCGAGACGATCTGGATGTCGAGGATCGCCATGAACATGCCGACGACCATCGCGAAGAAGGCGATGAGCCGGCGCGGGTCCATCCGCTCTTCGGTGTGGGAGGAGCTCGGCGCGATTGCGCCCGCCGTTGCCGTTGCGGCCATGTCCGCCACTCCTGATCGCCCGAGGCGGGTCCTGTTACTGCGCCGCGGCGAGCGTCGACTGTTCCGGTGCGGTGCGGGTGTCGACGTCGACGACGACGCTCAAGCCGGCCCTCAGATGCCCTTCCGCCAGTACCTTCGGCGGAAGCGTGATGCGGACCGGCACGCGCTGCGTGACCTTGGTGAAGTTGCCGGTGGCGTTTTCCGCCGGCAGCAGCGAGAAGACCGAGCCGGAGGCCGGCGCGATCGATGCGACGGTGCCTTCGATCGGATGATCCTCATAGGCATCGACATGGATCTGGACCTTGGAGCCTGGAACCAGATGCGCGATCTGCGTCTCCTTGAAATTGGCGTCGATGTAGAGCTGGCTGACCGGCACGAGGGCGGCAAGGCGCTGGCCGGGCGATACGAGATCGCCGACCTGGACCGCGACATTGCCGATGACGCCGTCATAGGGCGCCCGCAGCACCGTGAAGCCGAGATCGCGGTTCGCCTTGTCGCGCGCAAGCTCGAGCGAGCGGATCGCGCTCTCCGCCTCCGTCCGTTGCGCCTCCAGCACGGTGATGTTCGACCGGGCCGCGGCGATGTTGGCCTCGGCGCCGGCGAGGTTCGCGCGCGCCTGGTCGAGCGCCACCTCAGCGCTGTCGCGCGAGGCGTCCGTGCCGAAGGCCTTCGACTGAAGGTCGCTGGCGCGCTTCTGCGTGAGCTCCGCACCGCGGACGGTCGCCTCATAGGCCTCCTTCTGCGCCTCGGCCTGGGTGAGGCTCGCCTTCGCCCCGGCGATCTGCGCGTCGAAGCGGCTGAGCGCCAGCTTCTGCGTGGCGATCTGTGCCTCCGCCTGTTCGGCCGCGATGCGATAGTCGCCGTCCTCGAGGGTGACGAGCGGGTCGCCGGCCTTCACCTGCTGGTTGGCGACGACGTCGACCTTGGCGACATAGCCCGAGACCTTCGGCGAGATGGTGGCGATGTCGCCCTCGATATAAGCGTCGTCGGTCGACACCATGAACCGGCCGTTGGTCCACCAGTCGTAGCCGTACCAGCCGGCGGCACTCAGGAGCGCCAGCCCGAGAACGGGAAGGATCGGCTTGCGGCGCTTCTTCTGCGGGGCGGCGACGTCCGCCGCCGCAGGTTCCGCAACCGCGGGTGCCTCGTCCGTCGGGCTTCTCGCTTCCGTCCTTGGAACGTCCACGACTTCGAAGTCGTTATCGACAGGACGGACACGAGCGGCGCTGGAGGTGCTGGTGTGGGACATGGGATACCGTTTCGGGTTAAATTAGTAGATTGAACTGAACCGTTCGGTTCGATTGCCCTTGACGTAATCCCTTTTGCGTCGCATATCAAGAGGCAATCGAACCGGTCAGTTCGATTTGTCGATCACGATCATGATTTGATCGAACAAGGGGATTAACGCGGCCCCTCCCCTCGCGCCCCCTTGCTTTTTGTTAAAATCGATCGCGTTTATGATCCGGAGGGTAGGCTTCCTTTGATGCGATCAAAGAGTGGAAATGTCCGGGCGGCCATGACGTCAGTGAAAAGCGCGGCGCAGGAAAAGACCCTGCAGGATCAGGAGCAGCATTCCTCTGGCGGACGGCGCGCCGCCGGTGAGGATCCGGTGAAGCGCGAGCAGATCCTCGAGGGCGCCAAGCGCGTCTTCATGCGCAGCAATTTCGATGCGGCCAGCATGAACGACATCACGCGTGAGGCCGGCGTGTCGAAGGGCACCCTCTACGTCTATTTCGAGAACAAGGAAGACCTGTTCGAGGCGCTCATCGCCCGCGAGCGCAACCGCATCGTCAGCAGCATCAAGCAGTCGCTGAACGACGTCGAGCCGATCGAGGAAGCACTTCACGATTTCGCCGTCACGCTCGTGACCAGTATCACCTCCGACTACACGATCCGCGCCATGCGCACCGTGCTCGGCGTGATCGACCGCATGCCGAAGCTCGCGCAACGGTTTTTCCTGGCGACGCCGGAAAACGGCTACACGGTGCTCAAGGCCTATCTCGAGCAACGGGTGGCGGCAGGCACGCTCTCGATCGAGGATACGGAACTGGCGGCGAAGCAATTCATCGAGCTCTGCATGGCCGGGCTCTTCAAGGGCCGGCTGTTCGGCATGTGCGACGCGGTGCCGGCCGCACAGATCGAAAAGAACGTGCGCTCCGCCATCCGCGTCTTCATGGCCGCCTACGGGCCCGCGCGCTGAATCGGAACCGACGGCGTGGCGGTACCCCCGCCGCGTCGGAACTCCTGACGCCGGGAAAGCCCGAGGATCCACGTGCAGGAATTCGGCGATGCGCAGCGCTATGTCTCTGTAATCGAGCAACGGCGATCAAACGCGTCCGCCTCGAAGCTCGTATCAGCTGGTTCGCCACCACGGGAGTACGGAATGAGTGCCATCGGACGCGCGATCTGGTTCATTGAAAGCCATTTCGCCAGAGATATTTCGCTGGAGCAGATTGCCGATGCCGCCGGGCTGTCGCGCTATCATTTGTCGCGCGTCTTCGGCCTTGCGACCGGTCGTTCGATCAGCGCCTATATTCGCGGGCGCCGACTGAGCGGGGCGGCACTCCTCCTCGCCGACGGCGACTCGACCATTCTCGAGGTGGCCCTCGATGCCGGCTACGGCTCGCACGAGGCCTTCACCCGTGCCTTTCGCGAGCAATTCGGCGTGACGCCGGACTCCATCCGCAAGCAAGGGCATGTTCGCAACATCGAGCTGATGGAGCCCATCAGAATGGACGACACGCGCAACCTGAAAATCGACCCGCCCCGTTTCGAGGACGGCCCCGCGCTCCTGCTTGCCGGGCTTGAGGAGACCTACGCCTATAATCGCACGGAGGGCATCCCCTCCCTCTGGCAGCGCTTCAACACCCACTTCGGCAATATTCCGGGCCAACGCGGCGACGTCGCCTACGGCGTCTGCAGCCAGGCGGATGCGGCAGCCGGGAGCTTCCGATACATGGCCGCCGTCGAAGTCGAGGATGCGGATTCGCTGCCGAACGGATTTTCGACGTTGAAGCTGCCGAAGCAGCGCTACGCGGTGTTCCTGCACCGAGGCCATATCTCGGCGATTTCCGTGACGGCGCAGCACATCTTCGGATCGTGGCTTCCGCAATCCGGCCTCGAGCACGGCCAGACGCCCGACCTCATCGAGCGCTACGACGACCGGTTCGACCCGGAGTCGGGGATGGGCGTCGTCGAGCTGTGGATCCCCATAAAAGAGTGACGCTCGACGCCGCAACGCCGCCGCGAAAGATGCGGCGGCGCTTGCGACTTTCACAACTATCCCTAAATACTGCGGCGATCTTGCGCGACGACGCGCCCGGAGCGAATCCCCGCTCTGTTTACGGTTTAGGAAAGGAAAAGATCGCCGATGCAGGAAATCCTCACGCTTGCCCAAAGCCCCGAGGCTTGGATCGCCCTGATCACCCTCGTCGTCATGGAAGTCGTGCTCGGCATCGACAACCTGATCTTCATTTCGATCCTCACCAACAAACTGCCTGCCGAACATCGCGTCGGCGCCCGCCGCATCGGCATCGGCCTCGCGCTGATCATGCGCCTGGCGCTGCTCGGCACCATCGCCTGGATCGTGCAGCTGACCCAGCCGGTCTTCGAGGCCTTCGGCCATGGCTTTTCCTGGAAGGACATGATCTTGATTGCCGGCGGCCTCTTCCTCGTCTGGAAGGCGACGAAGGAAATCCATCACAATGTCGATCCCGCCGATCACGAAGGGGATTTTCTCGCGAGTTCGGCGATCAGCGGTTTCACCGCCGCCATCGGCCAGATCCTGCTGCTCGACCTCGTCTTCTCCGTCGACAGCATCATCACCGCCGTCGGCATGACGCCGCACCTGCCGATCATGGTCGCTGCGGTCGTGATTGCCGTCACCGTCATGCTGGTCGCGGCGACCCCGCTTGCCAATTTCATCGAGCGCAACCCGACAATCGTGATGCTGGCACTCGCCTTCCTCCTGATGATCGGCACGACGCTGATCGCCGAAGGCATGGGCTTCCACGTGCCGAAGGGCTACGTCTATGCCGCGATGGCCTTCTCGGCCCTGGTGGAGGGGCTCAACATGATGGCCCGCAACGCGCGCCTGAAGAGGCAGCGGGCAAAGAAGCTGCATTGAGTTGGCACCCGGCTCGGTCCGGCTCGCCGAAAGGCCCGCATTCGCCGGAATGCGGGCCTCTGCTGCGGGAGGCAGGCGAGGATGCGAGGCCCGGACGGGTCAGGAGCTCGGCTGCCGTTTCGTTGGCCGCGGGAAGAAACCGGAAAAATCCCCGCGTTCTCCATGTCCGTCGCGTCCGGTTGTCACGAGCCGCATCCTCGGACCGGATAACGCGCCGCCCGCCGCGAGCGTTCCAAGGCGCAACCGCATCCCGATGCTTCGGCAAAGGCGCGTCTCTTCCGCTTTCCGTTGACATGCGGGGCTTTCTATGGTCTCACCCCTGCCGACTGGAATTGCCCGCCGATACCGCTGAAGCGGCGCCCTTGCGGGCCTTTCCTTCCCATAAAATGCGCGCCCGTATGCTGGAGGGCAGTCCGGCAAGGGCCCCAAAGCACGTCAAGACGGGCAACGAACCATGGCAGATTCTGCAGTCCGGGTGCGTATCGCACCTTCCCCCACCGGCGAACCGCATGTCGGCACCGCCTATATCGCGTTGTTCAACTATCTCTTCGCCAGGAAGCACGGCGGCGAATTCATCCTGCGCATCGAGGATACCGACGCGACGCGCTCGACGCCGGAATTCGAGAAGAAGGTGCTCGACGCGCTGAAGTGGTGCGGACTGAAATGGTCCGAAGGCCCCGACATCGGCGGCCCCTACGGGCCCTATCGCCAGAGCGACCGCAAGGACATCTACAAGCCCTTTGTCGAGAAGATCGTCGAGAACGGCCACGGCTTCCGCTGCTTCTGCACGCCCGAGCGGCTGGAACAGATGCGCGAGGCGCAGCGCGCCGCCGGCAAGCCGCCGAAATATGACGGGCTGTGCCTGAGCCTCTCCGCCGAGGAAGTGACGTCGCGCGCCGCCGCCGGCGAGCCGCATGTGGTGCGGATGAAGATCCCGACCGAGGGCTCGTGCAAGTTCCACGACGGCGTCTATGGCGATGTCGAGATCCCGTGGGAAGCGGTCGACATGCAGGTGCTCCTGAAGGCCGACGGCATGCCGACCTACCACATGGCGAACGTCGTCGACGACCACCTGATGAAGATCACCCATGTCGCGCGCGGCGAGGAATGGCTCGCCTCCGTGCCGAAGCACATCCTGATCTACCAGTATCTCGGCCTCGAGCCGCCGAAGTTCATGCACCTGTCGCTGATGCGCAATGCCGACAAGTCGAAACTGTCGAAGCGCAAGAACCCGACCTCGATCTCCTATTACACGGCGCTCGGCTACCTGCCGGAAGCGCTGATGAATTTCCTCGGCCTGTTCTTCATCCAGATCGCCGAGGGCGAGGAGCTCCTGACGATGGACGAGCTCGCGGAAAAGTTCGATCCGGAGAACCTGTCGAAGGCCGGCGCCATCTTCGACATCCAGAAGCTCGACTGGCTGAACGCCCGCTGGATCCGCGAGAAGCTTTCGGAAGACGAATTCGCCGCACGCGTCATCGCCTGGGCGTCGGAGAACGACCGCCTCAAGGAGGGCCTCAAGCTCTCGCAGTCGCGCATCTCGAAGCTCGGCGAACTTCCGGACCTCGGCGCCTTCCTCTTCAAGTCGGACCTGGGCCTGCAGCCCGCCGCCTTCGCCGGGGTGAAGGCATCTCCCGAGGAGATGCTCGAGATCCTCAACACCGTTCAGCCGGATCTCGAAAAGATCTTCGAGTGGAACAAGGAATCGATCGAAGCGGAGTTGCGCGCAAGCGCCGAGCGGATGGGCAGGAAGCTGAAAGCCGTCGTCGGCCCGCTCTTCGTTGCCGTCTCCGGCTCGCAGCGCTCGCTGCCGCTGTTCGATTCGATGGAACTGCTCGGCCGCTCCGTCGTGCGCCAGCGGCTGAAGGTGGCCGCGCAGGTGGTCGCCTCCATGGTTGGCAGCGGAAAGTAAGGACGATACCGATGAACGAGAAGACAACCACCGCCGGCCTTTCCTCCGACGCGACGGAAGTGCGCGCCCAGAAGCTCGACCTCCTGCGCGAGCAGATCGGCGACGTCTATCCCGCGCATTTCCACCGCACGATCACCAATGCCGAACTCGCCGAGAAATACGCCGGGCTCGAGCCGGATACCGACAGCGGCGAGACCGTGACGGTTGCCGGCCGCGTGCATTCCTCGCGCAATTCCGGCATGTTCATGGACATCCATGACGCCTCCGGCAAGATCCAGATCTTCTCGCACAAGGACACGACGCCGGAAGAGGCACGCGCGCTCCTGCCGATGATCGACCTCGGCGACATCATCGGCGTCACCGGCGAGGTGCGCCGCACCAAGCGCGGCGAACTGACCGTGAACGCCAAGGCAATCACCATGCTCTGCAAGTCGCTCCTGCCGATGCCGGAGAAGTATCACGGGCTTGCCGACGTCGAGACGCGCTATCGCAAGCGCTATCTCGACATCATGGTCAACGAGGAATCGAAGCTGCGCTTCCAGCAGCGGAGCCGCATCGTCTCCGGCATTCGCCGCTTCCTCGAGGACGAAGGCTTCATGGAGGTGGAAACGCCGATGCTGCAGCCGATCTACGGCGGCGCTACGGCCGAACCCTTCAAGACCCATCACAACACGCTGAAGCTCGACATGTACCTGCGCATCGCGCCCGAGCTTTATTTGAAGCGGGTACTGGTGTCGGGCCTCACCGACAAGGTCTTCGAGATCAACCGCAACTTCCGCAACGAAGGCGTCTCCACCCGGCACAACCCTGAATTCACTATGATGGAGTGCTACTGGGCCTATGCCGACTACGAGGACATGATGGGCCTCGTCGAACGCATGTTCGAGAGCCTGGCGCAGGCGGTCCACGGCAAGACCGAGTTCGAGTTCGGCGACAAGCAGCTCTCCTTCAAGGGCCCGTTCCCGCGCGTCTCGATGCCGGCCGCCGTCAAGGCGGCGATCGGGGTCGATTTCCTGGCGATCAAGACGGACGAGGAAGCCCGCGAGGCCGCCCGCAATGCCGGCATCGAGGTCGAGAAGGACATGACCTGGGGCGAAGTCCTCGCCTTCATCTTCGAGGAGAAGGTCGAGGCGACGCTGATCCAGCCCGCCCACGTCATCCATTTCCCGAAAGACATCTCGCCCTTCGCCAAGGAGGTCCCCGGTGAGCCGCGGCTCGTCGAGCGCTTCGAGACCTATTGCAACGGCTGGGAGATCGGCAACGCCTTTTCCGAGCTTAACGACCCGGTCGAGCAGCGCGCCCGCATGGTCGAGCAAATGGAGCAGGCCCACGCCCGCGGCGAGAAGGAAAAGACGCTGGACGAGGACTTCCTCGACGCCATGGACCAGGGCATGCCGCCCGCCGGCGGCCTCGGCATCGGCGTCGACCGGCTGATCATGCTCCTCACCAACTCGCCGTCGATCCGCGACGTCATCCTCTTCCCGGCGCGGCGCCACAAGGCTGATTGAGCCGACGGACAGGGCCGCACGCACTTGTCCGCCCCTCCGCGTGAAATTCACCCCTCCCCGCAAGGGAGGGGCTGCTTGGCCGCTCCCTATTCGCCTCACATTGGAGGTTTGCGCCAGGCGCAAGGGGTGGATTTGACAGGCGACCGCAGCACGCATCTAAAGCATTTTGCAATCAGTTGGAGTCACCTGACGTCGCACGAAAGGGGCAAGACAATAAGATAGAGCGGTGGCGCGAACGCATGTGAGCGCATCCCGCTCTATTGCCCCTCGTGTCCCTCGGCGGCCGGCACTCCTTCCTCGCCCGCGGCCATCGTCGGGTCGATGCACATCGAGTGATCGTCCATTTTGGCCATGATCGCCCGCACCTCGCCGAGCCCGAGCCTGACGACCTTGCCGTGGAACATGCCGGCAGCGTTTGCCGTGGCCTCGTTGTAGGAAGCGCGGAACGGTTCATCCATCCCCGGCACGCTCCGCGGACCGGGAGCGAAGAGCACCTCCGCGCCGATCGCCGCGCCGCGCACGCCCGCGCGATCCTCCGGCCCGGCGGCATCGAGCACAACCACCTGGTAGAGGTCAGCCTTCTCCCTGCCGGCGAGCGCGCCGGCGACGCGAAGCGCAGTGCGGACCCGGTCCGGCCCGCCCGCCCTGTCGGTCTTCACATGCATGCGGATCCAGCGCTGGCCCTTATGGTCGAGCTTCAACATGCGCAGCGTCGTGCATTCGAGGCCGGAGGCGGCAGGCGCCGTGAAACGGTTCAAGAGCTTGTCGCGGCCCACATAGACGGCAGCGCCGCCGGAGGCGGCGGAAACCCCGAGCGCCGCGGACAGAAGGATCACCAGCCGCTTCGAGGGGCGCAATTTGCTGAAAATAGCCTTCACGGGGGCGGCTCCGCTATCGTCGTCGGGGTTGCAAGGAGAGCGACCCGACGATAGACGAACGACCTTTCGGAAAGGTTTAAGCGGAAGGCATCCCTGCGGTTGACTTTCGCCCCTACCTTCTCCATTGCGCCGTGCACGAAGGAAAAGGCACTGGGTGCGGACCCGCCGGAGAAAGAAAGTCGCTATGCACAAGGTTATTCTCGATACGGATCCCGGCGTCGACGATGCCATGGCCCTCCTCTTCCTGCACCGTCACCCGGCCATCGACCTCGTCGGCATCACGACGGTTTTCGGCAATGCCTCGATCGAGACGACGACGCGCAACGCACTCTTCCTCAAGCGGTCCTGGAATACCGCGGCACCGGTCGCCAGAGGCATCGGCGAAACGCTCAATCCGGAGCGGACGCATGTCGGCTGGCCAACGGGCATTCACGGCGAGGACGGGCTCGGCAATATCGACGTGCCGGCGGAGATCGATCTGCCCCTCGATCCTCGCCCGGCGCATCGCTTCATCATCGAAACCGTGCGCGCCAATCCCGGCGAAGTGACGCTCGTCGCCGTCGGCCGGATGACCAACCTGGCGCGGGCGCTGCGCGACGATCCGGAAATCGCCGCGCTCGTGAAGGCGGTCGTGATCATGGGCGGCGCCTTCGACGTCCCCGGCAACATCACCCCAGCCGCCGAAGCGAATATCCATGGCGACCCGGAAGCCGCCGACGTCGTGATGACGGCGCCATGGCCCGTGACCGTCATCGGCCTCGACGTGACGATGAAGACGGTGATGACGCGCGCCGCGCTCGCCGACATCGCCGCCCGCGGCGGCGCGCCGGCGAGGCTCCTTGCCGACATCTCGCAATTCTACGTCACCTTCTACGAGCAGCATGTCGATGACGGCATGGTCGTCCACGACAGCTGTGCCTGCGCCTATGTCGTCGCGCCGGAACTGTTCACGACGCGCGGCGGCGCCATCCGCGTGCTCTGCGGCGGCATCGCCGACGGCCAGACCATCCAGAAGCCGGACGGACGCATCTTCCCGCCGAACGCCTGGGACGGACTGCCAAGCCAGAAGGCCTGCACCGACATCGATGCCGAGGCCGTGTTGAAGCTCATCTGCGAGACGCTGGCGGACGGGGATTAAGGGCCTTCCAAGAACGCCTCCCCAACCCCTCCCCACAGGTGGGAGGGGCTTCCCTTGCTGCACCGTCCTCGCTCCATTTCAACCCTTTATGCCCGGCATGAGGGCCGGAACTGGCAGACCATCGCCGCGTGCGCTGAAGCCCCTCCCACCTGTGGGGAGGGGTTGGGGAGGGGTCTTTTGCCCATGAATCCAAACCCGCGCCGCACGAAAAACCTGCGCCCATACTGGCAGACGCGCCCGCACCGGCTATCTTTCTCCGCATGAAGCCGGACACTCTCCTCTATCCAGCCCCCAAGGGTCTCTACTGCGCAAGCGGGGACTTCTACATCGACCCGGTGCAGCCGGTCGACAGGGCGCTCATCACCCACGGCCATTCCGATCATGCGCGCGCCGGACATGGGCATGTGCTCGCGACGCGCGAAACGCTCGACATCATGCGCCTGCGCTACGGCGACGGCTTTTGCGGCGCGGGCGAGATAGCGCAGTTCGGCGAGACGATTGCCATCAACGGCGTGCGGGTCCGGTTCCACCCGGCCGGCCATGTGCTCGGCTCGGCACAGATCGCCGTCGAGGCGGGCGGAACGCGGATCGTCGTCTCCGGCGATTACAAGCGCCGGCCGGACCCGACCTGCCCTCCCTTCGAGCCGGTCGGCTGCGATGTCTTCATCACCGAGGCGACCTTTGGCTTGCCGGTGTTTCACCATCCGGACGACGAAAGGGAAATCGGCCGGCTCCTGATGTCGCTGAAGCAGTTTCCCGAGCGGGCCCACGTCGTCGGTGCCTATGCGCTCGGCAAGGCCCAGCGTCTCATCGCGCTTTTGCGCCGGCAGGGCTACGACGAACCGATCCACATCCACGGCGCACTCGCCAGGCTCTGCGACTATTACCAAAGCGAAGGCATCGACCTCGGCGAGATCCGCCCGGCGACGCTCGGCCCGGGGAGCCGGCAGGATTTCGCCGGCAGCATCGTCCTCGGTCCGCCGGCGGCCTTCGCCGAGCGCTGGGCGCGCCGCTTCGCCGAGCCGCTCGCCGTCTTCGCCTCCGGCTGGATGCTCATCCGCCAGCGGGCGAAGCAGCGCGGCGTGGAACTGCCGCTCGTCATCTCCGACCATTGCGACTGGGCGGAATTGACCGCAACGATCCGCGAAGTCGCGCCGGCAGAAGTGTGGGTGACGCACGGGCGCGAGGAAGCGCTGGTGCGCTGGTGCGCGTTGCAGGGCATTCCGGCACGCCCGCTTCACCTCGTCGGCTACGACGACGAAGGGGAGTGACGGGATGAAGGCCTTTGCCGAACTGCTCGACCGCCTCGTGCTGACGCCGCAACGAAACGCCAAGATCCGGCTGCTCGTCGACTATTTCCGCAGCACCCCCGATCCGAGCCGCGGCTACGCGCTGGCGGCGATCGCCGGCACGCTCACCCTCAACGCGGTGAAGCCGGCGCTCATCCGCGACCTCCTCCTCGAGCGCATGGACGAGGTGCTGTTCCACTATTCCTACGACTATGTCGGCGATCTCGCCGAGACCGTATCGCTCGCCTGGGAGCCATCGCCCGGCGTCGCCGCCGCGGACCTTTCGCTCGGCGAGGTCGTCGAAAGGCTGCAGCAGGCCGGCCGTTCGGACGTGCGATCGCTGATGCGCGACATGCTGGACCGGCTCGACACCTCCGGACGGTTCGCGCTTTTGAAGCTCGTCACCGGGGGCCTCAGGATCGGCGTCTCGGCGCGCCTTGCCAAGCAGGCGCTGGCCGAGATGGGCGGCAAGGATATCGTCGAGATCGAGACGCTCTGGCACGGCCTGGCGCCGCCTTATCTGCCGCTCTTTCTCTGGCTTACCGGCCAGGCGGAGATGCCGGTGCTGACGACGCCCGCCGTCTTCCACTCGGTCATGCTCGCGACACCGGTCGGCGAGGGCGATCTCGAAGGGCTCGACCCGGCCGATTTCGCCGCCGAGTGGAAATGGGACGGCATCCGCGTCCAGCTCGCCAATGTCGGCGGCGTCCGGCGCCTCTATTCGCGCAGCGGCGACGAGATATCCGCGGCGTTTCCGGAAATCATCGAGGCGGCCGACATCGACGGGGTGATCGACGGCGAACTCCTGGTCGGCGGAACGATGCGCAGCAACCGCGCCACCGCCACCTTCGCCGACCTGCAGCAGCGGCTCAACCGCAAGACCGTCAACCGCAGGCTCCTCGAAGACTATCCGGCCTTCATCCGCGGCTACGACATCCTGTTCTCGGGGGAGCGCGACATCCGGTCGGAGCCGTTTCATGTCCGTCGCGCGGCGCTCTCAACCCTGATCGAAGCCGCCTCGCCCCAGCATTTCGACCTGTCGCCCCTCGTCCCCTTCTCGACCTGGGAGGAACTCGACCGCCTGCGCGCGGATCCTCCCGATCCGGTGATCGAGGGCGTGATGCTGAAGCGACTCGATTCGCCCTATCTGGCCGGACGGGCCAAGGGCCCGTGGTTCAAGTGGAAGCGGGCGCCGTTCAACGTCGACGCGGTGCTGATGTATGCGCAGCGAGGCCACGGCAAGCGCTCCAGCTACTATTCCGATTTCACCTTCGGTGTATGGGCGGAAAGCGATGGCGGGACGGCTCTCGTCCCGGTCGGCAAGGCCTACTTCGGCTTCACCGATGCCGAGCTCGAGATCCTCGACCGCTTCGTGCGCGACAATACGGTGGAGCGCTTCGGCCCGGTCAGGGCGGTGCGCGCCGAGCCCGACGCCGGCTTCGTCGTCGAGGTCGCCTTCGAGGGCATCAATCGCTCGACCCGCCACAAGTCGGGCGTGGCCATGCGCTTCCCGCGCATCGCGCGGCTGAGGCCCGACAAGCTGCCGCGCGACGCCGACCGGCTGGAAACGCTGCAGGCGATGATCGAAGCGAAGGCGTAAGACGGAGACAGGCTGCACAAGCTATATCAGCGAAGACGAATGAAGAATTGTTAAGGAGAGTCTGGAATGATCCAGGCTCGTTCGCGGCCGTCCTGCCTCGCCGTGCCCCGTGTCAACAAAGCGTATCAAGCCTGAATGTCCCGACCGTCGCGATTTCTAACTCCCAATTACCTTCCGGCGATCATCGCGACCTTCGTGGTAATCGTCGCCGGAATCCTTGCCGATAATCAGAACCAGCTCGTTTCGGAAGCGCGCATGCGCTCAGAGGTTGCGGATGAGCTCAATCCGATCCGCTCGACCCTCGAGAGCAGCATCAACGGCAATGTCCAGCTTGTCCGCGGCCTCGTCGGCACCATCGCCACCGAACCCGACATGCAGCAGCAGCGCTTTGCCGAGCTGGCGCGCAGCATCTTCAGCGAGCGGTCGCTGCTGCGCAACATCGTGGCGGCCCCCAATCTCGTCGTTTCGATGGTCTACCCGGTCGCCGGCAACGAGAAGGTCATCGGCCTCGACTACCGCGCCAACGACAAGCAGCGCGGCGCCGTCATGCGGGTCGTGATAACGGGGAAGATGGTGCTCGCCGGCCCGGTCGACCTCGTTCAGGGCGGCCGCGGACTGATCGGCCGTTTTCCGGTGACGATCGATCGCGGCGGCAAGAACCGCTTCTGGGGCGTGGTTTCGGCCGTCATCGACGTCGACCGCCTCTATGAGGATGCTGGCCTCGCCTCGCCGACGCTCGGCATCGACATCGCGATTGCCGGTCACGACGGGCTCGGGCGGGACGGCGCCGTCTTCTACGGCGATCCGGCGATCTTCGACAAGGCCCCGGTCCAGATGAGCGTGATGCTGCCCGGCGGCTCCTGGCGGATCGCGGCGATCCCGAAGGGCGGATGGCCGGCAACGGCGCCAAATGCGTGGCAGGTCCGCCTCCTCATAGCGCTCGGCGGCCTGATGATCGTCGCTCCGATGATTGTCGCCGGCCGTCTCACCGCCGAACGGCAGGCGAACATTCGTGCCCTGGAACAGAGCAAGGACCAGCTCCAGGAGCTGTCGCATCGGCTTAGGATCGCGCTCGACACCTCCGAGATCGGCATCTGGGAACTCGATATCGACAGCGGAAGGCTCCTGTGGGACGACCGCATGAAGGAGCTCTACGGCATCGGCAAGTCGGTCCGCGGGATTTACGAGGACTGGAGGGATACGCTCCATCCGGACGATCTCGATCGCGCCGAGGCGGAGTTCGCCGAGGCGCTCGCGACGGGCGGGGCCTACAATACCGAATTCCGAATCCGCCTGCCCGACGGCGACGTCCGTCACATCCGTGCGATCGGCTCGACCTATGTCGGCGCGAACGGCAACCGCAAGATCGTCGGCGTGAACTGGGACGTGACGGGCGACGTCGAAACGCGCGCGACGCTGTCGGAGGCCAAGCGCCTCGCCGAGGCCCACAGCGCCGAACTGGAAGCCGCCCGCCATCGCATGGAGTTCAACGCGCTGCACGATCCGTTGACCGGCCTGCCGAACCGGCGCTACCTGGACCAGGTCCTCGCCGACCGCGGCCGGCATTTCGGCACCCGGGCAAAGCTCAGCATCTTCCATATCGACCTCGATCGCTTCAAGCAGATCAACGACACGATGGGCCATGCGGCCGGCGACGAGATTCTCCGGCACGCGGCAAACCTGCTGCGGGCGAGCGCGCGCCGCGACGATTTCGTCGCCCGGATCGGCGGCGACGAATTCGTCATCATTCGCGCCAGCGGCGGCCCCGACGAGGACGCGGCGCTCGCTTCGCGCGTCATCGAGGCGATGAGCGTCCCGGTGCGCTACAAGGACCAGGAATGCCGCGTCGGCGTCAGCATCGGCATTGCCGCCCAGGCGCGCGTCGCGGAAGACCTCTCCCAGATCCTCGTCAACGCCGATATCGCCCTCTACGAGGCCAAACGGCGCGGCCGCAACCGGCACGAAACCTTCACCGGGGCGCTGAAGACCGCGGTGTTCAAGACCAAGCAGACCGCCGACGAGATCCTGCGCGGCCTCGAGCAGAACGAATTCGTCGCCTATTTCCAGCCGCAGTTCTGCCCGAAGTCGCTCGACATCATCGGCGTCGAGGCGCTGGCGCGGTGGGACCATCCGACCAAGGGCCTGCTCGGGCCGCATGCCTTTCTGAAGACGGCGGAAGACATCAACGTCGTCGCGGCGATCGACCAGAAAATCCTGGAACAGGCGCTTTTCCAGATCTGCCGCTGGGAGGCGAACGGCATTCACATTCCGAAGATCTCGGTCAATCTTTCCTACCCACGCCTGCGGGACGATGGCCTGATCGGGCGGCTGGAGCAGATGTCCATCCCCGAAGGACGGCTCTCCTTCGAGCTGCTCGAATCGATCTCCTTCGACGAGAACGACGTGACGGTGATAGCGAACATCCGGCGCATCAAGGAGCTCGGCATCGATATCGAGATCGACGATTTCGGCACCGGCTACGCCTCGATCCTCAGCCTCCTGAAACTCACGCCGCGCCGGCTGAAGATCGACCGGCAGCTGGTCCTGCCGATCCTCGATTCACCGGCTGAACGGCGGCTGGTGGAGTCGATCATCGACATCGGCACGTCGCTCGGCATCGAGGTAATCGCCGAGGGCGTCGAAACGCTCGAGCATGCCCGCATCCTCAAGGAATTGGATTGCCACGGTCTGCAGGGCTACGCCTTCGCGCGGCCGATGAGCGCCAACGAAATCGCGACTTTCGTCTTCGAGCGGAGGTGGCGCGCCGCCTAGAGCGGGATGCGCTCAAATGCGTTCGCGCCACCGCCCTGTCTGTTTGTTTTTGCCGCATTTGTGCGACGTCAGGTGATTCCCACCTGACTGCAAAATGCTGGAGCTCACGATGATTTGAGGTCGGATCGGCCAAAGATCACGAACGTGATCGTCTCCAAGAGCCTACAGCGCCGCGCGTCTTATCAGACGCGCGAAGGCCGCTGTAACACTTTGAATTGCTGCATGTCTTTGTCCTTGGATCGAGGTCGATTCAAGAAGACATGCAGGCGCGCCGGGCGATGACACCTCTGCCGCCCTTTTTCTTGCCTTCAGGCTTGGCAGCCCTGCGGAAAAAAGTCATAAAAACAGAGGCCTCCCGCCGCTTCGCGGACGATGTGAGCACGTCTGCGATCACCGCCTGGCGGCAGTCTTTCCGGGACCGGAAGTCCCGATCTCCAACACACCCACAAGGGGACAGAACGATCGAATACGCGGAGAAATTGCTTTCTGTTTTCATTCTCGCCCCCTTTGCGGGAAGCCTCATCGCAACCTTCTTTCCGTCCGATCAGCGCGGTGCCACGGCCTGGTTCGCAGGCGCGATCGCGCTTGTCTGTTTCCTGCTGAGCGCCGGCCTCTATCCCTTCGTCGCCACCGGCAACGTGCTCCGTCTCGAACTCGCCTGGGTTCCGGAACTCGGCCTCAGCTTCACCTTGAGGATGGACGGCTTTGCCTGGCTCTTCTCCGCCCTGATCACGGCCATCGGCGTGCTCGTCGTTCTCTACGCCCGTTATTACATGGCCGAGGAGGATCCCGTTCCGCGCTTCTTCGCGCTCTTCCTCGCCTTCATGGGCTCGATGCTCGGCATCGTGCTTTCCGGCAACCTCATCCTGCTTGCGGTCTTCTGGGAAATGACGAGCATCGTCTCCTTCCTGCTGATCGGCTATTGGCATCACAATGCGCACGCGCGCGACGGTGCCCGCATCGCGCTGACCATCACCGGCATGGGAGGGCTGGCGATGCTGGTCGGCCTGGTGATCATCGGCCGGATCGTCGGCAGCTACGATCTCGACGCGGTGCTGGCGTCGGGCGACGCGATCCGCAATCATCCGCTCTACGGCACGGTGCTCATCCTCATCCTCCTCGGCGCATTGACGAAGAGCGCCCAGTTCCCCTTTCACTTCTGGCTGCCGCATGCCATGGCGGCGCCCACACCGGTTTCGGCCTATCTGCACTCGGCGACGATGGTGAAGGCCGGCGTCTTCCTGCTTGCCCGGCTCTGGCCGGTGATGGCGGGGACGGAAGCCTGGTTCTGGATCGTCGGCCTTGCCGGCCTCGCGACGCTGGTGCTCGGCGCCTATTTCGCGATCTTCCAGCAGGACCTGAAGGGCCTGCTCGCCTATTCCACGATCAGCCATCTCGGCCTCATCACGGTCCTCCTGAGCCTCGGCAGCCCCCTTGCCGCCGTCGCCGCCGTCTTCCACATCGTCAATCATGCGACCTTCAAGGCCTCGCTGTTCATGGCGGCCGGCATCATCGACCACGAAAGCGGCACGCGCGACATGCGCCGGCTGAGCGGCCTTTTCCATTACATGCCGATCACCGCCACCCTCGCCATGGTGGCGAGCGCGGCGATGGCCGGCGTGCCGCTGCTCAACGGCTTCCTGTCCAAGGAGATGTTCTTCGCCGAAGCGATCGAGACGCATCTCGTCAATGCGCTCGACACCGCCACGCCCTATGTCTCGACGATCGCCAGCATGTTCGCGGTGACCTATTCGCTCCGCTTCATCCACAGCGCGTTCTTCGGCCCGCCGCCGACGGACCTGCCGAAGAAGCCGCACGAGCCGCCGCGCTGGATGCGCGCCCCGGTCGACTTCCTGGTGCTCGCCTGCCTCGTCGTGGGCATCATCCCCGCCCAGACGATCGGCCCTTTCCTGCACACGGCCGTCGTCTCGATCCTGCGCGACGACACGCCCCAATACAGCCTTGCCGTCTGGCATGGCTTCAACGTCCCGCTGATCATGAGCTTCGTCGCCCTTTCCGGCGGTGTGGGCCTCTATTTCATGATGCGCTCCTATCTCGCGACCGGCATCGAAGGCCCTCCGGTCTTCCGCCTCCTGCAGGGAAAGCGCATCTTCGAGCGCGTGCTGGTGACGCTGTCGTGGAAATGGGCCCGATCGCTGGAGCAGGGGCTTGGAACACGGCACCTGCAGCCGCAGATGCGCCTCCTCGTCTTCATCGCCCTGGCGGCGGGGGCATTGCCGCTCGTCATCGGCGGCTTTCACCTGCCGCCGCTCGTCATCCGCGGCATCGATCCCGCCTTCGCCCTGCTCTGGGCGATCGGCATCGGCTGCGCGGTGGGTTCGGCCTATCAGGCGAAGTTCCATCGCCTCGCCTCGCTGGTGCTCCTCGGCGGCGCCGGGCTCGTCACCTGCATCACCTTCGTCTGGCTCTCCGCCCCCGACCTCGCGGTCACCCAGCTTCTCGTCGAGATCGTCACGACCGTGCTCATCCTGCTCGGATTGCGCTGGCTGCCGAAACGCATCGAGGAGCCGAGAGCCGCCGAGGATATCACGATCAAGACCCGCCTGAGGCGCCTGCGCGACTTCCTGCTCGCGACGGCGGCGGGCGGCGCGATGATGCTCATCGCCTATACGATGATGACGCGGCCGCTGCCCGATACGATCGCCGACTACTTCCTCGCGCGCGCCTACCGGGAAGGCGGCGGCACCAATGTCGTCAACGTCATCCTCGTCGATTTCCGCGGCTTCGACACGCTTGGCGAGATCGCCGTGTTGTGCATCGTCGCGCTGACCGTCTTCGCGCTGCTGCTGCGCTTCCGCCCGCAGGCCGACAGCCTGGAAGCGCCAGAACAGCAGCGGCTGCAGAACGCCTTCGACGACGATCATCCCGAGCGGACCGCGGGCGACAGCGTAGCCGAGTATCTCTTCGTCCCGTCGGTGATCATGCGCTGGATGTTCCCGGTGACCGGCATGCTTGCCGCCTATCTCTTCCTGCGCGGCCATGACCTGCCGGGCGGCGGCTTTGCCGCCGGCATCGCCCTCTCGATCGGCTTCATCCTGCAATACATGTCCGGCGGGACCCGCTGGGTGGAAGAGCGGCTGCGCATCCACCCGCTGCGCTGGATGAGCATCGGCCTCTTGGTGGCGACGGCAACGGGCGTCGGCTCGTGGCTGTTCGGCTATCCGTTCCTCACCTCGCGCGCCGAATACGCGACGCTGCCCGTCATCGGCAAGGTGCCGCTCGCAAGCGCCATCCTCTTCGACCTCGGCGTGTTCTCGCTGGTGCTCGGCGCCACCGTGCTGATGCTCATCGCGCTCGCGCACCAGTCGGTCCGCGCACCGCGGGCTTTCGCCCGGGCCGCGCGCACGGAGAAGGAGGCGGCACGGTAATGGAGCTCATTCTTTCCGCCGGCATCGGGGCGCTCACGGCGTCCGGCGTCTATCTTCTCCTGAGGCCCAGAACCTACCAGGTGATCATCGGGCTGTCGCTCATCTCCTATGCCGTCAATCTCTTCATCTTCGGCATGGGCAGGCTCCGGGTGAACGCGCCGCCCGTCCTCGAACCGGGCGGGATCGGCGATCTTGCGCGCTATACCGACCCCGTTCCGCAAGCGCTGGTGCTGACGGCGATCGTCATCGGTTTCGCCATGACGGCGCTGTTCCTGGTCGTGCTGCTTGCCTCGCGCGGCTTCACCGGCACCGACCATGTCGACGGCAGGGAGCAGCCCAGTGACTGACTGGCTCGACCACCTCATCATCCTGCCGATCCTCGTGCCGCTCGCGGTCGCCGCGATGCTGATCCCGATCAACGAGCGCGAGCGCATGCTGAAAGGCGCGATCGGCTTCGCCTCCACGCTCGTCGTCTTCGTCGTGGCGGTTATCCTGATGCGCTTCGCTGCGGCCGGCCCGGACAGCCTGCCGGGAACGGGTGTCTACCAGCTCGGAAATTGGCCGGCGCCCTTCGGCATCGTGCTCGTTCTCGACCGGCTGTCGGCCTTGATGCTCTGCCTCGCGAGCGGGCTCGCGCTTGCCGCGCAGGTCTATTCCATGGCGCGCTGGCACACGGCCGGACACCACTTCCACTCGCTGTTCCAGCTTCTGGTCGCCGGCCTCAACGGCGCCTTCCTGACCGGCGACCTGTTCAACCTCTTCGTCTTCTTCGAGATGATGCTCGCCGCCTCCTACGGCCTGCTGCTGCATGGCTCGGGCCCGGTGCGGGTAAAGGCGGGGCTGCATTACATCGCCGTCAACCTCGCCGCCTCGGCGCTGTTCCTCATCGGCGTCAGCCTGATCTACGGGGCCACCGGCACGCTCAACATGGCCGATCTCGCGACGAAGATAGCGGGCCTTGCGCCCGACAGCCGAAGGCTCGTCGAGAGCGGCGCGGCGGTGCTCGGCGTCGCTTTCCTCGTCAAGGCCGGCATGTGGCCGCTGAGCTTCTGGTTGCCGACGGCCTATGCGGCTGCGACGCCGCCCGTCGCCGCCGTCTTCGCGGTGCTGACGAAGGTCGGAATCTACGTCATCATCCGCCTGCACCTGCTCCTCTTCGGCGCGGCGGCGGGCACATCTTCCGGTTTCGGCCAGGACTGGCTGATCGTCGGCGGCATGCTGACGATCGCCTTCGGCGGCATCGGCGTCCTCGCCTCGCAGGCGATGGGGCGCCTCGCCGGCTATTCCGTTCTCGTCTCTTCCGGAACGCTGCTCGCCGCCCTCGGCCTCGGCCATCAGGCGATGCTCGCTGGTGCGCTCTTCTATCTGGTGAGCTCGACGCTGACGATCGCCGCCTTCTTCCTGCTCATCGAACTCGTCGAACGCGGTCGCGATGCCGGTGCCGACGTCCTGGCGGTGACGATGGAAGCCTATGGCGATTTCGACGAGGACGAGAAGGAGGAAGAGGTCGGCGCCGCGATACCTGGCACGATGGCGATCCTCGGCCTCTGCTTCTGCCTCTCGGCGGTGCTCCTGTCCGGCCTGCCGCCGCTCTCGGGATTCATCGCCAAGTTCGCGCTGCTGCGCGGCCTTTTCGCCATGCCGGGCAGCGACCTCGCGACAGCGATGTCGGCCGCCGACTGGACCTATGTTGCGCTCCTCATCCTGTCGGGGCTTTCCGCCATGATCGCCATGAACCGCATCGGCATCCGCACCTTCTGGGCCTCCATCGAAGGGACGATCCCGCGCGTCGTCGTGATCGAGATCACGCCGGTCGTGGTTCTCCTCGCCGCCTGCATCTTCCTGAGCCTCGAGGCGGGACCGGCCATGCGCTACATGCAGGCGACCGCCGATGATCTCTTCCAGCCGATCGTCCACAGCGAGCGGGTGCTTTCGGCGCCGCGGGCGGGAGGCCGATAGCCGATGCGCACCTGGTTCCCCTACCCGCTGCTGTCGACGGGCCTCTTTCTCATGTGGCTGCTGCTCAACCAGTCGGTGGCGCCCGGCTCGATCCTCCTCGGGATCGTCGTCAGCACCGGCCTTGCCTGGGTGGCGCTGAAGCTGCAGCCGAGGCGGTCGCATCTCGGCCGTTGGTGGCGGCTCCCCGGCTTCGGCCTCGCCGTCGTCGCCGATATCGCCCGATCGAACCTCGCCGTCGCGCTCATCATCCTGCGCGCGCGCCGGCGCCCGTCCAGGGCCGGTTTCATGACCGTCGACCTCGACCTCGAGGATGAGAACGCGCTGGCGCTGCTTGCCTGCATCGTGACGGCAACGCCTGGCACGGCGTGCCTGGAATTCGATCGCCGCAGCAAGGTGCTGCTCCTCCACGTGCTCGACATCGAGAACGAGGAACTGTGGCGGCGGACGGTCAAGCACTACGAGGCCGAACTGAAGGAGATATTCCAATGATGGGACTTGCGATCGTCTGGTCCGTCCTGCTGGCGCAGATCATGATCGCGCTCGCCATGGCCTTTGCACTCTACCGCATCGCCAGGGGACCGCGCGCCCAGGACCGCATCCTCGGCCTCGACACGCTCTACATCAATGGGATGCTGATGCTCCTGACCTACGGCATACGGACGGCGAACACGCTCTATTTCGAGTCGGCCCTGATCGTCGCCGTGATCGGTTTCGCCTCGACAGTCGCCTTCGCCAAGTTCCTGATGCGCGGCGAGGTGATCGAATGAGCCATCTGACCGACCTGCCGCCCTGGGCCGCGATCGCCGTTTGCGGGCTGATGCTTCTCGGCGCGGCGATAACGCTCGTCGGCTCGCTCGGCCTGCTGCGCCTTCCAAGTTTCTACGAGCGCCTGCATGCCCCGACGATGGCGACCAGCGGCGGCACGATCGTCATCTGCCTGGCATCGATGCTCTGCTTCGCGGTTCTGCAGAGCCGCTGGATCGTCCACGAGTTGCTGATCATCTTCTTCGTCACCGTGACGACGCCGGTGACGCTGATGCTGCTCGGCCAGGCCGCCCTCTACCGCGACCGCTTCGAGGACCGCAAGGACGTTCCCCGCAAGCCGAGACCCGCCCCGGACGAGGGTGCGCTGTAGCTACGCGCCTGCCTGACGGAACCAGAGAGGATCCGGGCGGGACGGCACCCCCTCTGCCCTGCCGGGCAGGCGGTATCGACGCCCGTTATTCCCGCCCGCGGAAGCGGCGCTGATAGGCGGGGTCGTAGAGCGAGCTTTCGCGGAAATCCGACGCTTCCAGCCCCGGCCCGACGAAGATCAGCGCCGTGCGTTCGATCGGTTCGGCGGCCACCTTCTCGGCGATATCGCCGAGCGTGCCGCGCACCACGCGCTCGTCCGGCCAGGACGCCTTGACGACGATCGCCACCGGGCAATCGGCGCCGTAGAGCGGCGTCAGTTCCTCAACGACCCGGTCGAGCGCATGAATCGCGAGGTGGATCGCGAGCGTCGAGCCGGTGGCGCCGAAGGCCGCAAGCGTCTCGCTGTTCGGCATCGGCGAGGCCCGGCCGGAAACGCGCGTCAGCACCAGGGTCTGGGCGACCGCCGGGATCGTCAGCTCGCGGCCGAGCGTCGCCGCCGCGGCGGCAAAGGCGGGCACGCCGGGCGTCATCGTATAGTCGATCCCGTGCTTCTCAAGCCGGCGGATCTGCTCCGCCACCGCACTCCAGACGGAGAGATCGCCCGAATGCAGCCGCGCGACATCCTCGCCGGCTTCCGCGGCGCGCACGTATTCCGCCTCGATCTCGTCGAGCGACATCGGCGCCGTATCGACGATGCGGGCGCCGGGCGGGCAATATTGCAGGAGCTCGGGCGAGACGATCGAACCGGCATAGAGGCAGACGGGGCAACGGCCGATCAGATCCCTGCCCCTGACCGTGATCAGGTCTGCCGCGCCGGGCCCGGCGCCGATGAAATGAACCGTCATAGTCTGTCCTCTCGAGATTCGGTCTTGACCCACGACCATTGCGTGACCGGCATGGCCGGGCGCCATCCCGTCATGGTGCCGACGGGTGCCGCGCGGGCGATGTCGATGCGGATCAGCGAGCCGCCGAGCCGCGCATGACGGGCGATGAGCCCCGCCTCCATCTCCGTCGTCACGGCATTGGCGACGAGCCGCCCGCCCGGCCGGAGCGCGGCGATCGCCGCCTCCATAACGCCCGGCTCGCTGCCGCCGCCGCCGATGAAGATCACGTCCGGCTGCGCAAGCCCCCGCAGCGCGCCTGGCGCCTCGCCTTCGACGACGACGAGCCCCGGCACGCCGAAGCGGGCGGCATTGCGGCCGATTCGCGCCGCGCGCTCCGGCGACGCCTCGATGGCGATCGCCCGCATCGCCGGATCGGCGAGCATCCATTCGATGGCGATCGAGCCCGAGCCGGCGCCGATGTCCCACAGGAGCTCGCCCTTGCGCGGCGCCAGCGCCGAGAGCGTCAGCGCCCGCACCTCGCGCTTGGTGATCTGGCCGTCGTGCTCGAAGAGCTGGTCGTCGAGACCGCTCGCAAGCGGCAGGACGCGCGCGCCCTTGTCGGCAATCACCTCGACGGCACAGACATTGAGCGAATGAACGCTTTCCAACGCAAAGCCGGCAGCGGTGTGGCGCGTGATGCGTTCCCGTTCGCCGCCCAGCGCCTCGAGCACCGTAAGCCGCGACTGACCGAAACCGCTGTCGGACAACAAGGCGGCGAGCGCCCTCGGGCCCTCCTCATCCGATGTCAGCGCCAGCACGCGCGCGTTCGGCTGCAGATGCGGGCGGATGAGGTCGAGCGGTCGACCGTGCAGCGAGGCCGTCGCCACGTCCTGCAGCGCCCAGCCGAGCCGCGAGGCGGCGAGACTGAAGGCGGAGGGCGCCGGGATGGTCCGCATTTCGCGCGCATCGATCCGGCGAGAAAGGGTGGCGCCCACGCCATGGAGAAAAGGGTCGCCGGAGGCGAGCACCACGACGGGAGTGCCCCGCCGCGAAACGATCGCCTCGACGGATTTTTCGAAGGGGCTTTGCCAGGCCTGGCGCTCCCCCGTCATCAACGGCGCCGCGAGCTCGAGATGCCGCGCTCCGCCGAAAACCACCGGTGCCGCCGCGATGAGCCGCTTGGCCTCGTCGCCGAGACCGGCTACACCGTCCTCTCCGATACCGATGACGATGAGCCAGGGAGCGACGATGGCCGGGACGCCGTTCGACATGTCAGCCATGGACAGACCTCGCATCCTCATTCTCGGCGGCACCACCGAGGCGCGCGCGCTTGCCGAACGTCTCGCGGGCGATCGACGCTACGCAGCGGCTATCTCGCTTGCCGGCCGCACGGCCGATCCGCGCCCGCAACCCTTGCCGACACGCATCGGCGGCTTCGGCGGCGCGGAAGGGCTCGCCGCCTTCCTGCGCGCGGAGAAGATCGCTCTCCTCATCGACGCGACGCACCCCTTCGCCGCCCGCATTTCCGTGAACGCCGCCGCGGCGGCGGAGACGACCGGAACGCCGCTTTTCGCGCTCCGGCGCCCCGCCTGGGAGCAGCAAGCCGGCGATCGCTGGACGCCTGTCGAAAGCGTCGCGGAGGCGGTCTCCGCCCTTGGCGAGGCACCGCGCCGCGTCTTCCTCGCAATCGGCCGCCAGGAAGCCTTCCACTTCGAGAGGGCTCCGCAACACAGCTACGTCGTGCGCAGCGTCGATCCGGTGACGCCGCCGCTCGATCTGCCCGATGTCACCGCCATCCTCGCTTCCGGCCCCTTCGCGGAGGCCGACGAGATGAAGCTGCTGGTCGAACACCGCATCGACGTCGTCGTCGCCAAGAACAGCGGCGGAACCGCCACCTACGGCAAGATCGCCGCGGCGCGGCAACTCGGGCTGGAGGTGGTGATGGTCGAGCGCCGCAAGCCTGCCGACGTGCCGTCGGTCGGCAATTGCGACGAGGCGCTCGAACGCATCCATCAATGGCTTTCCCCGAAGGATCGCGGCGTGTAGACGAGGTCCGGCCTGCCGTCACGGGCGATGATGCGCGTCTCCGGCGAGCCGATGATCACGCAGGTCGCCATGTCGGCGCGCTCTGCGTCGGCCTCGCCGAGCGGCATGACCGTGATGCGCTCGTCCGGCCGGCCGGCTGCCCGGCCGAAGATCACCGGCACGCGGGCCGGCAACACCTCCCTGAGGATCGCGAAGGCCTCGCCGAGCTGCCAGGGCCGCGCCTTGCTGATCGGATTGTAGAGGGCGATGACCAGCCCCGCCTCGGCCGCGAGCCTCAGCCGCTTCGTGATGACGTCCCAGGGTTTCAGATTGTCCGACAGCGACATGGCGCAGAAGTCATGGCCGAGCGGCGCGCCGATCCGCGCGGCAACGGCAAGCATGGCCGTGACGCCGGGCGTGATCGTGAGATCGACAGCGCGCCATTCCGCCGGCCCCCTGTCGATCGCCTCGCAGACGGCGGCGGCCATCGCGAAGATGCCGGGATCGCCGCCGGAGACGACGCAGACGTCGACGCCTTCGGCCGCACGGGCAAGCGCCGCCTGGGCGCGGTCCAGTTCCTCGCGGTTGTCGGAGGCGATCCGGCGCTGGTCCGCCCTGAGGTGCAAGCGGTCGAGATAGGGACCATAGCCGAAGAATTCGGTCGCAACCGCGATCGCATCCCGCGCCTCCGGCGTCATCTGTGCCGGATTGCCCGGACCGGTGCCGACGATGAAGAGCTTTCCGGTCATGCTCTCTCCTCGCTGCCGGGCCTGTCCTTCCAACCGGGAACGAGCACCAGCGAGAAATAGGGCGCCTCGTCGTCGGGCTTGTCGCCGAGCGCAACCATCGCCGCGTTCTTCATCGTGCCGCGCTCGACATAGACGGCGGCATCGAGCCGGCCGGCGGCGGCAAGCGCCCGGCGGATCTTCGGCAGATTGCGGCCGACCTTCATGATGACGGCGGCCTGCGTGTCGGAGAGACGGCGCTGAAGCTCGCCCTCGCCCATCGTGCCGGGAAGCACCGAGAGCACGTCGTCGCCCTGCACCAGCGGCAATCCCGCGAGCGACCAGCAGCCGGACATGGCGGTGATGCCCGGAATGACCTCGACGGGGTATCGCCCGGCAAGCCGCACGTGAAGATGCATGTAGGAGCCATAGAAGAGCGGGTCGCCTTCGCTGAGCACCGCGACCGTGCGCCCGGCTTCCAGATGCGCCGCGATCGCCTCGGCGGAGGCATTGTAGAAATCGGTGATCAGGCGCTTGTAGGCCGCCTCGTCCTTGTCGATCTCGGTCGTCACCGGATAGTAGAGCGGCAGTTCGACGAGGCCCGGCTTCAGCAGGCCCTCCACCACGGCGCGGCCGTTGCCGTTGCGCCCCGCCTTGGCGAAAAAGGCGACGACATCCGCCGCGCCCAGCGCCCTGACCGCCTTCACTGTCAAAAGCTCCGGATCGCCGGGACCCGTTCCCACGCCGATCAGCCGGCCGGCTGCAGCCGCGCTCACAGGCCCGGCCTCGCCAGCGAATTCAAAGCCGCGGCGGTCATCGCACTGCCGCCGAGACGGCCGCGGACGATCGCGAAGGGAACGCCGTAGGAATGCTCGGCGAGCGCATCCTTCGATTCCGCCGCGCCGACGAAGCCGACCGGCATGCCGAGGATCGCCGCCGGCTTCGGCGCGCCGTCGCGCAGCATTTCCAAGAGATAGAAGAGCGCCGTCGGCGCATTGCCGATGGCGACGACCGAGCCGGCCATGCGTTCGCCCCAGAGCTTCAGCGCCGCGGCCGAGCGGGTATTGCCGATCTCGGTCGCGATCGCCGCCGTGCGCGGGTCGCGCAGCGTGCAGATCACCTCGTTACCGGCCGGCAGACGCGCCCGCGTCACGCCGTGCGCCACCATCTCCGCGTCGCAGAAGATCGGCGCACCGTTCTTGAGGGCCGCGCGCGCGGCGGAGACGAAATCCGGCGAGAAGACGAATTGCCGCGCCGCCTCGACGGAGCCGCAGGCATGCACCATGCGGACGGCAAGGTCGGCCTCCTCCTCCGAGAAACCGGAAAGATCGGCCTCGGCCCGGATGATCGCGAAGGAACGCTCATAGATGGCGTTGCCGTCGCGGATATAATCATAATCAGGCATTTCTATTCCTGTTCGAACGCTTGAGCGATGCGCGCGGTCCCGAGCCGTGTAAGACAGGAGAGCGCCGATTCGCCAGCGTCTTTGTTTTCCCGCACCAATGCGCCGAGCGCTGCCAGCGCGGACCTTATTCCATTGTCATCCCTGTAGGCGCTCGGCGCGACGGAAGCAGTACCATTTACGACAAGCGCATATCCTGATGGCGCACCGACGAGCGTCAATGGGGAAGCCGCCGGCCTGGCGCATCCCTTGCCGCAGCCGGAGAGATGCATGGCGAGCGAGCCGTCGAGCAGATCGGGCGCGGCCTCGACCAATAGCCTGGCCGTCGCCTTGGTGTCCATCAGCGCCGACGCGCAGGCAAGGCCGGCGCAGGTGGCGATGGGATTGCGCCGATCGTCCGCCGCGACGAGGAAGCCGTACGAGGCCGCGAGGCGTTGCGCCAACGCGGCGGTCTCGCCGGAAAGTCCGAGGACGAAAAGGCCATGCCGCGGCGCGAGGCGCATCTCCCTCGCGCCGAGTTCCTGCGCCTGTCGGACGAACGCGGCCAGACCGGCCGCCTCGGCCTGGGCGAAGGCAAGGCCGAGGCCGAGCACGACGCCGGCAGCGCCGAAATGGTGGATGCCCGCCGGCAGCGGCGGTACGCTTTCGGTGGCCGCCGGCAGGGCGGCACCCGGGTACCAGCGGAGGCGGAGGCGGTCCGCATCGAGATCGCGGCCGCGGGCGGCGGGAGCGAGTGCGCAGAGCTCCGCAAGGATTTCCATGACCGCCGAAACGCATTCTTCCGCTTCCAGGAGAGCGATCGGTCTTGCCGAGCGCGCCGTGCCGCCGACCGAAAGCAGCCAGCGGGCGCCATCCGGGCCATCGAGCGCGCTAAGGCGCAGATCGGCGGCGACATCGCCAAGATGGAAGCGACCGCCGCCATCAATGACGATGGAGAGTTTCGGCGCCAGCCGGAGCGTCGGCTGCGCGCAAGCGATCTGCGCGCTCAATGCGCGCGCGAGCGGCCGGGGATCGGCGATCTCGTCCGGGTCTATTCCGGCCAGCGGCGGCGTCTCGATCGCGACGCCCTCGGCAATGGCAATGCCCGCCTCGCCGATGGCGGCGGCAAGCGCCTGCACGGTCGATGCGGTCAGACCGCGGATCTGCAGGTTGCCGCGCGCGGTGATCTCGATGATGCCGTTGCCGCACGCGGCAGCCGCCGCGGCAAGCGCCTCGATTTCCATCGGCGTCAGGCCGTCGGTCGCGGGCCTCAGCCGCACGAGCAGGCCGTCCCCGGTCTGCATGGGGCTTGCGAGCGACGGGCAGGCGCCGCGTCGCATCGAAGCACCGGTTCCGGCCGGGCCAGGGCTGGGCAGAGCGCAACGCGTCATCGTCTTCGTCATCCTTCTCGGAGCGCCCGCCATGCCCGGCGGGTGCTCCTGCTGGAGCCCATATCACAGGCGCCTGCCTTGAGAGAGATCAAGGATCGGCGGCGGCAGCATCCTGGAGCGGAATGCGCTCCCATGGTTCGCGCCACCGCTCTGCCTGCCTGTTTGCCGCATTATGCGACGTCGGGTGATTCCACCTGACTGCAATGCTAGTCCTCGAAATCGGCGCCCTTGCGCAGCAGATAGATGTCCATGATCCAGCCCATGCGCTCGCGCGCCGCCGCACGTGCCTCGAGGATATCCTCCTTCACCTCGGCAAGCCGCCCGGAAATGACGATCTCGTCCGGCGTTCCGAGATAGGCGCCCCAATAGATCTCCGCGTCCGGATCGTCGATGTTGCGGAAGGCCTGCTCGCCGTCGAGCATGACCACCGCCGTCTCGCTCTTCTGAGGAAAGCTTTCGGCGAGCCGCCGGCCGGTGGTGATCTCGACCGGCTTGCCGACGAGATTGAGCGGTATGCGATGACTGGCGCAAAGCGCCTGCAGGCTGGTGATGCCGGGAACGACCTCGAAATCGAAGGCGACCTGGCCCCGCGCTTTCACCCTTTCGACGATGCGGATCGTGCTGTCGTAGAGCATCGGATCGCCCCAGACGAGGAAGGCGCCGGCCTGCCCGTCCGCAAGCTCGCTCGCAAGCAGCGTCTCGTAGGTCGCGGCGATGCTCGCATGCCAGTCGTCGACGCTCTGGCTGTAGCTGCGCCCCTCGGTCTGGCGAACCGGCACGGCGAACTCGACGGTGCGGCTGTCGCTCCGGGTGACGTAGCGGCCACAGATCTCGCGGCGCACTTCGGCTAGCTCCGTCTTCTTCGCGCCCTTGGTCGGAATGAACAGCACATCGGCACGGTTGAGGGCATTGATGGCCTGGACCGTCATGTGTTCCGGATTGCCCGCGCCGATACCGATGATCAGGATGTGCCGCATGCCTCTCCTCCATCTGCCGGGCGCGTTGCGCCCTCGGGCGATGTCCGTCTTTGACGGATCGAGGTCGCCGGCGCAAGGCCAATCCGCGCCACGAAGCGGAACGTCTGCGTCAGCGACCGTGCTATCGTTCGACCGCGAGCGGCGGGTCTTCCGGGAGCTGCCAATCGATCGGCTCGAATCCCTTCGATTGGAGGAAAGCATTGGCCTTGGAAAAGTGCCGGCAGCCGAAGAAGCCCGAATGGGCCGAAAGCGGTGACGGATGCGCCGCCGTCAGCACCAGATGCCGGGATCGGTCGACGAAGGCCGCCTTCCGCTGCGCGTAGGAGCCCCAGAGCATGAAGACCACCGGCTGCTCCCGCTCGTTGATGGCGCGCACGACCGCGTCGGTGAAACGCTCCCAGCCCCGCCCCTGATGCGAGGCGGCCCGCCCCCGCTCGACGGTCAGCACCGCATTGAGGAGCAGCACGCCCTGGCCGGCCCAGCTTTCCAGGAAGCCGTGGCGCGCCGGCGCAATGCCGAGGTCGTCCCGAAGCTCCTTGTAGATGTTGACGAGCGAGGGCGGTATGCGCATGCCGGGACGCACGCTGAAGCAGAGCCCGTGCGCCTGGCCGTCGCCATGATAGGGATCCTGCCCGAGGATGACGACCCGCACCCGGTCGAGCGGCGTCAGGTCGAGCGCCCGGAAATATTCGCTGCCCCTCGGGAAAATCTGCCGGCCCTGCTCCTTCTCGTCCATGAGGAAGCGCTTGAGGTCGGCCATATAGCTGTGGCGGAACTCCGGCGCCAGCACGGCCTTCCAGGTCTCTTCCAGCCGGATCGTCGCATCCATGGCATGTCTCCCGCTTGTTGCGTGCCTCGGGAATTTAGCCGCGCGAGCGCCCGCCGCAAGCGCTCCCATGACCTTCGCCGTCTCGGTTCACCGTTTTGATGACGCCGCAGGGGAGCATTGTATTTCTTCGGATATAGCGCTAACCAGAACACGGAAGCGTTATATTCTCGAAAATATCACGGACGGAGACAGGCATGGCAAGGGGACGCAGGGATTCGATCAAGGCTTTGGGACTCATGGGTTTGGTGCTGGCGCTCGGCATCACCTTTGCCGGCGCGGCTTTCGCACCGGCCCGGGCGGCGGAACAGGTGACGGTGTTCGCCGCCGCCAGCCTCAAGAACGCGCTCGATGCGGTCAATACCGAATGGGAAAAGGAAACCGGCAGGAAGACGACGGCCTCCTATGCGGCAAGCTCGGCTCTGGCGAAGCAGATCGAACAGGGCGCGCCCGCCGATATCTTCATCTCGGCCGACCTCGCCTGGATGGACTATCTCGCAGAGAGGAAGCTGGTAAAGGGCGACACCCGTTCCAACCTCCTCGGCAATCGCATCGTCCTCGTTTCCGGCCAGCCGGACGCCGAAGCCGTCGAGATCGGGCCGGGCCTCGATCTCGCCCACCTCCTCGGCGACGGGCGCCTGGCGATGGGCGCGGTCGATTCCGTTCCCGCCGGCAAATACGGCAAGGCGGCACTCGAGAAGCTCGGGCTCTGGGCAAGCGTCGCCCCAAAGGTTGCCGGCGCCGAAAGCGTGCGCGCCGCCCTGCTCCTCGTTTCGCGCGGCGAGGCGCCTTACGGCATCGTCTACCGGACCGATGCCGCGGCCGATCCGGGCGTGAAGGTGGTCGGCACATTCCCGGAAGACAGCCACCCTCCGATCGTCTATCCGATCGCCATCACCGCAGAGAGTAGCAATGCCGATGCGGCCGCCTATCTCGATTTCGTCAAATCGCCCCGAGCGGCCGCACTCTTCGAGGCTCAGGGCTTCACGGTGCTGGAATAGGCTCGCATCTTGCAGTAGTCGACATGAGGGGAGCACGAACTTGGAATGGACGGCACTCACCGACGCCGAATGGACGGCCGTGCAACTCAGCCTGCGCGTCGCAACCGTCGCGATGCTCGCGAGCCTGCCGCTTGCGCTTCCTGTCGCCATGGCGCTTGCGCGCGGGCGCTTCTGGGGCAGGTCGGTCCTGAACGGCCTCGTGCACATGCCGCTCATCCTGCCGCCGGTCGTCACCGGCTTCGCGCTCCTCCTCATCTTCGGCCGGCGCGGGCCCATCGGCGCCTTCCTTGCCGAGCATTTCGGGCTCGTCTTTTCCTTCCGCTGGACGGGGGCGGCGCTCGCCTGCGCGGTCATGGGCTTCCCGCTGATGGTGCGCAGCATTCGCCTCTCGATCGAAGCGGTCGACCGCAAGCTCGAGGATGCCGCCGCAACGCTGGGCGCCGGCCCCGGCTGGGTCTTCCTGACCGTGACATTGCCCCTGATCCTGCCCGGCATCCTCGCCGGCATGGTCCTCTCCTTTGCCAAGGCGATGGGCGAGTTCGGGGCGACGATCACCTTCGTCTCCAACATACCCGGCGAGACGCAGACGATCGCCGCCGCGATCTACACCTTCACCCAGGTGCCGGGCGGCGACGCGGGGGCGATGCGCCTCGCCGTGATCTCGATCATCGTCTCGATGACCGCCTTGATGCTGTCGGAGATCCTCGCCGCGGCCGCGGCGCGGCGGACGGTGGCCGCATGAGGCTCGAAGTCGAGGCACGCCACCGCATCGGCTCCTTCACGATCGACGCCGCTTTCGGGTCGGAAGGCGGCGTGACCGCGCTTTTCGGCCGCTCCGGCTCCGGCAAGACCTCGCTCGTCAACATCATTGCCGGGCTGCTCAGACCCGATCGCGGCCGCGTCGTGCTCGACGGCAAGGTGATCGCCGACAGCGAGCGGGGCACCTTCACGCCGGTCCACCGCCGCCGCTTCGGCTACGTGTTCCAGGAAGCCCGGCTTTTCCCGCATTTGAGCGTCCGCCGGAACCTCGCCTATGGACGCTGGTTCGCGGGCATGGCCGGGTCCCGACCGGAATTCGACAGGGTCGTCGCGATGCTCGGCATCGGCCACCTGCTCGAGCGCCGTCCGGGGACGCTCTCGGGCGGCGAGCGCCAGCGTGTCGCCATCGGCCGCGCGCTGCTTGCCGCGCCGCGGCTGCTGCTGATGGACGAACCGCTGGCGGCGCTCGACGACGCCAGAAAGGCCGAAATCCTCCCCTATCTGGAGCGGCTTCGCGACGAGACGAGGATACCGATCGTCTATGTCAGCCATTCCGTCGCGGAGGTCGCGCGCCTGGCGGAGCGTGTCGTCGTCGTCGACAATGGACGGGTCGAGGCCTCCGGCGACGTTGCCGCAATCCTCAGCCAGCCGGCCGCCGCGCTCGCGACCGAACGGCGCGAGACGGGCGCGCTCGTCGAAGGCGTCGTCGAGGGTCAGGACGACCGGCATGACCTGACGCTGGTACGCGCCGGCCGCTGCCTCATCCGCGTCCCACACCTCGTCTCTTCGCCGGGGCATGCCCTCAGGCTCTACATCGCCGCCCGCGACGTCATGCTCGCGACGGCGCGCCCGGAAGCCATCAGCGCCCTCAACGTGCTCGAGGGCACGGTCGTCGATCTCTCGCCGGTCGGAAAGGGCAGCGTCGACGTCCGTGTCGATTGCGGCGGCAACATGATCGTCGCGCGCATCACCGCTCTTTCGCGCGAAACGCTGGCACTCGCACCCGGAAAAACGGTGCACGCCATCATCAAGACCGTCGCCCTCGATTATTAACGCGGCCGCGCGACCAACGATGCAATCGCAGGTTATCGCGCAGAATCGCAGCACCCTCCCTTTAATCCCTAGAGAATTGATATTACGCAAATTTTTGATGCGCGTGCGTGGAGCTGTCGCTGCAAAAACCAGCGGCAGCTCCACGCATAGTAGCAACTTGGTAACCAGTGAAATGCAATAATCACGTGCATATTGCGCATCGAGCGCACTTTCGGTTGCGAGCCAGCCTGGGACGGTGGCGTTTGCAGCGAGTGAACGCGATCGCTGCCGAGCGAATGATTCGATCGGTCCCCCTCAAAGCTCACCAAACAGGAGCCATGACGACTTCTGGGTCCCCCTATTGAGAGAACCAGAATGAAACGATCGTCCATTTCAATACGCGCCAGCCTACTGGCCATTGTTTCTCTGCTGTGCCTCTCGGCAATTACCTTGGCCGGGCGTGAAGCCTTCCATGCCTGGACCAAGCTCGTAGATGCCGGCCAGGTGGAAGTCAGCAACAAGACATCCGATCTCCTGCTTTCCGCAGCCGGGCACTGGGCGGTCGAGCGGGGCATCGTCAATGCGGCACTTGCGGGTAAGGACCCTGCGTCGACAGAGACCAGAGAGGCAATTCAGGAGCGTCGGGCGGACGCCGACGCCGCATTGGCTCAGGCATTACAGCGGATCGAAGAAGCCGATGCCTTCGACGCCAGCGACAGAACGGTGACCAACACAAAGGTGCTGTTGGAGCAGATTATTGACATCCGCCGCCGCGTGGACGCGGAACTCGACAAACCGCTCGCAAGTCGGGACAGCACCCTCTCGGAGCAATGGGTATCGACCATGACGTCGCTCATCATGGCGTCCCAGAATCTGAGGGTCGCCGCGCAATTTCAACCGGACACGATCGAAACGAACATCAGCCAAATTCAGGATGCCAGAGGCGCAATCTGGACCATGAGCGAATATGCCGGACGGGAGCGCGCGCTCCTTGGTCGTGCGGTATCGAGTGGAAAGGGGCTGGATATCGAAACGCTGCAGACGCTCGCCACCTACCGCGGACGCGTCGAGCAATCCTGGCTGGCCGTCGCCCCCTATCTGTCGCGAAAGGATGCCGATTCCGAAGTGATGTCGGCAGCCGCGGCCGTCAATGAAACGTTCTTCGATAGTTTCGAGGCCACACGCAAGGCAGTCTATCAGGCGGGTATTTCAGGCACGCCTTACCCCCTCGACGCCGATAAGTGGATTGCGGAGGCAACCGGCGCGATCGACACCTTGCTTGCCCTGGCGCACAAGACCGGGGAGGCAGCGGACAGGCTGACCGCCGCGTCCGCCGGCGATGCCCATGTCACGATGATCGCAAACGGCGCCGTTCTTCTTGCCGGATTGGCTCTGGCGGGAATGGCGTTCAAGATCGTGCTCGGCGGCGTGCTGCGGCCGATGGCGCGCATCACCGACTGTATGACGGCGCTTGCGAAAGGCGATCTCGGCACCGAAATTCCCTTCACCGAGCGGACGAACGAGATCGGCGAGATGGCCCGGGCCGTCGAGGTGTTCAAAGAGAACGGCATCAAGGTGCGCGAGCTCAACGCCCAGGAAGCGGCGCTGCAGGCAAAAAGCGCCGACCTGCAGTCGAGCATCGGCGAGGTGGTCCAGGCGGCGGTCGCCGGCGACTTCACCCGGCGCATCAGCAAGGACTACGACAATGCCGACCTCAACCGCTTCGCCGCCCAGGTCAACGAGCTGGTGACCTCGGTCGACCGCGGCGTCGCCGAAACCCGACGGGTCATCTCGGCGCTGGCCGAGGGCGATCTCACCCAGTCG
>NZ_LNQB01000100.1 GCF_001651875.1 Sinorhizobium saheli
GATGCGCCCACACCTTCTTCTCAGCTATCCTCATCGCCGCAACATGCTGCTTCTATCTCGATTAATGAGTCCTGAGCCTAGGACGGCGCGGCGCGTCTCCTTCGCCCCGCAAGCGGGGAGAAGGTGGCCGGCAGGCCGGATGAGGGGCATTCCCGCGGCACCAATGCCGCTACCCGCGCAAGTCCTTGCGCAGGATCTTGCCGACGTTCGACTTCGGCAGTTCGTCGCGGAACTCGACATATCTCGGCCGCTTGTAATTGGTGAGGTTCAGGGCGCAGTGGCGCTTGACCTCCTCCTCGGTGAGGTTCGGATCCTTGCGCACTACGAAGAGCTTGACCGCCTCGCCGGAATGCGGATCGGCGATGCCGATCGCCGCGCATTCGAGGATGCCCGGGTGTGTGACCGCGACCTCCTCGATCTCGTTCGGGAAGACGTTGAAGCCCGAGACCAGGATCATGTCCTTCTTGCGGTCGACGATCTTCGTCAGCCCGTCGGCATTCATGAAGCCGATATCGCCGGTGCGGAAGAATTCGTCCGGCGCAATCGCTTTCGCCGTCTCCTCCGGGCGCTTCCAGTAGCCGGCCATCACCTGCGGACCGCGGATGCAGATTTCGCCGACCTCGCCGACAGGCAGCCTGTGCCCTTCCTCGTCGCGGATCTCGACCTCCGTCGAGGGCAGCGGCATGCCGATGGTGCCGGTGAAATGGTCGGTGTCGAGGCGGTTGGCGGTGGCGACGGGCGAGGTTTCCGAGAGGCCGTAGCCTTCATGGATTGGGCAGCCGGTCAGTTCCAGCCAGCGGTCGGCGACCGGCCGCTGCACGGCCATGCCGCCACCGAATGTCAGGATCAGCGACGAGAAGTCGAGCTTGCGGAATTCGGGATTGTTGAGCAGCGCGTTGAACAGCGTGTTGAGGCCGGGAAAGATATTCGTCCTGTACTTGCCGAGCTCCTTGACGAAGGCGGGAATGTCGCGGGGATTGGGGATCAGGATGTTGTTGCCGCCGGTCGCAAGGCCCATCAGCGAATTCACCGTCAGCGCGAAGATGTGGTAGAGCGGCAGCGCGCACATGAAGGTGAGGCTTTCCGGGCGCGGCTTGCGCTGAAAGGCGGTTTCCAGCCACAGCGCCATCTGGGCCATGTTGGAGAGAAGATTGGCGTGGGTCAGCGCAGCGCCCTTGGAAATGCCGGTCGTGCCGCCGGTATATTGCAGGAAGGCGATGTCCCCCTGCATCACGTTGGGCCTGGTGAAGGGGAGCGTCGCGCCCTTGGAGAGAACCGTCCTGAAGGAAATATGCCCGGGGAGCGACCAGGCGGGAACGAGCTTCTTGACGTGGCGTACGACGGAATTGACGATCACGCCCTTGAGGCCGAGCATGTCGCCCATGCGGGCGACCACCACATGCTTGACCGCCGTGCGGGCGATCACCTGCTCGACCGTGTGGGAGAAATTCTCGAGCACGAAGATCGCCTTCGCGCCGGCATCGACCAGCTGATGCTCCAGTTCGCGCGGCGTGTAGAGCGGATTGACGTTCACCACGGTGAAACCGGCCCTGAGGATACCGTAGACGATGACCGGGTTTGGCAGGATGTTCGGCATCATTACGGCGACCCGGTCGCCCTTTGCCAGCCCGAGCGATTGCAGCCAGGCGCCGATCCGGGCCGAATGCGTGTCGAGGTCATGGAAGGTCAGCGACTTGCCCATGCAGGTGAAGGCGGGGCGCCAGGAATGCTGCGCCACCGCATGGTCGAAGAACGCGCCGATGGAGCTATAGGCAAGCGGCGCGATTTCGGCCGGCACGCCCGGCGGATAGGATTTGAGCCAGATCCTGCCTGTGTGGGAACCCACCTGCTGCGTGCTCGCTTCCGCCATGACCTTCCTCCTCTGGTCGCCAATGAACGGCCGTCATCACGGCGAAGAAAATCCCTCCCGATCTTCCTCTCCGTCGAAGATGCTGCTTTTGCAGCACGTCTTCAAGCCGTATTTCCGATTATATGACCTTGACGTAAACGTCAATAATCCGCGTTCCCGATGCATGCCCGGATTTCGGGTGTCCGCCCGCGGATCGTCCACCGACAAGCTCCGTGTCATCTTCATCCGCTAAAGCATTTTGCAGTCAGGCGGAATCATCTGGCGTCGCACAAATGCGGCAAACAAACGGAAAGAGCGGTGGCGCGAACGCATGTGAGTGCATTCCGCTCCAGACGGGGAACCGTTCGGGCGCTGGCGGGTATGGGTCACGCGTCCGGAAGGCAAAGACCATCATTCCGCCGAAAACGGCGTGTCAGGCAGCATGACGGGCTGGCAAGCCTATCGGTTTGCTGTAAGGTCGGAAGATACGGAGGACCACAGGTGCAATTGGGCAATCGTGAACGAGAAAACCCTCCCGTGGAGCCGCGGCTCTTCGGGCAGCCGGCCCATTCGCGCTCCGCCCTCGTCCTGCCGATTTCGGCCGCCCGCTGGCTGCTGGTCCTCGTGCTGCTCGCCGGCGTCTATTTCTTCCACGGCTTCGTGGTGCCGGTGCTGGCCGCCGTCGTCATCGGCTTTGCGAGCTGGCCGGTCTACCGGCGGCTGCTGCAGGCGGTGAACGGCAATCGCACCCTTGCGGCGACGATCGCCATCGTCGCCGTGATCGGTTTCATCGTCGTGCCGATCTCGATCGCCGCGGCCTATGCGGTGGACGAGGTGCGCGACTGGCTCGTCTGGGCGGTCGAAGCCAATGCCAACGGCGCGGCGGTCCCCGGCTGGGTCACGACGATCCCGATCGCCGGCCCCTGGCTCGGCGAGCAATGGGTCAAATATATCGGCCATCCCGGCGCGCTTGGCGAACTGGTGCAGCTCGTCAGCGGCTCCAATATCGGCAATATCTATCGCGGCGTGCTGGTGATCGGCGCCTCCGCCTTCCAGTCGTTCCTGACGCTCCTCTTCATGCTCATCACGCTGTTCTTCGTCTACCGCGACGGCCAGTCCTTCTCCCGGCAGCTCGACCATCTCGGCGAGCGCATCTTCCCGATGCGCTGGGAACGGCTCTCGCGCGTCGTGCCGCTGACGATCAGCTCGACGGTGACCGGCATGGGGATCATCGCGATCGGCGAAGGCATCGTGCTCGGTGTCGCCTACTGGCTGGCGGGCGTGCCCTCGCCGGTCACGCTCGGCATCATCACCGGCATCATGGCGCTCGTGCCGGGCGGCGCACCGCTGAGCTTCACCCTCGTGTCGATCTATCTCGTCGCGAGCGGCTCGCCGGTGGCCGGGGTGGCGCTCTTCGCCTGGGGCACGACGGAGCTCTTCATCGTCGACAAGACGCTGAGGCCGAAGCTCGTCGGCGGCCCGATCAAGCTTCCCTTCCTGCCGACCTTTTTCGGCCTGATCGGCGGCGTCAAGACCATGGGTTTCCTCGGCCTCTTCGTCGGCCCGGTGCTCATGGCGCTGCTCGTCGCGATCTGGCGCGAATGGCTCCACGAGGTGACGAGCCAGCCGGAGCCGACGGTGAACCCCATCTCGAGGGTCGACATCTCCGCGAAGTGATGACCGGCGCCGGCGCCTCTTTATCTTTTCCTTATGCGGTAGCCGAAGCATTCCAATCGATATTTGACGCGCCACGGCTGCATCATCCGGATGACCGACACATTCGGAGAATGCACATGTCCGATCTTCTTTTTCTCGCCATCGGCGTCGGCAGCTTCGCCGTGTTTGCGCTCTACGCCCGCGCGCTCGGCCGGCTCTAGTGCGGGATGCACTCACATGCGTTCGCGCCACCGCTCTACCTGTTTGTTCTTGCTGCATCTGTGCGACGTCAGGTGATTCCACCTGACTGCAAAATGCTCCAGGAGGGTTCAATGCTCGAAGCTCTCATCGGCCTCGCCGTCGCGCTCGCGCTCGCGGCCTACCTTGTCGTGACGCTGGTCCGGCCCGAGCGGTTCTGACCCGCTCATCGTCAGCGGAGCGGCGAGTGCGCGGCGTTTCGCCCGCATCCCGCTCCGACCCGTCTGAATCGGAGTATTTCCCATGACTGCTATTGGCTGGCTGCAGATCAGCCTGCTCTTGCTCGCGGTCCTGATCGTCGCCAAGCCGCTTGGGCTCTATATGGCGCAGGTCTTTTCCGGCGAGCGCAACGTCTTCTCGCCCATCCTTGCTCCCGTCGAGCGTGGGCTCTATGCGGCCGCCGGCGTCGATCCGGCGAGGGAGCAGGGCTGGCTCGCCTATACATTGTCCATGCTTGCCTTCAGCATGGTCGGCGTCGTCTCCCTTTACGCGATCCTGAGGCTCCAGGCCTACCTGCCCCTGAACCCACAGGGCTTCGGCAACGTCCCCCCGGACCTCGCCTTCAACACCGCCGTCAGCTTCGTCACCAACACCAATTGGCAGAACTATGCGGGCGAGACGACGCTCAGCCATTTCAGCCAGATGATCGGGCTCACGGTGCAGAATTTCGTATCGGCGGCGAGCGGCATCGCCCTTGCCCTCGCGGTCACGAGGGCCTTCGCCCGCTCGGCCGCCTCGGCGGTCGGCAACTTCTGGGTCGATCTCACCCGCGCGACNCGCCTCGGCGGTCGGCAACTTCTGGGTCGATCTCACCCGCGCGACCCTCTACGTGCTTTTGCCGGTCGCGGCCCTCGTCGCGATCATCTTCGTGGCCATGGGGCTGCCTCAGACGTTCAATGCCTCCGTCGAGGCGACGACGCTCGAGGGCGCGAAGCAGACGATCGCGCTCGGCCCCGTCGCCAGCCAGGAGGCCATCAAGCAGCTCGGCACCAACGGCGGCGGCTTCTTCAACACCAATGCCGCGCATCCCTTCGAAAATCCGACGGCGCTTTCCAACTACCTCAACATCTTCGCCATGCTGTCGCTCTCGACGGCGCTGCTCTACACCTTCGGTCAGCTCGTCGGCAACCGCCGCCAGGGCTGGGCCTTCATCGCCGTTACCTTCGCCTTCCTGATCATGGGCGTTGGAGTGGTCTACTGGGCCGAGGCGGCCGGCAACCCGATCCTGACCGCGCTCGGCCTCGATCCGGCGCTCGGCAACATGGAAGGCAAGGAGGTTCGCTTCGGTCAGGCGATGACGGCGCTCTATGCGGTGGTGACGACGGGTCTCTCGGACGGCGGCGTCAACGGCATGCACGGCTCGTTCACCGGTCTCGGCGGCCTCGTTCCGATGTTCCTGATCCAGCTCGGCGAGGTCCTGCCGGGCGGCGTCGGCTCCGGTCTTTACGGCATGGTCGTCTTCGCGGTCCTCGCCGTTTTCGTCGCCGGCCTGATGGTGGGCCGCACGCCCGAGCTGCTCGGCAAGAAAATCGAATCGCGCGAAATGAAATATGCGATGTTCGCGGTGCTCGTCCTGCCGGCCGCGATCCTCGGCTTCACGGCGGTTTCCGCCGTGCTGCCTTCCGCCGTTGCCAGCGTCGGCACTCCCGGCCCGCACGGGCTCTCGGAGATCCTTTATGCCTTCACCTCCGCCGCCGGCAACAACGGTTCGGCCTTCGGTGGGCTCACGGGCAATACGCCCTGGTACAACACGACGCTTGGCGTGGCGATGCTGCTCGGCCGTTTCGCCTATGCCGTCCCCGTGCTCGCGATCGCCGGCTCGATCGCCGCCAAGACGCGCGTTCCGGCATCCAAGGGCACCTTCCCGACCGACACGCCGCTCTTCGTCGGCCTCTTGATCGGCATCATCCTCATTCTCGGCGGGCTGCAGTTCTTCCCGGCGCTCGCCCTCGGCCCGATCATCGAGCATTTCGCGATGCTTTCGGGCCAGACCTTCTGAAGGAAACCAGGATGTCCACGAAACCTCTGGCTCCGCGCCTCATCGACCCCACAATCCTCCTGCCGGCAACGAAGGCTGCCTTCGTCAAGCTCGACCCGCGCCAGCTCGTGCGCAACCCCGTGATCTTCGTCACCGAGGTCGTGGCGGCGATGGTGACCCTCTTCTTCGTCCGCGACCTCGTCTCCGCTGGCGGCAGCCCGCTCTTCTCCGGCCAGATCGCCGCCTGGCTCTGGTTCACCGTACTCTTCGCCACCTTTGCGGAAGCCGTCGCCGAGGGGCGCGGCAAGGCGCAGGCGGACTTCCTCCGCCGCACCAAATCGGAGCTGACGGCGCACAGGCTTCTTTCGCCGGAGGGCCGAGAGACGAAGGAGATCGCCGCCAGCATGCTGAAGGTCGGCGACGTCGTGCTGGTCGAGGCCGGTGAACTGATCCCCGGTGACGGCGAAGTCGTCGAAGGCGTTGCCTCGGTCAACGAAAGCGCGATCACGGGCGAATCGGCGCCGGTGATCCGCGAGGCGGGTGGCGACCGCTCCGCCGTCACCGGCGGCACGCAGGTCCTCTCCGACTGGATCAAGGTCCGCATCACGACCGCGCCCGGCTCGACCTTCGTCGACCGCATGATCGCCCTCATCGAGGGGGCGCAGCGGCAGAAGACGCCGAACGAAATCGCGCTGTCGATCCTGCTTTCCGGTCTGACCTTGATCTTTCTGATCGCCGTGGTCACGCTCTGGGGCCTTGCCGGCTATTCCGCGACCGTACTCTCGGTCACCGTGCTTGCGGCCCTGCTCGTCACCCTGATCCCGACGACCATCGGCGGGCTCCTGTCGGCGATCGGCATTGCCGGCATGGACCGGCTGGTGCGCTTCAACGTCATCGCCACATCCGGCCGTGCCGTCGAGGCGGCGGGTGACGTCGATACCCTCCTGCTCGACAAGACCGGCACCATCACCTTCGGCAATCGCATGGCGAGCGACTTCCTGCCGGTGCCGGGCGTCACCGAGACGGAGCTGGCGGATGCGGCGCTGCTTGCGAGCCTCGCGGACGAGACGCCGGAAGGCCGCTCGATCGTGGCACTCGCGACCGGCGAGTTCGGCCGTCCGGTACCCGCTGCCCAAATGGATGCAGTCGTGCCCTTCGCCGCCGAGACCCGGCTTTCGGGCGTCGACCATGCCGGACGCCGGCTGCGCAAGGGGGCGGTAGACGCGGTCCTGAAATTTGCCGGCCTCTCCGATGACAAGGTCGTCGCGGAGTTCCGCCAGGCGGTCGACCGGATTGCCCGCACCGGCGGCACGCCGCTCGCTGTCGCTGACGGCCCCCGGCTGCTCGGCGTCATTCACCTGAAGGACATCGTCAAACCCGGCATCAAGGAGCGCTTCGCGGCACTGCGCTCGATGGGCATCCGCACGGTCATGGTGACCGGCGACAATCCGATCACCGCCGCAGCCATCGCCTCCGAAGCGGGCGTCGACGATTTCCTCGCCGAAGCGACGCCGGAGGACAAGCTCGCCTATATCCGCAAGGAGCAGGCGGGCGGCAGGCTCATCGCCATGTGCGGTGACGGCACCAATGACGCGCCGGCGCTCGCCCAGGCCGATGTCGGCGTCGCCATGCAGACCGGAACGCAGGCCGCCCGCGAGGCCGCCAACATGGTGGATCTCGATTCGAGCCCGACCAAGCTCATCGAGATCGTCGAGATCGGCAAGCAATTGCTGATGACGCGCGGCTCCCTCACCACCTTCTCGATCGCCAACGACGTTGCCAAGTATTTCGCTATCATCCCGGCGCTGTTCGTGGCGACCTATCCGGCGCTTGGCGCGCTCAACGTCATGGGCCTCGCCTCACCGCAGTCTGCCATCCTCTCGGCCGTCATCTTCAATGCGCTGATTATCGTGGCCCTCATTCCGTTGGCGCTGAAGGGCGTCACATACCGCCCGGTCGGTGCGGCGGCGCTCCTGCGCCGCAATCTGCTGGTCTACGGCCTCGGCGGCCTCGTACTGCCCTTCCTCGGAATCAAGCTCATCGATGTCATCGTCTCCACCCTCGTTCTGGTGTGATCATGTTCAAGCAACTTCGCCCCGCACTTGTTCTTACCCTGGCTTTCACGGTCATTACCGGCCTGGCCTACCCTTTCGCGATCACCGGCGTGGCGCAGGCACTGATGCCGGCCGAGGCCAATGGCAGCCTGATCCGGAAGGACGGCGTCGTCATCGGTTCCGATCTGATCGGCCAGAACTTCGCTTCGGACAAATACTTCTGGCCGCGCCCTTCGGCGACCGGTCCGGAACCCTACAACGCCGGCGCCTCCAGCGGCTCCAATCTCGGCACAACCTCCGTCAGGCTCAAGGACCGCGTGGCCGCCGACACTGAACGGCTTCGCGCTGCTGGCGTCATGGGCGAGATTCCCGCAGATGCCGCCACGGCGTCGGGATCGGGCCTCGACCCGCATATCTCGCCCGCGTTCGCCAAAGCCCAGATTGCGCGCGTCGCCCACGCGCGGGGCCTATCGGAAGCGGATGTGGCAAACCTGGTTGAACGGACGACGCAAACTCGACTGTTCGGGCTCATAGGCGAGCCGCGTGTCAGTGTGCTAAAACTGAACCTCGCCCTGGACGCGTCCGGGACCTGACCCAAGTTCGAGACGTTGATGCCCGAGAACGACCGCGACCACACGCGCCGCCCCGATCCTGATGCCCTGCTGGCACTGGCGGAACAGGGTGGCAGAGGGAAGCTGACCGTATTCCTCGGCGCTGCGCCCGGCGTCGGCAAGACCTACGCGATGCTGATGCGTGCGCGACGCCTGAGGGAAGACGGCGTCGATATCGTCATCGGACTGGTGGAAACGCATGGCCGCGCCGAGACGGCGGGTCTGCTCGAGGGGCTGGAGGTGCTGCCGCGCCGCGAGGTCGTCCATAGCGGCCGCACGCTTTGCGAATTTGATCTCGACGCGGCGCTTGCCCGCCGCCCCCGCGTCATCGTCGTCGACGAACTTGCACACACCAATCTTGGCGAAGCCCGGCATCCCAAGCGCTACCAGGATATCGAGGAGCTGGTGGACGCCGGCATCGATGTGTGGACTGCGCTCAATATCCAGCATCTGGAAAGCTTGTCCGATGTCGTCACCCAGATCGCCGGCGTTCCCGTGCGTGAGCGCATCCCCGACACCGTGCTGAACCGTGCCGACGACGTGCTGCTGGTCGACCTGCCGCCGGCGGAGCTCATCGAACGGCTGAAGGAGGGCAAGGTCTATGTTCCGGAAAGCGCCAAGCGGGCGATCGATCGCTTCTTCCGGCTCGGCAACCTGACGGCGCTGCGCGAACTGGCGTTGAGGCGCACGGCCGACCGGGTCGACGACCAGATGGTCGATTACCTCAGGCAGAACGCCATCGAAGGGCCATGGCCGGCTGCGGAAAGGCTGCTCGTCTGCATCGGTCCGGACCCGCTGTCGGAAAAGGTGGTGAGGACTTCAAGCCGCCTTGCTTCCGGCCTCAACGCCGACTGGATCGTCGTTTCCGTCGAGCGCGCGGACCACGAGGCGGGCAATCGGGAGGCGATGCGACAGCTCGATGACACCTTCCGCCTTGCCGAACTGCTGGGCGCCGAGACGCGCCGCATCGTTGGCAGCGATTTCGTCGAGGAGATTTTGAAGCTCGCGAGACGCGAGCACGTGACACAGATCGTCATCGGCGCCACGCGTCACCGTTTCCCGCTTCGGCTCTTCCGCCGCTCGTTGCCCGACGCTCTCACCGCGCGGACTTCGGGAATCGGCATTCATCTCGTCACCGATCGGGACGAACCGGCCGCAAGACCGGCAGGACGGCAAAAGCCGGCGCTACCCCAACGTTTCTGGCGGGCGCTTGCCATTGCCGCCGGCACGACGGGGCTGGCGACGGTGCTCGGATTGCTGATCGAGCGCTTCATCGTCCTGCAGAATATTTCTCTGCTGTACCTGCTCGCGGTGCTCGCCTCGGCCGTCTATGCCGGTTACGCCGGGGCCGTCGCGGCCGCGCTGTTTTCCGTTCTCGCCTATAATTTCTCCTTCATCGATCCGGTCGGCACGTTCACCGTCGCGGAGCCCCACGAGGTTTTCGCACTGTTCGTTTTCCTGGCGGCCGCGGCGCTTGCAGGCGGTCTCGCATCGCGCGTTCGCGAACAGGCCAAGGCGGCAGCCGGCCGGGCGGCGGCGACACAGGCCCTCTATGATTTCTCCCGCAAGCTTTCCGGCACCGCCAGGGTGGAGGATGTTCTCTGGGCGGCCGTCTCCCAGATACAGTCGACGCTGCGGCGCAATGCGGTTCTGCTCCTGCCCGAAGACGGCGACATCGCGCTGGGGGCTGCCTGGCCGCCGGACACCGAACTCGGCGTCAGCGACATGATGGCCGCGCGCTGGACCTTCGAGAAGAAGGAAGCGGCGGGCAACGACACCGGCACGCTGCCGAACAGCCCATTTCAGTTCAGGCCGCTCGTGACGCCGCATGGCGTCGCGGGAGTCTGCGGCTTCGTTCAGCAGGACAAACCGCTGGAAGCAAATGAGGAGCGGGCGCTTGCCGCGATCCTGGACCAGACGGCGATCGCCGTCGATCGTGCCCGGCTGTCGCGCGAAAGTCTCAAGCAGGCCGCCCAGCTCGAAGGCGACAAGTTCCGCGGTGCCCTGCTTTCCTCCCTGTCTCACGATCTGAGAACGCCGCTCGCGACGATCACCGGAGCGGTGACGAGCCTGCGCCAGCTCGGCGACCGGATGCCGGCGGAAAGTCGGGACGATCTGCTAGAGTCGATCGAGGAAGAAAGCGAGAGGCTGACGCGCTTCGTCGCCAACCTGCTCGACATGACGCGCATCGAGGCCGGAACGGTCAATGCCAAGCACGACTGGGTCGATATCGCGGATGTCATCCGCTCCGCCGTCGAGCGGGCACGGAAGTATTTTCCCGGCCGCGAATTTGAAACGAGTGTTGCGGCCGACCTGCCGCTGATGCGTGGCGACAGCGTGCTCCTCGGACAGGTTCTCTTCAACCTGCTCGACAACGCCAACCGGTTCGGCGGCGACGAACCCGTGGGCATCTACGCCCGGCGGGAGAAGGACGAGATCGTTCTTTCGGTCACCGACCTCGGCAAGGGGATCGCTCCAGCCGATCTCGAGCATGTGTTCGACAAGTTCTTCCGCAAGGGAAAGCCGGATGGCGGTTCGCTCGGAACGGGGCTCGGCCTCTCGATAGCGAAGGGTCTCGTCGAGGCGATGGGCGGACAGATCAAGGCGGAGAGCCCGGCGATCAGGCGGCGGGGCACGCGCATTTCCATGCGTTTTCCGGCTGCCGATACCAACCTTTCCGGGAAGGAGCGGGAATGACGGCTGAGCGTATTCTCGTGGTCGACGACGAGCCGCAGATCCAGCGGTTCCTGCGTCCGGCCCTCGGGGCGGCGGGTTACGAGGTGGTGGAGGCGATGACCGGTACGCAGGCGCTGAAGACCGCGGCGACGGCGGCACCCGACGTCATCATCCTCGATCTCGGCCTGCCCGACATGGACGGCAAGGACGTCGTCGCCAGTCTCCGCGCCTGGTCCAAGGTGCCGATCATCATCCTCTCCGCGCGCGATCGCGAGAGCGAAAAGATCGCCGCACTCGATCTCGGCGCCGACGACTATATCGAGAAGCCCTTCGGCATCGGCGAGTTGACGGCGCGCATCCGCGCGGCGCTGCGCCACCGCATCCAGATGGAGGGCGTCCAGGCGCAACTCTCCGCCGACGGCCTCGCGATCGACATGGTCAAGCGCGTGGTGACCCGCGACGGCGAGGTCCTGCGGCTGACGCCGAAGGAATATGACCTGCTCGTGATGCTTGCCCGCCATGCCGGCCGTGTCGTCACCCACAGATCGCTGCTGACCTCCGTCTGGGGCGTGGCGCATGGCGAGGACCTGCATTATCTGCGTGTATTCATCGGGCAGTTGCGCGGCAAGGTCGAGCGCGATCCGGCCGATCCGAAGATCATCCGCACCGAGCCCGGCGTCGGCTACCGCTTCGTCGGCGATGACGATTGAGCGCCATATGGCCTTTGTTTCCAAGTTGTTTTAAGGCAAAGTGCAATCATAAATTTCGAGGGGCCGGTTTCAAGAAGATGAGTGTCGCTCCCGACAGCGGAGACGCGGAAACGCCGGGTGCGGATCGGCGCCCGATCAAGGCGCGCGACAGCGGCTTCGCGCGGCGGCTGACAGCGCTTCTTCTGAAGACGTCGATCACACCAAACCAGATTTCCCTCCTCAGCATCGCCTTTGCCGCGGCCGGAGCCGCGGCCCTCTATTGGGCGCAGCACCGGCCGCTCCTCTTTCTCGCGGCGCTCGCCGGCATCCAGTTGCGTCTCCTGTGTAACCTGCTCGATGGCATGGTGGCGGTCGAGGGCGGGCGCGGCTCACCGGTGGGGGCGCTCTACAACGAATTTCCCGACCGGGTCGCCGACACGGTGCTCATCGTCGCGCTCGGCTATGCCGCTGGCGCCGGCTGGCTCGGCTGGGCGGGGGCGCTCGCCGCAGCGCTGACGGCCTATGTGCGCGTCTTCGGCGGCTCGCTCGGCCAAGCCCAGGATTTTCGCGGGCCCATGGCGAAACAGCACCGGATGGCGCTGATGAGCGTCGCCTCGCTCCTTGCCTTTGGCGAGGCGCTGCTGACGGCCGACCGTTTCGTGCTCTATCTCGCAGCCTGGATCCTCCTGATCGGCGCGCTTCTCACCTGCGCGACGCGCACGAGCGCGATCGTCGCGCGCATCACGGGAGCGCCGACGCGGTGATCGACCTCGTGCTGATCGGCCTCACGCGGTTTCTCGTCGGCGGGCAGGCGCTCTGGATCGGCGCGTCGCCGGAGACGCGCCAGCGCATCTATTTCGCCAATCACGCCAGCCATCTCGACACGCTGTTGATCTGGTCGGCCCTGCCGCGAGGCTTGCGCGCGGTCACCCATCCGATCGCCGCGGCGGATTATTGGGGCAAGGGCAGGGTGCGGCGCCACATCGCCCTCGAGGTGCTCAACGCCGTGCTCATCGACAGGTCCACGCAGGGGCCGCCCGGGGCGGCACTCGCGCCGCTCCGCGGCGTGCTCGCGGAGGGCGAGTCGCTCGTCCTCTTCCCGGAGGGAACCCGCGGCAGCGAGCGCCTGCCCGGACCGTTCAAGAGCGGGCTCTACTGGTTGTCGCAGGAGTTTCCGGAGGTGGAACTGATCCCGACCTACCTCGACAATCCTTCGCGCGCGTTTCCGAAGGGCACCTTCCTGCCGGTCCCGATCAGTTGCACGGTCCGCTTCGGGCCGCCGGTCGCGCGCCAAACGGGAGAAGACAAGGACGATTTTCTGGAGCGGGCCCGCACGGCGGTCGCGGCACTCGCGTCGGATCCGGTCGGATGAGCATGGCCATGTCTTTGAGCGACAAGCTTTTCATTCTCTTCGGCGGCGTCTGCGGCCTCCTCGTCATAGCCTCGCTGATCGGCTTCGCGCTGTCGCGGCGCGCAACGTCGGAAAGCGGGCGGGCAACGATCGACAACCTCAATGCCCGCATCAAGGCCTGGTGGGTGATGATCGCCATTTTTGCGGCGAGCTTCGCGCTCGGGCGCGGCGTCACGCTCGTGCTTTTCGCGCTGACGTCCTTCTATACGCTGCGCGAATTCGTCTCGCTGACGCCGACGCGGGCCGCCGACCATCTGCCGCTGGTTGCCGCCTTCTACCTCCTCTTGCCGCTGCAATATTGGCTGATCGCGATCGACTGGTATGCGCTGTTCACGATCCTGATCCCGGTCTACGGCTTCCTTCTGCTTCCGAGTCTTGCGGCGCTGAAGGGCGACGCCGGTGAGTTCCTGCTGCGCGTCTCGCGCATCCAATGGGGCCTGATGCTGACCGTCTATTGCATCAGCCATGCGCCGGCGCTGCTGACGCTCGACATCCCCGGCCGCCCGCGCGAGGGTTTTCTGCTGCTCTTCTTCCTGATCACGGTCGCGCAGTTCAGCGACGTGATGCAATATGTCTTCGGCAAGCTCATCGGCCGGACGAAGGTGGCGCCGGCCATCAGCCCTTCGAAGACCGTCGAAGGCCTCATCGGCGGCGGCCTCTCCGCCGTCGCCGCCGGGGCCGGCCTCTGGTGGATCACGCCGTTCACGCCGATCGAGGCGGCCGCCATGGCCCTCGCCATCGTCGCCATGGGCTTTTTGGGCGGCCTGGCGCTATCGGCCGTGAAGCGCTCGATGGGGGTGAAGGACTGGGGCACGATGATTTCCGGCCACGGCGGCGTGCTCGACCGCATGGATTCGCTGAGTTTTGCCGCACCGGTGTTTTTTCACCTGACGCGCTATTTCTTTACGTGAGGGCGATGGCTCGGCTCTGATGGCAGCGGCGGCCGGTCAAGCGCCGGCCGCGCCACCCTAGAGCGGGATGCACTCACATGCGTTCGCGCTGCCGCTCCATCTGTTTGTTTTCGCCCGCATTTGTGCGACGTCAGGTGATTCCACCTGACTGCAAAATGCTCTAGCCGGTGACCCTTTCTCCGATTTGCAGCCTCTGGTCATCGAGGAAGCTGTAGGGTGGAACCTCGAGATTGCGAGGCGCCGGGCCTTTCCGAACGCGCCCCGAGGCGTCGTAGATGGAGCCGTGGCACGGGCAGAACCAGCCGCCGTAAGGGCCGCGGGAATCGCCTTCGTTCTGGCCGAGCGGGATGCAGCCGAGATGGGTGCAGACGCCCACCAGCACCAGCCATTCCGGACGCACGGCGCGGTCGCTGTCGCGCGCCGGATCGATCAGGTCCGGACTGTCGTCGTCCGCGCGCGCCTGCGCGACGATCTCGGCGGGGCGATGAAAGATGAAGACGGGCTTGCCGCGCCATTTCATCGTCACGCGCTGACCGGGCGCGATACCCGCCAGGTCGATCTCCACGGCCGCCATCGCCGCGACATCCGCCGAGGGCTGCATGGCGTCGATGAACGGCCAGAGGAAGGCCACAGTCCCGACGCCGCCGGCCATCGCCGTTGTCAGATAGAGAAAATCGCGCCGCGTCGGCTCCGCGGCGGGGGTTGTTTCAACGCTCTCGGTCATGTCGGACCCAATGAAAGCGGCATCGTCGCCCGCCGGCGACTCCCGTCAGGATGGCTCTACACGCGCAACGGTCGCCGTAGCCCTTTGAATTGCAGCATGTCTTTGTCCTTAACAGGCTGCTGAAAATCGTGTTGCGTTACCGCAAGCCATCGCGGTTGGTGCGATTTTTTGGCGGATTTCGGCAGGATTT
>NZ_LNQB01000101.1 GCF_001651875.1 Sinorhizobium saheli
CCTGCCGAAATCCGCCAAAAAATCGCACCCACCGCGATGGCTTGCGGTAACGCAACACGATTTTCAGCAGCCTGCTAGGAGCGATCGATGATCGAACCCCTTGTCGGCCTATTCATTGCCATTGCGCTTACCGCCTACCTGGTCGTGACGCTCGTCCGGCCGGAGCGGTTCTGACGCATCCCTTGCGGAGATTTCCCCATGACTCTCGTCGGCTGGGCACAGATCAGCCTGCTCTTTCTCGCCGTTCTTGTCTTCATCAAGCCGCTTGGGCTCTAGCTGGCGGGGGCCTTTTCCGGCGAGCGCAACGTCTTCTCGCCCATCCTTGCTCCGGTCGAGCGCGGTCTCTGCGCGGCCGCCGGCGTCGATCCGGTGAGGGAGCAGGGCTGGCTCGCCTACACATTGTCCATGCTCGCCTTCAGCATGGTCGGCGTCGTCTCCCTTTACGCGATCCTGAGGCTCCAGGCCTACCTGCCCCTGAACCCACAGGGCTTCGGCAACGTCCCCCCGGACCTCGCCTTCAACACTGCCGTCAGCTTCGTCACCAACACCAATTGGCAGAACTATTCGGGCGAGACGACGCTGAGCCATTTCAGCCAGATGATCGGGCTCACGGTGCAGAATTTCGTATCGGCGGCGAGCGGCATCGCCCTTGCCCTCGCGGTCACGAGGGCCTTCGCCCGCTCGGCNAGAATTTCGTATCGGCGGCGAGCGGCATCGCCCTTGCCCTCGCGGTCACGAGGGCCTTCGCCCGCTCGGCTGTCTCGACGGTCGGCAACTTCTGGGTCGATCTCACCCGCGCGACCCTCTACGTGCTCTTGCCGGTCGCGGCCCTCGTCGCGATCATCTTCGTGGCCGAGGTCTGGATTCGATTAGAGGGATTTCGGCCGCGCGCATAAAGATTTCATAAAGAGCGCCCCTTCGTTCCAGATAGCGCCGGCTCTGGAGGAGGTTCAATGGGGTAGATGCTACGGGGCGAGCGGCGTGGGTGTGTCATCCTTCGCTGTTCAAACCATGATCAGAAGGAGATGCGTCATGTCTCAGGCTTTCGACGCGAGCCGGTCCCTTACCCTTGAACAGGATACACGCTCATCGCCGTCATCGAAATGAGCAAGGCCAAGTGGACCTTTAGCACACTACCTCGGTACCCATGGTTCAGGGAAGTTCCGCTACGCCTCACGTCGCCACACGCGGCGAGCGTCCCAGGAACCGGGTAGAGGGGGTGCAGGCCAAGGCGCTGTGTCCTCGCTTAACATCGCCAAGTTGTCGCGTAAGCGATTGGGAGTGTATGCTCATCTGACAAAGGATGGAGTTTGCATATGGGAGCGAGAAGGCGTGCCGGAGTCGTGAAGATGGTGGTGCTGGCCGGGATCCTTCAATTCGGCGATATCGGCCTCGCTGTCGGGGATACCACGATCCTGAACGTCTCCTATGATCCGACACGGAAACTCTACAAAGACTTCAACATGGCTTTCGCGGAAAAATGGAAAGCCGAAACCGGCGAGACGGTGACCATTCAGACATCCCACGGTGGTTCCGGAAGGCAGGCGCGATTGGTAATAGAGGGCCTGGACGCGGACGTGGTGACACTCGCGCTCGAAGGCGACATCGACGCGATTGCCCAAGCGACAGGCAAGATCCCGGTCGACTGGAAAAGCCGCCTCGCAAACAACAGCGCGCCCTACACATCGACGATCGTCTTTCTCGTGCGAAAGGGCAATCCGAAGGGCATCAAGGATTGGGGTGACCTCGTGAAGGGCGACGTCCAGGTCACAACGCCCAATCCGAAGACCTCCGGCGGCGCCCGCTGGAACTTCCTCGCCGCCTGGGCCTGGGCAAGGGCCGCCGGTGGCGGCGACGAGGCCAAGGCGCAGCAATATATGGCCGAACTTTTTCAGAAGCATGTGATCTTTCTCAACACCGGCGCATGGGGGGCGATGACCACCTTCGTGCAGCGTGGTTTCGGCGACGTGCTGCTCGCCTGGGAAAACGAGGCCTATCTGTCGCTCGCGGAATTCGGTTCGGACAAATTCGAGATCGTTATGCCGTCGATTTCGATCAAGGCCGAGCCGCCGGTGGCGCTAGTCGATGGCAATGTCGATGCGAAGGGCACGCGCAAGGTGGCGGAAGCCTACCTCAGCTATTTCTACAGCGATGTCGGCCAGAAGATCGTCGCCAAGCACCACTATCGGCCCTTCAGGCCAGAGGCAGCGGATCCCGAGGACATCGCCCGCTTCGCCGAGGTGAAACTGGTCACGATCGACGACTTCGGCGGCTGGGAAGAAGCACAGCCGAAATTCTTCGCCAATGGCGGGATCTTTGACCAGATCTACAAGCCGGGACGATAGAGTTCAACGCCTCCGGCAGTTTAAAAGATCGGACTCAAAAGAGGCAAAGCGCAGGAATTGCCACCAGTGTCACTGGCCGCCGTGTCTTCAGCTGTGAATGGCCGCACTGGATCGAGGGAAGCAAACCCGTCCAAAATTCGAAACGAAATATCACAAACCGAGACTGCGGCGAGATCACAGATTCGCAACTTCGTGCCGTTCGCCTGATTGAAGAGTGCCAGATCACGCACATCACCCGGCATCTGAGGCGGGTTCGAATAGCCCAGACCTCGTTCAGGGCAAAAACCGTCTATCCCTTTCCCAATCCAGAAACCAGCCACCAATCCAGCGACAGCTTACCCGCACCCCAGGCAACGACAGCAAGCGCCATCGCGGCCCAGCTCAGGTGGATGGGCCATCCATCCGGCACCGTCAACTGGATGACGATCGTCATCGCAAGCAGCCCGAGCGCGGCGAGGCGCGTTGCCAGTCCAAGCGCGACCAGGGTCGGCAACAGGATTTCCGCGCAAGCGACAAGAAATGCCGTGGCGCCCGGCGCCGGGAAGCCATAGGGGCCACCCGGCAGGTGCAATCTGAGCTCGGACGTGAATAGAAGGACAGCAACATCGTTGAGCTGCAGGAAGCCATCCCACTTGCTCATGCCGGAGCGCCAGAACGGAACGGCAAGACCAAGGCGCAAAGCAAGCTGCGCAAGGGACGCGGGTGCGGTCGCCGCAATCAATCCGTCAATGCGGTCGAGCCAGCCCACCCTTCGACCGGATGTGTCGAAGAGCTTTCGTCTGGGAGCAAACATCTCATCCTCCGTAGTGGATCGCGGCGAGGGCGCCTGTCTCGAGCGTTATGCGAATGGTAGTCGTGAGATCGAAATCCGCGCAGCATGCGCCCGCCATCACCGCCGCGTTCCCCAATGGCTCACCTGCCATTAGCCACCCGAGAAAGCCATCCGCACCGGGCGGAAGGTGGCGAACCTTCACCTCCAGCGCCGGCCTTGTTACCAGCGCGCTCTGCGGCGCGGTCGCGTCGATGCGTCCTACCAGATCGCTCGACCGGTTCGCTAAAAAGATCGTCGCGGCCGGATAGGCGGAGCGGACAAGCCGTGTCGCCGGATGCGGCTCGAAGACGAGGCCTCCGAGCCGCTCCGACGGAACTGCGGCCAGTTCCTCCGGCTGCAACACGGCGGCGTCCGCCGCATGGTAGGCATCGAGCCACGCACGCTCGATGCGCGCGACATCCGCAAGCCACGGCATTGCCTGCGCATGTTCGTAGCGCTCGATGAAATCGGGAAAGTCCCGGCCGTACTCGAACAGAAGCGGCGATGTCGGCGGTGTTTCTCGGATGTGGAAACGCGCCATGGCGCGAAAGAACGTCTCCCCGGTGATGCGCATCGTTGCAGGAAATGCGGCAGCCAGCGCGTCGATCAGACTGACGATCACATTGTTGCGGTAGACATTGAAGCCCTTGTCGGCCGCCTTCCCATTAGGACCTGCGACGGACCCAGGCGTTTCCCGGCCGGGATCGAGCAGCCCGGGGACGAAGACCGCCGAGTAGCGGAGCCCATCAGCAGCCTCGGCCTCCCGTTTGCTAGGCACGTGCATGGATCCTCTCCTGTTGCAGAGCTGCGTGCAGATCAAGGATCGCCTGCGCCGCCTTCGCTTCGGCCCTCAGCACCGGCCATTCGGGAATGGCGCTGTCCCATTCGATAAGCGTCGGGATAGGGCCGCATCGGCCGATCACGATGTCGAAGAGTTTCCACACCGTGTTGGCGACAGGCCCGTCATGACTATCGATCAACAGCCGATCACCTTGCTCGTCCTCCTGCTCAGCATGACCGGCGAGATGTATCTCGCCGACCCATTCGAGCGGATAGTCAGCGAGATACTCGAGAGCGGAAAAACCGTGATTGGTCGCCGAGACGAAGACATTGTTGACGTCGAGCAGCAGACCGCAGCCGGTGCGTCTCACGAGCTCCCGGATGAAGGCGGTCTCGGTCATCGTCGATTCCCTGAATAAAAGGTAAGTCGAGGGATTCTCCAGCAAAATCGGCCGGCGGATTGCCTCCTGAACCTCGTCTATATGATCGGCCACACGCCGCAGCGTGGCCTCTGTGTAGGGCAGTGGCAGGAGGTCGTTGTAGTAGGTCGTGTTGTGCGTCGACCAGGCGAGGTGTTCCGAGACGAGCGCTGGCTCGTAGCGTTCGACGAGCCTGGCGAAGCGGCCAAGATGCGCCTTGTCCAGCGGTTGTGGCCCGCCGATCGACATGCAGACGCCATGAAGCGAGACGGGATAGTCCTCGCGTATCCGCGTGAGTGCGGCATGTGGAGGTCCGCCTGCCCCCATGTAGTTTTCCGCATGGGCTTCGAAGAAGCCGCCATCCCGGCTTTCATCCGCAAGGATGAACGGCAGATGCTGGTGCTTGAAACTGGTGCCGGCCAGTCCATCGATCGGGTGCGTCGGAAAGCGGAGAACCTCCATTGCGCCAGGATCCGCGTGAATTGGCAATTCGAGCATTTTTTCCTCCACTTTCCGTTCCCCTAGCGCTGCGGCTTAAGAGGGAAGGTCGCGCGAGAGCGCTTCCGGCGAACCCTTCCGACCGCCCGGCAGCTCCATCGTTGTGCAGGTGCCTCCATCGACGAATTTCCAGGCATTACCCTGATAGTCGACCGTTGACGTTGCCTGGCAGGTCGTCCCCGGACCGGCCGCGCAATCGTTCTGGCCCTTGAGGGCGACACCGAAGCACTTCTCCTTGCCGGCATCCATGGCCGCCTTTACTTCTGCTTCCGAGAGCGGCGCAGCGATCGCCAGCGACGACACCGCTGCCGCCACGGCACCTGCCAGTACGGCCGCATTGAGTGTGGATTTGGTAGACATGAGATCTCTCCATTTTGATGGTCCCGTGTGCCCGGTAAGGCCACACAGAGGCTCGTTCGCCGCCAATGGGAAATATGTTACAGTTGCCGCCTACACGGTTTCGTGAGCATCCCGCCGCGCCGGGTCACGATGATTTTGGATTGACTTGCCCCGGCGTCATGAATGTGCTCGTCGGGAGCGGTAAGCGGAGGGCCTCTTTCCCGCGACGGCGGTAAAACCTCCCAAGCGGCACGTAACAAATGGCGAGAACCGGCGAAAGGGGAGGAGGAAGGTTGAGCGGTGCCGACGACAGCGAACTCGCCCGACTATTTCGCGTGGCGCTTGAAGGCGACGAGCGGGCCTACGGCGACTTCCTGCGGGGAACCGCAGACCTTATCCGCGGCTGGGCGCACCGGAGGACGGTCGCCGGCCTGGATCCGGAAGACATCGTCCAGGAAACATTGCTGGCGATCCATGTGAAGCGCCACACCTGGCGGCGCGACGGTCCGGTTGCGCCATGGCTCTATGCGATCGCCAGGCACAAGCTTGTCGATGCGTTGAGACGGCAGGGCCGCCATCCGCGCGTTGACATCGGTGAGGTGGAAGACCGGATCGCGGCGGAGGAGCCGGAAGCCGCCAGGGATTGGGAGATCGGCCGTGCGCTTGAGACATTGACGCCTGGCCAGCGTTCGGTGGTCACGGCTATATCCGTCGAAGGGCGCACGATATCGGAAGCGGCTCGAAGCCTCGATATGAATGAAACCGCGGTTCGCGTCGCACTCCATCGCGGACTTACTGCCATCGCCAAGCGTTTTGGACGGGACTGACATGGAAACAGACGACCTCATCAAGGCGCTCGCGGCAGACGCAAGGCGGAGCCGCCTTTCGACGCCCGCTGCCTGGTCGGGCGCCGTTCTAGCTGCCGTCGCCGTCGCCGGCATCGTCTTCTTCTCCCTGCTCGGCGCGAGGCCCGACATTGTCGGGGCGGCGCAAAGCTTCCGCTTTCTATTCAAGTTCGTGGTGACGATCGCACTCGCGGCGAGCGCGTTCGGCCCGCTCACAATGCTGTCGCGGCCGGACGCCGACGCAAGGGCGTTGATGGCGCGTCTCGCCATCGCGCCGGCGCTGTTGGCAGCAGGCATTATCGCCGAACTTACCATCTCGGCGCCTGACACATGGTCTACGAAGCTCGTTGGAACGAACAGCCTCGTGTGCGTGACTTTCATTCCGCTGATCGGTATCGGTCCGCTGGCCCTGCTGCTGCTCGCGCTACGCCACGGCGCCCCCTCTCAGCCGACGCTGGCGGGCGCGATGGCCGGTCTCACGGCCGGAGGCGTCGCCGCGACCTTCTATGCCGCCCATTGCACGGACGACTCCCCCCTCTTCGTGGCGACGTGGTATACCATAGCAATTGCCGTGCTGACTGCCCTCGGTGCACTCACCTCGCGCCGCTTTGTGCACTGGTAGCGGCCGCCCCTTTGCCCGATTGCAGTGGAAATTCTGCATTACTCGCGATGGCGATACGTCTGTACGATGATCGGATGTGCGCTCGACCATTCCACCCGGAGGCTCATTTTGGCAGAGGTATTGCTTTCCTTGTCGGACACGTTCGTGGGGTTGTCCCGTGGCCGCACAAAAATGGAGGCCCTAGTCTTAGTCTAAGGCCTCCAAGCGCTGCATGACACGTTTAACACGCTGCCGTCAGTCGGACTAACGGTGCCGCTGCATTAGTCGCCTTTCTTGTCGCCTTTCTTGTGACCTAAATCACGGCTGTCTGCGAATGCCTTGCCTGATGACGGCCCGTCGAAGACGCCTGTCGAAAGCAGCGGCAACACAAACAGGAAAGACAACACGAGTACAGATATTGAAAAAATCCTGCGTCTAGTAAGCATGGCTATTCCCTCTTCCTGTAGGAGAAGTTGCGTTCTAAAATTGTTTCGCGCAATATTTCACTGCCAGGTTTGGCTTCGTAAGTACCACTTGCCTCTGCGCCTATATATTACACCGGGTTGAGGTCTTCGAAATATATGGAACGATATAGGGCGCCGGGTAAAACACTGGCCAGGGCAAGCGAGATTCCGTCAGGGCCCTCAAACAATGACCCTGCTTCGATTTTTTGCCAAGTCTTTAAGCTCTGCTATATAAAGCTCTCTATATTTTCGTCCGCAAATCGAACTGCCAATATCCCCAATACTATTGCGGCGCGCTCGGGACAGGATGGAAACTGCGAGGGGCGCCCCCCGACAGGCACAAGGTAGGTGTCGGTTGCGCCGGTCTCGTGCCCTTGCTCGCATCAGCGCGAGTAAGAGTGCTGACATCAGGGTGCGCCGTCGGTCTGACCTTGCCGCTTGAAGTCGCCAAGATAAAACATGATCCGCGTTTGCAAAAGGGATCACTGGTCGAGCCGAGAGGCCAGCCAAAGAACGTGTTCGATTGAATATTAGAGCGGGATGGGCACGGCAAGCGCACGGACATTTCCGATTTCGCGCTGCTCGTTCCCGAGCACTACAGGATTTTGCCCATAATCGAAAATGTTTGACTTCACTTGGGAGCGATCCTTCGAGGGTTTGGACGCAGGGAGCCAGGGCGACCGTCAGGTGGGAGGGATTTCTATGGCAGTGATCAGCGGCACATCCGGAAACAACATACTCATCGGCACGACTCAGGACGACACGATCAATGGCCTGGGCGGTGACGATCTCATCCAGGCATTGGGAGGATCTGACATCATCGACGGCGGCTCGGGCGTCGACACGGCCGACTACCGGGAGAAGACGGTAGGGATCAGCGTCACGCTCAACGGCGGCAATGACGCGATCGTGATGGTCGGCGGCATTGCCGAAGATATCCTCCGCAGAATCGAAAACGTCTATGGCGGTTCGGGCGACGACACCATCACGGGTGATGCCCAGGACAACCTCTTCCGGGGGGGGCCGGGAAACGATGTCCTCGATGGCGGCGCCGGAATCGACACGGCTGACTACAGCGACAAGACGACATCGGTCGTGATCACCCTGACAGGCGCGAGCCCGGCAATCGTCTTCGTCAACGGCGCCGCGGAGGACACGATCAGCAACTTCGAGAACGTTTATGGCGGATCGGCCAACGACATCCTGACCGGGGACGGACAGAACAATGTGCTGCGCGGCGAGGCCGGGAACGATATCCTCAATGGCGGTGATGGCAACGACTCCTTGTTCGGTGGCGCCGGCAATGACACGGTCGACGGCGGCACCGGAGTAGACACATTCGACCTCCGGGAGAAGACGAGTGCACTCGTCGTACGGCTCAACGACGGCAACGCCGCCACCGTCTTTGTCGGTGGGGTCGCCGAGGACACGATCCGCAATGTCGAGAACATCGTCGGCGGGTCGGCGGGCGATACGCTCATCGGCGATGCCGCCGCCAACAAGCTCTCGGGCGCGCGCGGCGATGACTGGCTGATGGGAGGCGCCGGGGCCGACATCCTGGACGGCGGCGAGGACGTCGATACCGCCGACTACAGCGACAAGACGGCCGCCGTTGCTGTGACGCTGAACGGCAGCAGTCTCGCTACAGTGACAGTGGGCGGCGTTGCCGAGGACTCGATCGCGAAGATCGAGAATATCGTCGTCGGATCGGGCAACGACCAGCTCACCGGCGATGCGGCCACCAACACGTTCCGCGGGGGCGCGGGCGCCGACGTGCTGGACGGCGGCGCCGGCAGCGACACGGCCGATTTCAGCGATAAGGCCCAATCCGTCCTGCTTACCCTCAACGGTGCCATCGACGCCGTCGCGACCGTCGGCGGAACGGCCGAGGATACCGTTCGCAACATCGAGAACATCGTCGGCGGATCCGGCAACGATCAGTTCACCGGCGATGCCGCCGTCAACACCTTTCGCGGCGGCCTGGGTGCCGACGTCCTGGACGGCGGCGCCGGCAGCGACACCGCAGATTTCAGTGACAAGACAGCGTCGGTGGTCGTGGCTCTGGCCGGCGCAAGTCCCGCGACGGTCTTCGTCGGCGGCGTGGCGGAGGATACCCTCCGCAACATCGAGAACATCATCGCCGGATCGGGCAACGACATCCTCGCCGGCGACGGCTTTCAGAACGTGCTCGACGGCGGTGCCGGCAGCGACACGGTCGATTATTCTGCCTCTTCCAAGGGGATCGCGGTGACGCTCAACGGTGCCAGCAATGCAACGGTTTTCGTCGGCGGCGTTGCCGAGGACACCATCCGCAACATCGAGAATGTGACGGGCAGCGCCGCGGCGGACGTGATCACCGGCGACACGCAGGCAAACATCATCCTCGGCGGCGGCGGCGGCGACATCCTCAAGGGCGGCGGTGGACTCGACGTCATCGACGGCGGCACGGGATCCGACACGATCGACTTCAGCGACAAGACCGCTGCGGTCGTCCTGACATTGGCGGGTGCGGCCAACGCGATTGCGACCGTCGGTGGAGTGGCCGAGGACACGGTGCGCAACATCGAGAGCATCTTCGGGGGCACCGGCGCCGACGTGCTGACCGGCGACGGCGGCAACAACACGATTCGGGGTGGCGGGGGCGCGGACAGTCTCGACGGCGGCGCCGGTGTGGACACGGCCGATTATCGCGACAAGACGAAATCCGTCGTCGCCACGCTCAACGGAGCAAATGCCGTGACCGTTAAGGTCGGCGGCGTGAACGAGGACACTATCTGGAACTTCGAGAACATCTCGGGCGGCGCCGCCGGTGACACGCTCACCGGCGACAGTCAGGCTAATGTCCTGCTTGGCAACGATGGCGCCGACACGCTGAAGGGCGGCTTGGGCAATGATGTGCTGGACGGCGGCAACGGCACCGATACCGCCGATTACCTCGAAAAGACCGACGCAATCAGCGTCACCCTCAATGGCACGGCGAATGCGAGTGTTCTCGTCGGCGGCGTAGCCGAGGACACGATCCGCGGCATCGAGAATATTCTGGCGGGATCTGGCGCCGATACCCTCATCGGCGACGGCGCAAACAATCTGTTCCGCGGCGCTCTCGGGGCCGATTTCATCGACGGCGGCGCAGGCGTCGACACGGCAGATTATCGCGAGAAGAGTGCGGCGGTAAGGGTGACGCTCGATGGAAGCAACGACAGTTTCGTCTTCGTCGGGGGCACGGCGGAAGACACCATCCGCAACATCGAGAATGTGTTCGGCGGCAAAGGCAACGACACGCTGACGGGGGACGGCCTCGCCAACACCTTGAACGGCAATGACGGCAAGGACCTGCTCACGGGCGGCGGCGGGGCCGACACTCTCGACGGCGGCGCGGGCGTCGACACGGCGAACTATCGCGACAAGAGCGCAGCGGTCTCCGTCACTCTCAATGGCGCCACCTATGCGACAGTCACCGTCGGCGGCACGGCGGAAGACACGATTCGCAACATCGAGAACATCTGGGGCGGGACCGGTGACGACAATCTGAGGGGCGACGCGAACGCCAACCTTCTTTCGGGCGGCGGCGGAAGCGACACGCTGTTCGGTGGAGCCGGGGCCGACACGTTCCAGTTCGATTTCGCGTTAGGAGCGACGAACATCGACACTGTTTCGGATTTTGCCACGGGAGACAAGCTCGCCCTGTCGAAGGCGATCTTCACCACACTGAGCGTCGGATCGCTCGCGAGCACCCAGTTCTACGCAGCCGCCGGCGCAACCGAGGCGCAGGATGCGAACCACAGGGTCATCTATGATACGACGACCGGTGCACTCTACTACGATGCCGACGGCAGCCTGTCCGGTGCCACGGCCGTGCAGTTTGCCGTGCTCTCGACGCATCCGGGCCTGACCGCTGGAGATTTGCTGATCGCCTAACGGGTGCCGGCATTGGAGCCGCGGCGCATAGATGGCGCGCTTCGGATCGTTGCCTCCTGACGTTCTAAGCCGCTTTTCTCGCGGCGGTTCTGGTTTGGATTGGCGGCGAGGTCTCGTGGTGCTCGAACGCGAGGACGGGCCGGTGCCGCGGTGCACGGGCGTTTATCGTGGCCGGCGATGTATCCGCTGCTGTCGGCGGGAAGGCTTGTGGTCCGGCGGAATCATCGGGCCGCGGCGCTAGCTAGTTTCCATCCATAAACATGCACATTTTACAGCGTTTGCAAGCACTTGTCTCAAGTCGACGTCATCTTGGAGGGCTTGCCGGGATCAGGGCCACTGGTTTTGGTCAGAACGGTGGTTGCTTGGGTATTCGCGCGCACGGCGTTGCGCCGGCGGGAGGCCGGCTGAGATGCAATGCGAGTCGGCATCAGGTCGGTTTGAGGCGCGTGAGGAGGACGAGGTTGTAGGCCACGACCGAAGACCCAGACATAACTCTTGAAGTGGTCAAGGCCGCGCCAGGTGCAGCGCGCCAAGCCGTAGGCCCGCTTCAGGCAGGAGATGCCGGCCTCGATGCCAGCGCGGAAGTTGCGAGCTTGCGACAGATCCAGTTGCTTTTGACATGTCCTCGACCTTGAGGCCGGCCTTTTTGTGGAAGGCCATGTCGTGGACGCCCCATGCCTTCGCTGCGGCCAAGTTGCTGCGCGTGGCAAAGCCACCATCGCGCCGCCGCCTGCCGTGGCGCGTTGCCATAGAAACTATGTGGCGTTCCAGCATTGGCAGCAACCGATGGCTGTCGGCCGGATTGCGAGCCTCCACCACCAGGTCGAGGATCATGCCGGTCCGGCAGGCGGTCAGATTGAGCTTGTGGCCGTATTCGACGTCGCGACTTGGCTTGGACGGTGCGTTCTTGGCGCATTGTCGGCTCCGGCGGTGGCAGGACTTGGAATCAGTGGCATGATCCAGGATACCTGAAACCGCCGGGCCTTGCCCGCAGAAATTGCGATTAATCGAACATAATCAAGCGCGAGTTGTTCATGGACGAAAACTAGCTAGCTAGTTTCCATCCGTAAATAACAACCGATTGATTTTGTTCTGTCGCCGGAAAAGGTGACGATATCGGCGCCATCGGCGATCGCTTCGGCGAGGATCGGCTCGTGCGTGAGCTCGAAACGGACGAGGTCGATAAGCGTACCCGAGCCGAGATCGTCGACGAGCGGCAGCCCGTGCTCATGGGCGATTGCCGCGAGCTCGTGCACACCGACAGCCTTGGTGAAGCCTTCGATGCGGTAGTTGGAGGTGTGGACCTTCAGGATCAGGACAGTATCGGGCCGATCGCGTTCCGGTAATTCTGTTGATGGGTGCGGTTCGTGGTACCGACCTCTGCGAGGCGGACGCCGGAGCGCAGCATGATGTCCGGCATGCGGAACGCGCCGGCGATTTCGATGAGCTCGGCGCGCGAGACGATCGCCGCCTTGTCGGCCGACAGGCTGTTCAGGGTCAGCATGACCGCCGCGGCATTGTTGTTGACGACGGTCGCATCCTGCGCACCGGCGAAGAGGGAAGCGGGATCAGGAAGGCGCGCAAAGGCGGTGACGAGACCTCGCCAATGGCGGTCGGATCGGGCGCTGGCGCGTCTTTGCCTAGCATCACACTCCCTCGCGAACCCGACGGGCCACGTGATGCGAAGGAACTATCGGCCTATGCGGCGGCCGGTTTTCTTCTCGTCCTTCGCCGGCGGTCTCGCCACCAGTTCGCGCAGCCGCGCCGTCGCCTGCGGCGTCATCCTCTATTCGAAGGGTGACCTTAAGAAGGGCAAAGAGGCGGAAATCATCCACATCGAGGTGTCGTCTCAATGTCGCCGACGCCGAGGGAGCCGAGGGCCGCCGCCGCCCCCCCCGGCACCGGCTGCGCCGAGAAATTGGCGCCGCGAGAGTTCCATGGTCATGGCGTGACCTCCCCGAAAACCGGCTCTGCCGATCCGGGCGCGCCGGAAAGCCTTGCTACGCCCTGCGCGCTTTAGACATAGCTCGGCTTTTGAACTTGGATCTTATCCCTTTATATTCAATTTGATACGAAAAACGAGCGTGTACGCCATGCTCGGGTCATTTCCGAAACGGCATCTCACCGCATGGCGTCGGCGGGCTATGCCTGTATAATCTGCGCAAGCCACGACTGGCCTTAGAGGCATCGGACCGGCCCGTCGTCACGGCGAACCCAAGGGAGGAGACCATGGCAGCGAACGGCGGCTACAACGGGAAGTGCTTCTGCGGTGCGGTTGAGCTCAAGGTGAGCGGCGAGCCCGTGGCGATGGGCTATTGCCACTGCAGCTCGTGCCGCGAGTGGTCGGCGGGGCCGGTCAACGCCTTCTCGCTCTGGCCGCAGGACGCGGTGACGATCACCAAAGGTGCCGACAGTCTCGCGAGCTACCAGAAGACCGAGAGGAGCATCCGCAAGTGGTGCAAGACGTGCGGCGGGCATGTCCTGACCGAGCATCCGCTGTGGGGCCTGACGGATGTCTACGCCGCCGTCATCCCGGCACTGCCCTTCAAGCCGATGCTCCATGTGAATTACCAGGAGACCGTGCTGCCGATGAAGGACGGCCTGCCGAAGCAGCGGGACTTTCCGCCGGGTTTCGGCGGAACCGGAGAACTCGTGGAGGAGTAGCGCATCTCGCCCAATTCTCTAGCGGTCCCGGACATGCAGCCTCCAAGAAAGGCGCGCTGCCGCCGGATGCCTGTGCCGAGCTCATCGCCTCGACCACGCGCCTGAACGCACCGATCACGAGACCTCCCGGCGGCCTGCCTCAGCAGAGCGTACCGGTCGCGCCTCAGCCGACCCGATGATTATCGACGTTTGCTGGGCTATGAAGGGTCTCAGGACAAGGAGTGATTCTCATGAAGGCGCGCATCAAATGGGTTGAGGAGCGGACGTTCGTCGGCGAGTCCGGAAGCGGGCACAAGGTCGTGCTCGGCACGGCTTCCGGGCCGGAGGGAAAAACGCCGGGACCGAGCCCGATGGAACTGGTGCTGATCGGCGCCGGCGGCTGCTCCGCCTTCGATGTTGTCCACATCCTCGAGAAAGGCCGCGAGCCGGTCGAAGACTGTGTCGTGGAGCTCGATGCGGATCGCGCCGAGCAGGATCCGCGCGTGTTCACGCGCATCCATATGCACTTCGTGGTCAAGGGGCGCGGCCTCTCGGCGAAGAAGGTCGAGCGTGCGGTCGCGCTATCGATCGAGAAATACTGCTCGGCATCGGCGATGCTCGCCAAGACGGCGACGATCACCCATGACTTCGAGGTCGTCGACACCGCCACGCCGGCGTGATTGTCAGCCGTCATCGCATCGGAACGTGTCATGGTTCGACGCCGAGGGGCGATTTCGCGAGCGCCGGATGGCGGCGTTGCGCACGGCTGCGGCGTGTGGCCGATGAGGCGAACGCTACCAGCTGCCGGTCGCCAGCGCGAACGGTGACCATTCGGCAAAGGTGTAGCGGATCGGCAGCGCATCGGGACGCCAGACGATGCGGCGGGGGCGGAAACGCCAGTAGCGCTCGGCGCCTTCGAGAGGTTTGCGCGGCGGCTCGTCGAAGAGGAGCTCGGCCTCTCCGGTCATCTGCAGGAGGCCGCCGGTCGCGAAGTCCGGGAAGACGAGCCCGGCACGCGGGTTGAGGGCGATGTTGCCGAGCGTGTTGAAGAAGCGGTTGCCGAGGAAATCCGGGATCGTCAGCCAGCCGTTCTCGCAGACATGCACGAAACCCGCACGGCCGCCGCGATGGGAGACGTCCACCTGCCGGCCGCCTTCGAGGTCGGCGTAGGTGGCGACGAAGAAGGTATCCGCCTGCCCGACGAGCGCGCGGGCGGCATCGTCCAGCTCGGCGCTGACGACGGGGGTCGCTGCCGGCGGCTCAGCCGGATCGCGGACGAACTCGACTTCGCGGAGCTGGATGTATTTCGGGCAGTTGCCGAAGCTCTGGCTGACGCCGAGATCGAAGCCCGCCGCGTGGCGCCGCAGCGTGCCGTTCAGCCGGTTGCGGCGGCGCGTGGCGAGATCGATGCCGAGGAGGGCGAGCGAAGCGCGGTCCTCCATGCCCGCCTCCGCCGGGTCCGATTGCTCCCGGGCGAAAGCGACCGTGAGCCGGTGCGCGTCGGGTGCGCTGAGGAAGCCCGGACGTCCCGCCCGGAGCGTCGCCCAGGCGTCGCCGTGCTCGTCCACCGCCCCCAGCACCACCATCGGCAGCAGCGGGTAGAATTCGCGGTGCTGCTCGATCAGGTGATCGCGCATGACTCGGCGGCCGATCTCGTCCATGCGGTCTTCGAGACCGAGCCGCCTCTGCAGGGCTATCTCGCCCTCATGCCAGGGTGACGGGACGCGACTGTCCATGGCAACGCCTCCTCAGGCGACGAGGCCGACCGGCGTCTTGTCGAATTGGACGAAGCCCTGCAGTGCCTCGATGCGCTCCAGCCAGGTGCGGATGTTCGCATAGGGCTGAAGGTCGACGTCGCCCTCAGGCGCGCGCGCCACATAGCTGTAAAGCGCGACGTCGGCGATGGTCGGCCGCTCCGCGACGATGAAGCTCCTGCCTTCGAGCGCCGCCTCGATCAGCGCCAGGATCGCATGGGAGCGGGGAATGACCTCCTCCGGCCGGTAGGGCGCCTTGAAGACGTTGATGAGGCGCGCCTGCGCCGGGCCATGGGCGATCTGGCCCGCGGCGACCGAAAGCCAGCGCTGGACGGCGGCAGCCCCCTCGGGGTCTTCCGGCAGCCAATCCGTGCGCCCGGTCTTCTTGGCGAGATAGACGAGAATGGCGTTGGAATCAGAGACGATCGTGCCGCCGTCATCGAGCACCGGAACCTGCCCGAACGGGTTGAGCTTCAGGAACTGCTCCTGCTTGTGCTCTCTCTTGGCAAGGTCGACTTGGACGAGCTCGTGCTCGATCCCGAGGAGCGAGAGAAAGAGCCGGGCACGATGCGCGTGGCCGGAGAGCGGATGATGGTAGAGCTTCATGTCTGTCTCCTGGAGAAGGACGGGGAGAGCTGCAGAATGATTATTAGGCGCGGAGTTGATAAGCCGTCCGGAAAGCACTAGACCATTTCATCTGATGCAATAATATTTGGCGGGAACGCGATGGATCGCTGGCAGGCGATGCGCATCTTCGTGCAGGTGGTGGAGAGCGGCGGCTTTGCGCCTGCCGCCAAGCTGCTGCACACGAGCCCGCCGTCGGTGACGCGGGCGATCGCTAAGCTTGAAGCGCAGATCGGCACGCGGCTCCTCGTTCGCACCACCCGGTCGCTGAAACTGACGGCGGCCGGCGAGGGCTATTTCGCCGATTGCCGGCGCATCCTCGCCGAGATCGCCGAGGCGGAAGCCAATGCGGCGGGCAGCTTCACGCAGCCGGCGGGGCTGCTCACGGTGACGGCGCCGGCACTGTTCGGGCGCATTCATGTGCTTCCCGTCATTCTCGATTTCCTCGATCTCCACCCGGCGATGCAGGTGAGGACCGTGTTCGTCGACCGCGTGACCAATCTTGTTGAAGAAGGGCTGGATGTCGCGATCCGCATCGCGGCGCTTCCCGCCTCGGGTCTGATTGCCCGCCGCGTCGGTTCGATCAGGCAGGTGCTCTGCGGCTCGCCGGATTATTTCGCCCGTTTTGGCGAGCCTGAGCGGCCGCAGGACCTTGAGCGTCACCGCATGATCGGACGCGACGGCCTGTTCGGTCATTCCGAGTGGCTTTTCGGGCGCGACAGCAGCATTCGCGTGCCGACCAGCGCCCGCCTCGTCGTCAACACCAACGACGCGGCCATTGCTGCCGCCGTGGCCGGCTGGGGACTGTCGCGCTTCCATTCCTACCAGGTGGCGCCGGAGATCGACGCCGGCCGGCTCAAGGTGGTGCTGGCCGACTATGAGCGTGAGCCGGTGCCGATCCACATCGTGCACGCGGAAGGCCGCAAGGTGTCGGCCCGGGTGCGTGCCTTCGTGGATTTCGCCGCCGAGCGCCTCCGGCGCCGTCCGGGCGCGAATGCGGAGCTTTGGGAAGGCGGATCACGAGCCGGCGAGACGCCGTCTTCTGCAAAACGCTTGCAGCAGCGCCGCGGCGACCAGTGCCACGGCGGAGAGGCCGGCCGACAGGTAGAGCGCGCCGCGATCGCCGAAATGCTCGGCGACGAAAGCATAGATGACGGGCGCCGTCGCCGAGAGGGCAAAGCTCGGGGCGATGAGGCGTCCGACCACGGTGCCGTAGGTCCGATAATCGAAGAGGACGAGCGGCAGGGTGCCGCGCGTGATCGTCAGCAGGCCATTGCCGACGCCGTAGAAGAAGGCGAAGACGATTGCCGCCACCATCGAAACGCCGGCGGCAAGACCGGCCGCGAAGGCGAAGGGCAGCACCAGCGTCGCGACCAAGTTGAGCGTTAGCGGATCGATCCTGCCGCCGGACAGCACCTCGCAGAGGCGGGCGAGCGACTGTCCGACGCCGCGCAGCGAGGCGATCCAGACGGCTGCCGAGGCACTTAAGCCGAGACCGTTCAGGACGCCGATCATATGCGCGGCCATGCCGGCGTTCAGGAAGCTCGCGAGGCTCATGATGAGAGCATAGAGCCCGCCGAAGAGCGCGAGGTCCCGGCCGTCGGCCGCAAGGGGGAGGGAGCGGACGACCGTCTCGGCATCATGCGAGACGTCGGCGCGGCCCTCGGGGATCGAGAGGTAGAGCGGGATCGTCAAGAGGGCGAGACCGGCATAGATCACGACGGCGCCGCGCCAGCCGAAATGGTCGGCAAGCAGATGGCCGAGCGGCCAGAAGGTGCTGGAAGCGAGGCCGCCGAGGAGGGTGATCTCGGACATGGGGCGGCGCGCACGCGGACCGCCGAGCCGGGCAAGCGCCGCGAAGGCCGCATCGTAGAGCGTCAATCGCATGGCGACGCCGAGGAGCACCCAGGCTGCATAATAGACGGCCAGGCTTCGGGAGAGGGAGAGGAGGATGCATCCGGCCGCGGTGAGGAGCGCCCCGGCGACCATCGCCCGCCGTCCGCCCCGGCGGTCGACGAGCCGACCGACGAGTGGCGATGCCATGCCCATCACCAAGAGGGCCGCCGCAAAGCCGCCATGGACAACCTGCCGCGACCAGCCGAGATCGGCGGCGATGCGGTCGCCGAACACGCCGATCAGATAATAGGTGATGCCCCAGGCGATGAGCTGCCCGAATGCCAGGCAAAGGACGATTTTGCGGGGGATCACCGGGCGTCTTCCGGCCGAGAGGGAGCGGTCCCGTCGCCGTCCCCGAGCGGCCGCTGCATCAGCACCGTGTCCACCCATTGGCCGAGCTTGAACCCGACGGAGCGGAGTGTGCCGACGGGCTGAAAGCCCATGCGGCGATGAAGCGCGATCGAGCCCGCATTGCCGCTGTTGCCGATGACGGCGAGCATCTGCCGCCAGGGCCCGCGCTCGCAGCGGGCGATGAGCTCCCGGAGCAGGGCGCTGCCGATGGCGCGCCCGCCGAAGCCATCGGCGACATAAACCGAATCCTCGATCGTGAAGCGGTAGGCGGGACGGGGCCGATAGGTCGACGCATAGGCGTAGCCGACGACCTGGCCGTCCAGTTCGGCGACCAGATAGGGTAGCCCGAGCGCGAGCACGGCGGCCCGGCGCGAAACCAGCTCATCGCAGGAGGGAGGGACTTCCTCGAAGGTCGCGAGCCCATTCAGGACGTGCTCGGCGTAGATTTTCTGGACCGCGTCCATGTCCGCTTCATCGGCGTCGCGGACTACGAGCCGGCCCGCGCGCCCGGAGTTCGCCGATTCCTTCATGGTACTCTCGCCTGTCATCATGGATCTCTTCTCGATAAGCCCGCCCGATGCCGCCCGCGAGCATCGCGGGGGAATCGCACCCTTCCGGCAGTCACTGCATCATCGCCGATCGCAATGCATAAAAGAAGCTTTGGAAAGTTATAAGGAGTATGAGAAATTCTTTGGATGCAGAGTCTCAACCTCGACTATCTCAGGGCCTTCGTGACCGTGATCGAACAGGGCAGCTTCTCGGCTGCCGCCGAGCGGCTCGGGCTCACGCAGCCCGCCGTCAGCCTGCAGATCCGCCAGCTGGAAAAGAAACTCGGAACGGCGCTCATCGAGCGCGTCGGCCGCAATGCCAGGCCAACGGCCGCAGGCAGCGAACTGCTCGCCCATGCGGACCAAATTGCCAGCGCGGTCTCGTCGGCGATCGAGGCGGTGGGGCGCCATGCGAGCGGCGTCCTGGGCCGTGTCCGTCTCGGAACCGGCGCCACGGCCTGCATCTTCCTGCTGCCGTCCGTCCTCGGAACGCTGCGCCGGAACTATCCCAGCCTCGAAATCACCGTCACCACCGGCAATACGGCGGATGTCGTCAAGGCCATCGAGGAGAATATCATCGACATCGGCCTCGTGACCATGCCGGCGGCAGGCCGCATGCTGGAGATGACGCCGGTGCTCGACGACGAGTTCGTCGCCATCGCCCCCGAAGGCGTCGTCTTGCCGGACCGCGTAACGGCCGCGCGCCTGGCGGAGCTGCCGCTGCTTCTGTTCGAGCCCGGCGGCAACACGCGACGGATCGTCGACAGGTGGTTTGCCAGCAGCAACGTCCCCCTGAACCCGGCCATGTCGCTCGGCAGCGTCGAGGCGATCAAGGCGATGGTCGGTGCCGGCCTCGGCTGCTCGGTGCTGCCGGGCATGGCGGTGCCGGGGGAGAGACCGTCCGGCCTTGTGGTGCGGCCGCTCTCGCCGCGTCTTGATCGCCAGCTCGCCGTCGTGATCCGTCGCGACAAGCGCCTTTCGCGCGGCCTCAAGGTGACCTACGACGCGTTGCTCTCGCTGGCCGAATGATCCGCGTCACTGATCGCGCTTCTGTGGCTCCCAAGTCTGTTCTGGTAGGATCTGACCGGTGAGATTGCGGCTCTTGCCGCGATTGTCATCCGAAGGAGCAAGGCTATGCAGGATATGGTGAATGTTCGATACATCGTCGACGATGTCGAGGCGGCTGTTTCCTGGTATCAACGACTTCTGGGCTTCGAACTGATCTCGAACCACGCGCCGGCCTTCGCGGACATCAAACGCGGGGCGCTCCGCCTCCTTGTCAGCGGCCCGAAAAGCTCGGCGGGGCGTGCGATGGCCGATGGCGAGCGTCCGGTTCCCGGCGGCTGGAACCGCATCCATCTCGTCGTCGACGACCTTGCGGATGAGATGAAGCGGCTCGAAGAAGCCGGAGCCCGCTTTCGCAACGAGGTTGTTTCCGGCCCCGGCGGACAGCAGGTTCTGCTTATCGATCCGTCGGGGAACCTGGTGGAGCTGTTCCAGCCCGCCGGGAAATAGACGCGGTGCGTCATGAGCCGCGTCTCGGCATCCTGAAGCGGGGCTATCGCAATCGCTTGCCGTCGGCGTCGAAGACGAGCGCACAGGCCGGGTCGAAGCGGGCGGCGATGCGCTCGCCCGCCTTGAGGCCGCGGCCGTTCTTCGTTTCGATGACCACGAGTTCGCCATTGCCGTGGCGGGCATAGGCGAAGGTCTCGCCGCCGAGATGTTCCAGCATGTCGATCGTGAGGTCGAGGCTTGCCGAACCTTGATCGTTGAAATGCTCGGGGCGAATGCCGATCGTCACCCGCGTTTCCGGTGCCGCCCTCGCGTTCACGGGTATTCTCGCGTCGCCGTAGTCCGGCAGGCGCGCATACGTCCGCCCGTCGGCCGCCTCGATCACGCCCTTCAAGAAATTCATCTTCGGCGAGCCGATGAAGCCGGCGACGAAGAGGTTGGCCGGATCGTCATAGAGATCGAGCGGCGAGCCGACCTGCTCGACGACGCCGCCGCGCATCACGACGATCTTGTCGGCGAGCGTCATCGCCTCGACCTGGTCGTGGGTCACGTAGATGATGGTGGCGGCGAGCTGCTTGTGCAGCCGCGCGATCTCGATGCGCATGTGCACGCGCAGTTCCGCATCGAGGTTGGAGAGCGGCTCGTCGAAGAGGAAGATCTTCGGATGCCGGACGATCGCCCGGCCGATCGCCACGCGCTGGCGCTGGCCGCCGGAAAGCTGCTTCGGCTTGCGGTCGAGCAGCGGTCCGAGTTCGAGAATCCCGGCCGCCTCGCTCACGCGTTTCTCGATCTCCGCTTTGGGTACGCCGGCGAAGCGCAGGGCGAAGCCCATGTTCTCGCGCACCGTCATATGCGGATAGAGCGCATAGGACTGGAAGACCATGGCGATGCCGCGCTTCGACGGATCGACATCGTTCATCAGCACATCGTCGATCGTGAGGTCGCCGGAGGTGATGTCCTCCAGCCCGGCGATCATCCTGAGCAGGGTCGACTTGCCGCAGCCGGACGGGCCGACGAAGACGACGAACTCGCCGGACCTGATGTCGAGATCGACCCCTTTGATAACTTCAAAGCCGCCATAGGACTTGCGGACGTCGCTCAGTTGCAGCTCGCTCATGCGCTCGCCGCTCCTTCGGCCGTGGCGGAGAGCTCGAGCTTCGCCGTGCCCAGCCGCGACGATGCGACGCCGAGGCGAATCGCGCCGGCGGTGCCCGTCGATTCCAGCCAGAAGCCGGTCGTGCCACCCTGGAAAACCAGCCGCGCCGGTCCGATCAGCCGCGCCGGACCCTCGACGGTGATGTCGACGGCATCGTTCAGGAAGGGCAGGATATTGCCGACCTGGTCGAGCGCGCGAACGATTACGCGGACGCTGTCGCGCCCCTCGGCGCTGATCGTCTTGCTGTCGGCCTTGACCTCGAGCGTCATCGGCACCGGATCGGCGACCATCCTGAGGTGGGCCGCCGGCTTGCCGCCGATGAAACCGCTGAATTCGGCGCTTTCCCACTTCATGCCCCAGACACCGAGCTCGTCCTTGGTGAAGTGGCGGTGGTCGATGACGACTGGCGCATGCGGCAGGTGCGGGAAGTTCTCGCGGTCCGGGCGAACGCGCTTGGTGAGCGAACCGTATTTGAGCTCCACCTCGTCGCAATTGGTGAGCACGATCAGGGGCAGCACGCCGCCGATGTTGCGCTCGCCGCGTGCCCAGAAGGTGACCGGCTTCATCACCACTTCTTCCGACGGATCGCATTGGCTTGCATAGACGTAGGCCGCGAATTTCGGCTCGCGGAACATGTCCATGACGCCGTGGTAGCAGATGCGGTCGCCGGAGCCGAAATCCTTGTGGGTGTTGTAGTCGAACATGCACCAGCCGATCGCGCCGGAGATGCTTGGGTCCGCATGGGCGGCGTTCAGCACCTCCAGATGCCGGCGGACATGCTCGGCCTGCCGCTGCTCCTGATCATAGATCTTCGTCGGATACATGTGGCCGCCGAATTCGGTGATGAGGTAGGGCACCTTGCGGGAAAGCCCGGTGCATTCCTGCTGCGGGCGCAACGCCGTGCGCGGCCGGTTGGCGCCCGGCAGTTCCTCGTTGCCGAGGATGAAGTCGTTCATCGTATAGACGTCTTCGAGGAACTCGCTGTCGGTGATGTAGCGCACGCCGCCCGTCTGCCGGGTCGGGTCGAGCTCGCGGGCGAGGCGGTTCGTCTCGACGTAGAAATCGTGCGAATCCTGCGACTCGTTGATCCTGACGCCCCAGATGACGATCGAGGGATGGTTCCAGTCGCGCTCGATCATCCGGCGCACGTTCAGGATCGCTTCCCGTTTCCAGGCCTCGCCGCCGATATGCTGCCAGCCGGGGATTTCCTCGAAGACCAGAAGGCCGATGCGGTCGCAATGGTCGAGGAACCACTTCGACTGCGGGTAATGCGAGGTGCGGACGAGGTTGCAGTGAAGCGTGTGCTTCAAGAGTTCCGCGTCGCGCTCCTGGGCGCTGCGCCCCATGGCGTAGCCGACATAGGGGAAGGACTGGTGGCGGTTGAGGCCGCGGATCTTGAGCGGCCGGCCGTTCAGCCGGAAGCCCTCGGTGGTGAATTCCGCCGTGCGGAAGCCGAAATGGGATGTGAGGCGGTCACGCCCCCGGTCCGTCCGCAGCTGCACCTCGATCTGGTAGCGGATGGGCGCGTCGATGTCCCAGAGCGACAGCCCCGCAAGGCCGGTCATGTCGAGCGTCACGTCTTCGCCGCTGGTCTCGCCAACCGCCTCGGCGAGCAGCGCGCCGTCCGCATCCCTCAACAGCGCCGTTACCGTGCCGGCAAAGGCAAGCCCCTGCGGATTGGAAAGATCGCAGCGGACCGAGACGGATTTCCTGTCGGAAAGCACGTCGCGCGTCTCGATCTTGATATTGGCGATCGAGACGGCGTCCGTGACTTTCAGCCAGACGTCGCGATAGATGCCGGCATAGGTCAGATAGTCGATCCGGCCGCCGAAGGGCGGAATCTCCGGGTTCTCGCTGCCGTCGATCTTGACGGTGATCAGGTTGTCGCCATCACGGAGCTTGCCGGTCAGCCGCGCCTCGAAGGGCGTGTAGCCGTCCTTGTGCGCGATGATCTCTTCGCCGTTCAAGTAGACGACGGCATCGGCCATCGCGGCGTCGAAGACGAGCGAGACCTCGCGGCCGGCGAAATCCGGGTGCCAGGCGATGACCTTCTGATAGGTGAAGGCGCGCTGGTAGGAGGTCTCGTCGAAATAGTTGAACGGCAGCTCGACCGCATTGTGCGGCAGGCTCACGGCGGTGCCGGCCTTGAGCCTGCCGGCGTCGGCGGGGTCGAAGCCTTCGGAAAAGACCCATGAATCATTGAAGGAAGTAACAGAGCGCATCATCGTTCCTATTTGACTGAGCCCAGCATGCCCTGGACGAACTGGCGTTGCATGAAGAAGAAGACGGCAAGCGTCGGCAGCGTCGCCAGGATGGTGCCGACCATCACCACGCCGTAATCGGGGTAGTAGGCGGAGGCGAGCGACGAGATGACCAGCGTAATCGTCTTCGTCTCGTTGGACTGCAGCACGATCAGCGGCCAGAGATAATTGTTCCACGCGGTCATGAAGACGATGATGAAGGCCGCCGCATAGGTCGAGCGCATCACCGGCACGTAGATGAAGAGGAAGATCTGCCATTCCTTCAGCCCATCGACCTTGGCGGCGTCGCGCAGCTCGGACGGGAAGGCCTTGGTGCTCTGGCGGAAGTAGAAGATGACGAAGGCCGAGCCGATCGAGGGCAGGACGACCGCGATATGGGTGTTGATGAGCCCCGCCTTGCCCATCATGATGAAGAGCGGGATCATCAGCGCGGCGAAGGGGATCATCAGCGTGAGCAGCATCGCGCGATAGACCCGTTCGCGATGGCGTGAGCGGAACATCTCGAAGCCGTAGCCGGCAAGCGACGAGACGGCGAGCGTCAGCACCGTCGCAAAGATCGCGACCTTCGCCGAGTTCCAGAAGACGAGCGGTACGTTCACGGTGGTGAAGAATTTGCCGACGTTCGCCGTGAATGCTTCGCCCGGCAGGATCCTGCCCTTGATGATGTCGATCGAGGAATTGCTGGCGCCGAGCACCATCCAGATGAAGGGGAAGATGGAGAGGAAGGCCATCAGCCCGAGAAAGCCGTAGGTAAACGTCGCGGTGGCGATGCGTCCAATGCCGTTTTTCATCGGTCGCGCTCCCTTGCGGCGTAGAACTGGATGCAGGCGAGCAGCGCGACGAGGATGACGATGACGTAGGAGACCGTCGCCGCATAGCCGAAACTCGGCATGAAGCGGAAGGTGAGATTGTAGATGTAGAGCGAGAGCGTCAGCGTCGCGTTGGAGGGGCCGCCCTTGCCCTCGGTGAGGTTGTAGACCTCGTCGAAAAGCTGCAGTGTGCCGATTGTCGAGATAACGGTGGTGAAGAGGATGACCGGCTTCAGGAGCGGAATGGTGATGTGGGTGAAGCGGGCCCAGGCGGGGACGCCGTCGATGCGGGCGACCTCGTAGATCGACCGGTCGATGTTCTGCAGCGCCGCGAGGTAGAAGATCATGTTGTAGCCGGTCCAGCGCCAGGTGATGGCGATGATGACGAGCGTCTTCGCCCAGAAGGGATGCGTCAGCCACGGGATGGGCGACGATATGATGCCGACCGCCGCAAGCGTCGAATTGACGATGCCGTCGATCGCGAACATGCCCTTGAAGAGAACCGAATAGGCGACGAGGGAGGTGACGCAAGGCAGGAAGATCGCCGTGCGGAAAAGCCCCCGGCCGACGAGGCGCGGGTTGTTGAGGAGCGAGGCGAGGATCAGCGCCAGCAGGATCATGATCGGCACCTGCACGACGAAATAGGTCATCGTGTTGGTGAGCGCCTTGATGAAGACCGGATCGTTCCAGAGCCGAACGATGTTGGCGAAGCCCGCGAACTTCATCATCATGCCGCGGCCGGACTGGAATGACATCCAGAGCGACCAGGCGATCGGATAGATCATGAAGAGGGCGATGAGCCCGAGTGCCGGCGCGACGAACAGCCAGCCATTGACGTCATAGTATCGGCCGATGCCGCCGCGGCGTGCGAGAGCCATCGTCAACCCCGTGATAGCAAGGATGGTTGGCCGTGGCTCATCGCCACGACCGGAAGCGGGTAGAGGTCGGATGCGCCGCCTACTGGATCTGGCCGCTGATCTCGGAGTCGATCGCCTTCAGTACCTCGTCGACGGGCGTTCCCTGGGTGATCGCCGGCAGTTGCGCGGTGACGGCGGTGTCGGCCTCGTTGGTGAAGACGCCGTAGTTGACCGAGGGAACCTTCGACAGCCAGTCGGAGAAGGTCTGCCAGACCTTCTCGCCGCCGAAGAACGGGTCGGCAGCCTCGTAGGCCGCGCCGCCCCGGGCGGCGAGCAGCGTGCCGACGGCGCCGCGCTCCTGCAGGATCTTCTGGTAGAAATCGATGTCCTTGCCGTAGATCTCGTTCAGGAAGTCGATCGCCTCGGCTTTCTCGGCGGAGCTCTCAAGCACATACCAGCTCGATCCGCCAAGGTTCGAGGCATGGGTGGCACCGTCGACGGCAAGCGCCGGGATCGGGGCGACGCCCCATTTGCCGGCCTGGTCCGGCTGTGCCTTGACGGTGCCGGTGATCCACACGCCGGTCACGACCGTCGCGACATCGCCGGACGTGAAGGTGCCGACCCAGTCGGTCCAGCCGTTGGCGGGCTTGTAGATATCGGCCTGCATGATCTTGCCGACGGTCTCGAGCGCCGCCTTCAGCGCCGCATTGCCGGTGATGTTCGGCTTGCCTTCCTTGTCGAAATACCATTGCCCGGCCGACTGCATCATGATGCGGACGATGCCGGCATCGTTCGGGTCGAGGCCCATCATCTTCTTGCCGGTCTTCGCCTCGACCTGCTTGCCGATCTCGATGAAGCGGTCCCAGGTGAGGTTCTGCATGTCCTCCGGCTTGAACCCGGCCTGTTCGAGGTAGTCCTTGCGGTAGTAGAGGCCGGTGACGCCGGAATCGAAAGGCATGCCGTAGACCTGACCGTCCACGGTCATCACCTCGGCCTTGTAGGGAGCGAAACCGGAATAGTCGACGGTGCCGGAGAGTGGCGCGAAGGCGCCGGGGAAGGATTGCAGGTATTTCTGCGCGCCGTAGTCCTCGATGAGGACGATGTCGGGCAGCGCGTCGGCGGTCCCGGATGCGAGACCCGTCTGCAGCTTCTGCTCGACGTCGGTCTTGGCGAAATCGACGACATTGAAGGTGACGTCCGGATGCGTCTTCGTGTAGCGGGCGCCCGCCTCCTTCATGATCGCCACGTTGAAATTCGGATCCCAGCACCAGATGGTGATTTCCTTGGCCTCGGCGGCAGTCACCGCCAGGAAGCTTGCGCCCGCCAAAGCGAGGCCGGCGATACGCGGCAGATAGGCACGCGCCAGATTGTCCATTGATTCCTCCCTCAATGTTCGTTCCCCGAGACAGGTCCTCTCTGTCTCGGGGAGGGAGTATTTCTCAAAATTTCGGCGGAGGCAATATTTTCAGTAAATTTTTACTTGGGTCTGTTCCGGCATGCCAGCTCGATGGCTGCTGCCATCTTGATGGCAGCAGCCACAGGGCCTATATTGGTGACAAAGGAGATGGAAATGGCTGCCCCGCAACTTTCTGTCCGAAGTGCCAAGGCTCGCGATCTCGCGCATCGGCTCGCACGCCGCGAAAACCGCTCGATTGCGGATATCGTGGAGCGGGCTCTCGAATTGTATGAGGTGCGAGAAGCTGGTCGAGAACCAGCCGCGGCCTTTTATACGCGCTTGTCCGCGAGCTACGGCGCCGATGTCGACCTCGAGGCGGTCATCAGGGAAGGGCGCAAAGCCCACACGGGTCCTGAACTTTGATTTTCGTAGACACCAACGTCGTCTCGGAAACCCTGCGCAAAACTCCGTCCGAAGCCGTCGTCGCCTGGCTCGTGCGCCACGATGCGGAGCTTGCGCTTCCGACGGTAACGATTGCCGAAATCGCCTACGGCATCGAAAAGATCATGCCGGATCAAAGGGCCGAGCGACTGCAGCAAGGGCTCTCCGAGTGGCGGCAACGCTTCGCCGATCGGATATTCGGCCTGACCGAGGAGGCTGCTTTGGCATATGGCGAGATCATGGGTGCGTCGTCGCGGCAAGGTCGCACCATGTCGGCGCCTGATGGAATGATCGCCGCTATTGCGCGGGTGAACGGGGGGCGCTTGGCCACGCGTAACCTTGCGGACTTCGCAACGACGGGCCTCGACCTGATCTCGCCCTGGGATTTTTAGGCCAGCCGCTTTTCCGGGTCTCTCTTTTCGGCCGCAGCCGGCGTGCTTTCCCGCCAGATCATTTCGGTGCCGAGAACCACCTTCTTGGATACCTCCCGCCCGGAAAGACGTTCCAGCAAGAGATCGACCGCCGTTTCTCCGATCAGCTCCGCGGGTATCTTGACGGTGGAAAGCGGCGGTCCGAGAAACTGCGCGACCGGAATGTCGTTGAAGCTCGCCACGGCGACGTCCTCGGGGATCCTGAGGCCCAGCTCGTGGATCGCCCGGTAGGCGCCGAGCGCCATGTTGTCGTTGCAGGTGATCAGGATCTCGGGTGGATTGGGCCTTGCGAGCATTGCCCTTGTCAGCGCGTAGCCGCTGTCGGGCGTCATCCGTTCGACCAGGCACAAATCCGGATCGTAGAGCCCGGCACTCGTCATCCATTCGATATAGGTGCGGCAGCGGCGCTCCGAATGGATGTTCTCGGGCTCGTGGAATGCATCGATCCAGCCGATGAAGCCGATCCGCCGGTAGCCCATGGAATGAACCGCTTCGAGGAGCCGCGTCATTGCCAGCGCGACGTCGCTCAAGACGCTGTCGTCCGCATCGCCGGCCGGCGCGTAATCGGCAAAGACGAGGTGGCGGCTGTGGCGGCGCAGCCATTCGAGCGCCTCGCCATAGTAGTGGCCAACGGCGACGACGCCGGACGCGCCCTCGAGCATCGCCGCTTCCGGAGCGTTGCCGGTCGGGAAGACCTTGATGATCTCGCTCTTCAGCGTCTGGCAGCGGCTTTCGATGCCGAGCCGCACGCCGACATAATAGGGGTCGGCCAGTTCCTGGGCCGGCACGAGGAAATGGACGAGCGCGATCTTCAGCCCGGCGCCAAGGCCCTGTGCCGCAGCGCGGCCGCGGTTGCGCGGTGTCGCGTAGTTGAGCGCCTCCGCCGTCTCGATGATCGCCTGGCGCTTGCTTGTCGAGATCGACAGTGTCGGATCGTAGTTCAAGACCCGCGACACGGTCGCCGACGAGACGCCGACAGCCGCTGCGATTTCCTTGATTGTGACCATTCTCTTTCAGTCCCGCCTGTCAGCCGCGTGCAGTGTATCACTCGTTTAGTAAAATTTTATCGCGCTTTTTTCAATCGCAAGCGGCAGCAAGCGTGGTCACGGATTCGCCGATCCTCGCGGCCTTGGGCGGCACACTCGCATACATGCCGGTCGTGCGGAATTCGGTCGGGCTGGCGCCGAAGACGCGGCGAAAGACCTTTGCGAAATAGTTCGGATCTTCGAAACCGGACAGGATCGCGACCTCTTTGACCGGCAGGTCGGCGGCTTTGGTGAGGAGCTTCACCGCCCGCTGCAGCCGCTTCTGCAGCACGAACTCGGCGGGCGGCATGCCTTCGCTCGCGGCGAAGACGCGCGAGAAATGGGCGCGACTCATGCCCGACACCCGGGCAAGCTCCTCGACCGGCAGCGCCTTGTCGAGATTGGCAAGTATGTGATCGATGACGTGCTGCATCTTCCGGTATTCTTCGCTTAAGACCGGATGCGAGCCGAAGACATCGTCGTAAAGCGCCATCGCCGCCTCGTAGGCGATCGCCGAGGCGCGGCCCGGCGTCTCCCCGCCGGTGATGAGACGCAGGCTGCAATCGGCGAGGTGCTCGATCGTCTCCGGCTGCAGCTTCAGGACCGGGCCGGTGACGGCGAGAATGGCGCGGTGGATTCTAAGCGCCTCCTCGCCGTTCATGGATATCCAGAAGAATTCCCAGCGCCCGCCCTCCTCCAGCCAATAGCGGTGGTTGTGGGGCACGAGGAGCAAGAGCGTTTCGCCCGGCCGCAGCCTGTGGGTGCGGTTCTCGTAACGCAGATTGCCGGCGCCGCCGATCGTGTGCTGCAGCACGGTAAACGGCGTCTGGCCGCGCTTTCGCCCGTCCCAGTCGTAGTTCGCATCGGTCCTGATCTCATAGCCGGTGCTCGTCGGCATCGTGTGCAGGCTCTGCCTTCCCCGCGGCAGCGAAACGGTCCGCATGCTCGGCCCGCGGTCGATCAATTGCTGCAGCACAGAATTACCCATAAAAGCACAATCCCTCTCTAGTCGTGCGTCCGATTATACACATAATGGCCGCAGAACACGCAAGGGCCCACGGCAGCCGGCGTAAGATCAGGGTTTTCAGCGGGGAAGGTCCGCAAAGAGTGGCAACGTCAATTCGATGAATTGATTTTACCCTTATTGCGCGAAGATCGCCGTTCGCGAGGAGGAATCAAACGAAAATGAGCAGCTTCAAGATCGCCATTATCGGCGCTGGCAGCGTCGGTTTCACCAAGAAGCTTTTCACCGATATCCTGTCGGTGCCGGAGCTTAGGGACGTCGAGTTCGCCTTGACGGATTTGAGCGAGCACAATCTCGGCATGATCAAGACGATCCTCGACCGGATCGTCGAGGCGAACAAGCTGCCGACGCGCGTGACGGCAACCACCGATCGTCGCAAGGCGCTCGAAGGCGCGCGCTACATCATCAGCTGCGTGCGGGTAGGCGGTCTCGACGCCTATGCGGACGACATCCGCATTCCGCTGAAATACGGCGTCGACCAATGCGTCGGCGACACGATCTGCGCCGGCGGCATTCTCTACGGCCAGCGCAACATTCCGGTGATCCTCGACTTCTGCAAGGACATCCGCGAAGTGGCCGAGCCGGGCGCCAAGTTCCTGAACTATGCCAATCCGATGGCGATGAACACCTGGGCGGCGATCGAGTACGGCAAGGTCGACACCGTCGGCCTCTGCCACGGCGTCCAGCACGGCGCCGAACAGATCGCCGAGATCCTCGGCGCCAGGGACGGCGAGCTCGATTACATCTGCTCCGGCATCAACCACCAGACCTGGTTCATCGATGTGCGGCTCAACGGCCGCAGGATCGGCAAGGACGAACTCGTCGCCGCCTTCGAGAGGCATCCGGTCTTTTCCAAGCAGGAGAAGCTCAGGATCGACGTGCTGAAGCGCTTCGGCGTCTATTCGACGGAGAGCAACGGCCATCTCTCCGAATACCTGCCCTGGTACCGCAAGCGCCCGGACGAGATCACCAAATGGATCGACATGTCGGACTGGATCCATGGCGAGACCGGCGGATATCTGCGCTACTCGACCGAGACCCGCAACTGGTTCGAGACGGAATATCCGCGCTTCCTCGAAGAGGCGGCGAGACCGCTCGAGACGATCAAGCGCTCGAACGAGCATGCGAGCCATATTCTCGAGGCGCTCGAGACCGGACGCGTCTATCGCGGCCACTTCAACGTCAAGAACGACGGCGTCATCACCAACCTGCCTGCGGACGCGATCATCGAGTCGCCCGGCTTCGTCGACCGCTTCGGCATCAACATGGTGTCCGGCATCACGCTTCCCGAGGCCTGTGCCGCCACCTGCCTGTCGTCGATCAACGTCCAGCGCATGTCGGTCCATGCGGCGATCACCGGCGATATCGACCTCCTGAAGCTCGCGGTGCTGCACGACCCGCTGGTCGGCGCGATCTGCACGCCGGAGGAGGTCTGGCAGATGGTCGACGAGATGGTGGTGGCCCAGGCTGAATGGCTGCCGCAATATGCGCATGCGCTCGACGCCGCGAAGGAGCGGCTGATGAAGGCGACGGTGAAGACCCGCGACTGGAAGGGTGCCGCGCGGCGCGAGGTGCGCTCGATCGAGGAGATCCGCGCCGAGAAGGAAGCGGCAAAGCTGCGCGCTGCGGGGTAGGCCGGTGGGCATAAACTACGGTGACGATTGCAACCCGCTTGGCCTGAGATTGCCTCTCACCCTAACCCTCTCCCCGCAGGCGGGGAGAGGGGACTTGGGCAGAGCGGCGCCGCGAATCCCCTTCGCCCCGCCTGCGCGGAGAAGGTGGCCGGCAGGCCGGACGAGGGGCAGTCCCGGATGAAAACGCATAATCTGCGGCAACAGACCGCCCGCATCGAAAAAACGCCACGATGACACCTGCGCGAGGAGACGCGGGTGCTCTTGGCCAACGGAGGAGCGCCACCCGTCCCGGCGTGGCGAACAACAGGAGGGAGAACCTGAGACAATGAAAACCCATCGACTGAAAACAACGGCCAGCCTGCTGATCGGCATTTCAGCCTTTGCCGTGCAGGCCTTTGCGTCCGAACCGACCGTGGTCCCCGAGCAGCCGCCCGTGCCGGCGCAGGGCAAGATCACCTATGTGCCGCGCGATTCCATTCTCGAGTTCAAGGCCCTTCCCGAATACAAGGAGCCGGAATGGGTCACTGAGAAATTCGTCAAGACCGGCAAGCTGCCGCCGGTCGCCGAGCGCCTGCCGAAGGAGCCGATGGTCTTCAAGACCGGCAACATGCCGGACGGCACCGGCGTCTACGGCGACGTCATGCGCCACGTGATCGGCGGCCGGCCGGAGGGCTGGAACTACAGCGCCGGCCAGACCCAGGGCTGGGGCGGCATCGACATCGGCATGTCGGAATGCCTGACGCGCACCGCGCCGCTCTACCAGGTCGAGGCCAGCGACGTCGAGCCGCTGCCGAACCTCGCCCGGAGCTGGGAGTGGTCCGAGGACGGCCACAAGCTGACCATGCACCTGATCGAGGGTGCGAAATGGTCGGACGGCGACCCCTTCGATGCCGACGACGTGATGTTCTACTGGGACGACAATGTCGTCGATCCGAACGTCTCGCCGCTGAATGGCGCGACGCCCGAGACCTTCGGCGAGGGGACGACGCTCAAGAAGGTCGACCAGTATACGGTCGAGTGGACCTTCAAGGAGGCCTTCCCGCGCCAGCATCTCTATGCCATGGCCTATGGCACCTTCTGCCCCGGCCCGTCGCATATCCTGAAGACCAAGCATCCGAAATACGCCGGCACGACTTACGACCAGTACAAGAACGGCTTCCCGCCGGAATACATGAACATTCCGGTGATGGGCGCCTGGGTGCCGGTAGCATACCGGCCGGACGACATCATCGTGCTGCGCCGCAATCCCTATTACTGGAAGGTCGACGAGGCCGGCAACCAGCTCCCCTATCTGAACGAAGTCCATTACAAGCTCTCGACCTGGGCCGACCGCGACGTGCAGGCGATCGCCGGATCGGGCGATTTCTCCAACCTCGAGCAGCCCGAGAACTTCGTGGAGTCGCTGAAGCGGGCAGCCAATGAAGCGGCCCCGGCGCGGCTCGCCTTCGGCCCGCGCGTCATCGGCTACAATCTGCGCATGAACTATTCGGCGAACGGCTGGGGAGAGCCGGACGAGCGGGCCCAGGCGGTGCGCGAGCTCAACCGCAATCTCGACTTCCGCAAGGCCGTCACCATGGCGGTCGATCGCAAGAAGCTTGGCGAAGCGCTGGTGAAGGGCCCGTTCACGGCGATCTATCCGGGCGGGCTCTCCTCCGGCACCAGCTTCTATGATCGGAACTCGACGATCTACTATCCCTACGACCTCGAAGGCGCCAAGGCGCTCCTCGAAAAGGTGGGCCTCAAGGACACCGACGGCAACGGCATCGTCAACTTCCCGGAAGGGACCGCCGGCGGCGCCGACGTGCAGATCGTGATGCTCGTCAATTCCGACTACGGCACCGACCGCAACCTCGCGGAAGGCCTGATCGGCCAGATGGAACATCTCGGCCTCAAGGTGGTCCTGAACGCCGTCGACGGCACCAAGCGCGATGCGACGCAATATGCCGGCAAGTTCGACTGGCTCATCCGCCGCAACGACCAGGAGCTGACCTCTGTCGTGCAGAACACGACGCAGCTTGCCCCCACCGGTCCGCGTACCAGCTGGCATCACCGGGCGCCGGAGAGCGGTGAGGTCGACCTCCTGCCGCACGAGAAGGAACTCGTCGATCTCGTCAACAAGTTCATCGCCAGCCAGGATAACGAAGAGCGGGCGGAACTGATGAAGCAGTTCCAGAAGGTCTCGACGGAGAATGTCGACACGGTCGGTCTCACCGAATATCCGGGCGCGCTGATCATCAACAAGCGCTTCTCGAACATTCCTCCGGGCGCGCCGATCTTCATGTTCAACTGGGCGGAGGACACGATCATCCGCGAGCGGGTCTTCGTGGCGGCCGACAAGCAGGGCGACTACGAGCTCTATGCGGATCAGCTCCCCGGCAAGCCGGGCGAGGCGGGCCCGATCAACTGAAACTGAACCGCGCCTCCCGGTTCCAGGCCGCGGGCCGGGAGGCGACAGCCATTTCACTCCGAGGGCGAGTGCCGGCAGTTGCCGCATCGTCCACGGAAAACGACAGAAGGAAACGGCCATGTTCAGGTTTCTGCTTGTCCGCGTCGCCTCTGCCATACCGGTGCTCTTCGTGCTGAGCGTGGTGACCTTTGCCATCATCCAGGCTCCGCCCGGCGACTATAGCGACTATATCCGCTCCCAGCTCATCAACCAGGGCGGGGCATCCTTCGAGGAGGCTGACGCGCAGGCGCAGGCCTATCGCAAGGAACACGGCCTCGACAAGCCGCTGCCGGTCCAATACGTCGACTGGATCACCGGCATCGTCACGCGCGGCGATTTCGGCCACAGCCTCTATTACAACAAGCCGGTTGCCGACGTCGTCGGCGAACGCCTGCCGCGCACGCTGGCACTGGCGCTCGTCTGCCACATCCTCGCCTCCGTGATCGGCATCGGCTTCGGCATTCTGGCGGCGACGCGGCAATATTCCTGGGTCGACAGCCTGCTTTCGACCGTCTCCTTCCTCGGCATGACGGTGCCGCGCTTCCTGATGGCGCTGATCATCGTCTATATCCTCGTTTTCCACTTCAATGTGAGCGAGATCAACAGCTTCCATTCCGCCCGCTATGGCGGTGCACCCTGGTCCTTCGACAAATTCGTCGACCTGGTGAAGCATGTCTGGCCGGTCGTGGCGATCGCCACCTTCGGCGGGCTCGCCTACAACATGCGCGTCATGCGCGGCAACCTGCTCGACACGCTTAACGCCCAATATGTCGAGACGGCGCGCGCCAAGGGCCTGAGCGAGGGCGCCGTCGTGCTGCGCCACGCCGTCCCGAACGCGCTGCACCCGCTCGTCATGTACCAGGGCGTCGTGCTTCCCTACATGCTGACCGGCGAGATCGAGACGGCGATCATCTTCGCGCTGCCGACCGTCGGGCCGGCGATCGTCGGCTCCATGTGGGTAGGCGATGTCTACGTGACCGCCACGTTCATGCTGGTTCTCTCGGCAACGCTGATCGTCGGCAACATCATCGCCGACATGCTGCTCGCCGCGCTCGATCCGCGCGTGCGCATGGGAGGAGGGGCCTGACCATGACCATCGAAGTCAACGGCACCGTGCCGGTTACCATGCAGCCGGAAGAAAAACATCATCACGAGAGCTATACCGCCCTCGTCTGGCGACGCCTGAAGCGTTCGTGGACCGGCCTGCTTGGCCTGATCCTCGTCGGCCTGCTGATCCTGATGGCGATCCTTGCGGATTTCCTTTCGCCCGTCGATCCGAAGGCAACAGGCGTTGCCTTCGCGCCGCCGCAGGCGATCAGCTTCAGCGACAAGGAGGGCAATTTCGTCTTCCCGCCGAGGAGCTATCCGCTGCGGGAGGGGGAAGAGCTCGACCCGATCACCTTCCAGCCAGTCATCGGCCCCGATTATGACAATCCGCAGATCCTCGGCTTCTTCGTCAAGGGCGCGCCCTACCGGCTCTTCGGGCTGATCCCGGCCGAGCGCCATCTGTTCGGCGCCGTCGACGGAACGCCGGTGCATCTGCTCGGCACCGACAAGTTCGGCCGCGACGTCCTTTCCCGCATCCTCTACGGCTCGCGCATCTCGCTGATGATCGCCCTCGTGGTGGTCTCCATCGTCACCGCGGTCGGCACGACCGTCGGCATGGTTTCGGGTTATTTCGGCGGGCGCTTCGATGCCTGGGTGCAGCGCTTCGTCGAACTGGTGCTCGCCTTCCCGCAATTGCCGCTCTATCTGGCGCTCGCCTCGCTGATCCCGGTGACGGCGCCGACCAACGTCTTTCTCGCCTTCGTCATCATCGTGATGTCGGCGCTCGGCTGGGCACAGATGTCGCGGGAGGTGCGCGGCAAGACGCTGGCGCTGGCGCGGATCGATTATGTGCGGGCGGCAATTGCCATCGGCGCCACCGACCGGCGCATCATCTTCCAGCACATTTTCCCGAATGTGATGAGCCACGTCATCGTCGCCGTCACGCTGGCGATCCCGCAGGTGGTGCTGCTCGAATCCTTCCTCGGCTTCCTCGGTTTTGCGGTCAAGCCGCCGCTCATTTCCTGGGGGCTGATGCTGCAGGATACCTCGAATTATTCGGCGATCGGATCCTATCCCTGGATTCTCACGCCCGTCGCCTTCGTGCTCGTCACCGTCTTCGCCTTCAATGCGCTCGGCGACGGCCTGCGCGACGCAATCGATCCCTATTGAGGAGCACGCCGATGGCAACAGTCGAAACCATTGTCGCGGCACCGGAAGAACGGCGCGACCGCGAAACCAAGGACACGCGGCCGGTCATCGATGCCCGCAAGGTGGCCGTGACCTTCAAGGTCGAGAACGGCACCGTCGAGGCGGTGAAGGACGTCTCCTTCCAGCTCTATCGCGGCGAGACGATCGCGATCGTCGGCGAGTCCGGTTCGGGCAAGTCGGTGACGGCCCGCACCGTCATGGGGCTGCTTTCCAAGCGCGCCACGATCGCGTCGCATTCGCGCATCGAATATGACGGCAGGGACGTCCTGAAATTCTCGAAGCGCGAGCGCCGGGCGCTGCGCGGCGATCGTATCTCGATGATCTTCCAGGAGCCGATGAGCTCGCTGAACCCGGTCTATACGATCGGCAGCCAGATCATCGAGGCGATCCGGGCGCACCGCCGCGTGAGCCGCCGGGCCGCCGCCGAGCGGGCGCTCGAACTCCTGCGCCACGTGCAGATCCCGGACCCGGAGGCCCGCCTCAACCAATATCCGCACCAGCTTTCCGGCGGCCAGCGCCAGCGCGTGATGATCGCCATGGCGCTCGCCAACGATCCGGACGTGCTGATCGCCGACGAGCCGACGACGGCGCTCGACGTCACCGTGCAGGCGCAGATCCTCAACCTGATCCGCAAGCTGCAGCAGGAGCTCGGCATGGCGGTGATCCTGATCACCCACGACCTGACGGTGGTCAGGCAATTCTCCGACTACGTCTATGTGATGCAGCTCGGCGAGGTGAAGGAGCACAACACCACGGAAGCGCTCTTCGCCAGCCCGCAGCACGCCTATACGCGCCGGCTGCTCGCCTCCGAGCCGTCGGGCAGGGCCAATCCGCTCCCGGACAACGCGCCGATCGTGCTCGACGGTCGCAACGTTAGGGTCTCCTTCATGCTGAAGAAGGGCGGTTTCTTCAAGCCGGAGCTCAAAGAACTGGTCGCGGTCGACAGCCTCAGCCTCAATCTGCGCCGCCACGAGACGCTCGGCCTCGTCGGCGAATCCGGCTCCGGCAAGACCACCTTCGGCCAGGCGCTGATCCGGCTGATCAACACCGACGGCGGCGAGATCTATTTCGACGGCGAGCCGATCCACGGCAAGGACCGCAAGGGCATGCGGCCGCTGCGCTCGAAGATCCAGATCGTCTTCCAGGATCCTTTCTCCTCGCTCAATCCGCGCATGTCGGTCGGCCAGATCATCGAGGAGGGGCTGATCGTCAACGGCATCGGCGAGAACCGCAGGGACAGGCTCAAGCGGGTCCAGGATGCGCTCATCAGCGCCGGCATGCCGGCCAATATCCTGTCGCGCTTCCCGCACGAGTTCTCCGGCGGCCAGCGCCAGCGCATCGCGATCGCCCGCGCCATTGCGCTCGAGCCGGAATTCATCCTGCTCGACGAGCCGACCTCGGCGCTCGATCTCTCAGTGCAGGCCCAGATCATCGAGCTCCTGCGCAGGCTGCAGGACGAGCGGGGCTTGAGCTACCTCTTCATCTCCCACGACCTGAAGGTCGTGCGCGCACTCTGCCACCGCGTGGTTGTGATGCAGCACGGCAAGATCGTCGAGGAGGGTCCGGTGAACGACATCCTTTCCAATCCCAAGACTGCCTATACGGAGCGGCTCGTCAGAGCCGCGTTCGAAGTGGCCGCGTGACCTTCAAGAACAGAGGCTTTCCATGACCAGAGAACCCAAGATCACCTTCATCGGCGCCGGCTCGACCGTCTTCATGAAGAACATCATCGGCGACGTCTTACAGCGGCCGGCGCTTTCGGCCGCGACCATCGCGCTGATGGACCTGAACCCCGAGCGGCTCGCCGAAAGCGAGATCGTCGCCGGCAAGCTGGTGCGCACGCTTGGCGTCAAGGCGAAGGTCGAGACCTATTCGAACCAGCTGAAAGCGCTCGAAGGGGCCGATTTCGTCGTCGTCGCCTTCCAGATCGGCGGCTACGAGCCTTGCACCGTCACCGACTTCGAGGTGCCGAAGAACTATGGCCTGCGGCAGACGATCGCCGACACGCTCGGTGTCGGCGGCATCATGCGCGGGCTTCGCACCGTGCCGCACCTCTGGAAGATCTGCGAGGACATGCTTGCCGTCTGCCCGGAGGCGATCCTCCTGCAGTACGTCAACCCGATGGCGATCAACACCTGGGCGATCGCCGAGAAATACCCGACGATCAGGCAGGTCGGCCTCTGCCACTCCGTTCAGGGCACGGCCTTCGAGCTCGCTCGCGACCTCGAGATCCCGCTCGAAGAAATCCGCTACCGGGCCGCCGGCATCAACCACATGGCCTTCTACCTCAAGTTCGAGCATCGGCAGAAGGACGGCAGCTATCGCGACCTCTATCCGGACTTGATCCGCGGCTATCGCGAAGGGCGCTTCCCGAAGCCCAGCCACTGGAACCCGCGCTGCCCGAACAAGGTGCGCTACGAGATGCTGACGCGGCTCGGCTATTTCGTCACCGAAAGCTCGGAGCATTTCGCCGAATACACGCCCTATTTCATCAAGGACGGCCGTCCGGACCTGATCGAGAAATTCGGCATTCCGCTCGACGAATATCCGAAGCGCTGCATCGAGCAGATCGAACGCTGGAAGGGCCAGGCGGCGGCCTTCAAGGAGGCCGAGACGATCGAGGTGGCCGAGAGCCACGAATACGCCTCCTCGATCATGAACTCGGTCTGGACCGGCGAGCCGTCGGTGATCTACGGCAACCTTAGGAACAACGGCTGCATCACCTCGCTGCCGGAAAACTGCGCCGCGGAAGTGCCGTGCCTCGTCGACGCTTCCGGTATCCAGCCGACCTATGTCGGCGCGCTGCCCCCGCAGCTCACCGCCCTCATCCGCACCAACATCAACGTGCAGGAACTGACGGTGCAGGCGCTCGTCACCGAGAACCGCGACCACCTCTATCACGCCGCGATGATGGACCCGCACACGGCCGCCGAGCTCGACCTCGACCAGATATGGTCGCTCGTCGACGACCTGCTCGTCGCCCATCGCGACTGGATCCCGGAATGGGCCCGGGTCTCGAAGAAGGTACAGGCCGCCTGATTCTTTCTCCCGGTCAGGCGACCGGATGGCCCCGGAACCTCAGGTTCCGGGGTTCTTCTTTTCGGAGTCGCGGGCAAGGTGATGCACGAGACCTCGCCGGCCGCGCTCCATGACAACCGAATGGTTCCAACTGAAGACCGGCTTCAGGATGAATGACAGCCTCACCATCCAAGGCTTCGTGACCTTGACGATCCAGTCATAGCGCACGTCGCATTTCAAACCCTTGGATTGCAACGTCCACCGACCGACACCTTCGAGCTCGCCGTAAGCTCTTCCCTCGATGAGGGATTGCGGTTCTATCCTGGTCGTTTCCATTTCGAAGGCGAGGTCATAGGGCAGGGCGGTGGACCATGTCATCCGACGGACGGCACCGATGCCCATCTCGTCGCCTTTGCGCAGAAGAGTAACCTCCTTCACCGAAGGCCACCAGCCGGGCCAGGTCTCGGGCGTACTCAGCACTTGCCAGACATCCTCAACCGAGGCGTCGATGGCCCATTTCGTCACAAGATGAAACTCGGTCGATGACATCGCAATTCCCTCCGGCACGCGAACGAGAAGACGATCCTGACCTCCTTGGCTCACCCGATCCAGCCTGCCCTATTGCGGCCAGTTTTCGAGCACCTCGACGAAATGCGTGAGCCAGGCGTTCGTCTGGTGGCCGTCGAGGGAGCGGTGGTCGATGGTGAGCGACACATAGGCCATCGGCCGGACCTGGATGGTGTCGACGCCGTCGACCTCGCGGACGACGACGCGCTTTTCGACCTTGCCGACGCCGAGGATCGCCGATTGCGGCTGGTTGATGATGATCGGCGCGGCGAGCAGCGATCCGGAGATGCCATGGTTGGAGATGGTGAAGGTGCCGCCCCTGACGTCGGCGCCGGTCAGAGCGTTTTCCCTAGCGCGCGTCGTCAGATCCTGCAGCCTCGCCGCAATCTCTGCGAGCGAGAGGTCCTGCGCCCGGCGGATGACCGGCACGATCAGGCCCTGGTCGCCGAGAGCGGTGCCGACGCCGATATTGATATCCTCGAAGATTTCGAGCGCATCCTCGTGCCAGCGGCTGTTGACTTCGGGAACCGCCCGCATTGCCGAAACGCAGGCCGAGACGATGTATGCGGTATAGGAGAGATTGATGCCGTCTGCCGCAAACCCTTCCTTGTGCGCCGCCCGGTGGCGCATGATGGCCGAGAAATCGGCCTCGAAGACCGCGGTCACGTGCGGGGCGGTCGTGACGGACTGCAGCATGTGGGCGGCAATTGCCGCGCGCATGCCGCTATGCGGAACCCGTCGGGAGGCAAGCGCCGCGCCCGCATCGGCGGGCGGCACAAGACCTGGCCGAGGTGCGGCCATCCGCTCATGGGCCGGCGTGGCACGCTCGGCCCTACCTCCGCTCCCGGCGAAGGCCCGATCCATGTCGGCGCGTGTGACGCGTCCGTCCCGTCCGCTGCCGGTAATGGTCGCGGGGTCGATGCCGTATTCCTCGGCCGCATGGCGCACGGCTGGCGAATAATGCACGGCATGTGAAGCAGCCGGCGCCGGCGCGGCCGGTTGGTCGCTTGCGGCCGTGTCGCTGCCGAGCCGGCCGAGAACGGCACCGGGCGTCGCGTCGTCGCCGTTCTCCATCAGGATTTCCAGGAGAACGCCGTCGGCGGGAGAGGCCACTTCCTGCGTCACCTTGTCGGTTTCGAGCTCGACGATCGCATCGCCCTCCTGCACGGTCTCGCCGATCTTCTTCAGCCAGTTGCGCACGACCGCCTTCGTCCCCTCCTGCTCCAGGGGAGCGGTAATGTCGATCAGGTCGGCCATGCTCAATACTCCAGGAGTGCGGTGATCTTCTGGCGGATCCGCTCCGTGGAGGGGACCGCCCAGTCGAGCAGAACGGGATTATGGGGGCTCGGAATATCGGGCATGGTGAGACGCGAAACCGGGGCATCGAGATCGATGAAGGCCTCGTCCGCGACCGCCGCGGCGATTTCGGCGCCGAAGCCTGCCGTGCCCAGATCCTCGTGAACGATCAGGCACCGGCGGGTACGGCGGACGGAGGAAAGGACCGCATCGCGATCCCACGGCATCAGGGTTCTGAGGTCGATGACGTCGGCGGAAATCCCCTCGGCCGCCTCCTCGCAGCGGGGCACCATGGCGCCCCAGGTGACGATGGTGATGTCGCCGCCCTGGCGAATGAACCTTGCCTTGCCGAAGGGAAGGGCGAAGGCGTCTCCCGGATAGGGGCGCCGCGCCCAGGGGTGGTCGAGCATGGCGCGGTGCTCGAAGAAGATCACCGGGTCGTTGCCGCGAAGCGCCGCGCGCAGGAGGCCGACGGCATCCTCGGCATTGGACGGAACGGCGACCTTCCAACCCGGCTGATGGACGAAGGCGACCTCGTTGGTCTGGCTGTGCCACGGGTCGCCGCATTTGAAGAAGCCGCCGGGCATGCGCAGCACGAGCGGCGCGGCGAAGCGGTTGTTTGTCCGCCAGCGCACCGTGCCGCAATCGTTGATCTGCTCGCTTGCGGGTTCGGCATATTTGCGGAACTGGATCTCCGGAACGGGCACGAGGCCCGCCAGCGCCATGCCGACCGCGCGGCCGACGATGCCTTCCTCCGACAGCGAGGTGTCGAAGACGCGGGTCGTGCCGTATTTCTCCTGCAGCCCGAGCGTCACGGCATGAACGCCGCCTTTCGGGCCGATGTCCTCGCCGAAGAGCACGACCCGCTCGTTGATCGACATTTCGTGGTCGAGCGTGCGGCGGATCGCCGTCACCATGTTGATCCTCTGGCCGTCGCCCGTCGCCGTCTCGGTCGTCTCGGGTGGCCGGTAACCGGCGGGGTACTGGCCGCCCATGGTCTGCATGCGGCCTTCGAAGAAGACGTTGCTGGTCACGGTTGCAGGATCCGCGACCGGCCGGGATTCCGCGTCGATGCGCGCCCGTTCGGCCGCCGCCTTCGCTGCCTCGCAGGCTTCCTCCCAGTCGTCGTCGCTCAAGACCGCGGGCACGAGATAGTCCTTGAGCCGCGGCAAGGGATCGCGTGCCCATTCGCTGCGGACGAGTTCCTCGCTCTTGTAGGTCTGCGTGTCCTGGAAGCTGTGTCCTTCGAGGCGCGGCACCTTCACCCGCAGGAGGACGGGCAGCCGTTCTTCGCGCACCAGTTCGACCGCGCCCCTGGTCAGCCTGGCGGCCTCATCCGGATCCGAGCCGTCGCCGTCCAGCACGGTCAGGTTCTTCCAGGCGGCAAGATTGGCGGCGATATCGCCGCCGGGGGTCTGGAAGGTCGAGGGGACGGAGATGCCGAAGCCGTTGTCTTCGATATAGAAGAGCATCGGCAGTCTTTGCGTGGTGGCGACCGTCAGGGCCGACCAGAAGCCGTTGGAGGCGACCGAGCCGTCGCCGCCGAGCACGACGGCGATGGCGCGATCATAATCCCTGTCGTTGAGATGCTTGCTGAAATAGGTGATCGCCTGCGCCCAGCCGGCCGTCGGCGTGTATTGGGAGCCGACGCCGCCGCACATCGGCAGCGCCGAAGGACCGTTCAGATTGGGATAGTTGAAGACGACGCCGATATCGCGGCCGTCGGAATATCCGCCGGCGCGCGCCATGGCGGAACCGAGCGCATCGGCGGGATCGACGCCAAGCGCGAGCAGGAGCGGGCGCGAACGATAGTAGCCGCAGGCGGCATCGTGCTTTTCGGTGAGGTTCAGCCCAAGCAGGATCTGCGCCATGTCGTGGCCGCGGGCGGAGAACTGGTAGAGCACCTTCTTTTCCGGAACGAGGCGCTTTTCCTCCATCTCGTCGAGCGCACGGGAGATCAGCATGAGACGGACGACCCGCTTCCAGTCGATGCTCTCGTCCGGTGCGTTCCGCCGGTCCGGTTTCAGTGCGGCATGTGCCATCGCAGAGACTCCTCCTCTTCCTCTCCCGTCCTTGAAGAGTAGCGCGCCCTATCCGCAAAACGGTTTCAATCTTGCATCATTTTCGCTAGTGATTGATCAATCCGTTTCGCTTTTGGAAGAATTGTGATGAATGCATTCAATCTCGACGCGATCGACCGAAAGATTCTGAGAATCCTCCAGGAGCAGGCCGACATCAGTCATGCGGCGCTGGCGGAGGCGGTCGGCGCCTCGCCGGCGTCCTGCTGGCGGCGGATCAAGGCGCTGGAGACGGCAGGCGTCGTCGGCAAGACGGTCAGGCTCGTCAATCCGCAGATGGTCGGACGCGGGCTGACCGTCGTCTGCCAGGTGCGGATGAAATCCCACGACCCCGTCGCCCGCCGCAATTTCGAGCGGTTCGTGGAAGACCACGAGGAGGTCCTCGAATGCTATTCCATGTCCGGCGACTGGGATTATCTGCTGCGCGTCGTCGTCGCCGATGTCGCCGACTACGAGCGACTGCTCATGCGCGGCATTCTCACCCACGAGGCGGTCGCGAATTCGTCGTCCCATTTCGCCCTGAAGAGCGTGAAATATTCGACTGCGGTGCCGGTGTGAGCTTCGAGGCGTGGGAGAGGTGGTTGAACTCTGCCGCGCTTGGTGCTAAATAATAAACCGATCGGTCGGTTAATCAAATGGGACAAGCCGCCGGATCGGGAGGAGCGCCATGTCCGACGCCTTCATCTGCGATGCGGTGCGCACGCCCATCGGCCGCTATGGGGGCGTGCTCCCATCCGTCCGGGTCGATGGCCTCGCCTTCGCCCCTGCGCGGGCGTTCGATGTTGATTCCCTGCCGGAAGCGGCCGAGAATGCGGGTGAGGATTTCGGCGTCGCCGCTGCGCTGTCGATCGCCGGCGAGAAGGCGATCGCGGAACGAGGCGACAGAGCGACAGCCGCGAGCGTTGAGCCACGCATCACGGGCATCGCTCCGGCGCCCGCGGCAGAGGGTGCTCGAAAGCGCCGAAGCCGGGCGCAGGCCGGTGACGACCGCCACCTATCAGCTTCATCGTCGGGGCGGCGGCTATGCTCCGTTCAAGATGCGTATCGGCGCCGGCCAAGCATCGCCATCATTCCCGAGTGCGTCTGACGGAGGAGAGCCATGTATGCGCAAATGGTGAAAACGGACGCGCCGCGCGTCAAGACGCTCGACGAGATGGACCCTCAGGAGCGCAGCTTCCAGGAGCGCATCGATCAGGGCCAGAAGATCGAGCCGAAGGAATGGATGCCGGAAGGCTACCGCAAGACGCTCATCCGCCAGATCAGCCAGCATGCCCATTCCGAGATCGTCGGGCAGTTGCCCGAGGGCAATTGGATCACCCGTGCGCCGACGCTCGAGCGCAAGGCGATCCTGCTTGCCAAGGTGCAGGATGAAGCGGGCCACGGCCTCTATCTCTACTGCGCGGCCGAGACGCTCGGGATCAGCCGCGACGAGATGTATGAGCAGCTTCATTCCGGAAAGGCGAAGTATTCGTCGATCTTCAACTACCCGACGCTCACCTGGGCTGACATCGGCGCGATCGGCTGGCTGGTCGACGGCGCGGCGATCATGAATCAGGTGCCGCTGCAGCGCTGTTCCTACGGCCCCTATTCGCGCGCGATGATCCGCATCTGCAAGGAGGAGAGCTTCCACCAGCGCCAAGGCTTCGACATCCTGATGAAGATGGTGAAGGGAACGCCCGCCCAGAAGGCGATGGTGCAGGACGCGCTGAACCGCTGGTGGTGGCCGTCCCTGATGATGTTCGGCCCCTCCGACGACGCCTCGGTGCATTCGGCCCAGTCCATGGCCTGGAAGATCAAGCAGAACTCAAATGACGAGCTCCGCCAGAAGTTCGTCGACCAGACGGTGCCGCAGGCCGAATATCTCGGCTTGACGATCCCGGATCCGAAGCTCGAGTGGAACGAGGAGAAGGGCGGTTATGACTTCGGCGAGCCGGACTGGAACGAGTTCTTCGAGGTACTCGCCGGCAACGGCCCCTGCAATGCAGAACGCCTCGGGGCGCGCCGGAAGGCCTGGGCGGATGGCGCCTGGTTCCGCGACGGCCTGACCGCCTATGCCGAAAAGCAGGCCGCCCGCCGCGCCGGCAATGAGGCCGCGGCGGAATAGAGATCGGGAGAGAAGCATGTCCAGCGAATGGCCCCTTTGGGAGGTCTTCATCCGCGGCCAGCACGGCCTCAATCATCGCCATGTCGGCAGCCTGCACGCGCCGGACGCCGAGATGGCGATCAACAATGCCCGCGACGTCTACACCCGTCGCAACGAGGGCGTCTCGATCTGGGTGGTGCGTTCGAGCGACATAGCGGCAAGCTCGCCTTCCGAGAAGGGACCGCTGTTCGAGCCGTCCAACGCGAAGGTCTACCGCCACCCGACCTTCTTCGACATTCCCGATGAAGTGGGGCATATGTGATGGCTGAGGCAACCGTGGCCGACGCGGCCGTCGACCCGACCGCACTTTTCGAGTTCCTGCTCCGCATGGGCGACAACACGCTCATTCTCGGCCATCGCCTGTCTGAATGGTGCGGCCATGCCCCGGCGCTCGAGGAGGACATCGCGCTTGCCAATACCGCGCTCGACCTCATCGGCCAGACGCAGCTCTGGCTCGGGCTTGCCGGCGCGGTCGAGGGCAAGGGCCGCAGCGCCGACGATCTGGCCTTTCTCCGGGACGCCTGCGAGTTCCGTAACCTCCTGCTCAACGAACGCCCGAACGGCGATTTCGGCAAGACGCTGATGCGGCAGTTCCTCTTCGACGCCTGGCATCACCTCTTTCTGAACGCGCTTCGCCTCTCCTCCGATACGCGCATCGCCGAGATCGCCGGGAAGGCGTCGAAGGAGGTTTCCTACCATCTCGAACGCAGCCGCGACCTGGTGATCCGCCTTGGCGACGGAACGGCGGAAAGCCATGGGCGCATGCAAGGCGCGCTCGATGACCTTTGGCCCTATACCGGCGAGATGTTCATGAACGAGGCGTCCGATGCCGTCCTTGCCGCCGCGGGCGTGGCGCCGGAGCCGGCGGGCTTGAAGACGGAATGGGACGCATTGGTTGGCGAAACGCTTTCCGAAGCGACGCTCAAGGAGCCGGCCGAAGGTTACATGCAGAAGGGCGGCAAGCGCGGCATCCACACCGAGCACCTCGGCTATATCCTCGCGGATATGCAGTTCCTGCAGCGCGCCTATCCGGGCGCCACGTGGTAGGAGACGGCGATGGCGACGCTCACACGGCCCTCGGTCAAGGATATCTGGCGCTGGCTTGCGGAAGTGCCCGATCCGGAGATCCCGGCTCTCTCGGTCGTCGATCTCGGCATCCTCCGCGACGTCGCCTGGGAGGGCGAGACGCTGGTCGTGTCGGTGACGCCGACCTATTCCGGCTGTCCCGCCACGAGCGCCATCAACCTCGATATCGAGCGGGCGCTGAACGGGAAGGGGATCGAAAAGCTCAGACTGGAGCGCCGGCTTTCGCCCGCCTGGACCAGCGACTGGATCAGCGCCGAGGGCCGCGAAAAGCTCAAGGCCTATGGCATCGCGCCGCCGGTCGACGGCACGGCCGCCGATGGCAGGCTCTCGAAGCGGATCGATCGCCTCACGGGCCGCGCGAACCTGACGGTCGCCTGTCCACGCTGCGGCTCCACCCGCACCGAGAAGGTCAGCCAGTTCGGTTCGACCCCCTGCAAGGCGAGCTATCGCTGTTCCGACTGTCTCGAACCCTTCGATTATTTCAAGTGCATCTGACGGGATGCCGCGAGTGAGGCCCGCTTAAATGGCACGGTTCCACCCCCTTCAAGTCACCGAAGTCCGGCGCGAAACGCGCGATGCCGTGGTCGTGACGCTTCAGCCGCGCGAGGACGACCGCTCCACGTTCCGCTTCACCCAGGGTCAGTATCTGACCTTCCGCCGGATGTTCGACGGTGAGGAACTGCGCCGGTCCTATTCGATCTGCGCCGGGCTCGACGAAGGCGTGCTGCGCGTCGGCATCAAGCGCGTCGACGGCGGCTGCTTCTCCACCTGGGCGAACGAGGCGCTTCAGCCCGGCGACACGCTGGAGGCGATGCCGCCGACGGGCGCCTTCTTCACCCCGCTCGAGCCGGCCGTCGCCAAGCACTATCTCGCCTTCGCCGGCGGCAGCGGCATCACGCCGGTGCTGTCGGTCATCAAGACGACGCTTTCGCGCGAGCCGCGGTCCCAGTTCACGCTGGTCTATGGCAATCGCCATGTCTGCTCGATCATGTTCCGCGAGGAGCTCGACGATCTCAAGAATCTCTATCTCGGCCGGCTGTCGGTCCTGCATATCCTCGAGAGCGAAGCGCAGGACATCGATCTTTTCACCGGGCGCATCGACGTGGAGAAGTGCGAGGCGCTGTTCCGCGGCTGGATCGACGTGAAATCGGTCGATACCGCCTTCATCTGCGGGCCGGAACCGATGATGCTCGCGGTCGCCGCGGCGCTGCGCAAACATGGTCTTCGTGACGAGCAGATCAAATTCGAGCTCTTCGCCTCCTCGCAGCCCGGCCGCGCCCGCCGCAAGGTCGTCAGCGAAAGCGCGGATCGCCACGCGACCTGCGAGGCGATCGTGACGCTCGACGGCACCGCGCGCAGCTTCACCTTTCCGAAAGCGGGACAGAGCCTGCTCGAGGCCGCGCTCGAAAACAGGATGGACGCGCCCTTTGCCTGCAAGGCCGGGGTCTGCTCCACCTGCCGCGCCAGGGTGATCGAGGGCGAGGTGGAGATGGAGACGAACCACGCGCTCGAGGACTACGAGGTACGGCAGGGCTATGTGCTCACCTGCCAATCCTATCCGCTGAGCGACCGCATCGTCGTCAGCTACGACCAATGAGCGGCGAGGGGCGGGAGGAAACCATGCCCGATGAAACGTCCGATACGCCCGAAACCATGCCGATCGAGGACTATCTCGCCCAGGGCGGCATGCTGACCTCGCCGGACAATGTGCCGCCGCGCTATCGCGGCGAATTGTTGCGGCTGATGGCGAGCTTCGTCGACAGCGAGCTTGCCGGCTCGGCGGGTTTCGCCGATGTCATCAACGAAGCGCCGGGCATCAAGGAGCGCATCGCCGCGGCGCGGATCGTGCTGGAGAAGGCCGACCACGCCGGCCGGGTGCTCGAGATCATGGGCAGCTTCGGCGCCGATACGGCCCGCTATGCGGTCCATCACCCCTGGTCGGCGCGACTTCCCCGCGATGCCGATATCGCCGCGGAGCGCCGCGGCGGCGACATGCGCCTCTCGGTTCTGCACTACCCGCTTGAGGGCTGGATCGATGCGGTCGCAATGAATGCGCTCATGGGCAGGGCCGTGGTCATCCAGCTCGGCGAGCTGGCGCGCGTCTCCTATCAGCCGCTCGCCGAGGTGTTCCGGGCGATCCTGCCGCGCGAGGCGCATCATGCCGGGCTCGGCCTCGAGGGGCTGAAGCGCATTGCCGGGACGGAGGAAGGGCGGCGGGCAGCGCGGGAAGCGATCGCCTATTGGCGGCCGCGGGTCGCCTCGAGCTTCGGTCTTGCGGGCTCCGCCCGCTACGAGAAGCTCGCCCGCCTCGGCCTTCGCCATACGCCCAACGAGGCGCTGCTTGCCGAATGGCAGGCGGCCGTCGATGCCGAGCTTGCCGCATTGACCCTGAACTGACGGAAGGAAGACCCGATGAACATAGTGGCAAACCGTCCCCGCCGGCTCGAGAGTTATGTCGGCGGCGTCTGGACGAGGGGGACGAAGGAAGGGGCCGCCCTGCTCGACGCCTCGACCGGCGCGCCGGTGGCACTGATCGATGCGAGCGGCATCGACTTCGCCGCCGCGCTCGCCTACGGCCGGGAGAAGGCCGGCCCGGCCCTGCGGCGCATGTCGTTCCATGAACGCGCGGTCATGCTGAAGGCGCTGGCGCAGGCCTTGATGGAGCGCAAGGAAGAGTTCTATGCGCTCTCGACCGCTACCGGTGCCACCCGGACCGATAGCTGGATCGACATCGAAGGCGGCATCGGCACGCTCTTCTCCTATGCCTCCAAGGGGCGGCGGGAACTGCCGAATGCCCGCGTGCTCGTCGACGGCGACGTCGAGGCGCTGTCGCGCGACGAAACCTTCTCGGCCCAGCACATCCTGACGCCGCTTGAGGGCGTGGCAATCCACATCAACGCCTTCAACTTCCCCTGCTGGGGCATGCTCGAAAAGCTGGCGCCGACCCTGCTTGCCGGGATGCCCGCGATCGTCAAGCCGGCGAGCCAGACCGCCTATCTGACCGAACTCATGGTGCGGCGCATGGTCGAGACGGGACTTTTGCCGGAAGGCGCCGTGCAGCTCGTCTGCGGCTCCGTCGGCGACCTCCTCGACCATGTCGACGGCCAGGACGTGGTGACCTTCACCGGCTCGGCCCCGACCGGGCGCAAGCTGAAGACCCACCCGGCGATCGTCGGGAATTCCGTTCGCTTCACCATGGAGGCCGACAGCCTCAATGCCGCCGTGCTCGGGCTCGACGCGGCCCCCGGGACGGAGGAATTCGACCTTTTCGTCAAGGAGGTCGCCCGCGAGATGACGGCGAAGGCCGGGCAGAAATGCACCGCCATCCGCCGGGTGATCGCGCCGCGCGCCCATTGCGACGCGCTCGTCGCCGCGCTCGGCGAGCGGCTCGGCAAGGTCGCCCTCGGCAACCCGGCGGACGAGAACGTGCGGATGGGGCCGCTCGCAAGCCTTGGCCAACGGGAGGAAGTCCGGGCGCGCATCCGCGATCTCGGCGCCGAAGCGGAGATCGTCGTCGGAGAGCCGGAGAGGGCAGAGGTCGTTTCCGGCGACGCGGAGGCGGGCGCCTTCCTCAATCCCGTCCTTCTCTATTGCGGCAAGCCGGAGGCCGGGCGCGCGGTGCACGATGTCGAGGCCTTCGGTCCGGTCAGCACCGTCATGCCCTATGACACGGCGGAAGAGGCGGTGGCGCTCGTCCGGCGCGGCAAGGGCAGCCTCGTCACCTCCGTCTTCACCAATGATCCCGGCCTTGCGCAGGAGCTCGTCCTCGGCGTGGCGCCTTTCCACGGGCGCGTGCTGATCGGCAACCGCTCGAGCGCCAAATCCTCGACCGGGCACGGCTCACCGCTGCCGGGCCTCGTCCATGGCGGCCCCGGCCGGGCCGGCGGCGGTGAGGAGCTCGGCGGCATGCGCGGCGTCAAGCATTACATGCAGCGCACCGCCATCCAGGGCGCGCCGGCCCTCCTCTCGGCGATCACCGGCCGCTGGGTCGATGGCGCCCCGGCGCGCGCCGACGACGAACATCCCTTCCGCAAATCGCTCGCCGAGCTTCGCGTCGGCGACCAGCTCGTCACGGCGACCCGCACGGTGACGCTGGAGGACATCGAGCATTTCGCGGGCTTCACCGGCGACACCTTCTACGCCCACATGGACGAGGCGGCGGCGCGCGCCAACCCGTTCTTCGACGGACGCGTCGCCCACGGCTACCTGATCCTCTCCTTCGCCGCCGGCCTCTTCGTCGATCCCGCCCCGGGTCCGGTCTTGGCGAACTACGGCGTCGACAAGCTGCGCTTCCTGACGCCGGTCTATCCCGGCGACACGCTGCAGGTCCGGCTCACCTGCAAGGAGATCAACCCGCGGGCCAACGCCGAGCACGGGGAAGTCCGCTGGGATTGCCGCGTGACCAATCAGACTGGCGCAACCGTGGCGCAATATGATGTATTGACGATGGTGGCCAAGACGAAGGGTTAGCAAGATGACGGACGAGGAGACGCGGCGGCTGGAGATGACCGTGCTGATGACGCCGGACATGGCGAATTTCAGCGGCAAGGTGCATGGCGGCGCGCTTCTGAACCTGCTCGACCGGGTGGCGTTTTCCTGCGCCTCGCGCTTTTCCAAGCAATATGCGGTGACGCTCTCCGTCGACCAGGTGATCTTCAAGGAACCGATCCATGTCGGCGAACTGGTGACCTTCCGCGCCTCGATCAATTACGCCGGCCGGACCTCTATGGAGGTCGGCATCCGCGTGGAGGCGGAAAACATCCGCGCCGGCACGAGGCGGCACACCAATTCCTGCTATTTCACCATGGTCGCCGTCGACGATGCCGGCCGTCCGGTGGCGGTGCCGGAATTCCATCCCGAGACGCCGGCCGACAAACGCCGCCACCAGGCGGCGGAACTCCGCCGCACGCTAAGGCGGGAATTCGCACATCGGCTGAAGACGGTGGCGGAGACCGGGCGGGACGTGGAGAGTGCGGGGGAGTAGGGATGCGACGCGAGTCGTGTTGATATCCCTCTGCCCGAGGGCCAACGCTCACCGCACAGCCTTCACGCCGTCGAGGACCAGCGTCGTGGCGAGGTCGGCGTATTCGTCGCGGCTGATCGGGCCGTCGGGGCGGAACCACATATAGACCCAGTTCATCATGCCGAAGAGCGACATGGTCACCGGCATCAGGAGCGGGCGGCCCGTGTTGAGGTCCGGATTGATGTCGCCGATCACGGCGGAGAAGCGCTTGACGATCCGCCGCTCGATGGCGTGGATCTCGGCCATCTGCTCGGGTGACAGCGCGCTGGTGCCGTTCAACTGCACTTTGTGCTGGTTGTCGGCATCGCGATAGTTTTCGAGGACCTGGCGCACGAGCACGCGCAGCCGTATCTCCGGCGCGAGATCGGGCCGGTCGGCGGCTTCGATGGCGGCGTCGAGCTCGGCCAGGTGCGTGCGGATGATGTCGAAGATCAGCGCGTCCTTGCTCGGGTAATAGTGATAGAGCAGGGCCTTGGACACGTTGCTGTGGGCTGCGATCTGCGCCATCGAGGCTTTTTCCATCCCCATCTCGGCGAAGACCGCGGCGGCACTCTCCAGAATGCTCCGCTGCTTTTCCTCGAAATCGACTGCGCGCCTGCGTGCCATGTTTATCCTGCTTTAGCGCGAGATGCGCTCACATGCGTTCGCGCCACCGCTCTATCTGTTTGTTTTCGCCCCATTTGTGCGACGTCAGGTGATTCCACCGACTGCAAAATGCTCCAAGTCCTTGCAACGGCTTTCGGTTGCCGCTCAATCCCACGAACAAGGGGCACCGTAAAGTCTTCGCCGTGTAACCTGGTATGCGATCGGCCTCATTCGATCTCCTCCGGGTCCAGCGCGGCCGCGGGGGCGGATGCCACGATCATTCGGTGTCCGTCCGCATATTGCCTGGCGGCGGCACGTGCGTGCCCTTGACGGTGCGCGAATGGCCGCGGAACTCGGCGATATGGTCGCCGCGCTGGTTGGTGATGCGGATGTCGTAGAGGCCGCCGCGGCCGCGCCGCGAAACCTCGTGCGCCGTCGCGGTCAGCCGGTCGCCCTCGAAGGCCGGCGCGAGATAGGTCACCGAACAGTGCTGGGCGACGGTGCGCTGGTTGTAGGAGTTGCAGGCGAAGGCGAAGGCGGAATCGGCGAGTGCGAAGATGTAGCCGCCATGACATGTGCCGTGGCCGTTGGTCATCTCCGGCGTGATCGCCATCGACAGGGTCGCGGCGCCCGGCGCGACGTGGTCGAGGCTCATTCCCAACCGCTGCGAAGCCCGGTCGTCGTCCCACATGACGCGGGCGCAGGCGCGCGCCAGCTCTTCCGCCGTCATCGCCGCGGCGTCCGTCATCGGCCGCTGAACTCCGGTTTGCGCTTTTCCAGAAAGGCGGTCACCCCCTCGGCATAGTCGGCGCTCCTGCCGGCCTCGCGCTGCAGGTCGCGTTCGAGGTCGAGCTGTTCGTCGAAGGCGTTGGTGGCGGCCGCCTGGATCGCCCGCTTGGTCAGCCCAAGCCCCCTGGTCGGGCCGGCGGCAAGCCGTGCGGCGAGGGCGGAGGCCTCATCGATCAGCGCCGCGTCGTCGACCACGCGCCAGATCAGCCCCCAGCTTGCCGCCGTTTCCGCGTCGAGCGGCTCGGCCGTCAATGCCAGCGCCTTGGCGCGGGCTTCGCCGACGAGCCGCGGCAGGCTCCAGGTTCCGCCGGAATCGGGCACCAGCCCGATCTTCGCGAAAGCCTGGATGAAACGGGCGGAGCGGGCGGCAAGGGTGATGTCGCAGGCAAACGCAATGTTGGCGCCGGCGCCCGCCGCAACCCCGTTGACGGCGCAGACGACGGGCTTCTCCAGGCTGCGGATCAGCCGCAGCAGCGGATTGTAGAAGGTCTCGATCGTGTGGCCGAGGTCCGGCGTGCCGCCCTTGCGGGGATCGCGGTCGCCGAGGTCCTGGCCCGCCGAGAAGCCGCGCCCGGCGCCGGTCAGCAGCACCGCGCGCACATGCTCGTCCGCATGTGCACGCTCGAAACCGGCACGCAGTGCGAGATGCATTTCGTCGTTGAAGGCGTTGAGCTTGTCGGGGCGGTTGAGCGTCAGGCGCAGCACGCCGTCCGCAAGCGCCGACAGGACGGTGTCGGATTGGGACATGGTTCCTCCCTGCCGCCAACCCGCGGCGGCCCGTAGAAAACACTTGCATAGACCGACCGGTCAGTCAATGATAAACCCGCCGGAAGGAGTGGACATGAAGCGAGTTTTTCGAGCGGCATCCGCGGCGCTTGCCGCGAGCTTGCAAGCGGCGCAGGATCGCCGAAGGCTGGTCTCCGCCTTTCCCGAGGCGCCGAGCCGCCCAGTATACGGCGAAAGCCGCGAAAGAGGAGGCGCCTGTCACCAGGCTCACCGCCGAGGCGTTTGCGAAGGCGACCCTGGAATCCAGCCATGACCGCCAGCATCGAACACCGCGGCGAGATCGCCATCGTCACCGTCGACCACCCGCCGGTCAACGCCCTGTCGCAGGCGCTCCGCCGGCAGCTCTACGAGGCGGCCGAGCGGCTCGATGCCGATCCGTCCGTCAAGGCGGTGGTGCTCGTCTGCGCCGGCCGCACCTTCATCGCCGGCGCCGATGTCGGCGAGTTCGATAAGCCCCCTCGGCCGCCGCACCTGCCGGACCTCGTCGCGCGGATCGAACGGGCGGAGAAGCCCTGGGTCGCGGCGATCCACGGCAGCGCGCTCGGCGGCGGCTTCGAGGTGGCGCTCGGCTGCCGCTTCCGCGTCGCCGTCCCGTCCGCGAGCGTCGGCCTGCCGGAAGTGCGCCTCGGTATCGTGCCGGGCGCCGGCGGAACGGTGCGCCTGCCGCGGCTCGCGGACGTCGAGACGGCCGTCGACATGGTCACCACCGGATCGCCGCTCAGAGCGCGCGAGGCGCAGGAGGCCGGATTGATCGACGCCGTGATCGAGGGTGACCTCGTCGCCGGCGCCGTCGATTTCGCCCGCGCGGCGCTCGGACGGCCGCTGCCGCCGGCGCTTGGCGATCGCCCCGTCGCCCCGCCGGCGGAAGGCTTCTGGGAGGCGGCGGAAAAGACCGTCGCCGCCCGCGCGAAGCGGGAGGTGGCGCCGCTGAAGGCGCTCGCCTGCATGCGCCGTGCGGCGGAGGCGGATTTCGAGACGGCGACGGCCTTCGAGCGCGAAACCTTTCTGGCGCTCCGCGGCTCGGCCCAGGCCGCGGCGCTGCGCCACGTGTTCTTCGCCGAGCGGGCGGCGACGCGGCCTCCGGAGCTTGCCGGTGTCGCGCCACGGCCGATCAAATCGGCGGCGGTGATCGGCGGCGGCACCATGGGCGCCGGCATTGCCGCCGCCCTGCGCGATGCCGGGCTGCCGCTCATCCTGGTCGAGCGCGACGATCTCTCGCTGGAGCGGGGCCTCGCCAGGTTGCGGGCGATTTTCGACGGCGCCGCGAAACGCGGCCGAATTTCAATCGATGCTGCCGTTGACCGGATGGCCGGCGTCACCGCCACCACCGACTATGCGGCGCTCGCCGATGTCGACCTTGTCGTCGAGGCGGTTTTCGAGGATCTCGAGGTGAAGCGCGAGGTCTTCCGTCGGCTCGCCGCCGCCTGCCGTCGCGACGCGGTGCTCGCGACGAACACCTCCTATCTCGATCCGGAGCGGATCGCGGAGGGCATCGGCCACCCGGAGCGCTTCCTCGGCCTGCATTTCTTCAGCCCGGCGCATGTGATGAGGCTCATGGAAATCGTGCCGACGACGGCGACAGCGCCGGAAGTGCTGGCGACCGGCTTCGTCCTGGCGCGGATGCTGAACAAGGTTCCGGTGCGCGCCGGCATCTCGGACGGCTTCATCGGCAACCGCATCCTCAAGGTGACGCGGGCGCAAGCCGAGCGGCTTCTTCTTACCGGCGCCACCCCCGCGGCGGTCGACGCCGCCCTGCGCGGGTTCGGCCTGCCGATGGGACCGTTCGAGGTGCAGGACCTTGGCGGCCTCGATATCGCCGCCCTCCAGCGCCGGGCCGCCCGGGCGCGGGGCGAGACCGCCTTCGCGCCGATCGCCGATCGCCTCTCGGCGATCGGGCGCTTCGGCCAGAAGAGCGGCGGCGGCTGGTACGACTACCAGCCCGGCGACCGCACGCCGCGCCCCTCGGAGACCGTCGCGGCGATCATTGCCGAGGAGGCGAAGGGATGGCCCCGCCGCGCCTGGGGCGAGGCGGCGATGGTCGACTGCATCCTCTGGCCGATGGTCAACGAGGCGGCTCGTATTGTCGCGGACGGGACGGCGCTCAGGGCCTCCGACATCGACCTCGTGAAGATCCATGGCTACGGCTTCCCGCGCTGGCGGGGCGGGCCGATGCACTATGCCGAGGCCTATGGCCTCGACAAGGTCGCCGATCGGCTTCAGGCCTTTGCGAACGAGGGGCTTGCCGACCCGCCTTGCGATTTCCTGCTCCGGGCTGCCGCGCGGGGCCGCTTTTAGGTCAGCGCCGGTCCTGGGCTGCGCCTTGTGCCGTCGACGCTCCACGCACCCGGCCCCGTGAAGACGAACAGCAGGAAGACGAAGCAATAGAGAATGGCGGCGTCGCCTCCGTTCAGGGCGGGATAGAAGTTCTGCGGCGCATGAACCATCCAGTAGGCAACGGCCATTTCGCCGGCCAGCAGGAAGGCGACCGGACGGGTGAAGAGCCCGATCAGGATCAGAAGCCCGCCCAGGAATTCCATGACGGCGCCGATCCCGAAGAGGGAGAGAAGCGGCGGCATTCCCTGTTCCGGGGGCGCCGGGAAGCCGAAGAGCTTCTGCGTGCCGTGCTCCATGAAGATCAGCGCCGTGACGATGCGGAGCACGGCGAGGGCGTAAGGGCTGTAGCGGTCGAGGAATTCCAGTTGTCGCATGGCGATGGCCCCTCTTGATGGAGCATTCAAGGTCGCTCCATGGAGGAGATAGGAGAGCGCCGGGTTAAAGCAACCTGCGCCACAACGAGCGAGTGTTATCGCTCAGCGGTGCCTGTCCGCGAGCCACGCCGCGATGCCGCGGCCGGCGGCCCGGCCGGTGGCGAAGCACGCGGTCAACAGATAGCCGCCGGTCGGCGCTTCCCAGTCGAGCATCTCGCCGGCGACGAAGAGGCCGGGAACGGCCTTCAGCATAAAGCGTTCGTCGACATCGCTCATGTGGATGCCGCCCGCCGAGGAGATCGCTTCGGCGATCGGCCGGGGCCTCAGCACCGGGAGGGCCACGGCCTTGATCCGGGCCGCGAGCCGGTCCGGATCGGCGCGGGCCGCCTCCGGCGAGAGCTCCTTCAGGAGCGCCGCCTTGACTTGATCGAGCCCCGCGCCCTTGCGCAGGCAGTTGGAGAAGCTCGTCTTGCGGTCCTGGCGCGCCAGATCGCGGGCGAGCCGCCCGGCCGTCCGGCCGGGCGCGAGATCGAGGATCAGCGCTGCACGACCGTCCCGCTCCAGTTCGTCGCGCAGGCACGCCGCATGGGCATAGACGAGGCTGCCCTCGATGCCGTGGCGGCTGACGACGAATTCGCCCGGAAAGGTGCCCGCGCCCGACGACGCGGTGACGGCCTTCAGCGGCCGGCCGGCGAAGCGCTCGCGGAATGCCTCGCTCCAGTCGACGTCGAAGCCGCAATTGGCGGGGCGGAAATTATGGACCATGACGTCTTTTTCCCCGAGCCAGGGAACCCAGGCGGCATCGGACCCGAGCCGTGGCCAGCTCGCGCCGCCGAGCGCCAGGAGCGCCGCGTCGGGCCGTACGATCTTCCGACCCTCCGGCGTCTCGAAGAGATAGCCGCCTTCGGCAAAGCCCGACCAGCGATGGCGGGTATTGATCCGCACGCCTTCGGCCTCCAGCCGGCGGAGCCAGACGCGCAGGAGCGGCGAGGCCTTCATTGCCTTCGGAAAGACGCGGTTCGATGAGCCGACGAAGGTTTCGGTCCCGAGTTCCATCGCCCAGGTGCGGACGTCGTCCGGTCTGAAAGCGTCGAGCGCGGGGGCCAGCCGACGGGAAGCCGCGCCGAAGCGGGTCCTGAAAGCGGCGTAGTCCTCGGCATGGGTGATGTTGAGCCCGGATTTGCCCGCGAGCAGGAACTTGCGAGCGGGCGTCGGCATCGCTTCGTAGATCGTTACCGCATGGCCGGCGCGCGCCAGCACCTCCGCCGCCATGAGACCGGCCGGCCCGCCGCCGATGACCGCGACGCTCTTTCGCGCGACTGCCGGCGTCGTCAAGACTGGGCTTCCCGTGGCGCCGGCCCCGTCGACTCGCGCAGGATGAGTTCCACCGGCCAGAGCTCGTGGATCTCGGTCGCCGGCCGCCCGGCGAGCAATTGCAGCACGAGGTCTGCCGCTCGTGCCCCGGCCGCCCGCATGGAGGAGCGTGTTGCCGAAAGCGACGGGACCATGTTGTCGGCGGTCAGATAGGGAAAGACATCGTCATGGGCGATCACCGAGATGTCGCGCCCGACCACGAGCCCGCGGGAGCGCACCGCCCGATAGACGCCGAGCGCCGTCATCATCGATCCGGCGACGAAGGCCGTCGGGCGCGGCGTTTGCTCGAGGAAGGAGCGGGCAAAGCGGAAGCCGAGCTCGTCGGTGAAATGGCCGTGGGTGACGAGGCGCGGGTCGAAGGGAATGCCGCGATCCTCAAGCGCGTCGCGGTAGCCCTTGTCGCGGTGAAGCGAAAACGTCCTGCCCTCCGGGCCGTTGATCATGGCGATGCGCCTGTGGCCGAGATCGAGCAGGTGCGAGGTCGCCCGGCGGACGGCGCTCTCATTGTCGATGTCGAGCCAGGCATGCGGCACGTCGGTCTCGGAGCGGCCGTGAAGCAGGAAGGGAAAGCCGAGCTCGTGCAGGAGTGCGATGCGCTCGTCGTTGGGCTTCGGCGAGTGAACGATCACGGCGTCGACCCGGCCGCTGGTCGCAAGCCGGCCATAGAGCGGAACCTGGTCGGTCAAATCGCGATCCGTCGTCGGGCTGACGAGAATGTCGATGTCTTCCCCGTCCAGCCGTTCTGCCATGCCGCTCATGAATTCGGCGAAGTGGAATTCGCCGGTCCGGCCCATGACCACGCCGATCGCGCCGGCGCGGCCGGTGACGAGGCGCACCGCATTGATATTGGGGCGATAGCCGAGCCGGACGGCCTCCTCCGCCACGCGCTTGCGGGTCTTTTCGCTGACCTCGGGATAGCCGCTCAGCGCGCGGCTGACCGTCGTCGGCGAAAGGCCCAATTGACGAGCGAACTCCTTAAGTTTCATGCGGCCTGTCTATTCCTCAGCTCGGTTGCCCGATGACGAATATACGCCTTTGTCGCGCGGAACAACCGATCGTGGCGGCGGGATCCGGTGCGAAGCGATGCCGACTCGCTGCCGCGCTTCGAGCCAAATCGTTTTAAATTTTTGTCGAAATGCACGCGTCGCAGCTTTCCCCTAGCGGGAGCTCAAAGGATAGTTGTGAACAGGATAAGCTGATGAAATTGCGCTATTATTTTGATATCTTCACTAGCGTTGATCGCGATTGCTTGCCCGTATTGACATGACCGAGACCTTCTGACAGTTTTTCGCAAGCCAAACCGTTTTCGAATTGCTGAGGAGCTTTCGAGCGGTGGGGGATTTGGAGGAGCCATCGATCATGACATTGCTTCTGAAGACCTTGACCATTTGCGCCGTACTCGGCGCCGCCGATCTTGCCGCCGCGGCGGAGCTTTCGCTTGCGGCCAACACCACCGGCAAGAACGTGAATTTCATGCGTGAGCAACTCGACAAGTTCGAGAAGCAGACCGGCCACAAGGTCAATCTGGTCACCATGCCGCCCTCGTCGAGCGAGCAGTTCAGCCAGTATCGTCTGTGGCTTGCGGCCGGTAACAAGGACGTCGATGTCTACCAGACCGACGTCATCTGGGCGCCGCAGCTTGCGGATCAATTCATCGATCTGACGGAAGCGGCCAAGGACGTGGTTGGCGACCATTTCCCCTCGATCATCCAGTCGCAGACCGTGAACGGCAAGCTCGTCGCGCTGCCGATCTTTACCGACGCGCCGGCGCTTTACTACCGCAAGGACCTGCTGGAGAAATACGGCAAGACGCCGCCCAAGACCTGGGACGAGCTGGCGGCGACCGCCAAGGAGATCCAGGACAAGGAGCGTGAGGCCGGCCACGCCGACATCTGGGGCTACGTCTTCCAGGCGAATGCCTATGAGGGGCTGACCTGCAACGCGCTGGAATGGATCAAGTCTTCCGGCGGCGGGCAGATCGTCGAGACGGACGGGTCGATCTCCGTCAACAACGAAAAGGCCGCCGCGGCGATCGAGCGGGCCAAGGGATGGATCGGAACGATCGCGCCCGAGGGCGTGCTTGCCTACCAGGAAGAGGAATCGCGCGGCGTCTGGCAGACCGGCAAGGCCGTCTTCATGCGCAACTGGCCCTATGCCTATGCGCTCGGAAACGGCGGTGACAGCGCCGTCAAGGGCAAGTTCGAGGTGATGCCGCTTCCGACCGCAAGCGCCGGCGAACAGCCGTCCTCGACGCTCGGGGGCTGGAACCTCGCCGTGTCGAAATATTCCGAAGATCAGCAGGCGGCGATCGAGCTGGTGAAGTTTCTCTCCTCCAAGGAGGTGCAGAAGCAGCGCGCGCTGCAGCTTTCGCAGTTGCCGACGATCGCTTCGCTCTACGACGATCCGGAGGTCGCGGCCGCGCAGCCGTTCATGCCGAACTGGAAGCCGATCTTCCAGAGCGCGGTTCCGCGGCCTTCGGCAGTGGCCAAGGTCAAGTACAACGAGGTCTCCTCCAAGTTCTGGAGCGCCGTGCACAACACGCTCTCCGGCGACGGGACCGCTGCCGAAAACCTCGAACTGCTCGAGGTCGATCTGACCGAGCTCAAGGGCGATAGCTGGTAAACCTCCCCGGGCGGGAAACGCCGAAGCAAAGCATCTCTTTCCCGTCTTGCAGCGTCGCCGGGGGATGGCGGCAAGCATGCCGCCATCCCCTCCCGGACCTTTGCGGCGAAAGCCGAACGGCAATGGATGAGCCAACGTCATGACAGATCTTACCGTCGCGGATCCGCCTGCCGCGCTTCAGCGCCGCAGCCACGTCAATTCGGACCTGCAGGCGCAGCGCGTCCGCTCCGCCTGGGTTTTCCTGGCGCCGACGCTGCTCGTGCTGGCGCTCGTCGCCGGCTGGCCGCTGGTCCGGACCATCTATTTCAGCTTCACTAACGCCTCGCTGACCAATCTTTCCGGTGCCGAATTCATCGGCTTCGACAATTACCTTTCCTGGATCACGCTGAAGAGCGGCCGCACGATCTTCCGGGGGCTGCTTGCCGACGCCGCCTGGTGGAACGCCGTCTGGAACACGCTGAAGTTCACGATCGTCTCCGTCAGCATCGAGACCGTGCTCGGGCTCGTCGTCGCGCTGGTGCTGAACGTGCAGTTTCCGGGCCGCGGCTTCGTCCGCGCAGCGATCCTCGTCCCCTGGGCAATCCCGACGATCGTTTCCGCCAAGATGTGGGCCTGGATGCTCAATGACCAGTTCGGCATCCTCAACGACATCCTGCTCGGCCTCGGCCTGATCAGCCAGAAGGTCGCCTGGACCGCCAATCCCGATACGGCGATGATCGCCGTGCTCATCGTCGACGTGTGGAAGACGACGCCGTTCATGGCGCTCCTGATCCTCGCCGGCCTGCAGATGGTGCCGGGGGACATCTACGAGGCGGCGAAGATCGACGGCGTCCACCCGGTCCGCGTGTTCTGGCGGGTGACCCTGCCGCTGATCCGCCCGGCACTTATGGTGGCGGTCATCTTCCGCATGCTCGATGCGTTGCGCATCTTCGACCTGATCTACGTGCTGACGCCCAACAATGCGCAGACGAAGACGATGTCGGTGCTGGCGCGCGAGAACCTTTTCGATTTCGACAAATTCGCCTACGGGGCCGCCGCCTCGACCATGCTGTTTCTGATCATCGCCGCGATCACCGTTCTCTACATGTGGTTCGGCCGGGTCAATGTCGGAGGGGAGCGCTGATGGTCGCCACACTCGCGAAACGGACCGCATTCTACGCACTCGTCGCCGGCATCATCGTGATTGCGGTCTTTCCCTTCTATTACGCGATCCTGACGAGCCTCAAATCCGGCACGGCGCTCTTCCGCGTCGACTACTGGCCGACGCAATTCTCGCTCGCCAACTACACGAGCGTGGTATCGCAGGGCAGCTTCCTGCGCAATCTCGGCAACTCGCTGCTGGTGGCAGGCGCAGTCGTCGCCATCTCGCTGCTGTTGGCGGTCACGGCCGCCTACGCGCTCGGACGGGTGCGGTTTCGCGGCCGCTCGCTGCTGCTTCTGACCATCCTCTCGGTTTCGATGTTCCCGCAGATCGCCGTGCTTGCCGGCCTGTTCGAGCTCATCCGCGGGATCGGCATCTTCAATACGCCGCTGGCGCTGATCTTTTCCTACATGATCTTCACCCTGCCGTTCACCGTCTGGGTGTTGACCACCTTCATGCGCGACCTGCCGGTAGAGATCGAGGAGGCCGCCATCGTCGACGGGGCCTCGCCTTGGGTGGTCATCACCCGGGTCTTCATGCCGCTGATGTGGCCGGCGCTGGTCACGACCGGGCTGCTCGCCTTCATCGCCGCCTGGAACGAGTTCCTTTTCGCGCTGACCTTCACCTCCTCGGACGTGCAGCGCACTGTGCCGGTGGCGATCGCGCTTCTTTCCGGTGCCAGCAATTTCGAGATCCCCTGGGGCAACATCATGGCCGCCTCGGTGATCGTCACGGTACCGCTGGTGGTGCTCGTCCTCATCTTTCAGCGGCGGATCATTTCCGGCCTGACGGCCGGCGGCGTCAAAGGCTAAGCATTGTGCAGTCAGGTGAGATCACCTGACGTCCCACAAATGGGCAAAACAAAGGGATGGAGCGGTGCGCGAACATGTGAGCTTCCGCTCCAGGGCCGGCTGAGGAGAAATGGCGCCGCCTTCCGCCCGCATCCCGTCCGGGCTCATCTAGGAGAGAACAAATGGCAGAGCTGCAATTGCGCGATATCCGCAAGTCCTTCGGCGCCTTCGAGGTCATCAAGGGCGTCAGCATGGACATCAGGGCGGGCGAGTTCATGGTGTTCGTCGGGCCGTCCGGCTGCGGCAAGTCCACCCTCCTGAGGCTCATCGCCGGGCTGGAGGACATCACCTCCGGAACCCTCGCCTTCGACGGCGAGACCGTCAACCATGTCGTGCCGTCGAAGCGCGGCATCGCCATGGTCTTCCAGTCCTATGCGCTCTACCCGCACATGACGGTTTTCGAGAACATGTCCTTCGGCATGCAACTCGCCGGCAAGGACAAGGAGCAATGCCGCAAACGTGTGGAGGCGGCGGCCGAGATGCTGCAGCTTACGCCCTATCTCGAGCGCCTGCCGCGCCAGCTCTCCGGCGGCCAGCGCCAGCGCGTGGCGATCGGCCGTGCGATCGTCCGCGACCCGAAGGTCTTCCTGTTCGACGAGCCGCTTTCGAACCTCGACGCGGCGCTGCGCGTCGCCACGCGCATCGAAATCGCCAGGCTTCACCGCAGCATGCACAAGACGACGATGATCTATGTCACCCACGACCAGGTCGAGGCGATGACGCTCGCCGACCGGATCTGCGTGCTTCGGGACGGGCTCGTCGAGCAGATCGGCACGCCGCTCGAGCTTTACGAAAGACCGAACTCGCTTTTCGTCGCCGGCTTCATCGGCTCGCCGAAGATGAATTTCCTCTCGGCCGCCTTCGCCGCGCCCTACAATGCCCATAGGATCGGCATCCGTGCCGAGCATCTGGAGATCGTCGAGCAAGGAGGAGAGTGGAGCGGAACCGTCGTCCATTCCGAGATGCTCGGCTCCGACAGCTATGTCTATCTCGACGTCGGTGCCGACGAGCCGGTGATCGTTCGCGAGGGCGGCACCTCCAGGCACCAGCCGGGACAGACGCTGCGAATATCGCCGACCCCCGGCCAGGTCCACCGCTTCGATGCGGGCGGCCGGGCGATCGGCCGCGTGGAAATGCGAGGTGCCGCCTAGAGCATTTTGCCGTCAGGCGGCATCGCCCGACGTCGCACAGATGCGACAAGAACAAAGAGATAGAACGCAGGCTGAGCAGTCAAACATGCGTCCCGCCCGGATGTCCCGTCCGGCCGTGGGAAAGAGCTGAAAAGAAAGGCTGATCCGGAAGATTTCGGATCATTCCAAAGTCTCAGGCGTTAGGCAGGCGTAAGGGCGAACCATGCGCGGTTTCCGGCCCGCCTCCGCGCCGACAATCGAATCAAGGACATAGGCATCCGCAACCGGGGCCTGATCACGAGGAGAATGACCTTGCCTATCAACGCCATCGTGTGGGGCGAAAACGTCCACGAGCAGAAGAACGCCACCGTCCGCGAAATCTATCCGGACGGGATGCACAACACCATCGCCGCGGCGCTCAATGCGGATGCGGGCATCGAGGCAACGACCGCGACGCTGCAGGAGCCGGAGCACGGGCTGACCGAGCAGCGGCTTGCCGCGGCCGACGTCCTCCTCTGGTGGGGCCATACCGCCCACGGCGCGGTAGAGGACGCGATCGTAGAGCGGGTTGCCAAACGGGTGTGGGAGGGGATGGGCCTGATAGTGCTCCATTCCGGCCATTTCTCGAAAATCTTCAAGCGGCTGATGGGATCGCCCTGCGCGCTCAAATGGCGCGAGGCGGGGGAGCGCGAGCGGGTCTGGGTCGTCAATCCGCGCCACCCGATCGCCGAAGGCTTGGGCGAGCACTTCGTGATCGAATACGAGGAGATGTACGGGGAGCATTTCTCCGTGCCGGAGCCGTTGGAGACCGTCTTCATCTCCTGGTTCGCCGGCGGCGAGGTGTTCCGCTCAGGGCTCACCTGGCGGCGCGGCGCCGGCAATATCTTCTATTTCCGCCCCGGCCACGAGACCTATCCGACCTATCACGACCAGACGGTGCACAAGGTGCTGCGCAATGCGGTGAAATGGGCGCACAACCCGCTGGGGCGCTACACGGCGGTCCATGAGGCGCCGAACGTGCCGGTCGAAAAGGCTTTGGAGCCGATCGTCGAACGCGGTCCGAAGCTGCATCGGCCGGGCGAGGCCGGATATCGATAGGGGAATTGCGATGCGTTTGCTCATTCTTGGAACCGGGGGCATGGCGAACAGCCATGCGAAGGCCTTCGCCGAGATCGAAGGCGTCGAGATGGTCGCCGCCGTCGACGTCGACCCGGCCCGCGCCAAGGCCTTTGCGGCCCAGCACGGCATCGAGCACACCTTCAACTCGCTCGAAGAGGCGATCAGTTGGGACAAGTTCGATGCCGTGGCGAATGTGACGCCGGACAAGGCGCATCACCCGACGACGCTGCCGCTTCTCGCCGCCGGCAAACACGTGCTTTGCGAAAAGCCGTTGGCGGAGAACTATGAGAGGGCCGCCGAGATGGCCTTGGCGGCCGAGCGCGCCGGCGTCGTCGCGATGGTCAACCTCACCTACCGCAACGTCGCGCCGCTGCAGAAGGCCCGCGAACTGGTGCTCGCCGGCGAGATCGGCCAGCTCCGTCACCTCGAGGCCTCCTACCTGCAGAGCTGGCTCGTCTCGAAAGCCTGGGGCGATTGGGCGAGCGAATCGAAATGGCTCTGGCGGCTGTCGACCAGGCACGGATCGAACGGCGTGCTCGGCGATGTCGGCATCCACATTCTCGACTTCGCCGGCTATGGCGGTTGCAGCTCGGTCGAGCGGGTGTTCACCCGGCTGAAAGCCTTCGACAAGGCGCCCGGCAACCGCATCGGCGAGTACGACCTCGATGCCAATGACAGTTTCGCCATGACGGCGGAGTTCGCCAACGGCGCGATGGGCGTCATCCATGCGAGCCGCTGGGCCACCGGCCATCTCAACGAGTTGAGGCTCCGCCTCCACGGCGACAAGGGAGCGCTGGAGGTGATCCATACGCCGGACGGCTCAAGCTTGCGGGCCTGCCTCGGTGCCGATGTGGAAAAGGCGAAATGGCGTTCCGTCGACGCCGGGAAGGTGCCGACCAACTACCAGCGTTTCGCCGAGGCGGTGAAGGCCGGCCGTCCCGCCGGTCCCGACTTCCGTCACGCCGCGGACCTGCAGAAGGTGCTCGATCTCGCCATCCAGACCGAACTCGAACGCCGCGAGCTCGGTGTCGCGGATGCGGACGCCTTGGTGGAAGAGCGAGCGGCCGTGGGGTGAAACGCAAGAGACCCCGCTTCCGCTCGATCGCCTGGAGCAGGATGCGCTCACATGCGTTCGCGCCACCCCTATCTGTTGTTTCTGCCGCATTTGTGCGATGTCAGGTGATTCCACCTGACTGCAAAATGCTCTAGTTAGGCGGGCGAAAAGGAAGTGAAGGCGCGTCGCATTCACGCGAAGCGCCTGACAGTTTCAAGCGGGGCGAGGGCGCCATCCAACGGTACGCTCTCGTCCCGCTCGAGTTTCTTCATGACCGATTTCGGACCTCGTCCGAAATCGCGGTGATCTATGCGTGCGAGTGATGCCTGTAGTCCCAGACCGCCCATGCGGATACCGCGGCGACGAGCACGCCGAGAATGACGTGGGTCCACATCGCGTTGATATTCGCCATGAAGCCGAGCAGCCAGGGAGAGACGATCAACCACAGGCCGATCACCATATTGGCCCATTCCTCCCATTCGGCGAAAGCCGAAAGGGTCGCGACCGCAAGAGCGCCGAGCACGATGCCGGCGATCCATGCGTTCCAGGTCGGCGCGGTTTCAGCCGCAAAGCCGATGACCCAGGGAGAAAGGAACAGGCACACTGCAAGGATCAGATTCACCCAGTCCTGGGCTCTTTTTCCTGCCATCAGAGTGTCGGGCATGACAACCTCCACGTATGAAGCTTGACAAAGCGTCACCCACTCCCGTGCGCCGCACGTTGCAGCCCCGCTCGTCGCATATCGCACGGTCGCTGTAACGCTTTGAATTTAGCGTAATTTTACCCTCAAATCGGAAGTCTTTCAAGAAATCCCGCAACATACGGATTTGATGGGTTATTCGCCGACCGCCCGCCCCTGGGAAGGGCCCGCGATCAGTCAAACCGTGACGACGATCTTGCCAAACTGTTCGTTCGACTCCAGGAACCGATGCGCCTCGACGATCTGGTCGAACGGAAAGGTCCTGGCGATCACCGGCTGCAGCGAGCCCGACAGCAAGCCTTTGATGATGAACGCTTTTGCGGCCACAAGCCGCTCCGGATCACGGGTGATCTCGTGGACGAGATAGCCGCGCAGCGTCAGGCTCTTGCTGAGCGCGCTGAACAGCGGGAAGGGCGTTGGCTCCGGGCTCAGGCCGCCATATTCGATGAGAATGCCGCCCCGTGACATGGCGGCAGTCAAGGGCTCGAATATCGGTCCGCCGACCGGGTCGAACACGACCCGTACGCCCAGGGGACCGGCGAATTCCTTCAGGCCGGCTTCCAGGTCTTCCTCGGCGGAAGCGATGACATGGGCGGCGCCGGATTCAAGCAGGGCCTGCTTCTTGCGGGACGTTCGCGTAACCGCGACGGGGGTCGCACCGACCATGTTGGCGATCTGGATTGCGGCCAACCCGACGCTGCTCGATGCGGCGGTGATGGCGACAAAGTCGCCTTGGCGGAGCTTGGCGATATCGATCAGCGCGCCATAGGCCGTGAGATACTGCATCCAGACGGCCGCTGCCGCTTCCCAGCTGAGCGATGGCGGGTGCTTGACCGCGAGTTCGGCGGGAAACGTGGCAAACTCGCCATAGGCGGGCCACCGCACCATGGATAGCGGCGGCACGACGCTGACGGGGTCGCCCGGCGCGAAAGCGCCCACACCCTCCCCGACCGTCTCGACGACGCCCGCTGCCTCGAGCCCGAGACCGGAAGGCAAGCGCGGCGTCTCGATATAGGAGCCGGAACGCAGCAGCGCCTCCGCCCGGTTCAGTCCCAGTGCCTTGACGCGGATTTGAATTTCACCCCGACCGGGTCTCGGAACATCGACGTTTTCGATGCGCAAAACCTCGGGACCACCATGCTCATGAAAGCGAACAACACGTGCCATCGACAATAACTCCAAACAAAATGAACGTAATAAGCTATGCCAAGGCGGATCGAGCGGATAAATAGGCACATGCGACGGACAGTATGAACTGAGAGTTTCTAATCATGGATCGCCTGACAAGCATGGCCGTCTTCGTTAAAGCCGTCGATTTGGGATCGTTCGCGGCCGCGGCAGCCGTGCTCGGACTATCGCCGCCGATGGTCGGCAAGCATGTCCGCTTCCTTGAACAGCATCTGGGCGTGCGGCTTATCAACCGGACCACGCGCCGCCAGAGCCTGACCGACCTGGGGCGCGCCTATTACGAACGTTGCCGGATGGTGCTGGCGGAGGCAGAGGCTGCCGATGCGCTCGTGGCGGAGCAGCTTTCAGAACCGCGTGGAAGGCTGCGCGTGACAATGCCGGCGCTCCTCGGCCGGCGATGCGTTGCGCCGGTCCTGCTCGACCTTGCGAAGCAATACCCTTCGCTCGGCCTTGACCTCTCCTTCGCCGACCGCATCGTCGATCTGGTGGAGGACGGCTATGATCTCGCCATCCGGACCGGCAGTCTGGAGGACAGGGCCGGGATGATCGCGCGGCGCATCGCACGCCATCGCATGGTGGTCTGCGCATCGCCATCCTATGTCGAGATGCATGGCGAACCGCGGGCGCTGGAGGATCTGGAAAGGCATTGCGCCATTATCTACAGCCGGCCCGGCTGGGTCCTTCCATGGCTGTTTCCGCGCGAGGGCGAGCCTCCCGTAGAGATTACGCCAGCAGGCCGGCTGCGCCTCGACGACCTCGACGCAATTGCCGATGCTGCGGCCGCCGGCCACGGTCTCGCATGGCTGCCGTCCTGGTTGATCCGTGAGCGTCTCCAGCAAGGCGCGCTCGTCCCGTTGCTTCCGGACCAGCCGGGTCACGTGTTCGACAATTATGCACTGTGGCCGCGGACGCCGCACCTGCCGCTGAAGGTCCGCGTCGCCGTCGACGCCTTGGCCGCGGCCTTGCCCAGGCTGATGATGTGACAGGCGCGGGCACTTCTGCGGCTCGATCGCGACGCGCCGGCTCGGCTCTTTCCGGCCGGCGCGTCGTCGCTCGTGCAGTCATTCCGCCGCGAGTGGCGCCGGATAGGTTTCGCGATCTTCGTCCGGTTGCGCCTGCGGCGACGCCGCTTCCGGCGCGCCCGTGCGTGCCTTCGGTTCCCTGCCGAAGAACAGCGCATAGCCGGCCGGCAGCACCAGGATCGTCAGGACGGTCGCAACCAGGATGCCGCCCATCATGGCGTAGGCGAGCGGACCCCAGAAGACGCCGCGTGAGATCGGGATCAGCGCCAGCACCGCCGTCAACGCCGTCAGCATGATCGGCCGGAAGCGGCGCACCGCCGCGCCGATGATCGCCTCGGAGCGCTCCATCCCCGCGGCGATGTCCTGGTCGATCTGGTCGACGAGGATGATCGAGTTGCGGATGATGATGCCGAGCAGGGCAATGACGCCGAGGATGGCGACGAAGCCGAAGGGAGCGCCGCTGACGATGAGGGCGGCGGCGGCGCCGATGATGCCGAGCGGACCTGTGGCGAGCACCAGCATCGACTTGCCGAAGTGCTGGAGCTGCGCCATCAAGAGGATGACGATGACGAGCAGCATGATCGGCGCCTTGGCGGCGATCGACGCCTGGCTCTCGGCGCTGTCTTCCGCGCCGCCCTGGATCTCGATCTTGTAGCCGGGCGCAAGGCCGTCGCGAAGCCCCTTGAGCTCGTCGTAGAGCTTCATCGTCACGTCGTTGGGTTGCACGCCGTCGGGGAGCGTACCCCGCACGGTGATCGTCGGCAGGCGATCGCGACGCCATTCGATGCCCTGCTCCATGACCGGCATGACCTTGGCGACCTGCGAGACCGGGACGAAGCCGCCGAAATCCGTGGGGACATAGACCGAGTTGACGGCCGAGAGCAGTTGCCGGCTGCCGTCGGGTTCGCGGGCGACGATCGAGACCGTTTCCTCGCCGTCGCGGAAGTCGGCGAGCGGCGCACCGGACATCGCCGCCTGCAGCATCTGGCGGATGCGCTGCGAGGTGACGCCGAGCGCGCGGGCGCGGTCCTGGTCGATCGTGAGCTTCATCGCCGGAACCGGCTCCAGCCAGTCGTCATGAACCGCCCCGAGCAGCGGGTTCTGGTTGAACTTCGCCTTCACCTCGTCGGCGATGCGGCGCACCTCCTGGCGATCCGGGCCCATGACGCGGAGCTGCACCGGCCAGCCGGTCGGCGGCCCCAGGAACAGGCGGTCGACCTTGGCGCGGATCGAGGGGAAGTCCTCGGCAAGGATCGTGCGCAGCTTGACGATCAGCCGCTCGCGGGCGGGCTCGTCCTTCGCCATGACGAGGAGCTGCGCGAAGTTTGGGTTGCGAAGCTGCTGGTCGAGCGGCAGGAAGAAGCGCGGCGCGCCTTCGCCGATATAGGTGGCGATGAAGCGCTTGTCCTCGTCGTCCATCATCCGCGCCTCGAGCGCCTTGGCCTGCTTCTCGACCTCCTTGATGCTCGTTCCCTCCGGCAGCCAGAGGTCGATCAGGATTTCCGGCCGCGAGGACTGCGGGAAGAAGTTCTTCGGGATGAACTGGAAGGCCCAGAGGCTTGTCGTGAAGGCCGCAAGCGTCATGACGAGGACGATGACGCGGTGGCGGACCGCCCAGCCGACGGTCGCCCTCAGGCGCCGGTAGAAGCGGGTATCGAAGACGTCGTGGTGGCTGCCCGCATGATGGCGCTGCTTCAGGATCATGTAGCCGAGCCAGGGCGTGAAATAGACGGCCACGAACCATGATACGACGAGGGCGATGCCGACGACATAGAAGAGCGAGCGGACATATTCGCCGGCGGTCGACTCGGCAAAGCCGACCGGGATGAAACCGGCGGTGGTGATCAGCGTGCCGGTCAGCATCGGGAAGGCCGTGGAGGAATAGGCGAAGCTCGCCGCCTCGATCTTGACCAGCCCCTCCTCGAGCTTCCTCTCCATCAGCTCGACCACGATCATCGCATCGTCAACGAGCAGCCCGAGCGCGATGATCAGGGCGCCGAGCGAGATGCGCTGCAGGTCGATGCCGAGCTCGTACATGATGGCGAAGGTGGCGGCGAGCACCAGCGGTATGGCGATCGCGATGACCAGGCCGGAGCGCCAGCCGATCGACAGGAAGGAGACGACGAGCACGATGATCAGCGCCTCGACCAGCGCGTGGCTGAACTCGCTGATCGCCTCGGTGACCACCTCCGGCTGATTGGATATCTGCCCGACCGACACGCCGTAGGGAAGCGCGGACTCGAAGCGTTCATAGGTCGCCTCCACCGCCTTGCCGACATCGGTGACCTTGTGGCCCTTGGCCATGACGACGCCGATCTCGACGGCATCGTGGCCATTGAAGCGGAACTTGCGCGAATAGGGGTCTTCGAGGCCGGAACTGACGGCGGCGATGTCGCCGAGCCGGATGGTTCGATCGCCCACCCGCAGCCGCAATTCGCGGATTTCGTCGACTTTCGCGACGCCGCCTTCGACGGCGATGCGCACCGAGCGCGTGCCGGTGTCGACATTGCCGGCGAGGTCGACATCGTTCTGGCCGGCAATCGCGTCACGCAGATCGTTGAGCGTCAGCCCGCGTTCGGCGAGCGCCTTGGAGGAGACGTCGATATAGATTTTCTGCGGCTGGTCGCCGAGGATGACCACCTTCTCGACGCCAGGCGTCGTCAGCAGCATGTCGCGGCCTTCTATGGCGAAGCGCTTCAGTTCGGGGTAGCTGTAGCCGTCGCCGCTGATCGCGTGCAGCGTGATGAAGGTGTCGCCGAACTCGTCGTTGAAATAGGGGCCGAGCAGGCCTTCCGGCAGCTCATTGGCGATATCGCCGACCTTCTTGCGCACCTGATAGAAAGCGTCGGCGACGTCATCGGCATCCGTGTCGCCCTCGATCTGGACGGTGATGATGGCGCTGCCGGCGCGCGTATAGGAGCGGACGAAGTCGAGATGCGGCGTTTCCTGCAGCTTCCGCTCGATCTTGTTGACGACCTGGTCCTGCATCTCCTCGATCGAGGCGCCCGGCCAGACGGCCTGGACGATCATGGTGCGGAAGGTGAATTCCGGGTCCTCGCGCTGGCCCATGCGCACGAGCCCGAGCGCACCGGTGACGATGATCAGCGCGAACAGGAAGCGCGCGATGCTCGGATGACCGATCGCCCAGCGCGAAAGATTGAAGGGCTTCTTGTCCCCGGTTGAGGCGTGCATGGCCGTCGTTCCGTTTTCTGATGATGGATGTCAGCGCAGGATTTCGTGCGTTTCGGCGCGGGCGGACTCTTGCTCGACCGAGGGTTCGGCAATCGCCGGCAGCTTTACCTTCAGTTCTTCCGACATAAACTGCGTGCCAGCCGCAACCACGAGGTCGCCGGCTCGAAGGCCAGCCGCGACGCGCACGCCGCCGTCGGCGAAATCGGCAAGGGTAATCTCGCGCGCGTGGACGATCGACGCTTTGCGGTCGACCACCCAGACGATGTCCTTGCCGTCCTTGCGGGCGAGCGCGCTCAAGGGGACGGCGGCGAGCGGCGGCGCATTCGCCACGACCGTCTCGACCGTCGCCGTCATGCCGAGGAGGACGCGCTGGTCGTCGGGCAGGCTGACGCGCACGGAGAAGGTTCGCGAACGCGGGTCGGCGCTGCCGGAGACCTCGCGGACATGGCCGTCGAGGACGAGCGCATCGTTCGACCAGAAGCGCGCCTTGACCGGCTTGCCCGTCGTGAACTCGGAAATATCCGTCTCCGGAACGGCGATCTCGACCTCCTTTTCGCCGTCGACCGCAACGGTGACGACCGGGGTGCCGGTGCCGACGACCTGGCCGATGTCGGCATTGATGGCGGTCACGATGCCGTTCTGGCCGGATTTCAGGTCCGTATAGGCGACCTGGTTCTTCGCCTGACTGAGAGAAGCGGCTGCGGCGTCGCGCGTGGAGACCGCCTGGTCGTAGGCGAGCGTCGCCTGGTCGAGCTGCGCCCTGGAGGAGAACGCCTTGCCGAAGAGCTGTTCGGCCCGACTCTTGGCGAGCGCCGCCGTCTGCACCTGCGTCTCGGCGGCGAGCAGGCTCGCCTCGGCGCTCTTCACCGCGAGCTCGAAATCGACCGGATCGATGCGCGCCAGGACGTCACCGGGCTTCACCCGGTCGCCGATATTGACGAGCCGCTCGGTGATCTTGCCGCCCACGCGGAAGCCGAGGTTCATTTCCGTGCGCGCCTTCACCGCGCCCGAATAGTCGAGCGTGCGGGCCTGCGCCGCCGCGTCGATCTCCACCACCTTCACAGGACGGATGATCGCCTTCGTCTCGGCCTTCTCTTCCGAGCAGCCGACAAGAACGGCGCCGAGAGCGACTACGGCCAGAAGATTGGCGACGAACGGCCTAATGGAGGGCCTCGGTGAAAACATCGTTCGTACTCCCTGTGCGGCGGCACGTGCACGGCCGCTCGTATTTCTTCGACTATTTCTTCAGTGCCTTGATCGCGAATTCGATCAGCTCGTCAGGCGTCGCGCGGTTCTGCTTCGCAAGACATTGCGCCACCATCTGCGGATGGCACAGGGTGATCAGGCTGGCATCGAAGCACCGGGCCGCGACCTCAGGGTCCTGCTCGGCGAATTCGCCGGCCTCGATTCCCTCGCGGATGACCCCGGCCAGGAGCTGGTCGATGCGGTCGATGTGCTTTTCGATGACATGCCATTCGCGCTCGATCGCCACGACGACCATCTCGTGGACCTTCTGCTCGTCGAGCATGGTTTCGACGGTCAGCTTGTGCTGCGCATGCGCGTAGCGCCGGAGCCGTTCGGTGGGGCTCAAGGGCAGGCGCGAAATCTCAAAGGCCTGCTGATAGTTCGCGGCCAGCATGCGGGCGCAGAGCGCCTGATGGATTTCGGTCTTCGACGCGAAGAAGCGGTAGATATTCGCCGGCGACATGTCGAGGTCGCGGGCGATGTCGGCGACATTCGTCTTGGCGTAGCCGTAATGGCGGAAGAGGCGCTCCGCCGAATCGAGGATCCGCGTGATGTTTTCCTGCCTGGCCGTGTCGACGCCGCTTTCCTTGAGATCGCTCATCCTTACCCACATTTTGTAACGAGTGACGATTTTTGAATTTCGTCAGTCATAATTCGACAAGGCGCGTAAGTCAACAGGTTCTCTTCACGTGCGTCGGCGCCGCATTGCTACCTAAAATCGTAAAGTTCGCGTGAATGTGCCACCATCGCGCTCTGGCTTGGTCGACCGAAGCGAAAGTGGAAGCCGCGAGGGCAACGATCGTCTTCGCGTGGGCACGGGGAATGTCGCGCCTGTCCGGCGCGGCCGACGACGACACTTGGGTCCACTCGCGTGGGGTCTGCCGAGCATTCCGTTTCATGAAAGTATAAACTGTCTCTGACCCGCGCCTGGACGCCGTCCCCAAGAATTCTATAGGGCGAACAACCCGTTGAATTGACAAATGTTATTATAATTCTTGAATATGGAAGTTATGTTTATTTCTCTTTCTTTCGTGAAAAGGATTGTTACTATGGTCGCGGTTCATGGGGAGGAGTTCGCGTGTCCGAGTTATCGTCGCAACAGGCGCCGCGATCGGGGGGGCGCAGGGAAATCCTCACCTTTTTGATTCTCGCCTTCGGCATCTGGCCGCTCGTGGCCGTCGGTGTCGTCGGCGGCTACGGCTTCCTCGTCTGGATGTTCCAGCTCGTATTCGGCCCACCGGGGCCGCCGGCAGCGCATTGAGGCTGCAATGACAGCGCCGGCGACAATCTCAAGACGCAACCTCCTGTTCGGGCGCAGTGCCGTCGCGGCGCAGGCGGACCGGGCCGTTCCGTATCTCGCGGTCGTCGGCGACGGCTGCCTGGCGAGAAACAAGGTCGACTGCCAGTCCTGCCGCGACGTCTGTCCGGAACAGGTGATTGGCTTCCGCCCGCGGGCCGGCGGCCCGTTCCTCCCGGAGGTCGACGGCGACCGCTGCAGCGGTTGCGGCGCCTGCATCGACATCTGTCCGGTCGGCGCGATCGCGCTCGCCGAGCGAAGCGGGGACGCGGCCGATGCCTGACGCCGAGGCGCGCTACCATATTTCGAGCGCCGTTGTCGCCGTCGTGCCGGCGATGAAGGAGAGCGTGCTCGAGGCGCTCTCCGGAATGAACAATGTCGAGGTCTATGGCCACCAGGACGGCAAGATCGTTGTGGTCATCGAAGGAACGAGCACCGGCATGCTCGGCGAATGCCTGTCGCGGATTTCCGCGCTTCCCGGCGTGGTGGCGGCCAGCATGGTGTTCGAGCATGTCGAAACGGCGCGCGACGAGGAAAGGGCGCAGGGTTCAGCGCCCTCGGCGCCCTCTGACGCAATAGAGGAGAGAAAGAGCGATGACCGGCGAATTGACGCGGCGTGACATTCTTAAAGCCCATGCTGCCGGCATCGCTGCGGCGGCCGCCGGCATCGCGCTGCCCGCGTCGGCACAGCCGGTGCCGGGCGGCGTCGACGCGCTGCAGATAAAGTGGTCGAAAGCGCCGTGCCGCTTCTGCGGCACCGGCTGCGGCGTCATGGTCGGCGTCAAGGAGGGACAGGTCGTCGCCACCCATGGCGACATGCAGGCCGAGGTCAACCGTGGCCTCAACTGCATCAAGGGCTACTTCCTGTCGAAGATCATGTACGGCGCCGACCGCCTGAAGACGCCGCTCCTGCGCAAGCGCAACGGCGACTTTGCCAAGGACGGCGAGTTCGAGCCGGTGAGCTGGGACGAGGCCTTCGACGTCATGGCCGCACAGGCGAAGCGGGTGCTGAAGGAGAAGGGCCCGACCGCCGTTGGCATGTTCGGGTCGGGACAGTGGACGATTTTCGAGGGCTACGCCGCCACCAAGCTGATGCGCGCCGGCTTCCGCTCCAACAACCTCGACCCTAACGCCCGCCATTGCATGGCGTCTGCGGCCTATGCCTTCATGCGCACCTTCGGCATGGACGAGCCGATGGGCTGCTACGACGACTTCGAGCACGCAGACGCCTTCGTGCTCTGGGGCTCGAACATGGCCGAGATGCATCCGATCCTGTGGACGCGTCTTGCCGACCGGCGGCTCGGGCACGAGCATGTGAAGGTGGCGGTGCTTTCGACGTTCACCCATCGCAGCATGGATCTCGCCGATGTCCCGATCGTCTTCAAGCCCGGCACCGACCTCGCGATTCTCAACTACATCGCCAACCACATCATCCAGACGGGCCGGGTGAACGAGGCGTTCGTCAAGAACCACACGACCTTCATGGTCGGCGCGACCGACATCGGCTACGGCCTGAGGCCCGACAACCCGCTCGAGGCCAAGGCGGTCAACGCCAAGGACGCCGCCAAGATGACCCCGAGCGACTTCGAGAGCTTCAAGGCGTTCGTGTCGGAGTACACGCTCGACAAGGTGGTCGAGCTCACCGGCGTCGAGGCCGGCTTCCTCGAGCAGTTGGCCGATCTCTATGCCGATCCGAACCGCAAGGTCATGTCGCTCTGGACCATGGGCTTCAATCAGCACGTGCGCGGCGTCTGGGTCAACCAGATGGTCTACAACCTGCATCTTTTGACCGGCAAGATCTCCGAGCCGGGTAACAGCCCCTTCTCGCTGACGGGGCAGCCCTCTGCCTGCGGCACGGCGCGCGAGGTCGGCACCTTCGCCCACCGGCTGCCGGCCGACATGACCGTCACCAATCCCGAGCACCGCAAGCACGCTGAGGAGATCTGGCGCGTGCCCCACGGGCTCATTCCGGAAAAGCCCGGCTATCACGCCGTCGAGCAGGACCGGATGCTGAAGGACGGCAAGCTCAATTTCTACTGGGTGCAGGTCAACAACAACGTCCAGGCAGCGCCCAATACTGGGAACGAAACCTATCAGGGCTATCGCAACCCGGACAACTTCATCGTCGTCTCGGACGTTTATCCGACGATCACGGCGATGAGCGCCGACCTGATCCTGCCGGCCGCCATGTGGGTGGAGAAGGAGGGCGCCTACGGCAATGCCGAGCGGCGCACCCATGTCTGGCACCAGCTCGTCGACGCGCCGGGCGAAGCGCGGTCCGATCTCTGGCAGATCGCGGAATTCTCCAAGCGCTTCACCACCGACGAGGTGTGGCCCGCCGACATCCTCGACGCCAATCCCGGCTACCGGGGCAAGACCCTCTTCGACGTCTTGTTCAGGAACGGCAATGTCGACGGCTTCCCGGCAAGCGAGATCAACAAGGAGTACGCCAACCGCGAGGCCGAGGCCTTCGGCTTCTACATCCAGAAAGGACTCTTCGAGGAATATGCCTCCTTCGGCCGCGGTCACGGGCACGATCTCGCGCCCTATGACCGGTATCACGAGGAACGCGGCCTGCGCTGGCCGGTCGTCGACGGCAAGGAGACGCGCTGGCGTTACCGCGAGGGCTACGATCCCTATGTGAAGCCGGGCGAGGGGGTGAAATTCTACGGCCGCCCGGACGGCAGGGCGGTGATCCTCGCCGTGCCTTACGAGCCGCCGGCCGAGCCGCCCGACGAGGAATACGGTATCTGGCTCGTCACCGGCCGGGTGCTCGAACATTGGCATTCCGGCTCGATGACGATGCGGGTGCCCGAATTGTACCGGGCCTTCCCCGGCGCGGTCTGCTTCATGAATGCCGACGACGCCAGGCAGCGCGGCATCAATCAGGGCGCGGAGGTCAGGATCGTCTCCCGCCGCGGCGAAATCCGCGCCCGCATCGAAACGCGGGGCCGCAACCGCATGCCCCCCGGCGTCATTTTCGTTCCCTGGTTCGACGCCAGCAAGCTCATCAACAAGGTGACGCTGGACGCCACCGACCCCATCTCCAAACAGACGGATTTCAAGAAATGCGCGGTCAAGATCGTTTCTGTCGCATGATCAGAAGCCCCGGATCGATGCTCGGGGTGCTGTTGGCGATCCTTTTCATCGCAACCGGGGCGATCGCCCAGATGGCGCCGGGCGAAAGGGTGCCGGCGCCCTCCGGGCCCGAGCAGGAGATGGGCGAGGTGGAGGCGAAGCCGATCCCGAAATGGGTGGTCGACGACGTCCGCAAGGAACGCGCCTATCCGGACCAGCCGCCGGTGATCCCCCATTCGATCGAGGGCTACCAGCTGTCGGTCAATACCAACCGCTGCCTCTCCTGCCACAAGCGGGAACTGACGCAGGAGTCAGGCGCCCCGATGATCAGCGTCACGCATTACATGACCCGGGAGGGCCAGATGCTCGCGGACGTGTCGCCGCGGCGCTATTTCTGCACCGCCTGCCATGTGCCGCAGGCCGATGCCGAGCCACTCGTCGGCAATACCTTCAGGGACATGAGCGAGTTGGGCGTCAAGCAGGCGGGGGAACAATAGGCATGGCACGGATAAAGCGCCTCCTTGCTTGGGTGTGGAGGGTGCTGAGCACCCCGGCCGCAACGCTCAGCCTCGCCTTCCTGACGCTCGGAGGTTTCGTCGGCGGGGTCATGTTCTGGGGCGCTTTCAACACGGCACTGGAGCTGACCAACACCGAGACCTTCTGCACCTCGTGTCACGAAATGCGGGACAATGTCTATCAGGAGCTGACCCGCACGATCCATTTCACCAACCGCTCCGGCGTGCGGGCGAGCTGCCCGGATTGCCATGTTCCGCACGACTGGACCGACAAGATCGCCCGTAAGATGCAGGCCTCGAAGGAAGTCTGGGGCAAGATCTTCGGAACCATCAACACGCGCGAGAAGTTCCTCGAGAAGCGGTTGGAGCTTGCCCAGCACGAATGGGCGCGGCTCAAGGCGAACGACAGCCTCGAATGCCGCAATTGCCATTCTTCGGTGGCCATGGACCTTTCCAAGCAGACCGAGCGCGCCGCCGAGATACACACGCGCTATCTGCTGCCGGGAAAGGCAACTTGCATCGATTGCCACAAGGGTATTGCCCACGAGCTGCCGAACATGCAGGGCGTCGATCCCGGCTGGAAGGTGCCGCCGGAACTGGAGGGGGAAATTCTGCCTTCGGCTTCGGCGATCGAGGAGTTGCGGCGGGCGATGAACGAGGCCCATGCCGGTCTGTGAGGGTCTTCAAAAAATTGTCAGAGAGCGAGAGCCCCATTAAAGGAGTAGTAAGTAATTTATAGTATTAGTCATACTAATGCTTAGGCACATAAATATTGGGCGTTATTTACATTTCAGACGAGGATAATATCTCTCGATGGAGATCGGCGAGGTAGCTATGGCATACAAGGACAGCGTCGAGCGCGTTTCTCCGCGAACGCAGACCAGGATCACCGGCAACGTCAGTTGCAAGACCGGATCGAGCAACGGGATCGTCAAGGATCTTTCCGAAGAGGGAATTTGCTTTCAACTGTTTTTCGACATCGGCGCCCGCACCGGGAACGAGGTCACGATACGCAGCGAAGAACTCGGCCTGCTGACCGGTATCGTGCGGTGGAACAAGGGCGACCGGATCGGCGTCAAACTCAAGCTGTCGTCGAATACGGCGGCGCAGATTGCTTCCTATTACAAGTTCTTTCGTTGATTTGAGCCGTTGCCGGCATCGAGTTTGGGCCACCGGGATGAGTGAGTTCCAGAACAAAGCCGTTCGCCTGATGGCGGCCTGCGCCGGGGAGGCGTCGGTCAGCGATTTTTCCGAGCGCCAGAGACAGCTCTTGCTTTCGGCTCTCGAACTCTACCGTGCGCTGGGGGGATCGTTCGAGCAGCTCGAAGCGTGCGTCATGCAAGACGAAACGGCCGCTCCCCGGCGGGTTGACCTCATCATCGGTGACCTGATGCAGGAACTGGCGGTCATCAGCCACACGCATGATATCGACATGATGCAGGCCGCCCACAACGCGCTCGACGCGGGTCAGCGTGATCTCGAGGACCGCGCCGCCTCGTGAAAGATTGCGGAGGGGCGGCGCTCGCCGCCGTCCAATCGGCTTGCATCTTCCTGCAGGAATTCGAGAAGGGAGCTCATTTCACCGAGCGCGGCGGATTGCGAGAGTGCAATGTCGCGCACCGCATCACGGCGGCGGTTGTGTTTCGAGATGTCCATTCGTGACACTCCTTCCATCACGCTTTCGAGCCGTCGGCCTCCGTCGATCGATGCGGGGCGGCAGCGCTATTCGAATTCTCCCGCGCCTCCGGCGCGAAGCGGAACTGACGCGCCTGCCGCAAGAGGTTCGCGCCCAGCTCTGCGGCGGCGGCGATGTCGCCGAAGAGCAGGCTCGCTTCCGCGATCATGCCGTCGTCCGGACGCCCGTCGTCGGGATTGAAGTCGCCTAGCAACAAAAGCAGCGCCTCGATCTGCCGCCGTTGTTTGCAGGCGGCGGCGAGCAGGCGTTCGGCGATCCGGGCTCGTTCCTCTTGTTCGACGTGCCGCAGCGCCGCGTCGACGCGGTCTCGGCAGTGGCAATCGATGGCGCTGCCGAGGATCGCCCCGCGAATGCGAAGGAGCGCGTTGCGGATTTCCTCGTCGGCCTGCGGCGATGCGATCCGAGGCGTGGGGTCATTCGCTCTCATGTTGCTCCATGTGCGATGTTGCGTGCACGGGCGATCCAGGCGGCACCCTCCCGCCCGTGGTGAAAGCCGTTGGAGAGAGGTGCCGCCGGGTAGGCCTGCCGGAGCCGCTGGAGAGCGTCCTCCGCATCCATGCGCCCCGCCATGACGTCTTCATAGAGGCGGGCGACCGCCACCATGTCGCAGTCCTGCGGCGAAAGCCGAAAGCGCTGCACGCCCTGGAAGGCGAGCTCGTGCAGTTCCGTAAGCAGGGCCTGGCAGGTGAAGGAGACGGTCTGGACGCCGTTGAGCGCAAGGAAGGATTGGCGGTCGAGCGTCTTTACCGGCAGGCCGTCCGGGTCCTCCCCGCAGACGAACTGGCAATTGTCCTTGATATGCCCCTTGGCCCGCGCATGGGCGCAGCGCGCGGAAATCGCGAGCGGCATGCGCCCGAAGGCGAGCACCTCGAAGGCGATGCCGGGCGTCTGCGAAACGATCGCGTCGATCGAGCTTGCCGGCAGTTCGGGTGGCAGGCAGATGCTCGTCGCACCGCGCCGCGCGAGCAAGCGCGCGGTCGCCGCGTTGTAGACGTTGACGAGCGGCCCGACCGCATGAGCGCGACCCTCGAGCAGGGCCAGCGCGGAGAGGTCGTTCGCCTCGACGACATAGGGGCTGTCGGCGACCAACGCCCGGACATAGTGGCTTTCGCGCTCCAGCGTCACCAGCGCCAATGTCGAAAGGATGACTTGCTTTCCCGCCGATTCCAGCCGATCGATCGCGTCGACCAGGAAAGGCTCGGTGAAATGCAGCCGCTTCGAGCAGACGGTTTCCCCGATGACGACATGGCTCACCGGAGCCTCGTCGGCGATGCGGCAATAGAAGTCCCGCCATTTGGGGCCGTCCCAGAGATAAAGCACCGGACCGAGGCTGAGCGTGGGTTTGCGGGCGTCCATTCGCGCTACCTCCAGCGTTTCTCATAGGCGCCGCAGGTCGTGCGTTGGCCTTCGCTCAGGAGCCTCAGCCGGGCGAGGAGGGCCGGACGGTCCTCTGGCCTTGCATCGAGCGCCTTGCGCAAGGTGGCGACCACCTCGCCGACATAGGCCTTGCCGCGCTGACGGCCTTCGATCTTGAGCGCACAGACGCCGGCTTCGCGCAGCGCGTCGATCTCACCCATCACGTCGAGGGAGGCCGGGTCCTCGAATGCGTAGCCGCGGGCATCGGCGATGTCGAACCGGCCCTTGCAAAGCGTGGGGTAGCCCGCGGCTTCTTCCCGGGGGAAGCGGTTGATCGTGTAGGCGCCGAGCTCAGAGACGAGATCGCCGCCGTCCTCGCGGTAGCGCACATGGCTTGGCGGCGAGCAGACGCCGTTCATATTGGGCGATTTGCCGGTGGCGTAGGAGGAGAGCGAGCAGCGGCCCTCCGCCATCACGCAAAGCCCACCGAAGGCAAAAACCTCGATCTCGCAACGGACCTGGCGGGCGAGCCGGGCGATGTCGGCGATCGTCAGCGTGCGTGGCAAGACGACGCGCTTGGCGCCGAAGGCCTCTACGAGGAAGTTCACCGCGTCCGGATTGGACACCGAGGCCTGCACGGAGACGTGGAGCCGCTGCTCGGGATAGGTTTCGGCGACATGGGCCATGAGGCCGAAGTCGGCAAGGATGAGCGCGTCCGCGCCGACGCGCACGGCGTCGGCGGCCGCCTGATACCACAGCTCCTCGTGGCCGGCGCGCATGAAGGTGTTCAGCGCGACGAAGGTCTTGGTATCCCTGCGCCGGGCGTAGGCGATCGCTTCGCCGAGTTCCTCGCGCGAGAAGTTGAGCCCGGGAAAGTTGCGCGCGTTCGTCTCGTCGCGAAAGCCGCAATAGACCGCATCGGCGCCCGCATCGGCCGCTTCGCGAAAGGCTGCCGGAGTGCCTGCAGGGCAGATCAGTTCCATGCGGCATTCTCCCCGGCAAGTGCCCGGCGGCGGATCGCGGCGGCCGCCCGGCTGAAGAGCGGGGCGAAGGGCCCCGCCGCCGCCCCGAGATCGCGCGGCAGGTCGATCTCAGAACCGTCGAGCGCATTGCGCAGCGCCAGCATTGCCTCCATGTCTCCGGTGACGGTGAGCGAGCGGGCGAAGAATAGGGCGTCGGCGTCCGAACGCCCCTCGAGAAGCGTCAGCAGCCGGAACAGCGAGCCCTCCACCAGGGCGTCCGCCGGCGGGTTCGCCTGCCTGCGCATCAGCGTGATTGCCGGGCGTGCCGGCTCCACCAGGAAGACGAGCGGCAGGTCGGTCGGGCGGAAGGCGTAACGTTTCGCTCTGTGTTCGCCAAGCCTGTCGAAGAGCTTTGGATGGCGCTTCATGAGGCTTGAAAACATGAGCTTGACGGCGCCCTCGACGATCGGGATCGGCAGGAGGGCAAGCGGTGCGGCCAGCGGACGCGGGAATTCCATTTCTCTCGCCTTTGCGCAAATGACGATTCGGCAGTATGGGGGCGAGCCTAGCGGCAACGCCCGTGCGGCAATTTGAGCCAGCGCAAAGACAGGAAGGTTTTCGCGGGCGAGACACGCTCGCATGAATGAGAGAGAGCTACCGACACGCCGCTTTTCCGGGCTCCAGGATTTTGCCGCCATGCTCGAGCGGCGCGGCCGCCTGCGCCGCATTGCGCGGCCCGTTTCCCTCGTGCACGAGGTCACGGAAATCCACCGGCGCGTGCTTGCGGCCGAGGGGCCGGCAGTCATCTTCGAGAAGCCGGTCGACGCCGCCGGCCGTGTCTTGGACATCCCGCTGCTCGTCAATCTCTTTGGCACGCGGGAGCGGATCGAATGGGGCCTGGGGCTTTCGACCGGCGGCCTGCCGGCCCTGGCCGACATGCTGGCGGAGTTGCGCGAGCCACGCTCGCCGCACTCGCTGAAGGACGCCTGGAGCAAGCTGCCGATGCTCAAGGCGGCGCTCGCCATGCGGCCGCGAAACGTCACGCGGCCGCCCGTGCAGGAGAGGGTGTGGCGCGGTGCGGAGCTCGATCTCGCGCGCCTGCCGGTGCAATGGTGCTGGCCCGGCGAACCGGCGCCGCTGGTCACCTGGCCGCTGGTGATCACCCGGGCGCCGGACGACCCGGGCGACGTCAATGTCGGCATCTACCGCATGCAGGTGCTCGGGCGCGACCGGCTCATCATCCGCTGGCTCGCCCATCGCGGCGGCGCGCGCCACCATCGCCTGTGGCGGGAGCGCGGCGAAGCCATGCCGGTGGCCGTCGCCATCGGGGCCGACCCGGCGACGATCCTCGCCGCCGTGATGCCGCTTCCCGAGGGCATCAGCGAACTCAGCTTCGCGGGGCTCCTGAAAGCCGAGCGGCCGCAACTCGCGCCGGCCCTCACCGTGCCGCTTTCGATCCCGGCGACCGCGGAGATCGTCCTCGAGGGCCTCGTCTCGGCCGAGGAGACGGCGGCGGAGGGCCCCTATGGCGATCACACCGGCTATTACAATTCCGTCGAGCGTTTTCCCGTGATGACGCTCTCGGCGATCACCCTGCGCCGCGCGCCCTTCTATCTCTCGACCTATACCGGCCGGCCGCCAGACGAGCCGTCGAGGCTCGGCGAGGCGATGGCGGAGCTCTTCCTGCCACTCGTGAGGCGCCAGTTCCCGGAGATCGTCGATCTGCATCTCCCGCCGGAAGCATGCTCCTATCGGGCCATGGTCGTCTCCATCGACAAGCGCTATCCGGGCCAGGCGAAGCGGATCATGCTGGGGCTCTGGTCGATGCTGCCGCAGTTCAGCTACGTGAAGCTCATCGTCGCCGTCGACCCGGATATCGCCGTCAGAAACTGGGCCGACGTCATCTGGGCGCTCTCGACCCGCTTCGACGCCAGCCGCGATGTCACCATTCTTCACGGCACGCCGATCGACTATCTCGACTTCGCCTCGCCGAAGCCGGGGCTCGGCGGCAAGCTCGGGCTCGATGCGACCCGCAAGCTCGCGCCGGAGACGGAGCGCGAGTGGGGGCGCGTCCTCGACATGCCGCCGGAGATAGTGAGCCGGGTCGATGAAATCTGGCGGGAACTCGGGCTGGAGGAGCGACCATGACCAGGGCGCGCGTCGTCGTCGCCGTCACCGGGGCCTCCGGAGCGGCGCTGGCGCTTAGGATCGTCCAGCGGCTTGCGGAAATTCCCCTCGTCGAGACGCACCTCATTGTTTCCGACGCCGCCAGGCGAACGCTCCTCCACGAGGTCGGCTCCGATGCGCTCCATCGCCTGCTGACACGCGCCCATCGCAATTACCCCGCCGACGATATCGGTGCTGCGCCGGCCAGCGGCTCGTTCCCGACCGCCGGCATGATCGTCGCGCCCTGCTCGATGCGCACGCTCGCGGCGGTCGCCGCGGGTCTCGCCGACAATCTCATCGTGCGGGCGGCGGATGTGCATCTCAAGGAGCGGCGGAAACTCGTGCTGATGACGCGCGAAACGCCGCTCCATCTCGGCCACCTGCGCAACATGACCGCAGTCACCGAAATGGGCGCGATCGTCATGCCGCCGGTGCCGGCCTTCTATCACCGCCCGAAAGACATCGACGACATCGTCGACCACCTCGGCGCCCGCGCGATAGACCTCCTCGGCCTGCCGATCAAGCCGCTGGCGACGGCGTGGGACCCGTAGCGGCCGTCGCCTGTAAATGGGTGAACCGGCAAAAGAACCTCTCCCCACAGGTAGGAGGGGCTTCCCTGCTGCACCGTCCCGGCTCCATTTCAACCCTTGTGCCCAGCATGAGGGGCGGAAATGGCAGGCCATCGCCGCGTGCGCCGAAGCCCCTCCCACCTGTGGGGAGGGTTGGGGAGGGGGCTTGTCGCCCGTCAGCTACAGGTCTTCAGAACGCCGTCGCCAGCAGCAAGGGGTCGGCGTAGAACAGGGCGGCGTGACCGCCGGCAAGAAGCCAACAGGTGAGGGCGGCTGTCGCCACGGCTGCCAGCGCGAGCGGCGCATCGCCTGAAAGACGGGCGCGTCCGGAAAGGAGCGCTGCGAAAGGCATGACGGCTGTCGCCGCGGCCCGCTTCGGCCATTCCTCGCCGAGCCGCCGCCGCGCGCGCTTTTCCAGCATCGGTATGCTGCCGAGCGAAAACAGCGCGAAGCCGCCGAAGAGGATGAGCGAGCGCAGGTCGCCATTCGCGACGAGGTGGCCGAGCGCCCAGAGGGCAAAGCCCCAGAGCACCGGGTGGCGGGTGATCGCGACGATCGCGCCCGGTTTTGCGCCCTGGCGGACGGAGACCGACAGCGGGTTGGTGCTGAGGAGGCCGGCGAGCACGAGGAAGATGCCCACGGGCGCGGCGACGAGCGTCACCCAGGCCTGCCGGGCCGCAGACTCCCATAGCGGGATGAAGTCGACGTTGAGTGCCGCGTAAAACACCCAGCCGAGCACGAGGATGGAGACGAGCGAATAGAGCGCGAAATAGGTCGTCCGACCGAGCCGGCTTATCAGACGCTCGCGGACGGCCGGCATTGCCGGAATGGAATGGAGCAGCAGAAAGACGGCAAGCGCCAGAAGGAATTGCAGCATCGTGGTCCAGCCTCAGTGTCCGTTTGCGTGCGGCGTCGGCCCCTCCTCCCGCTGCCGCGACCTTCTCCCCGCTTGCGGGGAGAAGGGGTATGCCGCGCTGCCTAAGTCCGCTCCCCCCGCCTGCGGGGAGAGGGTTAGTCCTCGGGGTTTAACCCGAGGAGAGGGGCAAACCCGGGGAGAGCGGCGACCTCGTTTCATCCCGCTCAATCCAACGCGGCATTTTCGACCGTCACCTCCCCCACGCTTTTCATCGATCGATGAAGAGCACCGCGGCGCAGGCGACCGATGCGAGCACGGCGGCGACGGTGCCGGTGCGCTGCAGCACGCCCATCCGATAAAGCACGAGCGCGAAGATGATGATGATCGGGGTGGCGACCGAGAGGCCGATCTGTGCGTCGTTCATGGCGATCTCCATTTTTCGACGGAGCATAGCGGTCCGCCTGCGCCGGTCTTTGATCGGGCGCAAAGAAGCGGCGGCGCCTTTCGCCTATCCGCTTCGGTGAAATTGTGCGGAGGTGCGGCATGCGACACGCAGTGGCGGCCGATGTGGCCGGCGAAGAGGAAACGGACACCTTCATTCTATGGGTGCTGATCTGGAGCGAGCTCGCCGCGTTCGGCATTCTCATCGGCGCCTTCCTGGTAGCCTCGCTGATCGACCCCGAGGCATTCTCCGTTGCCCGCCTGCATCTGAAGCCGGCGATCGCCGGGCTCAACACGCTCGTCCTTCTGACGAGCGGCTGGCAGGCGGCGATCGCGGCGGGCAAGGACACGCCCCTCGCGACGCGTCGCCGGGCGCTGGTGCTGGCGGCACTCCTCGGCTTCGCCTTCGTCGCCATCAAGATCTACGAGTACGACACCGAGCTCCGATTCGCCGGTGAGGCGGAGTTTCGGACCTTCTTCGAACTCTATTTCATGCTGACCGGCTTTCATCTCGTCCACGTCGCCTTCGTCGGCCTCGTCCTCCTCGTCGTCGCCTGGCGGCCGCGTCCGGCCAATGTCGAGCTCGTGACGACCCTCTGGCACGTGATCGACCTCGTCTGGATCGTCATGTTCCCCATCCTCTATCTGGTGTGAGCGCCATGAGCGACAGCGGTCCGACACAGTTGAAAAAGACCTGCATGAGCCTCGTGGTCATGGTGCTCGCAGGCGTTCTGCTTTCGCGGTGGACGGCGGAGCCGGTCGTTCCGCTTGTTCTCGCCGCCGCCCTGTTGGCGCTCGCCGTGCTCAAGGCCCGTCTGGTGGTGCTCGACTTTCTCGGTCTGCGCGCCGGGCCGCGCGCATTGCGCATCGGCCTTCTCGCCTGGCCGGTGCTTTTCGCTCTCGCCGCTGCGACAAAAGCGCTCATCGCGGCCGTTCCGCTCGGCGGTTGAGACCCTCTTCGCACTTGTTTGCCGAAACGCAAAGAAAACGCGCTCCGGATCCCTAGAAAGGATCGCGTTTGCCGGGGGGCGGGGATTTTGGCTCCTGCGCCTACCGGTTGAGGATTTGTTCAAGCCGGACCGCACTTCGCAGCCTCCCGGAATGGAAAGGACCATGGGATGGCAGAACGCCTTACCAAGACAGGAGCGCGCAACGTCTTTTACGGCGGCTCCATCTTCTTCTTCGTGATCTTCGTCGGGCTCACGGCCCACAGTCACTACTACATGAGAACCGAGTCGACGGACGAGACGACGCTGACGGCGTCGGTCGCCCGCGGCAAGCACGTCTGGGAAAAGAACTCCTGCATCAACTGCCATACCCTGCTTGGTGAAGGCGCCTATTTCGCGCCGGAGCTCGGCAACGTCTGGAAGCGCTGGGGCGGCGAAAGCGATCCCGACGGCGCTCGTGAGACGCTCAAGTCCTGGATGGCGGCACAGCCCTCCGGTGTCGAGGGGCGGCGGCAGATGCCGCAATTCAATCTCACCCAGCAGGAACTCAACGACCTTGCCGATTTCCTCGAATGGACGAGCCGTATCAAGACCCAGAACTGGCCGCCGAACGAGGCGGGCTGAGAATGGCGGGACAAGGAGATAAGACATGAAATATCAAACCCAGAAGGTCGCGATGCTGTATTTCTACGGTGCGCTCGGCCTGTTCCTTGCCCAGGTCCTGTTCGGCGTCTTCGCCGGCACGATCTACGTTCTGCCCAACACGCTCTCCGAACTGTTGCCCTTCAACATCGTGCGCATGGTGCACACCAACGCGCTGATCGTCTGGCTCCTGATGGGCTTCATGGGCGCCACCTATTACCTGCTGCCGGAAGAGACGGAGACGGAACTCTACAGCACGAAGGTCGCGGTCGCGCAGTTCTGGCTCTTCCTGGTGGCCGCGGCGGTCGCCGTCGTCGGCTATCTCTTCCATATCCATGAAGGCCGCGAATTTCTCGAACAGCCCTTCGCCATCAAGGTCGGCATCGTCGTCGTGGCGCTGATGTTCCTCTTCAACGTCACGCTGACGGTGCTCAAGGGCCGTAAGACCACGGTGACCAACATCCTGATCTTCGGCCTATGGGGTGTGGCGATCTTCTTCCTCTTCGCCTTCTACAATCCGATGAACCTCGCGCTCGACAAGATGTATTGGTGGTACGTCGTCCATCTCTGGGTCGAAGGCGTGTGGGAACTGATCATGGCGTCGGTGCTCGCCTTCCTGATGATCAAGCTCAATGGCATCGATCGCGAGGTCGTCGAGAAGTGGCTCTACGTCATCGTCGGCCTGGCGCTCTTCTCCGGCATCCTCGGCACCGGCCACCACTATTACTGGATCGGCGCCCCGGGCTACTGGCAGTGGATCGGCTCGCTGTTCTCGACGCTCGAAGTCGCGCCCTTCTTCACCATGGTCGTCTTCACCTTCGTCATGACCTGGAAGGCCGGCCGCAAGCACCCGAACAAGGCGGCGCTGCTCTGGTCGATCGGCTGCTCGGTGATGGCCTTCTTCGGCGCCGGCGTCTGGGGCTTCCTGCACACGCTGTCGTCGGTCAACTACTACACCCACGGCACGCAGGTCACCGCCGCGCACGGCCATCTCGCCTTCTTCGGCGCCTATGTGATGCTCAACCTCGCCGTGATGGCCTACGCCATTCCGGAGATCAAGGGGCGGGCGCCCTATAACCAGTGGCTGTCGATCGCGAGCTTCTGGGCCATGTGCACCGCCATGTCGGTCATGACCTTCGCCCTCACCTTTGCCGGCGTCGTCCAGGTCCACCTGCAGCGCGTCCTCGGCGAGAGCTTCATGGCGGTCCAGGAGCAACTCGCGCTCTTCTACTGGATCCGCCTCGGCTCGGGCGCCGTCGTGCTCGTCTCGGCCCTGATGTTCATCTGGGCGGTGCTGGTCCCCGGCAGGAGCCGCACTCCTGCCCTCAACCAGGCCGTCCAGCCCGCCGAATGAGACCATGGGGCCGGCCGCCGCGGCCGGCCCCCGTCCCTTATGCGATAACGGAGTACCCCCTATGAACATCGCGCTCAAAAACACTCTTCCCGATTACGACATCCCGGCCTATTCGCCGTCGGGCAATGAATGCGCGCTCTTCGAAAGCGCCTGGATCCGCCAGCTTCCGCTGCTGCTCAAGGGCCCGACCGGTTGCGGCAAGACGCGCTTCGTCGCCCATATGGCGGCAAAGCTCGGCCTTCCGCTGTCGACGGTTTCCTGCCACGACGACCTCGCCGCAGCGGATCTGACCGGCCGCTATCTTTTGAAAGGCGGCGACACCGTCTGGGTGGACGGGCCGCTGACGCGGGTCGTGCGCGCGGGCGGCATCTGCTACCTCGACGAGATCGTCGAGGCGCGCAAGGACGTTGCCGTCGTGCTCCATCCCTTGACCGACGACCGGCGCATCCTGCCCTTGGAGCGCACCGGCGAAGTGCTCGAGGCGCCCCCGGGCTTCATGCTCGTCGTCTCCTACAATCCCGGCTACCAGAACCTCCTCAAGACACTGAAGCCGAGCACCCGCCAGCGCTTCGTCGCGATCGAGTTCGATTTCCTGCCGAGGGCTAGCGAGATTGCCGTCGTGGCGGAGGAAAGCGGTCTCGACGAGGCCCGTGTCGCGCCGCTCGTCGACCTCGCCCATCGGCTGCGGGCACTGAAGGGCCAGGATCTCGAGGAGGGCGTCTCGACGCGCCTCATCGCCTATTGCGCGAGCCTCGTCGACAGCGGCCTGTCGCTGCGTGACGCCGTGCTTTCGTCGATGATCGAGCCGTTGACCGATGAGCCGGACGTCAAGGCGGCGCTGATCGAGATAGCCGACGCGATCATTCGCTAAAGCAGTTTGCAGTCAGGTGGAATCACCTGACGTCGGACAAATGCTGCAAAAACAAACTTTACCGCTGGTGCATGTCGCCCAAAAGTGCGCAGCGGTGCAGGACATGCACAGAAGAAGAGACTGAGCGGGATGAGGAATGGGGTGTGCGGTGTTCCGCCCGCATCCCGCTCCAATGCGAAAAAAAGGAACCGACATGCTGGATTTCCTTGAGCTTGAAGAGACGGTCGGCCGCGTCTGGCATCGCTTCATCGGCAACACGCGAACCTGGCCGCGCTTCCCGGACGAGGCCGTGCGGCTCGACGAGGTTCAGGCCGTGCTTGCCGTCTATTTCCGCGGGCTTGGCGGAGAGCGGGCGGTGCAGATCGCGCCGGCGCGCGGCCGCACGTCGGCGCACCGGCTGCGACTTCGCCAGCGGATGGGGCTCGGCGAGGAGAAGCTGGTGCAGCCGGCGCGCGACCACGCGACGCTGATGCTGCCGGCCGAGATCGATCTCTTTCCCTCGCGGCGCCTCAATCGCGACCTCTATTTCTGGCTGGCGGCGACCATGGCGCTCATGCCGCTTTCGCCGGTCGTCGAAGGCGATCCTCTTGCCCGGGATCTCGCGGTCCTTGCTCGCGCGCAAGCCACGGTGAACCTGGTGCTCGCCACCTACCCGGCGCTGCGTCCGCGCTATCGCCGCCTCTCAAGGGCGGTGCTCGGCGCGCGGCAGAAGCGGGCGCTTCCCGCGGTCGAGCAGCATGTTGAAAATCGCATCCTGCACATGCTGAAGACCGGTTCCGGGCAGATCGACGAGGCGATGCCGGTCATCTTTCCGCGCCACGCGCCGGCCGGCTACCTTCCCATGCTGCCCGTGCCGCTCTGGCCGGACGTGCTCCTGCGCGAAGAGACGGAGAGGCGGCAAGGCGAGGACGAGCCGGCCAGCCGCGGCGGCAGGGCAGAGGGGGCCGAAACGACGCGCCACATCGCCACCCGCGAGGATCAGCGGCGGTCGGACCGGAGCCCCTTCATCCTCAACCGCTTCGAGAAGATTCTCGCCATGGCCGAAATGGTCAATGTCGACCGTCCGGCCGACGACAGCGACGATCACGACGCCCAAGCGGCGGACGAGCTCGACGACATGACGCTCGGCGATCGCCCGGGGCGTCCGGCCGCGCGTTTCCGCTTCGACCTCGACCTGCCGCCGGAAGCGCTCGACCGGACGCCGCTGACGGCTGAGCTTACCTATCCCGAATGGGACTACCGCAGCGCCAGCTATCTCAAGGATCATTGCCGCGTGCTCGCGGCGCCTGCATCGGCGGAAAGCACGGTCGGCGAGGCGGACCCGGCGACGAAGAGCCTGATCCGCCGTGTCCGCCGCCAGTTCGAGGTGCTGCGGCCGCGTCACGAGATGTTGAGGGCGCAGATCGACGGAGCCGATCTCGATCTCGACGCCGTGGTGCGCGCCCGCACCGACCTCAAGGCTGGCGGGCAGGGTAGCGATCGCATCCACATGATGAGCCGCCCGCAGGCGCACGACCTTGCCGTCACGATCCTGGTGGACGTTTCGCTTTCGACCGACGCCTGGTTCTACAATCAGCGCGTGCTCGATGTCGAGAAGCAGGCCTTGCTCGTTCTCGCGCACGGGCTGTCGGCCTGCGGCGATGCGTATGAGATCTTGACCTTCACCTCCCGCCGGCGCGACTGGGTGCGGGTCGAGACGGTCAAGGCCTTCGGCGAGGCAATGAGCGGCGCGGTCGAAGCGCGCATCGCGGCGCTGAAGCCCGGCTACTACACCCGCATCGGCGCCGCCGTCCGCCATGCGACGGCCGGCCTCGTCAAGCGGCCGAACCGCCGCAAGCTCCTGATCGTGCTGACCGACGGCAAGCCGAACGACGTCGACCACTACGAAGGGCGCTTCGCGCTCGAGGACAGCCGCCGCGCCGTCGGCGAGGCACGCCGCTCCGTCGTCCACGTGTTCGGCGTGACCGTCGACCGCGAGGCGAAGTCCTATGTGCCGACGATCTTCGGCCAGAACGGCTATGCCGTCGTCAGCCACATCGGCAGGCTGCCCGCAGCCCTGCCCGTCATCTATCGCGGCCTTGTGAGATAGGGGGCAGGCCCGCGATACGGCGAGGCCCGGCATCGCTTCCTGCGATGCCGGGTCTGGGGATGAGGTAGCGGGCGAAGTAGTCTTTCCGTACGTCCGGGGGAGGACCCGCCTCTGCCCTGCCGGGCAGGCAAACGCCCCTACGCCGCCTTGCTGTGCGTGCGCGCCGATTGCTCCAGATAGGCGTCGAAGGCGGCGGCGGCGGCGCGGATCAGGAAGCGTCCCTCCTCGCGAAGCCGGATGACGCCGCCGGTATTCTCCAGGACGCCGTCGCTCTCGAGCATGGCGAGCCGCGCATTGCCGTCGATGAGCATGCCGGCATCGAAACCATGCGCGGCGGCGATGGCGGGGACATCGGCGGAAAAGTCGCACATCAGCCGCTCGATGATGCTCGCTCTCAGCCTGTCCTCGGCGGTCAGCCGGTAGCCTTTCACGGTTGCGAGGCAACCTTCGGCGATCTTCTGCGCATAGAGGCCGGGCGGGACCTGGTTCTGGGCATAGCCCTCAGCCAGCCGGCCGATTGCCGAGGCGCCAAAGCCGATGAGGGTCTCGCAGGCGTCCGTGGTGTAGCCCTGGAAATTTCGGTGCAACTGCCCGGCGGTCTGGGCCAGTGCCAGGCTATCGTCGGCTCTGGCGAAATGGTCGAGGCCGATGCGGCGGTAGCCGGCGGCAATGAGGGTGGCGGCGATCGCCTCCGCCTGGGCGACACGGCCCTCGGCATCGGCAAGTGCTGCCTCGTCGATCAGCTTCTGGTGCTTCTTGAAGGACGGCACATGGGCATAGCCGAAGACGGCGAAGCGATCCGGACCCATGGCGATCGCGGCCTCGGCCGTCTCGATGCAGGAGTCTACTGTCTGGTGCGGCAGGCCGTAGATGAGGTCGAAGTTGATACTGGTGACGCCGGCGGCACGCAGGCGGCGTACCGCTTCCATGGTCTGTTCCTCGGTCTGGATGCGGTTAATCGCCTTCTGCACGACGGGATCGAAGCTCTGGACGCCGAGGCTTGCCCGGCGCACGCCCGACTGGCCGAGAGCAGTCGCCATGTCCGACTCGAGCGTCCTCGGGTCGATCTCCACGGCAATCTCGGCGTCGCCCGCGAAATCGAAACGCTCGCGGAGCAGCGCGATGAGGCCCGTGAATTCTTCCGGTCGAATGATTGTCGGTGTTCCGCCGCCGAAATGGACATGATCGACGCTGAGGCGCTTGCCTGCCGTCGCCGAGACCAGTCGGACCTCCTCGCGCAGCATGTCGAGATAGCCGAGGATCGGCTGGGCGCGCTGGGTGATGGTCGTGTGGCAGCCGCAGTACCAGCACATCGACCGGCAGAACGGGATGTGCAGATAGAGCGAAACCGGCTTCTCCGACGGCGTGGCCGCAAGCCAGTCGCCATAGGTTCCGGCGCCGATCTCGGGCGAGAAGCGAGGTGCGGTTGGATAGCTCGTGTAGCGGGGCAGACGCGCCTCGCCATATTTGGCGACAAGAGCTGGTTGCATGAGAAGATCCTTCTGATCGGGGAACAGGATTGCGGCAATCCTAGAGGTGCGGCCGCCGTCTCTCTTTGACCGATGTCAAGGATCGGGGCGATGAGTTGGGCGATGACTTGGGCGATGACTGGGGCAAAGAGCACTTCTCGCCATTTGTTTGCTCGCCGTCAAAGTGGCGCGCCGGACCGGGCGTTAGGGTCGCGCAAGTTCCGATCGGGTCGAGCCGCCGCCGCATCGGAACGGAAGAGGGGCGGCCACCACAAGAGAATTGCCACGACAATGACCGATACCAAGCCATCGATCGACGTCCGCACCGTTCCGCCGCGCGAGCGTCACCCCAGAATCTTCGGCATGCTGGGCGCGCTCGCACCCGGGGCTCGATGCTGATTACCAGCGATCACGATCCGCGCCCGCTTCACTACCAACTGGAGACGAACTTTCCGGGCCAGTTCGGCTGGGACTATCTGGAAGCCGGACCGGACGTGTGGCGGGTGGAGATCGCCCGACTGGAGGGTGGTTCGGGTTGCGAATGCTGCTGCGGTTCGGATCATTGAGGCGCCGCTCTCGGCGGTAGCCGCCAGCAAGCACGGTGAGACGAGATGCCAGACGCCACGCTTTCCCCATGGACGATGTCCTACTTCGCCGTCGCCTGTGTCTTTCTGGTGATCGGCCAGGGCCTGATGGCGGCCGGCTACGGCTATCCGTTCGCCGGGGTGGACGCCCCGGAAACTCTGGCGCTCGCCCATCTCCTCGCCATCGGTTGGCTCGGGCTGCTGATGATCGGGGCGCTCCTGCAGTTCGTACCGGTGCTGATTGCTGCACCGCTCCGCGCCGGGCGGCTGGCGCCCTCGGTCCTGCTTCTCATCGTCGGCGGGCTTCTCCTGCTCGCCGGCGGATTTGCGGCGCTTGGCGGCGCCGAGGGCCTCGACGGCCTTTCGCCGGGCATGCTGCCGCTTGGCGCCTTTCTGCTCGTGACCGGCTTCGGCCTCGCGGCTGCCATGCTCGCCTCGACGCTCCTGTCGGCGCGGGCGCTGCCGCTTCCCGCCCGCTTCGTCGGCCTCGGGCTTGCCGCGCTGACGGCGACGATCCTTATCGGCGCGGCCTTCGCCGCCGTGCTTTCGGGCATCGTCGCCAGCGATCTGCTCGCTACACTGCTCCTTCACGGCGTGCCGTTCCATGCCGCACTCGGCCTCGGCGGCTGGCTTAGTTTCACCGCGATCGGCGTCAGCTATCGCTTGCTCCCGATGTTCATGCTTGCACCCGAGAAGGTAAGCGGCGCGGCGAGAACCGTCTGGTGGACAGGCGCAACCGCACTGGTGCTCGTGGCGGCCTCAGTCGCCGTCGTGTTCCTCGATGCCGAGGCGGCAAAGACGCTGCTCGCGCTGCCCCTCGTGCTCGCTTTTGTCGCCGTTTCTTTCTACTGCGTCGACCTGGTGCGCCTCTATCGCGAGCGCAAGCGCAAGGTCGTGGAACTCAATATCCGGGCCAGCTACGCGGCCTTTGCAGCATTGCTCGCCGCCGTCGTTCTCATCTCCATTCCGGCTACGCGAGCGGCGGCCGGCGAGGGCGCCGCGGCTCTCGTCTATCTCTTCGCCTTCGGCTGGCTGACCGGCCTCGGGCTCGCGCAGCTTTACAAGATCGTGCCGTTCCTGACCTGGCTTGAATGCTATGGCCCGATTCTCGGCCGAATTGCGGTCCCGCGCGTGCAGGACCTCGTGAACGAGGGCCGGGCGAACTTCTGGTTCGGTCTATATTATGGCGCCGTGACGGCCGCCACGGCTTCGCTTTTCGCCGGCAGTCTGCCATCCTTTCGGGTCGCGGTTGCGGCGCAGCTTGCCGCAACCCTCGGCCTGATGGCGGAACTCGTTCGCGCCAGAAGGCTTTCGTCGGTGAAGGGCGCCGGCGTTCCGAAACCGCGTCTTTTTCTACCTCTCTCTCGACCACAGGAGTGACCGATGAACCCCGCACCCAGAGACATCAACGTTCGGGAACTCGACGTTCGGCCGATCCTGAGCAGTGGCGGCGAGCCGTTCCAGGCCATCATGGAGGTGGTGAGCGCACTAGAGCCCGGTGAGGCCCTGCGGCTCTACGCGCCCTTCCGGCCGCAGCCCTTGTTCAAGGTCATGGCGGGCCGCGGCTTCGATCACGAGGCGCGCGAGATCGAGGGCGGCGACTGGGAGGTGCTGTTCACGCCGCAGCCGACCTCCGCAGCCGTCGAGCTTTCCGACGACGCGGAAGATCCCGAGACCTGGCCTGATCCGGTCGAGCATCTCGACCTGACCGAGCTCGACCCGCCAAAACCGATGGTCCGCATCCTCGCCGCCGCCGAGCGGCTCGAGCCGGGAGAGGTCCTCTTCGCGCTGCTTTCGCGCGAGCCGATCTTCCTCTTCCCGGAACTGACAAAGCGCGGCCATCAGTGGGCCGGCAATTTCGACGAGACGCGAACCGCCTTCCGCATCTTCGTCCGCGTAGGCAAGGCAAGGGGTTGAGGCTATGGGCGAAGCGGCGAACGGCGCACTCTGCGAAGAGATACGCGAGGCCCTGCGCATGATCATCGACCCGGAGCTCGGCCGCAATATCGTCGATCTCGGTCTGATCTACGACGTGTCCGTCGAGGACGGCGGCATTGCCCACGTGAGCATGACGACCACCACGAAGGGATGTCCGGCGAGCCAGTATCTGAAGGAGGCGGTGCGCAACTGCGTCTGGTATGTGCCGGGCGTGGAATATGCGGAAGTGCGCCTGACCTACGAGCCCGCCTGGACGCCGGAGATGATGGCGGACTGACCTGGGGATCCCCGGCGGTTAAGACCCCTCCCCAAGCCCGCCTAAAAGGGGCCACAAGGGGGAGGGGCTCTCGTGCCCGCCGTCACCGGCGTGCCACCTCCCAATCATCGCGTCTGGCTCAACGGGTCATGACAGTGTGAAGCGGGCGCCAAGCCCCTCCCCCTTGTGGGGAGGGGTTGGGGAGGGGTCTTTTTAGCCCGCGACCGTTCACCTCAGCCCGCGTTCAACCCCCGGCGCTTGCGCACCAGGATCGGGCCGTATTCGAGCGTGAACAGCGCGAAGGCCAGGAGCCAGAGTCCGCCCACGGCGGCATAAAGCGTCGCCGCAGTCTCCGGAAACATTTCGGCGAGCGGGCGCAGCAGGGCGGCGAGAACGATCGCGGCGTAGGAGGCGACGGTCAGGCGCGAGGCCGTCAGCGGGTGACCGGTGTGGCCGCGGCTTGCCCGCGTCATCACCGCCAGCATCATCGATGCGATGGCGCCGACGGTTAGCACATGCATGACCGAGCGCTGATCGACAAGGCCGAGCGCACCGAAGCCGATGCCGGCGAAACCGAGGGGAACGAAGGCGTAGGCGACGTGCAGGACGACGAGCAACATCTCCGGCCACGTGGCCAAACCGCGCCAGCGAGCAAGCCGGGCGGTGTGGAAAACGGCCGCGGCGAGGCTCGCGAGTGCGGTGAGCGCGTGCTCCGGAACGAGTATCCAGCAGAAAAGCGCGCCGACGCCTGAGAGGATGGCGACCGTATCGAAGCGATTGTAGGGGACCGGAAAAGCGGTCCGGCCGATGCGGTTTAGCCAATTGCGGGTGAAGCTCGGCAGGATCCGGCCGCCGACAATCATGATGAGTACGACATAGGCGGAAATGCCGAGGCGCATCGCGACGTTGGCATGTTCACCGGTAATCACCGTGATATGGAAGCAGGCATTGGCGAGCGACAGCGCCAGCAAGCCGCCGAGCACCTTTAAATCCTTCCATTTCCGGCCGGCGATCACTTCGCGCGCGCAAATGAAGAGGAGTGCCGGCAGGAAGAGGCTGTCGATCGCCGCCGCGACCGGAAGACCGGGAACGTCCGGCATGAGAAGCGCGAAACGACCGGCCGACCAGAGCGCGAACAGGCCGGCGAGCGGCCAGCCGGAAACGGGCAGGCGGCCCGTCCAGTTCGGGACGGCGGTCAGCAGGAAGCCCGCGAGCACGGCCGAGGCGAAGCCGAACAGCATCTCGTGCGCGTGCCACGCCAGCGCGCCGTAGCTGCCGGCAAGATCGAAGCGGCCGGTCAATGCTCCGATCCACAAGGTCATCGCGACGATGGCCCAAAGGGATGCGCCGAGGAAAAAGGGTCGGAAGCCATAGGAAAAGAGCACGGGGCCCGTGCGGGCGAGGCCACGTGGCAGGTAGCCGGGCCTCTCGGCCTTTGATTCACTCATGATCGAACTCCTGATGTTTGGCAGTATCTGACTACCGGAGCCACGCGTCAGGTTCTTTGATAATTGGCAAATACGCATCGACATGAGCGCGGCCCGCGCGCCGTCCCCGGCATTGTCGCTCTTTGCCCGTCAAAATGTCGCAGCAGGGGCAATGTGCCTGTTTGTTCCACCACAAAGAGTGCGGGACCGACCCTCCTAGGATCAAAACGACCGGGCGATGTTCGCTCCGGCCTTTCAAGGAGAGGTTCCATGTCTGAGCAATTCCAGATGACACGCCGCAGCATGCTGGCTGGGGCAGCAATCGCCGGCGCGCTGACGCCGCTTGTCGGTGCGGTATCTGCCCATGCGGAAGAGACGGCCGCGAAGACTGCCGCCGCCGACATCGCGTCGCTGCCGCGCGTGAAGGTCGAGCTCGTCAAGCCGCCATTCGTTCACGCCCACACCCAGAAGGCCGAAGGTGGCCCGAACGTCGTCGAGTTCACGCTCACGATCGAGGAGAAGAAGATCATCGTCGATGATCAGGGCACCGAGGTCAACGCGATGACCTTCAACGGTTCGGTCCCCGGTCCGCTGATGGTCGTCCATCAGGACGACTATGTCGAGGTGACGCTGAACAATCCGGAAACCAACACGCTGCAGCACAATATCGACTTCCACTCCGCGACCGGTGCGCTCGGGGGCGGTGCGCTGACGGTCGTCAATCCGGGCGAAAGCACGGTGCTGCGTTTCAAGGCGACCAAGGCCGGCGTCTTCGTCTACCACTGTGCACCTCCCGGCATGGTTCCCTGGCACGTCACCTCCGGCATGAACGGCGCGATCATGGTGCTGCCGCGCGAAGGCCTGACCGACGGCCAGGGCAAGTCGCTGACCTATGACAAGGTCTACTATGTGGGCGAGCAGGACTTCTACGTGCCGCGCGACGAGGAGGGCAACTTCAAGAAATATGCGAGCGCGGGCGATGCCTATCCCGACACCCTCGAAGTCATGCGCACGCTGACCCCGAGCCACGTCGTCTTCAACGGCGCGGTGGGCGCGCTCACCGGCGACAACGCGCTGAAGGCGGCTGTGGGCGAGAAGGTGCTGATCGTCCATTCGCAGGCGAACCGCGACACCCGCCCGCACCTGATCGGTGGGCACGGCGATTACGTCTGGGCAACGGGCAAGTTCCGCAATCCTCCGGATCGCGACCAGGAGACCTGGTTCATCCCGGGCGGCACGGCGGGCGCGGCCTTCTACACCTTCGAGCAGCCCGGCATCTACGCCTATGTGAACCACAACCTGATCGAGGCTTTCGAGCTGGGTGCGGCCGCCCACTTCGCCGTCACCGGTGAGTGGAACGACGACCTCATGACCTCGGTTCGCGCGCCCTCGGGCACTTGATCCAAGAGCATTTGCGACGTCAGGTTGAATGCGCCGCGCCGCCGGAAGTCCCGCCGGCGCGGCCGCTGCCATCCTCATGGCCCCCGGGCTAAACACCCTGCCCGGGGACCGGTCAACATGGATCGCAAGGAGGCCTCCCCATGGCCGCGATTTCAGAGAAAAGTGAAGCTATCGCCCTCTCGCTTGCGATCCCAGCCGCTCTCTTCCTCCTTCTCGCAGGCATGGTGGCGCGCGAGACTGGTCTTCTGCGGCGTGACCCGGTCGGTGCCGCTCTTAAGGAGCCGCCCATCGTCACCGTCGCTCCGGGCGAGTTCAGCTATCGCCCCGCCGGCGAGTATTTCAAGAACGGCTACGCCGTGGACGGGCCGATGCTCACCATCAGCATGACCGCGTCGCTCACCATCATGAAATACCAGGTGACTGCCGCCGACTATGGGCGCTGCGTTGCGGAAAGCGCCTGTGCGCCGGCCGAACCCGAGCGTGCGCCCGCGGACCCCGCCCGTATGCCTGCGACGGGGGTCAGCCATGACGATGCCGAGGCCTATGCCGCCTGGCTCAGCCGCCGCACCGGGGAAGTATGGGTGCTGCCGACCGACGAGGAACTCGCCTTCGCCGCGGGCAGCCGCTTTCCTGACGACGCCCTCGGTGTCGACGCCGACAGCAACAATCCGGCAGAGCGCTGGCTCGCCGATTATTTCCGCGAGGCATCGCGCAAGGCGTCGAGCAAACCGGAGCCGCAGCCGCTCGGCCATTTCGGAGAAAGCGAGTTCGGGCTTGCCGACTTCGCTGGCAATGTCTGGGAGTGGACGACGACCTGCAGCCGCCGCGTCAGCCTCGACCGGAGCGGTTTCGTAGTCAGCGACGCTTCCTCCTGCGGCATCTACATTGCCACGGGCAGGCACCGCGCGGCACTCAGCTCCTTCGTTCGCAATCCGAAGGGCGGCGGTTGCGCCGTAGGCGCCCCTCCCGACAACGTCGGCTTCCGCCTGGTCAAGGATACGAGATGGTATGCGCCATTGCTGCAGACACTCAGGGCGAAGGGCTTGCCCGTCTGACGATCTTCGATTTGAAATCGGAGTGCCTGCTGCCTTTCGTCAATCCCCCTGTCATGCTAGGACCGGTTGAGGAGCCGTGAGTGTCGATTTGAGCGGGATGCGCTCACATGCGTTCGCGCCACCGCTCCATCTGCGACGTCATGTGATTCCACCTGACTGCAAAATGCTCTAGGAAGCTGGAATGAAGATCGACCGGAGTGTCGTGAGATCGCTTTCCCTGTTCGACAGGATGAGCGATGCCGATCTGGACTGGTTACTGGGGCACGCGACCGCGAGACGCATTCCCCAGGGAGACGCCGTTTTCGAGCAGGGCCAGGCGGCGGCGAGTTTTTTCCTGTTGTTGCACGGGCGGCTGAAGGTCACCCAGGTGACCGAGGACGGACAGCAGATTATCGTCCGGGTCGTCCACCCCGGCGACCTTTTCGGATTTGCCAAGGCGCTGCAGCGCTCGGACTATCCCGGCACCGCGACGGCGGTGACGGAAAGCATCGCGTTGAGCTGGCCGACCGACCTCTGGCCGCACTTCGTCGAGCAGAATCCGCACCTGGCCGTCAGCACCATGCAGACGATCGGCCAGCGGCTCGAGGAGGCGCATACACGCATCCGCGAGATGTCGACGCAGGAGGTGGAGCGCCGCGTCGCCCATGCTGTGCTGCGCCTGTCGCGCCAGGCGGGCAAGCACGAGCAGGGCGGCATCCGCATCGACTTTCCGATCTCCCGTCAGGACATCGCCGAGATGACGGGCACGACCTTGCACACCGTCTCCCGCATCCTGAGCGCCTGGGAAGCGAAGGGGCTGGTCGAGGGCGGGCGCCAGAAGCTCGTCATCCGCGACCTCGCCGGCCTGACGCAGATCGCCGAAAGCGGGCGCGACTGATCATCATCAGGGCTGAAGCGGGGCGCGGGCGGAGAACCGCACAGCCTTTTCGCATGGATGCCGCCCTTTGCGGATTTGTTTGACGAACATCAAAGAGGGGCCGCCGTTTCCGTCCTATCTCCTTGTTGCACGGACCGAGCAGGTTCTGAAACCAAGGAGAAATTCAGTGCGTACAATCGCAAAGGGCGTAGCAGTCGCCGCCATTCTTGCCGCTTTCGCCGGTTCCGCATCGGCCGCCGACTTCGAGGTTCATATGCTGAACAAGGGCGCGGATGGCGTGATGGTGTTCGAGCCGGCCTTCGTCAAGGTGAACCCGGGCGACAGCGTTACCTTCATCCCGACCGACAAGGGGCATAACGTCGAGAGCATCAAGGACATGATCCCGGACGGCACGACACCCTTCAAGAGCAAGATGAACGAGAAGTACAAGGTGACCTTCGACGCGCCCGGCATCTACGCCGTCAAATGCTCGCCGCATGTCGGCATGGGCATGGTCGGCCTGGTCGTGGTCGGCGACGCGCCCGCCAATGTCGAGAAGGTGAAGGCCGGCAAGCTGCCGAAGAAGGCCCAGGAACGCCTGGGCGCAGCCCTGGCCGCAGCGCTGCAATAAGGCCGCGAGTCTCCCTCGCCCCGCTTGCGGGGAGAAGGTGGCCGCAGGCTGGATGAGGGGCGATTTCGGGCACTCCCCTTCACGCCACGGGACCAGCGAACCGAGTCCATGGAGGCGAGGCCCGGCACGATGTGCCGGGCTTTCTGCCGTTATAGAAGGAAATAGCTCTTCTGCAGGGTCACGGCGTCGTCCAGATGAATGGCGAAGTCGGCCACCTTGTCGCCGTTCACATCGCCGTAGATGTAGGTGTCCGAGGCTTGTTTGACGTAGCGGACTTGCCCTGCCGTACCGTCGAATGCCGCCGTGCCGATAAACACGAACGCCTGGTTGCCCAAGGCCTTCGTGCTCGCGTCGATCGCCGAAAGATCGATCCTGTCTGATTCCGAGGCGAGAAAGTCATAGATGGTGTCGCGGCCGGTAGAAGCGACGGTGCTGTCCGCAAGCGCCTTGAACTGGAAGGTGTCGGCTCCTGTCCCACCGGTCAGGCGATCCGCGCCCGCCGCGCCGTAAAGCAGGTCGTTGCCGGATTCGCCCAAAAGGCTGTCGTTACCGTTGCCGCCGTAGAGCTTGTCATTGCCGGTGCCGCCGAGAAGCGCGTCGTTTCCGCTGGAGCCGGCAAGTGTGTCGTTGCCGGCGAAGCCCCACAACTTGTTGGCCACTTCGTTGCCTGTGATCGAGTCCCCGGCCGCGCCACCCTTGACGTTTTCGATCAGCGAGCGCTTGTCGCCATGATAGAGCAGCGCATTGAAGATGTTGCCCGCCGCGTATCCCTTGTTGGAGCCGCCGCCGAGCCAGGCGAGCTGGTCGGCGCTGAATATGGACGCCTTGCCCGCCCTGAGATCGACCTTCAATGCGGTGTTGTAGGCCGAGAGATCGTAGGTGTCGATGCCGCCGCCATCCCATACGGTGGCGAAGATCCGGTTGGCGCCGGGGGATATGGCGGTCGCGCCGTTGACGAGCGTCGTGCCGCTTCCCGGCGTCCATTTATAGACCGTGTTGCCGCTGTTGGTGGTGAAGTCGGCGCCGTACATTTCCTGAAGCGCCGCAATGTCGGCCATCATGAAGGTCTGCGGCGCGCCGTACTGCTCATAGTAGTAGCCATTGGCGCCGACATAGCCTCGATAGGTCATGATCGAATATTCGATCGAGTCGTACTGCGAGGGCAGGGCGTCGAAATTGCCGTCCGCCTCGTGTCCGTGCTTCAGCCCCAGCGCGTGGCCGAGCTCGTGCAGCATCGTGTGCCAGGCATAGTTGCCGGCAACCGGCTTGCGGTAGTCGTTTACCGTGCCGGCATATTCGGTTCCGAACCAGACGTCGCCCGCCGCGGCATGGGTGCCCGGCAGGTATGCCCATGCTGTCTCTGGCAGGGTCGACTGTGCGAAGCGGACGGTTGCGGTACCGGCGCTTCCGGCACTGAACGTCGCATTCGTGAAGCCCTCGACGGAAAAGCCGTCGTTGGCGGCCGAACCGTAGGACTGCTCCATCGCGAACAGCGCAGTGTTCTTCTGCGCCGTCGAAATCGACGCGAATCCGTTGTTCTTCTCGCCGCTGTAGCTGTAGCTGCTGGCCGAAGTGGAAAAGGCGTAGGTGATGGTTCCGGCCCACGCCGTACCATATAGCACCCCATCGATCAGGCTGTTGCCGGTCGGTGTTACGGTTTTGACGGTTTTGCCAGTTCCACTCATTAGAAATTCCCGATTGCGAATACGAGGCTATTGCCTCGGGTGTCAAAAACACGGATCGTGCCCGCGACCATAAAAGTCAACGCCTACCATTGTCATAATGCGTTCAGTAAGATTGGAGGGAAGCGTGCCGTTCCAAAGGATTCTGGCTTTGCTCGCCTTGGTGATTCCGGCGGCAATATGTCATCCGGCGGCGGCAACCGGCACGGAGCCACGAGGAGTCGACATGCAGAAGCCTCCGGATTACGAGGCCGCTATCCGGTCGGAGTTCGAGCAGGTGAAGGCGGAGAACACGGTGGAGGCCTATGAGCGCTTCATCCGCCGCCATCCCGACCATTCATTGGTCGAGGAGGCACGGGCGGCGATAGCGCGTCTCAAGAAATAGCGTCGCGTCTTCTCACTCCGCGCTCGCCGCTTCCTTCGCCCTGAGCAGCATGCCGAACAGGTCGCGCGGATCGTCCGGGTCGGCGATCATGTCGAGATTCTGGTAGAACGCGGTGCCGGACAGCCGCTCGCGCACGTAGCGCAGCGCCGAAAAGTCCTCGATGGCGAAGCCGACGCTGTCGAAGAGGGTGATCTGACGTGGATCGCGCCGGCCCGGTAGCTCGCCGGTCACGACCTTCCAGAGCTCCGTCACCGGGAAGTCCGGCGCCATCTGCTGGATCTCGCCTTCGATCCGCGTCTGCGGCGGATATTCGACGAAGACGTCGGAGCGCGCGAGGATGTCGCGGTGGAGTTCCGTCTTGCCGGGGCAGTCGCCGCCGATCGCGTTGATATGGACGCCGGCCCCGACCATGTTGTCGGTGAGGATGGTCGCGAACTGCTTGTCGGCGGTGCAGGTGGTGATGATCTCGGCGCCCTCGATCGCCTCCTGAGCGGCACGGCACGACACGATCTCGAGGCCGGAGCCGGCGAGGTTGCGCGCGGTCTTCTCCGTCGCACGGGGATCGATGTCGTAAAGGCGAACGGCATCGATGCCGCAGACGGCCTTCATCGCCAGCGCTTGGAACTCGGCCTGGGCGCCGTTGCCGATCATCGCCATGGTGCGCGCGCCCTTCGGTGCGAGGTGGCGGGCGGCCATGGCCGAGGTGGCGGCGGTCCTGAGCGCCGTCAGGATCGTCATTTCCGTCAGGAGCACCGGATAGCCGGTCGCCACTTCGGCGAGCAGCCCGAAGGCGGTCACGGTCTGCAGCCCCTCGGCGATGTTCTTGGGGTGGCCGTTGACGTATTTGAAGCTGTAGACGCTGCCGTCGGAGGTCGGCATCAGCTCTATCACGCCCTCACGCGAATGGCTGGCGACGCGCGGCGTCTTGTCGAAACTCTCCCACCGGCGGAAGTCCGCCTCGATCGCGTCCGTGAGCTCGGCCAGCATGGTCTCGATGCCGAGGTGGTGAACGAGCCGCATCATGTTGTCGACGCTGACGAACGGCACCATGGCTTTGGCCGACGGAAGCGGTGAGAGCATCGGGTTTCCTCCTGCGCACTGCATAGGAAGAGCCTAGCGATACCACGCGCTGGTCGAAAGCGCAAACCTGTGCTATTTTCGCCATGAGATTGAACAATTTGAACAACGGAATTGTGCGAAATGGTCAACGCGGTGGCAAGTGATATGGTGATCGCAAAATACACGCCCGACGACCTGGACCGCCGGATCATCGCCCATCTTCGCGGCGACGGCCGCGCCTCGCTCTCCAAGCTTTCCGATGCGCTCGGCGTTGCCCGCGGCACCGTGCAGAACCGGTTGGATCGACTGCTCGAAACCGGCACGCTTCTCGGCTTCACGGTGCGCGTCAGGGAGGACTACGACGTCAACACCGTCCATGCGGTGATGATGATCGAGGTCGTCGGAAAATCGACCACGCAGGTCATTCGCAGGCTGCGTGGCATGCCGGAGATCTACACTTTGCACACGACCAACGGCAACTGGGACCTCGTCGCCAATATCCGTGCGGCGAACCTTTCCGAGTTCGACCGGATCCTGCGCGAGGTGCGGATGATCGACGGCGTCGCCAACAGCGAAACCAGCCTTCTCCTGAGCAGCGTCTGACGCCGCGGAAAGCACGCCGCCGCCGGATCGGGCGATTGAAAGCCGGCTCCATCCCCTATAGTTTCCGCCCGCGTTCACTGAACCATGCGAGGGGAATGGGTTTGAAAGCAGGCCGCCGAGTTTGTTTGCTGCTGGTCTCGTTCGTGCTCGCGCCTGCGGCCGGCCGGGCCGAATGGCAGGCGGTCGAAACCGTCAAGACCTACGCGATCGCCGGCCGGTCCGGCCCCGAGCTCTATGCCTCGATCGGCGAGCGGGGGCCAAAGGTCGGCGGTCTCATGCGCACCATTGCCCACACGAGCTTCAAGCTGACCTGGAAGCGGAAATACGAGGCGCGGGGTGAGGCGTGCCTGCTGGCCTCGGCCGTGCCGAAGCTTGCCATCACCTACACTTTGCCGAAGCCAGCCTGGCAATTGCCGCCGTCCACACGGATGCACTGGGAGACCTTCATCGACGGGGTGAAAAGCCACGAGCGCGTGCACGGCGACTTCATCAAGGAAATGGTGAGCGCGATCGAGGCCGCAACCGTCGGCCTTACCGTTCCAGACGACCCGCAATGCCGCAGGATCAAGAGCGAATTGACGCGGCGGCTCGGCGATCTCTCTCGCGCGCAAAGGCAGAAGAGCCGCGATTTCGACAAGGCCGAACTCAGCGAAGGCGGCAATATCCACCAGCTCATCCTCAATCTGGTGAATGGCGGATAGAGCATTTTGCAGTCAGGTGGAATCACCTGACGTCGAAAAAATGCGGCAAAACAAACATTTATCGCGATGGCGCGGACGCATGTGAGCGCATTCCGCTCCGTTATCCGGATCGTGACCTCGCCGCGCCGATCGATGGTTTGGCCGAACGGCAACACTGCCCGGCAAAAAGAACCCGCCGACAAGCCGTGCCTCTGAATCGTCTCATTGCGACGGAACGGTGAGACTCGCCTCAAAGGCGTAGCCGCGTGAACTCTTTCGCGCGCCATTACTGAATTTGCTCGGACCGCGACCGCATTCTGGCCGGTATCGATCCGACAAGGAGAAGATGGATGAAGAAGACTCTTGCCATGGCGCTCCGCGCGGTTGCGACCGCCTTTGCCGCCGCGGGCGCCAATGCCGCCGATCTGACCTATCCGGAACCGGCGCCGCCGCCGGCGCTGGACGCGCGCGGCGGCGTGAAGATCGGCTATCTCGAATGCGATATCGCCGGTGGCGCCGGTTATGTGCTCGGTTCGTCAAAGGAGGTCGAATGCGCCTTCCGTTCGCTGGGCGGTGACGAAGTGGAGGATCGCTATACCGGCGAGATACGCAAGCTCGGCGTCGATGTCGGCTTCACCATGCGCAGCCGCCTGATCTGGGCCGTATTCGCACCCACGGCCGGTTATCATCACGGGTCGCTCAGCGGCATCTACCAGGGCGCGAGCGCCGAGGCGACGGTCGGGGCGGGCGTCGGCGCCAATGTGCTCGTCGGCGGCACCTCCGGATCGATCCACCTGCAGACGGTGAGCGTCACCGGCCAGCTCGGCCTGAACGTCGCGGCCGCCGGCACGTCGATGACGCTCAACTCCGTCAATTGAAGGCACCTCAGTGCGGAATGCGGGCGGGCGGTCAGCCGCCCGGCCGTTCCGGCCTGCCGGGCCGCCACAGAAGGACCAGCATTGCGAAAACCATGGCGGCCAGGGCGTACCAGGTGATCGCGTAGAAGAGGTGGTTGTTAGCAAAGATGACGCGCGTCAGGCCGCCGACGGGAAGCCCGCCGGGGTTCGGGGTGGCATCCGCATCGATGAAATAGGGCGCGACGTTCGCGAGGCCGCGCGCCGCGGCGATCGCGACGACATCGCGCGAGTACCAGCGCTCCTCGGCCGGCCGGTTCGCCTGGAGCAGCGAGCCCCCGGGCTCGGTGACGCGCATCAGGCCGATCACTTCCGTCTCGCCCGACAATTGGCCTAGCGGTCGCGTCGCCGGCGCGCGCTTCGCCGTCGGCACGAAGCCGCGATTGACAAGCACCGTCGTGCCGTCGGCGAGGCCGAGCGGCGTCATCACCCAATAGCCGGCGCCGAGTTCGGTGGCGGCATAGACCAGCGTCTCCTTATCGTTGAGGAAGCGGCCGCGGACGACCACGCGGCGGTATTCGTCGCCCGCGGCGTTGGCCTTCGGCCAGTCGCCGCGGGGCGGAGCGGGAGCCGGCGTCGCGTGGATGCGGGCCTCGACGCGGGCAATGAGGTCGAGCTTCCAGAAGAGGCGCTTGACCTGCCATGTGCCGAGCGCGAGCAGCGCGGCGACCAGCAGGAGACCGATGGCGGTGAGGAGCGCAAGGGAGCGCCGCGAGCGCGGGTGGATTTTGCTTTCGGGATCGTTCATGCGCGATCGTAGCCTTGCAGCGGAAGAGAGTGTCGATTCCGTCGGTTCTGCCCCTCATCCGGCCTGCCGGCCACCTTCTCCCCGCAGGCGGGGCGAAGGGACTCGCGGTGGCGCCTCAGTCCATCTCCCCGCGTGGGGGGCAGGCAGTCCTCCCCCCGGGTTAAGCCCTAGGAGAGAGCGAAACCTAATCTAAAGCGCTCACGGCATGTTTTTCATCATCTCCGGGCTCATCGGCATCATGTTTGCGTTGAGATGATGCATGACCCAGAGCGAGCCGGAAAGCGCGATGGCGACGAGGAGGATCGTGAAGATCAGCGCCATCATCGTCCAGCCGCCTTCCGAGCGGGTGTTCATGTGCAGGAAGAAGATCATGTGCACCACGATCTGGATGGCACCGAGCACCATGATGATGGCGGCGGTGGGGACCGCGCTGTCGAGCACGTCGGCCATGACCAGCCAGAAAGGGATGGCGGTCAGGATGACGGAGAGGAGGAAGCCCGTCACGTAGCTCTTGAATGTGCCGTGGCCGGCCTCGTGTCCGTGGCTGTGGCCGTGATGGGCCTCGAAGGCGTCTTCATGCGAGGGGGCGTGCGAAGTCATCCGATTACTCCGATCAGATAGACGAAGGAGAAGACGCCGATCCAGACGACGTCCAGGAAGTGCCAGAACATCGACAGGCACATCAGACGGCGCTTGTTCTCCGGGATCAGGCCATGTTTTGCGACCTGCGCCATCAGCACGAACATCCAGACGATGCCGGAGGTCACGTGCAGGCCGTGCGTGCCGACGAGCGTGAAGAAGGACGATAGGAAGGCGCTGCGCTGCGGCCCGGCGCCTTCATGGATCATGTGGGCGAACTCGTAGAGTTCGAGCGAAACGAAGGCAATGCCGAAGAGGGCGGTGATCGCCATCCAGAACAACGTCACCTTCTTCTCGTAACGCTCCATCGCCAGCATCGCGAAGCCGTAGGTGATCGACGAGAACAGCAGCATCGACGTGTTGACGGCGACGAGCGGCAGATCGAAGAGATCGGCGGGCGAGGGGCCGGCGGCATAGTTGCGGCCGAGAACGCCGTGCGTGGCGAAAAGCACCGCGAAGATCAGGCAGTCGCTCATCAGATAGAGCCAGAAGCCGAGCATCGTGCTCCCTTCGGGATGATGCTCCTCCTCCAGATAGAAGGCGGGCGCCTGGCCCTCGTGCTGCGCCGCGTGACCGTGGATATCGCTCATGGTTACACCTCGCCGGCAAGCAGTTCGGTTCGCTTGCCCTCGGTTTCGGTGACGATGTCGGCCGGGATGTAGTAATCGCGGTCGTAGTTAAAGGTGTGGCCGATGGCGATCGCCACCATGGCGAGGAAGGACAGGCCCGCCAGCCACCAGATGTACCAGACCATGGCGAAGGCGAAGACGACGCTGATCGCACCGAGGATGACGCCGGTGCCGGTGTTCTTCGGCATGTGGATCGGCTTGAAGCCCGCGAGCGGACGGCTGTGGCCGCGCCTCTTCATGTCCCACCAGGAATCATGGTCGTGGACGAGCGGGGTGAAGGCGAAGTTGTAGTCCGGAGGCGGCGAGGACGTCGACCATTCGAGCGTGCGCGCATCCCAGGGGTCGCCGGTCGTGTCGCGCAGTTCCTCGCGCCTGATGAAGCTCACGGCGAACTGGATCAGGAGCGACAGGATGCCGAGCGCGATCAGGAAGGCGCCGAAGGCGGCGATGACGAACCAGATCTGCAGCGACGGGTCCTCGAACGAATTGACGCGGCGGGTGACGCCCATGAGCCCGAGCACGTAGAGCGGCATGAAGGCGAAGTAGAAGCCGATCAGCCAGAACCAGAAGGACATCTTGCCCCAGAACGGGTCGAGCCTGAAGCCGAAGGCCTTCGGGAACCAGTAGTAGACCCCGGCCAGCAACCCGAAGACGACGCCGCCGATGATGACGTTGTGGAAGTGGGCGATCAGGAACAGCGAGTTGTGCAGGACGAAATCGGCCGGCGGCACGGCAAGCAGCACGCCGGTCATGCCGCCCAGCACGAAGGTCACCATGAAGCCGACGGTCCACAGCATCGGCACCTCGTAGCGGATGCGGCCGCGATACATGGTGAAGAGCCAGTTGAACATCTTCGCGCCGGTCGGGATCGAGATGATCATCGTCGTGATGCCGAAGAAGGCGTTGACGCTCGCGCCCGACCCCATGGTGAAGAAGTGGTGCAGCCAGACGATATAGGAGAGGATGGTGATGACGACCGTCGCATAGACCATCGAGGCATAGCCGAAGAGCCGCTTGCCGCAGAAGGTCGCGACCACTTCCGAGAAGATGCCGAAGGCCGGCAGGACGAGGATGTAGACCTCCGGATGGCCCCAGATCCAGATGAGGTTGATGTACATCATCGGATTGCCGCCGAGGTCGTTGGTGAAGAAGTTCGTGCCGGCGTAGCGGTCGAGCGTCAACAGCGCCAGCGTCGCGGTCAAGACCGGAAAGGTCGCGACGATCAGCACGTTGGTGCAGAGCGAGGTCCAGGTGAAGACCGGCATCTTCATCATCGTCATGCCGGGCGCGCGCATCTTCACGATGGTGGCGATCAGGTTGATGCCCGACAGCGTCGTGCCGATGCCCGCCACCTGCAGGCCCCAGATATAATAGTCGACGCCGACGCCCGGACTGTAGTCCGCGCCGGAGAGCGGCGGATAGGCGAGCCAGCCGGTGCGCGCGAACTCGCCGACGAAGAGCGACAGCATGATGATCACCGCGCCGGCGGTCGTCATCCAGAAGCTGAAATTGTTGAGGAAGGGGAAGGAGACGTCGCGGGCGCCGATCTGCAGCGGCACGACGAAGTTCATGAGCCCGGTGACGAAGGGCATCGCCATGAAGAAGATCATGATGACGCCGTGCGCCGTGAAGATCTGGTCATAGTGATGCGGCGGCAGGTAGCCTTCCGAACCGCCGAAGGCGATCGCCTGCTGCAGGCGCATCATGATCGCGTCGGCAAAGCCGCGCAAAAGCATGACTAGCGCCAGGATGATGTACATGATGCCGATCTTCTTGTGGTCGACGCTCGTCAGCCAGTCGCGCCAGAGCACGCCCCAGAAGCGGTAATAGGTGATGAGCCCGACGAGCGCGACGCCGCCGATCACAACGGCGAGGAAGGTCGCGACGAGGATCGGCTCGTGATACGGGATCGCATCGAGGTTCAGTCGACCGAAGATGAACTTCAGGAGATCTGGATCGGAGAACATGGGAAACCCGTTCCTTGCTGTCTTCAGTGGTTGAGCTGCGCCGGTGCCGGATCGCCGCCCTCGTTCATGCCCGGCATCGAGTGTCCCTCGTGCCCTCCCGTGCCCGGCATGCCGTGCTCATTCGGCTCGCTGGCGCCGTCCGTTCCCTGTGGCTCCTCCTCACTGCGTGCGGGCGTGCCGGTCGCGGGAAAGGTTGCCGCCGGCGCTCCTTCTCCGAGCGAATGCCTGTTGTCGTATTCGAGCTTTTCGCGGTTCTCGGCGCTCTCCACGCCACCGCCGCCCATCCGGTCGATATGCATCATTTCATGCATGCACATCTTGCCGGGTGTGGCGCAGAGATTGAGGATCGCCTGGTAGAGGCCGTCATCGACGGAGGCGAAATAGCGGACCGGTTCGCGCTCGCTCGGCTTCTCGAGCTTGAGATAGGCGTCCCGGTTGAGCGCGGTTCCTTGTGATTTCACCCGGGCCACCCAGTCGTCGAAGCCCTGCCGGTCGAGACCGTGAAACTTGAAGCGCATGTGGGAAAAGCCCTCGCCGCTGTAGTTCGCCGAGAAACCTTCGTATTCGCCCGTCTTGTTGATCACCGCATGCAGCTTCGTCTCCATTCCGGGCATCGCATAGATCTGCCCGGCGAGCGCGGGGATGTAGAAGGAGTTCATGACCGAGGAGGCGGTGATCTTGAAATTGATCGGGACATCCACCGGCGCGGCGAGCTCGTTGACGGTCGCAACCCCCTCGTCGGGGTAGAAGAACAGCCATTTCCAGTCGAGCGCCACGACTTCGACCGTGAGCGGCTTGACGTCCGCCGGTACCGCCCGCCCGGAATCCAGCCGGTCGAGCGGCCGGTAGGGGTCGAGCTTGTGCGTGCTGATCCAGGTGATGGCGCCGAGCGCGATGATGATGGCGAGCGGCGCCGACCAGATGACCACTTCGAGCGCCGTCGAATGATGCCATTCCGGGTCGTAGGCCGCAGCCGTGTTCGACCGGCGATAGCGCCAGGCGAAGAGGAGCGTCAGGAAAATCACCGGAACGATGATCAGCAGCATGAGGATTGTCGAGATGACGAGGAGATCGCGCTGCTGCGCGGCGATGTCGCCGGAGGGCGACATCACCACCATGTCGCACCCGGCCATCAGCAGAAACAGCGGCAATACGGCCAGATGGCGGGAAAACGTGAACAGTTTCGACACGGCTCCGAGCTCTTCTTGTTTCGACGGCTCTGCGACTAAAGGAGTAGATGTGGCAACGGTATGAGGTGTTTGGTCGCACTGCAGCAATGCGCCGCAGCCATGTTTGTGCGTTGCGGCAATAAACGCGCGAAGACATCCGCGACCCGCCGATCTTCCTCGCATTCTTCGGAGATTTTGAGACGGCGAAAGGGGCTATTTGGCAATTCGGCCCTTGATATGCGCGGTCGATTGGTCAACATCCCTTATCAAGGAGTCCGAGCGGGGTGCGGCGGAAAACCGCATGCCTCGTTGCCGGTCGCTCGGGCGGGAGGCGTTTATGAGCAATGTCATGCAGCAGTCACTCGGGCCGTCATCCTCGTCGATGGAGCGCGATGCACGCCGCATTCACGACGACAGGCCCGTATCCCCGGGCAACATCGCGATCGGCGTCGTCATCGGGCGCGCCGCCGAATTCTTCGATTTCTTCGTCTACGGCATCGCCTCGGTCGTCGTCTTTCCCGAACTCTTCTTCCCCTTTGCTCCGGATAGGCTGACGGCGACGCTCTATTCCTTCAGCGTCTTCGCGCTCGCCTTTCTCGCGCGGCCGGTCGGCTCGCTCGTCTTCATGGCGATCGACCGGACCTATGGCCGCGGCGTCAAGCTGACGATCGCGCTCTTCATTCTCGGCGGTTCGACGGCATCCATTGCCTTCCTGCCGGGCTATGCGACCCTCGGCACCTGGTCGATCCTCCTGCTCGCCATCTGCCGCCTCGGTCAGGGATTCGCGCTCGGCGGCGCCTGGGACGGGCTTGCCTCGTTGCTTGCGCTCAATGCGCCCCAGCACCATCGCGGCTGGTATGCGATGATCCCGCAACTTGGCGCACCGATCGGCTTCATGCTCGCAAGCGCGCTCTTCGCCTTCTTCCTCGTCTCCCTCTCCGACGCGGACTTCCTCGACTGGGGCTGGCGCTATCCGTTCTTCGTCGCCTTCGCGATCAACGTCGTCGCGTTGTTCACGCGCCTGCGCCTGGTGATGACGAAGGAATTCGGTACCTTGCTCGAACTGCACGAGCTCGAGGCGAGGCGGGTCACCGAAGTCTTGAGATTGAACGGGCGTCACGTGCTGATCGGCGCCTTCGTGCCGCTCGCAAGCTTCGCGCTCTTCCATCTCGTGACGGTGTTCCCGCTCGGCTGGGTGGCGATCTATACGGACCACGTCCCAAGCTCTTTCCTGATGGTGCAGTTCCTCGGAGCCGTCTGCGCCATCCTCGCCATCGTCGTTTCCGGACTCGTTGCCGATCGGATCGGCCGCCGCTACCATCTCGGCATTTGCGCGGTGCTGATCGCCATCTTCAGCTTCATCGCGCCGATGCTGCTTGAGGCCGGGCCCACGGGCCGGGACGTCTTCGTGATCGCCGGCTTCACCATCCTGGGCCTTTCCTTCGGCCAAGCGGCGGGCGCCGTCGCGTCGCGCTTCGAAAAAGCCTACCGCTACACCGGCGCCGCGCTCACCTCCGACCTGTCCTGGCTGATCGGAGCGGGATTTGCGCCCCTGGTTGCCCTCGGCCTGACCAGCCGCTTCGGCCTCGCCTTCGCCGGCTACTATCTCCTGTCCGGCGCGCTATGCACGATCGTCGCGCTGATCTTCAGCAAGACGCTCGAGATCAGCAACGACTAGAGCGGGATGCGCTCACATGCGTTCGCGCCACCGCTCTATCTGTTTGTTTTGGCGCATTTGTGCTACGTCAGGTGATTCCACCTGACTGCAAAATGCTCTAGCAGGCTGCTGAAAATCGTGTTGCGTTACCGCAAGCCATCGCGGTGGGTGCGATTTT
>NZ_LNQB01000102.1 GCF_001651875.1 Sinorhizobium saheli
GCGGCCGAGCGGGCACCCGGCCGGGAAACGCAGCACTGCGAGCGACGCCGCCACATAATCTCATCCGACGCATATCATCGGGTCGCGCTTCAACGTCTCCTGCACCATCAGCGACAGGCCAGGAAACCCCCTGCGCATATCGGTATAGCCTGTCGCCAGCCAGACCTTCACACCGCTCGGAACCGGGATCATCGCCGCTCCAGCACATCGAGGATGCGGGCCAAGGCTTCGATATCGATGTCACTCCCGACCCGGAGACGACGGCCATTGCCAAGCTCGATCGTGACGATGCTTGCCTTCTTGCGCGGCCGGGAGACCGGCGGCGGCTCGGCCGAGATCGATGGCGTAGGCAGCGCTTCGACGACCTCCACCGGAACGAGCTGCGGGACAGACGGCGCGGAGATTTGGCAGAGCTCCTTGCGCCAGCGAAAAAGCTGGCTCACATGAATGCCGGCCGAGTGCGCGATCTCCGAAACGCTTGCGCCTGGCTCAAGCGTCGCCGCGACCAGTCGCTCCTTCTCCTCACGAGACCAGCGCCGACGCCGCTCGACCGACGTAATGACCTCAATCTGATGCTTCGTCATAGGACTATCCCTAGTGCTTGCACTAGGACTTGCAGTCTTCAGGCTACCTCGGCAAGGCGGCCGTCACCGGAGGGGTACATTGCAACTCTCCAGACAGTGGCACAATCTCTTACTGGACGCGAAAGATTGAGGGGCGTTGGCGGCTATATCGCCGCGCACCTATCATGCGTGGAGCCTGTCACTTCGTCTCCTCTTAACGCCTCACCAACACTCCATATTCTTGGGATTTGCGCGCAACCCTGAGAATGAGAATTGGCTAAATCTGGCTAGCCGAGCGCCACATTAAGTCGATCTGCGCGTTCGTTAAACCAAGGAAGTTACCTATGGCAGTTATCAGCGGGTGGCAACGCTCGAAATTCGTGGCGTACTCCCACTCAACCGCTGTTGTCTTTCGATCTCGCTCCGTCGGCATTTTCTCAATTGCCGCAACCACCTCCGTCGACGTGATGCCTGCGTCCATCAGCCCAAGGCGAAGCTGACGCGCCGTAAGGCTGGGCATCAATCTCCTGATGTCCTCGTCTGCTGGTGGCGTGTAGGGAACAATTGAATAATCTGGATGATCGTCAAGCCATCGGCGGATTGTGGGATTGAGTCCGTGGAGATCATCAGGTCGGCTAATATACTCGCAATCGTAGATCTCACCAGCCGTATCGGCGACATTACAGTGCACTCTGTAGACACCGACTTCAGCAGTGGCAACAACGCCGAAAACTTCATTAAGGCTTAACCGAGATGCATCAATTCGTTCCACTTAAGCCGTCCTCTGAAAAAGAGTAGCGCGAGCTCCAGATTGATCTTCATATCCGCGCGCGCGCCATGTACCGGAAAGAGCTGTGCCGGATACAGTATTAAATCGGATACTGTCCCCAGAATTGTAGTAGACTGGGGATGACGCGTTTCGGTTGGTGCCGGCATCTTGTGCAAGTATGTACGTGCCGACGGGGTAATTTGTGTTGGTCGCACTCGTACCCGTGTATACCTCCGCCGCGATAAACCCCAACGCATGCGTGTGGCTCGTCGCCGTGACCGAGTTCGTCGTCGAGTTTGTAATATCCGACGGCGTGCCCAATGTGAGCGTGCGGGTTGCCGAAATCGCGCCGCCCCCGGTCAACCCGTTGCCGGCTGCCACCTGCACCGCATTGCTCGCAGGCGTGTAGCCGTAGAGCGTGTTGATGTCGGAAGCGGCAAGATTGCCCGAGTGCCACACCGTGTTATGTGCCGCGACCGAGCTGTCGTAGAATTTGAGGGCGTCGATACTGTTCACGTTCGAAACGTACAGATAATCGCCCGTGTCGTCGTTCGCCACGCGAATGCCATCGCCATTCGCCGTTCCATCCCGGTGCTGGATATAGCCCTTGCGGTCGCTCGCTTTCCAAAACGCGATGAAGGGGTCGCCGGTCGCGGAGCCGAGCAGCGAAAAGGCTTCGCCGTCGGAGCTGGCGCGGACCTGGGTGAATTGATCGTACACGCCGGAGACGCGGGTGTTGGGGATCGTGCCGGTCGTCAGGTTCGACGCGTTGTTCGCCCCGAGCGTGGCGCGCGCTGTGGCGGCATCCGCGTCGTCGAGCACCGTCTGGGCGAAGGCTGAAACGCCGAGCGTCGTCAGCGCGGCCGCGGCGGTCGCGTCATCCAGCAGCGTCCGCACAAACGGCGTCAGCGCGGTGGTCGCATAGGCGTCGGCCGCCGTCGTATAGATCATCTTGTCCGCGCTCGTCACAAGCCCTGCGATCGAGGTCAGGGCCGCGCTCGAAGCCTGAGCGCCAAGTGCTGCGCGCGCGGCGCTGGCGCTCGTCGCGCCCGTGCCGCCCGCGGTGATCGGCCGCGCGGCATTGGCATCGGCCGTGAGGTCGTCGATCAGCGCGTTGTAAGGCACGCTCTGGATCGTCGTATTGGGCACCCCCTTGGTGCCGGCCGGTGGGGAATAGACTCCGCCTGTTCTTGGCAATGTGGCCTCCATGAAAAAGGCCTCCCGATGGGAGGCCGCCTGAAAATTGCGCCAGAGCTGCACGCTTACTACTTCAGCCTCTTCCCCGCCGCGAAAAGCCGGCCGTAGTCCACCCGACGCATTCCATCGGGTCCACGGCTGACCGCGTCGGGGCGCGTCTTTTCCACTTCCTGCGCCATCACGCCGATATGCTTTGGTCCGTCGGCCGGCTCGCCCTTGTAGTGGAACTCGTAGAGGTTATGCCCCTTGAGCCTGCCGACCTTCTCGATATTCTTCTTCGCGCGACGATCGGACTTGGGCAGGAGCCCCAGGAGAGAATTGAACAGGCCCTCGCCCGCCTGCTGCCGGGCGTTGTAGGCCGCCATCTGGTTCTGGTAGTTCTGCTGCACCAGACCGGCATAGTCGACCGGCTGGATCGACTGACCCTGCGTCGGCACGAAATTCGGGTTGCTGACTTGCGCGCCGGAGAGCAGCGCCGAGATTTCGTTGATCGGCTGGTTGCGTTGCGCATATTGCTCGTTGAGAAAGTTCGAGCGCGCCGTGTTCTGGGCATTGATCCGCGCCTGCTCGGCGTTGAAGTTCTGGTCCTTGAGCGCGTTGTTGGCTGCCGTGGCCGATTGGCTGTTCTGGTGCATCTGCTGGCGAGCATTGTTGCCGAAGTCGGCATTCTGCAGCGCCTGGCCGTAGGCCTGCGCCTGGGCGGCGTTTTCGAAGCTCGCCTTCTGGTTGGCGAGGTTGGCAAGCCGCGTCTGCTCCTGCCCGGCGTTCAGCACGGCCGCGATGCGGGCGTCGTTGGAGGTCCGGTTCGCCTCGTCGATCGCGCGGTTATAGGCTTCCGATCCCGGCTGCAGGCCCTGGTTGGCAAGCCGCGTTTCCAGCGCCGCGCGGTCGCGCTGGAGTTGCGGATTGAGCCGCGCCATCAGCGCATTCTCATATTTCGACGTGTCGAAATCCGTCTCATAGCTGCGGGTGATGTTTCCGGCGTTGCCCACCGACGTCTGAAGCGCGGGGCCGCTGGTAAATTGCTGGTACTGCGGCAAGGTGAGCTTCGTCGGGTCGCCCGCGGCTGGAGCCTTCGAAATGTCCATCGGCTTGCCGAGCAGGTCGTTCAGCCGGCTCGATTGCGATGTGGCGAGCGTCGCCAGGTTGAGGTTCGCCGCGTCGTTCTGGTTCTTGATCTTCTGCTGCACCTCCGAGAGCTTCTGCGTCGCCGTCGCCACCGGCAGCTCGTAGACGTTCCCGCTCAAGGGATCGGTCCATTTCTGCATCGCATAGCTGTAGGTGAGACTGCCGTCCGGCGTCACCTGGTTGACATTGCCCATGTATCCGTTGGCGACCGCGGTGCCGATATTGGTCGCGGTCTGTGCCGCCGCCGTCGCCTTCGGATCCGGGGGAGTGGGAGCTTTTGATTTTCCGATAGCACACCTACCTTCGATTGACGGGGTGCGCCCGCCAGCCGTTGTCCGTCAGAGTGAAGATGATTTCCGCTTCCTGCCGCCCGCGAAGACGGGGAATACGATGGCTCGTGAACCCGAAACGCCGGGCAATGTCGACCATGCCGCGGTTCTCCTCGGAGACGCGCAGCACGGCGAGCTGGCAGCCGATCTCGTCGAAGGGATAGCCGAACATGGCTTTCAGCACCGGCCGCGTCAGCCAGCGTCTGCTGGTCGAGGCGGCCGAAAGCTCGATGACGCCCGCTTCGGGTGAATAGTTGTGGTAGACGACGCCGGCGACAAGCCTGCCCTCCTCTGCCACGCCGAGCGTGGTGAAATCGGCAAAGCCTCTTTCGCAGCCGTCGATATGGGCGGCGACGAAGCCGGCGACCGCGTCGTTGGTCGCGGGGTCACCCGCCCCGCCCCAGATGATGCTCACGCGCTCGCCTCCCCGGCCGAGACCTGCAGCGTGGCGAGATCGACCTCGATGTCGAGTTTCACCGCCCCGCCGGAGGTGATGACGCAGCCGACCGCCAGCATGTCGCCACTCGCCCGCACGTTCTGGCGAAAGTCGTGGCGCAGCGTCTCCGAGACGCCGTCCCAGCGCGCCAGGTCCCAGAGGCCGACGTCCCATTCCGGGGAGGTCGCGTCGCCTTCCGTCACCCGGTCGAAAGGCGGCGCGGTCCTGTCGAAGTCGGCGCGGGCGAAGAGCTGCACCTTGGGCCGGGTCTTGGCGCGGAAATACATATGCGCCATGGTTGCCGCCGTGCGCTGGCCGAATTGCCCGGCCGGCGTGAACTGCGAGAGATACGTGGCCGCAAAGGTCAGCCCGTCGTCAGTGCCGCCGGTGTCGCCCTGCCAGCAATAGCCATCGCGCGAACCGAAGAAGAGCCCGCCCTGCAGCGTCTCGAAGCAGTTCGCACGCCAGTTGCTGATCGTCGCCCAGCGCCCGTTCAAGACGTTCAGCACGAAAGTCTTGTCGCTGACGACGCTGTTGTCGGGAAAGGCGACGAAGACCAGGTTCTGCTCGGCCCAGGGTTTGAGCGTCCAGCCCGAACCGGTGGCATTCGCCGCTCGCCGCCAGTCGTCCTCGATCGGTCGTGAAACCGAAACCTGGGTCAGCGCCTGCCGGTCGCGCTGAAACACCTGCGACATCGGCGTCAGCCCGTCCGTAGTCGCAATCAGCACGTCGCCGCCGACGCGGATCCAGGCGTTCTTTCCGAGCGGCTTGCCGACCTGGTAAACGCCCTTCAGCGCGAAATCGCTGGCGCTCGACGGGTCGGAACCGGCATAGACCGCGATCTCCCCTTCCGTCGAGACGAAGACGCAGAGATCGGAAAGCCCGTCGCCGCTCTCGAGCGACCAGGAGAAGCCCGTGATGAGCGAGCCGCCCTTCTTCATCACCCCGCCGAGCGGAAACACGGCAGCCGCACCGCCGATGGCGTTCACCGGCAGGTAATAGGCATCGAGCGTCGCGTTCTTCAGGAAGAATTCGCGGTTCTTGAACAGCCAGCCATAGTTGAGCTGCGCCATGGTCGTCGCATCCGAAAAGGTGATCGAAGGCGTCGTCGTCCAGGCGGTGCCGTCATAGACGCGGCGCGTATCAGCGCCGTTCAGGCAGACGAGAAACGAGCCGCCGGCGGTCGTATGCTGGAAGGCACACCAATCGCCGCCGGAAAGCCCGCTCACGGCCGCGGCCGTCGTCGCCGGCGGCGCGGCCGGCGCGGTCATGTTGTAGATCGCGCTCGCCGTCGCCATGAACAGCTTCTCATTGCTGCCGAACTTGTATTTGAAGGCGCTGCCTATGGCGCCGCCGTCGGCCGCAAGCCCGATCTTGCGCGAACCGCCGCGAATCTTGCAGCCGGCAAGCGTCGGCAGGAAATTCATGAGCACCGTGGCGGAGCCTGGCACCTGCGACGCCATGTCGGCGGTCGTCACGAGTCCGCCTTTCGGCGCGGGAAAGGTCACCGATTGCGATGTCTGGGGCCGGCCGATGCTTGCCTGCCTGCGGTTGGTCTGCAGCAGGCGGCCAGGGCGAACTGCATTCGTCCATGTCGTCATGATGTCCCCCTGTCCGCATTTATCTCCTGCAGGAGATCGGCCTCGAACTCTGCCAGATTGTCCTCGAAAGGCAGGCCTTTCTGCCGCTTCCAGCGCCAAATCAGTCCCTTGACGAGCAGACGCTCGGGAAAGAGCGTCGTGTCGTCGTCGGCGCGGAACACGTCACGCTCCTCGTAAGGATCGCCGAGGACCCAGTTCTTCGAGACGTAGTCGATCGTCGCGCCAGCGGCGGCAGCGGCCGGCGAGAAAAACATCTCCCTGCCGCTCAAGCGGCAATAGGGCTCCGCCGAGGCGATGCCGACGATCACGGCCCATTGTGCGCCGTTGGTGACAAGCCGGAAGAACCGGCCATCCCCTGCCCGCACCGCGCCGCCCGGTGCCAGCCGCTGGTAGTCGGCCGGGAGGATTTCCGGCGAAGCGGAGACGACATGCGCTTTCAGCATCCGCCTCCAGTCGGCACGCCGCGCAATCTCCGCTCCCGCTTCCTCGGCCAAAGCCACCATCGTCTGCGCGTTCGGATCGTTCGTCCCGTAGACGCTTTCGAAACGGTCGAGCGAAACGACGTCGGAAACCTCGTTGATCACAGTCAGAAGCGTCATGGCGTCAGCCCTCCGATGACGATTTCGGCGTTGCCCCAGCGCAGGCGCTCGTCGGCAAGCCCGAGCCCGGCCATCGCCTGGCGCTTCAGTGCCTCGGCCGCGCCGGCCTTGGCGGCATCGCGCTCCCAGACGGCGATTTCCTCGACGAGCGCGTAGAGATAGACATCCGGCGCCTTTTCGGTCAGCCAGTTGCTTGGGGCTTCGGCGGTCAGCGGCGGGATTTTCGCGTAGTAGGTCAGGCGGATGTCCGCGCCGCTCTTCGGCCGTACCTCGATGGCGCTGCCGACGATCGCATAGCCGATCGCCGGACAGCCGGATGTCCCTTGACCGCTGAGCTCCTGCAGCGGCAGCGCTCGCAGCGGTCGGCCGTCGCCGGCAAGGACCTGCCGCGCCTCCAGGAAATCCGCAGGCAGGCTGCCCACGCCTTCCGCCAAGGGCACGCTCGCTGCCTTTTCCATCTCGGCAACGCGCATCACACGGTTGAGCTTGAGTTCGGCAAGCGCGAGAAAGCGCGGAAAGAGATGAGCAACGTCGTCGCGGCCGGAATATTCACCGGCGTCGACGAGCAGCGACGCATAGTCGGATATGGTCATAGATGTCCCTCGAAGCTGCGCCAGGCGCGGTTGTCGCCGTCGTTGAGCCACCGCTTCACATAGCGGTCGTCACCTTCGGAATGCGCCCGCACCAGGTTTTCGGAATGCGCGAGGTTGAGCGGGATCGACGCCACCTTCGTCCATTCCCCGAAGGCATTGCCGGCGGTGGCATGGCGTGTGAATTGGTTCTGGCGGACGAGGTTCTCGACCGGATAGTCCGTCCGCCAATGGGTCCTGTTGCCGTCCTCCATCACCCAGACGGAACGGCCGGTCTGAAAATCATAATCGAAGAGCTTCCATTCACCGTCGCGGATCACCATGGTCACTCTCCCGGCAGTGGATCGGCCCGCTCGGCCTTGCCGCTGGCGATCAGCGCCTTGGCGTCGCCAAGGCTCAAGAATACGACGGTTCCGGCCGGCGTCCGCTCGCCATCGTTAAGCCAGACGTCATAGATCAGCCGGACAGGCACCGGCTTCTTTGTTTCGTGCATTTGCCTTCTCCAATAAAAAAGGCGGCTCCGAAGAACCGCCTTGGTAAGGAGGTATTGAGACACGCGCTCAATACCGCCAGGGCTTGCCATCAGAGTCCGGACGGCCGCCGGAATCGGCGTCCGCCACGGCGGAAGGTCGTAAGGAATGTCGTGCTGGTAATCCGGGAGTTTCATCGCGTTTCTCGCTGACGTCTCACGACCTGAGATGTCAGTCGCTACCCGTGCACAACTTTCGAAAGAATCCATCGGCTGATCGGGAAAATCCCCGTTAACTCGGATGATTTTACCGCGGCGGGCCTGCCTGATCCCTCCGAATTGTTCATGACGGTGGCACGTTAGTTCAGAAAACTCTGCATGATGCGAAGTCGCCATCGCGGCCGAGAGCATTTCCTGGATAAGAATATATTCAAAAACCGTGGTACTGGTGAATGTCGCCCGGCGGCCTTGCGGTCCTAGGCGGACTTTAAATCTGGACGCGAGTGCCGGTGACAGCTCACCGTTCCCCCCCCCCCGCGGGAGCGTCCTTCGATGTCGCGGCGCCGCAAAAAATCGAAAAAGCCGCTTCGATGTGCCGCTACGGAGCGAGTGACGGATTTTGAGTTCGGGAATGCCTTACTTTAGGACGCGTCATCGGCCCGATGCCCCATTCCGCTCCAATCTCATTGCTCGAATAATTCCGCGGGATCGGGCAGCGCTTTCATCGCCCCCGTCATGTCGGCGGTCGCACCACAAAGCACATTGGTGAAATTCGGGTAGTCGAACGGCTCGACCTTGAAGACGCGGTAGGCAAGATCCTCCTCCGCCGCGTCGGCAGCCTTCGCATTCGTCCGAGGGCGCGTTTCCAACACCCATTCCCCCCAACCGATGCGCTGCGCTGCACCGAGGCTCTCGGCGCGCATCGAGAGCCAATGGGCCGCGAAGACCGGATCTCCCGTCGTTCGGAACCCCCACCAAAAGGAAACGGGTTTGCCGTCCTTCGTGTGCAGCATCTGGGTATAAGCGACGAGATCCAACCCGAAGGCTCTGACCGGCTCAGCAAAGGTCACCGTACTCCCCGACACCTCCCCGGCCTGACCATCCGGCGCGGCCACAAACAGGGGCTCGATTGTCACCTTTCCAAAACGCCCTTTAGCCCGCGCGAGCGTGGCAAACAATTCGGGGCGGCACCGAGAGAATTCCTCGAGCACATCCTCCTCGCTCACCGTTTTCGGCAGAACGAAAAGGCTTGTCGTGGGCGGAAGCCTCTTCCTGCCCGTCCTCTCATCGGTCTTTAGCTCCGGCATTCTGTCTTCCGTCGCATTGCAGAGGAGAAAAGAATGCTTGGGGCTGTCGGCCTCGTCGACGACCAGCTGCCGATAGGTTGCTTTCGGTGTAGCCAGCCTCCCCCAGGTCGCCTCGGCAGGTGTCGGCTCAAGGCGGAATTCAAAAGCATTTTCACCGATTCTAGCAAACTTGGTGCCACGAAGCCGCGCCTCGATCAACTTCACGACCTCGACCGGTTCCCGATTCACCCGAAATCCCCACATCAGCCCGGGCCCCTCTGCAGCCTCCTTGTGGATCTGAAGGTATCCGCTGAGAGGCACGCCATAGGCATTCACCACGGCGGAAAACGGGACCAGTCGCGCGTCCACCCAGATCGGCGCAGTAAAGTCCTCATGCGCCCGGAACTCTCTCGCAGGGAAATCCGCCCGGCGGCTGGCCAGCAGGTCGAAAAATTCGGCCCTGCACCTCAAAAATGCGTCGAACACCTTTTCGACGTCCGCCCGGCCGGGCTCAGCGCCAGCGGCAGGCACCGCGAATGCCAAGGCACCCAGTGCCGCCAGAAAGCGCATGAAACCGACAAACGCCATCGCTCGTGTTCCCACTTCCTGCTCCTGGAATCTATTGCCTGAACAAGTCCGCCGCGTTGGGCAGCGCCTTCATGCCGCCCATCATGTCGGCGGTGACGACGCACAGAACGAGAGAGTGATCCGGCTTTCCCGTCGAGTTGATCATCATCGTGCGCGCTGATGCCGTGTCACCCTGCGCGTTTCCCTCTTCGAGGACGCGGTAAAATGAGCCGCCTTGCTCGAAGAACTCCGCCGACGGCTCGCCCAAGCGAATGCCCTCGACGAGATCCCTTGGCTTACGGTCGGTGACGAAACCCCACCACCACGCGTCCGGTTGGCCGGAGGCTTTCATTTGCGAGTATCTCAGAAGATGAATCCCATTGGCGTCGACGGGCGCGGCAAAGGTCACCTGGGCGGTCTCCGTCATGCCTTCGCCTGCGAGATCGGGCGCCGGAGCGACGATCTCGCTCACGCCGAAGGCTGATCCCTCGGCCTGCAGAACCGTAAAGAACTCAGACGTGCAGCCCAGGAAGGCGTCAAAAGCTCTCTCCGCGCCAGCACCCTTGCCGGCCGCCAACGCCGGCATCGCGTGCGCCGCGATGGCAGCCACGATCAGACCTCTTGTGAAACAACGAGAAACCCTCAACTTGTCGCCCTCCGCACCATTCCAAACCTACTCCACCGTGCCGCAAATACGCCCGTTGCGCTGAAGGGCATCGCTCGCCTTGCTTGTAGAACATTTCGTGAACACGCGCAAGAGGACATCTCGTTTTGTCGCGTCTTTCCGAGAAAGCCTCGCGCGGCGCCGTTCTGGCGCTGAAAACGCGGTCGCATCGCATTGCCGAGAGTCATTCAAACCAGCTCAGTACGACATTGCGGAGGCTATCCCGGTCCGGCTCTTTGTTCTGCCAATACGTGCAAGACCTGAAAAGGGAGGCGCCCACTTGGTCGGCCACTGCTGGGCGTCTCGCTTGTCATGCACGCTCCCCAACGAAGATGGCGGCGCCTCCCGCTCCAAGGCTCGCCGCTCCCTGGGGGTATCAAACCCGCGATACCCGTCCAGCTCACCGCGCATCTTCAATACAGCTGCGCGGCCATCGTAGGTAAACTCCGGATTTGTCCTCCGGGGCCCTTGCCATGCACTTCGGGGAATAACTGGGCCGTTTACGGAACGCATATTCACGAGTTCGTCCTCAGGGACGTGAGGCACCACATTTTCACCTTGGATACGGCCGATGCGGAGCGCATTGTTGATCCCGGGCAGATTGTTCAGATGCTGCTCGCCGCCATCGCCGTGGGGGTTAAAGGAGAAAACTGCTCCATTCAGCTTCCTGCGCCTTTCATTGATGTTCTTCTCAAGGGTTTGCGGGCCCATTTTGTAGTACATGACGCCCAACGCGTGTTGCTGCTCCGGCGCCAACCGACGCCATGCCGCGCTGTCGATGCTCTCAAAGAATAGAGCCGCTTTCCTCGTCATCAGGCCAGCGAAAGCCAAGGTTGTTTCTGGTTTGTCGAATTTCAGGAGATCGTCGCGCAACGCATCGTAGTGCCCAAGATACTTCTTGAGCTCCAATGGATCGTCCTCGTGGACCGGATGTTGTTCCGCGTATTCATGCAAAAGATCGATGGCAGTGCTAATCCGTATGTTGCCTGGCCCCACGTCGACTGTTGCGGGATTCCCCAACTTGCCGAACGAGTTTCTCTCCCCCTTCCGTAAAGCATTGTAGTTTTGGTCAATATCTTCATGGTCGATCGGCTCTCTACTAAGCAGATCGACAGTGGCCGCAACATCGCCAAGCTTTTGAACAATGGGCCCCGTTCCCTTCCAAAAGAGCTCAGGGTTGAATCGCGTATCATGTTCGTTGGCGACGGCGCCGATTAGCAATTCGGGCGGAACCCCCAGAATCTTCGCGATACGATCCACTGCGCGCGCGTTGCGAGCGATGAAGTCCAACGTCTCCGGTTGAAATTTTGAAGTCGGTTCGGCCATTGAGAGCCCCTTCTGTTAACTTGATCGTTCGACCGCACTGCCCGGCTTCAACGACAAAGGGCGGACCAAATCCGCCCTTTGTCGTCTCTCACTGTGCTGAAGACCAATTCGCCGCCAGCCGAACAAGTCGGCCGCGGCGCCCAGGGCCTTTTGGTTGTGCACCCTTCAGCGTAGCGCCAGTCGTCAGCTTGCGTCGCTCAAGCCGAAAAGATCGGCCGCGACGCCAAGGCCCTTTTCGTTGTGCACCTTCAGCGTGCCCTCGCCGATGATCACGCCTTTGTCGGCGTCGCCGGTCTTGGCAACCTCGCGGTCTTCCTGGATCTTGCGCAGCCACAGGAAGGAAAGCATGTCGGTGTCGATGAAGAAGGCGTTTCGGGCCAAGCCGGCGCTCACCGCCTGGACCCGGTTCGGGTGGATCATCACCGTGCCGAAGGGGCCTTCGTAGTAGTCCGCCGTCGCAACGATGGTGTTGCGCTCGCCGCCCTGCGAAACCGCGTAGCGGAAGGGCGCGACATTGCTGTCGGACATAAAGGTTACGAAGACGGATTTGACATAGGGCGAGACCGAGACATGGCGGAAATTCGCGCCGTTCTGGTAGCCCTGCTGCATCACCGAATCGAGGATCGTCTTGCTGAACGGACGCTGCGTGCCGTCCGTCGGCGCCACCGTCAGGCCGGTGGCGGCGTCAAAACCGCCGTTGGCGCCGGCGGCACCGCGCGACACATTCGACGTCAGCCACGTGCTGAGCGAGCCGAATTCGCGGGTGGCGCCGCTGACCGACGCATTGGTGTCGGCGATCGCGAACTCCACGTCCTTGCGGATTTCGACGCCCTTCTTCAGCTTCTGGTACTTGCGCTTCTGGACGTTGCCGGCCTCGGCCGTCACTTCTTGCGTGGCGGAGATGATCCAGTCCTTGCGCATGATCTGGGTATAGTTGCCGAGCCGCTTCGGCGGGGTGATCGCGCCGAAAGCATATTCCTCGCCCTCCTCGCGGATGTTGGCGCCGGGCGCGGCCAGCTCGTCCGTCTCCCATTCCGGGTGATAGGTCGTGCACTTGCCCTTTTCGATCAGCGAATAGATCGGAGTATCTTCCGGCGTGATGCGCGACACGACGTCGGAAAGCTCCTCGCGATTGCCGACGGCCTGCGTGGTCTGGAACGTATTGGTAAGAACTGCCATTTGCTGGTCCTTCTATGGTGAAAACAGAGCGGCCGCCCGCGCGCCGACCTGGCGCGCGAGAAGCCATTGATGTTGCTGAGTGAAAGCTCTGGGCCGCTCGCGATGACCTGATTGAGGGGCTATTCGAAATCGACCGCCATCGCGTCGCGGATCGACCCGGTCCGCGCAAGTCGCTGCATCGCCTCGCGGCTTTCGCGCCCTTGCTGGCGCGCTTGGCTCTTGGCCCTCATGCGCGGCGCCGAAAGCGGTGCGGCGGAGACCTTCTGCAGGGCCTTGGTCCGCGCGCGTTCCGCAAGAAGCCCAAGTCGTGCGTAATGCGCGAGCTTGAAAAGCCGGTGGTCGGCGACCTCGCGCACCTCGCCATCGGAAAAGCCGAGTTCCCGCGCGGTCTCGAACGCATCGGCGAAGAAGGCCTCCCGCCCCTCGTCATGTGCCGTCTGCGGGAAAGATTCGATGAGCTTGGCGTTCTCTGCCTCCAGCTTCTCTTCGTTCGCCGCCGCTTGCAGTTCCGTCGCGACGCCCGCCGGCTCCTCGCCGAGCGCCATTACCCGCGCAAGCTGCTCCAGCCCCGCCTGATGCAGGGCCCATTGTCTCTGATAGGCCTGCGGATCGTAGATCCTCAGTTCCTCCGGCGGCTCGTCGGGTATCTGAGCCGCGATCAATTCCGCGACGGCATTGGCCGTCGCAGCGACCCGGCTGCTCATGCCTTCGAGTGCCCGCCCGCGATTGGCGAGATCCTGGGTCTTTTCCCGGTAGTCGCGGTCCCGCATATATCCGAGCTTCAGTTCCTGAAGCGGAACCTCTTCGCCGCCCTTGAGCGTGACGATCATGTCCTCGGCTTCGTTGTCCGCCTGGTCCTCGTCAGGAAAGGCCGGCATGTCGCCGTCGATTCCATCATCATCCTGCTCTTGAGCGTAGTTCACGGTCTGCTCGCCGTCCCGCTCTTCCTCGTCCTGTGGGTTGGCCTCGTGTGGCTCCCAGAAGTGGAGGTCGTCGAAGCCTGCGGGCTCAAGCGAGCCGCCAGTGGTTTTGCTCCCGCCGAAAGGCTGGTTGGCACTATCGTTCATCATGGGAAGTCCCTTTGTTTCGGCGAAGGCGGCTCGTGCAGCCCGTCGCCCCGGGGAAAAGTGAAGTCATGCTGTGGACGGCGGCGCACTCGGTCGATCGATGCCCAGCCGTCGACCTCAGCTTCGCACGGATTTACGGGCTATCGTTCACGGTTAGGTTGATTCCTGTTTTGTTCCGGTATATGCCTTTTTCTGGATTGTCGGCTTGACGCAACGCGGAGGATGGGCACTTGCGCCCCATTGCATCGCCAATGTTTCTGCACCTCATTCGCGCCAATTGCCCGGTGCCAGTCGCAGCGACGTTCGGCCAGGAAAAAGCCTCTCCCAAAAGCTTCTTCCATCTTCGGTTTCGGCCGTAAGCGGCCAATCGGACGGTGGGTCGCTCGACGGATCAGCCGGCAAGTCAACAGGAGTTAGTCGAGGAGGGGTTGGGAAGTCACCGTCACGCGTAGGTTCAATGAGTATGCCAGGATCGAGTTCGGGAGGAATGATTACCGGCCCTCCCGGAAGCTCGTTCTTTACGTTCTTTTCGACATAGTCTCGGTATACGTCATTAAGTTTCTTGGCTCTTTGAACAACTTCATTTAATTGTCCTGTGGGATCGTGTACTGTTCCTTGGAATATTTGCAACTTTCCTATAAAACTCTGGAGGTTTTTCTGGATAATATCCGGCCGAATTTTCCGTCCGTCAGGATAATACGAGCCAGCGCCATTGATAATGTGGTCGATCGCATCAACTATAGCTTGACGTGTCCCATCTTGATCGGTGACTGTAGGCGCATCGGGATTTACAGGCGGGAGCGGCTTCATCTTGACCATTCTATTCTCCGGGAAAGGACTCTTTTAGCCGCCAAATCCAAGGGAAGCGGCGACATAATTTGGCTGCAACCTGTGGTGATAAGTAATCACAACGATCATTTGGGTTGCTAAGGTGGGAGTTTCCGTTGGCCTCTATTCAAAGAACGTTGTGTGCCTTAATCCTACTTTGTGGCGCATCTCTCTCGCTTGAAGCGCGAGCACAATCGCTGGGTGCAGAAGACTTTTTGGTCAGATACGCGCTGATAATGAATGGCAAAAGCCCGTTGCTGATGGAACAAAAGTGTGAGCGGGGAAAGTCTTGCCGCCTGGCCATCGGATCAAATGCGGAAATCAAAATCATACTAATTCGATCACGCGACGATCGTACGCACGATCAAATCAAGATTGATTGCGAAGATTTTGGATGTTCTTTTGACAATGGAAGGAACAGCGTATATTTTGGAAATAGTAAAAATGGAAAAGAGTTTACGATAACCGATGAAGAACCGACCTTTGGAGGCTTCGATCTTCTTGTAAAAAGAAAGTTTTCTGTTATAGGAAAGCTATATATAAAATACTAAATTATATAGACCGGAGAAATCTGGAGAGAAAGCACGCGGAGTGAGCGCGAACGTACCCAGACCGAGTCCATGGATCAGCCTTCTCGTTGGCAGTTTGTCTGCCTTGATAAGCCTCGTTTATCCAGCATTTGCAGATAGATGGTTCCTAAAATTGGAAAGCCTTGCTTGCGGCTGCTATGTTCGTCACCGCTTGCGTGTTTAGTTATGCATATAGAGCTACGCGCAAACGGGGTCGCCACGACGCTACCGCGCAGATCAAACGGGATTAAGTTGCTAGGGCGCGCGTCCAATTTATTTGCGCCGCCGCCAACCGCCAACCAACCCCATCATCGCCGAGTAGCCCCAATAACCGGGATAGTCCGGGGCGGTCATTTGGATGGAGAAGAGATTTTTGGAAAAGACTTCGGCATCGGTGGCGGCGCTAGTCGCAGTATCGTCCGGTTTGACGAGCAGCATGACAGTTCAGACCGCTGTTATTGGAGTACGGCCCGTGGGTTCGCCGGGGAGTGGAGCTGGCGCCCCGGCACCCGTGCAATAATTGTGTCAGACGGCAGGATTGATTCCTGTTTTGTTCTCCGCTACCAATAACGAGGCAGCGCGGTCGTCATGTGAGGCAAGGGCCTGCAGCCGCCAAACATCAAGTCCAACTTGGTCGAGAGGTGTCGATAATTGGAAAAGAAGCGAATTAAAGAACGGATAGGCGGCCTCACGTTCGATACTGCATTCTGGCTTGCCTTGGACAATATCGGTCTCCTCGTTTTCGAGTTCTTCCTCTACGGGACCGCACGCGTAGTCGTGCCGCTGTTGAGCTTCGGCAGACTTGTGGTCGACGACTTCTACCTTGAAGACAAGGGCTTCAACTGGTTCGGGCTGAAGCGTCGGGAAGATGGCCGATATCTCGTGAATTCCGACATCAGCAAGTTGGCCGCGGTCGTCTTCTGGGTGCTTTGCGCCCTCGCCTATGTCGTTTTCCCGCGCGGCCTTTGACTCAGGGGCCAGGCGTTTGGATTCCCCGCACCCGCAATTTCACTCGCGCCAATTGGCCGGTGCGCGCCGCAATGATGTTCGGCCGGGAAACAGCCTCTCCCAAAAGCTGCTTCCCTCGTCCGCGTCGGTCACAGGTAGGCGGGACGTTCGCGTTACGGGCGCGATTTTCGGGCCGGCCTGCCGGTTGTTGGGATCTCCGTTATAGGCATCATCCCAAAACGTCGGATTCTGGCGATAGATTTGATACGCGTCGTGCCATGAATTCCCGTAATCTCGCGCAATTCTGTCGGCATAAGCCTCAGGGAGATTGACTTTGTCATTGAGCAGTTCAAAGAGCAATTCCCTGCCTGCATTCCGTAAGCCCTGCGCAATTCGCTTCTTCGGCATGGTGGTTCCTTTCTAGAATGTAAAAAATACGTCGCTGAAATAGTCTGCGTTGCTTTCGAATAGAACCATTGCAGACGACGGGGCGGGCAAATTGAAATTGCCATTTACGGGAGGCCACCCCTCTCCGGCGGCGCGTGGCCGTAAGCGTGCCCGCGCCCCCGACAAAAACTCGGACGGCGGGATTTCTTTCGCTTCACGCCGGCACGTTGGTTCCCTCGGCCTTGCCTTGCTCCGTCAGGAACCTGAGCTTGCCGCGGAAATTCCGGATCGCCCGCACCTCGGCCGCGAAGGCGGCACGGGTCTCGTGATCGGCGGGCTTTGCGTTGACGCAACCGTTGATCGCCGCCGTCTCCAACTCATCCATCAGTCGTTCGAACAGCGGATTGTCGAGAAGCGCTCGTGCCGTCGCAATTCGGTCTTCTGGTTTCATCACGCGTCTCCTTTGACTAGCGCCGCCCACCATCACTGCGTGCGCGGAGTCCAAATAACGATGCCCGGCAGGATTGGTTCTCTCTTTGTTCTGTTCCACAGCTTGCAAGCTCGGAAGCGCCCTTGCGGAGAAGGCTGCGAGTGGACGAAGAGAGAGAATGCTCCCCTTCGTGACACACAGGGCTTAAGCATGAAGAAAGTCGGCCTCCATTTGACGCTGTCGCCGGCGTCGTCCTCAATATTGTCGAGCTTCTCATCTTCGAGGTTTTCCTGCACCGAACGGCGCGGATGGTTGTGCCCCTGGCGAGCCACGGCAAACTTCAAGTTCAGAAAAATCTATGCAGATGACACCGGGTTCAGCTGGCTCGGCCTGAAGCGCCTGCCGTCCGGCCGTTTCCTTTTGAGCTCTTCGATGAGCAAGTTCGCCAGTGCGGTCTTCTGGTTCCTTTGCCTGGCGCTGTTTATCCTCGGCACAAGGGAGGCGTGAAGATCAGCGGACCGTGTGGTGGACGCTCAATCACGCCATTGACGTCGCCGGCTGGCGCCGACTGCCTATGCCGGCTTAACACGCACTCAGCCCTTGGATGGCTGGCTTGTCTTTGGCGCGGATGCCCTGGTGACCGGCGCCTCGATGGTGGTGATCCCGATGTCCGGCGAACCGTCGGTTGCCCAGCAAGAGCATGGCTCACCCGCCGGGCCAGTACCATAGGGGCAAACCTGCTCTGGGGTCGTGCACTGCCGGGGCCCCGGCTTGGCTGCGGGGTGGGCCATGGTCGACTGAAGCTTGACCGAGTTACGCGCCTGCGTCGTCGGCGTATGCGTTTCGCTGCACGAGGACAGCACGAGCGGAAGCGCGATCAAAAACAAAGAGATGCAGCGATGGCTTTTCATAACACTAGCCCTAATCTGAAGAGCGGAAGGTTGCAAGCCCGCTCCTTGCCGCTTGCACGTAGCCGTTCAGGCCCGTCGCGCCCTCTCCGAATCGGCCTCGGCCACCTCGCGACGGGCGTATTCCAGTTCCGCCCCCGCTCTGCAAAGCCACCACACTTCGTTGGCATACCAGGAGGCTTGCTCAGAGGTACGCCGGCATTCTCATAATTGCTCAAGTCGAGTGCATTCCGCGCGTATGTGCTCGACCGACAGATGTTCACGACCGACCGTCGTGTGTGCATCGTCGATGGCGCTTCGTCGTTCGGCGGCCGCAAGGATGTCTCTATACCTCCCCCACTCGTTCATGAGTTCGTCCAAATCAACCTGGCTTTTTTAACGCGATCGGTCGCTATTCGGAGGGATTGGAAAGCTTCAACGTAATCGGTAGGCCACGGCCTAGCATGAAGGCGCTCCGGGCCATCTCCAAGAATACCTTGAGGAACGCAAAATTCCTCCGCATCCCTTACTTGCAATCTCGCCCGCTTTGCCGGCGAAAACGAGGCGGCTTTGCTAATCCCGAATCCGCGCGCCTTCCCCGCCCGGCTTCTCGATTGCCACGGCCTTCGCCCGGATTGTCAGCTTGATGTTATGAAATTTAACATTGCCGTCAGTCTGTTCGGCATAGCCGATGTCGATGTTGACCGTGAACCGCTCGTTCTCATTTCTAACGAACTCAATGTCACCTATCTCACCATTCGGAATACGGCCAGGCGGATCGAAAAAAAACGTGATCGACCCCCTCAAACACCAGGAAGCCATCATCAACGTCTTCCTCCATATAGAAGTCCCACGTCTCACCGCGGACGCGCGATATGGAATCGATCTGGATCTTGACCTCATCCTTCCATCCATCGAGCACTATGGCCTTACAGGCGCGATCGCCGAGATAAACGCTGTTCAAAAATTCGTCAGGCTTCATTTCATCTCCTCATCGGCCAGCGCGCATCACGGCTGTTCCGGGGTACTATGTTCCCGATCGCCACGGCCTTCGCTCGGATGGTCGTTTTGACGTTCACGTAATTACCGAGCTCATATCCGGAGCCGATTTCGAGCAACACCGTGAAACGATCGCCATCGCAGCCAGAAACTCGATTTCGCTGATCTCGTCGTTCGGAATTCGGCGGATCGAATGAAATATGATCGACCCCTTCGAAGACGAGGAATCGATCAAGAAACGCCCCCTGCTGATAGGTCGCCCCGCCGCCTCCACACTGACCAGATGCGCTCGCACAGGTTCTCTGCCGAGATACAAGCTCCTGTGGCAGGCTGTCAGCAGCTTAATTGCCGCCTTGTGCCAACGACGGAGCCGGTGCGATTCTTCTCATCACCAGCAGTTCCGAGGCGATGTAGCTTAGGATGAACACGAAGTAGTGTGGCCCAAGCACCAGATACAACAGAACCGCCAACGGGTACCTCAGCGCGGTCACATCACCCTCCGTCAGCTCAGACGGGACGATGCCCGTACTGCCTCCCAGCGGCTCAAAGGCGATATTGCCTCTTGGGTCGGCGATGTAGCGCTGAATAGGCAGGCTCGTACGAGGATCGCGATAACGCATCCGATCCCCTTCGTTCTTGCTGCAAGCTGTCAGCTGCCCTTTGGTTGCTTCGCTCCATCTTGATTGTGGCGCTTTTACGCAACCATCGGCCGCAACCGGCCCGAGTGATCACGTTTATGATTTTGGGTCGATCAGACCCAAAATCATCGTGCTCTAAGGCGCGCAAAGCCGTTGAATGAAATGCCCTGTTCGAGGATATCAAATCGGTCCGCGTGCCCCCTATATGCGGCCGCGGTCCTGCGTCGAAGCGAATTTTTTGACGATCAGAAACTCAAGAACAACGTAGGTCAGAAGAAACACCATGTACTGTGGGCCTAACAACCCAGCCAGGAACATAATTTCCACTCCCTCCCAAAAAACGTTGAGACTGCCAACTCTGTAGAAAACTGCAGAATGCACCAACGGCACGATCATCAGCGGCACAACTGCCAACGTGATGTACAGGAGGCGCTTCCACAGACGCACTTTGGGAAGGGGAACGAAGGCAAACACGTAAAGAAGTGAAAACAATGCGGCCGCACCGACTGTAAAGTGGCGCTGATAGGCCCATGCCGCAAATACAAGCATGACGGCATAGCTGAGGAACACACGAACCATATTTAGAACCGCGTACGGCATCATAGTACTCGAAAAGATTATCTTCAGTTAGCTCAATCCGATGCACGGCGGATTGGTAAACCTTCCATCCAGCAGAATTGCGGCGCATTTGCGCTCGCCATGGATGCAATATGCAAATGCCAGCATCGATTGAATTTAGGAACGCTTCCGCTTTCCCTGCGCCGATCATCTTGCAATTTGACCTACTTGGACAGCAACCGTCGTAAGCTCTCGACATCATTGGCTTCGCCCACATGCTTGCTCAAACCTTTGAGCTGATTGTCCAGCTTGGTCGGCCACATGGTTTGCTCGACACGGTGGAATGGCCCAATTCCCTTGATCGCCTCGCTCACGCCTGTTGTGCAACCCGTATCAATCCAGTTGTCCTCGCCCGTACCCCCCGCGAAGACGAGACGACGCAGCTCCGCAATGCCGTCGTCGTCGGCATCCACCTTCACATAGAGTTCGTAGTAGTCCACCTCCTCCAGCGCCTTCGGCACCGCGTGCTTCGCCTCGAAGGCGTCGCGTCGGCGCGTGAACTCCTCGTCGTCGCGGCCGCTGTCACTGGCCGAGGCCGGCAGGCCTTCGATCAGGTCGCGATCGTAACCCATCGCAATCAGGTCCGAGCGCCGCATGCGCATGGCAATGCCGGTGATCGGGCTATCCTCGATCGAGATCGCGTCCGGATGGATCAGGAACTCCTCCAGGGGCACAGCCGCCAGCCGCGGCTTCCCCCGCTCGATGCGGCGGCGGATCTTCACGCTGTAGCTCGGCTGCGCGACCGCGCCCTGCGGCGTCTCGATCGTCTCGATCGTCTGCGACTGCTCCAGCACCTCCACCTCGTCATCGCCGACAAGCTGGATAAGCGCTGCCTCGTCCAGCCCCGTATGCGTCGAGACCGCAACGGAGGTCTGCGTCTCGTACCACCAGCGGATCACACCGTTGCGGAGCTTCAGCGCATCGTGCGCGGCATCCTGCACCGCGTCGTAACCGTCGCTTTCGGGGAAGACGACATAGTTGAGGTAGTCCGTCGCCTGTTCGGCAGCCGCCTCGTCGCCCTCGTTCACGGGCGCGTATTCCACCACCTTGTCATTGCCGAGGATGGTGCGGATCAGCGATGGCAGCACCTTCTTGATTGCCGCGCGCACGTCACGCGAGACGACCTTGGAGCGGTTGGCATCCGCCGGCACATCCTTCATCGTGCCGTCGTAATATTCCATCGCCCTGATGCGATCGATCGCGAGTTCGTCGCGATAATTCTCGCAATCCTTCACCAGTTGGCTGACCAGTGCGGCCAGCCGTTCATCGGTCATTGCAGCCATCAGAAAACCTTTCTGGCGGTGAAGTTGTGTTGTTATTGTTCAGCCGCAGCGCTTCGCCGCCCGTGCAAGGCGGAGCCGCATCAGGAGCTGGCTTCGGCTCGGTTGCAGGGCAGGAATGACTGCCGCTGTTGACGAAGATCGGGAGGCGATGCGCCCTGCCCGCGACGGCACGCTCGGCGGAAGCGTCGCGATCGCCTCGATTTGCTCACATTCGCTTCGCCATGATGAGCAATGGACAAAGCTGGCATCGCCTTCCTGGCCCTCATACTCATCCTCATCGGTCTCGTCGTGAGCATCCTGGCAGTCAAACCTGAAGCGCCGCCACCGCCCAGCAGACCGGCAGTTGCGCCGGGCAACTCCTGACGTCGCACAAATGCGGCGAGAACAAACAGACCGACGGGTGGCGCGAACGCATGTGCGCGCATCTCGCTCCCGGCGTTTCCCATAAAGCCGTGCAGCAGCTTTCCTCGCGGAGCGAGGTTGGGCCTGCCGGGCCCGTTTACACAAACTTCGGCTCAAATAATTACGAACACGCAAGGAACGCTTCACGAACGAAGTATGGACTTCTACTACCTATGGGTTACGCCGCTCCACCGCGCAGAGAGTAATGTCTCACCCTACCCAGGCGGCGGCGATCGACCGCCAGAAAAGACCAAGAGCCGGGCGAAGCACCACTTCAAACCACCTTCCGGTCCGTGAACTTCCACGCCGCCGCATCGGCTTTCCCCCGCGCAAACCGCTTCATCATCAGCGCATAGCGCGAAGCGGAGATCAGGTCGTCCCGTTCCTTGACGATCCTGCCGTCCTTGCGATGGTAGAGGCGGAATTCCTCGAACCATTCGGCGCAGGTGGAAAACACCTTCCAGCGTCCGGTCTGCATTCGTTGCAGCATGTCGGAAAGCCCGGCCTCGACGCCGTTGGTGCCGTCGTCGAAGGTGGCACGTTCGGGGAGCAGCGCCAGGCCCTGCGTGCGGTACTGGGCGGCAAGCTGCTCGCCGCTGCCCTTGTCGTGCTGCAGGCCGTCGTGCGGCCAGGCAAAGGGCAACGAAGCGCCCCAGGACCGCAAGGCGGCCGCATGGATGATCGGCGTCGCCTCCCGTTCCCGGTAGATCTTCGTCACGTAGAAGACGTCGGCATCCCGGTCCCAGGCGCAGCCCGCCGCGGCGAAAGGGTGGTCCCAGCCGAAGTCGAGGCCCCCGATCTGCACCCAATGCTTCGGGATTGCGAAAGGATCGATGCGGATCGCCTCCTCCGTCACCGGGAAGACGCGGCCGGACCCGAGCGCCGGCACGCCCTTGGTACGCGCCTCGCGCTCATGTGCGGGGTAGGAGTCGATGATCTTCCGCCGCTCCTCCGGCGTGTAGTGCTCGGCATCCTCGATCGTCATGGTGATGACCGCGCGGTCCGGCGATTCTTCCATCAGGTAGCGGGCCACGACGTTGCTCAGGCCCTTGAGCGGCGTGAAGGTGACGGCGACCGCGCCGCGCGTCGCATTCGTGCGGGTGATTCCCTCGAAATAGACGTCTTCCGGCGGCTCCTCGTCGAACCAGACATAGTCCACGGTATTCGCCTGCCACTTGCCGCGCCCCTGCTCATAAGCCTTGAAAAGCAATGTGGATGCGCCGCCGGAGACGTGCCGCACCGTCACGCTGTCAAGGGCGCCGGACGCGCCGGAGCGTCGTGTCGTGGCAAGGATCGCCGCCTTGGGGATGAAGCCGGTGCCCCAATCCTCCGCGTTGAGCGGCGGGCCGATGAGCAATCTCTGCACCCCGTCGCGGGTCAGTTCGTAGGATTCGGAACCGGCGAGCATCACGATCGGCTTGTCGAAGCGCCGGCCGCGCCACCAGTCCGGATAGCGCCCGGTCAAGTGCATCGCCGCTTCCGCAGCCCCCGCCAGCGTCTTGCCGAGCTGGTTGCCGGCCATGAACAGCCTCTCGCGCACCGTGGCGCCGGCCGCATGGAAATCCTTCTGCCTGGCATAGGGCTGGTAGCCGGCAAGAAGGTTCGTCCGTTGCCGCCGGTCGAGTTCCGCCATGAGCAGCACCTGCTCCCGGAGCATGGCGGAGAGGCCGGGGGCCTGGAGGTCTCGCGCATCGCCCGAATTGTCCATCGCGTTGCGTTTTCCCGTAAAATGCAAGTCGTTTTCGAGCATAAGCCTCCGTCTTCGCTGGACGTTGATCGAACAAGGTCGATAATGGCCTCATGCCTGTAGCCTGCCGGCTGAGCGCCGGCAGTCGCCGATCGGGAGGCACTACAATGCTTGAAGGCCATTGCCATTGCAGGGCGGTTCACATCACCGTCCCCGTGCGCCCCGAGACGCTCGGCGATTGCAATTGCTCGCTCTGCAGCCGGGTCGGCGCACTGTGGGGCTACTATCGCATCGAAGAAGTTACGGTCAGTGACCCCGAGAGAAAGCTTGTCGGCTATGTTCAGGGAGACAGGACGCTGACCATGCATCATTGCAGCGTCTGCGGCTGCACCACGCATTGGTCGCCGATCGGGCGCAAATCATCGCGCATGGGCGTCAACATGCGCGTCTTCGATCGCTCGGTTTGGGAGGAAATCCCCCACCGTCTGATCGATGGCGCAAGCTGGTGATCACGCCGGTCGGCGGCCGACCGGCGCCGCCTTCATATCCTGCCCATCAACAACAGAACCAAGAGCACCACCAGCAGGACCCCGAGAATCCCCGAAGGGCCGTAGCCCCAGTTCGCCGAATACGGCCAGGCCGGAATGGCACCGACCAAGAGCAGGATCAAAATAATGAGAAGGACGGTACCAAGCATATCGCGATCCTCCGCGGCATAATTCTTCTTCCAGGACAAAGCATAAAGACTCAAACTACTGTGCCGACCATTAAGGCGACACAGGCAACTTAGCGTCCTCCTACCGAATGCAGAACAATCCGATAAGTTCCGTCCTCGCACGATCGGCACAACCGAGGTTTTGGCGGCTGTCGAATACCGCCTGTTGCCGAGCTTGCCTTCTTCACCCTGTAACAGTGGTAACAGCAGGCGTGCTCGAAAGGCTCTTTTATCGCCTTGTTCTCAGATTTTTGAGGGCATGCTAAAGTTCCTTCGGCAACAGGGGGAAAAACCAATGCCGCGTATTGCCAATCTTTATTTTCGGACAGCCATCATCTTTCTGATCCTGGGCATCTCGATCGGGCTTCATATGTCGATCTCCGGCAACCACGCCCCGACCGGCGCCCATGCACACGCCAATCTGCTCGGCTGGGTGACGATGGCGATCTTCGGCGTCTATCACGCACTCAATCCGAAAAAGGCTGTGAGACGCCTGGCGATGATCCAGTACGGCGTCTACACCTTCGGCGTCGCCGTGCTCATTCCGTCGCTCTATCTCCTGCTTTCGGGAAATACCGCGATGGAGCCGATCGTCGCCGTCTCGTCGCTCATCGCCTTTGCCGGCGTTCTCCTGTTCGCCGTCATCATCTTCTCGAGCGACGAGGCCGTCGCCACCGCGGCGTCTGCGGCGCGCTGACGCGCGCCCACAGCGACGCAAGGGGCCCCGCCTTACTCGGACGTGCCCCGGTCAAGCTTGAGAATCAACGCGCGCCGGCCGCCTTGATCGGCGCGTACGCGCCTTCTTTGCTTCGAGCAAGGGCCGGATCGCCGCATCCAATCCACGGATCCGCGCGATGAGTTGGTCGTCCGAAAGCTCCTCCAAGCCGCCCGCAGCGGCATTCACATCCTTGGGCAGGAGCGAGGCCACGAGCTTCAGGTAGCTCTCCGGCTTCTCCGCCCGAATCCGGGCAATAACGTCGACGCCATGCACCGCGAAGTCCGCGCGCACTGCATCGAGAAAGGCGCCGCCGAGCCAGCCGCGCCCCCTCGCCCGCCCCTCGGAAGGGCCGGGATCGACATGCGCGCCGCCGCACAAATCCGTCGCGGTACCGGGGCTTTCATCATCGAGCATCGCGCTCTCCGTTTCTCTTGTTCGTCGCACGAGGAGCACGCGTTCACGTGTATTTAACCACGACGCGCCACTCATAATTGCGCCAATATCGCGATTGAGATTGCATGGTGAACGCCATCATTGCTTGCCGTCACCGGCCGCTTCGCCGCCAGAAGGCGGACATGCGCATTATCTTTAGCGCCATCGTGATCGCCTCGACCACCTCCGCCTTCGCGGCTTAACTTGGCGAACTGCAAGGTGATCATCGTCGTCGAGGATCTCGAAAAGCCAGATCAGGTGCGTGTGAATTCAGGTCTGTGCGCGATCAGCCGAGAGTCTTCGCGCCAATCCCCGTTGCCCGCTTCCTCGACAATCCCATTGCGGCCGGCGATGCTGCCATGCTCGCGCGCAGCCGCCCGCCATTGGAGGCGTCTGCGTCAATGCGAGCTGTAGTCAACGCGTCGCCATCGTTCCCGACCGTCTGCGGATTCGGGTTGACGCGGAGGCACATCGCCGGCCGCCAACGGCGCCGCTGCGTCCGCAGACGCGCAAGGTCGCCGTAAGCCTTGAATTGAAAAAAGCAACCGCGAAAGCATGTCGCAGTCGAAGCGCTGCGGTGTAGATTTCTAACGAAGTGGCTGTCGTAGCAGCCGGCAAAAGGACAAAATTCCTATCGTTGATTTATGGAATAACGCAACCTGCCCCACCGAGGCAAGCCTCCGTCTGACGAAATGCACCCGATTTTCGTCTTACCCACGGGGAAAATTGGAACGCCCCTCCACTTGATCCCAGCCTCGACATAGAGCCGCCGGCGCCTGGATCCGGTCACAAGGCAGCCGGAGGCCGCTCGAATTTTGTTGTACAACCGAATATTACAATTTCCTTGCATAAGACATTGGCCTCTGCTTCAATTCCATCAGGCTGATGCACAAGGGTTTGGGCGTAATCTTGACTGGTAAATGCCGCGCCGGAAGCAGGCAACGGCCATACTGACAGCACACCATCGGATCGATGCCGATTGGCGTTGTCCCCGCGCGGAACATATTGATTTGAACCTTTTTTAGAACTGAAACCGAAAGCCCGCATTCCGGCGGCCTGTCGGGGAACCTGACAAGCCCTCCGCGCATTGCCTTCCTGCGAGAAGGAGAGTTATCCATGCGTAATCATTGGATCTATGTCGCCATCGGATTCGTCGCCGGCGCTGGCTTGTTTCTCACCACCGCCTGGCAGCGCACGCCACCGGCCGAAACCGCCGAGTTCGCCACCATAAAGCTTGAAAAGACGGAACGCGTGCAGGGCCCCGCCGTCCAGGCCGCTTTCGCCATGGAACGTTTCGGCCCGGCACGCTCAGTCGAATAAACGCTGGACATCAAAGGCTTCTGCAGCAGCGCGCCGCCCTCTCCCGAGCTTCGCGGAGCGCCCGGGCGCGTCTCGTCATCTCTGTTTAATCGACCGCGAGGACAAGGGCATTCCTCCTTGCCTTTCCCCCTCGAATGCGCAACTTACTCGCGCGCCGCTGTTTCGGCGTGAAACGATGATTGAGGACACCGCTGTGAACACCAAGCCCGACGCCAGCATCAGGATCGAGAAGCGGATGAACGGCCGCTGGGCCTTCGTGCTCAGCTACCGCGGCGTGACGTATCCGGCCGAGGGTCAGTTCAGCACACAGCTTCAGGCACAAGCTGCCGCGCACGTTGCCATGAAGCTCCTGCAGAAGCGGGGCTGAAGCGGAACCGCATAGCGATTGACGCCCGAACTCAAATGCTCCCGACCGGGCCCCTGCCAGCGCTCAGTTGTACGGCGAATGGCACGAGCGGCGCGGACCGTTGAAGGGTTGAAAGGTGTCGTCCGAGGGACGATACGACAGGTATCGCTCTAGGCACCAGCGCAAATGGGCGTTGGCGTCGAATTGGGCCTTCGGCCTCTGGCGCGGGCGCGCGCGGTTGGCCGCCCCAGGCAGCGGTCCGCCGACCGTCGCGCCCGGCCCTATGCTGATGTCCGGCCTCATGCCGCGATAGCGGGAGCCATAGCTCGGATAGCGCTGCTGCAGGAAATCGCGATACTGCCGCTCGATAAACAGGTTGTGGTTCGTCCCTGCGCCGCACGGGGCGACGGCGCACACCTGCGCCTCCGCCGCGCCTGCAACCGCGGTCATGAGGGCGAAGCCGATCGTTGCCGCAACCTTCACTGAGCTCACCATCTCGTTCGAAGTGCCGAGAATGGCCCAAGTGGTCCCATGGCGCCATCAGGCGGTACGCACGTTTTCGTGAGCAAGCGACGTGCACGGGATCGATTTCGGCTGTTGCCGCATCTCGCGGCTGCGCTCTTCCGGAGGGCACGTGTCTACAGCCGGCTCCGCATTGAAAGGATAAAATTCCTATCCTTGATTAAAGGAATAATCCCCTTCCCCATGTTCGCGCAAGCCCTTCTCGAACAGAAGAGCATTCAATCCCCGCTTTAGCCACAACAATTGTGGCTCCGGCATCATCCGCAATCCCTCATAGTCCATCAAGCACACGTTGAAGACCGTCGTCTTGACCTGCCGCCCTTCCTCGCAGCCGAGCAGGAGCCCTTCGAGACGCATCATTCTTTCGGCGGCCTTCTTCGCCATGCGCGCCCGCTCATCACTCTGTTCGCCCGGATGCCCCTGGACGCGGCCGATCTGTTGGGCTCTGACGCTCGGAAAGGGAACGCCGGTCAGGTGGTAATAGCGCACCATCGCCGCCGCATAGTCGTCACCTGCCTCGCGCTGCTGTTCCGTGATCCGCCCGTCGAGGAACAGGCGCCCGAGCGTATAGCCGGCAAAGGCGCTTCGGGTCTAAGTCCGTGCATGCGCTTGCGCGCCGCGAGCGCAACCGCCATCGCCTCCTTTTCGCTTTCCCGTTTCGACCATTCGGGCTTGATCTTGCCGCAGGCGAAGCGCTCGGCATTGGCCTTGCGCGGCCGACCGAGCTGGGCCTTGCGCTTCGCGCGGAGCTTCTGGGCCTTCGTCATCATGGGGAATCCTCTCTTGCTTGATGAATTTTGTGGGGGGGGCTTCGACTGCCCGCAAGGCAAGCCGCAGGGCATGCACCTACCGCATGTCTCTTTGAATCGACCTCGATTAAGGACAAAGACATGCAGCAATTCAAAGTGTTACCGGGACCTTCGCGCGTCTGAGAAGACGCGTGGCGCTGCAGAGCGGCGCCCGGTGTTTTCGGTGTCAGTTGCGATCCGGGTCGCGCGTGCCTTCGGCGCCCGGCTTGCGCACCACCTGCAGCACCGTCGTGTGATCGCGGCGAAAGATGCGGCCGATCCGCGACAGCGAGAGGTCGCTGCGCCTTTCGTAAACCGCGCGCATGCAGGCATGCCTTGGTTTCACCAGCCACCGGTCGCGACGCACGCTGATGATGTCCTCCCAAGTCACGCCCGGAAAGTTCTCAAGCACGCCCGCCACGATCTCTTCGACTGCCGGGTTGTCGCGATCGCACACGTCTTCCACCGCGTCGGCATCCCCCCTGGAGGAAAGCAACACCTGCGCCTGCGCCAGCAGCCGCGCCTCTGCGTCGGCAAGATCGAACTCCAGGGCCGCGATCCGCCGCGCTTTTGCATCGTTGTCTGAAGCAAGTTCGGCCAACTGGCCTTCGAGTTCTGCTATCAGGACGGACCGGCCTGCCGTGGCAGAACGAGCCAGTCTCTCCCTTACGGCGCCATAGTGCCGCTTCTGTCTTGCCAGTTCCGAACGCTCCGTCATCCTTTGCTCCTTCAACTCCGTCGCCGCCCCTTCGATCCGGACCGCCGCGCGGCGTCCGTGAAACACACATGACACTTCAAATGTTGCAATGTCAACATGATTTATGTTATACATGTTGCTATGGATCGTGTTATGAGCGACAGAGCTGAAAGGTTGCGCCAGGCGCGCATCAACGCGGGTTACCGCTTCGCCTCCGACGCGGCGAATGCCCTGGGCATCGTCGCCTCGACTTATCGCGCCCACGAAAACGGCCAGAACGAATACGAGATCGACGAAGCCGGGATCTACGGCCGCAAGTTCAATGTCGACCCCTACTGGCTGCTCACGGGCGAGGGCCGCCAGACGCCGGTCGATGACGTGGCGAACCGCAAAATACCGGAAGCCGACCCGCCGAATGCCGAAATCCGCAACAAGGTGATCGGTCAAGGAAAGAAGATCCCCGTCTTCGGCCAGGCCGTCGGCGGGGTTGATGGTGAATTCTTGATGAATGGCAATGTGTTGTACGAGGTCATGGCGCCACCGATTCTTTCGGATATTTCCGGCGCCTATGCGGTGTCGGTGTCCGGCGATTCCATGTCGCCGCGCTATGAGGACGGCGAGGTCTGCTTTGTCGACCCGAGGCGCACCGTCAGACGAGGCGACTACGTGATTGCCCAGATCCGCCTGGAAGAGGAAGGCCCCTTGCTCGCTTACGTAAAGAAGTTCGTGCGCCACAACACGTCCGAACTGGTGCTCGAGCAGTTCAACCCGCCCAAGGAGTTGCGCTTCGACGCCCAGACCGTGCACTCCGTCCACTATATCGCGCTCGCCGGCAACGCCTGATGGCGCGGCAGCATTGCTGCCGCCGAAGCCGCTCGCCGCAATGCGGCACAAGCACGCGCTGCACGGGGCGCGCCCAGGATCAACGCCACCCGCAGGCTTTGACCAGCGACCGCTCGGCCAGCATCCGCTCAATCCGAACGGCATCAGTCCTCGCAAATTCCTTGCCGCATCGATGAACTGCGCTTCGTTGCCGCCATGTAGAGGCCTCATCCTTGGCCGCCCTCGCGCCCCCTCTCCTGCACAGCTGACCGACAACACACATGATGTCACGACCGTTGTCGACACGAAACATGTTGACATTTAAAATGTCGAATGCGATGTTTCATCAACATTGTTAGCAAGAAGAGCGCAGGGCTTTTCACGGACGAAAGGAGAAGGCCAACATGTCCATACCCCGCATCAGATCCGACCTTCAGGGCCATGTCGGCGAACTCTTCTCGGCGGATCTCCTGCAATCGAGCGACGCCGAGAATCAGGCGGCGCTCAAGACCTTTCTGGCCTCCACCTATTCCAGTCTCGCCTCGCTCGCCTGGCATCTCGGCGGCAATGGCGATGTCTTCCAGCGCGAAGCCCGACCCGCCGCGGAGCTTGTCGGCGACGTCTTCTTCGCGCTCAACCGGGAGCGGGAGTTTTCCGGCGGCGCCAATGGCGACCAGTTGCGCCGCCTCTTCGGCACGCACAATGCCCGCCAGCAATTCGGAGGCGCGCTCTGATGCGGGCAGAAACCTACGCCGTCGTCAATCTCGCAGCACTGAACCTCATCGAGGCCGCCAGTGCCGCCTATTTTGTGACAGAAAGGGAGACTGCCGCGCGTCACGAGTTTCGCGCCCGCGAAATGCTGCGGAAGATCGCGCAGGCACTCGGCTACGAGATCACGGAAGTGGATTGGCGGGAGAAGCTGCCCGCGCACGTCTCCGCGGAAGCGCTGCCGCAACCCGCCTCCCCCAGCCTGCGCCTCGTTTCCGCCAAGTCGACCGATTGAGGACCGGATGATGACAGGAAGAGCGGCGTTCGAATGCTAGGGGTCCGGCCAGTTTCCGGATCGGACATTTGCAATGCTTTTGCCAAGCGTTTGAAGAAAATGGTGGGTGATCACGGGCTCGAACCGTGGACCCGCTGATTAAGAGTCAGCTGCTCTACCAACTGAGCTAATCACCCGTCCGGACCGCGTCGCTGCGGTCTGGTGGGGCGTATAATGGCGTTCGCCCGGCTTGTCCAGCACCCTTGCAAGAATTTTTGGGAAAAATTTCAGCTGGCGGCGGTCTGGCGGCAGATGTGCCGTCTTCAGCGGGGCCTGCCGGGTCTGGGTCGTTCGAGAGCGCGTCAGACCGCCAGCGTCCCCTCGGCAAACTTTACGGCATGGCCGCCGATACGCGCGGTGGCGATCCTGCCGTCGGCAACGTCGAGATGCAGATGAATGAAGGATGGGCGGCCCATCTCCACGCCTTGCTCGATCAGAATGGGATGATGCCCGTTCACCAGCTCGTCGAAAAGGTTGATCGCGCCGGAAAGGGCGGCGGCCGCCGAACCGGTCGCGGGATCCTCGACGAGTCCCATTTCGGGGGCGAACATGCGCGCGTGGAAGCGGGCCATGTGGTTCACGCCGCCGCGGCAGTAGAGATAGGCGCCGGCAAGCCGGCCTTCCGCGAGCGGGGCCAGTTGCTCCCAGCGCTGCGGGTCGAACTCCACCGAGGCGCAAGCGCCGACATCGTGCAGGGGCACCATCACGAAGGGCACGCCGGCGGTCCAGAACGACGGCACGTGATTCTCGAAGCCGACTTGCGTCGTCTTGAGGCTCAGGGCATCGGCGATCGCCTGCCGATCGAAATCGACGTGAAGCCTGCTCGGTTTGCGTGGCAGGTCGAATTCGGCGAAGGTCGCCTCCCCCGGCTTCAGCCGCACCGCCGAACGCACCGGCCCCACCTTTTCCTCCAGCACCTGCATGAGGTCGAGCGGCCTGCCGGAATCGCCATGAAGTGCTTCCGCGATCGCCACCGCCGCACCGACCGTCGGATGTCCGGCAAAGGGTAGCTCGGATACCGGCGTGAAAATCCGCAAGCGGGCCGAATGGGCGGCACTCCCCGGCCGCAAGACGAAAACCGTCTCGGAAAGGTTGAACTCCTGGGCGATCGCCTGCATGGTCTCGTCGCTCAGGCCGTCGGCCCCGAATACCACGGCGAGAGGATTGCCTCGGAGACGCCTGTCGGTAAAGACGTCGTAAATCGCGTAGCGTCGTGCCATGCTTCTCCCCTCACCCGGTTCGGATCGCCGCAATTCCAATGGCGCCGATCGACTCTTGTTGCACGGGCGCCAGGCGCCCGCGCTTTCTCCCCTCGCTTCCAGCCAATGTCCCGAAAACCAGATCGATTTTCCGCGCTGGACAGGCGTATTTCACTGCCGCTCGCGCTGGCCGCGGACCGCCGAGCGAGTACGGCGCCAGAACAGACCTTGCAATGCCATTGTCCCCGCGGCAAGACCAAAAGAGCCGCCGTCGGTGATCAGATATGCGTTGCTGCCCGCCTATGTGGTCGGGCGCTCGGCGGCCGCTCGATCACCAAGGTCGACCCGGCGCAGGCCATGGTGGCGGCGCCTCAACACCGCGCGAAGAGCCATTCGAGAATCGGTGGGATGAAATCCGGATAATTGTGCGCCCTCGGATCCGCCGAGCGGATCGCAACGGCCTCGTCGATCTCGGGATGCGGATCGGCGGCGACATGCGCCGCGACCCGCGCGACAATCTGGTCCGCCCGCTCCATGAGCCGGAAGACCCGGAAGACGGTGATGGTGCCGTTCATGCGGATCGCGTGCCAGCCCGGCTCCGCGACCGCGTCGGAGAGTACAAGCCCGGTCTCCTCCTTGACCTCACGCGCGATATTCCGGGCGACGTCGCAGCGCCCGTCGACGATGTCCTCCGGCTCCAGCGAGCCGCCGGGGCTGTAGACGCGTCCCGCGTTGGCGGTATGCGCGCCCATCCGGATCGCGATCATGGCGCCGTCGGCGGAAACCAGCATCGGCATGCCGAAGATGTGGTAGGCGCGCGCCGAGCGCGTCTTTCGCCACCACAGGAAGGTCGAGTATGGCACCACGTGGGCCTGCGCGGCGATGCGCCCGTCGGCGATCCGGACCGCCCGCTGCAACACCATCCGGCCGTCGAAGAGATGGGGATTGGCCGCAATCTCCTCTCGCCAGCTCTCCTGCGCTCTCTCCGCCTCCTCGATATGAAATGGATGCGGCGCCGCGGCGACCTCTATCGCTATCTCGGAAACCGGAAAGATCGTGCCCTCGGCGGGCCATTCAGCCTCATTGCTTTCAAGGAGGATCATGGTCAGATATCCAGCGTCATGACGACCGGACAATGATCGGAAGCCTTCGGACGGTCCCAGCCGGTACGCGGATAACGCTCCACCTCCTGGCCCGCGGGGAAGATCGTGCGGTAGGGCTGCCCGGCGCGGATGATCTCGGGCACCCGGGTCGCATTGCGGCGGGCAAGCGCCGGCGACAACCAGATGTAGTCTAGCTGGCAGAGATGCCGCTCTGCCGGCCCGCGGCTGTGGAAAAGGGTCCAGCGGTCGAGGACCGGGCGCCGCGACATCGGGTTTTCGACGAAGCCGTCGTGGCTGAGGATATCGAGCGCACTCGCCGCCTCCTCGCGCGGGACGAATTCATAGCCGTTGCGCCGGTCGCCGAGGATGTCCACCTTTTCCTGGTAATCGTTCATGTCACCACAGATGGCAAACATCTTGTCCGCCGTATGGCCGCGACCGAAACGGCTCTCGATGATACGGCGCACGGCTTTCGCCTCGGCGACCCGCAGGGCCATGGTCGCCTGCCGGCCGTCAAGCCCTTCGCGGGCTGGCCCCATGGACTTGAAATGGACGACATAGAGTGTCAGCGGCCGCCCACCGATCCTCAAGTCCACCTCCAGGCAGTCGCGCTTGAAGATGCGGTCGCCGGGCCGGTTCGTCACCGCCAGTTCGTCGGTGAAAAGGTCGAGATCGTCATAGGTGAGCGCCGCATGGCTCTTCACTTCCAGGCACTCGATCTTCTGGCCGTCGCGGGTCTCCTCCCGCATCAGGACGGCCACATCTATGCCGCGCGAATCGTTGCCCTCGATCAGATATTTCTGGCGATAGCCATTGCCCACCATCCGGAAAAGATAGCCGTATTCGAAGGCTTGCAGCGCCGCCATGCTGTCTGCCTCCTGCAGGCAGAGGATATCGGCATCGCAGTCGGCGATCGCCAACGCCGACATCTGCCGGGTGTCGTCCGTATGTGCGACGGTGCGCGCCTCCTCGAGCCGCTGATACTCCGCCTCGCTGCGAACGTCGAAGAGTCTCAGGACGCGATCCTGCTTGAGTTGATTGCGGAAGCCGGAAAAATCGAAGCGGCTAAGGAGATTCTCGATATTGAAGGTGGCAAGTCGAACCGACATCGGGCAAATCCAGTTGAATTGCCGCGGAGATTAGAGCGGGACGAGCAAAAGTGTAAAGCGGCAGCTCAGGTTGCCGATAACCGGACGCAGGGCGAGAGCGCGGCCCTTCGACCGGTCGCGTCCTCTTCACTGTCCCGCAGAGGGTCGCACGCCCGACCTCTCCCGGAAGCGCTCGTCCGATGCGGCTGCCCGCCGCGGCGCTCGCTATCGCCTGACGGCGACCACCTGTGCGCGGCTGAAATACGACAGCTGCACGCGGCCCGACTGGTTGCCGCCGATGAGGCTCGCCGTCGACTTCGACAATTGCGAAAGTATGCCGACGTGGTAGCTCCGGCCGGCTCTGACGACGACGACGTCGCCCGGGCGGGCATAGGAAAGCTTGACCGGCGCGCCGAACCTCAACCATGAACGGGCGATGCCGAAGCTTTTCGGCGGCTGCCGGCCAGCTCTGCGGGCGACCAGTCCCATGAAATGGCCGCACCAGGGTGTGCGGGCCGGGTTGATGCCGAGCGCGGCGCGAAGCCGCCTGTTGTTCTTGACCTCATGCAGGCCGGTATATTGCTTGGCCTGGGTCAGCATGCCGGCCGAACTTGTGTCGGGCGAAGCGAAAGCGACGACCGCCGCTGCGAGAAGCGCTGCAACTTTCATGAGTTGGGTCTCCTTGATGCGCACGCCGGACTTCATGCCGGTCATGCGCCCGCCTCTTCGTCTCCGTCCATTGCGGGAAATTCGCCCTTCCACCGTGCGCAGTTTTTTGCGCGCACGAAGCCGCCCGCGTTCAGCCAACATTCTGAACGCGGTTAAAAAGCTAAGGAATCAAAGGGCTAGAGCGTCCTTGAAATCTCGGCGAGCACCACTCGGCAGCGCTGTGCATCCCTTTCGGATGCACAGACGTTGCGGCATGGCCTTATCCTTTCGACCGATCCCGATCGAAGGAGCCATGCGAGCAACACCCGCCTTCGCAAAAACGCACGAAAGACGCTCTAGCGCTTTGAGGCCGCCCTTCGCCAACCGCCGAAACCTCCCGTTTCGGTTCGACGATGCAGCCCGCCTGCGAACGGCAATGGCCGTGCCCCCAACCTGATGGCGTTCGCTTTACGAAACCTGGAATTCCCCTGCCAGCCGGTGGATAGCGGCGAGACTTTGCCGGCGAGGTGGAGCGAAATTGTGGCGAAGGCCGTTTGTCTTGCGCGAAAGCGCGACTTCATCGGCCGATTTGCCTGTTTTGTGCCGGAAATGGCGCGTTTTCGACGGGCTTGAAGGTCCCCGATGCGTGTCGCCGAACCTCCGTGTCCTGCCGATGCCTCGGCGGCCGAATGCTCAAGACCAGCTTCAGCGCACCAGCCGGATGATGCCCGGATAGTTGAAATGCGTGTTCGCCAACTGGCTGCTGCAATCCATCTTGAACGTGCTGTTGCCGGTCAGGGTGATTTCCTGCGCGATCAGCCTGATACACTCGCCGCTTGTCGTACCGTTGCCCGAATATTGCAGTTCGGCGGAATCGGGCAGGTAGACGATCCCGGTCAGCGACGACATGCTGTTGCCGTTGATGATGGCGGATTTGGCGTTGCCATGTGCTGCGACGATGGAGAAGCCGGCCCAGTCGCCCTCGAGCGAAGGCGAGATGTTGAACGTGGCACCGCCGTTGATCTTGACTGCCGCATTGTTCATCAGGAAGAAGGTAACGCCTTCGCCGCTCACGACCGTCTGGCTGCCGAGTTCCAGCAGACCGCCGTCGATAATGTAGTCGCCCGGCTCGAGCTTGACGGCGCCCTTGAATTCGAGGCTTGCATAGGTTCCGGGCTTGAGGGTCACCACGTAGCCGTCGGCGTTCTTGGGTGTCTTGCCGGTGCCGTTGCAATCGCCGTTGCCGCCGCCGCCGGCGACGAAGTTCTGGCCGCAACCGGAAAGGTCGATCCGGGTCGAGGTCTTCGGCAGCACTTTGCCGGCGAACGGGTCGGAGATGCGCGGCGATCCCTCGACCGCACTCGGACAGGCCAGTTCGATGGCTTGCGTCGAGCCGTAGATGCCGCCGGCCGCATAAAGACATTCGGCCTTGAGCGTCCCCGTCCCGCCGATATAGATCGATTGGTCGTCGTTGGAATTCGAGAGGACCGCGCAGCCGGTGAGGTCTGCCGCCGCGCTGCCGCTGACCTCGAACGCACGGTCCGCGGTGTGGTGGAGCGCCAGGATGCAAGCCTCGGCTCCGGCCGTTCGCGTGGCAACAGCCTGGCGCCGGATTTGCAGCGGCAGGCGCTCGAGGAAAAGCGGCTTGTATTCGAAGTTGAACGCGGCCGCGGCCGTGTCCTCGTTTACGCTTCGCGTGAAATCCACCGACAACGCGACCGTGGCCGGATCGGTGGGCGCCGCCAGGGCATCGACGACGCTTTGCTGCGGCAGGGCGTAGTTGCCCCAGAAGAATTTCTCGGCCGTCTCGTGGGCCTCGTCCTCGGTCGCTCCCTCGCCGTAGGCCCGCACGGACCCGAGCGCTGCCGCATCCAGCGCGCTCTGGATCTTTTCTGCTTCAAGGTACGCCCCGACGAAATCGAGCGTCAGCGCGGCAGCTCCGATGATGGGAATGAACCCGATTGCGCCGAGTACGGCGAAGTTCCCATCCTCGTTGCGCACCAGCCTTCTTAGTTGCAAGCGGAATGTCGCGGCCCTCATAGCCTTCGCCCCCAACAGACACCACCGCTTTACTTAAGCATTGACTAATTTACGAAGCGTTAGGAAATCCCCTCAGTTTTTAAGGAATTCTTGGAATGCTTGCGGCAGCGAGACCATCGGAGGCAATTTTTCGCCGCCGCGTTTCAAGCGTCCGTTACCCCTTCCAGGCCGCCTCGCTCTTCTGTTCATAATGGGTGAATGCCTTCACCAAGCCACCGAGGACTTCCGCCGAGGTTTCGAACATCGCCTTGAACTGGGGATCGTCGACCTTGGTTATGTCCTCGCGCAGATGATCTATGATGGCGTTGAGTTCGCCTTTCATCTTCTGCGTGTGATGAGCGGGATTTCCGTCGGGATGTGCCATTGGTCTTCTCCATCGCCGTACTGGTCACATTGTCACAACGCATGGCTGTCTGGCCCGGTTCCGGTAGCGGTCGGCTGATGGCAGCATGTCCCGCGCCACCGTTGAGCCCACGACCGGCGGATTTGGTCGTGGCGATCGATACAATCAACGCGCAAGAATCGATCGTGCTTCGTTACAGATCGCCCGCAAAAGTTACTGGACCGGAGCCGCCGATCCGGCAAATATCAGGGTGCAAATCATCGAAATGATTTCAGTATCAATTTAGATCAGAGCTCGCCGAATGGTGGGCTCTGATTGGGAGAGCAACCCGGGTCGAGCGAGCGGCGGCGCCCGGGCGGATGCTGAATTGATATGGCCCGAAACCCATTAACTGCGGGCGCAACGTTTCTGTCGTTAACTGTGATAGGCAATGTTTCGCCGCGAATTTTCAGGGCCCGCTGCCGACGGCGGGTCCTGTGTTGTTTAGGGGATTTGCGGTACCTGGCGTCGCACAAACACGGCAAAGACGAGCGGGCAGCGGTGGCGCGAACGCATGTGAGCTGGCCGCTCCAGGCGTGCGTGCAGCCCTCCCCAGCGTGCGGCTGCGAAAGCCCTTGTGACAGCAGGCCGGCATAGCCCCTGCGGCGACAGGAACGCCGCTTCAACCGGGCGGCAGCATTCGTCGAGCACGTCGTCCATGCGCTTCCCCTAATGGACACCCATCTCAGCCGTTGCTAGTGTTCACAAGCGGGATCGGGAAACGCGCGGGAGGGCTTTCGTGGACAACCCGCATCTCACGTCTCATGCATGTCGCCCCAAGACTGGGCAGCGACCTTGGGGCAGCGACATGCATAAAAACAGGGACCTGCGGCGCGGCGCGCGACGACGTGCCGCCACGCGCCTTCGGGGCCGGGAGCAGGGTAACGCGGGCGATTTGCGGCCGCGTCCCGGCGGAGGCTTGATCCGGATCGGGTGGCTTGGGGGTTAGGGATGAGGCGGCTGGCAGCGATCCTTGACGCGGACATCGTCGGTTACAGCCGGTTGATGGGGCTCGACGAGGCCGGCACGTTCCAGGCGCTGAAAGCCTGCCGCAACACCTTCATCCTGCCTGCCGTCACCGGCCATAGCGGGCGGATCGTCAAGCAGACGGGGGACGGTACGCTTGCGGAATTCGCAAGCGTCGTCGATGCGGTCGCCTGCGCGGTCGCGATCCAGCGGACGATGCACGCGCATGACGGAGACGGCGAAACCAGCCGCATGGAATTGCGCATCGGCGTCCATCTCGGCGACGTCATCGTCGAGGACGGGGAGATTCATGGCGACGGCGTCGTGGTTGCAAAGCTCCTCCAGGAAATGGCGCCGCCCGGCGGCATCTGCATTTCACAGCATGTCTACGATCAGATTGGCGCCAAGCTCGACTTTCCCGCGACCGAACTCGGCCGAAGAAGGCTTGGCGACATCGCCAAGCCCGTCCGTGTATGGCGATGGCTGCCGAACGAGACGCCGGAGGTCCCCGCTCCGGCAACTCCTGCGCAGGCGCGCGCACTCGCGGACTACAAGCGCCCGTCGGTCGCCGTTCTGCCCTTCGCCAATCTTTCGAGCGTCGGGGAACAGGAGCATTTCTCCGACGGCTTCACCGAGGAGCTGATCGCCACGCTCGCCCGCTGCCGCTGGCTGCGTGTCGTCTCTCGGAACTCCTCCTTCACGTACAAGGGCATGGCCGTCGACGTCAGGAAGGTCGCCGAAGACCTTGGCGTCAAATATGTGATCGAGGGAAGCGTCCGCCGCTCGGCCGACCGCATCCGCATCACGGCGCAACTGCTGAGCGGAGAAAGCGGCACGCTGCTCTGGGCCGAGCGCTATGACCGCACCCTCGACGACATCTTCGTCTTGCAGGACGAGATCGCGGGCCAGATCACCGGCACCGTGCAACCGGAACTCGGCATGATCGAGTTCGCCGCGCTGCGCGGCCAGACGGCCGCCGACATGGATGCCTGGAATATCTATCTCAAGGGCCTCTGGCACCTCTACAAGTTCAATCTCGACGATCTGAAGATCGCCAGGACACTCTTCGAGCGAGCGATCGGTCTCGAGCCCGCCTTCGCCCAGGCCCATGCCCGGCTTGCCTATGTCCACATCCAGCTCGGCTGGTACGGCCCGCTCGAGGAACGCGCCGAGCGGATCGCCGATGCCAGCGCGCTTGCCGAAAGGGCGATTGCCCTTGACAGCCGTGAGCCGGCCGCCCATCTGGCGCTCGGTCGTGCACTGGCGCTCGGTGGCGAGCCGCTGCGCGGGATCGACCACCTGCGCCATGCGCTGCGACTAGACGCGAGCTTTGCCCAGGCTCATTTCGCGCTCGGCCAGGCGCTCTGCTACGTCGATCGGCCGGAGGACGGCATCGTCGAGATCGGCGAGGCGTTCCGGCTGAGCCCCCGGGACCCGCACCTGTGGACCTTCCACAACATGCTGGCGATCGCCCACTACCAGTCGGGCCGGCTTGACGAGTCCGCCGCGGCCGCCCGCGCATCGCTGCGCCAGGTGAATGCCACCTTCTGGCCGGCCATGGTGCTGACGGCCGCTCTCGGCGCCGAAGGGCGCACGGAGGAAGCGCGCGCCGCGGTTGCCGCACTCCTGCACCGCCGGCCGGACATGACGCTCGAGAAGGCGCGCGCGGAATTCTATTTCGGCAGCATCCCGGCAATGTCGGAGGAATTCATCGATCGCTTCGTCGAGGACCTGCGCAACGCCGGCGTGCCGGAGTGATGCCTTGTTGGCACGTCCGCCCCTTCACCCGCCTGCCGGGATGATCTCTTAAGGCGCACGCTTGCCCCACCCGGCCTGCGCCACCTTCTCCCCGTCCTCACGAGGGACGCGCGGCGCCGCCCCAGTACCTCTCCCCGCGAGCGCCCGCGTGCGGGGAGAGGGTTAGGGTGAAGGGCAAATCCCGCTGCCCGAGCGCTGCGGAACTTATCGTATCGCGCCCGCCTATTGCAGCGTACGCACCGGCGCCGGCTGGCCGTTCATCGCCTCCGGTGGCGCCGTCTCGGCGCCGCGGTTGCTGTCGAGGCCGGTCGCCACGACGGAGACGCGGAAGGTTCCGTCGAGCTCGCGGTCGAAGATCGCGCCGACGACGATGTCGGCCTCGTCATAGACTTCCTCGCGGATGCGGGTCGCCGCCTCGTCCACCTCGAAGAGCGTCATGTCCATGCCGCCCGAAATCGACACGAGCACGCCCTTGGCGCCGCGCATCGACACTTCGTCGAGCAGCGGGTTGGCGATCGCCGCCTCCGCCGCCATCATCGCCCTGCCCTCGCCGGCCGCCTCGCCAGTGCCCATCATCGCCCGGCCCATGCCCTTCATCACCGTCTTCACGTCGGCGAAATCGAGGTTCATCAGGCCCTCCTTGACGATGAGGTCGGTGATGCAGCTGACGCCGGAATAGAGCACCCGGTCGGCGATCATGAAGGCGTCGGCGAAGGTGGTCTTGGCATCGGCGATACGGAAGAGGTTCTGGTTGGGAATGACGATGACGGTGTCGGCGCTTTCGCGCAGCCGCTCGATGCCGAGCTCCGCCGTCTGCAGGCGCCGCCGGCCCTCGAAGCTGAACGGCTTGGTGACGACCGCGACCGTCAGGATGCCCGCCCGCCGCGCCGCCTCGGCGATTACGGGTGCCGCCCCGGTACCGGTGCCGCCGCCCATGCCGGCGGTGACGAAGCACATATGCGTGCCGCCGAGATGGTCCATGATCTCGTCGATCGATTCCTGCGCCGCCGCATTGCCGATGTCCGGCACCGAGCCGGCGCCGAGACCTTCGGTGATGGCGGCGCCGAGCTGGATCCGCCGCGCCGCCTTCGACATCGACAGCGCCTGCGCATCCGTGTTGGCGGCGATGAAATCCACGCCCTGCAGGTTTTCCGCGATCATGTTGTTGATCGCATTGCCGCCGCCGCCGCCGACGCCGATGACAGTGATCTTAGGACGCATCTCGGTGATGATCGGCTTCTTGTACTCTGTCATGGCTCTTCTCCTTGGGCAGTTCCCGCTGGGCGGGAAGCTGCGATCGAAAGCGGTGCGGCGCGAATCAGGCGCTTCCAGTCTAGGAATTCAAAAAAGCCAGGGAGAGGGCAAGAGGGGCAAAAACAAGGCAAGTCCACAGCTACGTGCGAGGCAGCCGGACCGTCTCCTTAATGGCTGAAGCCAGTCCCATGCGTCGAGGAACAAGGAGACGTCCTTCCACGTTCAAACTGCGTCCTTCATCAATGCGGGAGTGGCTGCGATGGGTGTCGATCAGGCCCCGACGAAAAGAGGCAGGAAATCCGCGCGCGACTTGCACGAGAGCACCGCGAAAGAAGAGAAAAAGGTCGAGGCGCAGAAGGGGTCGGATCTCGCCAAAGGCGCCGATCGCTTCGAGGAGCGTTCCCGAAGCTCGGACGGCAGGAGCGCGGGCGCGAAGCAGAAGCCCAAGCGGTAGACCGTCCAGTCAGGCAACGCCGCGCTCTTAATGTTTCACCGATGCCGGCGCAGTATAACGCCGGCGCATCGCTTCTGTCTCTGCCGGCTCTCCGCGGACGAGAGCGAACGATCCTCTTCGATCCCCGCGGTTTCCTCGGCGAGTCCCGGATCGCCGATGCGCTCGGCAAACCTTTTTGAAGAGCCGCCCGCTCTGAAATGATGCTCCCAGGTCTCGCCTTCGGCTGTCTGCAGCAAGGGCGCGAAGGTTCATTTCGTTCTGCCAACGAGCGTATATTCGCGCTCGATGACATGGGCGATCAGTTCCTCGACACCGGTACCCCTCTCTCCTTCGAGAACGAGATCGGCGGTATCCTTCAGCGCCGGCAGCGCGTTCGCCACGGCGGCGCCGCACCCGCACATCCGGAGCAGCGCGTGGTCGTTCTCCGCATCGCCCACGGCCACGACGTTCAGCATGGAAAGCTGCATCTCTTTCAGGGCCGATTTGAGACCCGTCGCCTTGTTGACCCCGGTCGGAAGCACCATGACGGCGCCTTTGTTGAAGATGATCTCGAGTTCGAGGCCAAGCTCGTTGATCGCTTCGAGCGCGGCGGCTTGATGAGGTTCCCAGGTCGCGACGATGGAGCGTCCGACCGATATGTTGTCGACGCCCTTCTGCCTCAGCCGTGCAACGAACCCCGGCGGCGGCGCCGGTGCAATCACCTTCTCTTCATCCGTGTCGGGCGAATAGAGAACGGCGCCGTTTTCCGCAACCACCTTGTCGAAAAGATGCATTTGCGGGAAGACCCGCTTGAGGTCCTGCAGCTCACGTCCCGTAACGAGCAATAGCTTGCGCCCAGTCTCCTTCAGCTTCTTCAGCGATTCCAGAGTTTCCGGCCGGACAGTGCCATGGTCGGCCAGGGTTCCATCATAGTCCGTCGCAAGGGCCATGAAATACATGAGCGCGCAGCCTCCGTCGCGGAGCGGTCGCCGTCACCTTCTGGTCAACGTGCGACCCTCCAGCGCCGCGCGCCTTATCAGATGTGCACAGGTCGCGGCAGTACGTTGATCTGCATGTCTTTGTCCGTCAATCGAGGTCGATTTAAGGAGAAATGCAGCAGGGCTGGTTGGTTGCGCAAACCAGCGACCGCCACTCTGGTCAGTCACCTCCGACCACCGGATCGTTTCGCCCCTGGTTCACGTACGCCTCACTCGGACGCGCTTGCCTCCACCGGCCGCGCGGCGAGCCGCGCCCTCGCCCAAATCCACGCTGCCGCGGCGCAAATCGCCACTTCCGCCGCAAACGTCCAATGCAGGATGAAATTCAAGTACCAAGGCTGAAACCGCGCCGGGATCTCGACGAGATTGAAGCGCGTCTCCAGCACCGGATGGAACCAGCGGATATCGGCAGCGATGGAATCGAGAAAGAGATGCAGCAGGACGTTGGCAAGCGCGACCCAGACGAGGATCAGGTACTGGCGCTTGCCTGCAAGCCGTAACGCGAGCGCCAGGGTGGCGGCAACGGCCAGCCAGAAGAGCGGCGTGTGGGTCCAGTAATCGTGGTGCAGCGTGCGCCGCCCGTCTATGAGATAGAAATAGAGGAGGTCGAAATCTGGCAGGACGGAAAAGGTCAACCCGGTGGCGAAGGCGGCACGCCGAAGCCCTTGGCGCGTGCCGACGATCCGGCGGGTGAGCAGATAGCCGGCGGGCAGATGCGCGATGAACATGCGAAATTTCCAGCCCCTGGCATTGCGTGAACGATGACGGGCATCGCGATGGAATTGATGGCCGGCAATCGCGATTCAGGCAAGAGGCTGGCGCAACAATCCACAGTTGATGATCGGACGACCGATTTACCGCACCGCCTCCACCACGAAGGCGCTGATCCGCTTCTCGATCATTCCGCTCCCGAACCGCTCCTTGAGCGCCTCGGCCGCAGCCGCCGTCGCCTCCATCAGGTCCGCGGCCTCGCGCTCCTCGATCTCGCTTCTGACCGGGGTTCCCTGGCAGAAGGCGGTCGCCGCGTCCAGGGCCGTGGCGGCACCGTTCCGCTTCTCCAGCGCCTCGATCGCGATATCGCGAAAGCCGGCGGCCGCGAGGTCGGCGCGGATCCGCTCGGGGTCGGCATAGCCGTGCGGCACGCGCCGCATGAAGCCTGGCGGGTTCTCCGGAAAGCGGGCCTCCAGCGCCTCGACCACCGCCTGCGTCAGCTCGTTCGCCTCTATCCGGTCCCATACATTGAAGAGGAAACGTCCGCCTGGCTTGAGGACGCGGGCGACCTCGCGGTAAGCCGCCACCCGGTCGGGGAAGAACATCACGCCGAACTGGCAGACGACGGCATCGAAGCTCTCGTCGTCGAAGGGCAGCGCCTGCGCATCCGCCTGCTGCCAGACGATCCGATCGTCGTCGGCCAGACTCGCATGGGCGACATCCAGCATCGGCTGGTTGAGATCGGTTACGACAAGCTGCGCCTCGACATCGAGTCTGGCCGCCAGCGCCCGGGTGACGACGCCGGTGCCGGCGGCGACTTCGAGCACGTCGAGAGGTTTCAGCCGCGCCACCCGCTCGGCGAGATCGGCCGCATAGGGCTCGAAGATCAGCGGCACCATCAGCCGCTGGTAGATCTCGGGTATCGCCCCGGCAAAGAGCTTGTCCTTTTCCGCCATGGCCCTTCTCCCCTTGTCGATGGACCGCGCCTGCCGGCGGCCCTCACCAAAGGATCATACGTCCTCGCGCAGCCTTTCCGAAGCGCCATTCATGTGACGAGGGAAAGTGCTGCGCCTTCAGGTTGTTGGGATCATTTCTGAATGTTGCGACGCTGGCCATACCTTGCGTCAGGTGCACGCTCTGCCGCCGCCTCACCGGTACCCCGTCGCATCCGCCGGCTTGTTCGCCTCCACAACCTCGTCCATGTAGCGCCAGCAATCGGGCCGCGAACCGTCGAGGTCGGTGAAGCCGTAGACCTGCGCGAGCCCGCCGCTCGAAAGCGACTGCGCATTGAAGCGCGCCTTCTCCGGATCAGCCGCGAGAGCGGCCACCGCGCGACCAACGAAACGCGGCGTCTCCGAGATCACGAAGTGCGGCTGATGTCTCGTCGCGTCGCGCCAGTTCTCCTCCGTCACGCCGAAGGCCTCCAGCATCATCTCCGAGCGCAGCCAGCCCGGGGTGAGCGAGACGGCGGTGGCGCCGTGCGGCGCGAGGTCCTTGGCGTGTACCCAGGCCATGCGGTTGGCAGCGGTCTTGGCGAGATCATAGAAGGGCGAATTCCGGTAGTGACCGGCATTATAATCGGCCGTGCCGTCGGTCACCTCGACGAGCAGGCCGCCGGGCCGCTCGATCAAGAGCGGCAGCGCATGATGGGCGGTGATCAGATGCGTGTCGATCGCCAGCCGCAGGATCCTCAGCCCGTTGTCGAGGTCGTGCTCCCAGACCGGCGTGTTCCACTCGAAGAGCTTCTCCCCGCCCCAGATGTCGTTGATGAGCATGTCGAGCCGGCCCGTCTCGCGGCGGATGCGCTCGACGAGCGCCTGCACCGCCTCCGGCTTCAGGTGATCCACCTGCACGGCGATCCCCTTCCCGCCTGCGGCGGTCACAAGCTCGGCAGTCTCCTCGATCGTCTCGGGTCGCTGATAGTCCGATTGTTCACTGCGCGTCGTCCGCCCGGTGACATAGACCGTAGCGCCCGCCGCACCGAGTTCTACCGCGATACCGCGGCCGGCGCCGCGTGTTGCACCCGCGACCAGCGCCACCTTGCCTTCGAGCATCATCTCCTCCTCCCTGGGAAAATCATCTGGCCTATGCCGCTCCACCGATATATAAACGCTTATTCGGTTATAAATAAAGGTAAAAAAATGCCTCGTCCTAAAACCCTCCCCAACGAGGAGGTGCTCGACGCCGCCCTTGCAATTATTCGCAGAGAGGGACCTGACGCCCTGACCTTCGCGGCCCTTTCCGCCGCATGCCGTCTTTCCGCCTCCACCCTGGTGCAGCGCTTCGGGACCAAAACCGGTCTCGTCCGGGCCACCTTGCTGCAGGCCTGGGACCGGCTCGACCGGCTGACCGCAGAACTCGCGGCCAGCACGGCCAAGACGCCGGCGGGCGCCGTGGCGCTGCTCGTCGGCCTCTCCGGCGACTATGGCGCGATAGAAAGCTATGCGGACGACCTCCTGATCCTGCGGGAGGACCTGCGCGACCCTCTCCTGCGCGCCCGCGGCGCCTCCTGGCGCGACGTCCTCTCCGGCGCCCTCGAGGAGCGCTTCGCACATATGCCAGGCGCGCCGGCCGGCATCGGCCTTATGATGGCCGCACAATGGCAGGGCGCGCTTCTCTGGTGGAGCTTCGATCCACGCGTGCCGGTCACCGTTTTCGTCAAGGAAAGTCTGGAGCACTTCGTCGCCGCCTTCAGGCAGGCCCGGGAAACGCATTCGAGCTGATGGCGGCGGCCGGGTCCCTCTCTGAAGAGACCACTTGCGCTCACGCCCCCGCCCGCTACGCTATCCGGCGACCAACCATGCAAGGAGCGAGACAATGGAATATCGTCAGCTCGGCCGCTCCGGCCTCAGGATCTCGACCGTCACCATGGGAACGATGACGATCGGCGGCGGCGGCAAGTTCGCCCAGGTCGGCGATGTCGGGGTCGGGGACGCTCGCCGCTATGTCGATCTCTGCCTGGATGCCGGCGTCAACCTGATCGACACCGCCGATATCTACTCGACCGGGACCTGCGAGGAGATCATCGGCGAGGTTCTTGGCGGCAAGCGCAAGAACGGCGTCCTCATCGCCACCAAGGCGCGCTTCTCCATGGGGCCTGGACCGAACGACGGCGGGCTGTCGCGCCACCATCTGATCAGCGCCTGCGAGGCGAGCCTCAGGCGGCTGAAGACCGACGTCATCGACCTCTACCAGGTGCACGAATGGGACGGCCAGACGCCGCTCGAGGAAACCCTGGAGGCGCTCGACACGCTCGTGCGCCAGGGCAAGGTGCGCTATATCGGCTGCTCCAACTATTCCGGCTGGCACATCATGAAGGCCCTCGGCATCAGCGCGCTCGAACATCGCCAGCGCTTCGTCAGCCAGCAGATCCACTACACACTGGAATCCCGCGATGCCGAATACGAACTGATCCCGATTTCGATCGATCAGGGCCTCGGTATCCTCGTCTGGAGCCCGCTCGCGGGGGGCCTCCTTTCCGGCAAGCACCGGCGCGGCGAGACGCCGGAGGGCACCCGCCAGCTCGCCGGCTGGAACGAGCCGCCGATCCGCGACGAGGAACGGCTCTGGAAGATCGTCGACATGCTGGTGGCGATCGCCGCGGAACGCAACGTCTCCCCGGCGCCGTCAGCCTCCCGCCCGTGATCTACCCCTATTGGCACCAGCTCTGGACCGCCAAGGACCGGCTCGGCGAGGCCGACCTGTCGCTGCTGGGCCCGCATGTGTGAGCGTGGCGCGGTCTCAAGCGAAGCGCTCGCGGGGTTGCCCCCTCTAACTCCTCTACGGCCGCACCGCTCCGACGCGCGTCTCTCCAAAGACCGCCCGCTCAAGGGACGGCGCCAGCGACTCCGCATAGGGCGTAGCGATATGGTGCCGGTCGCGGAAGGTCAGCTTGCCGTCGATGACCGCAGGGCACGTCGTCCTGTCGCAGAAGAGATCGACGACATCGACATAGGACGCGCGCATCGCCACGGCCGCCTTTCTTTCGGCGGCGGGAATGGTCTCCTCCACCGCTTCGCTGCGCGGCGTGTCGCAGACGCTCGGGCTCCGTTCCTGCCAAAGCGCCCGGGCGACGCATTTGTCGAGATAGGATTTATGCACCGGCACGTCGCGAAGGAGGACGACGTCGCTGCCGGCGCGTTCCAGCCTCGCGACGGAGCGCTCGAGGCCCCTCGCCCAGTCGCGAACATCCATCTGATGGCTGGATATGTGGTTGATGGCGTTGCGGACGTAGCTCGACGAGTATTGCGCAAGGATCACGACGTCCGGCTTCAGCGCTGCGATCTCGCCGAACACGAGGCGCTTCCATTGATCGCATTCGTCATAGTTCCGCATCAGCACGCCATTCCAGGTCGAGACATCCGCCGCCGGGCAGGATGACTTGAGATAGGTGACGAGCCGCCAGCCGTTCTCCTCGGCGATCTTCTTCAGGGGCGTCGACCAGTGGTCGGCATGGGAGTCGCCGAAAAGCACGATGGTCTTCTTCGGATGTGCGGCGCCGAACCGGCACGCCTTGGGCTCGACCGCCTCCCGCTCGAGAACGCATGCCGAATCAAGCTCGCGCGCCGCCGATTTGCGTTCGGCACTTTCCTGGATCAGCCGCTGCTCGCCATCAAGGCTGTAGCCCGCCAGGGCTGCGCTGCCGTAGGCGAGCGTCGTGCCGGCTGCCGTGAGCAGCGCCGCCAGTCCCAGCGATCGACCGGTCCGGGCCGCCAGCCAGCCGTTATGTCGGACCGGGTTTTCGACGAAGTGATAGCTGAAGAGCGACAGGAGCAGCGTGGCGGCAAGACACAGGAGCCGGTCGATGATCGTCAGCTCCGGCTTGAGAATGCCGGCATAGACGATGACGGGCCAGTGCCACAGATAAAGGGAATAGGAGAGCTTCCCGATCTTTTGCAGCGGCTGGAAGGCGAGAACGGACTTCGGACCGGCGCGGCTTTCATGCGCGCCGCTCAAGAGGACCATCACCGTTCCGAGAACCGGAACGAGCGCGATCGAGCCCGGAAAGGGTATCTCCTCCGTCACGGTCAGATAGGCGGTGGCGATGAGCAGCAGGCCGAGCCAGCCGAGGGCGGGCGAGAAGCGAAAGCGCCGCGCCCATTCCTGCGGCAGAGCCATCGAGGCGAGGCCGCCGAAGGCGAATTCCCAGGCTCTCAGCGGTGAGAAATAGAAGGCCCAGGGCTGAGACACGGCCGTCATGTGCCAGCAGAATGCAAAGGACACAGCCGCGACGACACCGAGGAGAAGGAAAAGGCCGGCCTTTCCCGGCCGAAGCCGCGCTAAGACGAGAAGCAGCGCCGGCCAGACGAGGTAGAATTGCTCCTCCACCGAGAGTGACCAGAAATGAATGAACGGGTTGTTCGACGCGTCCGAGGCGAAGTAATCGACCGCCCACCGGATCAGCCAAAGATTGATCATATAGGCCGAGGCGAAGAGCGATCCCTTGGAATAGAACTGCTGTTCGGAGGGCGAAAGGATGAAATAACCGAAAATCAGCGTCGTCAAGATCACGAACAGGGCGGCGGGCAGCAGCCGGCGCGCACGGCGCGCGTAGAAGCGCCAGAGGTCGACCGTGCCGCTCCTGGCGATCTCCTGCTGCAGGTGCCGGGTGATCAGAAAGCCCGATATGACGAAGAAGATATCGACGCCGACAAATCCGCCGGGCAGGTCCGTCATCCCGAAATGGAAGGCGACGACGCCGGACACGGCCAAAGCGCGCAGGCCTTCGATGTCCGGGCGAAAGCTTGCCGAGGCTGCCTGTAAACTCATACCAACCGATGCCCTGTCCCTTGGTCGCCCCCTGCTGATGCCCTCAGTAGGCGGGAGGCAAAGTTCCATGATGCATCGCAGCAGCCTCGCTGCGACACGGCACAACGGGCGCGATCCTGTTCGACAATGTGGCGTCAATAAGGGCCGGCCGCGTCGGACCTTCCTCCGTTCGTCACGACCGATGGAAAAAATCTATGCGAAAGCAAAGGCTTAGGCCAGCAGCAAAAGCGCTGCAGAAAGGCTTGCGGCCTTTGACGAACGTCTGAATTCAGGCGGCCTGTGCCACCTCTCCGCGAATCAAATCGCCGAGCCGGCGAATCCCCTCCTCGATCATCTTGTCATTCGCGCAGGAGAAGCTCAGGCGCAGCGTGTTTTCGCCCGAGCCGTCGGCGAAGAAGGCGCGACCGGGCACGAAGGCGACCTTCGCCGTCTGGATCGACTTCGCCAGAAGCTCGGCCCCATCGGTTCCCTTCGGCAGCGTCACCCAGATGAACATGCCGCCTTCCGGCCGGGTCCAGGTGACGCCGGCGGGCATGTATTTCTCGAGCGCGGCGAGCATGGCGTCGCGGCGGTATCTGTAGGCCTTGTGCACGTTCGCCACCTGCGCCTGGAAGCCGCGCTCGGCGACGGTTGCGATCGCCATCTGGTTGATCGTCGAGGAGTGGAGGTCCGCCGCCTGCTTCATCAGCACCAGCTTGCGGATCACCGGCTCGGCGGCGCAGATCCAGCCGACGCGAAGCCCCGGCGCCAGTGTCTTCGAGAAGCTGCCGCAATAGATCGTGCGGGCTGTGTTGATGTCGCCCTTGCGGGCGATCTCCAGCGCCAGGATCGGCGGGATCGCCTCTCCATCGTAGCGCAGCGACTGGTAGGCCGCGTCCTCGATGACGGCAATGCCGAGTTCCTCGGCGAGGTCGAGCACGCGCTCGCGGCCGGCGCGGTCGACCGTCTCGCCGGTCGGATTGGCGAAATCGGCGGAAAGATAGGCGAACTTGACGCGTCCGCCCGCCTCCGTTGCGGCCTGGACGTAGGCTTCCGGCGTGCGATTGCCGGCCGGGTTCAACTGGTCATAGGTCGGCTCATAGGCGTTGAAGGCCTGGAGCGCACCGAGATAGGTCGGCCATGTGACGAGCGCCGTGTCCTTCGGCGAGAGGAACAGCTTGCCGAGATAGTCGAGCCCCTGCTGCGAACCGGAGGTGATGAAAATATTGTCGACGGTCGCCGGAATCCCGATCGCCGCCAGTTCCTTGGCGAGCCAGGCGCGCAGCGGCCGATAGCCCTCGCTTACCGAATATTGCAGCGCGGCACTGACCGCCGGCCCGCCGAAAATATCCGCATAGGCTTGGGCGAACTCGCGGTCGGGGAAAAGCTCCGGATCGGGAATGCCGCCGGCGAACGAGATGATGTCCGGACGATCCAGCAGCTTCAAGAGTTCGCGGATTTCCGAAGCCTTCATGCGGCTCGAGCGCGTGGCTAAAATGCTTTCCCAATTCAGCATGGGGTCCTCCCGTTCGCGAAGGCCGGAGATGACCACACGGCATGATTTAAGTCAATATTCCTGACCTATTTCGCCATTCTTTATCGCTCTATTCGGTTGCTTCGTCGTCCGCACTCAGCGCATGCGCCTCCCATTCCTCCCGCGGAATTGCGCTGCCGACCGAGAATTCGAACGCCACGACCTTCGCCATGTCCGGGGCGATCTCACATTTGAACCGGATGTTGTACCAGTTCCGCCGGCTACGAAACGCGCCGCCCTCGGCCCGAAGCACGCGCCCGGAAAGGACCGGGTCCGCCATCGCATAGGCAACCAGAAAATCCGGCTGAAAATCGGCGTCCCAGCGATGCACCTGTTCCATCGCCTCGACGTTGCAAAGCTGCACGATCCGTTCGCCTGTGGCCAGTTGCTGCAATGCCTCGCGGGCAGCCTTGCTGCGCGGATCGGCCAGTGTCCTCGCCGCGAAGAATTCGGTCGCCCGGACCACCGCTGTCTCGGACTGCGCCGATGACGCGGACGCCGGCCCGCTTCCTTCCTTGGCCGGCGGCGTCGATCGGGCGCTGGCAAGCGCGTTGCCTGGATCCGCGGCAACCGACGGCGTCGGCGCCTTCATCGCTCGAGGGGGAAGAAGCTCGACGGCAACGACCTCGTCGCGCGGCGCCGGCATAGGGCGCACGAGGGGAAGGGACGACAAAGCGAAGCCGATGATCACATGCAGGACGAACGCGACGGCGACACTCCGCCGGATTGTCGTGCCATGCGGCAGGCGCTTCTCTTTGGGCATCTATGGGCAGAGTGAACCGGCAGCATTCGGGGCGCACAGCAGGAGTGCGGTGCACGACCGGAAGGAAGCGACACGCAGGTTCGCCATTGCCTTTTTCGTAACTGCACGGGGAAGAGATGGCGTCATGGTACATGACGGCAAAGTTGCATAGACGCGCCGGCACAACAAGCGGCAAGCTGCACTTGCTGCCGGAAAACGCTCAGGCCTCGCCCTCAAAATAGCTGCAGACGAGCAGGAAGCAGATCGCAGCCAGGATCAGCAGATCGAAGAGAGCGAAATGCTGCAGAACTGTCGCCATGGCCACTCCTCCTGGCGGCCAGTATATCAGGATATGATCGGCTCTCCTACTATAAGCCGCGCCTGCTCATTTCAGGCCGGACGAACGGACCTGACTCTGCCGCTCGTATCGATGATGCAATTGAACTTGCGCCCGCCGGCATCGACGTCGACGCTATAGCGCCTCGCATCGATCTGGCTGGACCGGGTCGGCCGGATCCTGGCGCCGGCGGCGCGGGGAACGACGGCATTGGCGCAGATGAGTTGCAGGTCGGCCGGTGCAGCCTGCCGGCTCGGGCGAGCCGTGGTGCGGGATTCGGGCGCCGATTGGCATCCCGCAAGAAGCAGGGCGGCCGCCAGCACGCACCATTTGACCGGCGATCTTGCCGGCCTGCGCGTCGACAAGGCCTCACCCTTCAAAATTCCTGTCATCACTTCCATTTTCGCACCTTCATCTGGCTCGCGCTGCCGCCATCATCGCCGAGCCCCGCCGCGGCCGCGCGCGAGCCATCGAAGCCCTGCGGCAATCGCTATTCCAAGCAACGGCCAGACCGCCCAGAATGTCCCTTCAAAGGAGAGGAGATTGACCGCGACGACGGTGGCTCCGGCGGCGCCCAGCAGCGCGAGGCCGCGATCGACCTGCGTCGTCCTCCTTATCCAAAAGAGCGTCGCGACCAGGGCGAAAGCAAGGAGCGGCCAGCGGGCCCAGAATACGCCATCCCAGGACAGGAGATTGATGGCGACGATCCCGGCCGCCACAAACCCGAGACTGCCGAAGACGCGGTTGCGTGCTCCGGCGGTCCCGGTCTTCGTCTCTTCGCCGACAGGCGCCCGGTCGTTGCCGGCACCTTGCCGACCCCACCCATCGGCAGGCCTCGCCGGCACCGCCTCGTCTTCCGCCGTGCCGATCCGGACAGCGTAGCCCGCGACGCCGCCTTCGATGTTCTTCACCGCGAGCTGGCCCAGAAATTCGAAACCGACGGCCACCTTGTTGCGGACCTGGTCATAGACGGTGCTCGATATCACGATGCCGCCCGGGGGCGCCGAGGCCTGCAGCCGCGCCGCGACGTTGACGCCGTCGCCATAAATGTCGCTGCCGTCCGCGATAACGTCGCCAAGATTGATGCCGATGCGATAGAGCATCCGCGCCGCGCTCGGCCGGTCGGCGTTCAGTCCCGCCAGTTCGTTCTGCACGTCGATCGCCGCCCTCACGGCCTCGACGACGCTTGGAAACTCGGCGATCAGACCGTCGCCCCAGGTGTTGACCACGCGGCCGCCATACGCCTGGATAAGCCGCGCCATGGCATCTCGATGCCGCTTCAGAGTGGCGAGCGTTCCTTCCTCATCCGCTCCCATCAGGCGCGAATAGTCCTGAACGTCGGCGGAGAAAATTGTCGTCAGCTTGCGACGCATGTCTGACATCAGTTCCTTCCTCGACCGGGCGCCATCTCCCGGCAGCGCACCACAAGTTGTTTCGTCGATCGGGCAAAGCATACAGGGTGCGGGCTCTCGCAGCGACCCCGCAACGGCAGGTTCCGGGCGAATGCCCGGACAGCCGGTGCGCAAATCATTATCCTCGAACCGTCATCCTCCTTGCCGCCAAAGGGGGGCGCCGTGCTACCTGTAGCTACATCCCTCAGAAAAGGCTCTTTGTCATGGCCGCCGATGACGCCACCGCCCGTTTCTATCGCGAGAATGCCGCAACCTATGCCAGTCGCGAGCGCAAGCCGCCGGCGACCCGGCTCGATCAGTTCCTGGCCGCGCTGAAGCCGGGCGCCGCGGTGCTCGAACTCGGCTGCGGCGGCGGCCAGGACAGCGCCTACATGATCTCCCGGGGTTTTGAGGTAACGCCGACCGACGCCTCGCCGGAACTGGCCGCCGAAGCCGCCCGCCTGCTTGATCGCCAAGTCGAAATCGTCCGCTGCGAAGAGCTCACCTGGAACGAGGCATTCGACGGCATCTGGGCCGAAGCATGCCTCTTGCACGTACCGCGCGCCGAGCTCGCCGGCGCACTCATCCGCATCCTTGCTGCGCTGAGGCCCGGCGGCAGGCTTCATGCCAGTTTCAAGGCTGGAACCGGAGAGGGCCGGGACGAGCTCGGCCGCTATTACAATTACCCGTCACGCGCCTGGCTCGCGCAGCAGTTCAACGACACGGGCTGGGCCGGCGTCGAGGTGAGCGAAGCGGACGGCGGCGGTTATGACGGCAAGCCGACGCGCTGGCTGCATGTGGCAGCCGTGAAATCACGAACGCGCGGGCTCCCTGCTTGAGGGAACTCAACCGCCGTTCCGCGGTTTGGGGCGTGTATCGCAAATGGCGATGACACTGGAGGTTTCAGATGTTCAGAAAAATGTTGGTTGCCGCCGCCATGTCCGCGGCTTGCGTGTCCCCGGCCTTTGCGCAGGCCGATATCGTTTGCGACCAGGCGGGCATGACCAAGCTCGAAACCGACGTGGGCCAGATCACCGACTCGGGCCGGAAGGAAATGGCTGAGAAGGAACTCGCCATGGCCAAGGAAGCATTGGCGGCGAACGATCAGGCGAAATGCAAGAGCCACATGGAAAATGCCATGAAAGGCAAGGACCCGATGTAATCGTTCGCGCGCCGGCTTTCGCGCAAATCTTTTCCTTCAGCACATATGAGAAAGCCGGAGCGCGAGCCCCGGCTTCCGTAAGATCTAGAGCATTTTGCAGCCAGGTGGAATCACCTGACGTCGCACAAATGCGGCAAGAATAAACAGGTAGAGCGGTGGCGCGAACGGATGTGAGCGCATCCCGCTCCAGGCAAAGAGCCCTTAGTTCTTCGCCTTGTCGACCAGCTTGTTCTTGCCGATCCAAGGCATCATGGCGCGCAGCTTGGCGCCGACTTCCTCGATCTGGTGGGCGTCGTTGACGCGGCGGATGCCCTTGAAGCGGCATCGCTTGTACTTGCGCACCCTGCGTACCATCTTACAGTTGAGCATTACGCTTCTTGGATCGGAACGTCATGGGAAGCTCGTCTCTGGAAAGTATCCTTGACAGCCTTAAAGAGTGGAACGACTTCAACACGCTTCGGCGCCTATTGACTGCTTATTTTTCTCCGCATCGCTCTGCGGAAGACATCGAAAACTACCGTCTTGGCAAAGGCCGAAAGACATTCAAAAGACTGCGGGATGAAGTCGTCCCGGTCCTACACTTTTCTTTAGCAACGGGCTTCGACGGCAAAGTGAAGTTCTGCTTTTCCAATGATCCGCCCGACTGCTACTATCACGCGACTACCGACACCTCCCCGCGGGCGTTGGAAATAACGCGCGCGATGGCAACAGAACATCTGCACATTGCAAGGGAGTTGAACACCAAGGGCGCCTTTTCCCAAATCGTGAGGACGGAAGCAGTTTTGGAGTCCACGAGCAATGCCATATCGGAGCGCCTTAATAGGAAAGCAGCAAAGGCGTACGGGGATATCGAGTTGTTGATTGAGGCGCCGATCGGAGAGGACCGACTTCCGCCGGAGAGATGGGACAGGATTATTCCCGCGTTACGACAGCAAGCAAAAAGCACAGGCTTTCGCCACGTGCATCTTATCGGCGCGCTGGCGCCGGAATGCAGATATTTTCAGCTCAAATAAGAAAGCCGAGGCGTCAACCCCGGCTCTCCCTTTTCTCGATTGTTAGGTCTTAGTTCTTCGCCTTGTCGACCAGCTTGTTCTTGCCGATCCAGGGCATCATGGCGCGCAGCTTGGCGCCGACTTCCTCGATCTGGTGGGCGTCGTTGACGCGGCGGATGCCCTTGAAGCGGGCAGCACCCGAACGATACTCCTGCATCCATTCCGAGGTGAACTTGCCGGTCTGGATGTCCTTCAGCACGCGCTTCATCTCGGCCTTGGTCTCTTCCGTGATGATGCGCGGGCCGGTCACGTATTCGCCCCACTCGGCCGTGTTCGAGATCGAGTAGTTCATGTTGGCGATGCCGCCTTCATAGATCAGGTCGACGATCAGCTTCACTTCGTGCAGGCACTCGAAATAGGCCATTTCCGGCGCATAACCGGCCTCGACCAGTGTCTCGAAACCGGCACGGATGAGTTCGACCAGACCGCCGCAGAGGACGACCTGCTCACCGAAGAGGTCGGTTTCGCACTCTTCCTTGAAGTTGGTTTCGATGATGCCCGAACGGCCGCCGCCGACGCCGCAGGCGTAGGAGAGCGCGAGATCGAGCGCATTGCCGGAAGCGTCCTGGTGAACGGCCACGAGGCAGGGAACGCCGCCGCCCTTCTGGTATTCGCCGCGCACCGTATGGCCCGGGCCCTTCGGCGCGATCATGACGACGTCGACCGATGCCTTCGGCTCGATCAAGCCGAAATGAACGTTGAGGCCGTGGGCGAAAGCGATCGCTGCACCGTCGCGAATGTTGCCGGCGATCTCGCTTTTGTAGATGTCCGCCTGCAGTTCGTCCGGCGTCGCCATCATGATGAGGTCGGCCCACTTGGCGGCTTCGGCCACCGAGAGAACCTGCAGACCGTCGGCCTCGACCTTGGCCGCCGTCGCCGAACCCGGCTTCAGCGCGATGCGGATCTCCTTGGCGCCGGAATCCTTGAGGTTCAGCGCATGGGCGCGGCCCTGGCTGCCATAGCCGACGATGGCGACCTTCTTGGACTTGATGAGGTTGAGATCGGCATCACGATCGTAATAGACGCGCATCGAATTTTCCTTCCCTTTGCTTGTCCGTTTCCCTTTGACGGTCCGAATGTCCGACCGCCGTTACCCTTTCGTGCCGTAGAGCGTGAGGAAGGCGGCGACCGCCCCCTCCGCCCTGCGGCTGAAATCTTTCTTCATGTCCCCCGGCGCCTCGCCGAGCAGCATGCGCAAGTGCCAGTCGGAGACGACCAGCCCGTAAAGCGCGCCATAGGCCTCCTCCGCATCCTCGAAGGCAAGGAGCCCGGCCTTGCGCCCCGCTTCCAAGAGCGCCCCTGCCCGGCGTCCTATCTGCCGTCGACCTCGCTCCTGCAGCAGGTGGCCGAGCTTCGAGCCCTCGCGGCTCGCCTGGCCGATCGCCAGCCGGTTGAGCGCCAGCGACACGTCGCCGGCGAGGACCTCCAGGAGGTCCTTCGCGAAGGCGACAAGATGCGCCCCGAGGCTCGCGCCGTCCAGCGTTTCGGCCGTAACATCGAGCGTCCTGACCTTGCTCGCCTGAAAGGCGATCATGGCCGAAAGCAGCCCGTCGCGATCACCGAACCACTTGTAGAGGCTTTCCTTGGAGCAATTGGCCGCGCGCGCGACGCCGGCCGTCGTCAACGCCTTCTCGCCGCCGTCGACGAGCAGGCGCAATGCCTGTTCGAGCACGGCCCGCTGACGCTCCGTCAGTCCCTCCCCGGCATTCGCCTCCTTCATCGCGGCATTCATCCGCACGTCGCCTCGCTGCGCTAGAGCCGAATGCGCTGGGTTCGCGCAACCGCTCCATCTGCTTGTTTTGCCGCATTTGCGCGGCATCAGGTGATTCCACCCTTACCGAAAATGCCATAGTACCGTACGGTACGGTTCGCAACGTTCTAGTGAAGCACCACGGAAGCGTCAAGACGATTCTGGCAAAGGGGCGAAATTTCGGCGTGCCTACTTCCAGCCGCGGACCGTCTCCTCCACGAAGGCCGCAACCGCAGCCACGCTCGGCACGCGCGCCCGTTCTGGATGGATCATCAGGAAAACCGGCCGTTCGGCGGTCGCCGCGGGCGCATCGACCGGTTCGAAGCGCGGATCGCGCAAGGCGGAAACTTCGGGCAGCATCACCTCCGCGCCGAGCGACAACGCCGCCTCGGTCAGGATCTCCAGCCTGTCGGCCGTCAGCGCCACGCGTGCCTCCGGCCGCGCCCGCTCCAGCGCCTGCATTTCCGGCACATGGGCGAGCGCCGGACCATAACGCACGACCGGGCACGCGCCCGCACCCTGCCCCTTCGGGCGGAACAGCCGGAAGCGGATGGCGCCCAGGCTCTTCATCCGGACCGAATCCTCAGCCGTGCGCGCCATGCGGATGGCGATGTCGGCCTCGCGCCGTTCGATGCTCAGCACCTGATTGTCGGCGGCCAGATCGACGGTGAGGCCCGGATGCCGGCGCTCGAGCTTCGCAAGCGCCGGCGCGAGGATGGCGCTCAGCACGAAGCCGACGCTCGTCACGCGCACCTCCCCCTTCAGTTCTGCCGTCCGCCGCTGCAAGGTCGCGAGCGAGAGCGACGCCTCCTCCGAGATGGTTCTCAGCCGGTCGACGACCGGTGCGAGGACGAGTGTCGGCATCAAGCGTCCGTCGATGCGGTCGAAGAGCCGCGCCCCGACCCACCGCTCAAGTGCTGCCAGCCTGCGCGAAACCGTTGTCTGGTCGACGCCGAGCGAACGCGCGGCATGGCTGAGCGTTGTGCCGCGCACGAGATGATCCAGCAGTTCGAGATCCGCCCATCGACCTGTATCCATGCAGATTTGCCTCCGATAACTTCGGATCACTCTGCATCCGCGCGACCTGTAAGATCAAGCCCATCAGCATCCCTCAAGTCCACATCGACAATCTAGGAGCCTGCCAATGTCAAACTCCCCAGCCGCCCTTTCCACCTCCGCCCCCGCAACGCTCTTCACGCTCGCCGGCATCGAGCCCGCCCCGGCACCCCTCGCCGAGGCGGTGCTGGTCCTGATCGACTACCAGAACGAATATCTCGCCGGCCCGCTCGCACTCGTCGATGCCGAGGCCGCGGTCGGGCGCGCCGGTACCCTGCTTTCCGCCGCCCGGGCAGCCGGAGCGAGGATCATCCATGTCGCCCACAAGGGTCGCGCGGGCGGGCTTTTCGATCGTGCCGCCGAAGGGGGCGCCTTCATCGACGCGGTGAAGCCCCTTGATGCCGAAGGGATCGTCGAAAAGCCACGACCGAACGCCTTCTCCGGCACCACCCTTGCCGACCTTGTCGGCCCGGCGGGTACCAAGATCGCCATCGCCGGCTTCATGACCCATAATTGCGTCTCCTCGACCGCGCGCGCCGCGCTCGATCTCGGCTACGAGATAACCGTCGCCGCGGATGCCTGCGCAACCCGCGACCTGCCCTCACCCGGCGGCATCGTCCCTGCACGCGACCTGCACAGGGCCGAACTCGCCGCCCTTGCCGACCGTCATGCCTGTGTGGCGGACGTAGCGAGGCTTATCGACGCGCGCGCCTGAGCGCATTCGCGAGATCGGCGTGCCATGGCAATCGGCCCATGAGCCCGACGTTCCGGTGTCGCTCATCGTGGAGGCGCTGGTCGGTTCCGCAATCGACGCTGCGATCGGCGTCGTGGCCGGTCTCGCGACCGGCTACGTCGCTTGGCTCGTCGGCATGCCTTTCGCCTTGACGGCTCTTCGGGCGACTTGCCGGCCCGCTGCGCCTCACGGCCTCCAGCCGGCCGTGGCGCGGGGCGCGCGCTGGAGCGCCGCCACCCCTTGGATCAGTTCCCAGCGGCGGCCGTTTGACTGCGACTGGCGTGCGAAATAGGCATAGGGCGTGCGCGACCAGTCCCTGACGGCATTGGTCAGATTGTCGAGCACGAGGTCGCCTTCGCTGGTGCGAACGGTGAGCACCGTATGGCCGTCGCCGCGATAGCGGGCAACCGTCAGCAGCAATGCGGAGGACGGCCATCCGCGCTTCATCAGCTCACGCTTCTTCAGGATCGCGAAATCCTCGCAGTCCCCGTAATTCGCCGGCACGCGCCAATCGTCGTCCTTGCCGACATTGGCACGGTCGCTGCGTTCCCTGATGCGGTTGTTCACCGCGCTGTTGACCTGCTTGAGCTCGCTGGCCTTGGCCGGGTCGAGAGCCACGACCGTGTTTCCGCCTGTGCGACACAGGCTCGATTCGCGCGCGCAGAACGGGAGGAAGGCAGGCGGCGGAAATGCCTTGCCTGCAGTCCTCATGGTTGTACCGGCTTCTGCCACGCCTGGAACGGCAATTAGCAGCATAACTATGCTCTTCGCGATGAAGCGATTCATAAGCGATCCCCCTACGACGGGCACAAAGCCCCCAAGTCCGGCGTAGAGAATAGTCCATAAGGATTAATCAGGCGCTGATTAGCCCGAAATAGGGCAATGTTGGGGCACAACTACTAATATTTCGTAAATTGACCCCCACGGGATTTAAGCAAATCATCTAATCATTTCTCGAGTTTTTGTTGCGTTGGAGTAAGAAATGCGAAGAATTAGTACATCCCTACTTAAAACATTTTTCCTCCTCTCCACCGCATCGATAGCTTCTGTGATCGTCACGACGGACGCGAATGCAGTAGAGCGCCGGGTAATGACTGCCGCGCAATGCAGTTCTCTGACGGAAGACAACTTTGCAGCGTGCTGCGTTGCAATAAATCGTATGACAATTCTTACGCCGGCGCAGATCAAAATGTGTCCCCCGCTTTCGACGGCAGCGATTGGCACAAACACCGCCCGAAACGACCGCAGCGACTCACTCGGGCCTCGCACAGGCAAGAAAGGCGGCCAGGGCAAGAGCAATGGCGGCGGCATGGCGCCCCCTCCGGATTATGATGATGACGACAACGGCGGCTCCGGCAGCGGTGGCTCCGGCGGCTCCGGTGGCAGTGGCTCAGGCGGCGGCGACGATGGCGGCTCCGGCGGCGGCGACGATGGCGGCTCCGGCGGCGGCGACGATGGCGGCTCCGGCGGCGGCGACGATGGCGGGTCAGGCGGCGGCGACGACGGCGGTTCAGGCGGCGGCGACGACGGCGGCTCCGGCGGCGGTGACGATGGCGGCTCCGGCGGCGGCGACGATGGCGGCTCCGGCGGCGGCGACGATGGCGGCTCCGGCGGCGGCGACGATGGCGGCTCCGGCGGCGGCGACGATGGCGGCTCCGGCGGCGGCGACGATGGCGGCTCCGGCGGCGGCGACGATGGCGGCTCCGGCGGCGGCGACGATGGCGGCTCCGGCGGCGGCGACGATGGCGGCTCCGGCGGCGGCGACGATGGCGGCTCCGGCGGCGGCGACGATGGCGGCTCCGGCGGCGGCGACGATGGCGGCTCCGGCGGCGGCGACGATGGCGGCTCCGGCGGCGGCGACGATGGCGGCTCCGGCGGCGGCGACGATGGCGGCTCCGGCGGCGGCGACGATGGCGGCTCCGGCGGCGGCGACGATGGCGGCTCCGGCGGCGGCGACGATGGCGGCTCCGGCGGCGGCGACGATGGCGGGTCAGGCGGCGGCGACGACGGCGGTTCAGGCGGCGGCGACGACGGCGGCTCCGGCGGCGGTGACGATGGCGGCTCCGGCGGCGGCGACGATGGCGGCTCCGGCGGCGGCGACGATGGCGGCTCCGGCGGCGGCGACGATGGCGGCTCCGGCGGCGGCGACGACGGCGGCTCCGGCGGCGGCGACGACGGCGGCTCCGGCGGCGGCGACGACGGCGGCTCCGGCGGCGGCAACGACGGCGGCTCCGGCGGCGGCGACGATGGCGGCTCAGGCGGCGGCGACGATGGCGGCTCCGGCGGCGGCGACGACGGTGGCTCCGGCGGTGGTGACAACGGTGGCTCCAAGGGCGACGACCACGGCTCCAAGGGCGACGACCACGGCTCCAAGGGCGACGATCATGGCTCCAAGGGCGATGATCATGGCTCCAAGGGCGATGACCACGGTTCCAAGGGGGACGATGGCGGCTCCAAAGGCGGCGACCGCGGCTCCAAGGGCGGCGGTAAAGGCGGCTCAAAGGGCGGGGACAACGGCTCCAAGGGCGACGATGGCGGCTCCAAAGGCGGCGACCGCGGCTCCAAGGGCGGCGGTAAAGGCGGCTCAAAGGGCGGGGACAACGGCTCCAAGGGCGACGATGGCGGCTCCAAGGGTGGCGATCGCGGCTCCAAGGGCGACGGTAAAGGCGGCTCAAAGGGCGGGGACAACGGCTCCAAGGGCGACGATGGTGGCTCCAAAGGCGGCGACCGCGGCTCCAAGGGCGGCGGTAAAGGCGGCTCAAAGGGCGGGGACAACGGCTCCAAGGGCGACGATGGCGGCTCCAAAGGCGGCGACCGCGGCTCCAAGGGCGACGATGGCGGCTCCAAGGGTGGCGACCGCGGCTCCAAGGGCGGCGGTAAAGGCGGCTCAAAGGGCGGGGACAACGGCTCCAAGGGCGACGATGGCGGCTCCAAAGGCGGCGACCGCGGCTCCAAGGGCGGCGGTAAAGGCGGCTCAAAGGGCGGGGACAACGGCTCCAAGGGGGACGATGGTGGCTCCAAGGGGGACGATGGCGCCTCCAAGGGCGGAGATAACAGCGGCTCCAACGGCGGCGACCGAGGCTCCCAAGGTGGCGACAACGGCGGAGCGACCGGCGGGGGCGGCGAGTCGAAGGACGGCAAGGCTGGCGAAAATGCCAACAACGGCCGCGGCAATGGCGGCGGCGACGGGACGCCTGGCAACACTGATAAGAGCGATAATGACCGTTGACGTCTGTGCGGTCGCCTGATCCGCGCGGCTCGGAGTGCGACGAAAGGCGGGCAGGCCGTGTGTCGCATTCCGTCTCGAATGCCTGACCAGGGAAACTCCGGGTGAGCCGAAGTCATCGGGAAGCGCAGTCGAGATGCCGGGAAGCGACAAGCCAGGCTGCTTATCCGGCAAGATCAACGGCAATTTCCAGGAGGGCGGCCCCCGCAGGAGCCGCCCTCCTTTTTTCTGATGCCACGCGCGCGGCGCATGCAGCAAATCAGGGCGCTACGGCGACCTTTGCGCGCCTGATAAGACGCCCGGTGCTGTAATCTCACGAATTGCCGTAGTCGGGGCGATCCATGGAACGAGTGGACGTCGCGACAACCTTTCAGCAACCCCTCGCCTCGATAATGCCCCGGCAATCGAGGACCGAATCGGATGGCCAAGACAAGTTCCAGGAGACGAAAGCGCAGCTCGAGCCGGAAGGGCAGCCGAGGCGGCATGGCGCCGTGGTACCTCGCGGCGATCGTCCTCGTCGGCGGCATCGTCGCCTATGACCACCGGGAGAAACTTCGGGACTTGCCGGCCGGAGGCGACGTGATGGCCCTTTTCACGCAGTCCGAACGGAAGGCGAAGCCGCCGGTCGCGACGCGGCCAAAGGAGGCGGGGCTGCGCGCCCGGGCGAAGGAAGAGCAGACAGGATCGATTGCGCGCAAACCGGCCTTGGCCGCGCCGTCGCCGCTCGAGCGGCCGGTGGAACAGCTGCCGGCGTCGCCGGTTCCAAGCCTTGCCGACAGCAATACGTTCTACTTCTGCGGCATCCGCCACGACAACTGCGTCATCGACGGCGACACCTTTCTCTTCAACGGCGAAAGAATCCTTCTCGCCGATATCGACGCGCCCGAAACGAAGCTCGCCAAATGCGACGAGGAGCGGTCGCGTGGCTCCTATGCCAAGGCGCGCCTGCGCGAACTGCTGAATGCCGGCAAGTTCACGCTCGTCGCCTCGGGGCAGGAAACCGACGCCGACGAAGCCGGCAAGCCCCGTGTGGTGATGAGGGATGGCAGGTCGCTCGGCGATACTCTGATTTCGGAGGGCCTGGCGAAACGAAGGGTCGCCCGTCCGTTGTCCTGGTGCAGTCCGTCCGGACGCCGCGTTTCCGGTTGAGACCGGGCGGAAGCCGAAAGCCGAAGCGCGCGGTCACCCTCTTATAATCAGCCATGGCGCTCGTGATCGGCTAGCACTTCATCGATGATGCGTCGCGATCGCTCCACCTCGAGAGGATCCGTGCCTGGCATTTCGGCGGCAACGATCAGCGCCTTCCACAGCGTCCAGCCGCGGCCGCGCGCCCAGGTTCCCTCGTCGAGCGGCAGTGCTGCGCGGAACGCTTCCCGGCTTTCGCCCTCGAACATCGTCCAGGCGATCGACAGGTCGCAGGCGGGATCGCCGACGCCGGACGTGCCGAAGTCGATGATCGCACTCAGGCGGCCGTCCTCGACGAGAAGGTTGCCCGGCGCGACATCGCCGTGGAACCAGACCGGCGCGCCGCTCCAGGCCGTGGCAAGTGCCCGCTCCCATACGGCACGCGCTTGAGCGACGTCGATCTTGCCGTCGAGCCTTCCGAGCGCCCAGCGCGTCTCATGATCGTAAACGGCCAGCGACCCGCCGCGAAAGAAATTATGCTGCCCCGGCGGCGGTCCGCCGTCGGCGCCAACCCCTTGCAGCGCTGTCAGGAACTCGGCCAGCGTTCTTGCGAAGGCACTCATGTCGGCGACGGGCGCGTGGATCGCGGTCTCGCCCTCGCGCCATTGATAGATGGACCAATGCCAGGGATAGCCTTCGCCCGGCCGCCCCATTGCCACCGGCACGGGAATGGGAAGAGGCAGAAGCGGCGCCAGTCGCGGCAGCCAATGCTGCTCCTTCTCCACCTGGAGCGCATAAGAGGCGGCGCTCGGCAAGCGCACGGTCATCCCGTCGCCGAGATGAAAGGTCCGGTTGTCCCACCCACCGAAGCGCACCGGCTTCACCGGCAGTTCGGCCCAGCGCGGAAACTGCGCGGCGATCAGCCGCCGGACGAGGGCCACGTCGATACTGGGTTTTTCGGGAGAGATCGAGGACATCGCAAGACAACTTCCAGCTGCAGAGCGGGTCACACTATGCACGGCGTTGTCCCCTACGGCAACCGCCCGGCGTCACCTTCCTTGCGCAACGTCTCCTTCTGCGTGATCAACCGGGCGCTGTGCTGGCCGCTCAGATAGGTCCACAGCCAGCTCCAGGCCACTGCGAAGCGGCTGCGGGTACCGATCAGGAAATAGATATGCGCGATGCCCCATATCCACCAGGCGAGCGCGCCCTTGAGCCTGATCCGGCCGAAGTCGATGATCGCCGCCCGCCTGCCGATGGTGGCGAGGCTTCCCTGGTGGCGATAACGGAATGCCGCCGGCACCGGCCGGCCTTCGAGCCGGGCCCGGATGACTCTTGCGACGAAGGCGCCCTGCTGCTTGGCGGCAGGCGCTATTCCGGGCACCGGCGAACCGTCTTCCTGCTTGACCGAGGCCGTGTCGCCGATGACGAAGATCTCCGGGTGCCCGGGCGCCGTCAGGTCCCGCCCGACAAGCGCGCGGCCGGCCCGGTCCGATTCGATCCCGAGCCACCCGGCAGCGGGCGAGGCCTGGACGCCGGCTGCCCAGACGAGCGTGCGGCTCGGCAGGAACTCGTCGCCGATCATCACACCGAAATCGGTGCAGTCGGTGACCGGCGTTCCGGTGCGCACCTCGACGCCTAGTTTGTCCAGTTCGCGGAGCGCATAGGCGGAAAGATCGTCGCTGAAGGCAGGCAGGATGCGCGGTCCCGCCTCCACGAGCACCACCCGCGCCCGGCGCGTGTCGATCCGGCGAAACTCGCCCGGCAGCGTCCTGTGCGCCATTTCGGCGATGATGCCGGCAAGCTCGACGCCGGTCGGTCCCGCACCGATCACGGTGAAGGTCAGAAGCGCGTCGCGTATGGCGGCATCATCCTCCACCTCCGCCTGCTCGAAGGCGAGGAGCACCCGCCGGCGGATTGTCGTCGCATCCTCGAGCGTTTTCAGGCCCGGCGCCACGGGCGCCCATTCGTCGTGGCCGAAATAGGCATGTGTCGCGCCGGTCGCCAGCACCAGCGTGTCGTAGGCAATCGCTGGTCCGTTCGCCAGCATCACCGTTCTCGTGACCTTGTCGACCGCCGTGGCTTCGCCGAGCAGCGTCGTAACTTCCGGCCGGTCGCGGTAGAGATGGCGAATCGGCCAGGCGATCTCCGACGTCGCGAGCACCGTGGTCGCCACCTGGTAGAGCAGCGGCTGAAAAAGATGATGGTTGCGCCGGTCGATGAGCGTGACCCGGACCGGCACGCCCTTGAGATCGTTGACGAGCTGCAGCCCGCCGAAACCGCCGCCGACTACGACAACGTGATGGTCCTTCTGCATCGGCTTCTGCCCTGTTTGCTCTGGAGACTGTCCAATTCAATGCGCCGACGCGCAAGCGCCGCGTCGGCATGGCTGCTTTGCAGTCGCGGAACGTCGCCCCGGCTCCGGCCCTATTCGGCATAACCGACCGGCACCGCCGTGCCACTTTTCAGGATTTCCATCGAGATCGAGGCGGAAACGTCGAAAAGCTCGACCTTGCGCACGATCTGCTTATAGACCACGTCATAGTGCTCGACACGCGGCAGCACGACCTTGACGATGTAGTCGTAGTTGCCCGTCAATCGATGCGCCTCGACGATCTCGGGAATGTCGCTGATCACGCGCCGGAATTTCTCGATCCATTCGTCGGAGTGGTGGGCGCTCTTGATCAGCGCGAAGACCGTGGTCGGCACGCCCATCTTTTCCCGGTCGAGCACCACGATGCGCCGGGCGATATAGCCCGCCTCCTCCAGCCGCTGGATGCGCCTGGAACAGGCCGAGAGCGAAAGGTTCACCCGCTCGGCGAGGTCGCCCATCGCGACACTCGCATCGTCCTGCAGAAGCATGAGCAGCTTCCGATCTCTCTCATCCAGCACGCTCTGACTCCTTGCAGTCGCAATTGCGCCGACATTTTGCACGGAACTCACCTAACGCGCAAATATTTCGCGCCGAATGTTCTCGGCTTTTCGATCATCGCAAACAAATTCGGCCAGAGCCGCATCATAATTCTAACACCGAAACGGGCTCGCAAGGTGGCAAAGGCCGCCCTGGGAACGACTATTCATCGAGAACGAGGGAAGAGCGATGGAAATGCGCAAGATCGGCCTCATCGGCGGCATGAGCTTTGAAAGCTCCGCGGTCTACTACCGGATGGTGAACGAGGCCGTGCGCGAGCGGCTGGGCGCGCTGCACTCCGCGGAAGTGCTTCTGCACTCCGTCGACTTCCAGAAGATCGTGGACCTGCAGAAAGCCGGCCGTTGGGACGAGGCCGCCCGCTGCCTTGCCGATGTCGCGCGCGGGCTCGAGGCCGGCGGGGCCGAATGCGTCCTGATCTGCACGAACACCATGCACCTCATCGCCGATAGCGTGCAAACCTCGGTGAACGTCCCGCTGATCAATATCATCGACGAGACGGCGCTGCGCCTCAAGGCGGGCGGCAGCCGCAGGCCGCTCCTGCTTGCCACGCGCTACACGATGGAGCACGGCTTCTATGCCGAGCGGATGAAAAGGCACGGCATCGACCTCATGGTGCCGGACGCCGAAGGTCGCGCCCTCACCCACAACGTCATCTTCGATGAGCTCTGTGCCGGCAAGGTGCTTGAGACTTCTCGCGCGGCGTTGATCGCGCTGATCGACAAGGCGAAGGCGGACGGCGCCGATGCCGTCATCCTCGGCTGCACGGAAATCTGCCTGATCCTCGACCCGGCCAATCTCCCGCTCCCCGGCTTCGATTCCACCGCCATCCACGCCGAGGCGGCGGTCGATTTTGCGCTCGGCGGGCGAAGGACAAGTTGCGCGGCCTAGAGGGGGTGTGCGCACACATGCTCTAACGGCGCGGCCGTGTCATCCTGCCGCGTCGAACGCCGCCCGCGCCTTGCGGATCGCCTCGTGATTTTCGAGTGACCAGTCGACAAAAAGCCTGAGAACGACAAGGAATGAGCGGCCGAGATCCGTCAGGCTATATTCCACGCTCGGCGGCTGCGTCGGATAGACCGTGCGGTTGAGATAGCCGTCGCGTTGCAGGTCGCGCAGCGTCTGGGTCAGCATGCGCTGAGAGATGTCCGGAATGAGCCGCCGCAGCTGCGAGAAGCGCAACGGACCATCGGCCAGCGACAGGATCATCAGCGAATTCCACTTGCCGCCGATATTGTCCATCACGTCGCGCACCGGGCAATTGTCGATATCCATCGCCACGCCGCCGACGATCGCCACGCGCTTGCCCTCCACCTTGCCCGTCGCCTTGTTCATGGCGGTTCCCTTTCCGTAACCACAGCAGAAAAAACTGCCTCCTTTACAGCTCTTAGCAGATTACGGGATAAGAGCAACTCTCAAAAAGAGACCAGCATTCGGCACGAGCCCAAGCATGCGGCTTCTCGACATGCCGCCGAGGCTGGGAAGGAAACGAAAGGAAGACCATGTCCGAAAAACTGCTCGTGACCGGCGCCGCCGGCCAACTCGGCAAGCTCGTGCTCGATGCGCTTCTCGCCTCTGGCAAGACCAGGCCTGCCGATATCATCGCCACCAGCCGCGACACCGCCAAGCTCGCCGAATACGCCGCAAAGGGCGTCGAGACCCGCACCGCCGACTTCGACGAACCCGCCTCGCTCGAGACGGCCTTCGCCGGCGCCGACCGCATCCTCATCATTTCGACCGACGTCCTCGACCAGCCGGGCAAGCGGCTGCAGCAGCACCTTGCAGCCGTCGAAGCCGCTAGGAAGGCTGGCGTGAAGCACATCATCTACACCTCGATGCCGAACCCAGAAAGCTCCGTCATCCCCTTCGCCGCCGATCATCTCGGCACCGAAAACGCCATCAAGGCGACGGGCATTTCCTATACGATCCTGCGCAATGCCTGGTACATGGAAAACCTCTTCCTGTCGCTGCCGCACGCGCTTCAAAGCGGGCAATGGTACTCCTCCGCCGGCACCGGCCGCATCTCCCACATCGCCCGCGGCGACCTCGCCGCAGCCGCGGCCGCCGCCCTTCAATCCGGCACGACCGAAAGCCGCACCTACACGCTGACGGGAACGCATGCCTTCACGACCGACGAGATCGCTGCGCTCGTCGCCAAGGCCACGGGCAAGAAGCTGGACGTCGTCCATATCTCCGACGAAGCGCTGGCCGGCGGCCTCAAGGGCGCCGGCCTGCCGGACTTCTTCGTGCCGATCCTCGTCTCCTTCGACACCAACACGCGCGAGGGCCATTTCGATGTCGTGACCGATGACGCCGCAAGCCTCACCGGCAGGACACCGCTCGGGCTCTCCGACTTCCTGAAGGAAAACAAGGCCGCGCTCACGCACTGAGGCAACGGCCGCCACGACAATCGGGCCCGGCGAATGCCGGGCCTTTTCGTTGCAGGGGCGCTTCATCCACTTTGCCCGCGGCCTTGGCTGCTCCTCGCCGCAGCGGGGTGAGATGGCGAAAGCCAAGGACGCAGCACGTCGGCGCAGAATGCAGCGCCTCTTACACCGCCTCGCCGCAGGCGCGGCGGAAGCGGCGGACCGTTTCGGCCATGCCGTATTCGAGCGCGTCGGCCGTCAGGCCGTGGCCGATCGAGACTTCGGCGAGCGCGGCAATGTGCTTCGCGAGCAACGGCAGGTTGGCGACCGTCAGATCGTGGCCGGCGTTGACTGCGAGACCCAGGCTGGTCGCGATCTCTGCCGTCCGGCCGAGCTCGGCGGCGATGCGTTCGGCCCTTTCCGGGTCGTCATGGCAGCCGCCATAAGGCCCCGTATAAAGTTCGATGCGATCAGCTCCGGTCTCCCTGGCAATCTTGAGCGCTTCCCGATCGGGAACGCCATCGGCGAAAAGCGAGACCCGAAAACCCCGCTTCTTGAGCCGTCCGACGACATCGGCGAGCAGAAGGCGATCCTTGCGGAAATCCCAGCCATGGTCGGAGGTCGCCTGCGCCGGATCGTCCGGCACCAGCGTCACCTGCTCCGGCTCGTGTCGCGCGACCAGTTCGAGGAAACCCTCGTTGGGATAGCCTTCCATGTTGAATTCCGCCTGCGGGAACTCGTCGTCGATCAGATTGCGAATCGGCTGGAGATCGGAAAAGCGGATATGCCGCTGGTCGGGACGAGGATGAACGGTGAGCCCGCTCGCCCCCGCCTGCAAAGCGATACGGCCGAGGCCGGCCACCGAGGGCCAGGGTAGATCGCGCCGGTTGCGCAGCATCGCGACGGCATTGAGATTCACGGAGAGTTTTGCGGGCATGTCGAAACTTTCGGACGGGGCTCCAGGCCGCACCGGGAGCGTATGATGGCTACGCCGCCGTTCTACCGCAGATTTCGCAAAACCGGAAATCGCCTTTCCGTGGTTTCTTGTCGCCGAATCATGACAACCACCATTTTTGGGCCTAAATTCCGAATCAGGTTGAGGTTGCTTATTTTCGAAAACTCTTTTCCGGCAAACGAGCCGTTTTTTCCTGGAGCCCCGCAAATGACGCCAGCCGAAAGGCCCTGCGACGAGACGATCCGGCTGGCGCTCGGCCGGATTCTCGACAGCAAGGGCTTCCAGCGCTCCGAGCGGCTGAGGGCTTTCCTCGCCTATGTCATCGAGAAGGAAATCAACGGCGATGGTGGCCAGCTGAAAGGTTATGCGATCGCCATCGACGTTTTCGGCCGCAGCCAGGCTTTCGATGCGGACAGGGATCCTCTCGTGCGCGTCCATGCCGGCAAGCTGCGCAAGCTGCTCAAGAGCTTCTACGAAACGGAGGGTGCCGGCGAAGAATGGCAGATCGCCATTCCCAAGGGCACCTATGTGCCGGAATATCGCCGGCGGCGCCCTCCGGCGCCCGCCGCGAGCGCGCCTCCGCCCTGTGAGTCGCCGCCAGTCCGCCGCCAGCCCCACGGGCGCAGACCGTCCTGGCAGCCTGCTCCCCTCTCCTCGCCCTTGGCCGTTCTCACCGTCCTGCCGCTCCTCCTGTTCGCGCCGCTGCCATCGCCGGAAATGACGCTCGATATCGACGCGGAGGCAAAACTCGCCAGCGGCCCCATGGCCGCGGTCAGAGGGCTTCCCTCCGTCCTGGTGAGGGTCGCCGGTCCGGCGCACAAGGACAGCGAACGTTTCGCAGCCTTGCTGCGCGAGGCCGCGCTCAGCCACAGGACCATAGCGCGGGCACCGGCCGACGGCAGCGACACGGCCGCCGCAAGCGATCAGCCGCTCGCATTTTCGATCACGCTCGCCTGGGACGAGGCGGCCGGCGGCATCCGCGTCACGCTCTTCCACGAGGGTGAAGGCATCCCGTTGCGACATGACTTCATCGCCGCGGAGCGGATCGCGAGCGAGCCCGACCTGCTTTACGAAAGCAGCTTGCTCGCCGCGCAGCTTTTCGCTCTGGACGGCGATATCTACGCCCATGCCGCAACGGAGGGCATGCAGAGCACCTTGATGGAGTGCATGCTGGCCACGGCGCGCTATCGCAAGCTCCTGACGCGCGACAGCTTTCAGCAAGCATGGGAATGCCAGCAGAAGCTTGCGCCCCTCAAGGGCGACGAGCCCTTCCTCATCCTGTCCGGCAGCAGCCGGAACCAGGCCATCGGCCACTGATCCGGCGTCTTGACAGGACGCACCTGCGGCAACCTTTGCGCGTCGATAAGATGCACGCCGCGGCAGGGCTGGTCATTTCAGCGATTCGCGCTTACCGTGAATCAGGTGCGTTGGGTCTGTATGCCAGGTTGCTCGTTGGAGCACCGCACGTTCATTACGAACGCGCAAGGGAGCTCCAGCCCGTCAACGGGACATGCGGCCGGCGAAAGGCTGCTCTGACAAGCCATGCGTCCGAAGACGATCGGCGGGGTGGCGGAACCCGGGAGGCGCTGAGCGATGCCGCAAGATTCGTGGAACCATGCAACGAGCATGGATGCGGCCGCAGCTCGAGGCTTTCTACCCAGACTGCCCGTTCCCTACCACGGTACCGAAGACAGGCTCGCCATCGCCGAGATGGCCGAAGCCTTCGGCGTCACTCACCGCACCCTGCATTTCTACGAGGAGAAGGGATTGTTGAGCGCGATGCGCATCGGCCCGATGCGCGTCTATGGCGAATCGCACATACGGCGGATGGCGGTGATCAATGCCTGCCGGGAAATCGACATGCCGATCGCCGCAATCCAGGAACTGATGGCGGCGCTTGACCGGGCGCAGAGCCAGGAGGGTGCCGAGCAGTTGTTCGCGGCAGCACTTCACGCGCGCCGCCGCGAACTCGCCGCCCAGCAATCGATCCTGCGCCGGCAGATGCAGCGCATCGCCGAGTTTCTCGAAACCGGCTCCACGGAAGACGACAGTCCGGTTCCAGGCAGCGTTCACCTGTCGCCGCTCGAAACGGAATGCCTCGGCTTCATGGCGGAGGGCCATTCCGCCGAACGCATCGCCCGCCTGCTGGACATGGACCTGACGGCGGCCCTCACGCTGGAATCCGGCATCATACGCAAATTCGACGCCCACAACCGTTTCCAGGCCGTCGCCAAGGCCGTGCTTGCCGGCATGATAGCCGCCGAATAGAACTTTTGCAGTCAGGTGGCATCACCTGACATCGCCCCTGCGGCATCACGGCCGACATCATCTGTTGCCATTGGTGATCGGCGGTCAAATGGCCGGAGATTGTCTTGCCCCATGTGCAGCGGTAGTATTTGCCCCGCAGTCTGTACGTCTTTCTCGACAGGCTTGCGTGTTTTGCCGATGACCTGCTTCTGATTGGACCGATAAGTCTCTCGTGTTTCGAGGCTCCTGTTCGGAAGCTTATCTTCGCATGACGCCACTCAATGGCGCCTCCGCCGATTTGTCTTGGACACGAACGGATATACTTGGAGGAAAAAATGAGCAGTTACACGATCACTCTCGCTCTCCTAAGCTGCCTCGCCTTGTCCGGCTGCCAATCCGCTACGATGACAGGAGGACGCCCTGCCGAGTTCGGCTGCATCGCCGGCACGGTTGGTGGCGCGGTTGTGGGTGGCTTGGCCGGCGCGACCATCGGCTCGGGAACTGGTCAACTCTGGGCGGTAGGCGGCGGCGCGGTACTGGGAAGCGCGGCCGGCAGCGCCTTGACCTGCTGATGCGAAGGGCCGGGATGATGAAGAAACTGGCCCTGATGACGGCATTCGCATTGTCCCAGGCCATCGCTGCCCCGGCGCAGGTTCAACCGGGCGCAATGAACCAGGGGCAGATGGATCGGCTCGACCGCGACGGGAACGGCGCGGTCGACCAAGCCGAATACCAGGCCTTCATGGCATCGGCCTTCGCGACCCTCGACAAGAACAAGGACGGCAACCTCAGTTCCGAAGAGGTGGCGCAGGTCCTGAACGCACAGCAGTTCGCCGCCACCGACGGCAACCGCGACGGCAAGCTCAGCCGGAACGAATTCCTGAGCAAGGTGATGGCTGACTTCAAGGCCGCAGACCGCAGCGGTGACGGAAGCCTGCAGTAGCGTAACAGCGCGCTCCGTCAGCACGATGACTTCATAGGGCGCCGCATCGATTCGATTGCATGCGACGCGTTCAGGAGATCTGATCTACTTAAAAAGGATGCGCGGCGAAGACCGGCACACTCAATTGTGCCGCTCAATCACGATGCCGCTGCGGAGCAAGCGCCATCGTCTGGGCATAGGCCATCGGCGACCGGCTGCCTGGCATGTTCTCATCGAGCACCAGGGTCTTGACGTCGTCGGAGCGGACATCCAGCGCAATGACGCGCTCAAGCTTGTCGATCTGCCAGACGGCGTAGCCAAGCTCCGGCACATAGCCGCAATCGCATCCGCAATCGCCGCCGACAATCTCTCGCGGCTCTTCGGGCAGATACATGATCTGCGGCTTCGGCAACTTGTAGCAATGGCCTTCGTAGGCGTAGCCGTAAATGACGCCAATGCTCTTGATGTATCTGCCTCCGTCCCTGTCGAAAGTCTTTGACGGAATGTTGACGCTGACCGGCAACTGACGAAATTTCAACTCGTCATCGAATATCGCAAGAACGATCTGCTGCCTGAAAATGCCGGACAAGACGTCATTGTCGATTATGCCAATAGCAACTTCCTTCACGACCTTCACGAGCCCGCGTATCTCATCTTCGTTTGTCGCAGGATTGTTCAAAGACAATGTGATCTTTTCTCGAATCTGCTCATCGGTAATCTTGAATATTTCCTCCCGGCTGGCTGGTCGGCCGTACAGGCGCACTTCGCTCGGATTGTAGGTTTCATAGCTCGGCTTGGACAGTTCTTCCGGCCTCTTGCCCACTCCGGGGTGGCTGCAACAGTCGCTCATGGTCCTCTCCTTGGTTTGCCCCTATCTGAAGCTGATGATCTCGCGCCATGCGAAGTTGGATTCGAGCGCTGCGGCCGCAGGTCCGTCGGCCGCGGCAATGACGGCGCGCGCCGCTTGCCCCAATTGCACCATGTTGGGATCGATCGTCCTCAGCGAGGCTGCAAGCGCCTGGCCGACCGCGTCGCGGGCGGCCCGCAGTGCAAGCCCGAATATCATCGGCTTGACGCTGAAGGCCTCGGCCGTCGCATCGCGGAAACGCTCGAAATCATCCTGCTCCAGATGACGAAGGTCGATGTCGAGGAGCCGCATGTCGGCGCAGTCGCGCGCAACCAGCTCCCGATGATAGAGCTCGACGATCGCGTCGAAGATTGCGCCGATGAAAGGAAGCGCACGATCATGCACCTCGCGAGTCACTTCCGACATGCGGCGGAAATTGGTGGCGAGCCGGATCTGGGTCTCCGGGCTCGTCTCGGCAAAACGGTTGAGTTCATTGTAAAGCAGCAGGTTGCCTCTCGTGCGCCTGAGCAGGCGGTCGATCGCAGAATCGAAATGCAGGAACGAGATCAGCGACACCACGTCGGAAAAGGCCTCGGAAAAGGGAAAGAAGTCGGCTTCCCGTGACATTGTCGTGGGAATGCCGGTTTCCGAAAGCAGGATCAGGTGGCCGACCTCATGGGCGATCGTGTCGAGGTTCAGCGCATAAGGCCGCCTGATCCCATCGCTTTCCGAGCGGCCCAACTCCAGGAAGCCGTAGCCCGCCTGTGCATTGTCCCAATTCACGAAGGCGACGATCTCGAGCCGTGGGAAGGTCTGGTCGAAAAACCACCTGATCGGACGGCCGATATAGCCCTGCCAGACATTCAGAACGAAATGCGCGCAGGCGTAGGCATGGACCGCAAGAAATGCCCGCGAATTCGGCGCTATGTTGTCGAAATGGCGATCCGGGCCCGGCCTTGCCGGCGGGAGGGTCGCGCCGCCAAACGGCGGCAGCCGGTCGAAGCCGTAAGGCTCCTTGTCGTAGAGAGGATCGACGACATACATCCGCGCGTCGCCTGGGCCCGGGTCGATCTCGTCCCTCGGTATCGGCAACCAGACACGATCCGGCTGCTCATATCCGGGAATGAAGGGGGGCTGGGGGAATATCCAGAAGCGCGTGCCGAGCCGCGTATCACCGGATTCAAGGGCATCGTCCCGAAGCAGACGCATCGCACAACTGCCCTCCCCAACGTCAGCGCCGCTGCCCGTCAGACGCAGCAAAGTCGATGTAGCGCCTTGAATTGCTAAAAGGTTTTCCCCTCAAACCGGTTGGATTTGAGGAAACATGCAGTAGAAAAAATCCGGCAATTAGGGGTTCAATTTATAGGTGTTCACCAAATTCGAGTCAATGCCGCCCGCCTCCAGGTCCCGCAGGAAGGTGTTCGTGGCAACCCAGCCGTGAGATGCATCCGTGCTCTCCCGCTCAGCCACGAGACGCGGCGCGTTGCTGAGGGCGAGCAGCGCGTCGCGCCTCTTCTGTCTCACCATCTCCTCGCGCAGCCCCTTGCATCTATCCTGCAGCCATCCCGCGCCCTCAACGACAGCCGATAGCGATCGTTCCCGAAAATTCATGGCTCGCGCAGTGGCTGTGAGTTGATCGCGCTCGGCTGGCGTGATGCGGCCGCGTCGCATCAGAACTGAAAATGTCCGCTGCAGATCGATCAGCGACTCCGTCAAAGACAGAAAGCCGAGTTCCGCCGGCCCCGAATGGACGGCGACCGCATCGTCCGGTGCCGGGATGCGGGAAAGTCGCTGGCGCCGATACCACCTGTAGATGAGTCCGACGCCGATCATCCCGAACTCGTCTAGCTCCGCGGCCCTGATCGCCCCCATGCTGGCGGCGCCGATCACGACGATGCCCTGCGCCATTGCCCAGAGAATTTCCTTGTGCCGCACGGCCGGCCTGTCCTCGAACTGACCGTCGATCAGGACCATCGCCCGCGGTCGGAAGGCGTGCGCGGCGAGCAGGATGTCCCCCTGTGCGGCCGGCTGCAGATAGACGGCATCGAGAACCTTCTCGGCCTCGGCAAGACGCAGGGTCGGACCAAGAAACACCAGGATCGGGCCATTGTCGCTGGACATCTCGACGCTCATCGCAGGACGAAAAACGCGGTGGCGCCCGGAAGTACCGTCCTGACGCAATGCACCCCCGTCTCGGCGTCCGCCTCGACGGGGACCGCCAGTATCGGTCCGAGCCCGGCCTTGACCACGCGCTGCAGAAGCGAACGAAGATCGGGAACGGCGGACAATGGCTCCGCGGTGCGGACGGCCGCTTCGCCGTCGAGGATCAGGGCGCGAGCCTTCGCGACGATGGCGTCGGTGCTTCTTCGATAATGTTCCCGCGTCTGGTCGTCGCGCGCACCCGAGATCGCTCCCGCTCGCGCCGACAGTGCCTCGAGCATCGCGCTCGACGCCGCTGCTTCGAGGCTCGGGCCGGCGGCGTAGCCTTCGGTCGGCAGCGCCAGCACAGGCTCGCCCGGCCCGGTTTCGATCGTCTGGCACCAGACGACCGGAACGCCCGCCGGCGACGGGGCAAGCCACAAAGCGAAGGAAACTCCATGAGCGCCCGCGATCGACAATATTTGGTCGATCTTCTCGCCCAGCCCCGAAGACGCGATCCGCATCCGGTCGAAGAAGCCATGCGTCGCAAAGGCACGGGCGATGGCATCGCGCTCGATGCATTCCAGCAAGCCGTGCAGGAACGCCGCGTCAGCACTCCTGTGGCAGGCAAGGCCGGTGGTGGTGCGCAGGAACAGGCCGTCGTCGGGCGGCGGCGGCTCGCTATAGCGCGTATGCACCAGTTCCAGTGGAACCGGATGCATCGCTCCCTTGGCAACGTCGAGGCCGGCGATCCAGGATATCTTCCGGTGCCGCCAACTCCCCCGGTGCTCGGGCACCAGGAGATTGTCAAAGAGCCCGTCGGCGATGTTCAGTTCATCGGCCGTAGCATGAAATATCCGCCCCTCGGCGATCGATTCGGCAAAATAACGCTCGAGCGCTTCCATGATCGCGCCGAGGGCGGCTTCCGCCTTGGCGAAGCCCCGCCCGAGCGACGTCACTTCGGAAAGAGCGGCTGGGCGCACCGCCTGTACCACCGGCAAGCCCAGACGATCGAGGCCGGTCAGATCACCGAGACGGGTGATCCCCGCCCGCCGACAAAGAGGCATGACCGCTCGGAGAGCGCGCTCCGGCTGTTCCTGCTGCGGGCGGAGCAGGAGCGACGCGTCGAGCCGCGAAACAACAGAGGCATGGAGTTCGGCGAGCCTTCCATCGAGACGCCCTTCCGCTTCGCCCCCTCTTGTTTCAGCGCTTGACGACAACACCAAGCTCCCGGATCGAGTTCCGTGCCCGTCTGGTGAGCGCCGTCGCGCCCTGGCTTTCGGCGATGTCCAGCGCCGAACTGAGGTCGCCGACAACTATATCCTTGGGCTGCCCTGCCCGCGCCCGAAGGACCGCGCGGCAGCGGTGCAATTCCGCGAGCCAATAGGCATGGCCGGTCTCCTCGGCCTTCTCGATCGCCTCGCTCGCGACGTCGATCGCGGAGTCGATCTTGCCCGCCCGGCCGAGCAAGGTGGCGTGCATGTAGAGATAGATCGGCAGATCGGCTACCGTCCCCAGGTCTCGCAGAAGCGCCAGGCCGTTCTGAAATGCCGCATGCCCGCTTGCGAGGCTCTTGAGGTGGGCCTCTGCCCATCCGCTGAAGAGTAGCGAAAGGCCGGAGAGGGACTGCATCCTGTTCTTCGTCGCGAAATCCGCCATGCGCGCCGAGATCTCCGTGAGACGTTCGAAATCGTCCCGGTAGAAAGCGGAAACCGCCTCGGTATCGAACGAGTGCGCCTTGCTCGGCGTATGCGCTATCCGGTCCGCAAAGGCGATCATCCGGGAGAGAGCCGCGTCCGAGGCTTTCGTGCGCCCCGTGAGCCACAACGAGAGGGCCAGTTGGCCGAGGCCGCAGACCTTCGCATCATGGCCTCCGAACTCCGTTCGGCTCTCCTTCGCGCGTCTCTCGTCATAGAGCGCCAGGCCGGCCTTGACCGCCTCCTGCGTCTCCCGGTGACGGCCGAGATTGAAATCGATCGCCCAGATGCAATGATTGACCTGAAGCTGGATCTCCGGCTCATTGGCCTTCGACAGCATCGACTGCACCTTGAGGGCGCGATCGTGCATGACGCGGAAATCCGACCCGGTGAACCACCAGCCCCAATAGATCGGAAACCACTGCGACTGCTCCGACAGCGGTCGCCCGCGGGCAATTTCCACGCCTTCCTCGTAGAGCGCGCGTGCCGGTGGCGAATTGAACCCCACCAGCCCCGTCAGGACGGGTCCGAGTGCCATCAGAGCCGAAAGCTGCAGCGGCTCGGCCGCGTCTGCCTCGTTCATCTGGCCGCAGAGATTCAAGGCATGTTCCAGATATTGCCTCGCCTCGTTCATCGCCGAACGGCTCGAACTCTCCTTGCCGGCGGCGATGAACAACGGGACCGCCTCTTCCAGAAGGCCTGCCCGCTCCGCATGTTCGGCAAGCGCGCCTGTGTCGATCCAGAAGGCCGCGTCGCGGTTTTCACTGACCGCGGCAAAGAGGCGGCGATGCAGCACCTGCCGCTGCTTGCGCAGCAGCGCGTTGTATATCGTCTCCTGGATAAGCGTATGCCGGAACCCATAGGCCGTCCGGCCCGACGCCCTGATCCGGGTGAGGAATCCCGTCTCGCAAAGGACATCGGCTGCGTTTGCAAGCGCCTTCCTGCTGAAATCCGGCAGCAGCTCCCGAAGCAGCGGCAAGGTGACCTGCGTGCCAACGATCGCCGCCGCCCGCGCCACCTCCCTGGCGGAGCCGAGATGCTGCAGGCGGGCGTCGAGGATCGCCTCGAATGCCGAGACATGGGTGGGTCTGATGTTTTCCGAAAGGCTCAGCGTGTCGGGCTCGACGTTCTGCGAGACCCATTGGCAGATCTCCTCGATGAAGAGCGGCACGCCTCCGGATATTCGTTCCGTCACATCGAAGAGGTCGGGCAGCATGGAGAGCCGGTGCTCCGGCCAGCTCGCCTTGATCGCCAATCTCGTCTGGTCGCGATCGAGCGGCTGCAGCGACAGCCGGGTCCGGTTTGCCCCGTCCAGCCAGTCCGAGGAAGCGGACGGACGCGAGGTCGCAACGAGCAGGACCGGAAGTTGCGCTATGACCCGCGCGGCTTCGCCGAGCAGATCACGGGAGGTGGGGTCGATCCAGTGGATGTCCTCGACGGCTACGACGATCGGGCCGTTCCGGCACACGGACCGGAGCGCTCGAAACACGGCGCGATGGGCTTTTTCGCGGATTTCCTTGAGATTGCCATTCGACAGCAGATGATTCCGCCCCTGCGCTCCGAGCAGATAGGCGAAGATCTCGACGACCTCCGCGTCGGTGATTCCGTGTCGCTCGAACAGGCTCGTCACCTGCGCCGCCGTCGGGCCCATCTGGCCGCCGGGGAAACTGTTCAACAGCGGATGAAGCGTCGAGCGAAATCCGCCCGGCAGGCACTGGAAGAAGAAGAGCTTCGAACGGCGCTCACGCGTCCTGCTGCGGATCTCCCTCAGCAGCCGCGACTTGCCGATTCCGGCATCTCCCTCGACCAGGAGGACGGCGCCACGCGCTTGCAGCACGTCGCCCCAGATGCGCGCGATCGTGTTCAACTCGCTCTCGCGGTCGATCAACGGCCCGCCGAGCCGGCCAAAGGCGTAGAACCGGTCGACCCCGATCTTGTGTCCCAGTGCGCGCCATACTTTTTCCGGTGCTGCGAAACCCTTGAGCACCTTGCTGCCCTGAAACGCGAAGGCATGCGACCGGCCCGCGAGATGTCGCGTGTCCTCGGAAACAAGGACGGTGTTCGGCACCGCGATCCCCTCGAGGCGCGTGGCCAGCGCCTGGGCAGCCCCGGTTACGGGTTCGCGCATCCAGTTCTCTTCCGACGCCGCCTCACGGACGAGGGCGATGGAGGTGGCGACGCCGACGCGAACGCGTAAATCGTCCCGCCCCGCCTCGCGGCCGACGCGCCTGCAGGCTTCGACGATCCCGAGCCCCGCCCGAATGGCAAGCGAGGCGGCGTCCTTCGCGTCGAGCTCGATCGGGAAAAGCGCAACCCCTCCGTCGCCCGCCTCATGCTGCATGACGCCCGAATGCGAGGCAATCGCTTGCTTCGCGGCAGACTGGAAAGCGGACATCAGCTCGTGATAGTCCTCGATGTCCATCACCTGCATCAGGCCGGTCGATCCGACCAGGTCATAGCAGAGCGCCGTGACGATGCGCCGCTCGCCGCCGCGCGCGGAAGACCCGCCCGAGCGCTCGGCACGCTTGGACGCTCGTCGTGGTGTGTTGATCCGGCTTTCGCGCAGCATGCACCACTCCCGCGTTCAGCGGCGCCATCCTTGAGGCGCCGCCGCATTTACAAAATCATCCAGAGATTCAGAGCGCTATATGGACCTTCGGATGTCCGACCCGACGCGCGGCGCTGTAAACGTGAACGACCTGCCTTCCCCTTGTCTTCCGCTCGATTCTCATTTGAGGAGACGCGCGGCTCCCGCTGGCGGTGCACGCACGTTTTCGAGAATCATAATATGGGAAGGCTGATTGCCGGCCGAGCCAATGTCAATCAACAGATTGATGCAGCGCTCGGCACCCGCTCAACCGCCCCGATTTGCGAGCACGCGCTTTGCCGACCGCCGCGGTCGCAAGACTTCACCGCACGATCGTCAGCCGCTGCGCCGCACGGGTGATCGCCGTATAGAGCCAGCGCTCGCGCGTGTCGCGGAAGGCCCAGCTTTCGTCGAAGAGCACGACATTGTTCCATTGCGAGCCCTGCGCCTTGTGCACCGTCAGCGCATAGCCGTAGTCGAACTCGTCGTAGCGCTTGCGCGTCGACCACGGGATCTCTCCCTCGACGTCCTCGAAGGCCGCCTTCAAGAGCTTGATCTTCGCCGCGCCACGATCCATGTCGTCGTCTTCCGGCCGGATCATCAGGTTGATGCCGGGCTTCACCGTTTCCTTGGACGAACTCATCACCTGCCACAGCGAGCCGTTGAGCAGACCCTTGGCCGGATCGTTGCGCAGGCACACGAGCTTGTCGCCGGATTGCGGATAATCGCTGGTGAAGCCTTTCAGCTCGCGGAGCCGCTGATTGTAGCGCCGCCGCGTCCGATTGGTGCCGACGAGCACCTGATCGGCCTCGAGCACCAGCGGCTGCGTCACCTCGCTCTTGGAGATGACCTGCGCGGTGCCGAAATCACCATGCATGATCTCCTTGCCCTCGCGCACATGCATGGCGAGCTGGATGATCGGATTGTCGCGCGCCTGGCGATGGATATCCGTCAGCAGATAGTCCGGCTCGTGATTGGTAAAATAGCCTCCGCCCGAAACCGGCGGCAACTGGCCGGGGTCGCCAAGAACGAGGATCGGCGTGCCGAAGCTCATCAGGTCCTTGCCGAGCGCTTCGTCGACCATCGAGCATTCGTCGACGATGATCAGCGCAGCCTTGGCCGCCGGGCTCTGGCGGTTGATCGCGAACATCGGCGCGATCGAGGTCCTGCCGGTCTCTTCGTCTGCCACCTCTTCCTCGCCGCGCGGCCTGTAGATCAGCGAGTGGATGGTCTTGGCGCTCTGGGCGCCCTTGGAGCGCAGCACCTGCGCCGCCTTGCCGGTGAAGGCGGCGAACAGCACCTCGCCGTCCACATGCTCGGCGAAATGGCGTGCAAGCGTGGTCTTGCCGGTTCCGGCATAGCCGAACAGCCGGAAGAGCTGCGAACGGCCTTCCTTGAGCCAGCGAGAAACGGCCTTCAGGGCCTCGTCCTGTTGCGGAGCGAACTGCATGGCCTGCAGTGTCAGGATTCGGGGGCGCGGCGCAAGTGTCGAATTGCCGAACGACCGCTCCGCACGATTCGGCCAACCGGCGCTCACGTGGAATCTTGTGCCGTGCAAATGCGCCCAATCAGCCTCAAGCGCTCCGCATCTGGGGCCAAGCTTCAGGGCGCGCTGTAGCGCTTTCTTGCCCTGCACCTTGAATCGGCGCGGCTGATGCTGTTAACCAGGCGACGCCTGCCGGAGAATGCCCTTGAAGCCGGAACAGCACTCATTGCCGATGACACCGGAAAAGACCGGGCTGGGTCGCCTGTCGCCCGTGAGGCAATGGTGCCTGCTTGCCGCCCTCTCCGCGATATTCGCCGCAATCCTCGAAATGATCGGCATACCCGCCGGGCTCCTGATGGGACCGATGGCCGCCGGCGCGCTGGTCGGCATGAACGGCGGCACGATCCGCCTGCCCCGCCGGTTCTTCTTCTGCGTACAGATCGTCCTTGCGATGATGATCGCCGGGTCGATGCGGCCGGACCTGTTCGCGACCTTTTCCAGTAACTGGCCGCTCTTTCTCGCCGTCATCATCTCGGTCATCGGCGTCAGCACGCTCTGCGGCTGGACGATCACACGCATGCGCATCCTGCCCGGAACGACCGCGATCTGGGGATCGTCGGCGGGTGCGGCCTCGACGATGCTGCTGATGGCTGACGCCTATGGCGCGGACGCTCGTCTCGTCGCCTTCATGCAATATCTCCGCGTCGTCTTCGTCGCCAGCGCCGCCACCATGGTCGCTCATCTCTGGATGAGCGGCGCCGAGGTCGGGACCGGGGCCCGCTGGTTCGCGCCGATCGCCGGCCTCCCCTTTCTCGCGACCCTTTCCGTCGGGATCGTCGGCGGCCTTCTCGGCAAGGCGCTGCGGATGCCGGCGGGCGCCTTCCTCGTGCCCTTCGCCATCGGCTCGGTCTGCAACGTCACCGGCATGCTCACGATCGAATTGCCGCAATGGCTGCTTGCGCTTTCCTTCGCGATGCTCGGCTGGAACATCGGCCTCGGCTTCACCCGGCCGATCCTGGCGCATGCCCGTCGCGCCCTGGTGCCGACGGTCGTCTCGATTCTGGTGCTGATGTCCTTCTGCGGGCTACTGGCCTTGTTGCTGATCGAAGTCGCCGGGATCGACCCGCTGACGGCCTATCTCGCCACCAGCCCCGGCGGGCTGGACTCGATCGCCGTCATCGCCGCCTCCAGCGATGTCGACCTGCCCTTCGTCATGGCGCTGCAGACGGCCCGGCTGCTGATCATCACCCTTATCGGCCCTGCGCTCGCCCGCTTCGTTGCCGACCGGGCGTGAGAGCCCGCATGCCAGCCGACGCGCGCTGCTGCCGTCAAGACGACCCAGCCCCCGCAACCATCACGGGCGCGGGGGAATAAACCTGCTCTGTTCCGTGTCTTATGCGCGAACCACCTGATACCGGTTCCGCGCACAGAGCCTGGACTCGACCAGCTGTGCCGCCTGCAAGTGAAGACATGAACAGCCTGAGGAAGGAATTTCCCATGAGAACATTTCCATTGGCCATCGCCATTTGCCTTGCCACAGCCGCGTCGGCCCTGGCCGCCCCGCCGGTCCAGACGGTCGACTCGGAAAAGGGTAAGGTGCTGGCGGGCGCGAACGGCATGACACTCTATACGTACAGGGATGACCAGAAGGGCGTATCCACCTGCTACGATGCCTGCGCCAAGAACTGGCCGCCCTTCATGGTGGAAGGCGACGCGCAGGCCGAAGGCGCCTATTCGATCGTCGAGCGCAAGGATGGCAGCAAGCAATGGGCCAAGGACGGCATGCCCCTTTACTTCTGGGTCAAGGACAAGAAGATGGGTGACGTCACCGGCGACGGCGTGAAGGGCGAATGGGATGTCGCACGACCGTAACGGTCCGCAGACAGGCGCGGAGGCGGCCGCCTCCGTGCCCGATTCCTTTGAAGAAGGCGTCCTGGCCCTGATGCCGGCGCTCAGGCGCTATTCGCGCAGCCTCATGCACTCCGATCCGGACGGCGAGGATCTGTTGCAGGACTGCGTCGAGAAGGTGCTGGCGCGGCGCGCGCAATGGCGCGGCGCGAATCTGCGCGCCTGGGCCTTCACCATCATGACGAATCTCTACCGCAACCGCCATCGCCGCAAAGCGCAGCATCCGGAGGTGGAGCTCGACGAAGAGCTCGGCCTAGCCGTCCAGGAGCAGGACGCGGACCCTTTGGAGCGGCAGCGGCTAGTGCGCGCACTAGACCGGCTTTCGGCCGACAACCGCGCCGTGCTGATGCTCGTCGTCATCGAGGGATATCGCTATCAGGACGTGGCGGAAATGATGGCGATCCCCATCGGGACGGTCATGTCCCGCCTCTCGCGGGCCCGCCGGCAGCTCGCTGAAGCGATGAAGGAAGACAATGTGATTGCGCTACGGAGACCGAAATGACGGATAAGAGCGATACCGTCTCCGAAGACGAACTGCACGCCTATGTCGACGGTCACCTGAGCGAGCCGGAACGCGGGCGCATTGAGGCCTGGCTGGAAAGCCATCCGGCCCGCGCCGAGGAGGTGCGTCAGTGGCAGGCCCAGGCGGCAGCCTTGAGGCAGCATTTTGCGCCCTACGCCCGCAGTGAAGCCGGCGACCGCGCGCTGATCGCCCCCCACCGGCAGGCGGCGGGTCGCATGGTCTCCGCATCGCTTTTCCGGCGCGCCGCCGCCGGCCTGCTGATCTTTGCCGCAGGGGCGCTCGCCGGCAACTACGTGCCGCGCCTCGCGGGACCGCAATCACCCGTTGCCATCGCCGCGGACACCCTGCCCAGCCAGGCGCAATCCGCTTTCCTGATCTATGCGAGCGAGGTGCGTCATCCGGTGGAGGTTGGCGCCGACCAGCAGGCGCATCTGGCGACATGGCTCGGCAAGCGGCTCGACTATCCCCTGACGATCCCCGACCTGTCGCCCCTCGGTTTCTCGCTCGTCGGCGGCAGGCTGGTGCCGGTCAACGGCAAGGCAGGCGCCATGCTGATGTATGAGGACGGCACCGGCCAGCGGCTGACGGTCCTTCTTGGCCGCAATAAGGACAACCGCGAAACGAGCTTCCGCATCGCGGCCGAGGGCGGGATCGAAACCTTCTATTGGATCGACGGCGAGATGGGCTACGCGATCACCGGCGAAGTGCCGCGCGAGTTGCTGCACAAGGTCGCCCGTGAATGCCATCGGCAGTTCGAGGGCTCGGAGTCGTAAAGGGAGACCGCTCCGACATTCATCGCAGCGGGTCGTTTTCGAGAATGATCGGCCTGCCGTGCGGGGTGGCCTCCGCCGCGCGCTGCCAGCTTTTCGTCAAGGTCTCGAGTTCGCGGCCGGAGGCGATGGCAAGCTCCGTCACCAGCCGGCTCAGCGCCGCCACCCAGCAATCGTAATAGTCGCTGGCGTCGGCCTTGCGGCCGGGCCTGTAGAGCTCGGCCGACAGCGCCTCCGCCCATTCGCTCCAGGAGAATACGCCTTTCTCGTGGAGCCGCACCGTCATGGCGAAGGCGACCGCCTGCCACGGCTCGGCGAAGACCGGATCGCCCTCCGGCGATTTCGGCAGCTCCGCCGATGAGAGAAGCGCCGCCGGAGTGTTACACGCGCTCAAGGTAGCTCTCCCATGCGTCGATCGAGACGGTGAGCGTCGGGTTCGCGCCCTCGCCCCAGATCTCACCCGCGGCGAACGCCACCGTATAGAGCCATTGCGGGTTCTCGCCCTTGCCATGGGCATTGTCGTCCGGGAACACGAAGCTGCCCTGCACGGCTTCGATCACGCCGATCCTGGCGCGGGCATAGCGCGGCAGACGCGTGTGGGTTTCCGGATTGAAGTTCCTGGTGCGCACCGTCTCGCCAACCGCAAAGCGCGGCGGCTGGTCGACCGGCCTGTCGCAAGGACCGCCTTTGGCAAGCGCGCCCGCCACCATGTCGGCCGTGAGCACCCGCTTCGGCTCGCGGCCCTTCTCGAGCATGTGCCCTGCGTCGAGCTCGGCCTCAGTGACGAAACCGTGCCGCTTCAGGAGCGCTTCCAGCGCCCGTATCCAGATCTCGTAATAGCTCGCCGCGAGATAGGTCGCCGGCGGCAGGCATTCGCGCGCATGCCGGCTTTCGTCGAGCGTCCAGGCGCCGAAGGCGCCGCAGGAAAGCGTGACGCCAAGCGCGCGCTTCTCCCATTCGGCATGGAAAACGGGCTCGCCTTTTTCAGGTGCGATCGGCCCGAGCCCATGCTGCCCGCCAAGATCGTGCGGCCCGTTCATCGTTCCTCCTCCGGCGAAAGCGCAAGCCCCGTGCCGATCATCGAGTCGCGCGTGACGAGCGCGGCCAGGGCATCCTCGCCGAAACCGTCGGTGCCTTGCGGCCGCTCGGGGACGACAAGGTAACGCAGTTCCGCCGTCGAATCCCAGACGCGGATCTTCTTCTCCGCCGGCAGTTCAAGCCCGAATTCCGCAAGCACGCCGCGCGGGTCGATGACGGCGCGCGAGCGATAGGGCGGCGCCTTGTACCAGACCGGCGGCAGCCCCAGCACCGCCCAAGGATAGCAGGAGCAGAGGGTGCAGACGACGAGGTTGTGCGTCTCGGGCGTATTGAAGACCGCCCGCATGTGCTCGCCCTGGCGGCCAGTAAACCCGAGGCTCGCGATCGCCGCGGTCGCATCCCGGCGCAGCCAGTCGGCAAATTCGGGGTCGCTCCATGCCCTGGCGACGACGCGCGCGCCGTTTCGCGGCCCCACCTTCGTCTCGTAGGTCTCGACGATCGCGTCGATCGCCGCCGGATCGATCAACCCCTTTTCCGTCAGCACCGTCTCCAGCGCCTTCACCCGCGCTTCCATGTCGGTGAAATGATTGTCGTGGTGGTGATCATGACCTTCGCCAGCGCCATGATGATGCTCGGACATTGCGTGGCTCCTCTACCGGAAACGCGATTATTTCTAGAATGACTACGGCGCCGCGCGTCTTATCGGACGCGCAAAGGGCGCTGCAGGACTTTGAATCGCTGCATGTCTTTGTCCTCCAAATCGAGGTCGATTTAAGGAAACATGCAGTAGCGTGAAACGCGGAGTCGACTCTCGAAAAACCAGATCATGCGTCATCGCCCTATTGTAGCATCGGCCAGAGGCTGACGACGAGGAGCACGGCCATGGTGATGTTGAACCATTTGAGCCGTGCCGGCTCGGAGAGCCATTGCCGGAGCGCCGAGCCGAAGCCGGCCCAGGTCGAAACGCTCGGCACGTTGACGAGCGCGAAGACCAGACCGACGACGAGCACGTTCCAGAGATTGCTGTCGCCGCTCGTGTACGTGGCCATAGCCGCCACCGCCATCACCCAAGCCTTGGGGTTCACCCATTGAAACGCCGCCGCCTGTAGAAAACTCATCGGCGCGGCGTTCGCCTTTCCTTCGCCGAGCGAGCGCGAAGTCCCGATCTTCCACGCGATCCAGACGAGGTAGGCGCCGCCCGCGAACTTCAACGCCATGAACAGGAGCGGCGCTGCCTGCAGCAATGCACCGAGCCCGAAACCGACTGCGAGCAAGAGCACGAAGAAGCCGCCGCCAATGCCGAGCATATGCGGGATCGTCCGCACGAAACCGAAATTCACGCCTGAGGCAAACAGCATCATGTTGTTCGGCCCCGGCGTGATCGATGTCGTGAAGGCAAACAGGAACAGCGCCAGAAGCGTATCCGGCTGCATCGGCCTCTCCTCCCGCCGCAGCGCGCCGCGGCAGCTCATGCTTTGGTTGGTGTTTTCCCCGGGGGCAGAATCTGCCGGAGACAAGTTGGGTCAGCATAGCTGACCCAAGTCCGATCGCCAGCCCAATCTTGTCACGGTGACAAGCCTTGGATGACTCTAAGGTCACGAGCGTGGGTAGTCGGCCGCGGGCAAAGCCCGCTTACCTGCGTCTTTCGCGCTTCCCCTTTCCAGCCGGTTCCGCCGCGGCATTCGCCGCCTCGGCGGCTTCCTTTTCCAGCCGCAGTTGCTTCAGGCGCGCCGTCTTCTTCTCCCGGGCTGCCGCCTCCTGTTCGTTGATCGCGCGCGCCGCCAGCGTCGCCTGATCGGCACGATCCGCCGGATTCTTCTTCTCGGTCTTGAAGACGCGGTTGGTGGTGTTGGCGTTCTTCACGAACAACCTCCTTTCCGATGGAAATAAAAAAGGCCGGGCGAACCCGACCTTCCTCATCATCTCAACCCGCCAGTGCCAGTACATCCGTGGTCAAAGGCAGGGAGATGACAATCTCGTTCTGAACGAGCATGCGCATGCGCTCAAAGGGCGCGCAGATTCTCTGCGGACGTCTTGCCCGTGCGACGATCCTGAGCAAGCTCGAAGCTTACCTTCTGACCGTCCTTGAGCGTGGACATGCCTGCGCGCTCTACGGCGGAGATGTGCACGAATACGTCAGCAGCACCGTCATCCGGCTGTATAAAGCCAAAACCCTTGGTGCTGTTGAACCATTTCACTGTTCCAGAAGCCACGTCGACAACCTTTCAATCGCTCATGGAAAACCCCACCGCGTTTCCGCGATGTATCGAAACCGATTCTGTCAGGATTTTCGTGACGACGCGCCGCGGCGCAGCAACAAAATTCTTCGATCAATTATCGACAATAGGTATGTAGGTCACAATTGTGTTTCTTACAAGGCGCGATTTTATTTTCTTTTACTGGGGTGCCGCGACGGCTCACGCCGACGACACAGGTCGGAAGTCCGTTCTTCGCGCCGGATGGACATTTTGCGACCGGATTCTAAATTGGACGGGTGAACCGATTGCAGGACCATTCCGATGCATGATCCGATCCCGATGATCACCCTTCCCGACGGCCGCAAGGTTCCGGCCCTCGGCCAGGGCACCTGGCGGATGGGCGAAAGCCGCGCGCGCGCTGAGGACGAGGTCCGCTGCCTGCAGACGGGGCTCGACCTCGGCATGAGGCTGATCGACACGGCGGAGATGTATGGCGACGGCGCGTCCGAGCGCATCGTCGGCGAGGCGGTCAGGGGCCGGCGCGACGAGGCCTTCATCGTCAGCAAGGTGCTGCCCTCCAATGCCAGCCGGTCGGGCACGATCGCCGCCTGCGAGCGCAGCCTCGGGAACCTCGGCATCGACTGCATAGACCTCTATCTGCTGCATTGGCGCGGTCACTATCCGCTCGCCGACACGGTCGCCGCCTTCGAGGACTTGAAGAAGGCCGGCAAGATCCGCGCCTGGGGCGTGTCGAATTTCGATGTGGAGGACATGGAGGAACTGGACGCCCTGCCGCACGGCGGCAACGTCGCGGCCAACCAGGTGCTCTATAACCTCGCCCGCCGCGGCATCGAATATGATCTCCTGCCCCGGTGCCGCGATCACGGCGTGCCGGTCATGGCCTACTCCCCGCTCGACGAGGGCCGATTGCTGCACAATTCCGAACTGATCCACATCGCCAAGGCCCATCAGGCGACGCCCGCCCAGGTGGCCCTCGCCTTCCTCAAGACCCGCTCCGGCGTCATCGCGATTCCGAAGACCGGCTCCGCCGAGCGCGCCCGCGAAAACCGCGACGCGATGGACATTCATCTGACAACGGAAAATCTCGCCGAACTCGACCGACTGTTTCCGCCGCCGAGGCGGAAGATGCGGCTGGAGGTGATTTAGGAACGCAGGGGCGTAGCCATGTGCCCAAACGGAAGAAAGCCCCTCCCCAACCCCTCCCCACAGGTGGGAGGGGCTTAATCTGCCGCGCCCTTTTCGGTCATTCCTGGCCGTTCCAGCGAGCACCAAGCGATTGAACTTGCAGGAGCGCGCCGCGGGCGCCAAGCCCCTCCCACCTGTAGGGAGGGGTTGGGGAGGGGTGCGCACGGAAGGTGCGCATTCTACTCACCTCTTACATCCCCTGCGGCCCGCGGTTCATCGCGGCGATGCCCGTGCGGCAGACCTCGATCAGCCCGAGCGGCTTCATGATGGCGATGAACTGCTCGATCTTCGAAGGCTTGCCGGTGATCTCGAAGACGAAGTGGTCGATGTTGGCGTCGATGACCGAGGCGCGGAAGGCGTCGGCGAGGCGCAGCGCTTCCACCCGGTGCTCGCCCGACCCATGCACCTTGACGAGCGCCAGCTCGCGCTCGACCGGCCGGTCGTGGCCGAGGCCGGCCGCGCGCACGGTGAGGTCGACGACCCGGTGCACCGGCACCAGCCTTTCGAGCTGGTTCTTGATCTGCTCCAGCACATGCGGCGTGCCGCGGGTGACGATGGTGATGCGCGACAGGTGCGCCTCGTGCTCAGTCTCGGAGACCGTCAGGCTCTCGATGTTGTAGCCGCGGCCGGAAAAGAGGCCGATGACGCGGGCGAGCACGCCCGGTTCGTTGTCGACCAGGACGGAAAGCGTGTGCGTCTCGGCAAGCTCCGTCTCCTTGGCGATGAAATAGGCGGAGCCCGTCGGTTGAAGATGTGCGCTCATTCTCTTGTTCCTACCCTTGTCCTCAAACGAGCTGGCGGCCCTTGGCGTCGATGGCGTTCGCGACCGCCTCGTCCGTCGCCTCGTCGGGGAGCAGCATTTCGTTGTGCGCCTTGCCCGACGGGATCATCGGGAAGCAATTGGCGAGATTGGCGACGCGGCAGTCGAAGATGACCGGCGCCGGCGTGTCGATCATCCGTCGGATGGCTTCGTCCAGTTCACCCGGTTTCTCGCAGCGGATGCCGATGCCGCCATAGGCCTCGGCAAGCTTGACGAAGTCCGGCATCGCCTCGGTGTAGGAATGCGACAGGCGGTTGCCGTGGAGCAACTGCTGCCATTGCCTGACCATGCCCATGTACTGGTTGTTCAGGATGAAGATCTTGACGGGCAGGCCGTACTGGACGGCGCAGGACATTTCCTGGATGCACATCTGGATCGAGGCGTCGCCGGCGATGTCGATGACGAGGCTTTCCGGATGCGCGACCTGAACGCCGAGCGCCGCCGGGAAGCCATAGCCCATGGTGCCGAGGCCGCCCGAGGTCATCCAGCGGTTCGGCTGCTCGAAGCCGAAGAACTGCGCCGCCCACATCTGGTGCTGGCCGACTTCGGTGGTGATGTAGGTGTCACGGTCCTTGGTCAGTTCATAGAGCCGCTGGATCGCGTATTGCGGCATGATGACGTCGTCACTCGGCGTATAGGCGAGCGAGTTGCGCGCCCGCCACTTGGCGATCGAGCTCCACCAGTCGTCGAGCCGCGCCGCGTCGACCGTCTTCGCCGCCGCACGCCAGAGCCGGACCATGTCCTCGAGCACGTTGGCGACGTCGCCGACGATCGGAATGTCGACGCGGACGTTCTTGTTGATCGAGGAAGGATCGATGTCGATGTGGATCTTCTTCGAGTTCGGCGAGAAGGCATTGAGCCGGCCGGTGATCCGGTCGTCGAAGCGCGCGCCGATGCAGATCATGACGTCGCAGTCGTGCATCGCCATGTTCGCCTCGTAGGTACCGTGCATGCCGAGCATGCCGAGCCAGTTCTTGCCGGAGGCCGGATAGGCGCCGAGGCCCATCAGCGTAGAGGTGATCGGGAAGCCGGTGAGTTCGACCAGTTCGCGCAGGAAATGCGCGGCCTCGGGCCCGGAATTGATGACGCCGCCGCCCGAATAGATAACCGGCTGCCGTGCCGCCTTCATCAGCGCGACCGCCTCCTCGATCTTCTTCAGGTCGCCTTGCGTCTTCGGCTGGTAGCTCTTCTGCGTCGGAACCGCCGAAGGCGGCGTGTAGGTGCCGGTCGCGAACTGGATGTCCTTCGGGATGTCGACGACGACCGGCCCGGGGCGGCCCGACTGGGCGATGCGGAAGGCCTCATGGATGATGCGCGCGAGGTCGTTGACGTCCTTGACCAGCCAGTTGTGCTTGGTGCAGGGCCGGGTGATGCCGACCGTGTCGCACTCCTGGAAGGCGTCCGAGCCGATGAGCGCGGTCGGCACCTGCCCCGAGATGCAGACGATCGGGATCGAGTCCATCAGCGCGTCCTGCAGCGGCGTGACGGCGTTGGTCGCGCCCGGACCGGAGGTGACCAGCATGACGCCGACCTTGCCGGTGGAGCGGGCATAGCCCTCGGCCATGTGGCCGGCGCCCTGCTCATGGCGGACGAGAATGTGCTGGATATCTTCCTGCTGGAAAATTTCGTCATAGATCGGAAGCACGGCGCCGCCGGGATAGCCGAAGATATGTTCGACGCCATTGTCCTTCAGAGCCTGGAGAACGATCTCCGCGCCTGTCATCTGGTTCTCAGTTCCGCTCATTGGCCTGCTTCCGTCCCTCTTTCAGGTTTGGGTGAATTAACTTGTTTGGAGGCATAAAAAAAGGCCCCATCAGGAGCCTCGTTCAGCGCATGGGTGGCTACTGCCGGATGGTTACACCATCCTGCCCATGCGCCGTCCCACCACAAGAATAACCGCGAAATTTTTCATGGGGCGACTTGATAAACAGAAATCCCCCACCCGTCAACGGCTTTTGGCGCTGCATCAAAGCGGCACGCGGCCGCGCACGTGCGGGCAACCACTTATTAAGTGGCATCCGCTATTCTGAAGCGCCATGAGGAAAGCGGACGCCCGCTCCGTCCGGGGCCGTTCCGATTTGGCGCTCGTCGCCCGAGGTGCTGCGTTGCTCGACAGTGAAGTTCATCCCTCGGTTCGTGCGGGGACCCAGGATCGCCGGGACGGTACGCGGCCGGGCAATCGCTTTCTCGGCCGGGTCGTCGCCTGCAACGGCTCGCGCGCGACGATCGCGGCAGTCGCCGAAAACGGCGAGACCTCGCTCACCGAGCTCTGGTCGGTCGGCCGGCTGATTTCGATTTCCGTCGGCACGAATCGCGTCGTCGCCCTCGTCTGCTCGATGCAGACCGCTTCCGACGAGTGGAGCGAGGAAGCCAACAATACCTTCCGCATCGAGGTCGAACTGATGGGCGAGGTCCACATGGGCCTCGACGGCCGCGAGGAATTCTCCGCCGGCATCAGCCGCTACCCCTATCTCGGCGCGATCGCGCACCGGATCCGCGCGAGCGACCTCGCCCGCATCTATGACTCACGCCAATCGGACAGCTGCGTCATCGGCAAGCTGACCCAGGACGAGAGCCTCGACGCCACCATCCATGTGCCCTCGATGCTTGCCAAACACTTCGCCATCGTCGGCACCACCGGCGTCGGCAAGTCGACCGCCGTGACGCTGCTCCTCAACAAGGCGATCGCCGCCGACCCGAAACTGCGCGTGCTGATCCTCGATCCGCACAACGAATTCGCCGCCGCCTTTCCCGAGCATGCGGTGGTCATCGAAACGGACACGCTCGAGCTCCCCTTCTGGCTTTTCCGGCTCGAGGAGTTCGCCGAGGTGATCTTCCGCGGGCGACCGCCGGTGGCCGAAGAACTCGACATCCTGCGCGACGTCATCCCTGATGCGAAGAAGGCCTTCAAGGGCGGCGAATCCGGGCTGATGCGGCGCCAGACGGAGAAAAGCTCTATCACCGCGGACACGCCGGTGCCCTATCGCATCGCGGACCTGCTGGCGATGATCGACGAGCGCATCGGCCGGCTCGAGGGCCGCAGCGACAAACCGCATCTGCGCTCCCTCAAGATCAAGATCGTCTCCGCGATCAACGACCCGCGCTACCATTTCATGTTCTCGTCGAACACGATCACCGACACGATCGAGGACACCATCGCCAAGATCTTCCGCATCCCGGGAGAGGGCAAGCCGATCGCCACCTTCGAACTCGCGGGCATCCCCTCGGAGGTCGTCAACTCGGTCGCCTCCGTCCTCTGCCGCATGGCCTTCGAGATCGGCCTGTGGGGCAATGGCGCGATCCACATGCTCGTCGTCTGCGAGGAAGCGCACCGCTATGTCCCGGCCGATTCCGCGCTCGGCTTCCTGCCGACGCGCCAGGCGATCGCGCGCATCGCCAAGGAAGGCCGCAAGTATGGCGTCTCGCTCGGGATCATCACCCAGCGCCCGGGCGAGCTCGACCCGACGATCCTGTCGCAATGCTCGACGGTCTTCGCCATGCGGCTTGCCAACGACCGCGACCAGGAGATCATCCGCTCGGCGATCTCCAATTCGTCGATCTCCACCACCAGCTTCATCTCCTCGATCGGCAATGGCGAGGCGATCGCCTTCGGCGAAGCGGTGGCCGTGCCGATGCGGATGCGCTTCGCCCGCGTCGACGAGGCCCTGCTGCCGCGCGCCCACGGCATCACCGACAAGGTCGACGAGGATGCCCCGGCCGTCGATCTTGCATCGATCGTCGGCCGCATGCGCGCGATGAACGGCCCCGACATATCCGGTTTCCAGCAGAGCTATCTGGCGGCGCAGCCCGGTCGCCCCCCTGCCTCGGAGGAAGACGACCGGGACTCCGCCGAAATCGAGGCCGTACCGACGATCCCCGCCCGGGACCTTCCCGCAGTCGAGCCCTACAGGCCGGACATGCTCCCGCGCCCCTCCGAACCCGTGAACCCGCAGCTTGAACGCTTCAATCAGATCCGCGAGCAGATCCTCTCCGGCCAGGCGGAAAGGGAGGTGAGCCGGATGGCACAATCGCCGGGGCAGCCGGTCCCAGGCTTCGCCGACGCGCCGTCCGCGCCGCACCGTGAAGGATCGCTGCGCGAGAGCCTGCTCAAGCGCCCGCTCGGAAGCCTCATCCGCAAATAGAGCATTCTGCAGTCAGGTGGAATCACCTGACATCGCACAGATGCGCAAAAACAAAGAGATAGAGCGGCGGCGCGAACACATGTGAGCGGATTTCGCTCGAGCGGGCAAGTCGCTGGCGGTTTGCTCATTCCGCTCCGCCTGGAACCGACTGCAACGGCAGGCGTTTTGATCCGGCTGCAATCGGACAGAGATCATGGAAGAGACGATCCGGCACTTCTTCGCGCGCTATGAAGCGATGGCGAACCGCGTGCTGACGCAGCAAATGGATGTCGGCGAGACGACCTTCGCTTTCGCTTCCGACTTCATAGCCGCCTCGCCCGCGGGCGTGATGACGGGGAAGAACGACGAGAGCCTGAAAGCGTCGATGGACAAGGGCTACGCCCGCTACCGCGCGATCGGTACCAGGGAGCTGAGGATCCGCAAGCTCGCGATCACGCCCATCGATCAGCTGCATTGCCTCGTGCGCGTCGACTGGCGCTCGGTCTTTGACGGCAGGGACGAACCCGATGTCACCATCGACTTCGACGTCCACTACTTCGTTCAGATGCGCAACGGCGAGCCGAAGATCTTCGGCTGGGTCAGCGGCGACGAGGATGCAGTCCTGAAGGAGCACGGCATTACCTGACCGTCTTCATCCCAGATCGTCGGCGCTTTCGATCCGCGCCCAGCTCTCGTCTAGCTGGTTGCGGAACCAGGTCATCTGGCGCTTGGCATATTGCCGCGTCGCGGCCGCTCCGGCAGCAATCACCTCCGCCTCGCTCATTTCTCCCCTTAGCATGGCTGCGATCTGCTGGACGCCGATGGCCTTCATGACGGGCATGTCCGCTGAGAGATCGAGAGCGAGGAGTGCCCGCACCTCCTCGACTGCGCCGCCCGCGAGCATCGCTTCGAAGCGGCGGTCGATGCGGCCATGGAGGAGCGTGCGCTCCGGCAGCACGACGATCTTCCGCGCCCGATCGGGATCGACGATCACCGGGCCCCGGTTCCGCTGGTAGGCGCGAATGGGCCTGCCGGTCGCCGCGATCACCTCCAGGGCGCGGACGATCCGCTGCCCGTCGCCGGGGCGCAGGCGCTCGGCCGTTTCCGGGTCGCGTGCCGAAAGCTCCGCATGAAGCGCGGCGGCGCCTTCATCCGTGAGCCGCGCGCGCAGCCGCTCGCGGATTGTCGCCGGGATTTCCGGCATGTCCGACAGGCCCCCGGTCAGCGCCTTGAAATAGAGTCCGGTGCCGCCGACGAAGACGGGGAGCCGCCCCTGCCCCCGCAGTTTCGCGACGAGAGCCTCCGCCTCGCGCAGCCACGCCCCCGTCGAATAGGGCTGCGCCGCCGGCACGTGACCGTACAGAAAGTGCTCGACGCCGCCCATCTCGGCCTCATCGGGGCGCGCAGTGAGGATTTTCAGCGTGTCGTAGACCTGCATGCTGTCGGCATTGATCACCGCGCCGCCGTGCCGCTGCGCGAGCTTGACCGCAAGCGCGGACTTGCCGCTGGCGGTCGGCCCGGTTATCAGGATCGCGTCCGTATCTGTTGCAAGGTTTCGCATCATGGCCCTCGTTGCCACGCTTATCGCCAATCCGTCAAATCCTGTTCTGACGCCAGCCTTGGCGGAGGCGGCAGCCGAGGCCGTTAAGGCGTCCGGGCTCTATTGGCTCGCCGACGGCGTCGCCTGCGACATCGCGCTCGTGGAAGGCACCGATCCCGGCGAAGCCGAAGCATTGCTGCGGGCGGCAATCGCCGGCGCTGCCATCGACATCGCAGTGCAGGACGCCGAAACCCGTCGCAAGAAGTTTCTGATCGCCGACATGGATTCGACCATGATCGGCCAGGAATGCATCGACGAACTCGCCGCCGAAGTGGGCTTGAAGGAAAAGGTGGCGGCGATCACCGCGCGCGCCATGAACGGCGAGATCGCCTTCGAGCCGGCTCTCGTCGAACGCGTGGCGCTTCTGAAGGGCCTGCCGACGGCCGTCATCGGGGACGTGATCGCCAGACGCATCACGCTCACCCCCGGCGGCCGCGAATTGATCGCGACCATGAAGGCGAAGGGCCATTACACCGCCCTCGTCTCCGGCGGCTTCACCGTCTTCACCGGCCCGATCGCCGAAAAGCTCGGCTTTGACGAGAACCGCGCCAACGTGCTCATCGAAAGCGATGGAACGCTGACCGGCGAGGTCGCCCATCCGATCCTCGGCAAGCAGGCGAAGGTCGATGCGCTCATCGACGTCACGAGGAGGCTCGGCATCTCGACCGCGGACGCCATCGCCGTCGGTGACGGGGCCAACGACCTCGGAATGATACAGCTCGCCGGCAGCGGCGTCGCGCTGCATGCCAAGCCGATCGTCGCCGAGCAGGCGAAGTTCCGCATCGACCATGGCGACCTCACCGCCCTACTCTACCTCCAGGGCTACCGCAAGACGGACTTCGTCTCGTGATCGTCTGCGAAACGGCGCGGTTGAGGGTCCGCGGCTGGCTGGACAGCGACCGCGATCTCTTCGCCGCGATCAACAGCGATGCGACGGTCATGGAGTTCTTCCCCCACCGCCGCAGCCGCGCCGAGGCCGACGCTCTTTTCGATCGCAACAGCCGCAGCATCCGCGAGACGGGTTTCGGATTCTTCGCGCTCGCGCTTCGCACCGATGACGCACCGATCGGCTTCTGCGGCCTCGCGCTGACCAATGCTGAACCGCACCTGCCGGACGGCACGATCGAGATCGGATGGCGTCTCGCCCTGCCTCACTGGGGCAAGGGCTATGTCACGGAAGCGGCAAGAGCCCTGCTCCACTGCGGCTTCACCCAACGGAAGCTCGACGAGATCGTTGCTTTCGCCGTGCCGGCAAACACCCGTTCCACCGCCGTGATGAAACGCATCGGCATGCGCCCCGATCCGCTCCGCGACTTCGACCACCCGCACGTGCCCGACACGCATCCGCACCTGAAGCGCCACGTGGTCTACGCGATCACGGCGAAGGAGTGGGGGCGCGATGCAGCAAGGCCGGACTGAGAGGTTCCCGCGCCTTGAAGCGCCGCGGTTCGACCATCAGTCGGGCGTTCCTTGCTGACCAGGGTTCTGGCTGCCGCGCTATTCCATGCGCACGGTCACGAAGCGCAGCTCGCCGGTCTTGCTGGCAATCATAAGAAGCGCATTGCGACGACCGTTGGACTTCAGTTCCTCGACCCGGGCGGTCACATCTTCCGGTGAGTTCATCGCCTCCTGGCCGAGCTCAACGATCACGTCACCGGCCTCGACCCGGCGCTCCGCGGCGGGCGAGTTGGGCTGGACCTCGGTGATGACGACGCCCTTGACGTTCTCCGCTATGCCGAAGCTCTTGCGCCGCTCGGCGTCGAGCACCGCGAGCTTCATGCCGAGCACCGCGTCGGTGGCGGGCAGTTTCGCAGCCGGCGGTTCGCCCGGCTTGGCGCCCTCAGACTTCGGCTCGCCCGACTGCGCCGCAGCAAGCTGCTCGCCATCCTCGAGCCGGCCGAGCGTCACACGAACCGTCTCTTCCTTGCCGTCGCGGATGATGACCACGTCGACCGCCTTGCCCACGGGGCTTTCGCCGACGGCGCGCATGAGATCGCGGATTTCGACGATCTCCGTTCCGTCGAATCTCGTGATGATATCGCCCGGCTTGATCTCGCCCTTGGTGATCGGTCCACCCTCGATGATGCCGGAAACAAGAGCGCCGCTAGGCCGCTCCATCTTCAGGCTTTCGGCGATGTCATCCGTGACCGGCTGAATGCGCACGCCGAGCCAGCCGCGCCGCGTCTCGCCGAATTCCTTGAGCTGATTGACGACGTTCATTGCGAGTTCCGTCGGCACGGCAAAGCCGATGCCGACCGACATGCCGGTCTGGGAAAGGATCGCCGTGTTGATGCCGATCACCTCACCCTTCATGTTGAACAGCGGACCGCCGGAATTGCCGCGGTTGATCGCCGCGTCGGTCTGGATGAAGCTGTCATAGGGGCCGGCATTGATGTTGCGCCCGCGCGCCGAGACGACGCCGACGGAAACGGAGACGCCGAGGCCGAACGGGTTGCCGACGACCATCACCCAGTCACCGATCCTGATCTTGCGCGAATCGCCGAAGGAAACCGCCTTGAGCGGCTTCTTCGGCTCCACCTTCAAGACGGCGAGGTCGGTCTTCGTGTCGGTGCCGACGAGCTTGGCCTTGAGCCTGGTGCCGTCCTGAAGGTTGATCTCGATGTCATCGGCGTCCTGGATGACATGGTTGTTGGTGACGATGTAGCCCGCCGGGTCGATGATGAAACCGGAGCCGAGCGAATTGACCGTGCGCGGCCGGCCGCCCTCGCCGCCTTGCCCACGGAAGAATTCGTCGAAGAACTCCTGATGCGGCGAGCCCTCGGGCACCTGCGGCATCGGTGCGTTGTCATCGTCACCCTTGACGTTCTGCGAGATCGAGATGTTGACGACGGCATCGAGGAGACCTTCGGCGAGGTCGGCGACGGAGGGCGGGCCGGCCGCCGGCCGCGATGTGGCCGTCTCGGCAAGCGCCGTGTTGGACAAGAGAAGTGCCGTCGCGGCAGCGAGCATCAGGCTGCGCATGATTTCGGGTCGTTTCGACAAGTCGCCAGGCTCCTATCATTTCTTTTGCGTCACGCCGGTTCAGGCCGTGGCACTCCGGGATTATCGCACGATCGTGGTTTGGCTGCAGCGAAATATGCCACCCCGTCCAACAGCGCCGCTCATCCCGCCGGATGAGAACCAGCCGCTGCAGCACCCGCGCGACAGGCGATTTAGCCTTGAAGATACGGCGGAATTCCGAAGCGTCCAGACACGATTTCCTGATCGGGTCGGCAAGTCTCGCACCCGCGGCGCCTCGGTCCTATCGCCCGGCCGCGTGCCGTGGTTTTGGATCAGCGAAAGGCCTGGAAGCAAGGGCCCAATGGCGCGCCGCCACGCCTTCGCTTGCAAGTCCCGCGCTCAGCCGGTGATTTCGTGCCCGTGTTCTTTCAGCGCCTGCACGGCCTTTTCGAGATCGGACCCGGCGACGAAGACGTAGTCGGTACTGAAGGTCGAATTGGCGAAGACGCCGACGCCCGCCGCCGAAAGCGGACGGAGCACGGAGGAGAGAACCCCGGGCACGTCGAAACTGAAATGCTGCTCGATGCGGAGGCAGCGCCAGCCGAGCGAACTCTGCACGCTCGACGGGATGCGCGCCGCACGACAGACGAGCGTCATCTCCTCGCGAGAACTGGAGACCGTCCAGAACCCCGGCCCCGGCAGCCACTCCGGAATAGCGGACCCGACGTTGAGACGGGTGATGGCATATTCGGCGTCGACCAGCCGGATCAGCAGTTTATGTGGCATTTCGCATTATCCTCGAAGCAACCAGACGAGTCCGACGCCGACGGCCACGGACGTCAAACCCGCCAGTCGGAGCTGATGTTCCGGGACATACGGCAATCGCTTCGCCAGTTCCACCAAAACCAGAGGGGCCAGTGCGTACACCAGCCCCTCGAAGATCAGGAAGAAAGCGAATCCGGTCAGAAAGTCGGACATCGTCCGCTCAATCCTGAGTGGCCGGCGCGTTCGGTGCGGCTGGCGGCGCCGGAAGTTCTGCCCCGTTAGCGCTGTTGAAATAACGGAAGAATTCCGAATGCGGCGACAGGACCACGGTTGTGTCCGGGCTGCCGATCGACTGCGCATAGGCCGACATCGAGCGGTAGAATTCGAAGAAGCCGGGATCGCGCTGGAAAGCGTCGGCGAAAATCCTTGTCCGTTCGGCTTCGCCCTCACCGCGCAGGATTTCCGAATCGCGCTGCGCTTCCGCGACGATTTCGACCACCTGGCGCTCGGCGATCGCGCGCCGGCGCTGGCCCTCTTCGTTACCGCGCGCGCGGATGAGTTCGGCCTCGGCGAGCCGCTCGGCCTTCATCCGGTCATAGGTCTGCTGGGAAACCTCCTGGGTCAGATCGGTGCGGCGAATGCGCACGTCGTCGATGTTGAGACCCAGCGACTCCGCGTCGGCCCTGAGGTCCGCGCGCACTTCGCGCATCATCGAGGCGCGTTCATCCGACAACGCCGCCTCGAAGCCCCTCAGGCCGTAGACGCGGCGCAGCGATGCGTCGAGGCGGGTCCTGAGCCGCGCCTCGGCAGACTCCCTGTCGCCGGAGACCGTCTCGCGGAAACGGCGGGCGTCGGCGATCTTGTAGACGACGAAAGCATCCACCTCGTAGAACTTGCCGCCGGAAACCTGCACGCGGATATTGTCGAGGTCGAAGCGAAGCGCCTGGTCCTCGACATATTGCACGCGGTCGGCATCCATGAAGGCGAAGGGAAGCTTGAAATAGAGGCCCGGCTCGGTCTTGACGTCGCGGATCTCGCCGAAGCGCACGACGATCGCCTGCTGCCGCTCGTTGACGACGAAGATCGACGCATAGATGACGACCAGCACCGCGGCCAGAATGATCAGGATGACGGAGGTGCGATTGTTGATCATTGCGTTCCTCCCGACTGCGCGGGCTTACCGATTTCGTTGAGCGGCAGATAAGGCAGCACGCCCTGGCCGTTCTTCTCGTCGAGAATGACCTTCTTGGACTTGCTGAAGACGCCCTGCAGCGTCTCGATGTAGAGCCGTTTGCGCGTGACGTCCGGCGCCTTGGAATATTCGTCATAGACCGAGATGAAGCGCTGCGCCTCGCCCTCTGCCTCCTTGACGACGCGATCCTTGTAGGCGGCCGCCTCTTCGCGGATCTGCGCGGCCTGGCCGCGTGCCTTGCCGAGCACCTGGTTGGCGTACTGGTTGGCTTCCTCGACGAAGCGGTCCTCGTCCTGTTCGGCGCGCTGCACCTCGTCGAAAGCGTCGGCGACTTCGCGCGGCGGCGCGGCGTCTTCGATCGCGACGGTATTGACCGAGATGCCGGCGCCGTAGCTGTCCATCGTCGCCTGGATCGTGTTCTTCACATCGGCTGCGATCGCCTGGCGATTGTCGCGGAAGATGTCCTGCGCCGGGCGCCGGCCGACGACCTCGCGCATTGCGCTTTCGGCCACCTGCTGCAACGTGTCCGCCGGGTTCTCGACGTTGAAGAGATAGGCTTTCGGGTCGGTAACGGAGAAGAGTACCGAAAACTGTACGTTGACGATGTTCTGATCACCGCTCAGCATCAATCCGGCGCTCGACTGCCCGCCAGTGCGGCCGCCGATATTCTGCTGCTGCTCCGTCACCTTGACGAACTCGACGGTCTCGAACGGCCAGAAATGGTAGTGCAGGCCGGGCATGGAGATTTCTTCCTTCGGCTTGCCGAAGCGCATCTCGACGCCGCGTTCGTCCGGCTGCACGGTATAGATCGAATTGAGCAGGACGAAGCCGAGGATCAGGAGGCCGACGATGACGAAGATGCCGCCGTTGAAGCCGCCGGGAACGACGTTCTTCAACTGATCCTGCCCGCGCCGGATGATCTCCTCGAGATCCGGCGGACCACCCCTTCCGCCGCGCGGCCGATTGGGCCCCTGGCCCCATGGCCCCTGATTGCCGCCGCCGCCCCACGGGCCGCCGCCGCCATTCTGATTGCTCCAGGGCATCAAAACCTCACTTCAAAGAAACTCTCTCGCTGAACGCCCCGCGCATTGCGGCCGGTCACGACGTGAACCCGTTATAGGTATCATATGCATTGCTTTCAACGCGATACGACCGAGTTCACCGTAAATGCGTCAAAATAGTTGACGAGCGCATCGCCTACATAGGCAAGCACCGGGTGGGATCGGCGCAACGCCTCAGACCCTCACCTCTCCGCCGCCGCTTCGCGGCGCCGCCAGGTGACGAAATGCATCGCGTGACTGTCCTTCTCGCTGCGCGGCAGGTCTTCCTCGAACACCTTCTCGAAGGCGGCCGGCTCGATGGCCGGGAAGCGCGTGTCGCCGTCGACATCGGCCTGCACCTCGGTCACGTGCAGCACGTCGGTGAGGCCGATCGCCTGGCGGTAGATCTCGCCGCCGCCGATGATGCAGATTTCGTCGGCCCCGCTCGATGCGGCATGTCCCCGCGCAGCCGCCAGGGCCGCCTCCAGCGAAGGCAAAACCTCGGCTCCTTCGGCTACGAAATCGGGATTGCGGCTGATGACGATGTTCGCCCTGCCGGGCAGCGGCCGTCCGAGCGAGGCCCAGGTTTTCCGCCCCATGACGACCGGCTTGCCGAGCGTCAGCGCCTTGAAGCGCTTCATATCAGTCGAAAGCCGCCACGGCAGATCGCCCTCGCGCCCGATCACCCCGTTTCTCGCAACGGCAACGACGATGACGACCTTCGGCCCGCTCTTCGCTTCGTTCTTTGCTTCAGTCATGGAACCCACTCGGCTTGCTGTCGATCTCGCGCGCCCGCACGAGCGCCGGCCGATCGGTGACGCGGCGGACGTAGCGGTCGACCACTTCGCTTTCGGGCAGGATCTTGCGCATCCATTGCAGGGCGCTTGCGAGCAGCAGGTCGGCCGCACTCATCGTCTCGCCGATGAGGTAGGGCTGCCGGGTGAGCACGGCGATCACATGCGCGCACATCTCCGTATGGAGCCGCGCCAGCGCCGGATTGCCGGCCGTCGCACCGGAGACATACGCAGCCGCCGCGGGCTCGATGACGCCGGCGTAATAGGCAAGCCAGGAAAGATAGGCGCCGCGCTCGGGATGGCCCGGCGGCCGCCCGAGGCTGCAATCGGGATGGAGATCCGTCAGGTACTGCACGACCGCAACCGATTCCCAGATCAATGTCCCGTCGTGCAGCAGCGCCGGCACTTGGCTGTGCGGATGCGGATTGTTCGCGTCCGGCCCGCCCGAGCCGTCCCGGCGGCGGATGTCGACGTAGCGGATATCGTATTCGGCGCCCAGTTCCTCGAGCAGCCAGATGATCCGCGACGAGCGCGACTGAGGCGCATGGATCAGCGTCAGCATTGGGACCTCCCGTCTATGCCGGTGTCACCGGCTTTTCCGAAGCAGCGCCCCGCCTCGGGCGGGTCCATGCTTCCATTCTTGTGCGTAGAAATCTATGCCGCGCGGCACTCGAAGGGCGGGGATCCAGGACGCCCGCGCCACGGCCCTCCTCAGACCGCAACCGGCGCCTTGATATGTGAATCGGCGTCGTAGCCAACCAGCGTAAAATCCTTAAATCTAAAGGAGAATATGTCCTTGACTGCGGGATTGATCTCCATTCTCGGCAGCGCCTTCGGCGTTCGCGTCAATTGCAGCCGCGCCTGTTCGAAGTGGTTGTGGTAGAGATGCGTATCGCCGAGCGTGTGGACGAAATCGCCGGGCTTCAGCCCCGTCACCTGCGCCACCATCATCGTCAGCAATGCGTAGGAGGCGATGTTGAAGGGAACTCCGAGGAAGATGTCCGCGGAGCGCTGGTAGAGCTGGCATGAGAGCTTGCCGTCCGCCACGTAGAACTGGAACAGGCAATGGCACGGCGGCAGGGCCATCTCGTCGACCAGGGCGGGATTCCAGGCCGAAACGATATGCCGGCGGGAATTGGGATTGGTCTTCAGCCCTTCGATGAGCGCCGCGATCTGGTCGACATGGCCGCCGTCGGGCGTCGGCCAGGAGCGCCACTGATAGCCGTAGACCGGTCCGAGCTCGCCCTTTTCATCCGCCCATTCGTCCCAGATGCTGACGCCGTTCTCCTTCAGATAGGCGATGTTCGTGTCGCCCCTTAGGAACCACAGGAGCTCGTGGATGATCGAGCGCAGATGCAGCTTCTTCGTCGTCAATACGGGGAAGCCCTGGGCGAGGTCGAAGCGCATCTGGTAGCCGAAGACGGAACGGGTACCGGTGCCCGTGCGGTCGCCGCGATCGGTGCCGGTGGTCATCACATGCTCGAGGAGATCGAGATATTGCCGCATGGTTCTTCGCTATCGATTCGCCTGTTCGCTTGAACATAGGACGAAGCGTTCGGCGAACCAATGCCGAACCAGGCTTTTCCCGAAATTTGGCGGCATGCAGCGGACCACCAAAACGGATGCCCGTCACTTCGGCGGACGGCGGTTGGCCGCGTGATCCTGATATTGCTCGGTTTTCACCGCCTTCTCGTCAAGGCCGCGGTCGTGCGAATGCTGTTTCTTGTCCCTGTTCGAGAGGACGTCGTTCTCGCCGAGCATCCCCTCCTTCAACTGCGTCCGCGCACCGCTACCCGATCCCTTGCCCTTGTCGGGCTTTCCGACGTTCTTGCGACTGGCATGGGCCATGGCTGTCTCCTTCCGCTGTTCATTGTCGTTCGCCCCGGCCTTCGCCGCCGGGGCGACGAACACCCAGCCGTCATCAGCTGCCGGTGCCCTTGTGATGCTTGCTTTCCTGGTGCTTTCCGCGCAGCATGCCGCGCTCGTTCGCCTCGCGTGCATCGCTGTGTGCTGTGTCGATGTCGGCCCCCTTGCGATAGGCTTTCCTCAGGGCGTCGGAGCGCTCGAGTTCCGCTTCGGCGTTGAAGTCCTTGCCGGCGTTCGATGTATTCTCGCGGCCCTGAAGCACGCTCTGCTGCTGCTCTCGCGTCTTTTTCCCGACCATTGCTTTTCTCCTATTCGTTCGTTCGGCCCCGCTGGCGCGGGTCCACACCGCCCTCGCGGGTCGTGTCGTTGTCGACATCGCCTTCGACGGTGTTGCCGCGCTTCAGGACCTCGTCATCGGAAGGTCCGCGAATGCCCTTGGAGCGACCGATTCCGGGATCCTGCTTAAGATCCTTGTCGCTCGGCCGGCGTGTCTTCAGATGCTTGGACGATGTCATCGGCCTTCCTCCTCGAATGCGGCCCGCCAGGCAGCCTGGAACCGGCCGCGTCGGCACTCTTCGACGGGCTAACCGAGCCCAACGGCGAATGTTCCGAAATTGCAGGCCGCGCCGACGGGTAGAAGCGCCGCGCACCTCATTTGCCGAAAAGGAAACAATCTCGGGGAATGGGTGTTAGGCCTTGAGAGGGCAATTCGGAGTGTTCCGGCGAAATTGTCAGGAGGCGACCATGAGCGCGACAGGCCTCGACGTATTCGACAAGACCGTGCAAACCACCAATATCTGGCTCGGAGAAATCATGGAGCATCACGGGCCCGATCGGAAAGTGGCGTGGCACATGCTGGGCGTGGTGCTCCGAGCGCTGCGCGTGAGGCTTCCCCCGGAGGTCGCTGCCCACCTCGGCGCGGAGCTGCCGCTGCTCGTCCGGGGTGCCTATTACGACCAGTACCGCCCCAACCACCGACCGGAGGCGGCCCGTTCGCTCGATGACTTCCTCGCAACCGTCGCGGAAGGGATGAAGGACACCCGCCCGGTCAACCCCACCGAGGCGGTGAAATCGGTGTTTGCGGTGCTGGCGCGGCACGTCGACCTCGGCCAAACGGCGAAGGTGCGCAATACCTTGCCGAAGGAGATCCGGCCCCTCTGGCCGGAAAGCGTCGGCGCCAGCGAATAGGCGAAGGAACGGAGCCGGTCGATGCGAGCGCCGGCCGGGAGATTATGTCCTACGGGAAGTCGCCGATCAGAGTGCCTGAAGCTTGCCGAGCTGCTGGGCGACCAGATAGTAGAAGGTCACGCGCGACTTGCTGCGGTCGTCCGCCATCGCCTTCGCCGCCGCTGCAATGGCCGTGTCCGCCTGAGCGCCGCCGACACCGAGCTTCTTCTCGCACCATTTCTCCTTGACGCGCTCGAGTTCCTTTGGATCCGATGCCGAAACGAGGGCGGAATCCTTGTTGCGAAGGGCGATGCCGAGGTGGCGCACGATCTTGTTGACAACCGCCTCGTCGGCGCCGCTGTCATATTTCTGCACGTCCGCAAGATAATCGGTCATGATGCCTCCATTGCGTTGCTCCGACGCTGCACCGCTTCCTCGCGAGCTGCGTGCAGCAAACCGAGTTTTGCACGCTTCTCTTGCGAGTCAAGGCGTTTCGAGGAGGACTGCCGCAGCCTGGCGGATGCGCGTCACTTTCTCTGTCCTTGGCCCTTTCCTTGGGCCGCGGAAGCACCTATATGACAAATGCCGCTTTCGGGCGGCTATGGCAATAAACGGGCGATGCAATAAACCCATTGGACCCGGGGGCGGTACCCGGCGCCTCCACCAAAAACCGGCCTGAAGCGCGGCCGGCTTTTGATGGGGGCGAAATAGGATCGACAAGGGTGTAAAGATCGACTTTTTGCCCGGCATTGTACCACCGTTATCGGGCTAAACTAGTAGTTGCAAACGACAACTATGCTGAAGCACGTCTCGCTGCCTAACGGCGGTGCGGCACTTCAAATCAAGTCCTTCCGGGTAGCACCGTAAGGCGGGGTCCGAAGGCACCTGGCAACAGAAGCCTTCACCTTCTCCCCTGTCGTGAAATGGTCTATAGATGCCTCGATAATTGACTCGTCATGAACAGACGGGCAATGAAGGAGCAGACGGCAGCGCCGCTCGTCGTTGAAGACGCGCAACTCGCCGCAGCACCTTGAATCGCTGCATGATTCCAGAATGACGTTCCCTGTCGGAGGAATCGCGCACCGGAGTGTGAGCTGAAGAGAAACGGGGAAAATATGGGCCAGGACCACATTCGCTATGACATTCTGGCGCAGGACGCGCTTCGCGGCGTCATTCGCAAGGTGTTGGCCGAAGTAGCCGCGACGGGCCATCTGCCCGGCGACCATCATTTCTTCATCACGTTCCTGACCGGCGCCCCTGGCGTCCGCCTTTCGCAGCACCTCAAGGCCAAATATCCGGAACAGATGACGATCGTCGTTCAGCACCAGTTCTGGGAACTCAAGGTTTCCGAAACCGGCTTCGAGATCGGCCTCTCCTTCTCCGATACGCCGGAGAAGCTGGTGATCCCCTTCAACGCCATCCGCGGTTTCTACGACCCCTCGGTCAACTTCGAGCTCGAATTCGACGTGGCCGCCAGCGAGGACGAGGAAGAGGCGGAATCGGCGGAAATCACCGCCTATCCGCTGAGCGAGGCCGAGGACGCACCGGCGGACAAGAGCTCCGAGAAGCCGGACGGCGGCCCCAAGGGCGGCGCCTCCGTCGTCTCGCTCGATTCCTTCCGCAAGAAGAACTGATCGACGAGGGACACCGGGGACATGGCCGCCGAGGTCGTCAATCTGCGTCAGTTCCGCAAGCGGCAGGCCCGCTCCGAAAAGGAAAAGCAGGCCGAGCAGAACCGCGTGAGCTTCGGCCGCGGCAAGGCCGAGAAGACGCTGACGAAGGCCTTGAACGAAAAGGCCGTGAAGACGCTCGACCAGGGCCGGCTGGAGCAGCCGCGCTCCGTGGCGTCTGACGAAGATTCGCCCGACCGCAAAGAGCCCTGAGCGCCGAAAGACACGGCGAGACCGCCTTTTCCCGTTGCCGCTCTGCGATCGAAAAATGATTCCGCGGCAAGAACTTGCCCTCGTTTCCGGAATCGGAATGCCAACTGCTTGAATCGGTTTTTGAGGATGGGGAACATCGTCAAGCATTCGGCGACGTTGCACGGACACCGCACCAGCTTCACGCTCGAGGAGCCATTCTGGCAGGAATTGAAGGCGATCGCCAACAGCCGCGGCCTGCCGCTTGCCCGGCTCATCGCCGAGATCGACGACAGTCGCGGTGCCGACGGCAACCTCTCCTCAGCCCTCAGGGTCTATGTACTGGCCTGGGTCAAGTCGCACGCGAATGCGAGCGGCACATCCTGAGCCCAGCCTGAACAAAGCTTACCCGCCCCTCAGCCCGCTGCCGCGACCTTCTCCCAGTTCTGACGGGGAGAAGGGAAAGCCGCCAGCTCCACGCCCCGGCATGCCGAAATCGTTGCGCCGGCCGTTGACCAGATGGGGCTCGCGATTGTTGCGCCGGAGCGGGCCGCGAGTCCCCTTCGCCCCGCCCGCGGGGAGAAGGTGGCCGGCAGGCCGGATGAGGGGCACCCCCCCAGGTCGAAGGATGCAGCCGATCCGCCTACTGCACGGTGATGTCGGGCAGCATGTCGAAATTCAGGCCGTGGCCGGTCGGCGGGGCGGCAGTCTGTCCCGTTGCGTCCCCGCCCGGGGACGGCAGGGCCCCGCCGCGCTGATTGGTTTGCGGCGACCCGATGGGCGCCTGCTGGCGTCCGATGCTGCGCGGCGGAACCTGCCGCATGCGCAGGCGCTCCTCCTCCGCGGCCCGCCGTTCGGCCGAAGCCCGCGCTTCGGCTTCGGCCTTCATCCGCGCCGCTTCCGCCGCCGCGGCCTGGCGGCGGCGCTCTTCGGCAATCGTCCGCCGCCGCTCGAGTTCCCGCGCGGCGGCGCGCGCTTTGTAAAGCGTGACCTCGCGGCGCAGGCGCTGCTTTTCGAGCACGTTCGCCTGCAGCGTCTCGACGCGCCGCCGTTCGCGTTCGAACGCCCGCAGCGACAGGAAATTCGACAGGTCGGTCACATCGACCGCAACGCCCGGCGCCGCCAGCAGCCCTGCATAACCAAGGCGCACCCGAGGCTCCGCGCCGGCGATCGCCTCCTCGCCCGGTCGGAAGGTCAGGTCGATCATGCCGGTCATACGACCGGCGGGAAGATCGAAGGAAGCCTCGCCGCTGAAGGTCGCATTGCCATCGGCCGCCGCGACGTTCTGCACCCGGACGGTACCGCCGGCGATGCTGAATGGTACTTTGACGGCGCCGACGACCGACTGCCCGGAGAAAAGCACGCTCTCGGCGGCCTTCTCGATCGTCTCCGGCGAGATCTGCGTCTTCATCGCATCGGCGGCCGCCATCAGTTGCGGCAGCGCCGCCGTGTTGACGCCGTTGAGGGTCACGCCGTTGAAGATCGCCGTCCCCGAGCCGCTCGCCGAATGAGCCATCGCCTGCGGCGTCGCGCCGGAAGCCTCCATCGCCACTGCCAGGTCGAAGCGGCCGGTCGCGACCGGCGCGTTCGCTCGCATCCAGCCGGCCGCGGCCAGATCGCCGCCCTTGAGGTCGAAGCGCGAACGCAGGAAGCCGGAGCCGTTGGCGTTGCCGAGCTGCAGCCGCCCCTCGAGCTTGCCCCCCAGCCAGTCCCCCGTCGCCTCGCTGAAGGAGAACTCGTCGCCCTTCCATTCGAGCTTTCCGGCAAAGTCCGCCACCGGACCGTAGACGCCGGGCCAGAAGCGTTTCGCCGTGACGTCGAGCGCCACATCGAGGCCGCTCCAGGCAGGCTGCGCAACCGGCGTCAGCGACAGGCCGCCGACCGTCGCATCCTGGACCTGTCCGAGGATCCCTTCGCCGAGCCAGGCGAGATCGAGCGTGTCGATCGCCAGTTCGCCCTCGGCCCTGCCGGCGACCTTGCGGTCAATCGCCAGCGCGCCCGTAAAGCCGTTCCGGTCGGCCTTGCCCTCGATCCTCGAGACTGAAATCTTCTCCGGATCGGTTGCGAACTCGGCCGAGAGCGTCACCGGCAGGCCGCTGCCCATCTGCGGCAAGCCGATTCCCTGCAGCAGGAGATAGGGTTCCAGGTCCTCCGTCTTCAGCGTCAGCTTCCCCTGCCCTTCGAGATAATGCTCGCGCGAGAGATCGAACACGCCTTGGGCGGCAAGCGACGTCTTCTCCGTCGTGAAGGTAAGCGAGCCGTTGGCCTTTGCTCCCTCGGTGCTTTGCAGCTTGACGGCAAGGATGCCGTTGGCATCGGCGTCGAACGGCAGTGGATCGAGGCCGGCTTGCCCGAGAAGAGCGGCCGTCTGCGGATTTTCAAGCGTCGCTTCAAGCAGCATGCCCTGGCCGGCGAGCGCCTGGGAAACGTCCGGCGCCTGGTAGCTCGCCGCGATCTTGCCGCCATTCGCCGTGCCGATCACGCCGAAGGTGACCGGCGCATTGCCCTCCTTGCTGCCCGCCGTCAGCGTCACGTCGAAGGCGGCATCGGAATAATAGGGGCCGGCCTTGATCAGACGTTGGAGTGCCGGATGGGCCGCCGCATGCCTACCGATCATTTCGAGGAAGGGCGTGAGTTCCTCGGCGGCGAGCTTCATCTTCGCCGAGACCACCGGCTTTTCGAGCCCGCCACTCATCCGGCCGGAGAAGGCAAGCTGTGCGCCGGAGAGCGCGCCGATCGCCACCCGCTCTGCCTGCAACTGACCGTTCTTGTAGGTAAGCACCGCCTGCACGTCCTGCGCCTCCTCTCCGAAGGCGAGGAACGTATCGGCGGAGATATCGGCGGCAATGGCGTGCTGCAGCAATGTCCCGGCCGACGCATCGCCGGCGACCAGACCGGCGAGCGCCCGCAGCGCCTCCAGGTCGATGCGGTTGCCTTTGAGTTGCAGCGACAGCGTCGGCGGCTGCTCGGCGAAGGACTGGCGTTCGATCCTGCCCTTGAGTGTCGCCGGACCGGCCGCCACCTCCAGGTTTTCGAACTGCTGCAGCGTGTCGGTCAGGTTGACGGTTGCCGCGAACCCTGCCGTCTTCAGCTGCCGGAGCGCCGGATCCACGGAACCGGCCAGCCAGTTTGCGAGCCCTGAAGGCTGGTTGGAGGCGACGACGACGTCGCCGCGGAAACTGCGCTGGCCCTTGAGGTTCAGCCGCCCCTTGGCCTCCAGTTGCGTGCGGCCGGGCAGAAGCGCGACGGCGTTGTCGACGATCCAGCCGGCGCCGTCGGGCCTGACATCGAGGCGCACGTCGCGCACCGTCGTGTCGCCGATCACGATCGCCGGAAGCTTCAGGCTGGCGCGGCCGGGTACTTGCGGAATGGGAATGTCGGCGGCGATCGCCATCATCGCCTCGACCCGCTGGCGGAGCGAAACGGCGGGATCACGGCCCGTCTTGCCGCGGCTGCCCGAATTGCCGATGCGGCTCACGTCGATCTGCTGGCCATCGGCGATCAGCAGGAACTTCTGGTCCTTGCCCGTGTCGAGCGTCGCCTCGCCGGTGACGATATAGGGGTCGTCGGGCGGCCCCACCTCGAAATGATATTCCGGAACGCGGATGCTTTCGTTAGTGAGCTGGAACTGGCCGTTGATGCGCAGCGCCCCCCGGCCTTGGCCTCGCTTGCCGGCCGGTTTTCGGTGAGCGTGAAGCGGCCGCTGTAGACCGGCTTGAAATCCACCACCTTGAGGTCGCCGTCGAGCTCGACGCCGAAGGGGCGCTCGTCCGGCGTCAGCCGCGCCCGAAGGCTCAACGCCCCCTCTTCGTCGACCGCGTTGCTGGCAAGGGAGAAGCTGCCCGCCTCGCCGTCGAGCGCCGCCCGTCCCTCGATCTTCCAGGGACCGGCCAGCGACCGCGCCGAAACGGCAGCCGAAAGGTCGCTGACCCTCCGGGTCCGCCCCGTCTGCTCGTCGATGAACTCGATCTCGCCATCGGCGATCTCGACGTTTTCGAGCACGACCGTCTTGGCGGGAATCGCCGTGCTTGGTCCGCGCGCCCAGTCGAGCGTGCCGTCCGGCCGGAGCCGCAGGCGCGCCTTCGGACGATCGAGCCGCATGTCGAAGATCAGTGCTTCGCCGCTCAGGAACGGCGCCAGTTCCGCGCTCATGGAGAATTGCGCCACCTGGATCAGCGGCGGCCCGCCGTCCGTCGCCCCGACGCGCACGTCGTTGAGCGTGACCGTGGGGAACGGGATGAGGCGCGCATCGACGCTGCCATGCACGACCACGGGCTTGCCCATGATGCGGCTCGCCTCGCGCTCGAAATCGGTGCGGAAGCTGGTCCAGTCGATGAACAACGGTGCGATCAGCGCCGCGAAGAGTGCGACAACCAGCAGTCCGCCGATGGTAACCAGAATTCGCGCCAGCACCGTGTCACATTCCCATCAGTTCGTCCGCGCCCCTCTATTGGGGATATCAGCCCATTTCGTCCGCGTCAGGCAAAAATCTTGCCCGGGTTGAAGATATTGTCGGGATCGAGCGAATGCTTGATCTGCCGCATCAGATCCACCGCGTCGCCAAGTTCGGCCGCGAGGAACGGCATCTTGCCCTGCCCTATCCCGTGTTCGCCCGTGCAGGTGCCGTCCATCGACAGCGCCCGCGCGTTCAGCCGCTCGACGAAGGCCTCCGCCCGCGCCACATCGGCCGCATCCTTGTCGTCGAAAAGCAACCCGACGTGAAAATTGCCGTCGCCGGCGTGGCCGACGATCGGTGCGATCAATCCGTGCGCGGCAATGTCCTCATGCGTCGCCGCGACGCAATCGGCCAGCCGCGAGATCGGCACGCAGACGTCGGTGGCGAGGATTGCACGCCCCGGCATCAGGCTCTTCTGTGCCCAGTAGGCGTTGTGCCGCGCCTTCCAGAGCTGCGCGCGCTCCTCCGGATTGGTCGTCCAGATGAATCCTGTAGAACCGAATTCCGACGCTATTTCGGCGAAGTGGCGCGATTGCAGCTCGACGCTCTCGGCGTTGCCATGAAATTCGAGGAAAAGCGTCGGCGTCTCCTCGTAGTGCAGGCCGGAATAGGCGTTGCAGGCCTTCATCTGCAGCGCGTCGAGGAATTCGATCCGTGCCACCGGTATGCCGGACTGGATGGTCAGGATTACGGCGTTGCAGGCGTCCGCGATCGTCGGAAACGGGCAGACGCCGCCGGAAATCACCTCCGGTATGCCCTGCAGGCGCAAGGTGATCGAGGTGATGATCCCGAGCGTGCCTTCGGCGCCGACGAAGAGCCGCGTCAGATCATAGCCGGCCGAGGACTTCCGCGCCCGATGCGCGGTCCTAATCTCGCGCCCGCCGGCGACGACCGCCGTCACCGCCAGCACGTTCTCCTTCATCGTCCCGTAGCGCACCGCATTGGTGCCGGACGCCCGCGTCGACGTCATGCCACCGATCGAGGCATTCGCGCCCGGGTCGATCGGAAAGAAGAGCCCGGTGTCACGCAGATAGACATTGAGCTCTTCCCGCGTCACGCCCGGCTCGACGGTACAATCCAGATCCTCGGCATTGACGGCAAGCACGCGGTTCATCCGCGTCATGTCGACCGAGATGCCGCCATAAGGCGCGTTGACATGGCCTTCGAGCGACGAACCGGCCCCGAAGGGGATGAGCGGCACCCGATGCTCGCTGGCGATCGCGACGATCTCGCGCACCTCGGCCGCGCTCTCGAGAAAGACCACCGCGTCGGGCAATTGCGCCGGAATGTAGGTCGTCGTGTTGGCGTGCTGCGCGCGGATCGCTTCACCCGTCTGGAAGCGCTCGGCGAAGCGCGCGGCAAGAAGCGCCTTCACTACCGCGATACCGTCCTCGTTTCTCGGCCCCGCCTTGATTGCTTTCAACGCCACGAAGAATGTCCCTTTCACCTCGCCGCGCGTCACTGCGACGCCCGGAAATGCCGTAACTTTTTGAACCGCCCGCGTAATTTATCCTCAATTCAAACCCGATTTAAGGACTATGCGGCCGGAGAGGACGAGGAAATGCAATAAGGCCATTCATGTCCGGCTCGTGAAACCGATCACGATTGCCTCGAACAGGCTCCCGATCCGTCTTCCCTTCCCCCCGCACGCTCGGGGAAGCGCTTAGATTTCAAGGCGCTACTGTGCAAATCGGAATCATTTTGTCCAGAAGGTCGCGCCATCTTCGATCGCCCGGGCCGCACGAAATCGTCGCCGGTGATACCGGCTGGTCACAAGTGCCGCAACAACGATGACGCGATGGCCGCGACGCGCTTGCTCCGGCGCGGACGGGAGAATGCAGCTTTTGTTTGCCGGCTTATGAGGTATTATGTCGGAAAACGGGAGAACGTCGCATGTTCGGGCTGCTTGCTTTGATCACGGCGTCAATTTTCTTCGGCGCCGCCATTTACATCAACGTGGCCGAACAGCCGGCGCGGCTTGGGCTGGACGGCGGCGCGGCATTGAGGGAGTGGGGGCCGGCCTACCGGCGCGGCTTCGAGATGCAGGCGCCTCTTGCCATCATCTCCTGTCTCCTCGGCGCCGCCGCCTGGTGGCAGACCGGCAATGGCCTTTGGGGCCTCGGAGCGGCGGTCATCATCCTCAACTGGCCCTATATACGCTGTTCGTCATCATGCCCATAAACCAGAGGCTGGAAACGACGCAGCCGGAACAGGCAAACGCGGAGACCCGCGAGTTGATCGCTCGCTGGGGCAAGCTGCATATCGGCCGCAGCGTTCTCGGCGCCGTCGCCACCGCGATCTACCTCATCGCCGCCGCCGGCGGCTAGAGCATTTCGCAGTCAGGTGGAATCACCCGACGTCGCACAGATGCGGCAAAAACAAACAGACAGGGCGGTGGCGCGAACGCATGTGAGCGCATCCCGTTCTGGCGGCGACGGGTCCGCCTCGCCGCAGCGGCCGGCGGCCTCTCGAAGCCCCTTTCCTCGGCCACGCCCCCAGGAGCCGCTTTTCCGCGCGCTTCCGCAGTGCGGAATCGATTTTGTATACAAAATGACAAGGCCGTGTTGACAATCCTGTATTTTAAGCATTCCCTAACGCATCCGCATCGCCAAAGCGCGCCGGATGCAACGGATGGGGAGTGAGATGATCAACAGACGCTCGACATTGAAATCGCTGGCGCTCGGCGCCGTTTCATTGCTGGCCATCGCGGCGAGCGGGATGTCTTCCGCGCAGGCCGAGAACAAGGAGCTCAAGATCGGTTTCGTCGGGGTGACCAGCGGTCCCGCCGCGGCCTGGGGCACCTCCAATGTCCGCTCGATGCAGACGCGTGCCGATTGGCTGAACGAGATGGGCGGCGTGAAGATCGGCGACGACACCTACAACATCGAGATCGTCACCTTCGACGACCAGAAGGACCCCAAGCGCGCCATCGCCGGCATGGAGAAGATGGCCCAGGAAGGCATCCATTATGTCGTCGGGCCGAACGTGGATGACGGCGCGGCCGCCGTCCGGCCGGTAGCGGAATCGAAGGGGATCATCTACTTCCCCTATGCCTTCCCGAAGGCCCTCTACACGCCGCCCGCTTCCAATGCCGTCCTCGGCATGGTCGCCAACTATCAGTCGGGACCGGCCATCTATAAGTACCTCAAGGAAAACAAGGGGGTGAAGAAGGTCGCCTTCATCGCGGCGAACGAGTCCGACCCGCTCAGCCAGCGCGACAGCGGCGTCGCCGCCGCCAAGGAACTCGGGCTCGAGGTGGTCGCCGAGAAGGACACCTACCAGAACGACACCCGCGACTTCACCCCGGTGCTGACGCCGATCGTGCAACTGAAGCCCGACCTGCTGGTTCTCTCGGGGGTCGCGCCCGCCAATGCGCCGCTGCTGATCCGCGCCGCCCGCGAGCTCGGCTACGAAGGCCTGATCTCGGCGGAAACGGCGCAGGATGCGACCGTGCTGCAGGAGGGCGCCGGCGAACTCGCCAACGGCTTCATCTCGGTCGGCGGCGCCTCGACGCCGGAAATCCGCACGCCCGTGATGGAGGAGTTCATCAAGCGCTACACCGACAAGTTCGGCGAGTATAACGACGAATCCAACACCAAGGTCTACGCGCTCGAATACATCATCGAGACGCTCAAGGCGAACCCGAAGGCGATCGATGACGTCGAGGAGTTCAAGAAGACCGCCGAGACCTTCTCGGCTCCCAACCCCTTCGCCAAGGACAAGACGCTGAAATATGTCGGCACCAGCTCCTTCGGTCAGAAGCGGCAGCTCTCGGTGCCGATGGTCGTGACGGAGTTCAAGGACGGCGAATTCAAGACGCTGTTCGTGGGTGAAGTGGATTGACCTTCGCCGGCTGAGGAAGCGAGGGGCGCGGGTGAAGCGTTCCGCGAGGTCTCTTGACCGCGCCCCCAGGAGTTCAATCGAGGTTCGGAGCCCTCCGAACCTCCACCGGCCGGATCAGCGCCATGGAACAGGTGATTGCCAACGGACTCTATCTCGGCGCCCAGTATGCGCTGATCGCGCTCGGGCTGACGCTGATCTTCGCCCTGATGAACGTGCTCAATTTCGCGCACGGCCAGATGTACGTGCTGGGCGGCTTCGTCACATACACGATCTACGGCCAGCTCAAGCTACCTTTCGTCCTCGCGCTGATCTGTTCCGGCGTGACGCTCGCGATCGTCGGCGCGCTCATGGAAAAGTTTCTCTTCCGCACGGTGATCCGCCGCAGCAAGCGCGAGGAAAGCACGATGCTGCTGGCCGCCGCGACGGCATTCTTTCTCGACGCGATCATGCTGCTGCTCTTCGGCGAGAAGCAGCGCGGCGTGCCGAAGATCATAAGCGGGGTCTTCGTCTCCGACCGGGTGATCCTGCCCTATGACCGCATCGTCGTCGGCGTCGTCGCCATCCTGATGATTGCCGCCTTCATGCTCTTCATGCAGTACAGCAAGCCCGGCCGCGCCATGCGGGCCCTGGCGCAGGATCGCGTCGCCGCTCAGCTGATGGGCGTCAAGGTCGAACGCTACTCGATGATCGGCTTTGCGCTCGGCGCCATGCTGGCGGGCGTCGTCGGCGGGTTGCTCGTCAGCATCACCGGCGTCAACTCCGGTATCGGCGGACCGATCTCCATCAAGGCCTTCCTGATGGTGATGATCGGCGGGGCCGGCGTCGTCGGCGGAGCGATCGCCGGCGGCTTCATCCTGGGCATGATGGAGTCGGTCGGCCTCGCGACACTGCGCGAATACGGCGACATCACCTACCTCGTCATCTTCGCGCTCCTGATGATCTTCCTGAGCATCCGCCCGCACGGGCTGATGGGCAAACCGTGGGGTTGATGCGATGCGCAAGTCTCGAACCGCCACCCTCAGGATCGTCTCGGCAATCCTCTTCCTTCTCGCCCTGCTCGTGGCCGTACCGCTCCTGATCAGCGCCACCGGGCGGAGCGACCTCTATTACACGCTCACATCGGTGGCCCTCCTCAGCATCATCAGCGCGGGCGTGTGGATCACCTTCTATATCGGCCGCATCAATATCGGCCAGGGCGCCTATGCGCTGATGGGCGGCTATGTCTCTGCCATCCTGGTCATGAACTACGGCGTGTCGTTCTGGCTGACGCTGCCGCTCGCCGGCCTCTTCTGCGCCGCCGCGAGCGTGCTCATCGGCCTGCCGATCCTCAGGCTGCGCGGCGTCTATTTCGCGATGGTCACCCTGGTGTTGACCGAGGTCGCGCGCCTCCTCGCCCTCGCTCTGCCGATCACCAACGGCGCCAGCGGCATCGTCAGCATTCCGCTGCCGACCGGCATCAGCCTGTTTGGCCTCACCCTCGTTCCGGGTTTCGCGACGGTAGCCAACCCCCGCCTCGCCTTCTATATCGTCGCCGTGCTCTTGATGGCGCTCTGCTTCCTCGGCCTCTACCGGCTCGCCCATTCGCGCATCGGGCAGCTCTGCCAGTCGCTGCAGCAGAATGAGGAGCTCGCCTCGTCGATCGGCGTCAACATCGCCTATCTCCGCGTCATCGCCTACGCGCTCTCCTCCTTCCTCGGCGGCGTCGGCGGCGCAATGTTCGCCTCGATCTCCCAGTCGATCTACCCGTCGAGCTTCACCGTCGCCGATTCCGTCAACTTCATGCTCAACTGCTTCCTCGGCGGCCTCGGCTACGTGCTCGGTCCGATGCTTGGCACCTTCGTCCTCTATTTCGGCTGGGACCTCCTGTTCCAGACGGGCGAATTCCAGCTCCTGATCTTCTCGACCCTGCTGATCGTGCTGATGCTGGTGCTGCCGAACGGCCTGCTGAGCCTCGCCCTGCCCCGCAAGAGGAGCCTTTAGCGATGCCGGACATCCTGGAAATCGTCGGGCTCACCAAGCGCTTCGGCGGCCTCGTCGCCGTCAACGACGTGTCGTTCACCGTGCGCGAACGCGAGATCCTCTCGGTCATCGGGCCGAACGGCGCCGGCAAGTCGACGCTGTTCAAGCTGATCTCCTCGTTCCTCAGGCCGACGGGCGGCGAGGTGCGGTTCAAGGGCGAGCGCATTTCGGGGCTGGCACCGCACACCGCCGCCCGCAAAGGCGTCGTCAGGACCTTCCAGGAGACGACGATCTTCAAGGACATGACCGTGCGCGACAATGTCGTGACGGCCCATCATCTGCGCTCGCGTGCCAACCTCGCCGGCTTCTACTTCGGCAGCGCCGCGGCACGAAGCGACCTCGAAGCCTTCGGGGTGTCGGCGGACGAAATCCTCGCCTTTCTGGGCCTCGGCGCGATGGGGGCGGAAACCGCCAGCAACCTGCCCCATGGCCACCTGCGCGCGCTCGGCATCGCCATCGCGCTTGCCACCAACCCGTCCGTCATTCTCCTCGACGAGCCCTTCGCCGGCATGAATCACGACGAAACCCGCCGCGCGCTGGAAATCGTGCGCAAGCTGCGCGAACGCGGCATCACCGTGCTTCTGGTCGAGCACGACATGCCGGCCGTCATGAACATTTCTGATCGCATCGTCGTGCTCAACTTCGGCCAGAAGATCGCCGAGGGCACGCCGGCGGAAATCCAGCAAAACCCAAAGGTCATCGAAGCCTATCTCGGGGCCGAGGACGAATCGATCGGGTTATAGGCCATGGAACCACTGCTGAAATTCGATGGTGTCGAGCTCTACTACGACCACGTCTACGCGCTGAAGGGCGTGTCGCTCGAGGTCCATGAGGGCGAGACCGTGGCGCTGATCGGCGCAAACGGCGCGGGAAAGTCGTCCATCCTGCGTGCCATCACCGGCCTGCGGAGGATCCGCTCCGGCGAGATCCGCTACGGCGGCAAGCGCATCGACGGCATCGCGGCGGATGAGATCGTCCGCATGGGCATCTCGATGGTTCCCGAGGCGCGCCGCGTCTTTCCCTTCATGACCGTGCGCGACAACCTGCTGATGGGCGCCTTCACCCGCAGCGACAAGGCCGAAATCCAGCAGAGCATGGAAATGGTGCTGACGCGTTTCCCGCGCCTCAAGGAGCGCTATTCGCAGCAGGCCGGAACGATGAGCGGCGGCGAGCAGCAGATGCTCGTCATCGGCCGCGCGCTGATGGCGCGGCCGCGGCTGCTGCTCCTCGACGAACCGTCGCTCGGCGTCGCGCCGAAGCTGGTGCAGGACATCGCCCGCTCCATCGTCGCGATCAATCGCGACGAAAAGGTCAGCGTTCTGCTCGTCGAGCAGAACTCGCGCATGGCGCTCCGAATTTCGCAGCGCGCCTATGCGCTGACGACCGGCAAAGTCGCGCTCAGCGGCAATTCCGCCGAACTGCTGACCGACGAGCGGGTAAAGCATCTTTATCTCGGCGGCGAATTCTAGTTCCAGTGCTTTTGGGTGGCCAGTATGCGCATCCTCGTCATAAATCCGAACACGACAGCATCGATGACCCGCAAGATCGGCATGGCGGCCGAGGCCGCCGCCTCCCCGGCAACCGAGATCGTCGCGGTCAATCCCAAGGACGGCCCGCCGAGCATCGAGGGTTATTTCGACGAGGTCTTCGTCATCCCGGGCATCCTCGCGGAGATGACGAAGGCGGGCCCTGTCGATGCCTATGTGATCGCCTGCTTCGACGACACCGGCCTCGACGCGGCGCGCTGCGCAACTGAAGCGCCGGTGATCGGCATCGGCGAAGCGGCATTCCATCTCGCCACGCTGGTCGCCGGCAGGTTCAGCGTCGTCACGACGCTTGCACGTTCCATCCCGGCGATCGAGCACAACCTGTCGAAGTATGGCCTCGCCTCCCGCTGCGCCAAAGTCCGCGCGTCCGATGTCGCCGTGCTCGACCTCGAACTGGCGGGCTCGGATGCCCGCCGCAAGGTCTCCGCCGAGATCGCGCGCGCAGTCAGCGAGGACCGGGCCGAGGCGATCGTGCTCGGTTGCGCGGGCATGGCCGATCTCGCCCATGCGCTCTCGCTGGAGCATGGTGTGCCGGTGCTCGACGGCGTCGCCTGTGCGGTCAGGCTCGCCGAGACGGTTGCGGCGCTCGGCCTCAGGACATCGAAGGTCGGCGGCTATGCCGCGCCGCTTGCGAAGCGATTTGCCGGATACTATGCGCCTTGGTCTCCGGGTGCCGGGTGAGTGGACCGGTCGGCAACGGCGATCGGCGCGAAGGCGCGGAGCCCGTTGACCGAAGCACGGTCGTCGTGGGAATTCACGGCCCCGAACGAGGTAGCGTGCCGGCGTGACCGGCAGTGAGCGATGAACATGCTGACGACACTCAGGCCCGAAAACGATCACAGGAAGCCGGCCGCACGCTGGTCACCGATCTATCACGGCCTGCGCGACGCGATCGTCAGCCACCGCCTGACGCCGGGCACGAAGCTGCCCGAGGATGAACTGGCCGCGATCTATTCCGTCAGTCGCACCGTGATCCGCGCCGCCCTGCAGGCGCTCGCCCATGACTGGCTGGTGCGGCTGGAGCCCAATCGCGGCGCCTTCGTCGCGCAGCCGTCGACCAAGGAGGCGCGCGAGGTCTTCGACGCCCGGGCGCTGATAGAACCGCAACTGGCGGCACTCGCGGCGAAGGTCGCCACGGCCGACGATGTGCACCTGCTGCGCGGCCATCTCGAAAAGGAGCATGAAGCGCTGCATGCGGGCCGCGACAGCGACGCGATCATGCTCTCTGCCATGTTCCACGTTGGCGTTGCCGAGATCGCCGACCAGTCCATCCTGACGGGCATCGTCCGCGATCTCGTTTCCCACTCCTCACTGATCATCGCCCTCTACTGGCGCCGCCGCGACACCACCTGCGAGAGCCATGCGCATAACGCCCTGGTCGACGCCATAGAGGCAGGCGACGCCGATACGGCGGCACGGCTGATGAAGGAGCACCTCGACGATCTCCTGTCGGGCCTCGACCTCGACCGCGTGGACCGGAAGCCCGGAAACCTCTCCGAGATCCTGCGCTGATAACCGCTCAAATCTCGAGCGCCGCAGCCGCGTCCATCTCCTCATGCAGCTTGCGCTCCTCGTCGGCGTGCGGCTTCGTGAAGCGGGCGATGACGAGATAGGCGACCGGCGTCAGATAGAGCGTCACGATCACCGCAAGCCCGAGCCCGCCGACCAGCACCCAGCCGAGCGCGATGCGCGCCTCGGCACCCGCGCCGCTCGCCAGCACCAGCGGCACCGCACCGACGACGGTGGCGATCATCGTCATCATCACCGGCCGGAGACGGATATTGGCGGCGTTCTCGATGGCGCTGCGCACATCCTGGCCGCGGTCGCGCAACTGGTTGGCGAACTCGACGATCAGGATGCCGTTCTTCGCCATGATGCCGACGAGCATCACGAGGCCGATCTGGCTGTAGATGTTGAGGGTGTTGCCGGTCAGGAGCATCGCGAAGACGGCGCAGGCGAGGCCGAGCGGCACGGTCGACATGATGATCAGGCCGCTGATGAAGCTCTCGAACTGTGCCGCCAGCACCAGAAAGATGATGACGAGCGCGAAGCCGAAGGTGATGAACAGGCCGTTGGCGTTCTCGTCGAGCGTTGCGGCTTCCGCCAGAGGCATCACCCGCGATCCGGGCGGCAGCAGCGGCTCGGCCATCTCCTCGACCATCGACAGCGCCTCGCCGAGGGCGATATCCGACTTGAGGCCCGCCGACAGCGAAACGGCACGCAGCTGGGATTCGCGAGCGAGCTGCGGGGCCACGGCCTTTTCTTCGATGGTCGCGATCGACGACATCGGCACGATCCGGCCGTCTCCCGCCTTGACGAAGATGTTCTGCAGGTCCGTCGGATCGTTGAGCGGCGTGGTGGAGGAGAGCAGCTTCACCGGATAGGCCTCGCCCTCGACGAAGATGTCGACGACGCTGCTGCCGTCGAGCATCGCCTGCAGCGCCCAGGAGAGCGCACTGATGTCGACGCCGAGGTCGGAGGCGCGCTCGCGATCGATGGTCACCGACAGTTGCGCCTGGTTGGCCTCATAGTTGAGCCGCACGTTCTCGAAGCGGCCGGTGTCCTCCATCTCCCTGACCAGCTTCGCAGCCGCGTCGCCGAGCTTGGCATAGTCGTTGCCGACGAGCGCGACCTGGAGACCGCTGCCGGCGCCGCGAATGCCGAGGCTGTTGGACTGGATAGTGAAGGCACGCACCGACGGGATGGACGCGGTCACCTTGTTGATGTCGGAGACGATCTGCTGCTGGGTGCGCTCGCGGTCTTCCCAGGGCGCCAGCGTCAGCACCATGAAGCCGCTGTTGGCGGAGCTGCCCTGGCCCGAGATCGAGAATATGTTGCTGATCTCGCCGTCTTTGACCAACGGCTGCAGCTTCTCCTCGATGCGGCGCATCTGCGCCTGCGTGTATTCGAGCGAGACGCCCTGCGGCGCATTGATTCTCAGCATCACCTGCGAGCGGTCCTCGTTCGGCGTCAACTCGGATTTGAGTGTCATGAAGCCGGCTGCGCCGGCCACCGTAAAGAAGCCTGCAACGGTGAAAACCACGAGCGGCGCATTGAGGCAGGCGCGCAGCGTCACCCGGTAGAAGTTGGCCGCCCTTATGCCGAAACGCCTCATCAGGCCGTGATGCGAGTGCCCCTCGCGCGTCAGCATGCGCGACGCAAGCATCGGGCAGAGCGTGAGCGACACGAAGGACGACAGCAGAATCGAGAAGGCAAGCACGAAGCCGAATTCGCGGAAGAGACCGCCGGTCTGTCCCGGCAGGAAGGAGAGCGGGACGAAGACGGCGGCGAGCGTCGCGGTGGTGGCAAGCACCGCGAAGAAGACCTCGAGCGTGCCGTGGACGGCGGCCGCCCGGGGTCCAAGGCCCTCCGCCCGGCGGCGGACGATGTTTTCGAGCACCACGATCGCGTCGTCGACGACGAGGCCGGTCGCGAGCACGATCGCCAGCAGCGTCAGGATATTGATCGAGAAGCCGGCAAGATAGACGGCCGCGAGCGTACCGATCAGCGCGATCGGCATCGAGATCGCGGGGACCAGCGTCGCCCGCCAGTCGAGCAGGAAGAGATAGATGACGAAGGTGACGATGAACACGGCGACGAGCAGCGCGATCTCCACTTCGTGGATCGCCCCGTTGATGAAGACCGCATCGTCGCTGGTGATCTTGAGCTCGGTGCCGGGCGGCAGGATATCGGCAGAGATCGTGTCGACGACCTTGCGGATGCCCTCGGAAATATCGACCGTGTTCGACTGCGCCTGGCGCACGATGCCCAATCCGATGCCATCGCGGCCGTTGGAGCGCAGGGCAGACGTGCCCGTATCCGGGCCGAGCGTCACGGTGGCGACGTCGCCGAGCCGGACATTGTTGCCGATGATCAGGTTCTCGAATTGCTGGGGGGTCTGCAGGTCCGCCGTCGCGCGCACCGAGATGTCCTGGGTGGCGCTCGTCAGCGAGCCCGCCGGCACGTCGTAGGAGGCGTTGGAAAGCGCCTCGCGAAGATTGGCGACCGTGACGCCGCGCCCGGCAAGCTTTCCCTGATTGAGGTCAATGCGGAAGATTTTCTCCTGGTCGCCATAGACGGTGACATCCGCCACGCCCTCGACGGCCGCCAGCCGGTCGCTGATCTCGTTTTCGACGAGCAGGGTCATGTCTTCCATGCTCATCGTGTCGGAGGTGAGCGCCAGCCGCATGATCGGCTGGCTGTCCGCATCGGCCTTGACGATGCGCGGCTCCTCGGCATTGTCCGGCAATTGGTTGGCGATCCGGCCGAGCGCGTCGCGAATATCGTTTGCCGCCTGCCCGATGTCGGTCGTGTCGGAGAATTCGAGCGTCACCCGGCTGCGGCCGAAGGAGGACGACGAGGAAATTCCCTTGATGCCCTGCACGCGGGAAACTGCGCCTTCGACGACGGAGGTCACCTCGCGGTCGATGGTTTCGGGCGACGCGCCCTCGAACTCCGTCGTCACCGAGACGACCGGCCGGTCGACCTGCGGCAATTCGCGGATCTCAATGCCGTTCCACGCGGCAAGGCCGGCAACGACGATCAGCGTGTTGACGACGAGCGCGAAAATCGGGCGGCGGATGAAGAGCGCGGTGAAGCCGGTCTTGCCTCCCTCGCCCCGGCCCGGGTGATGCCCACCCATCCCGATATTCATCGCACTTCCTCCGCGACCTTCTGTTCAGGGTCCGGGCGTTGCTCGCCGGCGATTTTCACGCTGCCGCCATCGCGCAGCCGCTGCACGCCCTCGGTCACGATGCGGTCGCCCTCGGCGAGTTCCGCATCGACAAGAACCTTGTCGGGATTGCGCTGGATGATCCGGATCGGGACGCGCTCGCTCTTGTCACCGTCCACCCGCCAGACATAGGAGCCTTCCGAACTCCACTGGATCGCCAGCGGGTCGACGGTCGGATAACGGTCGCCGTCGAAGCTCACGGTCACCGAGAAGGACATGCCGGCGCGCAGCAGGTCGTCGGGGTTTTCGAAGCGCGCGCGCACCCTGAGCGTCCGGCTCGCCTGATCGAGACGGTTGTCGATCGCGTGGACGACCCCGGCGAGCTCGCGGCCCGGCAGGGCCATGGCGTTCGCCGTCACCGGCTGGCCGACGGAGATCTTTCCCGCAAAACGTTCCGGCACCCAGAAGTCGACAAGGATTTGCGAACGGTCGTCGACGACGGCGATCGGCGTGGAGGTCGTGACGTAGTCGCCGACATTGACGGTGATGATGCCGACCACGCCCTTGGAGGGCGCGACGATGTCGCGGCGCTTCAGGTCGAGCTCTGCCTGCTTCAGCGCCAGTTCCGCCGTCTGCAGCGCTATCTCGGCATCCCGCACTTCGACCGCCGTGACGGCACGGGCGGTGCTGAGGTTACGGTAGCGATCGACTTTCTCCTGTGCGCTGTCCCGCGCCAGCCGCGCCTGCTCGGCCGCGATCACCTGATCGTCCCGGTCGAGCCGGGCAATCACCTGGCCCTCGGCAATCCTGTCGCCGGATTTCACCAGGATCTCGGCGAGGTTTCCGGTTGCCGTCGGCGTCACGGTCACCGAATGGATCGCATCGCCATTGCCGATCGCGTTCAGCCTGTTGTTGACGACCGCGCTCGCCGCCGGCCTGACGACGACGAGCGGTGTATCCGCAAAGCCGCGACCACCCTGGCCGCGTCCGGAATTGCGCGTTCCCCCCTTCTCCCCGGCGCCATCGCCGGTCCGCGACAGCGCATCGATCAGGGGATGCGAAACGCCGATCGCCGCCAGCGTCTCGCCCGCGCCCGGCGCAAAGCGCAGCCAGGCGGCGCCACCCACGGCAAGGACGACGACGCTGACCGCGAGCTGCTTCCATAAGCGCATTCATGTCTCCAGATAAAAAGCGCGCCCGTAGGCGGCGCGCACCGATGGAACGTTCCGATTGCTCCTGAGTATCGTTTCTTGCGGGCGTTCGGGCAATCGCGGAATGCCATCATTACGCAATTGTAATAAAAGCGAATTTGTTGGCGGCATGATGGCGTTTGCGCCAGGCCGTGAAAATCGCGGAAGCTCTCGGTCGACCGGATTTACAGCCGCCGCGGCTCGGCTATTCTAGCTGCAACCGGCGGCTGTTCCGGCGGGCTCGGTACGGGGAGAAAAGCCATGTGCGATGCATGCGTCATAGAAACGGTAAAGCAGCGAATGCTGTCACGGCGCGGCTTCTTCCGCGCGGCCGCGGTCGGCACGGCGGGAATCGCCGCCGCCGGCATGGGGATCGCCCCGCCGGCGCTTGCGGCGGGCCACGACAGCGTCACCGATCTCACCCATGAGCTGCACGAGGAATTTCCGACCTACTTCGGCCAGCAGCAGTTCTTCCGCGAGCAGAAGTTCAACTTTGCCCAGCATACGTTCAATCTGTTCGAACTCCGGGTGAACGAGCACACCGGCACGCACGTCGATGCGCCGCTGCACTTCTCGGCCGATGGCCTTTCGGTTGCCGAACTGCCGGTCGAGAAGCTCGTGGTGCCGCTCTGCGTCGTCGATATCCGCGAGAAGGCGGAAGCTGATGCCGACGCTGAGGTGACGCCGGACGATATCAAGGCCTGGATCGCCGCCAACGGCGACATTCCGGAAAACGCTTGCGTCGCCATGCTGTCCGGCTGGGCGGCCCATGTCGGCACCGACAAATTCCGGAATGCCGACGGCGAGAAGAAGATGCATTTCCCGGGCTTCCATGTCGAGGCGGCCAGGTTCCTCTTGGAAGAGACGAAGGCGGCAGGCATCGCCGTCGACACCCTCTCGCTCGACCACGGCATTTCGGCGGATTTCGCCACCCATAACGCCTGGCTGCCGGAGGGCCGCTGGGGACTGGAGGCGACCGCTAATCTCGACAAGCTGCCGGCCAAGGGCGCGACGCTCGTTCTCGGCGCGCCGAAGCACCGCGGCGGCACCGGCGGCCCGGCGCGCGTCTTCGCTCTCGTCTGAACGCGCTCGAGAGGAAAAAGCATGAGCACCGTGGCCCCGCCGTCCGACCCGGAATCCAATCCGCGCGTCAAAGCCGTGTTCGACGACATCCGCGCGACGCGGAAATCGGACTTCATCAACAATATGTGGCTCTGGCTCGCCTTCGATCCGGACCTCCTGGAGCGGACCTGGGCGGAGGTCAAGGCGGTGATGGCGACGCCCTCGGCGCTCGACCCGCTGGTCAAGGAGATGCTCTATATCGCCGTCTCCGTCACCAATGGCTGCGGCTATTGCATCCATTCCCATACGGCCGCCGCCAAGGCCAAGGGCATGGCGGAGGCCGAGCATGCCGATCTTCTGCGCGTCATTTCGCTCGCCGCCAGGACCAACCAGTTGGCGACGGCGCTGCAGGTGCCGGTCGATCCGGCATTCGACGCCAACATCGGATAATGGCCTCTCAAAATACGGGCGCTGAAAACACCAGTCTTTCCACAGGGTTGTCCGGACCGTTAGAGAATCCGGAATAAAAGAAGAACATCCTTTCTGGCCTTTCGGTCCCGAATCACTACATTGGGCCGCATGAGCAAAGGTTTCGACGACATTCCCTTCTTCGACGAGGAGCCGGCACCGCGCAAGCCTCAGCCCGCCGCCGGCATCGCCGCGCGCGCCATGGCCGCCCGCGACAAGGCCAAGCAGCCGGATTATCTCTCCGGTCTCAATCCGGAGCAGCGCGAAGCCGTCGAAACGCTGGAAGGGCCGGTGCTCGTGCTCGCGGGCGCCGGTACCGGCAAGACGCGGGTGCTGACGACCCGCATCGCCCATATCCTCTCGACGGGCCGCGCCTACCCCTCGCAGATCCTCGCGGTGACCTTCACCAACAAGGCCGCGCGCGAAATGAAGGAGCGCATCGGCGTGCTCGTCGGCCACGCGGTCGAAGGCATGCCCTGGCTCGGCACGTTCCATTCGATCGGCGTCAAGCTCTTGCGTCGCCATGCCGAGCTCGTCCGCCTCAGGTCCGACTTCACCATCCTCGACACCGACGACGTCGTCCGCCTCATCAAGCAGCTCATCCAGGCGGAGGGTCTCGACGACAAGCGCTGGCCGGCCAAGCAGTTCGCCGGCATGATCGACACCTGGAAGAACAAGGGCCTCGACCCGTCGCAGATCCCGGAGGGCGACGCCCGCGCCTTCGCCAACGGCAAGGGCCGCGAACTCTACGCCGCCTACCAGAACCGGCTCATCACGCTGAACGCCTGCGACTTCGGCGACCTGCTCCTGCATCCGATCCGCATGTTCCGCGCCAATCCGGACGTGCTGAAGGATTACCACGACAAGTTCCGCTACATTCTGGTCGACGAGTACCAGGACACCAACACGGCGCAATACATGTGGCTGCGGCTCCTGGCGCAGCGGCCGCAGGGGAAACACCCCTCCGCAACCCAATTTGCCAAAGACCCCTCCCCAACCCCTCCCCACAAGGGGGAGGGGCAGGAGCGTGCGGCCGCGTCTTCCTCCCCATCGAATGTGAGCGGGGAACGCCCGGCGGCACGGCAAGCTAGCCCCTCCCCCCTGTGGGGAGGGGTTGGGGAGGGGCAGCCACACGACGGAGGGCAGCGGAAACCCGTCGTTAACATCTGCTGCGTCGGCGACGACGACCAGTCGATCTACGGCTGGCGCGGTGCCGAGGTGGACAACATCCTCCGCTTCGAGAAGGATTTTCCCGGCGCCAAGGTCATCAAGCTCGAGCGCAACTACCGCTCGACCGAGCACATCCTCGGGGCCGCCTCGCATCTGATCGCCCATAACGAGGGCCGCTTGGGCAAGACGCTGTTTACCGAGCGGGCCAGTCCCGACGACGAGAAGGTTCACGTCCATGCCGCCTGGGACTCCGAGGAGGAAGCCCGTGCCGTCGGCGAGGAGATCGAGCAGCTCCAGCGCCGGAAGCACAATCTGAACGACATCGCGATCCTGGTGCGGGCCTCGTTCCAGATGCGCGAATTCGAAGACCGCTTCGTCACCCTCGGCCTCAACTACCGCGTCATCGGCGGCCCGCGCTTCTACGAGCGACTCGAGATCCGCGACGCCATGGCCTATTTCCGCCTCGTCTGCCAGCCCGCCGACGATCTTGCCTTCGAGCGCATCGTCAACACGCCGAAACGGGGCCTCGGGGACACCACGGTGCGGACGCTCCACGACTACGCCCGCGCCCGCGACATTCCGATGCTTGCCGCCGCAAGCGAGATCATCGAGACGGACGAGCTGAAGCCGAAGGCGCGGAAGGCGCTGTTCGACGTCGTCACCGATTTCCGCCGCTGGCAGACATTGCTCGAGACGACGCCCCACACCGAGCTTGCCGAAAAGATCCTCGACGAGAGCGGCTACACGGCGATGTGGCAGGCCGACAAGTCGGCCGAGGCTCCGGGGCGCCTCGAAAACCTCAAGGAACTCATCCGCTCTATGGAAGCCTTCGAGTCGATGCGCGGCTTCCTCGAGCATGTCGCCCTCGTCATGGACGCCGAGCAGAACGAGGACATGGATGCCGTCTCGATCATGACGCTGCATTCGGCCAAGGGCCTGGAATTCGACACGGTCTTCCTGCCAGGCTGGGAGGAAGGCCTTTTCCCCCACCAGCGCGCCCTCGACGAAGGCGGCCGCGCCGGTCTCGAGGAGGAGCGCCGGCTTGCCTATGTCGGCATCACCCGCGCCAAGCGCCGCTGCCACATCTGGTTCGTCTCCAACCGCCGCATCCACGGTCTCTGGCAATCGACCATGCCCTCGCGCTTTCTCGACGAACTGCCGATCGACCACGTCGAAGTGGCCGAACAGGAAGCCTCCTATGGCGGCTATAGCCGCGGCGGCTACGGCCAGTCCCGCTTCGACCGGGCCGACCCCTTCGAGAACACCTATCAGACCCCCGGCTGGAAACGCGCCCAGCAGCACCGCTCGGACGCCACCCGCGACAACTGGGGCACCCGCTCCGGCCATGCCGTCGAGCGCATCGGCTATGGCGAGTCAGGCCCGCGCACCCGCACCATCGAGGGCGAGCTCGTCGCCAAGTCGACCAGCGCGGAACCCTCCCGCTTCAACGTCGGCGACCGCGTCTTCCACATAAAGTTCGGCAACGGCAACATCGCCGCGATCGAGGGCAACAAGCTGACGATCGATTTCGACCGGGCCGGGCAGAAGCGGGTGCTGGACGGGTTTGTGGAGCGGGTGTAACCGGGCGAACCTCAGTCGCATCCCTCAGATCACCATCCGATACATCACGAACCCTGACTTCTCGGCCACCTTGTCGTAGAGCCGCATTGCCTTCACGTTCGACTCGTGGGTGAGCCAGTAGACGCGCGAGGTTCCGGCTCGTCTTGCTGCGTCGAAGACGCCGTTGATCAGTGCCTCGCCGACCCCTCCTCCGCGTGCCGCCTCGTTGATGAAGAGGTCCTGGAGATAGCAATTCGGCTGGATCGCCGTGGTGGTGCGATGAAAGATGAAGTGGGTGAGCCCGACGAGCCGGCCCTTGTTCTCGGCAACCAGGGCATGCATCGGCTCATAGGCATCGAAGAAGCGCGACCAGGTCATGTGAGTGATGTCGGGAGCGAGCGCGCTTTCGCCCGAGCGTCCGTAAAAGGCGTTGTAGCCTTCCCAGAGCGGCAGCCACTGGTCGTAGTCGCTCCGGACGACCGGCCGGATGGAAAGGTTGTGACTCATCATCGTCCCCACCGGAAAGACCGTTACGGGGGCGGCAGCATAAACCTTGATATCCGCGAGGTCTATCCGGCGGCGGCAGGGGTTCGTCACGCGTGGCCGTCTGGACTCATCGTGCCGCTTCCCGCCTCGCTTCCTGTATCTTCTCCATTCGCGCGCTTCATCAGCGCGATCACCTCGTCGTCCGTCGTCTGGGAGAAATCATCGTAGTAGATGCTGACGGCGTGAAACGACGCGGGACTGGCAAGGCAGACGATCCGATCCACTTCGCTGCGCAGGCTGGCGATCGCATTGGGCGGCGCGACCGGCACGGCGAGCATCAGCTTCGCGGCGCCCGCCTGCCGCATGGCCCTGACCGCCGCCGTCGCGGTACCGCCGGTGGCAATGCCGTCGTCGACGATGATCACGTTGCGGCCCTTCGGAGAAATGCGCGGACGATCGCCGAGATAGAGGGCGCGACGACGCGTAAGCTCAAGCCGCTGGCGCGCGGTCTCCTCCTCGAGATAGGCCTCCGAGGGCCGCACCAGACGCATGGCCTCGGCGTTGAGCACGCGAAGGGGTTCCTCGCCGTCGACGAGCGCACCGAGGCCGAACTCCTCGTGACCCGGCGCGCCGATCTTGCGAACGAGCAGGAGTTCGAGCGGCGCGCCGAGGATCGCCGCCACCTCGAAGGCGACCGGCACGCCGCCACGCGGCAGCGCCATCACCAGCGGATCGGCAAAGTCTTCCTTCTCGATGGCGCGGGCGAGTCTGCGACCCGCATCGGCCCTGTCGGCAAAAGGCAATCTCTCTTCGGGCATGGCATGCGCTCCGCAATCACCGCCGCCGGACGGAGCGCAGACGCCGTGAGGCGTATCGCCTCGAGCGGGATGGCCCAGACCGCGCGGCGCTGTGGACCGGGCCTGCTGGCGCTCTACCCCAGGACACAATCGAAGGGATCGACCAATCCCTAAAATTGCAGGGATTTTTGCCGGCTTTCATTAAGGGGCCCCGGGTACCAATTGATCTCGAATAATGGCTGCGACACAAGCCGCTCTTTATTTTAGCACGACAGGCCGTTTCGAAATGAGCTTTCTCGCCTTCATCTCGGTCATTGCACTCCTGGCGATGCTGCCGGTCCTTTGGTCCCTGCAACGCACGGCGGTGGCCGGCGCCCGCGAATTCGCGACCGGCTGCTTACTATGCATAGCTGCAACCGGCGCCATGACGGCGGCCGCGGCCTTGCAGATGCCGCTTGCGATCGTTCTCGGCCATGCCGCGCTGACCGTCGCCTTCGTCTTCATCCTCCTGGGTTACGGCCGGCTTCTCGACCTTTCGCTGCCCGTCGGGGTCTTTGTGGCGCTGGCCTTCGCTGGCGGTGTCACGGGATTTGCGATCACGCTCGGCGGCCATGACAGCCTTCCCGCCCGCATGATCGTCATCGGGGGCCTCGCCGCCATGCTGATCCTTGCAGCCGGCCCGCCGGCGGCCGATCGCTGGCCGAAAGCGAAGCCGGTGATGCAGGTGGCCATCCTCGCCGCCGCCGCGGTTGCCTGCGCGGCATCAGTTCACGTTTTCGGCCGGCCGCCGCATCCCTCGGCGGGCGTCGCGGAAGCACCCGCGTCGATCGCCTTCGAGCTCTCCCTTGCCGCCCTGAGCGCGCTGCTGCTGCCGGTTCTCTTCTTCGCCGTTATCGTCACGGTCCAGAACCGCGTCATCGCCGGGCTCCGGGTCGCGATCGCCCGCGACGGGCTGACGGGGGCCCTGTCGCGCGGGGCGCTGATCGAGGAGGGAGAACGGATTTTCGCCGAGTGCCTAACCCACGGCCGGCCGCTCGCCTTCCTGCTGCTCGACCTCGACTATTTCAAGCAGATCAACGACCGCTACGGGCACGCCTGCGGCGACATGGCGCTCGCCCATTTCGCCGACGTCGTCTCCACCTTCCTGGGCGAGCGGGGGATTCTCGGCAGGATCGGCGGCGAGGAGTTCGGCGTCATCCTGCCGGGCCACACCGAAGAACAGGCAACGGCGCTTGCCGAAGACATCTGCCGGACCGTGCGCGAAACGCCGGCCGGGCGCGCGCAACGGCGCATCCGGCTGACCGTGAGTATCGGCATCGCGGCGGCAGTGCCGGACGATACCATCACGGACGTGATGATCCGCGCCGATCTCGCACTCTACGATTCCAAGGCCGATGGTCGCGACCGCTGTTCGATCGCAAGGCGTCACCAGATCGACGCGAGTTCGCTGGCACTTGCCGCGGCCGCGGCCCAATTGCGCGCGGCCGACCCGCTGCGCGAGCAGCACCTCGCCCAAACCGCCTGACCTGCGAGCGGAAAACCTCCCGCGCGACGGCAATGCCTTGCATTGCCGTATCCACCGCCTATCTGAACGGTGCATTTCATTGGAGGGATTCATGTTGCGCCGCTTCCGCATCCTGCTTTTCGCCGGCCTCGCCGTCTCGGCTGTCGCTGCCTTGCCGGCTCGCGCCGAAACGGTCGGCCAGGTCGGAGTCGACTGGCTCGGCAACGACATCAAGATCGATGCCGTGCGCGATCCGAAGGTCAGCGGCGTGACGTGCCACGTCACCTATTTCGACCGCAGCGTCATCGATCGCCTGAAGAACGGCAACTGGTTCGAGGATCCGTCGAACAATTCGATCGCCTGCCGGCAGACGGGACCGATCTCCATCGGCGACATCGACGTGTCCAGGGAAGGTGAAGAAGTCTTTCGCTCGGGACTGTCGCTGATCTGGAAAGACCTGCTGGTGACCCGCATCTACGACAAGGCGAACGACACGCTGATCTACCTCGCGCACTCGCGCCAGGTCACCGACGGATCGGCGAAGATGTCGATCTCGACGGTTCCGCTCTTCGGACAGACGGTCAAGTGGGAAAACGGCCGGCCGCAATAGACGTCGCGGCCGCGACAGAGGCGAAGCCGGGCTCCTGCGGGATAGGCGCCGGCCCTATCCCGCAGGAGCGAGGAAACTACCGCTTTCAGGGTGTCGGCGGAACGATGCCGGGATAATAGTCGCCCTCGCCGGGATCGTATCTCTGCCCGGAATTGCCGGTCGGATAGAGCATCTGCTGGCGCGGTTGACCGTCGATGCTGCCTGTCGCGGTCGGGTCCAGCATGGCGGGAGCCCGTGGCATTGTGGCCCTTGCCTGGTTCAGGGTTCCTGGAGGATTGTTCGGGTCGATGCCCGGATAGTAGCTGTCTGCAAAGGCCGGAGCAGCAACGCCGGCCAAGGCGGATGAAAGGGCAAATGCGGCAAGCGATGTTCTCAACGAAACTCTCATGGCATTAACTCCTATGTCCGTTTGGCACCCGACCTCCCCGCGGATGCATTTTGCGGCTTGACGATAACACCAATCCCCGCCGGTTGCAGCTTGCAAGCAGTTGACGTTTTGTCACGATTGGCTCCCGCAACCGTGATGGACGTTACGCGACTTTAACTTGACGCCGCCCGTCCGTGACGGCGTCCGACCGGTCATCGCAAAGTGCGAATTGCATTCACGGTACTGGAGCCGGGGGAACAATGCCCTGATAGTAATCGCCCTGGCCACCGCCCTGGTATTCACCGGTGTAGTGCTCGCGGGCCCCCGACGGGCTCAACAGGATCGTCCTCGGAGCGGGCTGCACATAGACGCTCCCTGTCGGCGCCGGATCGACGTAGATGCTGCCGGTCGGCATGGTATCGACGTAATAGGGATCCTCAACCATGGGCACCAGCATCGCGCCTCTGTTCTGGGTCCCTGGAGGATGATGCGGGTCGATGCCCGGGTAGTAGCCGTTAGCAAAGGCGGAACCGGCAACGCCTGCAAGGGCCGATGAAAGGACGAATGCGACGAAAGTTGTTCTCATTGAAACGTTCATGGCACAGCTCCTGTGTCCGTTTCAGCGTCCAACCTCCTGGGCGGATGCTGCGATTGTCAGTGTCGCGCCCCCCTCAGCAATGCTGTATCTGGTATAACTCGTTTGCCGCGCACGTGTTCCTGTTTGACAAGCGGGCTTGGCCCCCTCATGCAAAGACCCGCCGAAGCGGGTCTCGCAATTCTACTGCATGCGTCCTTCGGCGTCGATCGAACGACAGAGCCATGCGGCAATCCAAAGGGCCACAGCGCCCTTGGCGCATCTGATAGGACGCGCGAAGCTCCAGGGCCGGCCTCGAGGCTATGCCGCCTGTGCCAGTTCGTCGGCGATGACGGTGTCGAGGTTGAGGAAGCAGACCATCGACTTTTCCAGTGCGACGATGCCGCGGCAGAAGGCACGCTGCGCCTCCGGAATGATCTCCGGCGCGGGCTGCAGGTCTTCGCCGCGGATCGTCATCATGTCGGAAACCTGTTCGACCAGCAGGCCGACGAGCTTGCCGTTGATGTCGGTGACGATGATCGCGGAGCGCTCCGACGGCTCGGTCATCTTCATGCCGAGGCGGCAGGCCATGTCGATGACCGGGATCACCGCGCCGCGCAGGTTGATGAGGCCGAGCACATAGGGCGGCGTGTGCGGCATCGGCGTCACCGGCGCCCACCCGCGGATTTCGCGGATCGCCATGATGTCGATGCAGAACTCCTGGTCACCGAGGTGAAAGGAGACGATTTCGAGATAGGCACCCGACTGCTTGATTGCGTTGTTCATGATCAGAATTCTTCCCACTTTTCGCCGGACGCCGCCACCGACGGCGAGGAACCCGGGTTGTTGCCGAATGCGCCCGCCAGCTTGCCCATCAGAGCCTTGGCGGGAGATGGAGTTGGACGAGCGGTAGCCGCCGCTGCGGCGGGCTTGCGGAGCGTCACAGGCTTTCCGCCAGCAGCGCTTGCCGTGCCTGCCGAAGCGCCTGCCCTCGCCGCGCCTGCCATTGTCGCGCCTGCCATTGTCGCGCCTGACCTCGCTGCGCCTGCTTTGGCCACGGCCGCCTTGACCAGCGGCGGGACCGGAACCGGGGCCGCTGCACGAATCGTCGCCTCGCGCGCCTGCCCGTGGCGGAACTGGCCGACGAGCTCGCCGAGCTTCTCGGCGTCCTGCGCGAGCGTGTGGCTCGCGGCGTTGGTCTCCTCGACCATGGCGGCGTTCTGCTGGGTCATCTGGTCGAGTTGGGCGACCGCGCTATTGATCTCGTGAAGGCCGGTCGACTGTTCGCGCGCCGCCATCACGATGGAGCTCATGTGTTCGTTGATGCGCGCGACGTTGACGCCGATGCGGCCGAGCGCGTCGCCGGTTTCCTGGACGAGCTTGACGCCGGTTCCGACCTCGGTGCCCGACCGCGTCACCAGCGCCTTGATGTCCTTGGCCGCGCCCGCCGCCCGCTGGGCAAGTTCCCTCACCTCCTGGGCGACGACCGCGAAGCCCTTGCCGGCCTCGCCGGCACGCGCCGCCTCGACCCCGGCATTGAGCGCCAGGAGATTGGTCTGGAAGGCAATCTCGTCGATCACGTTGATGATCTTGCCGATCTCGTTGGAGGCACCCTCGATGCGGGCCATGGCGGCGATCGCCTCGCCGACGATGCGCCCGGATTCCTCGGCATTGATGCGTGTCTCGTCGACCATGCGGCTCGCCTCTTCGGCGCGCTCGGTCGCGGTCTTGACCGTCACCGTGATTTCCTCGAGCGCAGCCGAAGTCTGTTCCAGCGATGCCGCCTGCCTTTCCGTGCGCCGCGCCAGGTCATCGGCCGCGCTGCGCATCTGCCGGCCGTTCGATTCGATCGATGCCGTGTTCTCCTTGACGCTCGAAAGGACGTGGCTCAGCCGCTCCACCGTGTTGTTGAAGTCGCGCCTGAGCGCATCGAGGCCTCCCTCGAACGGCTCGCGGATGGCAACCGCCATGTTGCCCTCGGCAAGCTGGTTGAGGGCCTGGCCGAGGACATTGACTGCAGCCGTGATCCTGGCGACCGCCTGGTCGCGCTCCGCTTCCTGGCGCGTGCGTTCCTGCTCGATTTCCTCGCGGCCCGCCGTCGCCCGCTCCTCCAGGGAACGCTTCTCTATCGCCTCCACCCGGAACAGGTCCACCGACCGCGCCATTTCGCCGATTTCATCGCCACGTCCGCGCGCCGGCACCGGGGTGGAGAGGTCCCCCGAAAGGATGCGCTGCATGCTGTCGCGCAGGCCAAGAATGCCCCGGCGCAAGACGTTCCCATGGAACCAGATCAATGCGAGCATTGCGCCCATGGCAAGGAGCCCGGCTACCGCCTGCATCAAGAGGGCATGACTGGCTTCGGCGCGCGCTTCCTCCGTGCGCTCCGATGCAAGATTCGCGGCTGCCTCCGTGAGCTCCGTCAGGACCGCATTCATGCGCTCGCCGCCAGCGTCGATCGCGTCGTCGATCCGCGCAAAATCACCGGCTGGCGCGCCCGCTTCCACCAGCACCTTCAGGTCTGTCGCGACGGCCTTGCGCACTTGCGCCAGATCGGCCTCGAAATTCGCCAGAAGACCCGTCTTCCCGATCAGGCTTGCCAGTTCCCGAAGCGCGGACATGTTCGCATCGAGCAGTTCGAGCGACGCCTTTATCTGCGCTTCCCGCTCCGGCTGGATCTTGCGCTCGTCACGATCGATGATCGTATCCATTGCGGTCAGGACGAGTTCCATGCCGGCGAAGCGCATGTCCTCGATCGTTCTCATGCCGCGCTCTGCGACGATCGCCTTCTCGAGGGCGGCTTCAGACCGGCTGTTCTGATACCAGCCGACGGCGAGCAAGGAGCCGAAACCCAGAAAGGCGGCACCCGCGAGCGTCGCCAGTCGCTGGCTGACCGAAAGATTGCTTTTGGCGGATGGAGAGGTGTTCATGTGATGGGCAGTCCAAGGTAATGGACCCGCCGGCGGCAGCCAGGGTCCTCCGTTGCGATCGATGCGGAAGGCCGGACTCGATCAAACCGGATGACCTCATGTCATGTCGAAGTGGTGCACTTCTCCGCGTCGACCGACACTGGCAAACAGACCTTAAACAATCGCTAAAACACCGATAAACTTTGCACATGGCCCATGTGGCTTCTCCGATCTTTCCCTGCCGCCCGGCGGTGCTATGATGGCCCCATGCGCACGGACATGAAGAAATCGCTGTCGCCGCTCATTCTCGCCCTGGTCACGGGCGCGCTCGCGCTCGTCCTGCTCCTCACCTTCCAGGGCTGGATGGCGCATGGCGCCGACATTTTCCTTTCGCTCGCACAGAGCGGCCTCTCCTGGTGTTTCTAGCGCAAAGGTGCGCCCGGTTTTCTCCTTCGGACCCTGCGGCAATTCTCCCCTTTGCAGCGGCGACCGCGAAGCGGTATCACAACCCTGCATTCCTTGACGGCCGACCAGGCCCCGCAACAGACCGGTGGCAATGATGAAATCCATACGCATCGTCCTTTGGGCAGCCATCCTCGTCATGGTGGCCGTTCTCGGCTGGCTCACCTTCGACATGACCCAGTCGAAGCAGCAGGCATCGTCCGGCCCCTTCGGCGTCCCCTTCACGCTGGTCGCCCAGACCGGCCAGCCGATTACCGAAAAGGCGTTCACCGGCAAGCCGACCGCGCTCTTCTTCGGTTTCACCCACTGCCCGGAAGTCTGCCCGACGACGCTGTTTGAATTGAACGGCTGGCTCGAAAAGGTCGATCCCGACGGCAGCAAGCTGCAGGCCTACTTCATCACCGTCGATCCCGAGCGCGATACGCCGGAACTGCTCGGCCAATATGTCTCCAACGTCTCGAAGCGAATCACCGGCATTTCCGGCCCGCCCGAGAAGGTGCTGGAAATGGTCAAGGGCTACCGCGTCTATTACAAGAAGGTGCCGGTCGACGAGGCGAAGCCCGACGGCGACTACACGATGGACCATACGGCCTCGGTCTTCCTGCTCGACGCGAACGGCCAGTTCAGCGGCACGATCGCCTATGGCGAAAATCCGGAAAACGCCGTCAAGAAGCTTGAAAACCTGATCAAGGGCTGAGCGCCTGGGCAATCCCCAACGAAGCGCCGGCAGGACCGGCGCTTTGCGTTTGTGCCCCATTCATGGTAGCGGCGAGCCCTGCAGCGCGGCGCGTCCTGTCAGGGGCGCAAAGGTCGCTGCTGCACTTTGAATTGCTGCATGTCCTTGTCCTTCATCGAGGCCGGTCGAAGGAGACATGCCGCAGTGCAGCCGAAGGAAAGAATCTTGAGCGAGATACGCCTTTTCGTCACGACCACCGAGCGACGGGCCGCCGCCGTTCTCGATCTCCTGAGCACGGTCTTCGAAGACGAGGACTACGCGATCGCGACCATGGAGATCGACGAGAAGCGCGATGTCTGGGAAGCATCGGTCTACATGATGGCGAACGAAGAGGAGCAGGTGAAAGCGCGCCTTGCCGATGCGCTTGCGGCCGAGTTCTCCGATCTTCCGATCGGCCGGGAGGTTCTGCCCGACATCGACTGGATCGCCAAATCCCTGGAGGGCCTCGCCCCGGTGCGCGCCGGCCGCTTCGTCGTGCATGGCTCGCACGATCGCGACAAGGTGAAGACCGGCGAGATCGCCATTGAGATCGATGCCGGCCAGGCCTTCGGCACCGGGCATCACGGCACCACCGCCGGCTGCCTCGAAATGCTCGCCTCGGCCACCAACGCGCGACGCTACCGCAACGTCCTCGACCTCGGCACGGGAAGCGGCGTGCTGGCGATCGCGGCCCGCAAGCTCCTGCACGTGCCGGTTCTGGCGACGGATATCGACCCGGTTGCGACCCGCGTCGCCGCCGACAACGCCCGCCGCAACGGCGTCGTGGCCGGCCTCACCTTCGCAACCGCGCCCGGCTTCCACTCGACGGCGTTCAGGACACACGGCCCCTTCGACCTGATCATCGCCAATATCCTGGCGCGGCCGCTCATGAAGATGGCGCCGCAGCTCGTCGCCCATCTCGCGCCCGGAGGCTCCGTCATCCTCTCCGGCATTCTAGCCGAACAGCGCTGGAAGGTGCTCGCCGCCTATAACGGCCAGAACCTCAAGCATGTGCGCACCATCTGGCGCAATGGCTGGGTGACGATCTGCCTGACGAAATAGGCGTGCATCTGCCTTCGCCCGCCTGCCGGCACCTTCTCCCCGTTTTGACGGGGTGAGGGGTCGAGGTGAACGCAATCGGCGCAATTCAAGCACTCGGCCGAGCAGGATCGCAGACAACGAAAAGGCCGCCAGTCGATCATGACGGGCGGCCTTTTCAAAACAAAGGCGATGCCGAAGCACCGCCCGCTGACCGGCTTGAGACCGGCCATGCCCGCGAGCCTGAGGAGGAGGAGCGCTCGAGCGGGCTTCTACCGTTCCGAAGCTGGCCACCCTTGAGGGAGGAGGAGAACAGATGACCAACCGTTCTCGGAACTGCAGTCCTTTGAACCACCGGGCGTTTGCCCGTGTTCGTTGGCCGCGCTTATAAACCATCATTTCAATAGATAAAGATGCATTGCAGCATGGGAGCCATGCGCATGATGCATAAGTATTACAATTACGCGGTTTTCGCGATGAAGACGCGATCGGAGCATAGCCGGCCGAGCCGAGGCAGGATGTCGCCTCTTTCCCGCGAAGCGACCTTTCCGCTAACATGCCTTCACTCACCTGCGGTTCTCGCCAGCTATCGGAAAAATACATGTTTCAGTCATTCGAAGTCACTTCCACGCCCCAGTTCGGCAAGGAGCGCACCGCGGCGTTGCGCGCCGCCATCAAGCCTCTCGGCATCGACGGCTTCCTGGTGCCGCGCGCCGACGAGTTTCAGGGCGAGTATGTGCCCGCCTGCTCCGAGCGGCTCTCGTGGCTGACCGGCTTCACCGGTTCGGCCGGGGTCGCCCTCGTTACGCAGCGCGAAGCGATCGTCTTCGTCGACGGCCGTTACGTGACCCAGCTCAAGGAGCAGGTGGATGCAAGCGTCTTTACCGGCGGCGACCTCATCGGCGAGCCGCCGCATGTCTGGCTCGAAGCACATGCCCCCAAGGGGTTCCGCCTCGGCATAGACCCCTGGCTGCACACGGCTGCGGAAGTGCGCCGGCTTGAAAGAGCGCTCGCCGCGGTCGGCGGCGCCCTCGTCTTCCTCGAAAACAATCCGCTCGATCCGCTCTGGACCGACCGGCCCGCCGCTCCCCTCGGCCGGGTGACGATTCAGCCGATCGAGCACGCGGGACAATTGGCGAAGGACAAGATCGCCATGATCGCGGCGAGCACCGGCAAGGCGAAGGCCGCGGCCGTCGTCCTCACCGACCCCTCCTCCGTCGCCTGGGCCTTCAACATCCGCGGCAGCGACGTGCCGCATACGCCGCACCCGCTGGCGCGCGCCGTCATCCACGCGAACGGCCGCGCCGAGATCTTCCTCGACAAGCGCAAGGCCGGCATCGAGGAAGAGGCCTATCTGACCCAGCTTGCCGACATCGCGCCCCCGGGGACCTTCGACGACCGGCTGGCCGTGCTCGCCTCCGCCGGTGCGGCGATCATGCTCGATCCGGATCTCGCCCCCTTCGCGATCGGCGAACTGATCCGCGCCAGGGGCGGCTCACTGATCGAGGCCGCCGATCCGGCGCGCCTGGCCCGCGCCTGCAAGAATTCGGCCGAGATTGCCGGATCCGTCCGCGCACATCTGCAGGATGGTGCCGCGATGGTGGAGTTCCTGGCCTGGCTCGATCGGACGGAACCCGGCAGCGTCTCCGAAATCGGCGCGACAGAGCGGCTGGAGGCGGTGCGCGCGGCGGTCGGCGAGCGCATGCAGAATCCGTTGAGGGACATATCCTTCGACACCATCGCCGGCGCCGGGCCCCATGCGGCGATCATGCATTATCGCGTGACCACGGCCACCGACCGGCCGATCGAAGCAGGCACCATGTTCCTGATCGATTCCGGCGCGCAATACATCAACGGCACGACCGACATCACCCGCACCGTCGCGGTCGGCGCCGTGCCCGAAGAGCAGAAGCGTTTCTTCACGTTGGTGCTGAAGGGAATGATCGCGATCAGCACGGCCCGTTTCCCCAAGGGCTCGCGCGGCGTCGACCTCGACCCGCTCGCCCGCATCGCGCTGTGGAAGGCGGGGGCCGACTATGCCCACGGCACCGGTCACGGCGTCGGCTCCTATCTCTCCGTGCACGAAGGACCGCAACGCATTGCCCGGCTAGCCGTCCAGAAACTGCTGCCCGGCATGATCCTTTCCAACGAGCCCGGCTACTATCGCCCCGGCGCCTTCGGCATCCGCATCGAGAATCTCGTCGTCGTAACGCCGGCGGCCGAGATCGCGGGCGGCGACCAGCCGATGCTCGGCTTCGACACGCTGACCTTCTGCCCGATCGACCGCCGGCTCGTCCTCGCCGGCCTGCTGACGGATGACGAGCTTGCCTGGCTGAATGCCTATCATGCGCAAACGCGCGAAAAGCTCATGCCGCTGCTGGCCGACGACGCGACCCGCAGCTGGCTGACGGCCGCTACGGAAGCGATTGCACGCTGAACTGGTCTGGTTGGCCGCGGCGTTTGAAGGCTCGACAGCGCCGCACTTCCTATCAGACGCGCAAAGGTCGCAGTGGCGCCTTGAAGTGCTGCATGTCTTTGTCCTTGAAGCGAGGTCCATTGAAGGAGACATGCAGTAGGTCGAGGCGGGAGGCCCGGCGGCGTGGGCTGGGGGCTAAGGGGGCAGCCGGGCCTCCGTTGGGAGGTTCGATGTCTCTACCAACGGCACCCTTATATTGACCGCGAGGCTGCGGCGTAACCCGGGAATTCTACGGGTTACGTCCGCTATCGCCAAAAAATACGCTGCCGGGATGTGCCCGCGACGTCGAAGAGCCAAAAAGCCCGGGGCGAGCCGGCACTCGGTTTAAATTCCAAGCATCTTCTTCGCTTCGCCGAGCGCTGCCTCCGAGCCGGCGTGATCGCCGGCCTTGTGCAGCTCTTCGCCTTGCTGCCGCAACTGCTTGACCTTGGCCATGTCGCTCTCGGAAAGGGAGGCGTTCGGCATCGCCGCGTCGATCGCTGCCATCATGGTGGGGCACTGATTGGCAAAGGCCGTCACAGGTGCGAGCGCGAGCAAAAGGGCAATCAAAATCCTGATCATGATTATCGCTCCTCCGCGGCCGGAAGGCGGATGCCTCTCCGGCAACGAGAGCATCATAATCCAGGACCGGTCCTGCGCCAATGCGGGACCTCGGCGCCAGCGCATGCCGCTCTAAACAACCAAATAGCGAATCACCATCACGACAAGCCAGCCGACGAGCAGCATCCTGAGCGTCGAGAACCGCAGCCCGATTACGAAGGCGACGAGCATTGCCGCGGCAACGTCGAAGCCGCCATAGACGAAGGCGGGCGCCACGAGCGTCGTCAGCACCGCCGCCGGAACCGCATTCAGGGCCGCTTCGAGGCGCGGCGGAATGTTCTTCAACTGGGTGATCAGCACATAGCCGCCGAACCTGGTGGCATAGGTGGCAATCGCTGCGGCAATGATCAGATAGATCAGTTCGAGGTGTTGCGGGTCCATGCCTCAAGCCTCCTGTTCCGCAGGCCGCACTTCCTTGGCCGCCTGCTGCAGCGGGAGACAGGCGGCAAGCAGGATGCCGGCGAGCGCGCCGATGCTGACGTGCCAGGGCGAGCCGACGAAATGCATGGCCGCGACCGAAGCAACCGCGCTCGTGGCGACGATCGGCAGGAAACGATCGCGCTTGCGGAAGCTCATCACGAGACCGAGGAAATAGACCGGCAGCAGCACATCGAGACCGATCGCCTTGGGATCGCCGATCATTTGGCCGAAGATCGCGCCGACCAGCGTATTGAGGAGCCACGGCACGTAGATCACCAGGCCGAAGCCGAGATACCAGGCGAAGGTGACCGGCAGTCCGCGCTCGCTGCGTTGCTCCGTCTCGGCATATTGCGGATCGACGAGCAGGAAGAAGGCGAGGAGCTTCTGCGTGAGGCTGAAGTGACGGATGTGCTTGGCAATCGAGGCGGAATAGAGCACGTGGCGGAAGTTGACCGCGAAAACCGAAAGCACCACCAGCCAGGGCTGGACGTGACTGCCGAACAGTTCGATGCCCACCATCTGGCTGGCGCCGGCATAGACCGTCGCGCTCATCAACACCGCGTCGGCGATGGTGAAGCCGTTGTCGATCGCCAAGGCCCCGAAGAGCGCACCGAATGGCGAAGCCGCGAGCGTGATGGGAAAGCCGCTGCGCAGGCCGTCCCGGAAATCGCTTCCGTCCATGAAATTCTCCCGCCGGCGGCCGAAAGACGCGGCAGCGCGTGCGCAAACCGGCTCGCCGGAGAGATAGAGGCTGCCGCGTCCGGCGACAATTCAATTGCGCTGATGCAATGATTGAAGTTTCTTATGGCTCGAGCTGTGGGAGCCTGGGCACGGTCGGACGGGTGAGGCTTGTGGGTGTGTCCGCGTCAGAAGGGGTCGCCGCGCTGCCGCCCCTCATCCGGCCGGCCGGCACCTTCTCCCCGCAGACGGCCGCATGCGGGGGAAAGGGGCGAAGATCGCGATCACCCGCACGATCAGTGCTTCACCTGGAACGTATGCTCGATGCCGGGGAAGGTGCGGGCCTTCACCTCCTTGGCATAGTCCTCCACCGCCTTCGAGATTGCCGGCGCGAGCTCGGCGAAGTGTTTGACGAAACGCGGCTTGAAGTCGTTGAAGATGCCGAGCATGTCGTCCGAGACGAGGATTTGGCCGTCGCAGGCCGGCGAGGCCCCGATGCCGATGGTCGGGGAGCGCAAGGTCGCGGTGATCTCGCGCGCCACCGGCTCGACGGTGCCCTCGACGACGATCGCAAACGCGCCGGCATCGTCGATCGCCTTGGCGTCGCGACGGATCTTCGCCACTTCCTTCTCGTTACGGCCGACCGAGCGGTAGCCGCCGGTCGTGTTGACGAGCTGCGGCATCAACCCGACATGGCCGAGCACCGGAATGCCGCGGCTGACGAGGAAATCGACCGTCTCGGCCATCTCCGCGCCACCCTCGAGCTTCACGGCGCTGCAGCCGGTCTCCTTGAGCACGCGCGCGGCGCTGCGGAAGGCCTGCTCCTTCGATTCCTGGTAGGAGCCGAAGGGCAGGTCGACGACGACGCAGGCGCGCTCGGAGCCGCGCATCACGGCCTGGCCATGGGCGATCATCATGTCGAGCGTGACGCCGACGGTGGTGTCGAGGCCGTAGAGCACCATGCCGAGCGAATCGCCGACGAGCAGGAAATCCACATGCGGGTCGAGGAGCCGCGTGATCGGCGTCGTATAGGCCGTGAGGCTGACGATCGGGCGTTCGCCCTTCAAGCTCAGGATATTGGCGGGGCTCAGCCGCCGCTTCGTGGTCTGGACGCTCATTCTCAGGCAACCTTTGCTAGACGGGCGGATTTCGGAGCAATGACGCGATTGTCGAGCAGCTTCGTCGAGCCGAAGCGGACGAAAAGCAGGAGCAGCACCGGCTTTTCGCCGATCGCATCGAGACGCTCCAGTGTTTCGGGATCGCGCAATGCCACGACTTCAGGCCGGGCGAGCGGCTCGGTCGCGAGAAACGCGGTAACGCCCTGCTCGACGGCCGCCGCATCGACGATCCCGCTCGCGATCAGCCGCGCGGCCTCGTCGAGCGCCTTCGGCACGATCGCGGCGGCGCGGCGCTCGTCCGCCGTCAGATAGACGTTGCGCGACGAACAGGCGAGCCCGTCGGCCTCGCGCACGGTCGGCACGCCTACGACCGCGACCGGCTGCGCCAGGTCCTCGACCATGCGGCGAATGATCTGGAGCTGCTGGAAATCCTTCTCGCCGAAATAGGCGCGGTCCGGCTGGACGATGTTGAAGAGCTTGGTGACGACCGTCGCGACACCGGCGAAATGGCCGGGCCGCACCGCCCCCTCGAGCTCGGAGCCGAGCTTCGGCAGGTCGACCACCGTCTCCATCGGTCGCGGATACATGTCCGAAACGCCAGGGGCGAAGAGGAAATCGACGCCGCCCTCGTCAAGCATCTTCTCGTCGCGGGCGAGATCGCGCGGATATTTTGCGAGGTCCTCGTTCGGGCCGAATTGCAGCGGGTTGACGAAGATGCTGGCGACGACCACGTCGTTCTCGGCGCGCGCGCGGCGCACGAGCTCCATATGGCCGACATGAAGATAGCCCATGGTGGGGACCAGGCCGATGGACTTGCCCGCGCGCCGGTGCTCGGCGAGCACCGCGCGCAATTCGGCGATGGTGGTGACGGTTTTCATCTTCGGACCCTCCAATCCGCCGGGACGGAAAGATGCGCCCCGCTTCGCTGATATGGCGAATAGCCAGCCCCGCGAAAAGGCAATTGCACAAAAATTGGCTGCAAAGCTCTATCTTGTGCGGCGCAAAAACACAAATGGAAATGGGATGGCAGGCGGCCGCCGCCTTGGCCGGATTTCCCGCGGGACCGGGCTGGATACCCCCATCCGCTTGAAAGCTGTGACGGCGGCGCCAGATGATGAAGCACAATCCACGTTCGCCCAAAGCCGTGGATCAGGAATTTGCATTCACCTGTCGGTCGACGGCACGATCATTCGTCCTTGCAGCGGCAGCACGCCAACAGAACGCAAACCAGCTTCACGAGGAGCACCCCATGCGCATGATTTTCGTCAACCTGCCGGTCAAGGACCTGAAGGCTTCCCGAACCTTCTTTTCCACCCTCGGCTTCACCTTCAACGAACAGTTTTCCGACGACACCGCCGCCTGCATGGTGATCGACGACAACATCTTCGCCATGCTCCTGACGGAGCCGAAATTCCGCGACTTCATCATCGGCGAGATCAGCGACACCGCCAGGGGCACCGAGGTGATCACCGCCCTTTCGGCCGGAAGCCGCGCCGAATGCGACGACATGTTCGCCAAGGCAATCGCCGCCGGCGGCAAGCCGTGGAAGCCGGCTCTCGACTACGGCTTCATGTACGGCATCAGCTTCCAGGACCTCGACGGGCATGTGTGGGAGTTCATGTGGATGGACCCGGCGGCTGCGCAGCAGGGGCGCGAATAGACGAACGACTTCCGAGAGCCCGCCGGCGCGCGGGCTTCCTCCGTCAAAATCTCCTGACCTCGCACAAATGCGGCAAAGCAAGCAGACAGAGCAATGGCGCGAACGTGTGCGCATTCCGCTCTGTCGCGCCCGCCTACCCCCCGACCAGCGCCAGCCACTCGTCCTCGTCCATCGTCTGGATCCCGAGTTCGCGAGCCTTGTCGAGCTTCGAACCGGCGCCGGGGCCGGCGACGACGACGTCGGTCTTCTTCGAGACGGAGCCCGCCACCTTGGCGCCGAGGCTTTCCGCCTTCGCCTTCGCCTCGTCGCGCGTCATCCTTTCGAGCGAGCCGGTGAAGACCACCGTCTTGCCGGCAACCGGACTGCCGGTCGCAACGGGCATCTCGGCGCTCTCGGGCGTCACTTCTTCAAGCAACTGCGAGATCACCTTGCGATTGCGCGGTTCCTTGTAGAACTCGACGATGGCGCGGGCGACGACCTCGCCGATGCCGTCGATGCTGTTGAGCTCGTTCCAGGCGTCTCCCGAAAAACCGCCCGCCTCGACCATCGCCGCGCCGAAATGCTCGTAGCTGCCATAGGAGCGCGCAAGCAGCTTCGCCGTCGTCTCGCCGACATGACGAATGCCGAGCGCATAGATGAAACGATGCAGGGCGATCGAGCGGCGGGCGTTGATCGCCTCGTAGAGCTTGCGCACGCTCACCTTGCCGAAGCCCTCGATGTTTTCGAGCTTGGTGAGCGACGCCTCCTGGCGGCGCTCCAGCGTGAAAATCTCCGGCGCGGTGCGGATCCTCAGATTCTCGTCCTCGCTTTCGAAGAAGAATTCGATCTGCCTGGCGCCGAGCCCCTCGATGTCGAAGGCGTGGCGCGAGACGAAATGCTTCAGGTGCTCGACCGCCTGCGCGCGGCAGACGAAGCCGCCGGTGCAGCGGCGCACGGCGTCCACCTTGCCGGTCTTCTCGTTGATGTCGCGCACCGCATGGCTGCCGCAGACAGGGCATGCGGTCGGGAACTTGTAGGGCTCGGCGCCTTCCGGCCGCTCGTCCATCACCACGTCGACGATCTGCGGGATGACGTCCCCTGCCCGCTGGACGATGACCATGTCGCCGATGCGGATATCGCGCCCCTCGCGGATCGGCTCGCCCGTATTGCCGATGCCGCGTATATAGTCCTCGTTGTGGAGCGTCGCATTGGTGACGACGACGCCGCCGACGGTGATCGGCTCCAGCCGCGCCACCGGCGTCAGCGCGCCGGTGCGGCCGACCTGGATGTCGATACCCTTGAGCCGGGTGAAGGCCTGCTCGGCCGGGAACTTGTGCGCCGTCGCCCAGCGCGGAGAGCGCGAGCGGAAGCCGAGCCGCGCCTGCAGGTCGAGCCGGTCGACCTTGTAGACGACGCCGTCGATATCGTAGTCGAGATCCGGGCGCTCGCGCTCGATGTGGTGGTAGTGCGCGAGCAATTCGTCGGCGGAGAAGAAGCGCTGCATCAGCGGATTGACCGGGAATCCCCAGGCCTTGAAGGTCTCGACCATGCCGAGCTGCGTATCGGCAGGCATTGCCGACATCTCGCCCCAGGCATAGGCGAAGAAGCGGAGCTTGCGGCTCGCGGTGACCTTCGGGTCGAGCTGGCGCAGCGACCCGGAAGCCGTGTTGCGCGGGTTGACGTAGAGCGGCTTGCCCTGCGCCGCCATTTCGGCATTGAGCGCGGCAAAATCGGACTTCGCCATGTAGATCTCGCCGCGCACCTCGACGATATCCGGCGCGTCGGCTGGGAGCGTCTGCGGGATCATGGCGATGGTGCGGACATTGGCTGTGACGTTCTCCCCCGTCGTGCCGTCGCCGCGCGTCGCCGCCGTCACCAGCCGCCGGTTCTCATAGCGCAGCGACATCGACAGCCCGTCGATCTTCGGCTCGGCGGTAAAGGCGACGGAATGATCGGGCAGCAGGCCGAGGAAGCGGAAGACGCCGGCGACGAAATCGCGCGCGTCCTCGTCGGAAAAAGTGTTGTCGAGCGACAGCATCGGCCGCGCATGGCGTACGGGCGCAAATGTCGGCAACGGCGCCGCGCCCACCTTGCGCGACGGGCTATCCTCGCGAATGAGCGCCGGAAAGCGCGCTTCGATCAGGTCGTTCCGCCGCTTCAGCGCGTCGTAGTCCGCATCCGATATCTCCGGCGCGTCCTTGCCGTGATAAAGCGCATCGTGGCGGGCGAGCTCCGCCGCCAGGAAGGCGAGTTCTTCGGCCGCTTCCGCTTCGGTCAACTGCTCGACGGGTTTCAGTTCGCTGGACATGCGTGACGACTCCGGATTTGGGAGTCGTTTTGTAGAGCAACCGGCGCGAAAGAAAAGTGGTTACGATCAGCCGTTGCCGGCGAGCAAGCGCGCGGCCGCCGCCCTCGCCTCCTCGGTGATCGAGGCGCCGGCGAGCATGCGGGCGATCTCCTCGGTGCGCGCCGCATCGTCCATGCGGGCGACGCGGGTCGCGATCATCTCCGCCTTTTGCGCCGACGGCCCCTTGGAAATCAGGAGATGCGTTGCCGCGCGGGCGGCGACCTGCGGCGCATGGGTGACGGAAAGCACCTGGACGGTCCTGGAAAGCCGCTTCAGCCGCTGGCCGATGGCGTCGGCCACCGCCCCGCCGACGCCGGTGTCGATCTCGTCGAAGACGAGCGTCGGCGCCGAGCCGCGGTCGGCGAGCGCCACCTTCAGGGCGAGCAGGAAGCGCGAGAGCTCGCCGCCGGAAGCCACCTTCATGATCGGCCCCGGCCGGGTGCCGGGGTTGGTCTGGACGTGGAACTCCACCGAATCGATGCCCTCGGCGCTCGGCGCCGCCGGATCGCTCGCGACCTCGACCATGAAGCGCGCCCGTTCGAGCTTCAGCGCCGGCAATTCCTCCATGACCGCGGCGGAAAGCGCCGTCGCCGTGTTATGACGCCTTTCGGAAAGCGCTCTTGCGGCGATATCGAAGGTTGCCTTCGCCTCGGCGACCTGGCCTTCGAGCTGCTTCAGCTTCTCCTCGCCGGCATCGAGATCGGCGAGATCGGCAATCATCCGCACCGCGAGCGCAGGAAGTTCGACGACCGGAACCGAATATTTGCGGCTCGCGGCGCGCAAGGCGAAGAGCCGCTCCTCGACGCGCTCCAGTTCCTTCGGGTCGAACTCCGTGTTGCGCAGCGCCCGCTCCACCGCCATCTGTGCGTCGGACAGCTGGTTCAACGCGCCATCCAGCAGCTCGACCGTCTCTTCGAGCAGGCCGGGCGCCTCGTGGCTCTTGCGCTCGAGCCTTCTTACCAGCGAGGCGATCAGCGGGACCGGCGAGGCATTGCCGTTCAGGAATTCCGACGCCTCGCTGATGTCGCCGGCAATCCGCTCGACCTTCATCATCCGCGCTCGGGCTTCCGCGAGCTCTTCCTCTTCGCCGTCCCGCGGCGACAGCGTCTCCAACTCCTCGACCGAGGAGCGCAGGTAGTCCGCCTCGCGCGCTGCCGCCTCCACCTTCTCGCGGTGTTTCCTGAGACCGCGCTCCGCCTCCTTCCACGCCCGGTAGAGGCCCGCGACCTCTTCCGCCGCTTCCGTGGTGCCGCCGAAGGCATCGAGCAGCGTACGATGGGCGTCGGTGTCGACCAGCGCCCGGTCGTCGTGCTGACCGTGGATCTCGACGAGCGTCTGGCCGACCTGGCGCATCAGCTGCACGCTCACCGGCTGATCGTTGATGAAGGCCTTGGTGCGGCCGTCGCTCGACTGCACCCGGCGGAAGATGAGATCGCCGTCGTCGTCAATGCCGTTGTCGTGCAGGAGGACCCGCGCGGCGTGACCGGCCGGGACGTCGAAGACGGCGGTCACCTGCCCCTTGTCCTCGCCGTGACGCACGAGCGAACCGTCGCCCCGGCCGCCGAGAGCGAGCGACAGGCTGTCGAGAAGGATGGATTTGCCCGCGCCGGTTTCGCCGGTCAGCACCGAAAGCCCGGCGTCGAAGCTGAGTTCAAGCCGTTCGATCAGGACGATATCGCGGATCGAGAGCTGGGCGAGCATCCGGTTTCATATCTTCGTTGACGGGCGAATCACGCGCCGATGAGCTTCTTGCCGGCGCGCGCGATCCAGGATGTACCGGTTTCACGCGGCTCGAGTCCACCGGACTGCAGCAGCTTGAAGGAATCGGCGTACCACTGGCTGTCCGGATAGTTGTGCCCGAGCACCGCCGCCGCCGTCTGCGCCTCCGCCGTCACGCCCATGGCGTAATAGGCTTCGACGAGGCGGGCGAGCGCTTCCTCGACCTGGTTGGTGTTCGGATATTGCTCGACCACCGTGCGGAAGCGGGAAATGGCGGCGAGATATTCCTTGCGCTCCAGATAGTAGCGGCCGACCTGCATCTCCTTGCCGGCGAGCTGGTCGCGGGCAAACCGGATCTTCGCCTGGGCGTCGTCCACATATTCGGAGTCGGGATACTTGTCGATCACCGCCTGCATCGCCTCGATCGCCTTGGTCGCCGGCTTCTGGTCCTGCGTCACCGAGGGGATCTGCTTGGTATAGGCGAGGCCCTGGATATATTGCGCATAGGCCGCGTCTTCCGACTGCGGATAGAGATTGAGGTAACGGCTCGAGGCGTTGATCGCGTCCTGGTACTGGCCGTTGCGATAGGCGACGAAGGCGTTCATCACCAGCGCCTTGCGCGCATACTCGGAGAACGGATGCTGCCTGTCGATCGCCTCGAACTTGCGCGCCGCCTCCGTCGTCTTGCCGGCATTGAGGTTGGCAAGGCCCTGGTTATAGAGCACCTCCGGCGGATCGGTCTCGGCGGTAAGCTTGGTGATGTCGATGTCCGGGTCGTTCTGGCAGGCGGTGATCAGACTCGAGCCGGCGAAAGCCGCAAGAACGACTGCAACGACGCGCGCTGATTTTTTCATGTCGACCGAAACTGCAAGAACCATCGGATATTCCCGTTTCACTTGGCGGGCGGCATCCCGCCAGACTTGCGCGTTTTAGAGCAAGTTGCCTCAAGACCGCAACGTCATGGTCGGCAATTCATGCAAATTTGTGGCGCCGGGCACGACATCGGGAAGAGTGTGCACATCTTTCCGCCCGCCTGCTGCCTTATCGCCCACGAAAATGCCGGCCTTTCGGCCGGCGACTGGAGAGATAAGAACTTTTGTCGTTATGCGGACCAGGGAGCGAAGTCCGCCGCAGCGACCGCCACCATGTCCCGCGAGCGGGTGCGCTGGCGCTGCGATGCCGTTTCCACCACTTCATAGGCCGTCGGGTCGCTCAAAAGTGCCTTCAGGGCATTGGCGTTCATCCGGTGGCCGCCGCGGTAGGAGCGGTAGCAACCGAGGAAGGGTGCGCCGGCGAGCGAAAGATCGCCGACGGCGTCGAGGGTCTTGTGGCGCACGAACTCGTCCTCGTAGCGCAAGCCCTCGATGTTGATCACCGTGTTGTCGTCCGAGATCACCACCGAGTTTTCCAGCGACGAACCGAGCGCGAAACCGCCGGCCCAGAGCCGTTCGACGTCGCGCATGAAGCCGAAGGTGCGCGCCCGCGACAGTTCCCGCTTGAACACCGCCGGCGTCATGTCACCCTTCCAGGCCTGACGGCCGATCAGCGGGCAGTCGAAATCGATCTCGACCTCGAAGCGCATGCCGTCATAGGGCGTGAACTCCGACCAGGAAGCGCCCGATTCGATGCGAACCGGCTTGAGGATGCGGATATAGCGGCGCTTGACCGCAAGCGAGCGGACGCCCGCCTGCTCGATCGCCTCGATGAAGGGCTCGGAACTACCGTCCATGATCGGCATTTCGGCGCCGTGCACCTCGATCAGCAGGTTGTCGAGGCCGAGCGCGTAGACCGCGGCCATCACGTGCTCGACCGTGGCGATCGAGGTGGCCGGCGAGAAGCCGAGAACGGTGCAGAGATCGGTATTGCCCACCTGCGACGAGACAGCGCGGTACTCGCTGACACGCCCCCCGGCGAGCACGCGCTGGAAAACGATGCCGGCATCGGCGTCGGCCGGATGGAAGGTGATCTCCACCTCCGCGCCCGAGTGAACGCCTGTGCCCTTGACGGTTATCGGGCTTGCGATCGTCGTCTGAAACCCGAGCAGTTCGATTCCCATTCTCTTCGTCACTTTCAATAACGCGGCCGGCGGCCAAACTCCTGAAGGGCGCAGCGCGGCTCGAGGCACGAACGAAGGAACCGTGATTCCGCGCCTGTCGGCCGAAACCCCGCATTCCGAACTAACAGCGCCCGATCGAATCGTATGCGTCCCCAATTCCGATACTGAAAATAAGAGCTTGGAAGCACCATTCCAAATCACTGTTCGTTTCGGTTTGTTACGCAATTCATATGTGCGCGATCGAGTTTACAAGTCATTGAAATTACAAAGAAAAGGAAAATGCCCGGGCTGGCGCCCGGGCATCGGCAAGGTGAAGGAACAGATTTCGAATCAGCTCGACTGGCGGCGCAGGAAGGCCGGGATCTCGAGCTGGTCGTCCTCATGCGAGCGCATCTGCGGTGCGGCGCGGCCGTGATCGTCAAGCTGGCCGCGGCGCGGTGCATAGAGGCTCGCCTCCGGTGAGAGCGGGCGACGCTGCTGCGAAGCCGCACTCGGTGCCGCCGCCGTCATGTCGGCAGAGACATTCTGGCTATCCCGTTCACGCAGTCCGAGCGAACTGGTGATCCGGTTGAGCAGGCCCATCGGCCCGCGCTCTTCCGGTGCCGGGGCCGGCTGCGCGCGATGGTCCATCTCGGCCTTCACGACCGGCGGAAAGTCCTCGACCTTCGGCATGCGGATCGGTTCGGCATGCTGGCGGACGACCGGCGCGGGCTCCTGGCGAACCGGCTGCGGCTGCGCCTGGACCTGGGGCTGCACGTGTGCCTGGACCGGTGCCTGCATTTCGACCGGACGCTGGACCGGCTGGGCCGGACGCATGACGGGAGCGGGCTCCGCCGGAGCGACGCCGGCGAAGAGCTTGCTCTGGGGACGGAAGGCCTCTTCCTGCGCCTGCGCTGCCGGTGCGGCGACGTGGGCGCGGGTCGCGATATCGAGCTCACGCTCCATTTCGGCCTCGCGGATCGCGAGCGCGATCTGGTCGACGGTGTTCTGCTGCTGCACCGGTTGCTGCTGGACCGGTTGCGGCTGCGGCGCGGGCTGCGGCGCGACCGGCTGGTGGGACACGGTCTGCTGCGGCTGGGCCGGAACAGCGGCGGACGGGCGGACGATCGGCTTCGGCGCTACCGGACGAAAGTCGGCGGAGCGGCCGGCCACCTCCGCGGCCGTGCGGTCGATGCCCGTCGCCACGACGGAAACGCGGATCAGGCCCTCGAGCTCTTCGTCGAAGGTGGCGCCGAGAATGATATTGGCGTCCGGATCGACTTCCTCGCGGATGCGCGTCGCGGCTTCGTCGACCTCGAAGAGGGTCAGGTCGCGACCACCGGTGATGGAGATCAGCAGGCCCTGGGCACCCTTCATCGACGTTTCGTCGAGCAGCGGGTTGGCGATCGCGGCTTCGGCGGCTGCCATTGCACGGCCTTCGCCGGACGCCTCACCGGTGCCCATCATGGCGCGGCCCATCTCGCGCATCACCGAGCGGACGTCGGCGAAGTCGAGGTTGATGAGGCCTTCCTTGACCATGAGGTCGGTAATGCAGGCGACGCCCGAGTAGAGAACCTGGTCGGCCATGGCGAAGGCGTCTGCGAAGGTCGTCTTGTCGTTGGCGATGCGGAAGAGGTTCTGGTTCGGAATGACGATCAGGGTGTCGACCGACTTCTGCAGGTCGGCAATGCCCTGGTCGGCGATGCGCATGCGCCGCCCGCCTTCGAAGTGGAAGGGCTTGGTGACGACGCCGACGGTCAGGATGCCCTTGTTGCGGGCGGCCTGGGCGACGATCGGGGCCGCGCCGGTGCCGGTGCCGCCGCCCATGCCGGCGGTGACGAAGCACATATGCGTGCCGTTCAGATGGTCGATGATCTCATCGATGCACTCCTCGGCGGCCGCGCGGCCGACTTCCGGCTGCGAACCGGCGCCGAGCCCCTCGGTGACGGCGACACCCATCTGGATGATCCGTTCCGCCTTGGTCATGGTCAGCGCCTGCGCGTCCGTGTTGGCGACGACGAAATCGACGCCCTGGAGCCCGGCGGTAATCATGTTGTTGACGGCGTTGCCGCCGCCGCCGCCGACGCCGAAGACCGTGATGCGGGGCTTCAGCTCGGTAATGTCCGGCTTCTGCAAATTGATGGCCATAGTCCTGTTCCTTCTCTTTCTCTGGCCGCCTTGCCGAGCCGGCCAAATCCCTTGAAATACCTGCTTCGCCGCTGCGCCGGCGAAGCCTAGAAACTCTCTTTCAGCCACTGTCCCATGCGGGCGATGCGGCTGTTGCCGCCGCCGAGCGTGGAGAACACGCCGCCGTGGGCGGCATGGGTCTCGAGATCGGCGACCTGCGGATAGATCATCAGTCCGACGGCCGTGGAGAATGCCGGCCCCTTGGCGGCGGCCGGCAGGCCGGAAACGCCGAGCGGCCGGCCGATGCGGACGTTGCGCGCGAGGATGCGCCGCGCCGCCTCGGGCAGGCCGGTCAGCTGGCTCGCGCCGCCCGTCAGGACGATCCGCTTGCCGACGATCGGGCTGAAGCCGGAGCGCTGGATGCGGTCGCGAATGAGCTCCAGCGTCTCCTCGATGCGGGCGCGCACGATGCGCGAGACGAGCGCGCGCGGCACGTGCGTCGGCTGATCGCGATCGTCCTCGCCGATCGGCGGGACGGAGACGATGTCCCGCTCGTCGGCGCTGTTCGGCAGCGCCGAGCCATGCACGACCTTCAGCCGCTCCGCATCCTCGATCCGCGTCGAGAGACCGCGCGCCAGATCGGTCGTCACATGGTGGCCGCCAAGGCTGACGGCATCCGCATGGACGAGCTTGCCTTCGGCGAAGACGGAAATCGTCGTCGTGCCGCCGCCCATGTCGATCGCGGCGCAGCCGAGCTCGACCTCGTCGTCGACGAGTGCCGCAAGGCCGCTTGCATAGGGGGTCGCCACAATGCCCTCGACCGAGAGATGGGCGCGATTGACGCAAAGCTCGAGATTCTTCAGCGCCGCCCGCTCCGCCGTCAGCACATGCATGTCGACGCCGAGCACGTCGCCGAACATCGCCAGCGGATCGCGGATGCCGCGCTCGCCGTCGAGCGAGAAGCCGGTCGGCAGCGAATGGAGGATCGCCCGGTCGGTGCGTAGCGATTGCTGTCCCGCTGCCGCGAGCACCTTCTTGAGGTCGTTCGCGTCGACTTCCTGGCCACCGAGATCGATGGTGGCGGTATAGACATCGCTCTGCAGGCGGCCGGCAGAGACATTGACGATGAGACTGTCGATCGTCAGTCCCGCCATGCGCTCGGCGGCATCGACCGCCAGCCGCACGACGCTCTCGGCCGCGTCGAGATCGGCGATGACGCCGTTCTTGACGCCGCGCGACTTCTGATGGCCGATGCCGACGATTTCGATGTTGTGCGTGCGTCCCGGCAGGATCTGGCTCTCGGCGCGCGGCGTCAGCCGGCCGATCATGCAGACAACCTTGGTCGAGCCGATGTCGAGCACCGAGACGACGTGCGACCGCTTGGTGGAGAGCGGCTTCAGACGCGGAAGACCGAAATTGGCGGAACCGAACAGACTCATATCCGCTTCTCCTGGGCTTTCAGCATCTTCTCCCTCGCCTTGAGCGCGACTTCCCGACGCGCGACTGCTTCCGGTGTCAGTTGTACGGTGGTGCGGTCCTCGAGCCGCAGATCGACGGCGGCAATGTCGCGCTCGAGAAGCTGGTGCGACTCTTCCATCTCGGCGAGGACCTTCATCGCCCGCGCCACATCCTTCTCCGGCAGCTTGACGACGATGCCGTTGTCGAGGCGCAGATCCCAGCGGCGTCCGGCGACGCGCACGAAGGCCTTCACCCGCGAGCGGAATTCCGGCCAACGCGAAAATTCGTCATAGAAACCAGCGGCAGCCGTCTCGGCATCGCGCCCGACGAAAAGCGGCAGCGACGCAAACTTGTTGTCGCGCAGCGGTGCGATGACACTGCCGCTGCGTTCGATCAGCGACAGGTCCGACCCATGCTGCCAGATACCGAAGGCCTTGCGCTCCGTGAGGTTGACCTCGATCGTGCCCGGGTAGACCTTGCGCACCGTGACGCTTTCGACCCAGGGCAGTTCGCCGATCAGCCGGCGCGCCTCGGCGATATCGAGCGCCACCAGAGAGGTCGTACCGTCGAGGCCGAGTTGCTGGAGGATGTCGATCTCCGAGGTCTGTGCGTTGCCGGAAACCCGCACGTCCTCGATCGCGAACCCGGCCGCAGTCGTCGAGGCTTGCGCGAAATTCTGCGTGTGGCCGCCGAGCGACATGCCGTAGAGCCCCGTCGCCAGAAAGAAGGCGGCAGCCGAGACCGTTCCGGTGTGATTGGGGAAGCGGATGCGGCCGGTGCCGAGGCTGACGAGGAAGCGGACGCCCTTGCGCAGCGGACGCGGCAGGACGAACGCATCGTCCGCCTCGGCGGCGACGCCGAGCGGATGGCGAACCCTTTTGCCCCTTCTGCCCCTCAACGAGAACACGATGCGTCCTCCACCATCCACCTTAGAAACGCGCCAAACTGAAGGCCCGCATGCTGCGCCATTTCGGGGACCAGCGAGGTCGGAGTCATGCCGGGCTGGGTGTTGATCTCCAGCCAGATCAACTCGCCCTCGCCGTCACCACGGTCATCGAAACGGAAGTCGGATCGGCTGACGCCGCGGCAACCGATCGCCTGATGCGCCTTCAACGCGAGTGTTTGTATTTTTTGGTAAATATTTGATGAAATCTGTGCCGGAATAACGTGCCTGGAGCCACCTTTCACGTATTTCGAGTCGTAATCATAGAAGGCATGCCCCTGCGGGATGATCTCCGTGACGCCGAGCGCGACGTCGCCCATGACGCCGCAGGTGAGTTCCCGGCCCGCAACGTAGCGCTCCACCATGACGCGATCGCCATAGCGCCATCCGCTGGAGGTGATGACCTGCGGCGGATGCGACTGATCTTCCTTGACGATGACGACGCCGAAGCTCGATCCCTCGCGCACCGGCTTCACCACATAGGGCGGCTTCATCGGATGCTCGTTGCCGAAGCTGCGGCGGTCCATCACCAGGGCTTCGGCGACCGGAATGCCGGCGGCCTTGGCGACGTGCTTCGCCTGCGCCTTGTCCATGGCCAGCGCCGACGCGAGAACGCCGGAATGGGTATAGGGAATCTCGAGATATTCGAGGATGCCCTGGATCGTACCGTCTTCGCCGAAGGGTCCGTGAAGGGCGTTGAAGGCGACGTCGGGGCGCAATTCGCCAAGGACCGCCGCAACATCGCGGCCGACATCGACGCGGGTGACGCGATAGCCTTCGGCCTCCAGGGCATCCGCGCAAGCCGCCCCCGAAGACAGGCTCACCGGCCTCTCAGAGGAAAATCCGCCCATCAGGACAGCAACATGCCTGCCGCTCATTCAAACCCCCAAACAATACGCCACTATCGCGAAGCTTGCTTGCGTCGGGCTGATTCCACCCCCGAGTCGCGAGATCGCCGCGTAGGGCCACTACAACGACATTATGGTTAACGAACCGTTTACTTTGGTTAACTCTTGTTGCGGAAGCTCTGAATTCCGGCAGGCCAGAATCAACCGGATCCAAGGCTTCACGGCTGAATCAGAGCTTTGTAAGGCCATCAAGGGAAATGTCGTCAGCGAGTTGGAAATCGGGTGCCGGATTCCGTCGCCAAGCTCCCGAATCCCGCCTGCCGCTTCGACGCGAAAAGGCCGCGACGGTTGCCCGTCGCGGCCTTTTCTTTCGGCCGGTCTCTCGGCTCAAGCCATGGCGCGCCCGAGGAATTCCCTGATCTCATAGCCCGGCATGAACTTGCCGACGCGTTTGATCTCCCACTCGAGCTTCACGCCGGAATGTTCCATCACGCGCTGGCGCACGGTCTCGCCGAGATATTCGAGTTCGTAGCCGGTCGCCTGGCCGGTGTTGATCATGAAGTTGCAATGGAGCGGCGACATCTGCGCGTTGCCGATCATCAGGCCGCGGCAGCCCGCCTCGTCGATCAGCTTCCAGGCGGAATGGCCCTGCGGGTTCTTGAAGGTCGAGCCGCCGGTCTTCTCGCGGATCGGCTGCACCGTTTCGCGGTGCTGGCGCACGGCGTCCATGTCGGTACGGATCTTGTTCTTGTCCTCGGCATAGCCTTCGAAGATCGCATGCGTGAAGATCAGATCCTTGGCCGCGTCGGAATGGCGATAGGCATAGCCCATGTCGGCGTTGCTGAGCACATGCTTGTTGCCCTTGCGGTCGACCGCATGGACTTCGACGACGCGCTCGCTGGTCTCGCCGCCATTCGCGCCGGCATTCATGCGGAGTGCCCCGCCGATCGAGCCTGGAATGCCGTAGTAGAAATAGAAGCCGCCTATGCCGTGATCGAGCGCCATGGCGGAAATGTTCTTGTCCGGGCAGATCGCCCCCGCCTTGATTCGGTTCTCGCCGACGAGTTCGAGATCGCCGAAGCCCTTGGCGGAAAGGCGGATGACGATGCCCGGAATGCCACCGTCACGCACGAGCAGGTTCGAGCCGACGCCGACCACCATGATCGGCACCTCCTTGGGGACGAGCTTCAGGAAGGCGACGAGATCATCGGTGTCGTGCGGCTGGAACATCAGTTCCGCGAGTCCGCCTGCGCGAAACCAGGTGACGCGGTCCATCGGGGCATCGGGCGTGATGCGTCCGCGGATTGCGTCGACGCCGCTTCCGAGCGCCTCGAGAAGTTTCTGACCGTTGACCTGTTTCATGCTCAATTTCCTGAAATATCCGCGAGCTCCCTGGGCAGGGCCGCGGCCCAATAGGTGATGCTGCCAGCCCCCAAGAGAACCACAAAGTCACCCGGCTGCGCAATCTTGGCGACGATCGGCGCGATCGCCTCCTGTCCCGGGACAGACCGCGCATCGCGGTGTCCGGCCGCCTTGATGCGATTGACGAGCGCCTCGGCATTGACGCCGTCGATCGCCTCCTCGCCGGCCGCGTAGACCGGCGCGATCAGGATCGTGTCGGCGTCGTTGAAGCAGGAGGTGAAATCCTCGAAGAGGCTCGACAGCCGCGAATAACGGTGCGGCTGGTGAATGGCGATGATGCGACCCTGGCAGGCCTCGCGCGCGGCCCTCAGGACCGCCTTGATCTCGACCGGATGGTGACCGTAATCGTCGAAGATGCGCGCCCCCTGCCATTCGCCGGTCAGCGTGAAGCGGCGCTTGACGCCGCCGAAGGAGGCAAGCCCCCGCGCGATATCCTCCGGCTTGATGCCGAGGCGCTGCGCGACCGCGATCGCCGCCGTGGCGTTCGAGATATTGTGGCGGCCCGGCATCGGCAGCCGCAGATCCTTCATCTCGATCACCTGGCCCGTGCGGCGACGGCGGATCTCGATGTCGAAGACCGAGGTCGCACCGTCCATGCGGACATTGTGGAAGCGCACGTCGGCCTGCGGGTTCGCGCCATAGGTGACGATCTTGCGGTCCTCGATCCTGCCGACCATGGTCTGGACTTCCGGGTGGTCGAGGCAGAGTACGCCGAAGCCGTAGAAGGGCACATTCTCTACGAACTGCCGGAAGGCTGCGCGCACGGCGTCGAAATTGCCGTAGTGGTCGAGATGTTCCGGATCGATATTGGTGACGACGGCGATGTCGGCGGGGAGCTTCAGGAACGTGCCGTCGGATTCGTCCGCCTCGACCACCATCCACTCGCCGGCGCCCATACGCGCGTTGGTGCCGTAGGCGTTGATGATGCCGCCGTTGATGACCGTCGGGTCGAGGCCGCCCGCATCGAGCAGCGCCGCGATCATCGAGGTCGTCGTCGTCTTGCCGTGGGTGCCGCCGATGGCGATCGCATTACGGAAGCGCATCAGTTCGGCAAGCATTTCGGCGCGCCGCACGACCGGCAGGAATTTCTCGCGCGCGGCGATCAGTTCCGGATTGTCCTTCTTGATCGCGGTCGAGACGACCACCACTTCGGCGTCACCGAGATTTTCGGCCCTGTGCCCGATCGAGACCTCGATGCCCTTGTCCCTGAGCCGCTGGACATTGGCGCTGTCGGACTGGTCCGACCCCTGGACGCGATGCCCGAGATTGTGCAGCACCTCGGCAATGCCGCTCATGCCGATGCCGCCGATCCCAATGAAATGTACGAGCCCGATCGTCTTCGGCATTTTCATGAGCGTGCTTCCCTGAATTTCGCGACTGTCGAGCCGCTGGCAATAGCCTCTACCAGGGACGCAAGCAAGCGCGCGGCCTCCGGTTTACCCGTCTCGCGGGCGCCGGTCGCCATCTGCGTCAGCGCCTGCGGGTTGTTCATCGCGTCGGCGAGAATTCCGGCGAGCCGTTCGGCGGAAAGCTCCACCTGCGCGATCACCCGCGCGCCGCCTTTGGCGGCAAGTGCCGCGGCATTGGCCGCCTGGTCGTGGTCGAGCGCATAGGGATAGGGCACCAGGATCGCCGGGCGGCCGATCACCGAAATCTCGGAAACCGTCGAGGCTCCGGAGCGGCAGATGATAAGCTGCGCGGAGGCGATCCGGCGGGCCATGTCGGTGAAGAAGGGCGAAACCTCGGCGGGAACGCCGAGCTTCTCGTAAACGGCGGCGACCCCTTCCCTATCCTCGGGCCGCGCCTGCTGCGTCACCTTGAGCCGCTGGCGCAAGGCGTCGTCGAGGCGGCAGACTGCCTGCGGCACAGCCTTCGAGAAAAATTGCGCTCCCTGGCTGCCGCCGAAGACGACGAGATGGAACGTTGCCCCCTCGACGGGCGCCGAATAGGCGATCCCGGCCGCTTCGAGGACCGCGGGACGAACAGGGTTCCCCGTTACCACGGTCTTTGCGGCGAAGGCTCCGCCTTCCGGAAGAAAGCCGCCGGCTATCGCCTGTACGCGCGACGCGAGCATCCGATTCGCCCTGCCCATGACGGCATTCTGCTCATGAATGAGCGACGGAACGCCCATGCCCGTCGCCGCAAGCAGCGGCGGCACCGTCGGATAGCCGCCGAAGCCGACCACGGCTCTCGGCTTCAGGCGGCCGATCAGCCGCCGCGCCGCTCTCAGACCCGTCCACAGCTTCCAGACCGATCGGACGAGCTTCAGCGGATTCTTCGAGCCGATCGTCGCCGATGGCACGACATGAATCTCCTCTGCCGGGAACTTTCCGGCAAAGCGTTCGGCGCGGCTGTCCGTCACGAGGTGCACGCAATAGCCCTGCGCCTTCAGCTCATGGGCCAGCGCCTCGGCGGGAAAGAGGTGGCCGCCGGTTCCGCCGGCGGCAAGAAGAATGATGCCTTTGTCCATATCTTACTCCGCCGGCACCCCGACGCCGGATCGAAACAGGCTGCGCTCGACCGCGCGCTTTTCCGGCCGGTGCCGGGTGAGTGCCAGGATGAAGCCCGCCGTCACGCAGATCGCCACCATCGACGAACCGCCATAGGAGATCAGCGGCAACGTCATGCCCTTGGCGGGCAGCAGCTCCAGATTGACGCCGATGTTGATCATCGACTGGATGCCGATCTGCAGCACCAGGCCGGCGACGGCAAAGCGGTTGAAATCATTGCGTTCGCGGAAAGCATGGTTGAGGCCGCGCATCACCAGAAAGGCGAAGATCATGACGATCACCATGCAGAACACGATGCCGAATTCCTCGGCCGCCACCGAGAAGACGAAGTCGGTATGGCTGTCGGGGATGATGCGCTTGACGATGCCCTCGCCCGGACCGCGACCGAACCAGTCGCCGCGGATGATGGCGTCGCGCGCCGTATCCACCTGGAACGTATCACCCTCGCCCGTCATGAACCGGTCGATACGGCCGGCGACGTGCGGCAGCATGGTATAGGCCACGAAGAAGCCGCCTGCGGCCGCCCCGGCGAGCACGATGATCCAGAGCCAGGGCATGCCGGCCATGAAGAACATGCCGCCCCAGACCGCCGCGGTGAGGATCGTTTGGCCGAGGTCCGGCTGCGCGACGAGCAGCGCGCCGACAATGCCGAACAATAGGATCGACAGCAGGTTTCCGGGGATTTCCGGCTGCTTCGCGTGCTCCGCGAAAAGCCAGGCGCAGACGACGACGAAGGCCGGCTTCATGAATTCGGAAGGCTGGATCGAAATTCCGGCGATCGATATCCACCTGAGCGAGCCCTTGACCTCCTCGCCGATGAAGAGGACGAGAACCATCATTCCGAGAGATGCACCGAGCAGGATGATCGCCGCGCGCCTGACCTGCCGCGGCGACAGAAAGGATATCCCCACCATCACCGCCAGCGAGGGCAAGAGGAAGACGGCGTGGCGCTTGACGAAATGGAAGCTGTCGAGACCCAATCGCTCGGCGACCGGAGGGCTTGCCGCGAAGGACAGCATGAAGCCGACGCCCATCAGCAGGATGAAGGTCGCCAGGAAGAACCTGTCTATCGTCCAGAACCAGTCGGCCACGGGGCCACGTTCGGCTCGGCTTACCATCTGTCTGTCCCCTTCTCAGGCGCATGCCGCGCCAACGTCCAAATCCGTCAGATGAGCATGGTCACGCCTTCGAGCGCCGCGACATGGCCGACGAAGGCATCTCCACGCACCTCGAAGTTCTTGTACTGGTCGAAGCTTGCGCAAGCCGGGGAAAGCATCACGGCCGCCGGACCTTGCCTGTCGCGCGCCGCATCCTCTGCCGCATGCGTCACCGCCCTTTCGAGCGTCCCGGAGATCTCGTAGGGCACCGCCTCCCCGAGCGTCGCCGCGAAGGCGGGCGCCGCCTCGCCGATGAGATAGGCCTTGACGATCTTCGGGAAGAACGGCGCCAGCGAGGCGATGCCGCCTTCCTTCGGCAGGCCGCCGGCGATCCAGTAGATACGGTCGTAACTCGAAAGCGCCGGGGCCGCGGCGTCGGCATTGGTCGCCTTGCTGTCGTTGACGAAGACGATCTCGCCCTTTCGCGCGACCGGCTGCATCCGGTGCCGGAGGCCCGGAAACGTCCTGAGGCCCTCGACGATGTCTTTTTCGCCGACGCCGACGGCGAGGCAGGCGGCGACGGCTGCCGCCGCATTCTGGGCATTGTGCCCGCCTCGCAGCGTCTGGATGCCGGCAAGATCGGTGAAGAGCGAAGAGCTGCCGCCTTGCGCCCGCATCAGGGCCGAGCCTTTGGCGTAGATGCCGTCGGCAAGGACCTGGCGGCGCGAGATGCGCACGACCTTCGCTCCCGCCCGCTCGACCCGGTCGGCGATCAGGCTGGAAAAGCTGTCGTCGACGCCGATGACGGCCGTGCCGCTTCCGGCGACCAAGCGCTCCTTGATGTCGGCGTAATGCTGAATAGTGCCGTGCCGGTCCAGATGATCGGGCGTGAGGTTGAGCAGGATGCCGGCCGTCGCGTTGAGCGTCGGTGCAAGATCGATCTGGTAGGACGAGCACTCCACCACATAGAAGCGCCCGGTCTGCGGCGGCTCGAGGGTCAGCACGGCGGTACCGATATTGCCGCCGAGCTGCGTGTCCCGTCCGCTGGTCTTGAGGATATGCGCGATCAGCGCCGTCGTCGTGGATTTGCCGTTGGTACCGGTGATGGCGATGAAGGGGCAATCCGGCGCATGCGCGCGGCGCTCGCGCACGAAAAGCTCGACGTCGCCGATGATCTCGACGCCCGCCTGGTGGGCGAGATCGACGCTCCAGTGCGGCTTCGGATGCGTCAAGGGCACGCCCGGCGAAAGCACGAAAGCGGCGAAGACGCGCCAATCGACGTGGCGCAGATCAGCGGTGGGGATCCCTGCCGCGGCGGCCTTGGCCACGCTGTCGGGATTGTCGTCCCACGCCGTCACTTCGGCACCGCCTGCGACCAGCGCCTCTGCCGTCGCGAGACCCGAGCCGCCCAGGCCGAAGAGTGCGACTTTCTTGCCCTTGAATGTGGTGACCGGAATCATCGTCGCTCACCGCAGCTTCAGCGTGGAAAGACCGATCATCGCAAGGATGACGGCGATGATCCAGAAGCGGATCACCACCTGGCTCTCCGTCCAGCCCTTCTTTTCGAAGTGATGGTGGATCGGCGCCATCAGGAACACGCGACGGCCGGTCCGCTTGAACCAGAAGACCTGGATGATGACCGACAGCGTCTCGGCAACGAAGAGGCCGCCGATGATGATCATGACGATCTCGTGCTTGGTGGCGACCGCCACTGTGCCGATCAGGCCGCCAAGCGCCAGCGAGCCGGTGTCGCCCATGAAGATGGCGGCCGGCGGGGCGTTGAACCAGAGAAAACCGAGACCGGCGCCGATGACGGCGCCGAGGATCACGGCGAGCTCGCCGGTGCCGGGCACGAAATGGATCTGCAGGTAGTTGGCGAATACGGCGTTACCGGCGAGATAGGCGATCAGCCCGAAGGCGGCGGAAGCGATCATCACCGGGACGATCGCGAGCCCGTCGAGACCGTCCGTCAGGTTCACGGCATTGCCGGCACCGACGATGACGAAGCCGCCGAAGAGCACGAAGAAATAGCCGAGATTGAGCATCAGGTCCTTGAAGAAGGGGAAGGTGACCGACGAGCCGAAGGTGGAGCCCGCGGTGCCCGCCGAAAGCGCCGCCTGCATCATGAAGAACACGGCGATGGCCGCGATCACGAATTCGATGCCGAGGCGCGCCTTGCCGGAAAAGCCCTTGTCCGATTGCTTGGTCACCTTGAGATAGTCGTCATAGAAGCCGATCGCGCCGAAGCCGAGCGTCACCAGCAGCGTCGAGACGACGTAGATGCTCGAAAGATCGGCCCACAGGAGCGACGACACCACGATGCCGGCGAGGATCATCAGCCCGCCCATGGTGGGCGTGCCGGCTTTCTTGAAGTGGGTCTGGGGTCCGTCGGCGCGGATCGGCTGGCCCTTGCCCTGGCGGATGCGCAGCGACGCGATCATCGCCGGGCCGAACAGGAACACGATCAGGGCGGAAGTAAAGAGTGCTGCACCCGTGCGGAAGGTGATGTAGCGAAAGAGATTGAAGAATTGAAAGTGGTCCGCCAGTTCCACAAGCCAGATCAGCATAAGGGACCTTTCCCCCAGAAGTTTAGAATCGGACATCGTCCAACAGAATCATCTGCCGGACGATACCCGCTTGCGTTCGACTATGTTAGGCCATTTCCCCTGGCCGCGGGCTGTATCCACCAGCACTGCGGCGCCCTGCCTCTCCAGACGGAGAAAGGTCGCTGCAGCACTTTGAACTGCTGCACGCCCGCTATGCTTCCCCCGCCTCGGCCGTCCTCTCGGGATACGCCTCGACAAGCGCCTGGACGATCCTGCCGCAGCCTGTGCCCTTCGAGGACTTGACCATCACGACGTCGCCGGCCGCAACCGCCCCGAGTGCGTAAGCCGCCAGATCATCGACCTTCTCCCGGTAGACGACCGAGACCTCCGGCGGCAGGGCGTCGCGCAGATGCGCCATCTCGGGCCCCGCGAGCCAGACGTCGGAAACCCCCGCTTCAACCAGAGGCTCGGCAAGCGCGGCGTGAACCGCGGCCGCATGCTCGCCCATCTCAAGCATGTCGCCGAGGATCGCAACGCGGCGCCCGCCGGGCGGCGGCTCGGCGTCGCGCAGAAGCGAGATCGCCGCTCGCATGGAAGCCGGATTGGCGTTGTAGCTCTCGTCGATCAGCGTCAGCTCGCCGGCGCCGATCGTGAGGCGATGCCGCTGCCCCCTGCCCTTTTCCGGATGCATCGTCGCAAGCGAAGCAATAACGCGGTCGAGCTCGGCCCCGGCCAGCGTCGCCGCGGCAATCACGGCCAGCGCGTTCTCCGCGATATGGCGTCCGGGCGCACCGATGGCGATTTCGCGGGTTCTTCCGGCAATGGCGGCCCAAAGCACGGAACCTTCCGCCTGGCCGGCGAACTCGGCCAGACGGTATTCCGACTTGGGATTGGCGCCGAAGGAATGAACATGGCCGACGCCCGCGGCCGCTGCGGCCTTTTCCAGGAACTCGTATTGCGCGCTGTCGCGGTTGAGGACGGCGTGGCCGCCGTTGACGACGCCCTCGAATATCTCGGCCTTTGCGGCCGCGATCTCTTCGAGGCTCGTGAAATTGCCGAGGTGAGCCGCGGCGATGCTGGTTACGACCGCGACATGCGGGCGAACCATCCGCGTCAACGGGCGGATCTCGCCGGGATGGTTCATGCCGATCTCGAATATGCCGAAATCGGTCGTCTCCGGCATGCGCGCAAGCGTCAGCGGCACGCCCCAGTGATTGTTGAAGGACGCGACGGAGGCATGGACCCGGCCGAGCGGCGAAAGCACATGCCGCAGCATCTCCTTGGTGGTCGTCTTGCCGACCGAACCGGTGACGGCGATGATCTTTGCGGCACTGCGATCGCGCGCCGCGCAGCCGAGCCGGATCATCGCCTCCAGCACGTCGTCGACGACGATCATCGGCGCGATCAGGCGGCCGAGCGCCGGAAGCTTGGCCTCGCTGACGACAAGCACCGCGGCTCCGTTCGCAAGCGCGATGCCGGCATAGTCGTGGCCGTCGACGCGATCGCCCCTGATCGCGAAAAAGGCCTCGCCCTTGCCGATCGTCCGGCTGTCGATCGAAATGCCGCCGATTCCTTCCGGCAAGTTGCCGACGGGACGGCCGTTCATGGCGGCCAGAAGATCGCTGCTTGTCCAGAGCCAGTTCAAATCAAAGACCTCCCAGTGCCTTGCGCACCTCCGCATGATCGGAGAACGGCAGCGTCACGGAACCGATCGTTTGCCCCTCCTCGTGCCCCTTGCCGGCGACGATGAGCGTGTCTCCGGTCTTGAGCATGCGAACGGCGGTGCGGATCGCCACGGCGCGGTCGCCGATCTCGGTGGCGCCGCTGGCCCCGGCCATGATCTCGGCCCGGATCACTTCCGGTATTTCGGAACGCGGGTTGTCGTCGGTAACGATGACGACATCGGCGAGCCGGCTGGCGATCTCGCCCATGATCGGCCGCTTGCCCTTGTCGCGGTCGCCGCCGCAACCGAAAACGAGGATCACCCGGCCCGTGGTGAAGGGGCGCACGGACTCCAGCACATTTGCGAGCGCATCGGGCTTGTGGGCATAGTCCACATAGGCGAGCGCCCCGTCGCTCGTCTGCCCGACGAGTTCGAGCCGGCCCGAAGCGCCCTGCAACTTCTCGAGCGCCGAGAATGCCGTCCTTGCGTCGATCCCGGCGGACATGGCTAGGCCGGCTGCCACCAGGGCGTTGGCGACCTGGAAATCGCCGGCGAGGGGAATGTGGATCTCGAAGATGTCGTCGCCGACATGGACCTCAGCCGACTGTTTGTGGCGGAAATGCTCGACGCGCTTCAGGCTGATGAAATCGCCGTTGCGGCCGACGGTCCGCACGTCGTGGCCCGCCTTGCGAGCGGCGGCGATCGCCTCGCCCGACCATTGATCGTCGGCGAAGATCACCGCCGGCGAGCCCTTCGGCAGCAGCGCCTCGAAAAGACGCATCTTCGAGGCCATGTAGTGCTCGACCGTCGGATGGTAGTCCATGTGGTCGCGGCCTAGATTGGTGAAGGCGGCGGCGGCGAGCCTGACGCCGTCGAGGCGGTTCTGGTCGAGGCCGTGGCTGGAAGCCTCCATCGCCGCATGCGTGACGCCCTCGTCGGCGAGTTCCGCAAGCAGCGCGTGCAGCGAGACCGGATCCGGCGTCGTCAGCGATCCGTATTCATTGCGGCCCGGCGCCACGACGCCGGTCGTGCCGATCATCGCCGCCGACAGGCCCGAATGCGCCCAGATCTGCCGCGTGAAAGAGGCGACGGACGTCTTGCCCGCCGTTCCCGTGACGGCGACCATGGTCGCCGGCTGGCGTCCAAAGAAGGCGGCCGCGGCTTGCGCGAGGAAGCGGCGCGGCTCCGCAAGCCGGAAGATGGGCGCGCCGCCCTCCGCATGGGCGTCTGCGGCGACGACCGCAGCGGCGCCGCGCGAGATCGCATCGGCAATATAGGCCGCACCGTTTGCCTTCGTTCCGGCAACGGCGACGAAGAGATCGCCCGGCTTGACCCGCCGGCTGTCGGCAGTGAGGCCGCCGATCTCGATCGTCGCGGCATCGCCGGTCAGTTGCGCCGAAAGCTCCGGGAAACTCGCTCCCGCCAGGTCCTTGATCTTCATGAACTGCTCACACCGATATGATCCTGCGGCGCCGTGCGCCTTCAGGCGCACGATGCTCGCTGTGACACTTTGAGCCGCGGCATGGTTCCTTCGATCGACGTCAAGTCTACGGAACCATGTCCACGGGAATCGCGAATGTCCGCACTTTCATTTCACGGTCAATAAGACACAAGCAAGGCAGAACCGTCTTCACCGAATTTCGGTTCGACGCCGAGCAGCGGCGCGGAGCGGCTGATGATGTCGCGCACCATCGGCGCGGCGTTCGACCCAGCGGTGCGCCCCCCGCCCTCGCCGGTCTTCGGCGCGTCGATAAAGGTCAGCACGATATATTTCGGATCATCGATCGGGAAAGCCGCGAGGAAGGCATTGAAGTTCAGGTCGTTGGAATAGCGGCCGTTGACGACCTTGTCGGCGGTACCGGTCTTGCCGCCGACATTGAAGCCCGGAACGAGCGCCCGCTTGCCCGAACCGGCGATACCGTTGCGGCGGAGCAGGTAGCGCATGTCGTCGCTGGTGCTCTTCTTGACCACTGCCGTCGCGAGTTCGCTCGCCTCTTCCTCGCTGCGCGGCAGGAAGGTCGGCGGGATGAGCTTGCCGCCGTTGACCAGCGCCGCCCCGGCGACGGCCGTCTGCAACGGCGTGGTCGAGACGCCGTGGCCGAATGAGATGGTGATCGAATTGATCTTCTTCCACTCGCGCGGCTGGCTCGGCGTCTTCACCTCGGGAAGTTCCGTCGGCAGTTTCGTGAGCAGGCCGAGCCGGGTGAGGAATTCCTTGTGTCCGGGAATGCCGACGAGGTCGGCGATCTTCGCCGTGCCGATATTCGAGGAATACTGGAAGATTTCCGGCACCGTCAGCACCCGGCGCTTGCCGTGGAAGTCCTTGATGGTGAAGCCGCCGATGCGGATCGGCGCCGATGCGTCGAAGCTGTCGTTGAGCGTCACCTTGCCGGAATCGAGCCCCATGGCGATGGTGAAGGTCTTGAAGGTGGAGCCCATCTCGAACGTGCCGTTCGACATGCGGTTCATCCAGCCCTCTTCCGCGCCTTCCGCCGGCCTGTTCGGATCGTAATCCGGGACCGAAGCCATCGCCAGTACCTCGCCGGTATGGACGTCAATGACGACGGCGCCGGCGGCGATCGCCTCGAAATTCTTCATGCCGGCGGTGATCACGTCGCGCACGATGTTCTGGACGCGCACGTCGATCGAGAGCCTCACCGGTTCGAGCTTGGCGTCGCTGGTCATGCCGATGGCGGCGAGGTCGGCCAGGCCCTGGTCGTCGATATAGCGCTCCATGCCGGCGACGCCGCGGTTGTCGATGTTGACGTGCCCGAGGATATGGGCCGCCGTCGGCCCGCCGGGATAGAAGCGGCGCTTCTCCGGACGGAAGCCGATGCCGGGAATGCCGAGCGCGAGGATCTCGCTCTGCTGCTTGGGCGTCAGTTGCCGGCGCAGCCATTGGAAGCGCGATTTCGATTTCAGCTTGTTGTAGATGTCGCGCGCATTGAGATCGGGCAGCACGGTCGCGAGCCGCTCCACCGCCTCGTCGGCGTCGACGATCTTGTGCGGCTCGGCATAGAGAGAGACGGTGCGGATGTCGGTCGCGAGGATCTCGCCGTTGCGGTCGAGTATATCCGGGCGCGAGGCCATCAGGTTGTCGGCGCGACCGATCGAGGAGACCGTCTCCGGCTGCGCTAGGCCGTATTGCACCAGACGCCCGCCGATCACTGCATAGACGATGCCGAAGCTGGCGATGACGATCGCCACCCGGCTCTTCGCCTGACTGGCGCTCTTCTTGCGCGTTCCCTGAAAGGTGACGTTGACGCCCGCCTCGGCCGGCCGGTTGTTACCGCCGGCCGAGAAATGCGCCTTGCTTTTCAGCACCATGATACGGGAGAGAAAGGACATCAGCGCGCCACCGAACCTGTCTTGATGTTATCCGCCTCGATGACGGCGGCGACACCGTCTTTCGCCTTCTTGTCTTCTTCGGGCGGCGGCAAGTCCGCTTTCAGCATCGGCAGCTCTTCGGGCCGCGCGAGCTGCGTCGGCGGCGTCGGCGCAAGCTGCAGGTCGGCGGCGAAGGCGGCGACGAGCCTCTCCAACCGGTTTGGCTGGGTCAGAAGCGCCCAGTCGGCCTTGAGCAGGTCGATCGTGTCCTCTTCGAGCTTGATCGCCGCATCGAGCCTGCGGACTTCCTCGCGCTTGTTCTCGGCCCGGTGCTTGATCGTATAGGTGACGGTCGCTGCCGCCGTCATGATGACGATCAGGACAATATCGAGCGTTCTGAGCATCGTCTCCTAGCCCCCCAGCCGTGCAAGGCTCGCCAGTTCCGGCAGATTGAAGATGGACAGGTCGCTTGCCCCTGGCGCCGCCTCCGTCCGGAGGCCGGCCCTGAGCTTCGCCGAACGGGCCCGCGGGTTGCGGGCCGCTTCTTCCTCGCTCGCGGCCAGCATGGGCTTTCCGACTGGCGCGAAGGTTGCGGCGCGCTCGGCCACCATCGGCAGATGCCGTGAGCCGCCCGCCCTGCCGGAGCGATCCTGGAAGAAGGTCTTGACGATCCTGTCTTCGAGCGAATGGAAAGTGACGACGACGAGCCGCCCGCCGGGTTTCAGCACCCGCTCGGCGGCAAAGAGCGCGCCGGCGAGTTCGCCGAGCTCGTCGTTGACGAAGATGCGCAGCGCCTGGAAGACGCGGGTGGCGGGATGGATCTTGTCCTTGGCCTTGCGCGGCGTCACCACCTCGATCAACCCGGCAAGATCGCGAGTCGTCTCGAACGGCTGCTCGGCACGGCGTTTCTCGATCGCGCGGGCGATGCGCCCCGCCTGCTTCTCCTCGCCGAGAAAGCCGAAAATCCGGATGAGATCAGAGACCTTGGCGCGGTTGACGACATCGGCGGCGGAAACGCCCGTAGCCGACATGCGCATGTCGAGCGGCCCTTGCTTCTGAAAGGAAAAGCCGCGCTCCGCCTCGTCAATCTGCATCGAAGAAACGCCGATGTCGAGCACGACGCCGTCGAGCCCGCCATCCGGGGCATGATCGGCGAGCTCGGAAAAACGGGCATGAACGAGCCTGAGCCGCCCGCCGGCGGCCGCAACGAGGGACTGGCCGGCGGCAATTGCGGTCGGATCGCGGTCGAGCGCGATCACGTCGGCGCCCGCATCCAGGATCGCGGATGTGTAGCCGCCGGCGCCGAAGGTGCCGTCGAGAATGATCTTGCCGGGAGCGGGATCGAGGGCTGCGAGCACTTCGGAGAGCATGACGGGAATGTGACGGACCGGTCCGCCATCGGCCTCGGATGTCCTACCGCCTTGATCCGTCACCATTCCGCCTCTCCACACTATTCCGGACGCAGCCCCCGTTGCTTGCGCCTCTCTCTGGCTTCCACCTGCGCCCTCGCAAACGCCCGCGGCTCCCAGAGCTGAAAATGATCGCCCCGCCCGACGAAGGTCACGTCGGTCGAGATGCCGGTGAAGTCGCGGATGAAATCCGTCACCATCAGCCGGCCCTCCGGGTCGAGCTTCACGAAGACGCCGCCCCCGTGAACGAGGAGCGACATCTGGTTGGCCGCGTCCGAAAACGGATCCTCGGCCGCCATCTGCCTCTCGAACCGGTCCAGAAGCTCCGGCCCACCGACGCTCACCGCCGGAAAGACGAAGTCCTGGAAGCAGTATAGCTCCCGCACGCCCGCCTCCGAAACCGCGGCGCGGAACGCCGAAGGCACGGAGACTCGCCCCTTGGCATCGATCCGGTTCGTTGCATGTGACAAGAAGCGGTTCATGACGCGAAACGGCCGCCTCCGATTGACGGGCCACGATCATCGGCCCGCACCGATACTCGCCTGCGCACGCAAAAGACCCCCGCCGGACACGAGCATGCCCGCCTGAACCTTCCGAGGAAGGGACCCTGGAATTTCGCGATGATGGGCCACGACGCGGCCCTTGCGCAGTACCATTATGGGATAACATGGGACCATATGGGCGTCAATGGGAGAAGCTCGTAAACAGCCTCGCGGATGATCAAATATTGATAGGTTGTTAAGTTTAACAAAGGGTTACGATCGCAACCCTAATCCCTTGGAATCCCGCGCAAAAGCGGAGCGCGACGGCCACCCGCCGGTGGCCGTCGCGCGTTGATTCGACTTGAAAAAGAGAAAAGCCAGTTGGCCTGTAAGCCGGGTTCTGTATGGCTCCGCCTCGAGGGCGGAACGTGGCAGCCATTCATCTGGGACTGCGCTTGCGCGCAGCCTCGTGCAACCCACCCGGATGACGGGCCTGGAAACCGGCTGGGCGCTTGCACGCCCGTGTCATCCCTATTCGGTCTTGCTCCCGGTGGGGTTTACCGTGCCGTCCATGTTGCCATGTCCGCGGTGGGCTCTTACCCCACCCTTTCACCCTTACTCCGCGAGCGGAGCGGTTTGCTTTCTGTGGCACTTTCCCTGGGGTCACCCCCGCCGGACGTTATCCGGCACCGTGTTTCCTTGGAGCCCGGACTTTCCTCACCCCGCGGCCTTTCGGCGCTTGCGGGGCGCGGCTGCCCGGCCAACTGGCAGAGGCTCATTAGCCGACCGGAACCCGAAGCGCCAGTGAAATCGGTCACGGGCGCGAGCCGGCTCGGCTATCGATAGGCGACCGCGAAATCGGTCTCGTATTCGCCGGCATCGGGCCGACCGTTCATGAGCAGCGTCGCCCCCAGCCTGCCGATTTCGTCCGAACTCTTGGCCGCCTGACCGTTGCCGCCGGTCAGCACCGCGATGCGATCGCCGACAAAGTCGACATAGGGATAGCCGTGCCGCGTGAAGGAGGTGACGCAAGGCGAAAAATGCGCCGAAACGGGTGCGAGACCCGGCATCACCTCGGCAAGCAGACCGCGCATGTGATCGGCCGCCGCGGCGCTCGCGCCGCCGCGGAACCATGTCCTGATCGCCGGTTCGCTGGGAAGGATCCGGTCGTTCGGATCGCCACCGATCTTTATGTAGTGCCTGCCGTCGGCATAGGCAACCGGCGGCAGCAGGTAGTAGCTTTTCTCCTGCTCCGGCGCCGCCCCGATCAGCGACGGCATGCCGGCAAAGCCGGCGAGATCGTCGCGACCGACCTCGGCGAAAAACACGGTGCGCGCCTTCACGGTCAGATCGATCGGCCGCGGCAAAAGCGCCTCGGAAAGCGAGAAGCCGCCGGCCGCGACGAGGATCCGTCCGGCGCGAAACGACTGCCCGTCGACCGTCCCGACGACCACGTGATCCGCGCCCTCGTCGATGGCCACGACCTCCGAGCGGACGACGCGCGCCCCTGCCCTTTCCGCTGCGATGGTCTGCGCGCGCACCAGCGCCCGGGGGTTGATGTAGCCCGCACCGCGCGCCTCATGAATGCCGGCGTAGGCGGCCGGAAAGCGGAACCAGGGAAACCGCTCGGCGAGCCGGTCGCCGGGGATCAGCGGCGCCTCGACGCCGAGCCTGTCGCGGGCCCGTTCGACCTTCTCGAGATAGTCGAAGGCGCCACCCGGCATGGGGGCGGCAATCAGGCAGCCGACCTCGAAATAGAAGTCGATACCGCTTTCCTCGGCGATTTCCCTGTAGCGGTCGATCGACCCGCGCGCGAGCCGCGCCCAAACGGGGTCGCTATCGATCGTGCGGGTAATGCGCGCATTGTCGTGGTGGCTGGCAAAGACGCCGCCATGGCCGGCCCAATCCTCCGGCTCATCGGGGCCGACGAGCGCGATCCTCGCGCCGGACCGGCTCAGATGGCGCGCCGCGGCCGCGCCCATCATTCCCTTGCCGACGATGACGAAATCAAAGCTTTCCGACATTGCCTTCCCCGATTCCTGAATTCGGATCGATTAAGGACAAGTCCTGCAGCGCGTCAAAGGGTTGTAACGATTTTTGCGCCTCTGGCGGGCCAATGACCAGGTTCCCGCGCAGAGTGCGTTGGCCGGAACGCGATACCTATCCGGCAGCGTCCTGTGTCTTGGCCGCTTTCGACCTCAACCCCAGGATATTTTGAACCTTGCCGCAATACCGCTTCGATACCGGGTTCATCCGCTTGGCGCCGTGGCCGGCATTGTATTTCAGGATCGTGCCGCAGGTCGTGCCGTCGGAAAGCTCCCGCGCCTTCGCCAGGTATTTCATGCCGAACTTGATGTTGGTCTCCGGATCGTAGAGGCCCTTTGTCGGCCCGGAGTAGCCCATCATCCGGGCGGTGGCCGGCTTGATCTGCATGAGGCCGATTTCACCGGCGCTGCCGCGGGCATCTGCGTCGAAGTTGCTCTCGACCTTCACGATGGCATGAGCGAGACCGGCCGGCACCCCGTATTGCTTCGCGTAGGATTGGATGAGAATCGTGTAGGCCGAACCGAGCGTCAGCGTGAGGTCCGGTTTTGGAAAGCCTGTCGTCCTGGTGACGGTTTCAAGGGAGGAGGTCTTGATGGTTCGGTCGACGTTCCCCGCATACGACGTACCAATCCCGGCGATGGACATGCAAAGGCATGCCGCCACCGCAGCAGCAGACGATATTCTCATTTAGTTTGAAGTCTCCGGTCTGGGGAACCAACCGCGGCCGGCGCACCCCACCGACCACGACCGAATTTCCCGATCGTTTTCATTGGCAAGAAAGCTGCGCCAGACGCCGCATTCCTTGCGGTTGATGCTGCGGAAATGACCGGGCCATCATGGTAAACATGTGGCAACGCGAAAAAATCGCGCAAGAAAGCTCAACGGACGCTAATTTAGTGCAAGCGAAAATCGCCGCCTAAAGGGCGAGATTCGGCAGCGCCGAAAGCAGGCGGTGCAGGGTGTCGATGGTGGAAACGTCGGCAATTCCATCTACCCGCGATTGCCGAAAATGGCGCTGGAAAGCCGCCACCGCGCCTTCGGTCCTCTCGCAGAAATCTCCCGTGACTTCAACGTCATAGCCGTAGAGCGACAGGAGCGATTGGAGCGCTTCGACCGGCTGCCCGCGATCGCCGCGCTGAAAGAAACGCCCGCCGCGGACCGGCGTCGGTTCCACCCAGTGCCCGACCCCGCGACGAAAAAGCACATTCCAGGGAAATTTTTCTCCCGGATCGACCTTGCGAATCGGCGCCACATCGCTGTGTGCGAGCACCCTTTCCGGGGCGATTTGCCAGCGTTTGCCACAGTCCAGACACAATTCGATGACGGCCTCGACCTGCGCCTCGGGGAATTCCGGCAGCCCGCTCGGATGGCCGGCATTGGAGATCTCGATGCCGATGGAACAGGAGTTGATATCCGTTTCGCCCTTCCAGAAGCTCTTGCCCGCATGCCAGGCGCGACGCTCTTCCGCCACGAGCTGGTCGACACGCCCGTCTTCATGAACGAAATAATGGCTGGAGACCTGGCTTTCCTCGCGACAGAGCCAGTCGAGCGCCGAAGCCGCCGTCTCCATGCCCGTGTAATGAAGGATGATCATGTCCGGCCTGCGCCCGCCCGCGCGTTCGCCATGATTAGGGGAAGGCACGGGGCGGGCGCCCGGAAAATCGCAGGTCTCGAACGTCATGCGGCGCGGCGTTCTTTCTCGATCGCCTCGTAGGCCGCGTTCAGCGCCGCCATGCGATCATTGGCGATCGCATGGAACTCCTCCGGCACGCCGCGCGCCACCAGCATGTCCGGATGGTTCTCGGAAACGAGAACGCGGTAACGCTTGCGGATCTCGGTGAAATCGTCCTTCGGCGAAACGCCGAGAACCTGATAGGGATCGCGGTCGTCGCCGCTGACGTGGCGCGCCAGGATCCGCTGGAAATGCGCCTCGTCCATCTTGAAGATTTCCGCCACGCGCATCAGGAATGCGAGTTCCTTCTCATGGACGGCGCCATCGGATTTCGCGATGTGGAAAAGCCCGTCGACGATGTCCTCGAGGATCGGGCAGTTCCGCTCGCAGGACGAGCAGAGCGACGCCATCTTCTCCGCATAGGCCTCGTATCCCGCGACGTCCTGGCGTGCGAGATTGTAGAGCCGGGCGACGTTCTTCGCCTGGTCGGCCGGAAATTTGAAGATGTCGCGGAACGCACTCACCTCGGCTTCGTTGACGATGCCGTCGGCCTTCGCCATTTTCGCCGACAGAGCGATCATCGCGACCGAGAACGCCACCTTGCGGCGGGTTTCCGGATCTCCTTCGAAGAGCGTGCGAACCGCCTCGACCACCCCTGCAAGCGCATTGCCGGTGGTCGTGACGATCTTGAGGAGGCTGTCCCAGAATGACATGAGTGCGATTGTTCCCTGTCCCACCAGGCGAGCATGGCCCAAGGTGGTGGCGAATTGCAAGCGGCCGGCCGCGCGAAAACGTCGCGGATGACGTAGTTGTGATGGCCCCTCAATAAATCATATTGCCGCAAACCTCAATCGAATTCCGGCGCCGCGCTCCGGCCACTCTCCGGATCGTCGCCGCTGGTCATGGCGCCTGCAGCCCGTTTCTACTTTCACGATCCACAGGCCTGTCATTTAATTTCCATCGGATTTGCGTTAGACCACGATGATCTTTGACGTCAGGCAAGGATTTGCAACGCGGCCGTTCACCCCGAAGGCCGCCGAATGCCGAAATCCCGAGGAGGTAAAATGGCCAAGAAAAAAGTCGCAATGCTGACTGCGGGCGGGCTCGCGCCCTGTCTCTCATCCGCGGTCGGCGGCCTGATCGAACGCTACACGGACGTCGCACCCGATTACGAGCTCGTCGCCTACCGTTCGGGCTACCAGGGCCTGCTCCTCGCCGATCGGATCGAAATCACCCCGGCGATGCGCGAGAAGGCGCATGTGCTTCACCGCCATGGCGGTTCGCCGATCGGCAACAGCCGCGTCAAGCTCACCAACACCGCCGATTGCGTGAAGCGCGGGCTGGTCAAGGAAGGCGAGAATCCGCTGCGCGTCGCGGCCGAGAGGCTCGCCTCCGACGGCATCGGCATCCTGCACACGATCGGCGGCGACGACACCAATACGACGGCGGCCGATCTCGCGGCCTATCTCGGCGCGAACGGCTACGACCTGACGGTCGTCGGCCTGCCGAAGACGGTCGACAACGACGTGGTGCCGATTCGCCAGACGCTCGGCGCCTGGACGGCGGCCGAATACGGCGCGCGCTTCTTCGACAATGTCAGCAACGAGCAGAGCGCCGCGCCGCGCACGCTCGTCGTCCATGAGGTCATGGGTCGCCACTGCGGCTGGCTGACGGCTGCGACGGCGCGCGCCTACATCCAGATGGCCCGCGGCAAGGAATATGTCGACGGCTTCATGATGAACGAGCAGTTGAAGACCATAGACGGCCTCTATCTGCCAGAGGTGAAGTTCGATCTCGAAGCGGAGGCCGCGCGCCTGCGCGGGGTCATGGACCGTGAGGGCTTCGTCACCCTGTTCGTCAGCGAGGGCGCCTGCCTCGACGCCATCGTCGCCGAGCGCGAAGCCGCCGGCGAGACGATCAAGCGTGACGCCTTCGGCCATGTGAAGATCGATACCATCAATGTCGGCAACTGGTTCTCCAAGCAGTTCGCGGCACTGCTCGGCGCCGAACGCTCCATGGTCCAGAAATCCGGCTACTACGCCCGCTCCGCCCCGGCCAACGGCGACGACCTGCGCCTGATCCAGAGCATGGTCGATCTCGCCGTCGAAAGCGCGCTCAACAAGGTCTCCGGCGTGACCGGCCACGACGAGGACCAGGGCGGCAGGCTGCGCACGATCGAGTTCCCCCGCATCAAGGGCGGCAAGCATTTCGACACCTCCGCCAAGTGGTTCGGCGAGGTCATGGACGTGATCGGCCAGAAGTGGCAGGCGGCGGACTGATCGGGATGAGGCGCGGAGAGGACAGGCTCCGCGCCTCACACGCCGCCGTCGACGGCGGCTCGAAAACCGGTTGACGGCTCCGCAGCGGTGTGGCTCCCTCGCCGCAACCATTCAGTCACGGAGCCTCTCATGTCCCTGGAACACTGGTTCGCTTTCGTCGCCGCATCCGCTGTGCTGCTCGCCATTCCCGGCCCGACGATCCTGCTCGTCATTTCATACGCGCTGGGCCACGGCCGCAACGTCGCGCGTGCCACGGTTGCGGGGGTTGCCCTCGGCGATTTCACCGCGATGACCGCATCCATGCTCGGGCTCGGCGCCCTGCTCGCAGCCTCGGCCACCATCTTCACCGTCTTGAAATGGATCGGCGCCGCTTATCTCGTCTGGCTCGGCATCAAGCTCTGGAAGGCCCCTGTCGGCGGCGAAGGCAGCGTTGCCGCGGAATCGGGTCGCGCCGAGAAGCCGCTGCGGATCTTCCTGCATACCTATGCGGTGACCGCGCTCAATCCGAAGAGCATCCTCTTCTTCGTCGCCTTCCTGCCGCAGTTCCTGGACTTGTCCCGGCCGCTCCTGCCGCAAATGGCTATTTTCGAGGTCACGTTCCTGGCGCTCGCGACCATGAATGCGACGCTTTACGCCTGTCTCGCCTCCGCCGCCGGAACAACGATAAGCAAGCCGAATGTCCGGCGCATCGTCAACCGCACCGGGGGCTCCCTGCTCATCGGCGCCGGCGTGCTGACGGCAGGGCTGAAGCGGGCGACCGCGTGAAACCTGCCCGCGCGCTTGCCGCAACCGGCGGCATAGGTTAATGGAGATTCAAGCAGCGGTTGGCAGCCGCTGATTTGTGAGGGGGCTACGGGGCCCGGAAGCACGAAAGTGACAGCATGGCGAAAATCCGTATCTCCCTTTCGAAACAGGCATTTACGCTCGCCGCATTGGCATCGGTGGCAATTGCCGCGGGATGCTCCACCGTCGAGCATACGTCGCTCGAGGAGTTAACCGCCGTACAGACGGTCACGCCCCTGCCGAAGCCCGGAACGGAAATGACGGCATACGCCCTGCCGGCGCCGATCGGCGCGACGGCGGCAAAGTCGGAAGCGCTGGCGGCTCAGGCAACGCTCGCCGCCGCGCCGCCCGCGGCAAGCGCATCGGCGGTAACGCCGGCGACGGACACGACGCTCGCCTATGCCGCACCTCGGGCGGTGGCGATCCCCACGACCAAGCCGGCTCAGCCCTTCGAGGTGGCTATGGCGACGCCGTCCGCCCAGCCGCTCGCCGTGACGCCCGCCCCGGCCGGCGACGATGCCAAGGGCGCCGATCCCGCGGTCGCACCGCTTCTCGGAGTTGCCGCCTGGATGGAATCGGACTTCGATACCGGCGAACCGGTCGGCCTCGAAACGCTCGTCGCCAAGCGCATGATCGTGCCGACGGAACGCCCGAAGACGGGCGTCATCGGCTCGGCGGTCGGCGCGGTCGCAAGCGTCATCCCCGATTCGCTGAAACTCACGAAAACGCCGACCAGCTCTCGGCCCGAGCTCGACCGGCTGATCAAGCAATATGCCGACCTCAACGGCCTCCCCCTCGAGCTCGTCCACAGGGTCGTCAAGCGCGAGAGCAACTACAATCCCCACGCCTACAGCCGGGGCAATTACGGCCTGATGCAGATCCGCTACAACACCGCCCGGGGCCTCGGCTATGACGGGCCGCCCGAAGGTCTCTTCGACGCGGAAACCAACCTCAAATATGCGACCAAGTATCTGCGCGGCGCCTGGATGGTTGCAGACAACCAGCATGACGGCGCGGTGAAGCTCTACGCCAGCGGCTACTACTATCACGCCAAGCGCAAGGGCCTGCTCGACGAACTGGACATGCGGTAGGTTCGGGCGGCACTGCCTCCATGGCCTGCCGACCATCTCCCCCACAAGGGCCGACAAAGGGGGGAGAATATGTGCGGCTAGCGCCTAGCTTGAATGATAGCTTCTACAAGCGGAGTGCTCTGATGGAGGGCGCCGAGCGCGCCATGTCGATTCTCCCCCCTTGTGGGGGAGATGGCCGGCAGGCCAGAGGGGGTAGCGCCCCCACCGCCTCAATCGGCCGCGTCGATCACCTTGGCGTTCAATCTCTGCACATCGTAGCCGAGCCGCGACGGCGTCAGGCCGAGCCGCACGACGGCGAGCTTGAGCGACGGGACGAGCATGATCGCCTGCCCGTCATGCCCGAGCATCCAGAAGGTGTCCGGCGGAAAACTGCCCGTACCGGCGCGGATGCCATTTTCCGTGAGCCAGACCTGGGCCGAACCGTAGTCGCCGCCGGATGCCTCGGTCGGCGTACGCATGAAGGCGACAAAGCCCTCGGGCAGAATCCTCTTGCCCTTCCAATTGCCGCCCTCGAGCAGAAGCTCGGCAAAGCGCGCCCAATCCTGCGCCGTCGCATACATATAGGAAGAGCCGACGAACGTGCCGCTCGCGTCCACCTCCATGACCGCACTCGTCATCCCGAGCGGCGCGAAGAGCTCCCGACGCGGATAGGCGAGCGCCTCCGCCGGGTCGTCGAATGTCCGCATCCACAGCGAGGACAGGAGATTGGTCGTCCCCGTCGAATAGCTGAATGTCGTGCCCGGTGCCGCCTCCAACGTTTTCGAGGCGGCGAAGCCGGCCATGTCGCTTTCGAGATAGAGCATCCGCGTGACGTCGGTGACGTCGCCATAGTCCTCGTTGAAGGCAAGCCCGCTCTGCATCGCCAGAAGATCGGCCAGTCTGATCTGCGCACGCTCGTCGCCTTTCCAGTGGGCTACCAGACCGGCGTCAGCGGGGTTCATCCGTCCTTGCGCGATCCGTCGACCGATGATCGCCGCCGTGACGGATTTGGTCATCGACCAGCCGAGCAGGGGCGTGTCCCGGTCGAAACCAGGTCCATAGGTCTCTGCGACAAGGCGGCCATCCTTGACGACGGCGATCGCCCGCATGCCGGGTCCCGCCAATGCGGGGTCTTCGACGAGAGTTTGGATTGCTGGATCGATATCGGCCTTGCTGCCCTCCGGCCAGCTCCGAGCCGGATCATGCGCCGCGATCTCGGTTGCCGCGTCGACCGCCCTGCCCGCCCCTGCGAGCGCCTCGGCACTGCCGCCGCTGACATTGGTGCAGCCGAGGCCGGGCTGATAGACGGCACGGGCGGGCGCGGCGAAGCCGAAGAAGCGCGCAGTCACGCTCTTGTCGTCACGATCGACGGAAACGCTGACGAGCTTCAACAGGGGATGGCCGGGCGCCTGCACGTCGACCGCAAGCACCTCCTGCGGGTCGCGCCCTGCGAGGAACACATTGGAGCAGACAATCTTTGCGGCGTATCCGTCGCCCACCTTGAGGAGCTCCGGCGGAAAAAGCGCCAGCCAGCCGATGAGCCCGGCCGCCGCCGCAACGACCACTCCGCCAAGTTTCTTCAGTGAGCCCTTCATGCCTGTCCTCCGTTTTCCCAGGAAGGAAACAGGATTTCGCCGAAAGGAAAAGCCCCCTCCGCGGCATCCGGTTAATCGGACGCGCGGCGCTGCAGAAGGGTACTCAAGGCCGGCAGGTCGATATTGCCGCCGCTCAGGAGAACACCGACCCTCTTGCCGGCGCAGTCGACCGCTCCCTGCAAGAGCGCCGCGGCGGCCAGGCAGCCGGTCGGCTCGACGATGATCTTCATCCGCTCCGCAAAGAACCGCATCGTCTCGATGAGCTGCGCGTCGCTGACCGTAACGATGTCGGTGACATCCCGTTTCAGAACAGGAAAATTATGGTGGCCGACATGGGTGGTGACCGCGCCGTCGGCGATCGATTTCGGCACGGGAATGTGCACGATGTCACCGCTCCGCAACGACTGCTGGCCGTCATTGCCCGCCTCCGGCTCGACGCCGATGACGGCGCAACCGGGCGACAGCGCGCGGGTGACGAGCGCGCTCCCGGCCAGCAGGCCGCCGCCGCCGAGCGGAACGGCAAGCAGATCGATCTCTCCGACCTCCTCGATGAGTTCCAGGGCCGCCGTCCCCTGTCCCGCGATGATGTCCGGATGATCGTAGGGAGGGATGAGAGATGCCCCGCGCTCGGCGGCGAGCCGCCGGCTGATCTCCTCGCGATCGTCGCTGTAACGGTCATAGAAGACGATCTCGGCACCGTAGCCCCTGGTTGCCGCGACCTTGATCTCGGGGGCGTCGCGCGGCATGACGATCGTCGCCGAAATGCCATGGAGTTTGGCGGCATGGGCAAGTGCCTGGGCGTGATTGCCGGAGGAGAAGGCGACGACGCCATTCTTCCGGGCGCTGGCGTCGAGCGTGGCTATGGCGTTGTAGGCGCCGCGGAACTTGAAAGCTCCCGTCCGCTGCAGGTTCTCGGCCTTGAAGAAGAGCATCGCGCCGGCTATCTCGTTTGCCGTCCGCGATGTCAGGACGGGCGTCTTGTGTGCGACGCCGGCAAGGCGCGTCCGCGCCGTGCGAACATCGTCGACGGTCGGGATACGCAGCAAGGTTTGGTCCGATGAAGGCTTGACCACACGAAAACTCCTCGATCTTTTTCGACATCTGCAGGTTGAAGGCGAATTTCGAGTCCACTGTAGCACAAGGGCTCGCACCAGAGAGCAGCGAACGCCGCGCTAGAGCATTTTGCAGTCCGGTGGAAACACCTGACGTCGCACGAATGCGCAAAAACAAAAAGATAGTTCGCTTGCGCGAACGCATGTGAGCGCATCCCGCTCGGGCCAAACGGCCAGCTTCCCGGAACGCTGCAGAGCCTGTGCGAAACCCCGTCATTAAAGTGTAGCGCAGTCACCTTAGAAGCGGCTGAGTTTCAACAGGACGGCAGCAAAGATGACCGAACTCGCCCCCGATGCCGGCTTCGGCAGGAAGAACCCGAAGCTGAGAGGCGCGCTCCTGCAACACAAGACCCTCTCCCTCGCAGGCTTGTCCGAGCGCCTGTTCGGGCTTCTTTTCTCCGGGCTCGTCTATCCGCAGATCTGGGAAGACCCGATCGTCGACATGGAAGCAATGCAGCTCCGATCCGGACACCGAATCGTGACGATCGGCTCCGGCGGCTGCAACATGCTGGCCTATCTTTCCGCCGAACCCGCCCGCATCGACGTCGTCGATCTCAATCCCCACCATGTCGCACTGAACCGGCTGAAACTCGCGGTCTTCCGAAATCTGCCGACCCACAAGGACGTTGTGCGGTTTCTCGCCGCCGAAGGCACGCGCTCGAACGGCCAGGCCTACGACCTCTTCATCGCGCCGAAGCTCGACCCGGCCACGCGCGCCTACTGGAGCGGTCGCGACCTGACCGGCCGGCGCCGGGTCAGCGTCTTCGAGCGCAACATCTATCGCACCGGCCTGCTCGGCCGCTTCATCGCCGCCAGCCACGTTCTCGCGCGGCTGCACGGCGTCGACCCGGCGGGCTTCGTTCAGGCGCGCTCGATGCGCGAGCAGCGGCAGTTCTTCGACGATAAAATCGCTCCGCTCTTTGAGCGCCCGGTCATCCGCTGGATCACCGGGCGGAAAAGTTCGCTCTTCGGCCTCGGCATTCCGCCGCAACAGTTCGACGAACTCGCGAGCCTCAGCCATGAGAAATCGCTCGCGGCGGTATTGCGCCACCGGCTCGAAAAACTAACCTGCCATTTCCCGCTATGCGAGAACTACTTCGCCTGGCAGGCCTTTGCCCGCCGCTATCCGCTGCCGCACGAGGGCGAACTGCCTGCCTATCTGCAGGCATCGCGATACGAGGCGATCCGCAACCATGCCGAACGCGTCACCGTTCATCATGCGAGCTTCACCGAGCTTCTTGCCCGCAAGCCCGCCTCCTCGGTCGACCGCTACGTGCTCCTCGACGCGCAGGACTGGATGACCGACCGGCAATTGAACGATCTCTGGACGGAGATCACCCGCACCGCCGATGCCGGCGCGGTGGTGATCTTCCGCACAGCCGCGGAAGCAAGCATCCTGCCCGGCCGCCTGTCTGCGGCGCTGCACGATCAATGGCACTACGATGCCGAAATGTCGGCGAAGCTCTGCGCCGAGGACCGTTCGGCGATCTATGGCGGCTTCCATATCTACCGGAAGAAGGCATGAGCGCCGTGCAGGCCACGGAAAACAGCCACGCCCGCCTCATGGACCGGATGTATCGCTATCAGCGCTACATCTACGACTTCACCCGCAAATATTATCTTTTCGGGCGCGACACGTTGATCCGCGATCTTGCCCCCCCGCCGGGTGCGTCCGTGCTCGAGGTCGGCTGCGGCACGGGCCGCAACCTTGCCATGATCGGCGAGCTCTATCCGCACGCGCGCCTGTTCGGCCTCGACATTTCGGCCGAGATGCTGGCGACCGCCAGGACGAAGCTCCGACGCCATGGTCGCCCGGACGTTGCCTTGCGCGTCGCCGACGCGACGAATTTCACCGCGGCATCTTTCGAGCAGCGCGGCTTCGACCGCATCGTCATCTCCTATGCCCTGTCGATGATTCCCGAATGGGAAAAGGCCATCGACGCGGCGATCGCGGCTCTCAATCCGGGCGGATCGCTGCACATAGCCGACTTCGGCCAGCAGGAAGGCTGGCCGGGCGGCTTCCGCCGCATCCTCCAGGCCTGGCTCAGACGCTTCCAGGTCACACCGCGCGAGAGGCTCTTCGATGTCATGCGCACGAATGCCGGGCGCAATGGCGCGGCGCTCGAACTCCGGTCAATCGGAAGGGGCTATGCATGGCTTGTGGTCTACCGCCGACCTGAAGCGTAGCAAACATATAATCCCGAAGCGAAAATGACGTGCCGGCAGGCGGCGGGTTCTTCCTGCCGCCATTGCAATTCACCCTTGAGCTAACGCTATTTTTACGATGATATGGTGAAAAGGAGGTCACGCCTCCCTGGGGGACATCATCAGTCAATGGAAACCATCGCGTGAGGCAGGATCGTCGTTCGTCTCGAAACGGAACCCCCATGCGCCGGCTTCTCCTGGCTTTGCTGCCGATCGCCACCCTTCTTTCCGCCTGCTCATCCACCGATTACGACCTCATGAAGACGGCTTCCATACAGCCGCGCTTTCACGATACCGATCCGCAGGATTTCGGCGGACGAACGCCGCACCGTCATAGCGTCCATGGCATCGACGTCTCCAAATGGAACGGCGATATCGACTGGGCGAGGGTGAAAAGTTCCGGTGTTTCCTTCGCCTTCATCAAGGCGACCGAGGGCAAGGACAGGGTCGATTCGCGCTTCAACGAATACTGGCAGCAGGCGCGCGCGGTCGGTATTCCCTATGCCCCCTATCATTTCTACTATTTCTGCTCGAGCGCGGACGCCCAGGCCGATTGGTTCATCGCCAACGTGCCGAAAAGCGCCGTCTATCTGCCGCCGGTGCTCGATGTCGAGTGGAACGGCGAATCGAAGACCTGCCGCTACCGGCCGCCGCCCGAAACGGTGCGATACGAAATGAAGCGCTTCATGGACCGGCTGGAGGCGCATTACGGCAAGCGGCCGATCATCTACACCTCCGTCGACTTCCATCGCGACAATCTCATCGACCAGTTCAAGGACTACCATTTCTGGGTGCGCTCCACCGCAAAGCATCCGGGAGACGTCTATGTCGAGCGCCGCTGGGCGTTCTGGCAGTACACCAGCACGGGCGTGATCCCCGGCATCCAGGGCAGCACCGACATCAACGCCTTCGCCGGGTCGGCGAAGAACTGGCAGAAGTGGGTCGCAGCGGTTTCCAGGTAGCGGACGGAAATGCCGGGCGGGAATCGCTTCTGCCGGCGGTATTTCTTCATTCGGTCATAATGCTCTGGAAGAGCATCCGCAGATTGCTGCTCCGGCGCCGATGCATGAGGGCGCTGCTGCGCGTTGAACGGCTGCACCTCTCCTTGGATCGGCGGCGCTCCAGGGAAACATGCGGCGAAGAAGCCCGGTCGGCGCTGAGAGGCCAGCCGGGCCACGGAAAGGAATTACGATGACTGCCACAGCCCACAAGGCTCTCCTCTCGTTCGCACTGCTGACGCTCACGGGCACGTCGGCGCTGGCGCAAAGCCCGGCCGCGACCGGGACCCCCGCCGTCGCCTGCGGCGGCGACCTCGCGACCTTCCTCGAGGGGGTCAAGGCCGAAGCGGTCGCCAAGGGGATTCCTGCCGACGTTGCCGACCGGGCGCTTGCCGGCGCCGCGATCGACGAGAAAGTGCTGAGCCGCGACCGCGCCCAGGGCGTGTTCAAGCAGACCTTCACGGAGTTTTCGAAGCGGACCGTGAGCAAGGCGCGGCTCGACATCGGCGCGCGGAAGATGAAGGAATACGCCGATGTCTTTGCCCGGGCAGAACGGGAGTTCGGCGTGCCGGCGCCCGTCATCACCGCCTTCTGGGCGATGGAAACGGATTTCGGTGCCGTCCAGGGCGATTTCAACACGCTGAACGCGCTGGTGACGCTGGCCCATGATTGCCGCCGCCCGGAAATGTTTCGCCCGCAGCTTCTCGCCGCAATCGAAATGGTCAAGCACGGCGATCTCGACCCGGCGACGACGACCGGCGCCTGGGCGGGCGAGATCGGCCAGGTGCAGATGCTGCCGGAGGACATCGTCGCCTATGGCGTCGATGGCGACGGCGACGGTCACGTCAACCTGAAGAAGAGCTCGCCCGACGCCATTCTGACGGCGGCGAAATTCATCCAGAGCCTCGGCTTCAAGGCGGGCGAGCCCTGGATCCAGGAAGTCAGCGTTCCAGACTTGCTGCCCTGGGAAAAGACCGGTTTGCAGCCCGGCATGACGGCGGGGGACTGGTTTGCGCTCGGCGTCACGCCGCGCGACGGCAATACCTCCCACAGCGGGCTCGAAGCCTCGCTCGTCCTGCCGCAGGGGCACAAGGGGGCGGCGTTCCTCACCTACCCCAACTTCAAGATCTATCTCGAGTGGAACCAGTCGTTCATCTACACGACATCGGCCGCCTATTTCGCGACCCGCCTCGCCGGCGCTCCGCCCTATCAGCAGGGGAACCCGGAGCCGGGTCTCGGCGACGCCGAGATGAAGGCCTTGCAGCAGAGGCTCCAGGCCCTCGGCCACGACGTCGGCAAGGTCGACGGCATTCTCGGCTCCGGCACCCGCGCGGCCCTGCAGAAGGAGCAGTTGAAGCTCGGCCTGCCGGCCGATGGCTGGGCGACGCCGGCCGTGCTGAACGCGCTCTAAGCGGGATGCGCTCACGATGATATTGGGTCGAACCGGCCCAATATCACAAACGTGATCGTGGTCGCTGATATGTCCCGCTGTCCTTCCTCATGGCTTGAGCCCAGGCGGCAGCTCATCTTGCTCGCGCTTGCGCCGGGCACGGAGATCCTACGGAATGAATGCCTTGATCAATGTACGCGACGCTCGCGCAGAAGACGAAGCGCCCTGGCGCAGACTCTGGGATGCCTATGCCGCCTTCTACGAGACGGTCGTCGCGCCGGAAATCACGACGCACACATGGCGGCGCATCCTTGATCCCCGCTCTCCGCTGATCGGCCGCATCGCCGCCGACGGTGATCAAGTCATCGGCTTCAGCGTCAGCGTCCTCCATGAAGGAACCTGGGCGTCCGATCAGGTGTGCTATCTGGAAGACCTCTTCGTGGACCCTGACTTCCGCGGCAAGGGCGCGGGCCGAAGATTGATCCAGGACCTCCTCGACCTGGGCAAGGAACGGAAATGGTCCGGGCTATATTGGCATACCCGGGCCGGCAACCCTGCCCGCCGGCTTTACGACGAGTTCGTCGCAGCGGACGATTTCGTTCGTTATCGCATCCATCTTTAATCCGAGAGCTCCGGCTTTCCCGGTCCGACGGCCAGCCGATGCCATAGATCGCAATTCTTGTCGCGCGGCAAGAAGCGGGTGGCTGTGCCCGTCTTGTTGTATTAATGCTCGTACACTTCCAGATTGTTCGGGCCGGAACGCGCATTTGCATCTGGCCCCTCTCCCGATCGCAGCGCAGGCAGCACATGGCTTCAATGACAAACGCCATCAAAACCCAGATGACGCTACGCCTGTGGGCGCTGCTGGCGCTGCTCGGCCTGATCTGGGGCGGTTCCTTCTTCTTCGCCCGCATCGCCGTCGCCCACGTGCCGCCTTTCACGCTCGTGCTCCTGCGCCTCGGCCTCGCCGCCCTTGCGCTTCATCTCTATCTTCGCGGCCGTCACGGCCTCTATCCGGCGCTCAGGAAGCGCTGGCGCGAATTCTTGCTGATGGGGCTTATCAACAACGCCATACCGCATGCCCTCATCTTTTTCGGCCAGACGCATATCGGCGCCGGGCTTGCCGCAATCTTGAACGCGACGACGCCGGTCTGGACGGTGCTCATCGCCAACACCCTCACGGAGGATGAGAAACTGAGCGCGGCGAAGATCAGCGGCTGCCTGCTCGGACTTGCGGGCACGGTCGTGCTCATCGGGCCGAGTGCGCTCGCCGGCGTCTTCGGCGACGCCAGCGACGTTCCGCTCTGGGCACTCGTCCTGCCGGTCCTGGCGGCCGTGAGCTACGGCTTTTCCGCCACCTACGGCAAACGCTTCCGCGATCTGGCGCCGCCGGTGACCGCCACCGGGCAATTGACCGCATCGACCATCGTCATGCTGCCGGTCGCCGCCTTTGCCGACACGCCATGGGCGCTGCCGCTGCCGCCCCTCGCCGCGCTCCTCGCGATCCTGGGGCTTGCCCTCCTATCCACCGCCTATGCCTATATCCTCTTCTTCCGGATCATGGCGCAGGCCGGCGCCACCAACACGTCGCTCGTGACCCTGCTCGTGCCGCCGAGCGCCATCCTGCTCGGCTATCTCTTCCTCGGAGAGACGCTGCAGGCGACGGATATCGCCGGAATGCTCGTCATTGCTGCCGGGCTTGCCGTCCTCGACGGCCGTGTGCTCAGGCGCGGATATGCCGCCGGAAGATAGGCCCGGCCCCCCTCTGCGTAGGTTACCACGTGCTCGGCCCGAAGTGATTCATTGCCGTTGCGCACCTTCACGGAGCGTTACAGGCGTTTACATTAACCGGGCCGAAGGAATTGTGAAAAAATTGTGGCAAACTGAAAAAGCAAGCGATTGTAGTCACTTAGGCCTGTGAATAGAGGATTTTAGCAATCCGCGTTTCGCAGCGCAGCACAAGTTTCGCTTTTACGTGCCGCTTTTTCGCCCTATGTTTTACCCGTCAACGCGAGGGAGGATCGTTTATGGGACTTACACACTCGTTGAATGTCCTCATGATCAGTGCAGCGTTCGCATTCGTGGCCGTAATGCTTTTCGTATGATGCAGGGCCACTGAAAGTCCAAACCGAAACAGGGACTCTAATTTCCGGAAAATCCATTTTGCAGCAAAGCATGTCAGGTTGGCCGCTCTGAGAGCACCGTGATCGACAGGCTGCAACACCGAAAAGCCCATGAACCGCTCTGGTTTCATGGGCTTTCATTCGTTTGCAGGCGCTACGCGCTCGCGGCTACCTGGGTGGGGCGCTCGGCGCGGTCCAATGCGGCAGTCTGCCTGCGCTCAACGCCGAGCAGGTCGCAGACGGCCGCCACGAGCGGCGAACGGTTCATCGTATAGAGGTGGAAATCGGTCACGCCGCGCCGGACGAGATCGACGATCTGCTCGGCCGCGATATGCGTTGCCTCCCGGAAGCGCTCCTCCGGCCGCTCGTCGAGATGGCCGAGCCTGGAGACGATCGATTCCGGAACCCTGGCGCCGCAAAGCCCGGCGAACTTCTGCACCTGGGCAAGGTTGTTGATCGGCAATATGCCCGGCACCACCGGGATCCCGATGCCGGCGTCCCTGACGCGCTCCAGATAGCGCTCGAAGTCGTCATTGTCGAAGAAGAACTGGGTGATTGCCCGCGTCGCGCCATTGTCGACCTTGCCCTTCAGCATGTCGATGTCGGCCGCCACGTCCCGGCTTTCCGGATGCTTTTCCGGATAGGCGGAGACCGAGATTTCGAAATCGCCGCGCGCGCGCAACGCCTTGACGAGGGCGGCGGCATTCTCATAACCGCCGGGAAAGGGCTGGTAGGCACTGCCGATCCCGCCTTGCGGGTCGCCCCTCAACGCAACGAAGTGGCGGACGCCCGAGGCGAGGAACTCGTCGATCACCGCATCCACCTCCTCCTTCGGCGCGCCGACGCAGGTGAGATGGGCCGCGGTGTTGTGAAGTCCCATGTCCTTGATCATACGCTTGACGGCGGTCAGCGAACGCGCCTTGGTCGAGCCGCCGGCGCCGTAAGTCACCGTCACGAATGCCGGCGCGAAGGCGGAAAGGTCGCCGACGGTGCGAAAGAGCTGCGTTTCCATCTCCTCGTTCTTCGGGGGGAAGTATTCGAAGGACAGCCTGAGACTGCCGCATTCGGCGGGGTGTAGCGTCCGTTCGTTCATTCTCAAATTCCCCCTACCTGAAGGCGCTGGCGCGGCCTGTCGATGACGGCGTCGTTGGCCGCGCGCTGGTCCCGTGCCAGCCAAATGGTAACCGTCAGTTTCCCCTCCTCAGCGCCTTCCGGCGCAAGATCGGTCGTCTTCTCCAGCGACAGATTCGCCTTCTGAAGCCATTCGGACATCATCTGATGCGAGAAACCGAGGCGCGCATGAGCGTGCTCGTCGCGCAGATATTCAAGTCCGTGCGGCGCGAAGTCGATGATCACGAGCCGGCCGCCGGGCACGAGCATGCGGGCCGCTTCGGCGATCGCCGCCTCCGGCTCGTTGAGGTAGTGCAGCACCTGGTGGATCGTGACGAGATCGAAGGACTGCCCGTCGAGCGGCAGATTGAAGATGTCGCCGTGACGGATCGAAGCCTTGGTGATGCCTGCCCGGTCGAGATTGGAACGCGCCACCGCCAGCATGTCGCGGCTGGCATCGACGCCGATGCCGCGCCGGTAAATGCCCTCCAATAGCTGCAGGATACGCCCGGTGCCGGTGCCGAGGTCGAGCAGGCTGTCGACCGGCTCGTCGCCGACCATCGCCTTCAGCGCCGCCTCGACATCGCCTTCGGCGACGTGCAGGCGCCTGAGTTCGTCCCATTCGGCCGCATTTCGGCTGAAATAGGCCTGCGCCTTCTCCGCCCGTGCTCTTTTGAGGGTGGCAAGTCTCGCCGCGTCCCGGGCGAGGATCGCATCGTCGGCCGCCGCGGCCGCGAGCAGTTCGCGGATCAGCGCCACGCGACCGCCCTCGTGGCGCAACCGGAAATAGGCCCAGGCGCCTTCCTGGTAACGATCGATGAGGGCAACCTCGGCCAGCAGTTTCAGATGGCGGGAGATGCGCGGCTGCGATTGCCCGAGAATCTCGGTGAGATCGGTGACCGTCAGGTCGCTCGCCGCCAGCAACGCCAGGAGGCGCATCCGCGTCGGCTCGCCCGCCGCCTTCAAGACGTCGACGAGCGCATCCAAGCCAAGCATCCCTCGATCAGTCATCGCTTTCCCCATCAACACATAAAGATATCTTTATGTGATTTGCGGAAACTGCGCAAGTGAATTTGCGCAGGCAGGCAAGGGAATGGCGTGGGCAGGACATGGAGGCCGACAAGGCACGGTCCTGCGCCCCAATGGGAAGCGAAGCGACGCCACGCTTCTATCCTGGCGCTCGTTCTGCTGGTCGTTGAGGTCGGCAAACTTGGTGACCGCAACAGGAGTTTAATGGATAAAGGGCCAAACTGCGCTGTCCTCATTCCTGTGCCTGTCACAGGAATCCAGCCGCGGCGCGTCGGCGCCGTGAATGACCCTGTTCAAGAACTGAAGCCCTGGATTCCAGGCACAGATATCTCCTGCACCCAAAGACCCGGCGCGCTTCATCCCCGTGACGAGCAAGGCAATGAGGGCGGGCGAAATGCAGCGATCGACACCCGCCCCATCGCGGCCAACCGGCCGCCCCGTCTATCGCGTCAGGCGCTTGTAGGTCACCCGCTTCGGGTTGACCGAATCCGGGCCGAGGCGGCGGATCTTGTCCTTCTCGTAATCCTCGAAGTTGCCCTCGAACCATTCGACATGGCTGTCGCCCTCGAAGGCGAGGATGTGGGTCGCGAGCCGGTCGAGGAACATGCGGTCGTGGCTGATGATGACCGCGCAGCCGGCGAAGTTTTCGAGCGCGTCCTCGAGTGCCGCCAGCGTTTCCGTGTCGAGGTCGTTGGTCGGCTCGTCGAGCAGGACGACGTTGCCGCCCGACTTCAGCATCTTGGCGAGGTGCACGCGGTTGCGCTGGCCACCAGAAAGCGTGCCCACCTTCTGCTGCTGGTCGCCGCCCTTGAAGTTGAAGGACGAGCAATAGGCGCGCGAATTGACCTCGTGCTTGCCGAGCTTGATGACGTCATTGCCGCCGGAGATCTCCTCCCAGACGGTCTTGTTGGGGTCGAGCGCATCGCGGCTCTGGTCGACATAGGCGAGCTGCACGCTGTCGCCGATCCGGAACGAGCCGTCATCGGGCTGCTCCTGGCCGGTGATCATGCGGAAGAGCGTGGTCTTGCCGGCGCCGTTCGGACCGATGACGCCGACGATGCCGCCCGGCGGCAGCTTGAAGCTCAGGCCTTCGATCAGAAGCTGGTCGCCATAGCCCTTGGAAAGGTTGTCCGCCTCGATGACCACCTGCCCGAGGCGCTCGCCGACCGGGATGATGATCTGCGCGTCGCCCGGACGGCGATCGGCGGCTGCCTTGACCAGCTCGTCATAAGCGCGGACGCGGGCCTTGGACTTTGCCTGACGGGCCTTCGGGCTCGAGGCGATCCACTCCTGTTCACGGCTGATCGCCTTCTGGCGAGCGGCTTCCTCGCGGCCTTCCTGCGCCATGCGCTTGGCCTTGGCCTGGAGATAGGCGGAATAGTTGCCCTCATAGGGAATGCCGCGGCCGCGGTCGAGCTCGAGGATCCAGCCGGTGACGTTGTCGAGGAAGTAGCGGTCGTGGGTGACCATCAGCACGGCGCCCGGATATTCGCGCAGGTGGCTTTCAAGCCAGGCGATCGTCTCGGCGTCGAGATGGTTGGTCGGCTCGTCGAGGAGCAAGAGGTCCGGCTGCGACAGCAGGAGCTTGCAAAGCGCGACGCGGCGCTTCTCGCCGCCCGAGAGATTGTTGACGTCGGCGTCGCCCGGCGGGCAGCGCAGCGCGTCCATCGCCATCTCCACCTGGCTGTCGAGGTCCCAGAGGTTCTGGCTGTCGATGATGTCCTGGAGCTTGGCGCCCTCTTCCGCCGTCTCGTCGGAATAGTTCATCATCAGCTCGTTGTAACGATCGAGGATCGCCTTCTTGGCGGCGACCCCTTCCATGACGTTGTCGAGCACCGTCTTTGCCGGATCGAGCTGCGGCTCCTGCGGCAGGTAGCCGACCGTCGCGCCTTCGGCGACCCAGGCCTCGCCGGTATATTCGTGGTCGATGCCCGCCATGATCCTCAGCACCGTCGACTTACCGGCGCCGTTGGGACCGAGGATACCGATCTTCGCGTCCGGATAGAACGAGAGATGGATGTTCTCGAGGACCTTCTTGTTGCCGTAGGCCTTGTTGAGCCCGGCCATGTGATAGATGAACTGACGTGCCATAAAGCAATGCTCCGCATCGGAAGGAAAATTTGCCCGCTATGTAGGCGAATTATGGTGGCGGGGCAATCCGCCAAAGGCTTGCCCACGCCGATCCTTCCGATGCGGCCAACCCGTCCGGGTCACCCTCGCCCGGCGGCGTCCGCGACGCCCTTCGCGCATTTGAACTCGGTCGGCCCCGCCGCCTGGATCAGGTCCGAAAGCCCGGCCTTGCCCGAGAGATCGCCGGAAAGCCCGATCGTCAGCCCGGTGATCACACTGCGCCCGTCGACCGTTTGGCAGCGCATGCGCACCCGGTCGCCGGCGCCCGTCCCGAAGCTCCGGTCGAAGGCCTGCTTGATCTGCTTCTCGTCGATTTCCTTGCCGATCTCATCGGCAAAGAGCGCGCGCACGGCCGAGCGGTTGAGCTCGTCCAGCAGCCGGAGCTGCAGCGTGAAATATTCCTCGGCGTTGGCCGTCTGGCAGGTGCCGCTGCGCAGCCACTGATGCCGGTCGAGACCGGATTTGACGCCCGGCATGGCGACGAGCAGGCGCTCGGCCGTCGCCTCCGCCATCGCGAGCTTCGGTAGATCCAGCCAGTCGCCCTTGCGGTCGCGCGCCTTCAGATCCGCCTCGACGCCGCAATAGCTCTTCTTGAGCGGCCACAGGCCGTGAAGCGAGAAATGCGTCGCGTCGAACCGGTCCGTGGTCTGGTCGACGCATTCCTTGCGCGTCGGCCGCGTCTCGCAGAAACCCGGCTGCCAGCTCACGGCGAGCACATATTCGGTCTTCCCGGCGCCGCGCGCCTCCGCGCCGTCGTCTGCCGAAGGCTCCTCAGCCGCGGCGAAGGACGCCAGTCCCAGCCCAGCGGCCACTGCCGCAATCCTCACCAAATTCACCATTGCCCTTGCCCGCACTGTCATGATCGCCTCCGCCATGAAAACAAAACGAGAACAAATATCGACAAATGCGGGAGAAATACAACCCCCAAATGCAATGTTGCTCCCGAATTCAGGAGGACTGTCGGATTCGTTGTGATCTCATGCGCAACGAGCAACAAGCGGCGATTGCCTTTGCGGGCCAAATCGATTTGATATCTGCCACGGCATCTGCAGGGAAAATGCCGCGCCTTTCGGCGGCGAGATGGGAGAGTGCATGGCATGTTCGGGCAGGTGAGGACGCATCAGAGCCCGACCGGCGCGAAGCTCGGCTGGCGTCACGTCACCGCCTCTGCCGAGCCCCGGGGCATCCTGGTCGTCAGTCACGGACTCGCCGAGCATTCCGGGCGCTATCGCCGCTTCGCGGAGGCCATGGCCGCCCAAGGGTTCCATGTCTATGCCCATGACCATCGCGGCCACGGGGCGACCCGTGCGCCGGACGCACCCTCCGCCATGTTCGCGCCGCGTGACGGCGCCCGGAAGGTGCTCGTGGACCTTAGGGCAGTCCGCGATCTCGCCGCCGCCGATCATCCAGGCCTGCCGGTCATCCTCTTCGGCCACTCGATGGGCGGGCTGATCGCCCTCAACGCCGCCGAGTCGGATCCCGGACTTTGCGATGCGCTCGCCGTCTGGAACGCCAATTTCAGACCGGGACTTGCCGGCCGCGCCGGCCAGTTGCTGCTGGCGATCGAGAGGATGCTGAAGGGCTCCGACGTGCCGAGCCCTCTCTTGACGAAGCTGACCTTCGGCGCCTGGAGCAGGAGCGTTTCGGACCCGAAGACCGCGTTCGACTGGCTGTCGCGCGATGAGCGCGAGGTCGCCAAATATGTCTGCGACCCCCTTTGCGGCTTCGACGCGACCGTGTCGCTGTGGATCGACGTCTTCGCCTTTGCCTCTGCCGGGGCCCGGCGCGATCGGCTGGCGCTATTGCCCGCGGACCTGCCGGTGCACCTCGTCGGCGGCAGCGCCGATCCTTCCACCGTCAACGGCGCCGCGGTTCGCTGGCTCGCCGGCCGGATGAAGGCACGCGGCATGACCGACGTCACCGTCACCATTTATGAAGGCATGCGCCACGAGACACTCAACGAGATCGGCCGCGAGCAGGCGACGGAGGACTTTGCCGCCTGGTGCCTGCAGGCCGTGGGCGGCAGGCGTCGGACCGCGATCTGACGTCGGCGGGATGAAAACCAGCATGGGAGGTGCAGGATGAAGACGGGTGGGCAACTGGTGGTGGAGGCTTTCGTCGCGAACGGCGTCAAGCGCGTCTCGTGCGTCCCGGGCGAAAGCTATCTCGCCGTGCTGGACGCGCTCCACGACACCGACATCGACGTCGTCGTCTGCCGGCAGGAGGGTGGCGCGGCGATGATGGCCGATGCCTGGGGGCGGCTCAGCGGCGCGCCTGGCATCTGCATGGTCACCCGCGGCCCCGGCGCCACCAATGCCTCGGCCGGGCTGCATGTGGCGCGGCAGGATTCGGTGCCGATGATCCTGTTCATCGGTCAGGTGCAACGCGACGCCCGCGAGCGCGAGGCCTTCCAGGAGATCGAGTATCGCCGCGCCTTCACCGAGGTGGCGAAATGGGTGGGGGAAATCGACGATGCCGCGCGCATTCCCGAATTCGTGACCCGCGCCTTTGCCGTGGCGACTTCCGGCCGCCCAGGTCCCGTGGTGCTGACCTTGCCGGAGGACATGCTCACCGAGCGCGCCGAGCCCCCGGCGGCACGCGCCTACCAGCCGGTCGAAAGCCATCCGGGCCCAGCCCAGATCGCCCGGCTGGCGGAGCTCCTCGCCGCCGCACGGCGGCCGATCGCCGTTCTCGGCGGCACACGCTGGTCGCCCGAGTCCGTCGCCGGGTTCCAAGCCTTCGCCGAACGCTGGCACCTTCCCGTCGGCTGCTCCTTCCGCCGGCAGATGCTCTTCGACCACCTCAATCCGAATTATGCCGGCGATGTCGGGATCGGCATCAATCCGGCGCTGGCGAGCGAAATCAGGGATGCCGATCTCGTTCTCCTCGTCGGCGGCCGCTTCTCGGAAATGCCCTCGTCCGGCTACACGCTCATCGACGTGCCCTACCCCCGTCAGACGCTGGTCCACATCCATCCGGACCCGACCGAACTCGGCCGCGTCTATCGCCCGGATCTCGCGATCGCCGCAAGCCCGCGCGATTTCGTCGCCGCGCTCGCTGGCATTGCGCCCGCCGGCGAACCGGCCTGGTCCGCGCGCACTGCCGCCATGCACGCCGCCTACCGCCAGTGGTCGACGCCGCCCGAAAGAGGACCGGGCGACGTGCAGATGGGGCCGATCATGAACTGGCTGGAGGCGAACACCGCGCCCGACACCATCTTCACAAATGGCGCCGGCAACTACGCCACCTGGCTGCATCGGTTCCATCGCTTCCGCCGTTACGGTACGCAGGCCGCACCCGCCTCGGGCTCCATGGGCTACGGACTGCCGGCGGCGGTCGCGGCCAAGCATCTTCATCCCGATCGCGAGGTCATCTGCTTTGCCGGCGACGGCTGCTTCCTGATGCACGGCCAGGAATTCGCGACGGCGGTTCGTTACGAGCTGCCGATCATCGTCCTCGTCATCAACAACAACATCTACGGCACGATCCGCATGCATCAGGAGCGCGAGTATCCCGGCCGCGTCAGCGCAACGGATCTGACGAACCCGGATTTCGCAGCACTCGCCCGCGCCTATGGCGGTCACGGCGAGACGGTGGCACGGACGGAGGAGTTCGCCGAAGCCTTCCTGAGGGCGCGCGCCAGCGGCAAGCCGACGATCATCGAGGTCAAGCTCGATCCGGAAGCGATCACGCCGACGCGCACGCTCACCGAAATCCGCAACGGCTGAAGTCGAAAAGGTTGCCTGCACCCGCGGCCGGCGGGCGTTGCCTCAACCGCGAATGTGCAGAGTCTGCTGGTAGACGGCCGTCGAACGTGCGCCGGAACGGCAATAGCCGAGCATCGGGCGCGGGAACTCGTCGAGCGCATCGACCATGCGGGTGACCGCATCGGCCGTCACGCCCATCGGGCCGACGGGAATATGGGCGATCTCCAACCCCAGTTCCTGGGCCCGCGCGGCAATCGCATCGAAGGTCGGCTGGTCCGCCGCCTCGAAATCCGGGCGGTGGCAGACGATGGACTTGAATCCGAGCGCCTTGATCTCGTCGAGGTCCTCAACGGTGATCTGGCCGGAGACCGAATACTCATCGTTGATCGGGCGAATGTCCATGTCGGCGCTCCTCAAGAAATGCGTTGCCCTGATGTAGGCCCGCCGCCGCGCGGCGTCAATCGAGAAGGCGTTTTCAGGCGACCGCGAAGGCAAGCGCGTAGCTGCGCGATTGCCCGGGCTCGAGCCGGTCGAGTTCCCCGTGCGCGGCGAGATCCGGCCGCTTTGCCAGGCGGTGTGATGCCGGCTCGATGCTGATTACATTCGCCCCGCCGCGCTGGCAGCGCCACATCTGCAGGAAGGGCAGCGTGTCGGTCCGGAAACGCACGCTGAGCGTGCGGTCTTGCAGCCCCGGCAGCGCCGCCAGCGCCACCTCCGCCCATCGGCCGTCGCCGGCGACGGCCTTGCGGCAGAAATGCGCGCTTTCCCCTTCCCCGAAGCGCCAGGCGAGCGACCCGCCCTCGACCGACGGGCTTTCGATCCGCGTGTCGTCGCCGAGGAGCCGCCCGGCAATGTTCATGTGATACATCATCATCGGAGCGAAAGCCGCTGCGCCGATATTGATGACGCGATCGGAAAGTGTCACGCTGCCCGTCGGCTCATCGATCTGCCAGAGGCGCTCGACGGCGGCACGGCCGCCGCAGGCGAGATCGACCTCGATCGCGCCGCTGCAGCGGTCGCCGCCGGCCGACATCGTCGTCCGGGTGACGGGCGTCCCCGCGAGGGAGCCGTGCAAGGGATAATGCCTGCCGCCGCCGCCTTCCACAGGCTCCGGGTGACGGATGTGGTCGGGACCGCAGGTGAAGAGGAAGCCGGCGAGCGCGCGGTCGATGCGCGGATCACCATCGGAGGGAATTGCGGTGCCGGGCGACAGGTCGATGCCGGCGACAACGAAGGCGGCGATATCGAGCGCCGACGAACGGTCGAAGAGGATATGTCTCTCGCTGCCCTCGCCGGCGCTGAGCACGGTCTGCATTCCTGGCCCCCAGAATCAGGCGGATCAGGGCATAATAGCGCAAGCGGGCCCCGCCGTGTGTGTTGCGGGCGAACCATCCCGACGAAAAAACGTTATGGATTCAACAAGGTCGAGCGGCGGATGCCGCGTTTCGGGCGCCGTGTCCCGTTGCAACGCTCGAAGGGGTCGCTTAACTAGGATTTAAGGGAATGTTCATGATGAATTCATTTTTTTCACATTAACGTCGGAATCGGCATGTACCGCGCCAGGAAAACCACCAGAAAGACGGGTTCTATCGTGACGTCAGCGCCTCGCTTTGGCCTTTCGCTTGTTGCCGCACTTGGGCTTCTCGCCGGTGAGTTCGCCCCGGCCCATGCACAGGAAGGCTATGGCGACTATTGGAGCGACCGCGATGTGATGCTGGTCACCCCGGAAGGCGATATCCTCGACTATATGCCGGGCCGCGACGAGGTCCAGGTCATGCGTGACCGGCGTGGTCGCACCGTATTGGTCGACCCCTGGGGCAATATCGTCGCGACCGTGGTGCCGAATGATGGCTACGGTGCCGTCCGTCGCCGGCAGTATGACGCCGGGGGCTATTCGGAGCGCGACCGCGGCTACGGCTATTCCGAGCCGGGCGAATTTACCGGCACCGTCCCCGACTACCGCGATGTGCAGCCGGCTCCGGTGGAGCGTGAAGAGCTTCCGAACAGTCTTCCGTCGCTCTCCGAGGAGGCGGCCTACGACCCGCAATATGAAAATCCGCTCAAGCAGCCGATGCCGCCGGCGGCCGCGGTGAAGGGCAAATCGAGCGCGGAGATCACGGCGCTGCAGGTCTTCCTCGACCGCGAAGGCTTCTCCCCCGGCGTCATCGACGGCAGGATGGGCTCGAACGTCACCAAGGCGATCGAAGCCTGGCAGCAGGCGACCGGCGAGACGCTCGACCCCAACAACACCGAGGATATCCTCGAACGCCTGCGCTTCAACGGCGGCCTGCCGATCACGAACTATACGATCACCGCCGCCGATGCGGCCGGCCCCTACGTCGCCTCGATCCCCGAGGATTATGCGCACAAGGCGATGCTCCCGCATCTGTCCTTCACGTCGACCACCGAAATGCTCGGCGAAAAGTTCCATATGGACGAGAACTACCTGCGCGAACTCAATCCCGGCGTCGATTTCACCATCCCCGGCACGACGATCAAGGTCATCAATCCCGGCGCGAACAAGACGGGCAAGGTGGCGCGGATCATCGCCGACAAGGGGCGCAAGCAGGTGCTCGCCTATGACGACGCCGGAAACCTCATCGCCGCCTATCCGGCCAGCATCGGCTCGGCCGACACGCCTTCGCCGTCCGGCACGGTGAGCGTCGAGCGGATCGCCTTCGACCCGGGCTACACCTACAATCCGAAGATCAATTTCCAACAGGGCGCGAACGACAAGATCCTGCAACTGCAGCCCGGCCCGAACGGCCCGGTGGGCACCGTCTGGATCGCGCTTTCGCGGCCGACCTATGGAATCCACGGGACGCCGGAGCCGTCGAAGATCGGCAAGACCCAGAGCCATGGCTGCATCCGTCTGACCAATTGGGATGCGACGGAACTCGGCAAGATGGTGAGCCCCGGCGTAACCGTCGAGTTCGTCGATTAAGGCCACCGCGCTCCTCGCTCCTGCAGCGCCGGTTCGTCCGTCGACCGAAGCGTGATCTCATGCTAGTGCGGCCCTGACTGCGGCCGCTAACCAGCTGTCACCGTAGCGGAAAGCGCAACGTTGCGGCCCTCATGACATCATGAAACATTGTCATGAAAAACTTTGCCGCATTGGCCTTATCACGAGGTTCAGTACCCTCAATCACCGCAAAGGAATGTCCGCGATGGCGACGGAGCGCCCTCTCCCCAATCTCTGGCATGCGACGGCACCGGCCGCCCCGAAAACGGCGCCGCTCACCGGCGCGGTGACGACCGAGGTGGCGATCGTCGGAGGCGGCTTCACCGGTCTCTCCGCCGCGCTTCATCTGGCCGAAATGGGCGTCAAGGCGACGGTGATCGAAGCGCGGATGATCGGCTTCGGCGGTTCGGGCCGCAATGTCGGCCTCGTCAATGCCGGCATGTGGGTAAAGCCCCACGACCTGATCGCAACGCTTGGAGCCGCGGCCGGAAACCGGCTGCTCGACGAACTGGGCGAAGGTCCCTCCTTCGTCTACGAGCTCGTCGCCAAGCACGGCATCGAATGCGAAGCGGTGCGCAACGGCACCCTGCACATGGCGGTCGGCGACGAGGGGCTGAAGGAGATCGAGGAGCGCGAGGCGCAATGGCAGAAGCGCGGCGCGCCGGTCGAGGTGCTTTCGGCCGAGAAGGCGCAGGCGCTCTCCGGAGCAGCGGGCTTTACCGGCGCGCTGCTCGACAGGCGGGCGGGGACCATCCAGCCGCTCGCCTATGCGCACGGACTGGCCCGAGCGGCACTTGCGGCCGGCGCCGAGATTTTCACGGATACGCCGCTTCTTGCGGCCGAGCGCAAAGGCGATCTCTGGAAGCTGAAGGCCGGGCAAGGTACGGTTACGGCGCGCCACGTCATCCTTGCGACCAATGCCTATGGCGGCGTCGTTGCCGACGTGCCCTGGAAGGAGTACCGGCAGGAACTGACGATCCTGCCCTTTTTTCAGATGGCGACCAATCCCCTCCCGGAAAAGGTCGCCGCGCGGATATTGCCGCAACGCCAGGGCGCCTGGGACACGGGCCTCGTCATGACCTCTTTCCGCATGGACCGGCAGAACCGGCTGATCTTCGGCTCGATCGGCCGCCTCGACGCGCTCGCCGCCAGCACACATCGGGCCTTCGCCGCCCGTTCAGTGCGCAGACTATTCCCCTATATCGGCGACTTCCGCTTCGAATACTGGTGGGACGGCCGCATCGGCATGACCACCAACAACCTGCCGGCGATGCACGTGCTCGCCCCCAATGTCGTAACGGTCAGCGGCTACAACGGCCGCGGCATCGCGCCGGGCACCGTCTTCGGCCGCGCGCTCGCCCGCTATGTCACCGGCGACAGCTCAGCAATCCCGCTCGCCGAATCGCCGATCACGGCGGATCCCTGGCGGAACCTGAAGTCCGCCTTCTATCACGTCGGCGCCCAGGCCAAGCACTTCATCGACCGGCGGTTCTGAAGCACGCGTCTCCGCTCCCTCCATGCCCGCGCCTGTCACCGGGACGGAAGCGTCTCACGCCGCCCGCGGCAAGGCCGAGCGCAAGCGGGACATCAGGGCGCGGCGCGCCGACATCGGGAGCAGGTTCTGCACCTCGCTTGCAAGCGCGAAGGCGTTTTCGCGTGCCTTATCGAGATTGCTGACCCGGTTCGGGTCCATCGTCTGCAGGGTGCCGCCGCATTCGAAGATCTCCCGATAGGCGACGCGCTCGACGATCGGCGTATCGAGGACCGAGACGCCGCGCGAGGCAAGCAGCGCCTTGATCGTCTGCAGCGCCCGCGTCGTCACCAAAGAATTGACGCGCGTCAACACGACCGAGTGATTGATGCGGACCCTCGCCCTTTCCTCGATCTGGCGGATGAGTTCGAGGATCTGCACCGCACCGCGCGCATCCATCGCGCAGCCTTGAACGGGGATCAGCACCTGATCGGAAAGCCCGAGCGCCAGCGCGACGATCGCGTCCCTGGCGCCGGCGAGATCGATGACGATGAAATCGACCTCGCCCTTGAGCTCGCGAATGTGACAGGGCAGCGAGGCCGGGGTGACATGCGAGATCACTTCCAGGTTGGCGATGTGCCCGGACACTTCGGACCAGCTGGTGATCCAGCGCTGCGGATCGGCGTCGAGCACCACGACGCGGTTGCCCTGTCTCGCCAGCTCCGTCGAAAGAATCAGCGCCGCGGTCGTCTTGCCCGCACCGCCCTTCGCATTGGCGAATGTGATGACCGCCATCTTCCACCTCGTTTTTGCATGTTCTTTTTGCAGGCCGGTCCCAGGCAGGACGGGCGCGCCGGTTTCTTAATAGAACCTTTCAGAACATGGTTAACAAAATGGAAACTTTCGGCCCCCAAATATTAATAAAAACATCTTATTGCCGGTGAAGCGCAATGAAAAAGCCCGGAAAACCAGGGTTTCCGGGCTCCGAAAAAATTAACGCGAGCTCCCGTCAGATGCACTCGGCAAAGAGCTTCTTCGCCGCATCGAGCGTCAGCTCGACCGGGTTGCCTCCGGCCGTCGGATCGACGATCGCCATCTCCGCCATCTCGTCGATGCGGTCGGTGCCGACACCGAGTGCGGCGAGCTTGTCCGGAACGCCGAGCGCCTCGCGCAGTTGCAGAACGTAATCGTAGAAGCCGTCGAAGCCGCCGGCGATCCCGAGATAGGCGGCCGCGCGCGCGATCTTCTCCTCGATCGCCGGGCGATTGAAGCGCAGCACCGGCGGCATCACGACCGCATTGGTCATGCCGTGATGGGTGTTGTAGATCGCCCCGACCGGATGCGAGAGCGAGTGGATCGCGCCGAGACCCTTCTGGAACGCGACTGCGCCCATCGCCGCGGCACTCATCATATTGGCCCGCGCCTCGATGTCAGCACCGTCCTTGTAGGCGCACGGCAGGTATTCCTTGACGAGCCGCATGCCTTCGAGCGCGATGCCGGCCGACATCGGGTGGTAGAACGGCGAGGAATAGGCTTCGAGGCAATGCGCGAAGGCGTCCATCCCCGTGCCGGCGGTAATCACTTTCGGCATCCCGACCGTCAGCTCCGGGTCGCAGATGGTGACGCCCGGCAGGAATTTCGGATGGAAGATCACCTTCTTCACGTGGCTTGCCGAATTGGTGATGACGCTGGCGCGGCCGACTTCGGAGCCGGTCCCTGCCGTCGTCGGGACGGCGACGATCGGCGCGATGCCCCCGACGCTCGCCCGCGTCCACCAGTCGCCGATATCCTCGAAGTCCCAGACCGGCCGGGTCTGGCCGACCATGAAGGCGACGCACTTGCCGAGATCGAGGCCGGAGCCGCCGCCGAAGGCGACGACGCCGTCATGGCCGCCGTCCTTGAACGCCTTGACCCCGGCTTCCAGGTTCCTGTCGTTCGGGTTCGGATCGACGTCCGCGAAGATCGCGCGGCCGAGGCCGCCGGCTTCCAGGATGTCGAGCGCATTCTGGGTGATCGCCATCGGGGCGAGCCCCCGGTCGGTGACGAGCAGCGGCTTCTTCATGCCGAGCGCCTTGCAATGGTCGGCGAGCTCCTTGATCCGGCCGGCGCCGAACTTGACGGCGGTCGGATAGCTCCAATTGGCGGTGATGGTCATGCGGTCACTTTCTTCAGGTGATAGGATTTCGGGCGGGTGAGATTATGGAAGCCGAGGATCGAGAGCGAGCCGCCGCGGCCGGTCTCCTTGACGCCCGTCCAGCAGAGCGCCGGGTCGAGATAGTCGGCGCGGTTCATGAAGACGGTGCCGGTTTCAAGCTCGCGGCCGATGCGGCCGGCGCGCTCGGCGTCCTTCGTCCAGAGCGAGGCGGTGAGGCCGTACTGGCTGTCGTTCATCAGTTCGATCGCCTCGGCGTCGTTCCTGACCTTCATGATGCCGACGGCCGGGCCGAAGGTCTCCTCGCGCATGAACTCCATCGAGTGATCGACATCGACGAGGATCTGCGGCGCGAGGTAGGCGCCGCCGTCGTCCTGCGGGAAAAGCTTCGGGTCGACCAGCGCCCTGGCGCCCTTGGCCACCGCGCCGGCGACCTGACGGCGCACGGTTTCGGCGAAACGCCTGTTGGCCATCGGACCGAGCGTCGTCTCCGGATCGAGCGGGTCGCCGAGCCTGTAGTTGGAGACCCAGGCAACGGACTTCTCGACAAAGGCGTCGTAGAGCGATTCATGCACGTAGATGCGCTCGATGCCGCAGCAGCATTGGCCGGAATTATAGGTCGCGCCGTCCATCAGCGTATCGACGGCAGCCTCAAGGTCCGCGTCCTCCATCACGTAGCCCGGATCCTTGCCGCCGAGTTCGAGGCCGAGGCCGGTGAAGGTGCCTGCCGCGGCGCGCTCGATCGAGCGCCCGCCTTCGACCGAGCCGGTGAAATTGATGAAGTCGAAGCTCTTGGCGGCAATCAGCGCCGCCGTCGTCTCATGATCGAGGAAGAGGTTCTGGAACACGTCCGCGGGCACGCCCGCTTCGACGAAGGCGCGCACCATGCGCTCGCCGACGAGGATCGTCTGGCTCGCATGCTTGAGGATCACCGTATTGCCGGCCATCAGCGCCGGGGCGACCGTGTTGATGGCGGTCATATAGGGATAGTTCCACGGCGCGATGACGAAGACGACGCCATGCGGCTCGCGCTCGATGCGCCGCTCGAAGCGGTCGCTCTCCTCGACGACGATCGGCTTCAGCGCGTCGGCCGCGATCGAAGCGACGTAGTTGGAGCGCTCGTTGAAGCCCTTGAACTCGCCGCCATAGCGCACCGGCCGGCCCATCTGCCAGGCAAGCTCCGGCACCACCTCGTCCACCATCTCGTTGAGCCGCGCGACGCCGGCAAGCACCAGCTTGACGCGCTCATCGAGCGGGCGCTTCGCCCAGCCCTTCTGCGCGAGACGCGCGCGTGCCACGGCGTCCTTGGCGCGCTCGAGCGGCATGGCCGGACGTTCGGCGTAAACCGAGCCGTCGACGGGCGAAATGCACTGGATCATCGTCATGATCGTCTTCCTGCTTCTGCTTTCAAATTGAAATGCGGGTCGGGGGTTTCCCCTCCCAACCCCTCCCCACAAGGGGGAGGGACTTACCCTGCGGCACCGCCTCGCGCCACGCAACGCCTCCACAAGTGGTGGCGGGTCAGGCGAGCGAAGTCGGTGCCGCAGGCTAGGCCCCTCCCCCTTGTGGGGAGGGGTTGGGGAGGGGTAAAACCCGCAAGCTCCTACGCCCTTTCGAAACCGCGCGCGACCTCCCAATCGGTCACCCGCCGGTCATATTCCGTCTGCTCCCACCGCGCGGCATGGACATAGTGGTCGACGACCTCCTCGCCGAAGGCCGCACGCAGCATCGTCGAGCCGGAAAGCGCCTCTGTCGCATCCCGGAGCGTGTGCGGAATCTCGCGCACGTCCGTGCCGTGATAGGCGTCGCCGACGAACGGCGCTTCCAGTTCCATCTTGTTCTCGATGCCGGAGATGCCGGCGGCGAGCAGAGCGGCAAAGGCGAGATAGGGATTGAGATCGGAGCCGCCGACGCGGCATTCGATACGGATCGCCTTGGTGTCCTCGCCGCAGAGGCGATAACCGGCCGTCCGGTTGTCCTTGCTCCAGATCGCCTTGGTCGGCGCGAAGGTGCCTGCCATGAAGCGCTTGTAGGAGTTGATATAGGGCGCCAGGAAATAGGTGATCTCGCTCGCATGGGCAAGCAGCCCCGCCACATAATGGCGCATCAGCTCCGACATGCCGTATTGCGCCGCCTTGTCGAAGAACAGCGGCGTCTCGCCGTCGGCGCTCCAGAGCGACTGGTGGATGTGAGACGAGGAGCCGGCGGCCGAATAGTTCCACTTGGCCAGGAAAGTGATCGCCTTGCCGCGCTGCCAGGCGATCTCCTTGCAGCCGTTCTTGATGATTGCATGGCGGTCGGCCATCGTCAGCGCGTCGGCATAGCGCACGTTGATCTCCTCCTGGCCGGCGGAAGCCTCGCCCTTGGAGTTCTCGACCGGGATGCCGGCACCCTGGAGGCCGTTGCGGATCGCCCGCATCACGTCCTCTTCCTTGGTCGTCTGGAAGATGTGGTAATCCTCGTTGTAGCCGCTGGCGAGCTGCAGGTCGCGATATCCGGAGAGCCGCGCATCGTCATAGGACTGGTCGAACAGGAAGAATTCGAGCTCGCTCGCCATGAAGGCCTTGAGGCCCATGGCTTCCAGCCTCGCCACCTGCTTCTTCAGGATCGCCCGCGGCGAATGCGGCACCTCTTCGTGGGTATGGTGGTCGAGGACGTCGCAGAGGACCAGCGCGGTGCCTTCGAGCCAGGGAATGCGCCGGAGCGTCGAGAGATCCGGCTTCATCGTATAGTCGCCGTACCCCTTCTCCCAACTCGTGGCCTTGTAGCCCTGGACGGTCTCCATCTCGAGGTCGGTCGCCAGCAGGTAGTTGCAGCTATGCGTCTCCTTCCAGGCGCTCTCGACGAAGTACTCCGCGTGAAACCGCTTGCCCATCAGGCGGCCCTGCATGTCCACCTGGCAGGCGAGCACCGTGTCGATGCGGCCCTCGGCCACGTCCTTCTTCAGCTCGTCAAACGTATAAGTCGCACTCATCTGTGCCGTCCAATCCCGTTTTCATTTTCCTGAGCAGACGCGACCCGGCCATGGCCGGGTCGCGCTTTCGAAATGGTCAGACCGTAACGGCCGTCGCCGCCTTTTCCTGGTGCTCGAGCGCGAACTCCTCCTCCGGCGAAAGGATGAGCCGGTGCCGGCCGACGAGCGCGAAATAGGCGATGCCGATCGCAAACCATGCGGCCACCCCGTACACGCCAGCACGGTATGCCGGGTCGAGCAGTTGGAAGTAGACCGTGACGAGCGCGATGACGATCGTCGCGACTGCCCCCGGTATGCCGAACGGGCTCACATAAGGCCGTTCGATATAAGAATGGCCCTTCCTCAATATTATGAACGAAATCGCTTGAGCCACATAGGAGCACATGGCGCCGAAGACCGCCATGTTCAGCAGCGTGCCGCCGATCGCGACCGCGGACTTGTCCGCCTCGAGGGTGAAGAACAGGAACAGCATGATGGCGAGACCGACGCATGCCCCGAAGATCATGGCGAAATGCGGCGTCTTGCCCTTGTGGTGCGTCACCGACAGGAAGGTCGGAAAGTAACCTGCCCGCGACAGCGAATAGATCTGTCGTCCCTGCGCGAAGATGATGGTGTGGAAGGAGGCAATCAGCCCGATGATCGCGACGAAGGCCAGAAGCTTGGCCGCGGTGTCGCCGTAGATCGCCCGGAAGCCGTCGAGCAGCGGTTCGCCCGACTTGCCGAGCGCGGCTGCGCCGACGCCAACCACGGAAGGGTTGAGGAACAGGATCATGGTGGCGGAGAAGATGAGGGTCAGCATCCCCAGGATGATGCCCTTCGGCATGTCCCTCTGGGGCGCAATCGACTCTTCCGCCGCAAGAGGCAGCTGTTCGATCGCGAGGAACAGCCAGACCGCGAAGGGAAGGCACGCGAGCGCACCGCCGAGACCCATCGGAAGGAACGGCCCGTTGCCGCCTTCGATCGCCGCACCGTCCGGGCCGATATTCATCGCCCAGGTCATGAAGTCGATGTTCGGGATCGCCGAGACCCAGAAGACGCCGAGCACCGCCAGTGCCATCAGGCAGACGATCACCGTCACCTTGAAGGATAGCTCGACGCCGATGATGTTGAGACCGACGAAGACGATATAGCCGACGATCCACCAGACCGGCTGGAAGGAAGCGGACGTGCCGAAGATGCTCCCGAGATAGGAACCGATGAAGAAGACGATGACCGCCGGCGTCAGCACGTATTCGACGTTTTCACAAAGGCCGGTGACGAAGCCGCCCCACGGGCCCATCGACGTACGGGCAAAGGAATAGGCCGCGCCGGTATGCGGCAGGGCGGCGCCCATCTCGGCGATCGAGAACGTCAGACCGAGATACATGATCGCGATCAGCACCGTGGCGATTGCCATTCCGCCCCAGCCACCGCTCGCGAGCCCGAGGTTCCATCCCGAAAAATGACCGGAAATGACGGCGCCGACGCCGAGCGCCCAGAGCGACCAGACGCCTGCATATCGCCTGAGGCCGCGCTGCTCGAAATAGGTAGTATCCGCCTTCTTGTATTTCACACCTGCTGGTTGGCTCTCCATGCCCTTCTCTCCTGTTCAAGCTTGTGTGGGCGCATACAAACGTGGGCTTTCCGCCTTCGTCTCGAATGTCAGCGCCGGCTCTTGATCAGCACCGCCCTCTGTCCCCGTCTTTGCCGGTGGGCGATGCATTCACCGCGGCTTTGCCGCTCCCCAGGGTCTTTATTGTGCCGGAAGGGCGGCTACGCCTTTGGCGAGCAGTCCTGCCAGATAATCGGCCATGACCCTCTGGCCGATCTCGTTGCGGATGAGATCGTTGCGGATCTCGATCATGACGTTCGGCACCCGAAAGCGGATGCCGTATTCGATCAGGCTGTGCGTGACGCCGTCGGCCGGCCCGTAGGGCTCGTTGCGGCGGATGTCGTAACCCACGTCTCCGTCGGCAGCGGCCGCGAGCATGCGGTCGGCCAGCCGGCTGTCGGCGTCGTGCAGGATGCCGATTTCGACGGAGCGGGGCTCGCCGAAATAGACCGGCGTGAAGCTGTGCATGGTGACGAGAACGGGCCGCCCGCCAGCGGCCTTGCGGTCGCCGACGAGCCGCGAAACCGCATCGTGAAACGGCTCGTAGATCTCCTCCACCCTCGCCTGCCGCTCCGCCGCCGACATCGTCCCGTTGCCCGGCACCTCGTAGACTTCGCTGACGACCGGCGTCGCGGCATCGGACTCGGGCGGCCTGTTGCAGTCGTAGACGAGCCGCGAAAAGCGTTGATGAACGAGCGTCGCGTCGAACCGTTCGGCGAGCAGCCTCGCGACCGCCAACGCCCCCGGATCCCAGGCGATGTGGCTCTCGAGCGCCTCCTTCGAGAGGCCGAGCGTTCCCAGGCGCTCGGGCAGACGGCTGGACGCGTGCTCGCAGACGAAGAGGAGTTCTCCCTTCGCGTTTGCGTTCTCGATGGCGACCGGGCCGCCCTCTGCCTGCGTCAAAAGCCCCGTCAAAACCGGTTCCCCACTGCCTCGCCTGACGATTTTGTGAAGAGAATTCTTCACGAATCAAGGCATGTCAATGAGAATTTGAAACGATCTCTTCAAAATTGCGATTGACTTCGATTGTGACGGCGATGTTTAATTTCTCACAAGCCGGCGAAGACCGGCCGAGGGGCAGAACATTGAACGGTAATGCGACATCCATGACGGTGTCGGATGTGATCAACGCACATTTCCCGGCGCTGACGCGCGCCGAGAAACGATTGGCGGAGACACTTCTCGACAACTATCCCGTGTCCGGTCTCGGCTCGATCACGACGGTCGCCGAGAACGCCGGCGTATCGACGCCGACGGTCGCCCGCATGGTTCAGAAGCTCGGCTTCCGCGGATTTCCGGACTTCCAGGCAAGGTTGCATCAGGAACTCGAGGCGACGATCTCCAATCCGATCGCCAAGCATGACCGCTGGGCGGCGAGCGCCCCGGGCACGCACACGCTCAACCGCTTCGCCGACGCGATCATGGGCAACATGCGCGAGACGCTGTCGCAGATCGACCCCGCCGAATTCGACGCCGCCGCAGCCCTGGTCGCCGATCGCAAGCGCCACGTCTATCTCGTCGGCGGGCGCATCACCCGCTCGCTTGCCGACTATCTCTTCACCCATCTCCAGGTCATCCGCACCGGCGTCACCCAGATCGCCGTCAATCCGAGCTCCTGGCCGCATTACGTGCTCGACATGAAACAGGACGACGTCCTGATCCTGTTCGACATCCGCCGCTACGAGCAGGAGATGGAAACGCTCGCCCGTTTCGCTCGCAGCCGCGGCGTCGAGATCGTCCTCTTCACCGACCAATGGGGTTCGCCCGTCGCCAAATCCTCGTCCAAGGTCTTCCGCGCCCAGATCGAGGTGCCCTCGGCCTGGGACAGTTCTGTCATGCTCCTCTTCCTCGTCGAGGCCCTGATCGAGGCCGTGCAGAGCACGAACTGGGACGCGACCCGCGATCGCATGAAGACGCTGGAAGGGCTGTTCGATTCAACGCGCATCTTTCGCAAGCCGGTCTAGGAGGATCCGGCCGAAGCATGACGTTCCCGAAACGGAAGACATCAAGGGAGGTGCAAAAGACGCCGTCACGCAGGGGCTCGACAGCGGGTCATTCCGAAGCCGGCACCTCGGCGCGGACGGGACAGAGCCTGTCACATAAGTTTCATCGCACCTCTTTAACAGCATCGCCGAAATTGGCTGAAAACCCATAAGGAGAACACCAGTGATTTCAAAGACTCAACGCCTGCTCTCGCTCTCGACCGCCATGCTGCTCGCAACGACGGCCATCGCCGCGGCCGAGCCGAGCGAAGAGCTGATCGCCGCCGCCAAGAAGGAAGGCACGCTGACCACGATCGCCCTTCCGCATAGCTGGTGCGGCTACGGCGACATCATTGCCGGCTTCAAGGCCAAGTACGGCATCGAAGTCAACGAACTGAACCCCGACGCCGGCTCCGGCGACGAGATCGAAGCCATCAAGGCCAACAAGGGCAACACCGGCCCGCAAGCCCCCGACGTCATCGACGTCGGCCTCTCCTTCGGTCCCTCGGCCAAGGCCGAAGGCCTGATCCAGCCCTACAAGGTCTCGACCTGGGACACGATCCCGGACAGCGCCAAGGACGCCGACGGCTACTGGTACGGCGACTATTACGGCGTTCTCTCCTTCGTCGTGAACACCGATATCGTCAAGGAAGTGCCGAAGGACTGGGCCGACCTCAAGAAGCCGGACTATGCGAACGCGGTCGCGCTCGCCGGCGATCCGCGCGCCTCGAACCAGGCCGTGCAGGCCGTCTATGCCGCCGGTCTCGCCGCCGGTGAAACGGACGCCGCCAAGGCGGGTGAAGCCGGCCTCGCCTTCTTCGCCGAAGTCAACAAGGCCGGCAATTTCGTCCCCGTCATCGGCAAGTCCGCCTCGCTCGCCCAGGGCTCGACGCCGATCATCATCGCCTGGGACTATAACGGCCTCTCCTGGCGCGACAGCCTGAACGGCAACCCGCCGGTCGAGGTCGTTGTTCCGGCCTCCGGCGTCGTCGCCGGCGTCTATGTCCAGGCGATCTCCGCCTTCGCCCCGCATCCGAACGCCGCCAAGCTCTGGATGGAATATCTCTATTCGGACGAAGGTCAGCTCGGCTGGCTCAAGGGCTATTGCCACCCGATCCGCTTCAACGACCTCGTCAAGAACGGCAAGGTTCCGCAGGAAATGCTCGACAAGCTGCCGCCGGCGGCCTCCTACGAAAAGGCCGTCTTCCCGACCCTCGAAGAGCAGGCCAAGGGCAAGGAAGCGATCACCACCAAGTGGGACAGCGTCGTCGGCGCCAACGTCCAGTAATCTCCTTTGCCTCCCCGCCTTCGCCGGGCGGGGAGGCTTCCCCTTGAAGACGGGATAGCCGAAGCCTCGATGACCACGACAACAACTGCAGCAGCACCCCTGATCAGCAAACGGGCCATAATCGATTGGCTCGGCATCGCGCCCTTCATGATTTTCGCGCTGATGTTCCTGGTCGTCCCGACGCTCTATCTCGTGACCGGCGCCTTTCTGACGCCGGACGGCGCGTTCACCTTGAAGAACATCGCCGATCTCTTCACGCCCTCGATCCTCTCCGCCTACTGGATCTCGATCCGCGTATCGGTCGCCTCGTCGCTCGGCGGCGCGCTGATCGGCTTCTTCCTCGCCTGGGCGATCGTGCTCGGCGGCGTGCCGAACTGGATCCGCTCGAGCCTCCTCACCTTCTCCGGCGTCGCCTCGAACTTCGCCGGCGTGCCGCTCGCCTTCGCCTTCCTCGCCACGCTCGGCCGCACGGGTCTCGTCACCGTGTTCCTGCGCGAGTGGTTCGGCTTCAATCTCTATGCGACCGGCTTCAACCTCCTGAGCTTCCTCGGTCTCACCATCACCTACATGTATTTCCAGATTCCGCTGATGGTCCTGATCCTCACGCCGGCGCTCGACGGCATGAAGAAGGAATGGCGCGAGGCCTCCGAGATCCTCGGCGCTTCCACCTGGCAATATTGGCGCATGGTGGCGCTGCCGATCCTCTGGCCGAGCCTGCTCGGCACGACGCTGCTGCTCTTCGCCAATGCCTTCGGCGCGATCGCGACCGCCTATGCGCTGACGGGAAGCTCGCTCAACATCGTGCCGATCCTGCTCTATGCGCAGATCCGCGGCGACGTTCTGCACAATCCGAATCTCGGCTATGCGCTGGCGCTCGGCATGATCGTCATCACCGGCATCTCCAACATTCTCTATATCTGGCTGCGCATGCGCGCCGAACGGTGGCAGAAATGAAAGCACGACGTATCGGCGCCTGGATCGCCATCGCCATCGGGGCGAGCTATTTCATCATCCCGCTGCTCGGCACGCTGGAATTCTCGCTGCGCATGCGCCGCGGCGCCTATTCCTTCGACGCCTATCGATCGGTCTTCGCCGACATCCAGTTCCGCGAAACCTTCGGCTATTCGATGCTGATGGCGCTACTCACCATCGTCTTCGGCATGCTGCTGGTGGTGCCGACGGCCTATTGGGTTCGGCTGCGCCTGCCGCAGGTGCGGCCGATCGTCGAATTCATCACGCTGCTGCCGCTCGTCATCCCGGCGATCGTCATCGTCTTCGGCTATCTGCGCCTCTACAATTCCTCCTCGGTGCTGCCGCTGACCGGCTCGACCTCCGGCACCAATGCGCTGCTGATGTTCTCCTATATGACGCTGTCGCTCCCCTACATGTATCGCGCCGTCGATACCGCCATGCGGGCGATCGACGTCAGGACGCTGACGGAGGCGGCCGAAAGCCTCGGCGCCAGATGGCCGACGATCCTCTTCCGCTGCATCTTCCCGAACGTCATGAGCGGGGTGCTGTCCGGCGCGTTCATCACGCTTGCGATCGTCATGGGCGAATTCACCATGGCGGCGCTGCTCAACCGGCCGGCCTTCGGCCCCTATCTGCAGCTCGTCGGCGCCAACAAGGCCTACGAGCCTTCGGCGCTCGCGGTCATCGCATTCGCTATCACCTGGCTCAGCATGGGCCTGATCCAGCTCGTCTCCCGTTTCCAGAAATCCGCTCCGGCCAAGGCATGATCACATGGCATTCCTGACACTCACCAATATCCAGAAGTCCTTCGGCCCGGTTCAGGTCGTGCACAACTTCGACATGGGCATCGACAAGGGCGAGTTCGTCTCCTTTCTCGGCCCCTCCGGCTGCGGCAAGACGACGATCCTGCGCATGATTGCCGGCTTCGAGACGCCGTCGGGCGGATCGATCCTCATCAACGGCAAGGACCAGGGCGCGCTGAAGCCGAACCAGCGCAACATCGGCATGGTCTTCCAGGCCTATGCGCTCTTTCCGAACATGAACGTCCACGACAATGTCGCCTTCGGCCTCAAGGTCGCGGGCGCAACCAAGGCGGAAATCGATCAACGGGTGAAGCAGATGCTCGGGCTCATCAAGCTCGAGCACCTGGCGGACCGTTACCCCTATCAACTGTCCGGCGGCCAGCAGCAACGCGTGGCGCTTGCGCGCGCGCTTGCGGTCAAGCCGCAGGTGCTGCTGCTCGATGAGCCCCTCTCCGCGCTCGATGCGAAGATCCGCATCTCGCTGCGCGAGGAGATCCGGCAGATCCAGCAGCAGCTCGGCATCACCACCGTCTTCGTGACGCACGACCAGGAGGAGGCGCTGTCGATCTCCGACCGGATCGTCGTCATGAATGCCGGCCGCGCCGACCAGATCGGCACGCCATTCGAGATCTACAACACGCCGGCGACGCGTTTCGTCGCCTCCTTCGTCGGGACGCTCAACATCATCGAGGGCAAGGTGGCGGACCCGGCAGCGGGCGCCGTGACCATCGGAGGCCAGCGCATTTCGCTGAAGGAGCCGATCGCTGGCTTCAAGGGGGGCGACAGCATCTCGCTGGCGCTCCGGCCCGAGGCGGGCTCGATCGCCGAAAACGGACGCGGCGACACGGCCCTTCCCGGCGAGGTGGTCTCGACGAGCTTCCTCGGCTCGGTGATCCGCACCAAACTGCGCGTCGGCAGCGACATCATCTCCTTCGACATGTTCAACAATCCAGGCATGACGCCGCCGGTTGCCGGCGATAACGTCACGCTCCGCTTCGCCGCAAAGGACCTGCTCGTCATCCGCGAATGATCAATGCGAGGCGGCAGGAGCCGGCGATAAATGATTGATCCGATTCACTCAATTGGCGCGGACTGAATCGATCTCTGAAGTTCTTGACTCAACTTTTGAGCTTCAGCCGCCGGCGTGTCTCGCTGGGGCTTTCGCGATAATGGGCGCGGTAGCTGCGCGAGAACGACGATGAGGAATTGAAGCCGGAGATCGCCGCGATGTCGGCGAACTCCATCCGCGTCTCGATCACCTTGCGACGCGCCGCGTTGAGCCTGAGCGCCAGATAATGTTCGTGCGGCGCCACCCCCATCGTGTCCTTGAAGAGGTCCTGCAGATGGCGGGCGCTGACGCCCACCCGACGCGCGAGCCTCGCAAGCGTCAGCGGCGCCTCGACCGTCTCCTCCATCAGCCTGACCGCCGCGCCGACACGGGCATCGAGGATGCGCATGTTGCCGATCGCCGGCATCTGCAGGAGGTCGCCGCGCGTGCGCTCCTGCTCGTAGATGAAGAGCCGCGACACCTCGAGCGCCAGCGAATAGCCATGCGCCCTACGGATCAGTTCCAGCATCAGGTCGAGCGTCGGCAGCGAACCGCCGGTGGTGATCCGCTTGCCATCGATCACGAAACGCTCGCGCACCATGGTCACCTGCGGATAGGCGGCCGCGAAATCCTCGAAATCCTCCCAGTGCGTCGTGGCGGAGAAGTTGTCGAGAAGACTGGTCTCCGCAAGCAGCCAGGAGCCGGACTCGATCCCCGCCATCATCTCGCGATGCCGCGCCGTCTGCGAGAGCAGCATCTTCAGTTGCGAGGTTGCGCTGCGCTGCCACTCGTAGCTCGAAAGCACGAAGAGCGGCGCCGTCTCGCGCTGCGGCCGGAACGGTCCTGCAACCGGAATGGGGATGCCGCTCTTCGTTTCGATCGCATGGCCATCCGGGCTGAACATCGTCCAGGTGTAAAGGCTGCGCCCGGCAATGCGGTTGGCGGCGCGCAACGGCTCGACGACGGAGGCGACGAGGATGAGATTGGTCTCCGGTAGCACCAGCAAGTCGATATGCTGCGCCCCCTGACCAGCGCGATCCATGGCGAACTTCCTCCGTCTTTCGCCGAGATTGTATAGAATGGTTCCGATCGAGAAAAGCAGTGCGGCGCTTTCTGGCTCGTAATGGGTCTCAACAAAAAGGAGACAGCCATGCCGCTCAGCATGAACCGCGAGGTTTTCATCACCTGCGCCGTCACCGGTTCCGGAGACACCGTTTCCAAATCCAGCCACGTTCCGGTCACGCCGAAACAGATCGCCGAAGCGGCGGTCGAGGCCGCCCGGGCGGGCGCGGCGGTCGTCCATTGCCACGTTCGCGATCCGGAGACCGGCGCCCCGTCCCGGCGCCTCGATCTCTACAGGGAAGTGACCGACCGCATCCGCTCCGCCGACATCGACGTGGTCCTGAACCTCACCGCCGGCATGGGCGGCGACCTCGTCTTCGGCAATGTCGAAAGCCCCTTCCCGGTCAACGAGAAAGGCACCGACATGGCCGGCGCCAGCGAGCGCGTCGCCCATGTTGCCGCGTGCCTGCCGGAGATCTGCACCCTCGACTGCGGCACGATGAACTTCTCGCTCGGCGACTATGTGATGACCAACACGCCGTCGATGCTGCGCGAGATGGCGCGCCAGATGACGGCGCTTGGTGTCCGGCCCGAGATCGAGGCCTTCGACACCGGCCATCTCTGGTTCGCCAAGCAGCTCGTCGAGGAAGGCCTGATCGAGGACCCGGTCCTGATCCAGCTCTGCATGGGCATTCCGTGGGGGGCGCCGGACGACCTCAACACCTTCATGGCGATGGTCAACAACGTGCCGTCGAACTGGACCTTCTCGGCCTTCTCGATCGGCCGCAACGCCATGGCCTATCCGGCCGCCGCGATCCTCGCCGGCGGCAATGTCCGCGTCGGGCTGGAGGACAACCTCTATGTCGGCAAGGGCCAACTCGCGACCAACGGCCAGCTTGTCGAAAAGGCCGTGTCGGTGATCGAGGGCATGGGGGCGAAGATCATCGGACCCAAAGAGGTCCGCGAGAAATTGAAACTGACGAAGCGGTAGCAAAAACCCCTCCCCAACCCTCCCCACAAGGGGGAGGGCTTAACCTGCGGCAACGTCCGTGCCCGGAAGAGGCGTCAGCTTCGGCTGAAATGTCCGGTTCGGGGAAATCCGGAGAGGCAGGTGGGCAGTTCGAGAGGGACAGAGAGGATCCGGAGCCACCCATCCCTCCCCCTTGTGGGGAGGGTGGCCCAAAGGGCCGGGAGGGGTTCCGCGGCAACAGTTGGATGGAGAGACAATGACCATCATCACCAAGGCCGCCTGCGTCGGCGGCGGCGTCATCGGCGGGGCCTGGGCGGCGCGTTTCGCGCTGGCCGGCATTGACGTCAACATCTTCGATCCGCATCCGGAAGCCGAGCGCATCATCGGCGAGGTGATGGCCAATGCGGAGCGCGCCTATGGCATGCTGACCATGGCGCCCTTGCCGCCGCGCGGCAAATTCACCTTCTGCAAAAGCATCCAGGAAGCCGTGCAGGACGTTGACTGGATTCAGGAAAGCGTCCCCGAGCGGCTGCCGCTGAAGCGCGGCGTGATCACCGAGATCGACGCGGCTGCCAAGCCGGCTGCCTTGATCGGCTCGTCGACTTCCGGACTGCTGCCCTCGGACCTCCAGGCCGAAATGAAACATCCCGAGCGCATGTTCGTGGCGCACCCTTATAACCCCGTCTACCTGCTGCCGCTGGTCGAACTCGTCGGCGGCAAGAAGACCTCGCCCGAGACGATCAAGCGCGCTCAGGCAGCCGTCGCCGAGATCGGCATGAAGGGCGTCGTCATCGCCAAGGAGATCGAGGCCTTCGTCGGCGACCGGCTGCTCGAGGCGCTGTGGCGCGAGGCGCTCTGGCTGATCCAGGACGACATCTGCGATACCGAGACGCTCGACGATGTGATGCGCTATTCCTTCGGCATGCGCTGGGCGCAGATGGGGCTTTTCGAGACCTATCGCATCGCCGGCGGCGAAGCCGGCATGCGCCACTTCCTTGCGCAGTTCGGCCCCTGCCTGAAGTGGCCATGGACGAAGTTCACCGATGTCGTCGATCTCGACGACGCACTTGTCGAGAAGATCGGCGCCCAATCGGACGCCCAGGCTGCCGGCCGGTCGATCCGCGAACTCGAACGCATCCGTGACGAGAACCTCGTCGGCATCATGCAGGCGCTGAAGGCTGGCAATGGCGGCGAAGGTTGGGGTGCCGGCAAGCTGCTCGCCGATTTCGAGAAGCGCCTCTGGGCAAGGGGTGGAGACCAGTCGAAGACCTACGACCCCTCCGGCCCGCTGCGCCTCGTCGAGACCAAGGTCAACGCCGCCTGGGTCGACTACAACGGCCACATGACCGAGCATCGCTACCTGCAGCTCTTCGGCGATACGTCGGATGCGCTGCTCCGGCTGATCGGCGTCGATTTCGCCTATGTCAAAGCCGGCCACAGCTACTACACGGTGGAGACGCATATCCGCCATCTCGGCGAGGCCAAGCTCGGCCAGGCACTCTATACGACGCTGCAAATACTCGCCTCGGACGAGAAGCGCATCCACTTCTTCACCAGGATTCACGACACCGTCTCAGGCGAAGTGATCGCTACCGCCGAGCAGATGATGCTGCATGTCGACGCCCACGCCGGCAAGTCTGTCGCCGCACCGACCGAGGTATTGGAGAAGCTGAAGCCGATCGCGGAAGGGCATGCGAGGCTTGGGGTGCCGGATGGCGCGGGCAGGCACGTCGGACAGAAACGCTGAGACGACAAGGTGGCGGCCCCTCATCCGGCTGCCGCCACCTTCTCCCCGCAGGCGGACCGCAGGCGGGGAGAAGGGACATGCCGCGGCGCCGGGCACCAAAAGTCCCCTCTCCCCGCGTGCGGGGAGAGGGTTAGTCCTCGGGTCAAACCCGAGGAGAGGGGCAAGCCACATCCGGGAAGCCTGCGGATCGCCAGGGAGATCGGTCCGGAAATGGCGAGAGCGAAACGACGAGGGAGAACGATGAATTTCGCACTGTCTGAAGAACAGCAGATGATCGTCGATACGGTCCGCGGCTTCGTTGAGACCGAGATCTATCCGCACGAGAACGAAGTCGAGCGCACCGGCGTCGTGCCGCGCGAGCTCGGCCAGGAAATCGCCCGCAAGTGCAAGGAGCTCGGGTTCTTCGCCTGCAATTTTCCCGAGGAGGTCGGCGGCGCCGGGCTCGATCATCTGACCTTCACCCTCGTTGAGCGCGAGCTCGGCCGCGGCTCGATGGGGCTCACCGTCTTCTTCGGCCGCCCCTCGGGCATCCTGATGGCCTGCAACGACGAACAGCGCGAGCGCTATCTGCTGCCGGCCGTGCGCGGCGACAAGTTCGACGCGCTTGCGATGACCGAGCCGGACGCCGGCTCGGACGTGCGCGGCATGAAGTGCTTCGCGAAACAGGACGGCGACGACTGGGTCGTCAACGGCACGAAGCACTTCATCAGCCATGCCGATATCGCCGATTTCGTCATCGTCTTCATCGCCACCGGCGAGGAAGAGACGCCGCGCGGGCCGAAGAAGAAGATCACCTGCTTCCTGGTCGACCGCGGCACGCCCGGTTTCGAAATCCGTGACGGGTACAATTCCGTATCGCATCGCGGCTACAAGAACTGCATCCTCACCTTCGACGACTGTCGCCTGCCCTCCTCTCAAGTGCTCGGCGAGGTTCACAAGGGTTTCGACCTCGCCAATGACTGGCTTTATGCGACCCGCCTGACCGTTGCCGCCACCTCGGTCGGCCGCGCCCGCCGCGCCTTCGACTATGCGCTCTCCTACGCCGCCGAGCGCAAACAGTTCGGCAAGCCGATCGGCGCCAACCAGGGCGTCTCCTTCAAGCTCGCCGACATGATCACCGACATCGATGCAGCCGACCTCCTGACGCTGTCGGCCGCCTGGCGGCTCGACCAGGGCCTGCCGTCGAACCGCGAGATCGCCTCTGCCAAGCTCTTTGCCACCGAAATGCTCGCCCGGGTCACCGACGAGGCGATCCAGATTTTTGGCGGCATGGGACTGATGGACGACCTGCCGCTCGCCCGCTTCTGGCGCGACGCCCGCGTCGAGCGCATCTGGGACGGCACCTCGGAGATCCAGCGGCACATCATCAGCCGCGATCTTTTGCGGCCGCTGGGGGCGTAGGCGATGGCGGTTTTCTTTTGCGCTGATAGAGCCCCTCCCCAACCCCTCCCCACAAGGGGGAGGGACTTGCAAGCGGCACCGTCTCACCCCACCCGACATCACCACAAGCGGTCAGGGGTCGGGCAACACAAGGAGCGTGCCGCAAGGAAGCCTCTCCCCCTTGTGGGGAGGGGTTGGGGAGGGGTCTTTTGTGGAAGTGGGGGGCAGGCATGACCCGTCCTCCCCGCCCCCTCGACCGCCTCATCCGCCCGCACTCGATCGCCGTCTTCGGCGGCAAGGAAGCCCGCCGTGTCATCGAGCAATGCGACAAGATGGGCTTTGCGGGCCATATCTGGCCGGTGCACCCGCGCGAGGAGGAAATCCTCGGCCGCCGCTGCTTCCGCTCCGTCGCCGATCTGCCGGAGGTGCCCGACGCCGCCTTCGTCGGCGTCAACCGGGCGCTGACGGTCGAGATCATCCGGGAGCTCGCAGCCCGCGGCGCCGGCGGTGCGGTCTGCTACGCCTCCGGCTTCCGCGAGGCGGCAAGCGAGCTTGCCGACGGCAACGACCTGCAGGAGGCACTCGTTGCGGCAGCCGGCGACATGCCGATCGTCGGGCCGAACTGCTACGGCTTCATCAACATGCTGGACGGCGCGCTTCTGTGGCCGGATCAGCACGGCATGCTCCGCGTCGAGCGCGGCGTCGCGATCCTGACGCAATCCTCCAACATCGCCTGCAACATCTCCATGCAGAAGCGCGGGCTGCCGCTCGCCTATCTCATGACCGCCGGCAACCAGGCCCAGACCGGTCTTTCCGACATCGCCTGCGCCGCGCTCGAAGACCCGCGTGTCACGGCGGTCGGCCTGCATATCGAGGGCTTCGACAGCATCGAGGCCCTGGAGCGGCTGGCGACGCGCGCCCGCGTTTTGCGCAAGCCTGTCGTCACGCTGAAGGTCGGCAGGTCGGAGGCAGCCCGGCTTGCGACCGTTTCCCACACGGCGTCCCTCGCCGGCAACGACCGCGTCTCCTCGGCCCTCCTCGCCCGCCTCGGCATCGGTCGCGTCGACACGCTGCCGGAGCTTCTCGAGACCCTGAAGCTCCTGCACCTGCATGGCCCCCTCGCCAATGCCGACATTTCCTCGATGAGCTGTTCGGGCGGCGAGGCCTCGCTGATGGCGGATGCCGGCGTCCGGCGCAGGGTCAACTTCCGCCCGCTCAAGGAGGAGCAGCGCCTGCCGCTCAGGGAAAGCCTCGGCGAGATGGTGACGATCGCCAACCCGCTCGACTACCACACCTTCGTCTGGGGCAATCGCGACAAGCAGACGACCGCCTTCGCCGCCATGATGCGGGGCGGCTATGCGCTGAACCTGATCGTGCTGGATTTCCCCCGCCTCGACCGCTGCGACGCCGCCGACTGGGTGACGACCTGCGATGCGGTCATCGATGCGGCAAGGGCGACCGGCGCCAGCGCCGGCATCGTCGCGAGCCTCGGCGAAAACATGCCGGAGGAAACCGCCCTCTCCCTGATGAAGGCTGGCGTCGTTCCCTTCTTCGGCATCGACGAAGCGCTTGCCGCCGCCGAAACCGCGGCCGCGATCGGCTCGGCCTGGGCACGGCCGGTCCCGCCGCCCCTCCTCCGCACGCGACCGGAAGAGTCAGAGGTGGTGACGCTGACGGAGGCGGAGGCCAAGGCGGAACTCGCCCGGGCCGGGATAGTCGTCCCGGAGGGCCGGACCGCCACGACCGCAGAAGCGGCCGCGGATGCCGCCGAAGTGCTCGACTTTCCCGTGGTGCTCAAGGGCCTCGGCGTCGCCCATAAGACGGAAGCGGGCGCGGTCAAGCTCGGCCTTGGAAGCCGTGAAGACGTGCGCGCAGCCGCAGAGGCGATGGCGTCCGTCGCCCGCGGCTATCTTGTCGAGAGGATGATCCCGCAGCCCGTTGCGGAACTCATCGTCGGCGCCAGGCGCGATCCTGTCGCCGGCCCGGTGCTGACGATCGGCGCGGGCGGAGTTCTCGTCGAATTGCTCGACGATGCAGCAATCCTGACGTTGCCCGCGACCGAAGAGGCAATTCGCGAGGCGATCGCCGGCCTCAAGGCCGGCAGGCTGCTGGACGGGTACCGCGGCCGCCCGAAGGGCGATGTGGCCGCGCTCGCGGACATTGTCGCTGCCGCGGCATCCTATGTCGTTGCAAACGCTTCCAAACTCGAAGAACTCGATATCAATCCTATAATGGTGTTGCCGGAAGGCCATGGAGCCGTTGCCGCCGATGCCTTGATCCGCCGGAGGAAATGACGCCTATGACCGGACCGATCCGCACACATCGCGAAGGCGGCATTCTCGAGGTCACGATCGACCGGCCGAAGGCCAACGCCATCGACCTGAAGACCAGCCGGCTAATGGGCGAAATCTTCCGTGATTTCCGCGACGACCCGGAGCTTCGGGTTGCGATCGTCACCGGTGCCGGCGAGAAATTCTTTTGCCCCGGCTGGGACCTCAAGGCGGCGGCGGAGGGCGATCCCGTCGATGGCGACTATGGCGTCGGCGGCTTCGGCGGCATGCAGGAGCTGCGCGACCTCAACAAGCCGATCATAGCCGCCGTCAACGGCATCTGCTGCGGCGGCGGGCTGGAAATCGCGCTCTCGGCCGACCTCATCCTCGCCGCCGAGCATGCGACCTTCGCGCTTCCGGAGATCCGCTCGGGCACGCTCGCCGATGCCGCCTCGATCAAGCTGCCGAAGCGCATCCCCTACCACATCGCCATGGATATGCTGCTGACGGGTCGCTGGCTCGACGCGGTCGAGGCCAACCGCTGGGGTTTCGTCAACGAGATCCTGCCGGCCGAACGGCTGATGGAGCGCGCATGGGAACGCGCCCGCCTGCTCGAAAGCGGACCGCCGCTCGTCTACGCCGCCATCAAGGAAGTGGTGCGTGAGGCCGAGAGCCGTGATTTCCAGACGACGATGAACAGGGTGACCCGTCGGCAGTTCAGGACTGTCGACACGCTTTATTCGAGCGAGGACCAGCTGGAGGGCGCGCGAGCCTTCGCTGAAAAGCGCGAGCCCGTCTGGAAGGGACGGTGAGATGGGGGCCGCTCCACGGCCCCGCGGAAAGGTCTTTGAGCCGGGTGGAACCGGCATCCGAGCGTGGTGCGCGGCGGCCGTCGGCGCGCGCGTCGAGGTCGGACATCCATAGGCTATGCTTATGAAAAAGATCGTTATTTAGGGCGTTACAAGCCGGGTCCAAACGGCTAGCCTTATGGATCAGGATGGCGGCGGACGCCGAAGAAGGAGGAGGTCAAGACGGCAGGATTAATCGGGGCAGCAGCCCGAAGTCAGGGCCATCGCGCGCGGTGGCGGTACGCGAACACTCTACCAATCACAATGAACGGCGAATGCCGATTAACGAAGGGAACAGGGGAATGAGCGATTACAAGGACTATCTGACACGGCAGGTCATGCTGGGCAAAATGAACCGGCGGGAGTTTCTCGGGCGCGCGGCCGCCTTCGGCATTGCCGCATCGGCCGCGAACACGCTGTTTGCGGCAAGCGCCGCGGCGCAGGAGCCGAAGCGCGGCGGGCACCTGAAGCTCGGCCTCGAAGGCGCGGCCGCAACCGATTCGCGCGATCCGGCAAAGGCCCTCTCGCAATTCCTGTTCGTCGTCGTTCGGACCTGGGGCGATCTCCTCGTGGAGAGCCATCCGACGACCGGCGCGCCCGTGCCGGCGCTTGCCGAATCCTGGGAGCCTTCAACCGACGCGGCCACCTGGACCTTCACGATCCGCAAGGGCGTCAAGTTCCATGACGGCAAGGAACTGACCGTCGAGGACGTCGTCAAGACGCTGCAACGTCACACCGACGACAAGTCGGAGTCGGGCGCCCTCGGCGTCATGAAATCCATCAAGGAAATCAAGGCCGATGGCGGCAAGCTCGTGCTGACCTTGACGGAAGGCAATGCCGACCTGCCGCTGCTGCTTTCGGACTACCACCTCGTCATCCAGCCGAACGGCGGCATGGACAACCCGGACGCCATGATCGGCACCGGCCCCTACAAGGTCGCGAGCTTCGAACCGGGCGTGCGCGCCACTTTCGAGAGGAACCCGGACGATTGGCGCACGGATCGAGGTTATGTGGATTCGATCGAACTGATCGCCATGAACGACGCGACGGCGCGCATCGCGGCGCTTTCCTCCGGCCAGGTGCACTTCATCAACCGTGTCGACCCCAAGACGGTGAACCTGTTGAAGCGCGCGCCGACCGTGGAAATCCTCAACACCTCCGGCCGCGGTCACTACGTCTTCATCATGCATTGCAACACCGCGCCGTTCGACAACAACGATCTGAGGATGGCGCTGAAACTGGCGATGGATCGCGAGACCATGGTCCAGCGCATCCTCGGCGGCTACGGCAAGGTCGGCAATGATTTCCCGATCAACGACACCTACGCCCTCTTCCCGGAGGGCATCGAGCAGCGCGTCTATGATCCGGACAAGGCCGCCTTCCACTACAAGAAGTCCGGACACAGCGGACCGGTACTGTTGCGCACCTCCGACGTCGCCTTCCCGGGCGCGGTTGATGCAGCCGTTCTCTACCAGGAGAGCGCCAAGAAGGCCGGCATCGAGATCGAGGTCAAGCGCGAGCCGGGCGACGGCTACTGGACCAATGTCTGGAACGTCCAGCCGTTCTGCACCTCCTACTGGGGCGGCCGTCCGACGCAGGACCAGATGTACTCGACGGCCTATCTGTCGAACGCCGACTGGAACGACACCCGCTTCCAGCGTGAGGACTTCGACAAGCTCCTGCTCGAGGCCCGCTCCGAGCTCGACGAGGCCAAGCGCAAGGACATGTACCGTACCCTGGCGACGATGGTGCGCGACGAAGGCGGGCTGATCCTGCCGATGTTCAACGATTTCGTGAACGCTTCCACCAAGCAGGTGAAGGGCTATGTCCACGACATCGGCAACGACATGTCGAACGGCTATGTCGCAACCCGGGTGTGGCTGGACGCATGACGATGGAAAGCGGACCGATCACTGGTCCGGTTCTGACGGATGCGGCCGCGGGGGAGACGCCCCTGCGGCCCGCCGATCTTTCCGGAGTACCAGCAAAACCCAACCCCGCCGTCGCCACGGGCGAGATCGGCGGCACGTTCTGGCGGCGTTTCATCTTCCGCCGCCCTCTCGCGGCGCTGATCCTGCAGCGCCTCGGCTTGAGCGTCGGCCTGCTTTTCGCGGTGTCGCTGATGATCTTCGGCGGCATCGAAGCGCTGCCCGGCGATTTCGCCACCACCTATCTCGGCCAGTCGGCGACGCCTCAGGCGGTCGAGAACATCCGCCGGGATCTCGGCCTCGACCGGCCATGGAGCGAACGCTATCTCGACTGGCTCGGCGGAGCCGTGCAGGGTGACTTCGGCACCTCCTGGGCAAGCAAGAACTCGGTCAGCGAGCAGATCGGCAACCGGCTCGGCAATTCGCTGTTCCTCGCCTTCTTCGCCGCGCTCATCTCGGTGCCGCTTGCCGTCGGTCTCGGCATGCTCGCGGTCCAGTTTCGCAACCGCATGCCGGACAAGATCATCAACGTGATTTCGCTGGCGGCGATCTCGCTGCCGGAATTCTTCATCGGCTACCTGTTGATCATGTTCTTCGCCGTCAAATGGGGCGTCGCCACCTTCCCGGCGACGGTCTACGACAGCATGAGCTTCGCCGAGCGCCTGTCGGCAATCGCCCTTCCCGTCGCCACCCTCGTGCTGGTCGTTCTCGCCCACATGATGCGCATGACGCGGGCGGCGATCCTCAACGTCATGTCCTCCGCTTACGTCGAGACCGCCGAACTCAAGGGCCTAGGCACCTTCCGCATCATCGCCCGCCATGCGGCTCCCAACGCCGTGGCGCCGGTGATCAACGTCATCGCACTCAACCTCGCCTATCTCGTCGTCGGCGTCGTCGTCGTGGAAGTCGTCTTCGTCTATCCCGGCATGGGGCAATATATGGTGGATGCGGTGACCGTGCGCGACATGCCCGTCGTGCAGGCCTGCGGCCTGATCTTCGCGGCCTTCTACATCTTTCTCAACATGGCGGCCGACATTCTCGCCATTCTCGCCAACCCGAGACTGAGGCACCCGCGATGAATCTTCGATCTATCCCCCTCAGCGCCTGGGTCGGCATCATCGGCATTGCAATCGCCGCCCTCTGCGCCATCTTCGCCCCGGTCATCGCTCCCTTCGGCGAGCGGGACGTCGTCGGCGAAATCTGGGCGCCGGCCGGCGGCGACTTCCTGCTCGGCACCGACAATCTCGGGCGCGACCTGCTCTCGCGCCTGATCTACGGTGCCCGCACGACGATCTTCGTCGCGCTGGCGGCAACCCTGATCTCCTTCGCGCTCGGCATGATCCTGAGCTTCACCGCAGCCGTGACCGGCGGCTTCGTCGACCAGCTCTTCTCGCGCTTCAACGACCTGATGATGGCCGTTCCGACGCTGATTTTCGCGCTGGTCGTTCTCGCCGTGCTGCCGCAGCATCTGTGGATCCTGATCCTCGTCATGGCGGTGCTCGACTCCACCCGCGTCTTCCGCATCGGCCGCGCCGTCGCGCTCGACGTGGCGGTGATGGAATTCGTCGAGGCGGCGCGGCTGCGTGGCGAAGGCTCGCTGTGGATCATCTTCCGGGAGATCCTGCCGAACACGCTGTCGCCGCTGCTTGCCGAATTCGGCCTGCGCTTCGCCTTCTCGATCCTGTTCCTCTCCACCCTTTCCTTCCTCGGCCTCGGCATCCAGCCGCCGGCCGCTGACTGGGGCGGCATGGTCAAGGACAACAAGGACGGCATCATCTTCGGCATCTCCGCCGCGCTCGTTCCGGGCGCGGCGATCGCCGCCCTCGCCATCTGCGTCAATCTCGTCGTCGACTGGCTGATGAAGCGCACTTCGAGCCTGAAGGGAGGACGCGGCGATGCCTGAGCTGCTATCCGTCAAGAACCTGAAGATTGAGGCGACGAGCTATCCGCCGGGTGAGCCGCCGAAGGTGGTGACACTGGTCGAGGGCGTCTCGTTCGATCTCGAGAAGGGCAAGGTCCTCGGCCTCATCGGCGAGTCCGGCGCCGGCAAGTCGACGATCGGCCTTTCGGCGCTCGCTTATGGCCGCGGCGGATGCCGCATCACCGGCGGCGAGGTGCTGCTCAATGGCAAGGACATCCTGAAGCTCGACCGTTCCGGCATCAATGCCGTCCGCGGCTGCCATGTCTGCTATGTCGCCCAATCGGCTGCGGCCGCCTTCAACCCCGCCCACAAGCTCGGCGACCAGGTGATCGAGGCTTCGCTCCGTCACGGGCTCATGACGCGCGAGGAAGCGAGGAAGCGGGCGCTCTACCTCTTCCGGGTCCTCGGCCTTCCCGATCCGGAAACCTTCGGCGATCGCTATCCGCACCAGGTTTCGGGCGGGCAGTTGCAGCGCGCCATGACCGCCATGGCGCTCTGCCCCAATCCCGAACTGATCGTCTTCGACGAGCCGACGACAGCCCTCGACGTGACGACGCAGATCGACGTTCTGGCGGCGATCAAGCACGCGATCGAGGAGACGCATACGGCGGCGCTCTATATCACCCACGACCTCGCCGTGGTCGCCCAGATCTCCGACGACATCATGGTGCTCCGCCACGGCAAGACCGTGGAATACGGCACGACCAAGCAGGTGATCGAGGCGCCGAAGGAGGACTATACCCGCGCGCTCGTCAGCGTCCGCCAGACCAGGCGCGACGAAGCCGCGGACCAGTCCGGCACGCTCCTCGAGATCGAGCACGTCCATGCCGCCTACGGCAACGGCTTCAAGGTCCTGCACGACGTCTCGATGCACCTGCCGAAGGGCCAGACGCTGGCGATCGTCGGCGAATCCGGCTCCGGCAAGTCGACCCTTGCGCGCGTCATCACCGGCCTCCTGCCGCCGACGGAAGGCCGGATCACCTTCGACGGCACGGAACTGCCGAAGGCGCTCAAGGGGCGGACGCACGAGCACCTGCGTCGCATCCAGATGATCTACCAGATGGCGGATACGGCGATGAACCCGCGCCAGACGGTCAGGAACATCGTCGGCCGGCCCCTTTCCTTCTATTTCGGCATGCATGGCGCTCAGAAGACCGAGCGCGTCAAGGAGCTGCTCGACCAGATCGAAATGGGGTCGCGCTTCCTCGACCGCTACCCGGCCGAGCTTTCCGGCGGACAGAAGCAGCGCGTGGCGATCGCCCGGGCGCTTGCCGCGAAGCCCGAGCTCATCCTCTGCGACGAGCCGACCTCCGCCCTCGATCCGCTGGTCGCCGAAGGCATCCTGAATCTGCTTCTGAAGCTTCAGGAGGAAACCGCTGTTTCCTATGTCTTTATCACGCACGACATCGCCATCGTCAGGGCGATCGCCGACTCGGTCGCGGTGATGCATCGCGGGCGGCTCGTGCGCTTCGGCCCGAAATCGAAGGTGCTCTCGCCGCCCTTCGACGACTACACCGACCTTTTGTTGAAGTCGGTGCCGGAAATGGAGATCGGCTGGCTCGAAAAGGTGCTGAAGACCCGCCGGATGGCAAGCGCCGGAAACTGAGATCGCGGGGCCCGATGAAAATCGGGCCTCCTTCCGCTTCAACCCGCTACAATCAATCTGCCGGCGAAGAAGAATTCGCGAGGGAGGCGAGATGGTCGACCGCAGCTTCACCGTCATCGAAAACGAATGGATCCCGCTCAAGGACGGGACCCGGCTTGCCGCGCGCATCTGGATGCCGGAAGGAACCGAGCAGAGCCCCGTACCGGCCGTGCTCGAATACCTGCCCTACCGCAAGCGCGACGGGACCTCTGCCCGGGACGAATCCACCTACCCCGTCTTCGCGGCGGCCGGCATCGCCGGCGTGCGCGTCGACATCCGCGGCTCCGGCGAATCGGAAGGCGTGATCGACGGCGAATATACGCCGCGCGAACTTTCCGACGGCTGCGAGATCATCGAATGGATCGCCGCACAGCCGTGGTCGAACGGCAAGGTCGGCATGATGGGCATCTCCTGGGGCGGCTTCAACTGCCTGCAGGTGGCTGCGCTGAAACCGCCGGCGCTGAAGGCGGTCATCTCCATCGCCTCGACCGTCGACCGCTATAATGACGACATCCATTACAAGAACGGCTGCCATCTCTCGGCGCAGCTTTCCTGGGCTGCCACCATGCTCGCCTACCAGTCGCGCTCGCCCGATCCGGAGCTCGTCGGCGAAGGCTGGAGGGAGATGTGGCTGGAACGGCTCGAGAACGAACCGTTCTTCCTGGAGGAATGGCTGGAACATCAGCGCCGCGACGATTTCTGGCGCCACGGTTCGATTTGCGAGGACTTCGACGGCTTCCCTGTCCCTGCCCTCGTTATTGCCGGCTGGGCCGACGGCTACCGCAATACGCCGATCAAGGCCGTCGAGGGCCTGGGCAGCAGGGCCAAGGCACTGATCGGGCCCTGGGTCCACAAGTATCCGCATTTCGCCTGGCCGAAACCGCGGGCGGACTTCCACAGCGAAGCGATCCGCTGGTGGAACCGGTGGCTGCGCGACGAGCTGAACGATGCCGAGAAGCTGCCGCAGATGCGCGCCTATATCCTCGACGGGCCGAGGCCGGCGCTCCGGCGCGAAGCAGACCCGGGCCGCTGGGTCGCCAAGGACGCCTGGACCCCGCCCGCAATGCAGACCCTCGCCGTTGCGGGCGACGGCAGCCTTATTGCAGCGGGCTCCGCCGCGAAGGGGATCGGTGACGTCTATCTCCGCTCGCCGCTCGACACCGGCACCGCCGCCGGCGAATATTTCACGCTGAAGCCGGACGCCGAAATGGCCGGCGACCAGCGCATCGATGACGCCGGCTCCCTCGTCTTCCAAACGCATCCCCTGCTCGAAGCAGAGGACTATCTCGGCCAGCCGGTTCTGACCCTCGATGTCGCCTGCGGTGCCGAGACCGCCAACCTCGTCGCGCGCCTCGTCGATGTCCACCCGGACGGCACGGCGACCCGCGTCGCCTTCGGCGTCCTCAACCTCGCGCACCGCAACGGCAATGCCAAGCCGGCACCGATGCAGAAGAACCACAAGACGCGCGTCACCCTGGTGCTCGACGCCTGCGGCTATCGCTTCCGCGCCGGCCACCGCATCCGCCTGTCGCTGTCGACATCCTACTGGCCGATGATCCTGCCGCCGCCGAACGATCCCGGCCTCACGATCGACACCGCCACGCTGTTCCTGTCGCTGCCGCTTCTCGGCGACCACCGCGAAATCGTCGTGCCGCGGCCGGCCAATCCGGATCCGCTGCCCAGCTACATAGAGCATTCGCCGGCGAAAACGCGCCGCAGCGTCGAGCGCGACATGACGAAGGGCGTGACGCATTACCGGATCTACGAGGACACCGGCCTCGTCGAGCACCCCGAAACCGGCAACGCGACGCAGGACATCCGTGATGAAACCTGGTCGATCAAGCCCGATGATCCGCATTCGATGACGGGCGTTTCGACCTGGACCTGCATCGCCAGACGCGGCGAGCAGTCCCTCCGGACGATCGCAACCTCCCGCCTTAGCTGCACGGAAACGGAATGGATCACCGCGGCCAAGGTCGAGGCCTTCGAGGGTGAGGAGAAGATTTTCGAGAAGATTTTCGAGAAGCGGATCGGGCGGGACTTCATGTGAATTGGGTGAGCCGGCGCCCCTGATCCCGCTGCCGCTCGTTCACGGTCGCCTTTCAAGCCGTTCCCGCCAACCTTGCCACCCCCTGCACCAGATGGCGAAATCCGTCTCGCGCGCCCGGGCTCATGTGCCGCGCCCGGAGCCAGGCATGGATCATCTGCGGTTCCTCGCGGTAGGTGACGTCGACGCCCGCTTGCGCGAGCCGGGCGGCATAGGTTCGCGCATCGTCGCGCAAGGGATCGAAATGCGCGGCCGAAATATAGGCCGGCGGCAGCCCGGAGAGATCGCCTGCCTTCAGCGGATGAGCAAAGACGTCTGCCGCCGGCGCCTTCAGCACCTCCCGATAGTAGGCGACGTCCGCCGTCGATAACCCCGGTGCTTCGGCCATCTCGGCATAGGAACCGCCAGCGAGCTCGCCGCCGAGCGCAGGATAGACCAGCGCCTGGCCGACGATGCCGGAACGCCCCTCCTCCTTGGCCCTGAGCACGATGCCGGCGGCGAGATTACCGCCGGCACTGTCGCCCACGACGACGAGCGGGCGTCCGCCGGCAAGGAGACTTTCGAGCACCGCATAACTATCCTCGAAGGCGGCTGGCCAGGCATGCTCCGGTGCCAGCCGATAGTCGACCGCGACCAGTTCGGCGCGCGCACCATGCGCGAGTTCGGCACAGATGGCATCATGGCTTTCCAGCGACCCGAAGACGAATCCGCCGCCATGAATGTAGAAAATCCGGGTCTCGGTCGCGATGTCCGCTGGCCGATAGTGCCGGATTGGTATGCGTCCGGCCACGACCTCGTCGCGCCGCTTCAGCCCCTCCGGCGACGGCGCGTCGAATTCGGCGCAAAGGGCATCGTACCATTGCCGCTGTTGCTTGACCGAAGCGTTCACGGCGTCGGCCGGATAAAAAGCCTCACAACGCGCGTGAAAGGCGAGAATGCCGGGCTCCGTCGGCATCGGTTTTGATCGTCTCGAATCCATCCTGTGCTCCCTACAGCGCCGCGCGCCTTATCAGGCGCGCAAAGGTCGCTGTAGCGCTTTGAATTGCTGCATGTCTTTTTCCTTAAATCGAGGTCGAATTAAGGAGACATGCAGTAGAGCACCTTAGCACCGCCGGGCCACCGCGCATGCTGAAATGCGCCAAGTCATAGCGCTTCACGCCTCTGACTTGCCATCCCCTCGTCGCCCGGTGTTAATTCGCTCATGGCCTTCACACTCCGCCAATTGCAGTATTTCGTCGCTGTCGCCGAGCAGGGCTCGGTCACCCGCGCGGCGCAGAACCTGTCGATCTCGCAATCCTCGATCACCGAGGCGATCAAGGAGCTCGAAACCGATCTTGGCGTCGAGCTCTTCGACCGGCATCCGCGCGGCCTTTCGATCACCCACAACGGTCACCAGTTCCTGCGCCACGCGACGAAGATCCTCGCCGATGTCTCCGATGCCCGGCGCAGCTTCTCCGACAGCCGCGAGGAGCGCGGCGGCAAGCTCAATCTCGGCGTCACCTCGCTCGTCGCCGGCTATGTGCTCTCCGACCTCCTTGCCCGCTACCGCCGCGCCTGCCCCGGCGTCGAGGTGAGCGCCATCGAGGACAACGGCTCCTATCTCGAGCACCTGCTGGTCGGCGGTGAGCTCGATGTCGCCGTGATGGTCATCTCCAACCTGCGTGATCGCATGGCGCTGCAGGCGGAAATTCTCGAAACCTCGCCCTACCGCCTGTGGTTGCCGATCGGCCATCCGCTCGTTGCCGCCGACATCATCTCGGTGGAGGATATCGCCAGGGAGCCGCTGATCATGCTGACGGTGGACGAGATCGAGGAGAACACCGGCAAGCTGCTGACGGCGTTGGGCGCCCGGCCGCATGTCGCCTTCCGCACCCGCTCGGTCGAGGCGGTCCGGAGCCTGGTCGCGACCGGGGCCGGAATCGCCCTTTTGCCCGATCTCGTCTATCGCCCCTGGTCGCTCGAAGGCGACCGCATCGAGAGCCGCGACGTCTCCGGCGCGCTGCCGGTCGTGCAGGTCGGCATGGTCTGGCGGAAAGGCTCGAGCCTGCCGCAATCGGCGCGCGACTTCGTCGGCATCGCCGAGGCGCTGCGCAGCGCCCGCCCCCGCTGAGTCGGCAGGCATGTATCGGAAAAATCGATAGCGGCATTCTGATTAATGAATTTGCGAATGCGGTGAAATAGAGGCACGCTTCATCTCAGGGAACGAGCCCGCGAACGCGGCATAACCTGGGGAGATTTCCATGAAGCAGATGTTGAGATCCTGCACGGCGCTTACCCTTTCACTTGGCCTCTTCGCCCCGGCACTCGCGCAGGAGCCGCTGAAGGAACTCGGCAAGGGCGAAGGCGAGCTCTCGATCGTCACCTGGCCCGGCTATATCGAGCGCGGCGAAACCGACAAGAATTACGACTGGGTCACCGACTTCGAGAAGAAAACGGGCTGCAAGATCAGCGTCAAGACCGCCGCCACCTCCGATGAAATGGTCGCGCTGATGAACGAAGGCGGCTTCGACCTCGTCACCGCCTCCGGCGACGCCTCGCTCCGCCTCGTCGCGGGAAAGCGTGTCCAGCCGATCAACACCGACCTCATCCCGAGCTGGAAGACGATCGACGAGCGCATGCAGAATGCGCCCTGGCACACGGTCGACGGCGTCCATTACGGCACCCCCTACGTCTGGGGGCCGAACGTCCTGATGTACAATACGGAGGCCTTCAAGAACGAGCCGCCGACGAGCTGGAAGGTCGTCTTCGAGGAGATGACGCTGCCCGACGGCAAGTCCAACAAAGGGCGCGTCCAGGCCTATGACGGCCCGATCCATGTCGCCGACGCCGCCAACTACCTCATGGCACACAAGCCCGACCTCGGCATCAAGGATCCCTACGAGCTCAACGAGGACCAGTACAAGGCCGCCCTCGACCTTCTGCGCGTACAGCGCACGCTTGTCGGCCGGTACTGGCACGATGCGATGATCCAGATCGACGACTTCAAGAACGAAGGCGTCGTCGCCTCCGGCTCCTGGCCCTTCCAGGTCAATCTGATGCGATCCGAGAAGCAGCCGATCTCCTCCATCATTCCGGAGGAAGGCGTGACGGGCTGGGCCGATACGACAATGCTGCATGCCGACAGCGAGCATCCGAACTGCGCGTATATGTGGATGGAGCACACGCTGTCGCCGAAGGTCCAGGGCGACGTCTCCGCCTGGTTCGGCGCCAACCCCTCCGTCGGCGCCGCCTGCAAGGGCAACGAGCTCCTGACCGACGAGGGCTGCGCAACCAACGGCTACAACGACTTCGAAAAGGTCAAGTTCTGGAAGACGCCGGTGACGAAATGCAGCCAGGGTGAATGCGTGCCCTATCACCGCTGGGTGTCCGATTATATCGGCGTGATCGGCGGAAGGTAACCCGGCCAGCGCATCGCAAGCATCGCCCTCCCCTAACCCTCTCCCGCTCGCGGGGAGAGGGAACGCCTGCGGCAAAGCCCTTGCGTGATCTTGGGCGAGGCGCCGGCTGCGTGTCCCTTCTCCCCGCGTGCGCGGAGAAGGTTGCTGCAGGCGGATGAGGGGCCAGAATCCCGGAGCATTTCCATGACCACCGCCGTCCTCTTCGACAATGTTTCCCGCCACTTCGGCATCGTTCGCGCCGTCGACCGGGTGAACCTCTCGATCGCCGAGGGCGAGTTCTTCGCGATGCTCGGTCCCTCCGGCTCGGGCAAGACGACCTGCCTGAGGCTGATGGCCGGCTTCGAGCAGCCGACCGGCGGGCATATCGAGATTTTCGGCGAGACGGCGGAAGGCGTGCCGCCCTATCGCCGCAGCGTCAACACCGTCTTCCAGGACTACGCCCTGTTTCCGCATCTCTCGATCCTCGACAACGTCGCCTATGGGCTGATGGTCAAGGGCATCGGCCGCGAGGAGAGGCGAAAAGCGGCGGAAGATGCGCTCGCCATGGTCAAGCTGCCGGGCTACGGCACCCGCCGCCCCGGGCAGTTGTCCGGCGGCCAGCGCCAGCGCGTGGCGCTCGCCCGCGCCCTCGTCAACAAGCCGAAGGTGCTGCTCCTCGACGAGCCGCTCGGCGCACTTGACCTGAAGCTGCGCGAGCAAATGCAGGAGGAACTGAAGAGCCTGCAAAAGTCGCTCGGCATCACTTTCGTCTTCGTCACCCACGACCAGGGCGAGGCGCTCTCGATGGCAGACCGCATCGCCGTCTTCAACGACGGCCGCATCCAGCAGCTCGGCAGCCCGGAAGACGTCTATAACCGCCCGAAGACCCGCTTCGTCGCCGATTTCGTCGGCTCGTCCAACGTGCTTTCTGCAGATCTCTGCCGGAGACTCGGCCTGAAGGCGGCCTTCGCCAGCCTCCGGCCGGAGGCGGTCGCGATTGCGCCGCCCCATAATGGGGCGCTCAGCCTCTCCGGCACCGTCGCCTCGCAGAGCTTCCTCGGCGCCACCAACCGCATCGTCGTCGATGTCGAGGGAGCCCGCATCGCAGTGGCGAGCCCCGCCACCCAGGGCTTTCCCCCGATCGGCAGCGCCGTCACGATCAGCTTCGCGGCGCGCGACCTTTACCCGATGGACGACGCATGACCATATTGGCTGAACGCGTAATCCTGCCCGAACGCCGCAGCACGGCCGGCCGCCTCTCGGATTTCTTCTGGCGGCACCCGCATGTGCTGCTGGCGCTGCTCCTTGGCCCGCCGCTGCTCTGGCTCGGGGTCGTCTATCTCGGCTCGCTCTTCGCACTGCTCCTGCAGAGCTTCTTCTCGATCGACGATTTCTCCGGCCTCATCAATTACGAGTTCACGCTCGCCACCTACCGCCAGCTCTTGAGCGATACCCATCTCGACATCATCATCCGCACCGTGTCGATGGCGGCGATCGTGACGTTCGTCTCGGCGCTCATCGCCTTCCCGATCGCCTATTACGCCGCCCGCTACGCCCGCGGAAAGTGGAAGGCGCTGTTCTACCTCGCCGTCATGCTGCCGCTCTGGTCGAGCTACCTCGTCAAGATCTACGCCTGGAAGCTGATCCTCGCCAAGGAAGGCATCCTCACCTGGTTCTTCGAGAAGCTGAACCTCCTCTGGCTGCTCGAAGCCTGGCTCACGCTTCCGGTCGTCGGCGGCAATTCGCTGTCGGTCAGCTACACCGGCACCTTCATCGTCTTCGTCTATGTCTGGATGCCCTTCATGATCCTGCCGATCCAGGCGGCGCTCGAGCGCGTGCCGGCAAACCTGATCGAGGCCTCCTGGGACCTCGGCGGCACGCCGGCCCAGACCTTCCGCTACGTGCTCTTTCCGCTCGCGCTGCCCGGCATCGTCGCCGGTTCGATCTTCACCTTCTCGCTGACGCTCGGCGACTACATCATCCCGCAGATCGTCGGCTCGTCGCGGCTCTTCATCGGCCAGGCCGTCTACGCCCAGCAGGGCACTGCCGGCAATATCCCGCTTGCCGCCGCCTTCACCGTCGTGCCGATCGTCATCATGGGCGCCTATCTCTGGATGGCCAAGCGCATGGGGGCCTTCGATGCGCTCTGAGAAGTCGAACTCCGCTCCCCTTGGCCTGAAGATCGCCGCAGCGGCAGGCCTCGCCTTCATGCACCTGCCGATCCTGCTGATCTTCCTCTATGCCTTCACGACGGAGGAGAAGAGCTACCAGTTCCCGCCGCCCGGTCTCACGACCCAATGGTTTGCGGTGGCCTGGAACCGGCCGGATGTCTGGGCGGCGCTGACGCTCTCCGTCAAGGTCGCCTCGATCGCGACCGCGGCCGCGCTCGTGCTCGGCACGCTCTGCGCCGCCGCCGTCAGCCAGACCCGCTTCTTCGGCCGCGAGGCGGTGTCGCTCCTCGTCATCCTGCCGATCGCCCTGCCCGGCATCATCACCGGCATCGCGCTCCGCTCAGCCTTCTCGATCGCCGACATACCGTTCTCCTTCTGGACGATCATGCTCGGCCACGCGACCTTCTGCATCGTCGTCGTTTACAACAATGCGGTCGCCCGCTTCCGGCGGATTTCCGGCTCGCTGATCGAGGCGTCCATGGATCTCGGCGCCGACGGCTTCCAGACCTTCCGCTACGTGATCCTGCCGAACATCGCCACGGCGCTGCTTGCCGGCGGCATGCTCGCCTTCGCCCTTTCCTTCGACGAGGTGATCGTCACGACCTTCACCGCCGGCCAGCAGTCGACGTTGCCGATCTGGATGCTCGAAGAGCTCATCCGTCCGCGCCAGCGCCCGGTGACCAACGTCGTCGCCATGGTCGTCGTCATCGTCACCTTCCTGCCGATCCTCGGCGCCTACTACCTCACCCGCGACGGCGACCAGATCGCCGGCGCCGGCAAATGAAATCGCACCTGAAGGGAGAACAGCCATGGACACCCAACTCTTGATCGGATCGCGCTTCGAGGCCGGAACCGAGGCCGAGGAGCACATCCTGAACCCCCGGACGGGCGCCAGGATCATCGATCTCGCCGAGGCCTCCCATGCCCAGGTCGACGCCGCCGTCGACGCCGCCGAGCACGCTTACACCGGCTGGTCGCAGACGACGCCCACCGAGCGCTCGAATGCCCTCTTGAAAATCGCCGACGCCATCGAAAGGAACGCCGACCAGTTCGCCGCGCTCGAGGCGTTGAACTGCGGCAAGCCGATCAATGCGGTCAGGAACGACGAGTTGCCGGCAATCATCGACTGCTGGCGCTACTTCGCCGGCGCGGTACGCAACCTGCACGGGCCGACCGCCGGCGAATATCTGCCGGGCCACACCTCGATGATCCGCCGCGACCCGATCGGCGTGGTCGGCTCGATCGCCCCCTGGAATTATCCGCTGATGATGATGGCCTGGAAGCTCGCACCGGCGATCGGCAGCGGCAACACCGTGGTCTTCAAGCCCTCGGAGCAGACGCCCCTGACGGCGCTGAAGCTCGCCCGGCTCCTGGCCGACATCCTGCCTCAGGGCGTCGTCAACGTCATTGCCGGGCGCGGCGAGACCGTGGGCAACGCGCTGATCAACCATCCGAAGGTGGCGATGGTGTCGATTACCGGCGATATCGCTACCGGCAAGAAAGTGCTCACCGCCGCCGCCAAGACGGTGAAGCGCACCCATCTCGAGCTCGGCGGCAAGGCTCCCGTGATCGTCCATGACGACGCCGACCTCGAAGCGGTCGTCAACGGCATCCGTACCTTCGGCTACTACAATGCCGGCCAGGACTGCACCGCCGCCTGCCGCATCTATGCGGAGGCCGGCATCTACGAGAAGCTCGTCGCCGATCTCACCTCCGCCGTCGCGACCATCCGCTACAATCTCGACGACGACACCGAGAACGAGATCGGTCCGCTGATTTCGCAACGCCAGCGCGATCGCGTCGCGAGCTTCGTCGAGAGGGCGGCCGACCAGAGGCATATCGAGATCACCACCGGCGGCCGCGCCGGCAGCGAGCACGGCTTCTTCTTCCAGCCGACGGTCGTCGCCGGCGCCACCCAGGCGGACGAGATCGTCCGCCGCGAGGTCTTCGGGCCCGTCGTCTCCGTCACCCGCTTCACCGACCGCGACGATGTCGTCGCCTGGGCGAACGACAGCGACTACGGCCTCGCCTCGTCCGTCTGGACCAGGGACATCAGCAAGGCGATGCGGGCCGCGTCGCGCCTGCAATATGGCTGCACCTGGATCAACACCCATTTCATGCTGACCAACGAAATGCCCCATGGCGGCGTCAAGCAGTCGGGCTACGGCAAGGACATGTCGGTCTATGCCCTCGAAGACTACACGGCCGTCCGCCACATCATGATCAACCACGGCTGAGGCGACGGGGCAGCGACCCTCATCCCGCTGCCGCGACCTTCTCCCCGTTCCGACGGGGAGAAGGGACCGACCCGCAAACTCCGATCCACATCTGCGCGAACGAACAAGGCGGCGCAACGAGTCCCCTTCGCCCGCCTGCGGCCGCCTGCGGGGAGAAGGTGGCCGGCAGGCCGGATGAGAGGAACACAATGCCCTCCGATCGTCGGAAGCGATCGGAGGGCATGTCCTTTTCGCGCCCACACCCCCGCCTCGCCGCTTCACGCCGCGGCTTGCAGATCCGGCGGCGAGCCTTGCCGAGATCAACCGGCGCTTCGCCGCCGTTCCCTTCGAGGGCGCCTACTGGACGAGCCTCAAGGCATCGCAGTGACCCTCGTGCCCGCGGTGCGGCTCGGCGGAACGCCTGCGACCGACACCGACGACCCGCTCATTGCCAGTCACGCGCCACCCTATATAAGACTCCGTCAGGAGGATTTGCATGTTGTGGTTGGTTGCGTTGCCTCTGGGCGTGGCGCTCGTGTATCTCGCCGTGCGCTACGGCCGATTTCGCAGTTGGCTGGAGCCGGTCCTGTCGATTGCCGTGGCACTGGGGCTGACCGCCGCCTTCCTGATCTGGCTCAGCGAGGGTACGCCGGAGCAGGGCCCGGCGCCCGCCACTCCAGAGCCCGCCGCCGCTCTCGCCGCTTCCGATATCCTCCTCGAAGACATGACCTTCGAGGCCAACCAGTCCGAGCGCAGCTACCGCGTTCGCGGCACGGTCACCAATTCGTCGGAGGTGGCGCTGGAATATTTCCGGATTACCGTCACGCTCGAGGATTGCCCGCAAGGCGCCTGCAGGCGCATCGGCGACGACACGGCGCTCGTCCTCGTGCGCGTCCCGGCCGGCCAAAGCCGTGCTTTCGAGACGTTCCTCACCTTTCGTTACCGGGAAGATGAAGCCCCGACCGCACCGAAATGGAGCTACGGCGTCAGCGATGTCAGGGGTGCGGCCGGGCGGTAATCGGCAGTGCACAGTGGTTGCCCATCATCCGCCTGCCGGCACCTTCTCCCCATTTTGATGGGGAGAAAGGACTCGCGGGGCACCGCCATCCCCAATCGCAATTGCCTCAGCAATAGATCCTGAACTTCTCCCGGATCGCCCGGTCGATCTCCGAAGCGATCACCGACGGTGCGGCTTCCGCGAGAATGCGGTTCTTCCTCTCGATCGCACGCGCGACGAGATCGGGCCGCCCGATCTCGGCCCATTCCTTCGGGCTCGTCCGGTCCGCGACCGCCGGGTAGATATATTCCGTCTGCATCAGGCCCAGCGTCTGCGGGTGGCCGAGATAGTGGCCTGGCCCGTCCAGGCAGACGGAGCGCATGGTTTCGAGCGAGACCGAGTCCTCGGTGACCTCGATACCGCGGATGCAGCGCTGTACCTGACCGAGTAAGTCGTCGCCGAGCACCAGCGACTCCAGGCAGAAGCCGAGCAGCGAGGCATGCATGCCCACCGCCTCGTAGACCATGTTGAGGCCGGAGAGGCCCGCCATGACGTTGGAGATCGCCTGCTCCCAGCCGGCCTGCATGTCGGGAAGCTTCGCATCCGCGATACCGGCGGCGGCACCGCCCGGCAGACGGTAGAACTGGTGCATCTGCGCGCAGCCCGCGGTCAGCAGCGCCTGCTCGCCGGAGCCGCCGGACATGGCCCCGGTCCTCAGGTCGGAAACGAACGGCCAGGTGCCGAAGACGGCCGGATGGCCGGGGGCCATGGCGTTGACATAGACGACGCCCGCGAGGCATTCCGCGACCGCCTGAACGATCGCTGTCGCCAGCGGCGCCGGCGCCGTTGCACCCGCCTGCCCCGCCGAAAGCAGCAGGATCGGCATGCCGCCGCGGATACACTTTTCCATGGTGATGCAGCTCTCTTCCGCAAACTTCATCGGCGGCACGACGAAGCAGTTGGAATTCGAGACGAAGGGCCGCGCCCGCCACTTGTCCTCGCCGCCGGCGATCATGTGGATCAGATCGAAGCAGCCCTCGACATGCGACGGATCGGAGAAGCTGGTGCCGACATGTTTGGTGGTCCCGGCGCAGCAGGCATAGAGGGTGTTGATGTCCATCAGGAAATTGTCGGGGACATCCCGGCAGACCATTGCGCGCTGGAAGAAATGCACGTTGTCGAGATGATCGACGAGTTGCGCCGCATTCAAAAGGTCCTTCGCCGTCGACTCGCGATATTCCCGCTTCTCGACGTCGACGACGTGCACCGCGGCGCCCGCCGTGCCGTAATAGACGCGGGTGCCGCTCAAGTTCAGGTCCTGCTTCGGATCGCGGGCATAAAGCGTGATGTCGCGCGCGGCGACGGCGAGCATGTCTTCGACCAGTGCGCGGGGGAAGCGGATGCGCCCGTCGTCGCCGAGGATCGCGCCGGCGCCGGTCATGATCTCGATGCCGGATTTCGGCGCATTGGCGAGCCCGATCTCTTCCAAGGCATCGAGCGCCGCCGCGTGAATGCGCTTCACCTCCGCCTCCGTCAGCGGCTTGTACTGACCGCCCGAAAGGCCGGGGCGTACCGGCCGGATGTTCTCGGCAAGCGGTGCCGAGCGAAGCGCCACGCGCGCCGCCCGACCGCCGGACCGTCTCGAAGCCGCAACTGCGCATTCCTCAGCCATCTTCATCTCCCAATGGCGTTATAGCTCTTGTCTCGCGCTTGCCACCCCTCTCCTCGGCCAGCGATTGCCCTTCACCCTAGCCCTCTCCCCGCACGCGGGACTGGACGGCGCGGCATACCCCATCTCCCCGTCAAAAAGGGGAGAAGGTGCCGGCAGGTGGATGAGGGGCGAATCATTGCCGCGAGGGTCCATCCGACACGGAATTAAGCCCGCACCCGCTCCGCCTTCGGGTCATACATCGGCTTCAGCGAAGCCTCGGCCTTGACCCGCGCTCCGGCGATTTCGATCTCGTAGCCCGAGGCCAGCACGTCCGCCTCGCTCTGCCCTTGGCACGGCACGTAGCCAAGCCCGATCGCGCCGCCGAGGTGATGCCCGTAATTGCCCGAGGTGATCGTCCCGACGATCTCGCCGTCACGGACAATCGCCTCGTTGTGGAAGAGCAGCGGCTGCGGATCGGTAAGCCTGAACTGCACCAGCCGGCGCGTGAGCCCCGTGTCACGTCTGGCGAGCACCGCCTCGCGGCCGATGAAATCGCCCTTGTCCGGCTTGACCGCAAAGCCGAGCCCCGCTTCGAGCACATGGTCCTCGTCGGTGATGTCGTGGCCGAAATGACGGAACGCCTTTTCGATGCGGCAGCTGTCGAGCGTGTGAAGACCGCAGAGTTTGAGCCCCAGGCCGGCTCCCGCTGCCTCGAGCGTCTCGAAGACATGCGCCGCCTGGTCGGTCGAAACATAGAGCTCCCAGCCGAGTTCGCCGACATAGGTGACCCGATGCGCGCGGGCGAGCCCCATGCCGATCTCGATCTCGCGGGCGGTACTGAAGGGATGCGCCGCGTTGGAGAAATCGTTCGTGCTCACCACTTGCATCAGCTCGCGCGCGCCTGGCCCCATGACGCAGAGCACGCTTTCGGCGGCGGTGACATCGGTGATCACCACGAACGCGTCGCCAAGATGCTTGCGCAGCCAGGCGAAATCGCGCTGCAGCGTCGCGCCCGGCACGACGAGCAGGAAAGCGGTCTCCGAAAGTCGCGTCACGGTCAGGTCGCTCTCGATGCCGCCGCGGGCGTTGAGCATCTGGGTGTAGACGATGCGGCCGGGCTCGACATCCATCTCGTTGGCGCAAAGCCGCTGCAGAAAGGCGAGCGCATCGCGCCCCTCGACGCGGATCTTGCCGAACGACGTCATGTCGAAGAGGCCGACGCCATTGCGAACCGCAAGGTGCTCCTCCCGCTGGTTCTCGAACCAGTTCTGCCGCTTCCAGGAATAGCGGTACTCGCGTTCCTGGCCTTGCCGCGCGAACCAGTTGGCGCGCTCCCATCCCGCCACTTCGCCGAAGACGGCGCCGCGGGCTTTCAGATGCTCGTGCAGGGGCGAGCGGCGAACGCCGCGCGCCGTCGCCATCTGGCGATAGGGGAAATGATCCGCATAGAGGAGGCCCAGCGTCTCCGATACGCGTTCCCTGAGATAGCTGCGGTTCTTCTGGAACGGCTGCGCGCGGCGGATATCGACCTCCCAGAGATCGAAGGGCGGCTCGCCGTCGTTCATCCATTGCGCCAGCGCCATGCCGGCACCGCCGGAGGAGACGATTCCGATCGAGTTGTAGCCTGCCGCCACCCAAAAGCCTTTGAGCTCCGGCGCCTCGCCGAGATAGTAGCGGTCGTCGGGCGTAAAACTTTCCGGACCGTTGAAGAAGGTATGGATACCCGCCGTCTCCAGCATCGGCATCCGGTTGACCGCCATTTCGAGGATCGGGGCGAAATGATCGAAATCCTCCGGCAGCTGGTCGAAGCAGAAGTCCTCGCTGATACCTTCCATGCCCCAGGGCTTGGCCTTCGGCTCGAAGGCGCCGACCAGCATCTTGCCGGCATCTTCCTTGTAATAAGTGCACTCGTCGGGCACGCGCAGCACCGGCAGGCGGCTTAAGCCCGGGATTGCCTCGGTGACGATATAAAAGTGCTCGCAGGCATGGAGCGGCACCGTGACGCCGGACTGGCGGGCAAGCTCCCGGCCCCACATGCCGGCGCAGTTGACGACGTTTTCGGTCTCGATGGTAAAGCGCTCGCCGTCCTGCTCGCAGGTGACGCCGGTGACGCGCCCGTCCTTCTTCAGGACCGAGGTGACCTTGACGCCCTCGATGATCGTCGCGCCGTTCTGCCGCGCGCCCTTGGCAAGCGCCATGGCGATATTGGCGGGATCGCATTGGCCGTCGAGCGGCAGATGCACCGCCGCCTTGACATCGGTGACGTTGAGATGCGGATAAAGCTCCTTCACCTCGTCCGGCGCAATCTCGCGCACATCGACATTGAAGGCGCGGGCGAGCGAGGCTTGGCGGTAGATTTCTTCCTTGCGCTCATCCGTCAGCGCAACGGTGATCGAGCCGTTCTGGCGCATACCGGTCGAAATGCCGGTTTCGGCCTCCAGCTTGACATAGAGGTCGGCCGAATATTTCGCCAGCCGCGTCATGTTCTGCGAAGCGCGAAGCTGGCCGATCAGCCCGGCCGCGTGCCAGGTGGTGCCTGAGGTCAGCTGCTTGCGCTCCAGCAGCACGACATCGGTCCAGCCGAGCTTCGCCAGGTGATAGGCGACCGAGCAGCCGGACACGCCGCCGCCGATGATGACCGCGCGCGCCTTCTGAGGAATGGGCTTCGTCATGCCTTCAATCTTTCGTTCGAGGGATCCCAGAGCGGCTGGTCGGGCTCAACGATCGCCTTGAAGCGGTCGCCGAAAATCTCGACCTCGATCTCCTGGCCGGGTACGGCGAGATCGGCGCGCAGCATGCCGAGCGCGATCGACTTGCCGACGCGATAACCCCAGTTGCCGGACGTCGTCTCGCCGACCACCTCGCCGCCCGACCAGAGCGTCGACATATAGGGCGCGTCGCATTCTCCCGCCTCGACCGTCAGCGTCACGAAGCGCTTGGCGACTCCCTGCTGCTTCTCGCGCTCCAGTGCCGCCTTGCCCTTGAAGCTCGGCTTCGACCAGTCGACGAAACGGTCGAGCCCGCCCTGAAGGATCGTGTAGTCGGTCGAAAGATCGCCCTTCCAGGCGCGATAGCCCTTTTCGATCCGCACGCTGTCGAGCGCCTCCATGCCGAAGGGCTTGAGGCCGTGTTTCCGGCCGGCCTCGCAGACCGCGTCGAAGATCGCGCCGGTATCATCGACCTTCGTGTGGATTTCCCAGCCGAGCTCGCCGGCAAAGGAGACGCGCACCAACTGGCAATAGCGTCCTGCGATCTCAGCGGTCTGATGTGTCAGCCAAGGCTTGGCAAGATCGGCATCCGTCACCTCCGCGAGGATCGCGCGCGACTTCGGTCCCGTCAGGATCTGGCAGGCGAAATTCGCCGTCACGTCGTCGAGCGTGAAGGCGGCATTCGCCGGGCGGTGCTTCTGCAGCCACTCGAGATCATGCCACTGCGCCGTCGCCGCAGTGATCAGGAAGAAGAAATCCTCCTCGATCGCCATAACCGACATTTCCGTGACGATGCGGCCCTTGTCGTCGGCGAAATAGGCGAGCCCGATGCGTCCCGCTTTCGGCACCCGGCCGGTGATGAGGCCGGAGAGCCATTCGCGCGCCCCCTCGCCCTTCACCCGGAAGCGCGAGAAGCCCGGCAGGTCGAGAATGCCGGCGGCATCGCGCACCGCCAGGCACTCCTCCTCGATGCGCTTCGCCCAGGGGCCCTCCCGCCCCCAGGTCTGCGTCGCCTCTTCGGAGGTGTCGTCGGCGGGCTTCGCATACCACATGGCACGCTCCCAGCCGTTATAGGGCTTGAACTGCGCGCCGAGCGCGGCGATCCGATCATGGATCGGCGACAGCTTCCTGTTGCGCCCCGCCGGCCAGTAATGCTTCGGGAAATGCATCGCATATTCGTGGCCGTAGATTTCCTTGCCCTTGGCGACGCAGTAGTCCCGGTCGGTATAGTCGGTATAACGGCGCGGATCGCAGGACCACATGTCCCATTCCGTCTGGCCTTGGGTCACCCATTCGGCGAGCACCTTGCCGGCGCCGCCCGCCTGGCAGATCCCGAAGGTGAAGACGCAGGCCTCGAAGGCGTTCGGCACGCCGGGCATCGGCCCGATCAAGGGGTTACCGTCCGGTGCATAGGGGATCGGCCCGTTGATGACGCGCGACAGACCGGCAGTGCCGAGGATCGGCACCCGCTCGACGGCGTCGTTCAGGTACCATTCCAGCCTTTCGAGGTCGTCCGGGAAGAGCTGGAAGGAGAAATCCTCCGGCATCGGATCGTCGGGCGTTACCCAATGGGCGCGGCAGTTGCGCTCATAGGGCCCGAGATTCATGCCGTATTTCTCCTGCCGCAGATAATAGGAGGAGTCGACGTCGCGTAAGAGCGGCAGCTTGTGCCCGGCATCCTTCGACCAGGCTGCAAGCTCCGGGATCTCCTCGAAGAGGATGTATTGATGGCTCATCACCATCATCGGCACGTCGCGGCCGAACATCTTGCCGACCTCGCGCGCATAGTAGCCTGCGGCATTCACCACATATTCGCAGCGTATCTCGCCTTGCGGCGTGGAGATCACCCACTCATCGTTTTCGCGGCGCGCTCCGTTGGCCGGACAGAAGCGGATGATCTTCGCGCCCATGTCGCGCGCACCCTTTGCCAGAGCCTGCGTGAGCTGGGCCGGGTCGATATCACCGTCATGGGGGTCGTAAAGCGCGCCGGTCAGATCATGCGTTTCGAGGAAAGGATAGCGGCTGCGCATCTCGTCGGGCGTCAGGATATCGAGCTCCATGCCCTGATACCGCCCCATGCCGACGACGCGCTTGAACTCCTGCAGCCGCTCCCTGGAATGCCCGAGACGGATCGAGCCCGTGACGTGGTAGTTCATCGGATAGTCGACCAGCGCGCCGAGCTCCCGGTAGAGCGAGGCCGAATAGCGCTGCATGTTCATGATTGACCATGACGCGGAAAACGTCGGCACATTGCCGGCCGCATGCCATGTCGAGCCGGCCGTGAGCTCGTTCTTCTCCAGAAGCACGCAATCGGTCCAGCCGGCCTTGGCGAGATGGTAGAGCGAGGAGGCGCCGACCGCGCCCCCGCCGATGATCACGACACGTGCATGTGACGGCAAATTCGACATCAGTGGTTCCCTCTTTCTCGCGATTTTTGACGAGGAGCGGGGCGCCATCAAGCGTATGGCGGGAGCTTTATTGATCGAAGAATTCGATTAGATTGGCTCGGCCGAACCGAGGAGCGCGCGATGCAGGTGGACCTGATCGAGACCTTTCTGGACCTTATGGAGACGCGGAGCTTCAACCGCACCGCCGAGCGACTGAACGTCACGCAGTCGACAGTCTCCCATCGCGTCAAGGCACTCGAGGCGCAGTTCAGCCGCAAGCTCTTCACCCGCAACAAGGGCGGCACCGTTCCGACGGCCGCGGGTTTGCGCTTTCTCGACTATGCAAAGGCTCTGCAAAATCAATGGCATGAGGCGACGCGCGCGGTGGCGAGCGCCGGTGCCCTGGAGCGCTCCATGCGGCTCGGCATCCAGCACGACCTGGCCGAGGCCCTTGCCGGCCGCTGGGTCGCCGCCATCCGCCGGGAACTGCCAACGACGGAGATCTATATGGAAGCGGACTATTCCGGCCAGATGAACCGCGATCTCGCCGCCGGGGAACTCGATCTCGCCATTCTCTACACCCCACACTACCTGCCCGACCTTCACTATGAACGGATCGGCGAGTTGCATTACGTACTGGTCAGCACCGAGGCGAGTGAAATGGCCGGCGTGCGACCCGACACCTATATCCGCGCCAGCTATTCGCCGGCCTTCGACCGCGCCCATCGGCTCGCCCTGCCGCATCTCTCGGTCGCTTCGCTTGCCGCCGGACAGAACATGGCGATCGCCGGTTTCCTGCGCGCGCTCGGCGGCGCGGCCTATGTGACGAGAGCCACCGCAGAGCGGCTTTCCCACGACGGCATCGCGGCTATTGTCGACGACGCGCCGGTCATTCCGCAGGCGATCTATGCTGCGACGAGTCTTCGCACCCGCCACGCCCACCAGCACCGCAAGATCATCGGCGCCATGGAGGGGCTCCTCGTCGCCGCGTAAAGGCAGCAAATGGCCCCTCTCCTCGGGTTTAACCCGAGGACTAACCCTCTCCCCAGAGGGGACTGGGGGGCGCGGCATGCCCCTTCGCCCCGCTTGCGGGGAGAAGGTGCCGGCAGGCGGATGAGGGGCGCTCAAGGAAACGGGACGCCCTCACCGCGCCTTGAATTTTTCCTTCAGCCGCACGACATCCCGGGCCGTCACCCCGGGCGGATCGACGACCGCCATCCATGCGTCGATATAGTGCTCCGGTGCGTAGACATGGCCGTAGCCGATCGGCGAGGTCGTCGCCAGCGCCATGTCCGCAAGCAGTTGCAGGCCCGTGACGACCGGGAACCAGCGGAAAGCCGGTGAGACGTCCGGCCCGCGCGGCGCCTTCATCCAGTCCGGCTCACGGTAGAAGGCACGCGGATCAAAGAAGGTCACCGGGTCGCTCGCATATTGCAGATAAACGATCCGCATCGCCCCCCAGCGGGCACCCGGGATATCGAGTGCATTCATCTGGTTGGTGAAGCGGATGACGGAACTGTCGCGATAGCGCGGCAGCCATGCGGGCGAACCGGGCACCCGGTCGGCCGTAATCGAACGCCAAAGTCCGCTCTGGAACGGCGGCCCGCTCCAGAGCGCCCCCTGGAAGGGATCGCTGATGACATCGAAGGGATCGACCGAACCTTGCGAATTCATCGCGCCGAGGCTCAGTCCATGCAGATAGAGCTTCGGACGCCGGTCCCTCGGCAGCGTCGTCCAGTATCGATAAACCTCGTCGAAGAGCGCGTTCGCCGCGTCGGCACCGTAGCCCGGTTCGACGAGCAGCGACAACCAGCTCGTGAGATAGGAATACTGCACCGCGACGCTCGCCACGTCGCCCTTGAGCAGATATTCGAGCGTGTCGAGCGCCGCCGGATCGATCCACCCGGTTCCGGTCGGCACGACGACGATGAGCGCGTTCCGCTCGAAGCCGCCGGCGCGTTTCAATTCCTCGAGCGCGAGCTTAGCCCTTTCCCGTGCGGTCTCGGCCGAGTTCAGGCCGACATAGACCCGCACGGGGTCGGGTGCCGTGCCGCCGAAAAAGGCGCCGATCTCGGCGCCCGTCGGCCCCGAGGCGATAAACTGCCGTCCCTGCCGCCCGAGCTCGTCCCAGCGCACGAGCGAGGCCTCGCTGCCGGTTTTAGCGGGATCGGCGGGCGGCGCGATTTCAGGGTCGACAAGCGCATCGAGTTGCTGGAAGGAACTGTCTGCCGCACGAAGCGCCAACTTGAAGATGACGCCGTTCGCAACGGACCAGAAAAGCGCAAGGGCCATCAGCCCTCCAAGCGCGTTGGCGATCGGTCGGGTCAGGACATATTGCAGCCATCGAGAAAAAACGCGGAACGTCAACCGGAAAAGCCGCGCCAGGAAGACGATCGCGACGAAGAGCAGGGCTGCGATGAGGCCGAGCATAAACGGCTCGGCGCTCTCGATCGGTTCAAGGCCCATGACGCGGCGCACGGTATTCTGCCAGCCCGCAGCCTGCCAGAGGAAGACGGCCGCGGCCGCCATGCAGACGATGGCCGCGGCGATCTTCAGCGTGCGCGCCCGCCGGGACGTCGGCTCCGGCAACTCGAAAAACGACCAGAGCCAGCGCAGGAACACGCCGATGGCGTAGCCGGCGGCCAGCGAGGCACCGGAGATCACCGCCTGCACCAGATGGGGACGTGGGATCAGGCTTGGCGTCAAGGAGACCGCGAAAAAGATCACGCCGACAAGCAACCCGCTCGTCGAAAAGGAGCGCAGGACGCTTGGCAGATGGAGCCGCGTCGGCCTCGACAGGTCCGTCTGTTGAAGGTGTTCCATCGCGGGCCTCCACTCTGCGGGCGTTGTCGCCTTGTCGCCCGAGGCGAGCGGCGCGTTGGCGGCAATGTCGCCTTCCGCTTCCGAACAGTCAATCGGCGCAACCCGAAGGTAAGTGACGGCCGCACACCTTTGCCCCTTAATGGCGACGCATTAGGGTCTGTTGACAAAGTTTGTGCTAAGACCCCTAACTTGGGTTTAAGTGAGCACTTTATGAAGACAGTCAGAGTTTATGGCCCGCCCGAGACGGCGCTCCCCTTCGACCTGCGAGATTTCCTGGAGCTCTTGGCTCCTCGCGCTCGGACCGCCTTGTGGACAGTGTCAGCGGTCGATGCAGGCTATCAGTGGTTCGATGCGACTGGTCCAGGTGGCGCCAATTTGGAGGCGATGGCTCAATCGGATAAGAGGGTAACTGGCCAACTTTTGACGGAGGCGGCTCGAGATACTCTTCAAGTTATATGGGGAGAGTTTACAGGTTCACTGCCTCAAGCCCCGGATCAAGACTGGGTTATCATACGCGCGATTGACAGCACGTTTTACGAAGTAACCACCAACGACGACGAAGTGCTCAGGCAGGTTGAAGCATCTTTTGGAGACGTTCGCTTTTGCGACAAAGTCTGGAAACCGTCGTCCGACGAGGCGGTTGTTGCCTCCACGCACGACAGTGACCGATAGAAGGGTGCCGCGAGCCACAATCTTCTCACCGGCAAGCGCTAGATCCTCCGCTCCTTGATCGTATTCATCACGAAGCTCGTCTCGATCGAGGCGACGCATTTGAGCCGGGCGATCTTTTCCTTGATGAAGCGCTCGTACTGATCGAGCCCGGCGCTCATCACCTTCAAGACATAGTCGCGCGAGCCGGTGACGAGATGGCATTCGAGTACCTCGTCCCATTGGCGGATCGCCTCCTCGAACATCACGATCTCGTCCTCGTGCTGGCGGCTCAGGCGCACCGTGGCGATCGCGGTCATCGTCCAGCCTTCGATCGCCGGATCAACCAGTGCCGTGTAGCCGCGGATGACCCCGGTCTCCTCCAGCCGGCGCAGGCGCCGGAGGCAGGGCGAAGGCGAGAGGCCGACGCGCTCGGCAAGCTCGTTATTGGTGATCCTCGCGTCGGCGAGCAGCTCTTTCAAAATGCGGCGATCGGTCTCGTCGGCAATTTTCTGCGCCATATCTTTTCAATTCCGCCAGATATTTGCGCTCCATCAAACCGAAGTGATCGCAAATAGCAAGGATCGGCCCAAGCGTTTGATATAATTTAGCCGGTAGTCGAGTCCGCCTGCGCCAAGGAGAAAACCATGACCGCGCCGCACCCGTCCAAAACCCATATCGGCAACCACAAACTGCATCCGGAAACGCTGATGCTGAACTATGGTTACGATCCCGAGCTTTCGGAGGGCGCCGTCAAGCCGCCGGTTTTCCTCACCTCCACCTTCGTCTTCCACTCCGCCGAGGAAGGCCGCGACTTCTTCGATTTCGTCTCCGGGCGGCGCGAGCCGCCGGCCGGTGTCGGCGCCGGTCTCGTCTATTCCCGCTTCAACCATCCGAACAGCGAGATCGTCGAAGATCGGCTCGCCGTCTACGAGCGGGCCGAAGCGGGCGCGCTCTTTTCCTCCGGCATGGCGGCGATCGCCACCACGCTGCTCGCCTTCGTGCGTCCGGGCGATGTCGTCCTGCATTCGCAGCCGCTCTATGGCGGCACCGAAACGCTGCTCGCCAAGACCTTTGCCAATCTCGGTGTTGCCGCCGTCGGCTTTGCTGACGGCATCGACGAGGCCGCCGTCAACGCCGCGGCGGAGGAGGCCATGAAGAAGGGCCGCGTCGCCTTCATCGTCGTCGAGACCCCCGCCAATCCGACCAACAGCCTCGTCGATATCGCCATGATGCGCCGCATCGCCGACAGGGTCGGCGAGCGACAGGGGCACAAGCCGATCTTTGCCTGCGACAACACGCTTCTCGGTCCGGTCTTCCAGCACCCGATCGAGCACGGCGCAGACCTCTCGCTCTATTCGCTGACCAAATATGTCGGCGGCCATTCCGATCTGATCGCCGGCGCCGTCCTCGGTTCCAAGGCGCTGATCAAGCAGGTGAAGGCGCTGCGCGGCTCGATCGGCACGCAGCTCGATCCGCATTCCTGCTGGATGATCGGCCGATCGCTGGAAACCCTGTCGGTGCGCATGGAAAAGGCGAACGAGAATGCCCGCATCGTCGCCGAGTTCCTGCGCGACCATCCGAAGGTCGAGCGGATCCATTATCTGCCCTTCCACGAGGAAGCCTCGCCGGTCGGCCGCGTTTTCGCCGCCCAATGCAGCGGCGCCGGCTCGACCTTCTCCTTCGACATCACCGGCGGCCAGGAGGCGGCCTTCCGGTTCCTCAACGAACTGCAGATCTTCAAGCTCGCCGTCAGCCTCGGCGGAACCGAATCGCTCGCCAGCCACCCGGCGGCGATGACCCATTCCGGCGTGCCGATCGAGGTGCGTCACCGCATCGGCGTGCTCGAATCCACCATCCGCCTGTCGATCGGCATCGAGCATCCGGACGACCTCGTGGCCGATGTCGCGAATGCGCTCACCACTGTCTGATGCTTAAAGCGCGTCGCATCCAATCGTATTCCATGCGACGCGCTTTAGTTCTTGCTCGTCGCTATCCCAAAACCGCTGCACGCTTTTGGGCGACATGCATTACAGCGCCGCGCGTCTTATCAGTGCCCAGCGATCAGCTCCGGGCGAAGCCGAGGACGAAGAGTGCCAGGGCGCCGGTCGAGGCGAAGGTGCGGACATGATTCCACCAGACCCAACCGGTCAGGTAACGCTCTCGCCAGAGATCGACGGCAGCCTGGCCGGAAGCGGCGGCGAGCGCGTTGTTCAGGGGCACGTTGAAAACCATCGTCACCGCCAGCGTACCGACGAGATAGACGAGACCGCCGGCCGCGAGCAGATAACTCCCCTGCCCGCCCCAGATCAAGGCGACCGCGATGAGGCCCAGGCTGAGAAGCGCCGTGCCCATGAAGGCGCTGAGGAACAGCGGATTCAGGATGACGTCGTTGATGGCGTTCATCGCCGCAATGCCCCCTTCCGGCGGCAGCCGCGACAGCGCCTGCATGATGCAGACGGAAAAGATAAAGAACAGGCCCGCCATCAGGCCGGACCCGATGACGGCAGCAAAGGCCAGGGCAGGTACAAGGGCAACCATTCACACACTCCGGATACCGGCTGCGGGCGTTTGACGGAATTTCGGGCAAGCCTGCGCTCCACAACCTAAGAGATAGCCGATCGGGTCGACACAGTCATCCAAGGTTTGGCCGAAAACATCGATCCCGAGGAAGAGCCATGGGTCAGCCGCGGAATGCCGCAAACCGCAACATTTTCGACGCGGCGCTCGATTGACATCACCGGCGCCCGCACCTAATCATCGGCGATCGGTTGGTTCCCGGAATGCGAGCGCATTTCGGGAGTAAACGGGAATGTGACGGATGGACCCAAGCTGGGCATCTCAATCACGGCCGACCCCGCGACTGTAGAGCGGCGTGAACTTGCCGTTCCGGAGCGATCCGGAAAAAGCCACTGGGAAGACGACTGCGAGAGGGCAGTTCGACCTGGGAAGGCGAGGCAAGTTCCTCGATGACGGAAGCTCGGCGCCTTCAAACGGAGGTGCAACGAATGCTTCAGCCACCTGACGCCGCGAGCCAGGAAACCTGCCAATCGATGCGGGCATAGTGCCCAACTCGGGAAATCCCATTGCCATCACGGAGGTTGTCATGGCTACGTCTACCGTTTCCAGCATTCCGCTCTCCCTGAGCGATCGTCTGACCGCCGGCTTCATCGCCCTGATGATCGGCGCCTTCCTCGTCTTCGGCGCAGGCCTCGCGAATTCGGCCGTTCTGCATGATACGGCGCACGACACCCGCCATTCCTACGGCTTCCCCTGCCACTAAGCGATGCGATGGAACGCTCGCGGCGTTCCGCATCGAACGAGAGCCGATCGGCCATCCGGTGTTCGCACCGTGAGCCTGCGTCCCCTGAAACGGGGCAGGCGCGCCCGCGGGGGCTGACGCCGGTTTTTGGTCTGCTTATACGGAAACCGGAAAATGGACGGCTTCTCTCTCGAGGGACAGCCGCGTGCCGGATTGAGGAATATCGACAATGATCGTCAAGACACTTCTGGCCGCCATCGTGGCCGGGCTGATCGCCGGCGTCTTCATGACCGCCGCCCAGGAACTGCGCGTCACGCCGCTGATCCTGCATGCGGAGGAGTTTGAAGGCCAGGCGCCGGCCGCCCCCGGTGAGCCGAGCGGCGAACAACCGGCCGCAACCGACCACCAGCATTCATCACTGAACGAAATCTCGACCTTCGGCACCGTGCTCGCGCTGCTTTCGCCGGTCACCCCGGCTTACGCCCATGAACATGAGGGCGAGCACGAAGAGGGCGGCATCATGTTCGGCATGAGCCGCTTCTCCGGCACGCTCCTTGCCAATCTGGTGACGGGCGCCGGCTTCTCGCTGCTTCTTGCCGGCATCAGCCTCGTGATCGGCTATCCCATCACGCTCGGCAACGGCGCGCTCTGGGGTGCCTTCGGCTGGCTTGCCGTCCACCTGCTGCCGGCAATCGGCCTGCCGCCGGAACTGCCGGGCTTTCCGGCCGCCGACCTCGGCGACCGCCAGTTCTGGTGGGGCGCAACGGTGCTCTTCTCGGTCGGCGGCCTTTACCTGCTGGCCCTCCGCCGCGAGATCAGCGCCAAGGTGGCCGGCCTCGTCCTGCTCGCGGCACCTCACGCCTATGGCGCGCCGGCGCCGCTCGACATCTCCAGCAACGTGCCGGCCGTCCTCGGCGCCGAGTTCGCCGTCGCGGCGCTCGCCACGACGCTCGCCTTCTGGACCGTCCTCGGCGTCGCCTCCGGTTTCATCAACGACCGGTTTCTGAAGGCGGCTTAGCGCCTGCGACCTGCTCCTCGGCTTTGCCCCTCACCCTACTCCCGCACACGGAAAGAGGGGACGAGGCGCTGCCGCGAGTTTCTTCTCCCCGTCTGAACGGGGAGAAGGTGCAGGCGGATGAGGGGCAGTCCGAGAAGAGAAACTATTGATGAGTACTTGCGAGCAGACGTGCCCGCAACCTCTCCCGCTGAAGCTCGGGCTCCAGAAGGACGCAGGTGTCGCAATAGCTGCCGCCGTCGCTGCGATAGAAAAGACAGCAGCCGCCGCGCATCCGGTAGGTCCGGGAAAGCGCCTCCTCCTCCATGCCGCAGTTCGTTTCGATTTTTTCGTAGCGCAATTCCGGCGAAAAGAGCGGCGAGCCGTCGCGCTTGACGATCGCGAGCGCCCGTTCCATCGCGCCTTCCTCCCCTCCCCGCCGTCGCCCGATTTCGAGAAAGGCGCCTGCCAGCCCGTCGGCCGCAAGCCGCCACTGCGCACGGGATGAGAGGCCGCAGCGCCGCTTCAACAGCGCGATCACAGGCTTCATATGCGCGACGAATGCATCGTGAAAAAACGCGGCCGCATTCTTCTCGGAGGCCTCGCCGCCCGCTTTTCCCAATTCGAACAGGAAGTGGAAGCGGCTGGCTTCGACTATCCGCCCGCCGGCGGCCCGCCGACAGCCCTCGAACCGCAGCCCCGTCAGCGCCGGGACGCGGCCTTCAAGGAGATGGAGGGCGCCGGCGGCGAGGCTGAACTGATGGCTGTAGAAGGCGATGAGATGCGCGGCCCGGATCTTGTCGTCCATGCCGGCGGCGAAGCGATCCTGGTAGGCAAGGCAGGTCTCGATGTCGGCGGATGCCTCGGCCCAGAAGGCGTCCGCGGAACGAAAGCCCGCCGGCAGCGGGCCGAGCGAACAGGCCACTTCCGGGAAATGAGCCGCAAGCCATTCGACGACCTCCTCTCCCACCCGCTTTGCGCTCGCCTGCTGTCGCTCCTGCACGTCGCTGCCCTCGCCTCAGACTTCATGAAACCGCCGGCGAAAGCCAACCGCCATTGAAGCCGGCCTTGCTCAAGCCCCGGCTAAAGGCCGGGATGCCGCGCGTAAGCTCCCAGATCAGGCCGCTTCTCCAGTTCTCGATCATCATGACGACGAGGCCCTGGTCAAGTCCGACGATGCGGTCATCCACCCAGCCCTCGGCGCCCTCGCCCGGCAGGCTCGGGTTGAAGCCGCCGGGAAGGCGTTCCTCCGCGACGAGTGCCGGATAGCGTGCGATGAGGTGGGAAAGGCTGCCGAGGCAGGCGTCCGGCTCGAACGGCAGGCCGGCGAGCGAAGCCCATGGGACGAGCGTGCCGTCGTCGGCGCCGAAGGGCGCGCCGCGTGCCGCGTAGCCCAGCAGCTTCTGCCAGCGACCGTCCCTGAGCCGCATCCAGCCCTTCGGTGCGTGACAGGCGCTGAAGCCCCAAAGGTCGCGGCTATAACCGGCGAAACCATGCGGGTTCTCTTCCGCATGCGCCCGCTGCAGCCTGATCGCTCTCCGGGTGTTCTCGAAATAGTCGTGCATGCGCCCGTCGCGAATGGCGCGGAAATCGATCCATGCATGCGGGAAGAGGTGAATGAACAGCGCACCGGCATGGAGATGCGTCGCTCCATCGAGCGTCAGCCATTCATGCGCCGCGGTGTACGCCTCGTAGTTTGCCGCTTCGATCGGGCGGGCCGGGGCGCCGAGCGCCAGCACGTAGAGCAGCAGCGCCTCGCTGTAACCGCGCCACCGGTGCTTCAGAAAGCGTCCGGGCGGCCGCCATCCCATTGTCACGGTGTCGCCGCGATTGAGCGCCCAGGCCCAATCCGCCCTTTCATAGAGAAGCGCGGCAAGCCTTCGAATGTCCGCCTCGCTCTCGCTGCGCCCGTGGAAATAGGCGGCGGCGGTCAAGGCCCCGGCGAGAAGCAACGCGCTGTCCATCGTCGAAAGCTCGCTGCGCCACACGCGCTCCCCCGTCCGCATGTCGAGGAAGTGATGGTAGAAGCCGCGATAGCCGCTCGCCCGCCCATCGCTCGCCTGCCGGCTGCCGAACAGGAAGCGCAGGGTTGTGAGCACGCGGCCGGCCGCCTCCGCCCGCCCGATCCAGCCGCGCTCGACCGCAACCGAATAGCAGGAAAGACCGAAGCCGGTGGCGGCGATGCTCGAGGGCGAACCCTCACGCGACGTATCGGCGACGAGGCCGGTGCCTGGGTCCGAGTAGCGCAGGAAGTAGTCGAACGCGGCCCGTTGCAGCCGGTCGACACGCGCGAGTTCCGTATTCGATCTCAGATGAGGCATGACGGCCTTCTTGTCGACGACCTTGACCGGAATGCGGCCTGCGCCGCAATCACCGAATATTGTAGAGCCGCCGCATGGCGACAGTCGCCGATTTCCAATCCTGTGTTACATTCATGCGATGACATCGGCCGGAACCGCCGTCGGTTTGCGGCCAAGCGCAAATGCCGGAAGCGGGGACGGAACGTCCCGAGACCTCCAGCGCCGTGCGCGCCCGATCGGGTGCGTAAGGTCGCTGCAGCACTTTGATGGATGGCGATGCGATGTTGAGCACGATGGCATTGATCCTGGCCCTCAGCGGAAGCCCGGCACAGCCGGCGGCCATGCCGGCGGATGTCGACGTGGAACTCGTGCTGGCGGTCGACATGTCCGGCTCCATGGACATGGAGGAGGCGCGCGTGCAGCGCTCCGGCTACGTACAGGCGCTGAGGCACCCGGAGTTCATCAACGCGGTCAGGGGCGGCCTTCTCGGCCGCATCGCGCTCGGCTATTTCGAGTGGGCAGGGCTCGTGAACGAGGATTCGGTCGTCACCTGGCAAATCATCGATGATGCCGCGGACGCCGAGGCGTTCGCCGACAAGATCGCGGCGCGGCCGGTCGGAACGCGGCGCGGCACCTCGATCTCCAACGCGATCCTCTTCGGCACGAGTCTGATCGACTCCAATGCCTTCTCGGGCGCCCGGCGCGTCATCGACATTTCCGGCGACGGCCCGAACAATACGGGTCCGCCCGTCACTCCCGCCCGCAACGATGCCGTCGGGCAGGGCATCATCATCAATGGGCTTGCGATCCTCATCCGCCCCTCGGTTTCGACCGGGCCGCTCGACCAATACTATGCCGAATGCGTCATCGGCGGCGCCGGCTCCTTCGTGCTTCCCGTGCACGAGCCCGAGGACTTCGCGATCGCGATCCGCCAGAAACTGATCCTCGAAGTGAGCGGCGTGGCACCTCCCCCGACGCTTCGGCTCGCCGCCGGCCAACCGGCGGCCGACTGCATGATCGGCGAGAAACTGAGACCGGGATTTCTCGATCGGGTCTATCCGGAGCTGGACCGGTAGCGGCACGACGAGCTTAAGGGCGAGCGGCCCCTGCGCCGCGTCGCCCTTATGCTCGTCGTGCCATACTCTCTGGGTGTTTGTTTTTGCCCCATTTGTGCGAAGTCAGGTGATTCCACCTGACCGCAAAATGCTCGAACAGCGCGCCACGGGCGGGGCGCACTTTTTACTGCAACACGTGATTCCGCCTCTCCAGGTCCGCGAGGGCGAGTTCCTGGCGGTCGCGCAATTCATCGGCGACGGCCTGAAGTGCCATTTCGACGCAATATTCAACCGTCTGCGCGCCCAATGCGCGGGCGCTGTCTCGAATGTATGTCAACATCCGCGCGATGCTCGCAAGTTCCGTTTCGGTGTCGGTTGAAACCGTAACATGCTTGGTCATTCGGGGCCCCCACTCGTTACGCTTACCGCCGAATATAAACCAGTCCCGCGTTTGCGCGCGCGTTGCACAAGCGTTGCACACGCTAAAGCGGCGTAACGACCGGGCCTCGCCAGAGATGAAAGGCTGCCTGCCCCCGGGAGCGGACGGGGAATCGCCATTGGACAACGCCCGCCTGCAACCCGGAGCGCTCAAGACGAAATCGCCTTTGACAGCGCGCGCGAACCGAAGCGGCGCGCCCTCTCCCCTTCCGGATTCTCGAAACCGGGCACGACGATCTTGACCACCGAGAACGGCAGGGATCGCGCGGAGAGCGGCACGGCAACGACCGATTGCGCACCTGCCCTTCGCACGCCTTCGAGAGCGTGGCGCAACAAGGTTTCCAGGTCGCCGCCGACCGATGGCCGAGCGATCGCGACCGGGCGCGGTATCGCCAGAAAGGCGCACCGCGTCGTCTCCGGCAGGGGTCGATCGAAGGTCTCCGGATGGACGTCGTCCCGCGCGCCGCTGATATAGGTGAGCCGCGACTGCGCGGCTTCGGTGACGGCCCGGATTGCGGCCCGAACCGGGGAGATGTGGGCCCCGCAACCGCTCGTCACCTCGATATAGCGAGCCTGGCCGCGGGTCACGCCGTTTGGCGCGAGCAAGGCGAGAAAAGCCGGAACGCCCGTGTCGCTGGTGATATCGAAGAGCCGGAGTTCGAGCTCAGCCGATTCGATGCGCGCGGCAAGCCGGTTCAGAGCCGCATCCTCGAAGCTCTCGGGGGCGATGCAGTTGCGGTAGCGGTTTTGCGGACCGGTCACCTGCCAGAGAACATGCGCGTCGCGCTCGATTCGTTCCAGGAGGCCGTGGAGCATCGCCTCCTGGATGTTGTTTCCCGAGGCCAGTCCATCGGACGACATCCAGAAGCGCGAGGGCTGCGTGCGGTCGAGCCGCACCGCCTCGAGCGGAACGAATGCCTGCTGCCCGGATATCAGATCAACGCCGGCAGCCCACTCCATTTCTTCATCCGGCCCGACGTCTTCCCGACCCGCGGCGATCAGGCCAGGCAGCGGATCCACCGCCCGCCCCGACGCGCTGAGGTCGCGGACTGTCCCGACAAGCGTCTCCACGGTCGGCTCGCCGGCGACGGCCCGCTCGAGTGCTTCCATCACGGCCGAAACCTTCGCGTCCGCATCCGTCAGCCCCTTGCCCTGCGCAACCACGATCGACCGGGCGTTCGGGGTATAGGCGCACCAGACCGGGATCCCGACCTTGTCGAGGCCGGTATGCCGCGAGACACGCGTTACGCCGAAAGCGGCAAGCAAGGGGCATACGCGCGCCAGAGTCTCCTCCGGGCTGCATGTCCGATCGGTATGGTCGCCGCACCGCTCCTCGATGCTAGGGCCGGTCACCGTCAAAAACGCCCGAGAAAACCTTGTCGGCGGACGACACCGCCACTGCGAAATCGACCCTCTTGACGATCGTACCGCCTTGCAAACGCAGATTGTTCGCCACTGCCAGATCGCCGGTCACCGAATCCAGCGGCTTGACCGTCCCATTCGTAAGGTCCGCCAGCCACAGGCCCGGTTCGCCCTCAATGCCGATCACAACAACAGTAGCCATCTGCTTTTCCCTCATGTTTCTCGCTCAAAATCCGGCCTTTTTCAGCCCTTCGCGGTAGAGGTCCTTCTGCCATTGCTCCTTGATCGGAACGACGGCGAGCCATTTGTCGACATTGAAGGCCGGGTTGGCCTTCAAAGCCCGCATCCTGTAAGCGCGCGCCTTCCTGCGATCTCCGAGCATCGCCCAGCTCGCCGCAACGAGCCTGTCGCCGGGCGCCCTGTCTTTCATCCTTTGCACGTAGTCGATGGCGTCTTCATACTGGTTGAGGAAATAGCTCGCACCGGCGGCGATCCACAGATACATGTCGGGCGCCAGCGGATTGAGCGAGAAGGCCTTGCCAAGCTTGTCGAGCGCCTCGGCTGGCCGACCGGCGTGAACGAGCGTATCGGCATGGCTGTTGAGCACATCGGCGTAGTGGGGACTCAATTGTTCGGCGAGGTCCAGCGCAGCGAGGCTTTCGTCGAGATCCCCCTGGTAGCGCTTGACGACGCCGAATTCCCGATGGGCATCCGGGAGTGCCTCGTCGCTTTCGATGGCTCGTTTCGCATGATCCTCAGCCGCAGACAGGAGATCGTTGTCTCCCCGTGCCGTCAGGACCCACTCGGTCGCATAGGTATGCGCCATGCCGCTCAGCGCCGGCGCGAAATCCGGCTTGAGCTTGAGGGCATCCTTGAAATCGCGACGCGCCCTGCGAACGTCGGGCAGGCCGAGGCCCGACAGGCGCCGGAGCCCGCTGAGATAGGCATAATAGGCCTCCGGATGGGCCAGATAGTCGAGATGCTCCGCTTTTCCGATCTCGACCTGCTCGGCCACCGCTCGGGCGACGTTATAGGCGATCTCCCGACGCTGCTGCAGTAGGCCCTGGGGCGAGATCGGGAAGCGCTCCGCCCACACGATTTCGTCCGAGGGCAGGAAGATGAGCTGCGTGAAAAGCCCTTGATCCGACATGCGGCAGTCGAGCGCGTAGGTGACGCCGTGCCTTTCCAGGATGGCGGCCTTGTCCGCCGCTTCGCGGATGCGCTCGGCCGTATACGGAGCCACGACCGACATCGAGCGCAGGGCGCAGAGACCGATGGTGATGTCCTCGATCAACGCCACGCTGACCGCATGGACCATCGGTTCGCTGCCGAAAGCCACCGGTGGCAGCAGCGCGACGCGCGGCATCGGCATCGCGAAAACCGCGTCACCCTCCGCCGCCATCGCCCCGCCAGGAGCGCTTGCTCGCAGCCAGACCTTGGGCGATGGGCCGCTGGCAGGAAGCAACGGCCCGCTGTTGACCCGTGACAGGATTTCGCGGATGGCCGTATCGGCCGGATCGAGTTCGAGGAGGTGCATACAGGCCGCCCGCAGCGTCGACCGGTCGTCGGATCGTTGTTCCGTTTGAATGAGCGCGGCACGCAGCAGGTCGGTAAAGGTGCGTCGTTTCTCGTCGACCCAGGCCGCATATCGACCGGCCGGTAGCTCCACGGACGCCAGGAACGTGTCTCGCCACAGCGAGAGCGCGGTGCTGAACGCCGCCTCGGAGCCTTCGAGGCCCTCGAAAGCCTTGACGTCGCAGGCTATCGCCCCCAGCGCCACCTCGCTTTCCGTTGCCGTGATGAGCGGCCCGGCATCCGTTGCGAGATGCCGCATGCGCCAGAGCGTCGACCGCAGATTGTTGAAGGCAACGCTCTTTTCGCGATCCGGCCAGAGGAGCGTCGCGAGCCTCTCGCGGGAGGCCGCCCTCTGCTCCGATGCGCACAGATAGGCGAGAATCAGCAGGCCCCGCTCCGGACAAGCGACAGCCGCGCCGCCGGCATCGACCAGCCGCAGTTCGCCGAAGGTCTGCAGGCGATAACCGGACCCGTTCACGGACGCCTCAGCCGGCCGGGTCGTTGAAACGACCACCGCCGGCCGACGATGGAAACAGCGACTTCTCGTACACTTCCCTCTCCTGCCCTCTCAGGACGATGTCGAACGACCTTGCATGCCCGATGACAAACCCCCGCATCAACCATGCTCGAAAAGCCCCAGCGAGGCAACTCCCGGTGCAGAACTCCTTGAGGCGTGCCCCGCGAGGTTGACGCGCGGCCCTCCCGCGGGCCGCCCGCCTCGTTGTCCGGATGCCGCTCCTATGCTATATTCGCTGTGTTCGATCGGGAATGCCGGTACCCCTTTAAAGATCGTTCGCCCGGAGCGCGCTTGGCCCAAACAAGCGCGCTTTCGTGTTTTCATGGCCGCGAGCGCCCGGCAGGCCCTTGTGCTCTCGCGCCGTCACTTTCGGCCGAGGCGCCGCAGGCGAAAATCAGTCGCTCAAACGAGATCGAAGCAAAACGGGCGGGCGTGTCCCCACGCCCGCCCGAAGCTGTTTGCAGCGCGGCCGAAGCCGCGCCGTGATCCATTAGATCGCCTGATAGGCCGCGATGACCGCCGCAACCTGGTCGTCGTCCATCGCCTGCACCTGGGTGGTCGTCAGAGCCTGCAGCTGATCGCTGTTCAGGTTCATGATGTCGTCCGTCGACAGGCCCCGCACCGCCTTGGTGCTGATCGCGGCGATGTCGTCCGTCGAGAACGTCGCCAGATCTTCCGTGGCGAGCGCCGAGATGGCGGTCGAGCTCATGGCCGCGACCTGCGTGGAGCTCAATGCTTCGGCCTGAGCGGTGGTCAGGGCCTCGATCTGTGCCGAGGTCAAGCCGGCGATCGCCTTCGTGCCGAGGGCGACGACCTGATCGGTCGTGAGCGCCGCGACGTTGTCGGTGGTCAGAGCCCCGACCTGAACCGCACTCAGGGCTGCGACCTGCGTAGAGGTCAGCGCACCGACCTGGTCGGAGGTCAAGGCCTCGACCTGGCTGAAGCTCAGCGCCGCGATCTGGCCCGTGGTCAAGGCACCGATCTGGTCGCTGGAGAGCGCCGAGACGCTATCCGTGGACAGTCGCGACAGGGACTTCGAGCTGATCGCCGCGATGTCGGCGGTCGAGAACGTTGCCAGGTCGTCCGTCGACAGGGCGGCGATCGCAGTCGTGCCCAGGGCACCGATCTGTGCGGTCGTCAAACCGTCGATCTGATCGGTGGTGAGCGTATCGAACTGTGTGGAGGTCAGGGCCGCCACCGCACTGGTGCTGAGCGCCGCGACCTGATCGGTGGAGAGCCCCGCGATGTTGTCCGTCGTCAGGGCCGCGACCTGCGTCGCACCCAGCGCTCCGACCTGGCTGGAGGTCAGGGCATCGACCTGGGCCGAGGTCAGGACACCGATCTGGCTCGAGGTCAGCGCGGTGACCTGGCTCGTCGTGAGGGCGGCGATCTGGTCGCTGGTGAGCACCGCGACGTTGTCCGTCGTCAGGGCCGCAACCTGCGTTGCGCGCAGTGCACCGACTTGCGAAGACGCCAGCGCCACGACCTGGTCGGAGGTCAGCGCCCCGACCTGACCCGAGGTCAATCCGGCGATCTGGCCCGTCGTCAGGGCGCCGATCTGATCGCTCGTGAGCGCTGCGAGATTGTCGGTGGTGAGGCCTGCCAGCGATTTGGCGCTGATCGCCGCGATATCGGCGGTATCGAACGTTGCCAGGTCTTCCGTGGTCAGGGCCGCAATGGCCGTCGAGCTCAAGGCGCCGATCTGCGCGGTTGTCAACACGCCGACCTGGTCGGAGGTGAGAGCACCGATCTGGCTGGACGTCAGCCCGGCGATCTGCCCCGTCGTGAGCGCGCTGACCTGATCGGTCGTGAGCACCGCGACATTGTCGGTGGTGAGCGCCGCGACTTGCGAAGCGCTCAGTGCGCCGACCTGCGTCGACGTCAATGCGACGGCCTGGTCGGAGGTGAGCACACCGATCTGGCTGGAGGAGAGCGCCGCGACCTGGCCCGTCGTCAGGGCAGCGACCTGGTCGCTTGTCAGAGCCGCGACATTATCGGTGCTGAGGCCCGCCAGGGACTTCGTGCTGATCGCCGCGATATCGGCGGTATCGAACGTTGCCAAATCCTCGGTGGACATGGCGCCGATCGCTGCCGAGCTCAGCGCGCCGATCTGCGCCGTCGTCAGACCGGCCACCTGATCGGAGGTCAGCGCTCCCACCTGGGCGGAAGTCAGTCCCGCAATCTGGCTCGACGTCAGGGCGGCGATATTGTCGGTGCTGAGCGAAGCAACCACATCGGTTGAAAGTCCCGACACGGCCTTGGCGCTGATCGCCGCGATATCGGCGGTCGAGAACGTCGCGACGTCATCCGAAGAGAGGGCTGCGAGGTCGGTCGCGCTGAGCGCTCCGACCTGCGCCGAGCTCAAGGCCTCGACCTGATCGGTGGTCAGGGCGTCGAGCTGGTCGGAGGTAAGGGCCGCCACCGCAGCGGTGGCCAAGGCGACGACCTGGTCGGTCGACAGCGACGCCACGTTGTCGGTGCTGAGGGCCGCGACCTGCTTCGCGCTCAGGACGCCAACCTGGGTGGACGTCAAGGCGTCGAGCTGGTCCGAAGTCAGCGCTCCGACCTGAGTGGAGGTCAGCGCCGCGACCTGGCCGGTCGTCAAGGCGGCGATCAGGTCGCTGGAGAGCGCCGCGACGTTGTCGGTGCTGAGACCCGCCAGAGCCTTCGCGCTGATCGCCGCGACGTCGGTGGTCGAGAACGTCGCCAGATCGTCGGTGGAAAGCGCGGCGATCGCTGTCGCGCCGAGGGCACCGATCTGCGCGGTGGTCAGCCCGTCGATCTGATCGGTGGTCAGAGCATCGATCTGCGTGGAGGTCAGGGCGGCTACCACCTTGGTGCTCAGAGCCGCGACCTGGTCGCTGGAGAGCGAGGCGATGTTGTCGGTGGAGAAGGCCGCAACCTGCGTCGCGCTGAGCGCGCCGACCTGCGCGGAGGTCAGGGCGTCGATCTGGTCGGAGGTCAGGGCGCCGACCTGAGTAGAAGTCAGGGCCGCAACCTGGGCCGTCGTCAGGGCGCCGACCTGGTCGCTCGTCAGCGCCGCGACGTTATCGGTGGTGAGACCCGCCAGGGCTTTCGCGCCGATCGCCGCAATGTCCGTGGTCGAGAAGGTCGCCAGATCCTCGCTGGAGAGGGAGGCGATCGCCGTCGAGCTCAGGGCGCCGATTTGCGTCGAGGTGAAGGCGTCGATCTGGTCGGAGGTCAGGGCACCGATCTGGTCGGAATTCAGGGCGGACACCACCTTGGTGCTCAGGGCCGCTACCTGATCGCTGGAGAGCGTCGCGATGTTGTCGGTGCTGAGCGCCGCGACCTGCGCAGCGCTGAGGACGCCGACCTGGGCGGACGTCAGGGCGTCGAGCTGGTCCGAAGTCAGCGCTCCGACCTGAGTGGACGTCAGCGCCGCGACCTGGCTCGTCTTCAGGGCGCCGATCTGGTCGCTGGAGAGCGCCGCGACGTTATCGGTCGAGAGACCTGCCAGGGACTTCGCGCTGATTGCCTCGATGTCGGCGGTCGAGAACGTCGCCAGGTCGTCGGTGGAGAGCGCGCCGATCGAGGTCGAGCTCAAGGCAGAGATCTGCGCCGAGGTCAGGGCATCGATCTGGTCGGTCGTCAAAGCTTCGAACTGGGCGGAGCTCAAAGCCGCCACCGCCTTGGTGCTGAGGGCAGCAACCTGATCGGTGGAGAGCGTCGCAATTGTGTCGGTCGAGAAGGACCCGACCTGGGTCGCGCTGAGCGCGCCGACCTGCGCGGACGTCAGGACGTCGATCTGGTCGGAGGTCAATGCCCCGACCTGACTGGAGGTCAAGGCCGCAATCTGGCTCGACGTCAGGGCGGCGACGTGGTCGCTGCTGAGCGCCGCAACGGTGTCGGTGGACAGGCCCGACAGCGACTTCGCGCTGATCGCCGCGATGTCGGCGGTCGAGAACGTCATGATGTCGTCCGAAGACAGGACGGCGAGATCGGAAGCGCTGAGCGCGCCGACCTGTCCGGAGGTCAGGGCCTCGACCTGATCCGAGGTCATGGCGTCAAGCTGCGCGGAGGTCAGGGCCGCCACCGCCTTGGAGCTCAGAGAGGCGATCTGGTCGGTCGAGAGCGATACGACATTGTCGGTGCTGAGCGCCGCGACCTGCGTGGCGCTGAGTGCGCCGACCTGCGTGGAGCTCAAGGCATCGATCTGCGCCGAGGTGAGCGCGCCGACCTGGCTGGAGGTCAAGGCCGCGACCTGGCGCGTCGTCAAGGCGCCGACCTGATCGCTGGAGAGTGCCGCGACATTGTCGGTGGACAGCGCCGAAAGCGACTTGGCGCTGATCGCCGCGATATCGGCGCTGTCGAACGCTGCCAGATCGTCCGTGGACAGGGCGGCGATCGCGGTCGAGCTGAGCGCACCGACCTGCGCAGAGGTCAGGGCGGCGAGTTGATCGGAGGTGAGAGCGTCGAACTGCGCGGAGGTCAGGGCCGCCACCGCCTTGGTGTTCAGGGCCGTGATCTGGTCGCTGGAGAGCGCTGCGAGATTGTCGGTGGTCAGGGCCGCAACCTGCGTGGCGCGGAGAGCGCCGATCTGCGAAGAGGTCAGCGCCACCGCCTGATCGGAGGTGAGCGCCCCGACCTGGCTGGAGGTCAGGCCGCTGATCTGGCTCGTCGTCAGCACGGCGATCTTGTCGGTGCTGAGCGCGGCAATCACATCGGTGGAGAGGCCGGCCACGGCCTTTGCGGCGATCGCCGCGACCTCGGCGGTCGAGAAGGTGGCGATGTCGTCGGAGGAAAGGGCAGCGAGGTCGGTGGCGCTGAGGCCGGCGATCTGTGCGGAGCTCAAGGCCTCGACCTGAGCCGAGCTCAGGGCATCGAGCTGGGTGGAGGTCAGGGCCGCCACCGCCTTGGAGCTCAGGGCCGCGACCTGGTCGGTCGAGAGCGCCGCGACATTATCGGTGGTCAGCGCCGCGATTTGCCGTGCGCTCAGAACCGCAACCTGGTCAGACGTCAATGCAACGGCCTGGTCGGAGGTGAGCGCCCCGATCTGGCTGGAGGTCAGCGCCGCAACCTGAGCCGTCGTCAAGGCGGCGACGTGGTCGCTGGAGAGCGCCGCGATATTGTCGGTGGAAAGCCCCGCAAGGGCCCGGGCGCTGATCGCCGCAATCTCGGTGGTGGAGAAGGTCGCCAGATCGTCGGTGGACATGGCAGCGACCGCCGCCGAGCTCAGGGCCGCGATTTGCGCGGTGGTGAAGCCGTCGATCTGATCGGTGGAGAGCGCGCCAACCTGGCTGGAGGTGAGCGCCGCGACCTGGGAGGTGGCGAGGCTTCCGACCTGCGTGGTGTCGAGCGCGGCGAGCTGGTCGAGCGTCAGTCCCTTGATCGCGGTAGCCGACATCGCGGTCAGCTGTGCCGTCGTAAGGATGGCGATGTCGTCGGTCTCGAGAGCGGCGATCTGGGCCGAGGAGAGCGCCTTCACCTGCGCCGTGCTGAGGGCCGCCACGTCTTCCGTGGTCAGTGAAGTGATCGCTGCGGTCGAAAGAGAGCGGATCTGGTTGACGGACAGAGAAGAGACGATCGAGGTCATGAGCGCGCGCCTATTGGTTAGCCGATTGCAAATATTCATCTCGCCTGCCACCCGGCGCGCGAAACGGCTTGCAAAGCCTCATTCACAGCAGCCTGCTGGCAACGCCGCTGCCGGATGTCACAACCGACATCGAACAGACGAGCGTCCGGAGGGACGAACATAGATTGACATGGAACATGGCTCGCACGAGCCGGCGGGCTGGAAGGGCATCATGCAACCAGGGTGTGCAACGACCCTGACCCCCCGCTTCTGACACGAACGTCTTGCTTGCTTGCAGCAAGACCGTTGCACCGAGATCCGTCCTTGAACACCCCACGGGATTCGTCCAAGGGCAGGAATCTCACCGAAGTGTTTATTCCGGAGTTCCTAATATCGGGTTAACAGCTCGCTAAGCCTGTTCCCTTGCCGGACACAATTTCAATTTTTCCGAGCGTCACGCCCGGGTGATGCTCGCGCCGCCAACCAGCAGGCACGTGCCGCTCCAGGCGCGTCTGACGGGACGCGCGGCGCTGTGGGCCCACAAGTCCAACGCAAGCTAGCGCCGCTAGAGAGGAAACGACGTTCCGGCGTCGGGTTTCAACTCCGCCTTTCGGCCGCTTGCTTGTGGGATTTCCATGCTCAACATCAACGCCCCTGCCCCAGACCGCGTTTCGCCGCTCCCCGGCCTCGTGGAGCGAGCACGCAACAGGCAGCTGTCGCTCATCGATCTGTTTCAGGTCACGGAGGCATTGAACGCCTCCGGGCAACGGGCGCAGGCAGGCGAGGTCTTCAAGAACTGGATCGCCTTCAACGATACGAATCCGCTCCTCCATCTTGCCTACTTCAACTATTCGGTCACGCTCGCGCAGACGGGTGATCTCGCCGGTGCGGTGGAGGCGCTCCGCGCCTGCCTGAAGGTCAATCCGCGGTTCGGGCCGGGCTACATCAATCTCGGCCGGGCGCTCGAGGATTGCGGCCAGGCCCGCCAGGCGGTCGAGCAATGGCGGGCATATGTCGAGGCCACCGCCGAGATCACGCCGGAACGCCTCGGCCATCGCCTGATGTCCCTGCAGCACATCGGCCGGGTGATGGAAGGTGCGGGTCTTCTGGACGATGCCGAAGCGGCCCTGTGGCAGGCGATCGAATTGCAGCCGGAAAAGACCGAGGCCGGCCAGCACTGGACGGCATTGCGTCAGCGCCAATGCAAGTGGCCGATCCTGGTGGCGTCGGAGCATGTCTCGATCCGCCAGTTGCTGGATGCAATGTCGCCCCTGGCGCTCGGCTGCTACACCGACGACCCGATGTTCCAGCTCGCCAAGGCTTATCGCTACAGCAAGGCCCTGGTCGGACGGCCCGATCTCGGCGGCTTTCCGCGCAAGCCGGCGCGGCGGAAATCGGGAACCGGAGAGCGCTTGCGCGTCGGCTATGTCTCCTCGGATCTGCGCGAGCACGCGGTCGGTTTCGCACTCTGCGAAGTCATGGAACTGCACGACAAGGGCAGCGTCGAGATCTTCGCCTATTATTCCGGCGAGATGCGGCCCAATGACACGACGCAGGGCCGCATCCGGGCGGCCGTCGATTGCTGGCGCGATATCACTGCGCTCAGCGATATCGATGCGGCGAAGCAGATCGCCGCCGATGACGTCGACATTCTCGTCGACGTCAACGGCTATACCAAACATGCCCGGACGAAGATCTTTGCCTATCGGCCGGCGCCGGTCATCGTCAATTTCTGCGGCTATCCCGGCTCCATGGGCAGCCCGTTCCATCAGTACATGATCGCGGACGCGCACATCGTTCCGCCCGAAAACGAGATTTACTATTCCGAAAAGGTCCTGCGGATCGCCTGCAACCAGCCCCTCGACCGCAAGCGGCCGATCGCGGCGCGGCCGAGCCGCGCGGAGGCAGGCCTGCCCGACGACGCCTTCGTCTATGCCTGCTTCAACGGCATGCAGAAGATCACCGCCAGCTGCTTTTCCCGCTGGATGACGATTCTTTCGCAGACGCCCGACAGCGTCCTGTGGCTGCTCGCAGGCGACGAGGACGCCAACCAGCGGCTGCTCAAGGCGGCCGAACAGGCGGGCATCGCGCCCGAGCGCGTCATCTTCGCACGCAAGGCCGCCAATCCGAACCATCTCGCCCGGATCGGCCTTGCCGATCTCTTCCTGGACACGTTCCCCTATGGGGCGCATTCGACCGCCGCCGACGCGATCACGATGGGGCTGCCGATCCTGACGGTGCCGGGAAAGAGCTTCGCCTCGCGCTTCTGCGGCAGCATCATCGCGGCCGCGGGCGTGCCGGAACTCGCATGCGCTTCGCCGGAGGAATATGTCGCCCGCGCCGTCGCCTTCGCGCGCGACCGCGAGAGCCTGGCCGCCATCCGGGACTCGCTCCAGCGGCAGCGTGAAACGAGCGTGCTGCGCGACATTCCGGCGCTGGCCCGGCGCCTGGAAGAACTGTTCTGGCAGATGCAGGGCGAATGCGAGCGGGGCGAAACACCGGTTCCGGACCTGCGGAACCTCGACGTCTACTACGAGGTCGGGGCCGAGATCGTCATGGAGAACGTCGAGTTCGAGGACGACCGCGCCTATCGGCAGCGATATGCCGAAAAGCTCGCGAGGTGGAACGACTATGCGCCGATCGCGCGCGATCGCCGCCTTTGGACGGAATGAGGGTATCGACGAGCGATTGGAAGCGGCGGGGGGAAGCATGGCGCCTGTAATACTTGTCACATTTGCCGGCAGGCAGAAGAGAATGGAGATCCTGACGGAATATGTCCGCAGGGCCATGGACCTCGGGATCATCGACGAATGGCATCTGTGGGACTTCACGCGCTCGCCTGAAGATCATGACTGGGTCACGCGCGAATTCGGCCCGGTCCGCTACATGGGGTCGAAGGCGCCCTACCAGTTGAAGGGAACGGTAACGCCCTTTTCCTCGTTCCGGACCGACGCGGCCATATCGAACGACCTGCACATTGCCGTCCTGCCGAACGACGACCCGGCGCATTATTTCGAGATCGTCGTCGGCGGCTGGAACAACAAGCATTCCGTGGTGCGCAAGCTGCCCCGCAGCGACCTCGAGAGTTTCGAGCGCGCCGACACCACGCCGATCTGGAGCCGCTCCACGCCCGGCGCGCTTTCGCCGGGGGTGCCGAATGAGGTCGTTCTCAACCTCGATGCCGAAGGCGTCCCCGCGCTCTCCGTCAATGGCGTGGCGATCGGCCGCTGGCCGGAGCTCGACTGGCGGTCCGAGGCGTCGGTGATGGTCCGCGGCGGCTGGGGCGCGGACCTCGAGTTCAGCGACGTGACCGCGCGGACAAGGCGCTATGTCGGCAATCCGAACGAGACGCTGCCCTACTGGCAGGCCTATGACTACTACGCGAAGCGGCTGCGGGACTTCTCGAACGCGGTGTTTCTGAAGTGCGACGATGACATCGTCTATCTGGACGTCGAAAAGCTCGACGACTTCATCGAGTTCAGGAGGACGAACCCGCACTATTTCGTCATCTCCGCCAATGTCGTGAACAATGGCGTCTGCGCCTATCTGCAACAGGCCGCGGGCTCCATTCCCGATGCTGTCGGCCATTTCGAGCACCCGCCCGGCGGCTTCGGCGGAAGCCTGTGGCAAAGCGCCGAGCGCGCCGACAGGCTTCACGACTTCTTCCTGCAGGCGGACGACAAGCATCTGCCCCTGCCGACCGCGGTGGTCGAGTGGAGAGAACGGCAATCGATCAACTTCATTGCATGGCTCGGCAAGGACCTTGTGCACATGGCTCTGCCGAAGGGCGACGACGAGCATGCCCTGACCGTCGACCTGCCGACATTCCTCGGCCGGCCCACCGCGATCTATTCGGATTTCACCGTGAGCCACCTCAGTTTCGGGCCTCAGGAACGCGGACTGGATGTCGATCGTCTGATCCATGCCTATGACGCGCTCATGCGCGACAGGCTTCATCACAAGGATGAGCCCGCCTATCCCAGGCTGGAAAGAATGGCCGCCTCGGGCCGATGACCTTCAGAACACGAGACAGGACAGGTTTCGAATGCGCGTGAACGAGAAAATTGCAATCGTCGGAGCTGGACTTTCCGGTGCGGTGATCGGCCGGGAACTCGCAGAGGCCGGCCACGAAATCGAGATCTTCGACGCCCGCGACCATATCGCCGGCAACTGCCACACGGAGCGCGACGAAGAAACCGGAGTGATGCTCCATGTCTACGGGCCGCACATCTTCCATACGGACAACGCCGAGGTCTGGGACTATGTGAACCGCTTCCAGACCTTCATGCCCTATAAGAACCGGGTCAAGACGACCAGCAACGGCCAGGTTTATTCCCTGCCGATCAATCTCCATACGATCAATCAGTTCTACAGCAGGAATTTCAGGCCCGACGAGGCGCGCACATTCATCGAAGAGCAGGCCGACAAGACCATAGCCGAGCCGAAAACCTTTGAAGAACAGGCCCTGCGCTTCGTCGGCAAGGATCTCTACGAGGCCTTTTTCAAGGGATATACCGAAAAGCAATGGGGCTGCTCGCCGACCGACCTGCCGGCCTCCATCTTGAAGCGGCTGCCGGTGCGTTTCAACTACGACGACAACTACTTCTTCCACAAATACCAGGGCATGCCCGAAAACGGCTATACCGACATGATCGGGCGCATACTCGATCATCCCAACATCGCCGTGAATCTCGGAACGCATTTCCAGCGCACCGAGGCTACGGGCTTCAGGCACGTCTTTTATTCCGGTCCGCTCGACGGCTATTTCGACTACGAATTCGGCCGGCTCGGCTACCGCACCCTCGATTTCGAACGCTTCACCTATGAAGGCGATTACCAGGGCTGCGCCGTCATGAACTACGGAGAAGTCTCGGTGCCCTATACGCGGATCACCGAGCACAAGCATTTCTCCCCGTGGGAAGACCATGCGGGCTCCGTTTGCTACCGCGAGTTCTCCCGCGCCTGCGGCCCCGAAGATATTCCCTATTACCCGATCCGTCTGGTCAAGGAGAAAGAACAGCTCGCCGACTATGTGGCGCGCGCCGTACAGGAAACCGCCGTCACCTTCGTCGGACGCCTCGGCACCTACCGCTATCTCGACATGGACGTGACGATCCGCGAGGCCCTCGACACGGCGCGGCTCTATCTCTCGAAGAAGGATGCCGGCGCTTCCATGCCTGCGTTCTTGCATTCGCCGATGTGACATGCCGGTCGGGGCGGCCCCGCGGTGCTTGGAGCATTTTGCAGTCAGGTGGAATCACCTGACGTTGCACAAATGCGGCAAAACAAACAAATAGGGCGGGTGGCCCGAACGCATGTGAGCGCATCCCGCACTGGCATGAACGCAGTCCGGCCAGCCGCTGATCTGCGCATATAGATTGCGTTAACCATGCTCGTTTACGTTCCTCGCGGGTTTGCAATAAGGAATGGGGCAATGATCCGGGCGGGCAGTCTTCTCGTTTTTCTTCTTTCAGGTGCGCGGCTGGCGGCGGCGGCCGATATGGACCGGCCGCTGGTCGGCCCCGCGGACGCCTATGAGGTGCCGGTCGAACAGGCTTCCGGCGGCGTCGCCGGTTATATCGAAGGCGCCTATGGCGCCGCCGTCGATTCACCCGGTGATATCGATACGGATAGCTGGGAACTGCGCGGTGCAGTGAACGTCGACGCCGGCTCCGGCATGAACCTGCAGGTCGATCTCGGCTACACCCGCGCTTCGTACGAGGATATCGACACGAACAGCTATGACGGCGCGCTTCACGGCTATTATCGCGACGACACCTATGCCGCCGGCCTCTTCCTGCAGGCGGCACGCCTCGATCCGGGCCTGGACACCCATGTCAACGATTACGTCGGCGGCGTCGAAGGCGCCTATTTCCTCGACACATGGACCCTGCACGGGGCGCTCGGCTTCGGCCAGGCGCGGGTGGAAACGCTCGGCGCCGACCACTACATGGGCGCGCTCGGCGCACGCGTATACGCGACCGACAACATCCGCTTCGACCTCGACGGCTCCCTCAACCGCATCTCCGAAAGCGGCATCGATTACGATCAGCGCGCCCTGAAGCTGACGGCCAATTACCGTCCCGAAGCCTTCCCCGTGACGCTCTTCGCCGGCTATAAATTTGTGAACGAAGAGCTCTCCGGCTTCAGCGAATCGCTCTCCGGCAACACGAGCACGATCTTCGGCGGCATGCGCTTCTCCTACGGCTCGGCAACCCTGCGGGAGGAAGAACGCCTCGGCCCCGTCTGGTCCAACAACCGCCTGTCGTTCTGATCCGCCGAACCGACTGCCCGCATTCGGACACCTACATCAATGGCGAGCCGCAAGCGGCTTGCCACACCCGCACTCTCCATCGTCAAGCGCGAAGGCCGCCGGTCATGAGGCGCAGGTTATCGGCCGTCAATCAGCGGTGTTGGCATGCTCAATATTTACAAGGTAAATCAAAAGCTTGGTGGGCCCGGAGGGACTCGAACCCCCAACCAAGCGGTTATGAGCCGCCGGCTCTAACCATTGAGCTACAGGCCCTGCCGCCATCGGCGGTTGCCGCGAACCAATGGCAATTCGCGAACCGGAATTGGCTCTAGCGGAAAACCGCTTCGCCGACAAGCCATTGCCGCAATACCTACACAATCGAGAAGCATGGAATCGATCAAGGAACAACCGGAGAGACACGTCCATGATTGCTACACGTTTTGCCCGCACGCTTCACGTCGCCGCGCTCGCCGCGGCCTTCGCGGGCGCCTTGGCGGCGGCGGCCGCGGCCGACGACAATGGTGCCGGCAAGCGGGACGCCAAGGGGCGGCCGGACGGCATCAGGGGCCGCCAGGCGGTGATCAAGGTCTCCGGCGAAGGGCGCGCGACCACCGTTCCGGACATGGCCATCGTGCAACTGAGCGTCGTCAAGGACGCCAAGACCGCCCGTGAAGCGCTTGACGCCAACAACAAGGCGATGGCGGATGTGCTTGCGGCGCTCAAGGAAGCCGGCATCGCCGAGCGCGACCTGCAGACGAGCGGCTTCTCGATCAACCCGCAATACAACTACCCGCAGCCCAATGACGGCAGCAACCCGCCGCCGCAATTGGTGGGCTACCAGGTCGTCAACGGCGTCAGCGTCCGTGTGCGCGATCTGGCGAAGCTCGGCGAGATCCTCGACAAGTCGGTGAGCCTCGGGGTCAACCAGGGCGGCGGCATCGAGTTCACCAACGACAAGCCGGAGGATGTGATCACCGAGGCCCGCAAGGAGGCCGTCGCCGATGCCATCGCCAAGGCCAGGGTACTCGCCGAAGCGGCCGGCGTTGAGCTCGGGCGACTGATCGAGCTCTCGGAACAGCCGTCCCGGCCGGAACCGCCGGTCCCGATGCGCAGCATGGCCAAGGAATTTGCCGCCGATGCCGTGCCGGTGGCGACCGGCGAGAACGCCTATAACGTCACGGTCAACGTGACTTTTGCGGTCAACCAGTAGAGAGCGGGGTTGGGGGACGTTCGAGCGGCCCCCTGATCCGCCTGCCGGCCCGCACGCGGTCCGCAAGCGGGGCGAAGGGGGACGCGGCGCCGCCGCTTTCCTCGCGCTGCGGCTGCAATCTCGGCGCGTCCATTTCTGTGGGCTCGACGTTGATGGACAGGACGAGCAAACAAAAGGCCCCTTACGCTTCGCGCAAGGGGCCTTTTTCCGTCCGCGGGAGACAGGACGGTACGTCAGGACTTACCAGCGGCCGATGATCGGGCAGCCGCGTACGTTGGCGAAGATGATGGCCTGGCGTTCGCCGCGACGACGGCCCTCGACGACGACGCGACGATGGGAAACGTCGGCGACATGGGCCCGGCGCAGGCCGCGGTCGCGTGCCTTGTCGACGGCGAGCCACGGTGCGCAGCGGCCACGGCGCTCATAGCCGTAGCGCGGGCGATCGCGCCGGTCGTAGCGATCATGGTCACGGTACTGCACACCGCCCGGACCGAATTCGAGGGTGAGCGACTGGGCCGAAACCGTGGGGGCCACGCCAACCAGGCCAGTCAGGCCTACAAAGGCGGCAACGACAGCTTTCGTAAGGAACTTTTTCATGGTGTTTCTCCGGCGTAACAAAGGGTTCATGCAGGGGTTCAACGATTGTCCCGACATTAGGCCGGGTAACCTGAACGCTCCCGGAACCCTCCGTTCATGCGCTGTTCAGATTAGGAGGACGTCCGCGACGACTCGACAGCCGGCGCAGTCCGCACGGCGGCGGCGTGCCGTCGGCAAGCCGCTCACCGCCTCCTCACTCACCGTAAGGGAAACGAAGTGCGCGGCAATTCGTTCCTGCACGAAGCCCTGAGGCCAAGCGCGGCGATCGCGATAAGGCGTTGAACTTCGTGAAGAATGGCGCTTTCGCGGGCGGTTCAGCGCGCCAGTTCGCGCTCGAAGATGCGGATGTTGCGATAGTGGCTGAGGCGGGTGATGACGCCCCCTTCGATCTCGAAGATGAAGACGCTCGGAACGGAGTAGGACTGTCCCGATGCCTCCGGAAAGCCGGCCATCGTCTCGCGATACGTGCCGCGCGCCGTCGTGTCCGCCGCCACGCGCTGCCCGAAGGCATCGTGCATCAGCACGATGTCGCCGAAGCTCTCGTCGAAATGGCGCAGATAGCTCATCACCCAGGCCCTGAGCGGGCCGACGCCAAGGGTGCGCTGGCCGGTGAGCGAATCGAGTTCGACATCCTCATCGACGAGGCGCGACATCGCCTCGAAGTCGCGCTCGTTCAGGGCATCGATGAAGCGGCTGGCAATCGTCTGGGCGTCCGGCATCCTCTCTCCCTCCGCAAACTCCCCTACTCTACCGCAGAAGCGCGAAGAAAAAAGCGGCTGGCCTTGCACCCCCGGCGGGTCAGGCGCCGAGGTGCAGGATGATCTCCCGGCGATGCGGCCGGTCCCGGTGCTCGAAGAGGTAAAGCCCCTGCCAGGTGCCGAGCGCAAGCCGCCCATCCATCACCGGAATGCCGAGCGAGGCCTGGGTCAGCGCCGCCTTGATATGGGCGGGCATGTCGTCCGGGCCTTCGAGCGTGTGAACGACCCAGCGCATCGAGGGATCGGAGCACGGCGGCACGAGGCGATGAAAGAACTGATGGAGGTCGCGCTTCACGTCCGGATCCGCATTTTCCTGGATGATGAGCGACGCGGAGGTATGGCGGACGAAAACCGTGAGCAACCCCTCCGCGACGCCCGATGCCCGCACGAACTCGGCAGCCTCGGCTGTGAACTCGTAGAGGCCCTGCCCCTCGGTGGCGATCGTCACGACGGTCTGCGGCATCGGCATCTTTCCCGTTTGGCTGCTGCGCGGTTGGCTGCAGCGCAGTTCTCACCAATCAAGGCGATATGCAGCAGCCTGTCCAGAGTTCCACGGCCCACGACCGCAGCCTTCGCTGCCTCGCATTTGGGGTACGGTGATCCTCGCCAGCGACCCTCATTCCCGTGCCTGTCACGGGGACCGAGCCAGCCCCAGTCCTTGGGCTGGGAAAAGTTCTTCCGTGCCGCAGACGCGGCACTGGTGGATGTCCGTGCCAAGCGCAGATGAGGGCAAGAAGGCAGCCTCTGCAGGCCAATCCCGTCGCTGTCGCGTACTGTGCCTACAGTTCGAGAAAGGTCTCGAACCCGCCATAGATCAGCCGCTTGCCGTCGAAAACCGTTTTCCACTCGTCGCCCTGGAGCCGCGGGTCCGCCATGACCTTGGCGACGATCTCGTCGCGATCCTCGCGCGACCTGTAGACGACCCATGAAAAGACGACGGTCTCGTCCTCCTTGGCCTGAACCGCCCGCGGAAAGGATGTGAGCTCGCCATAGGGAACGTCGTCTCCGAGGCTTTCGACATAATTGAGCGCGCCGTGTTCCTTCCAGACATCGCCGGCCTTCCGCGCGAGACTCTTATACGCTTCGATATTTGCCTTGGGCACGGCAACGAGAAACCCATCCACATAGGTCATGTCAGTCTCCTCCTTTGAAAGTGGCCAAAGGACGGTCGAAGCGGAAAGGTTCCGACAATCGAATGATATTTTTTTGCGCCGCCGCCGCCCTTATGAGCCGCAGCTGCGCAGTTGGCGCGCATAGCTCCCGGCGATGGCGGACGCCCTTTTGGCGCCGGTCCTCGCCGTCTCGCTCCAGTTGCCCCGCGCATAGCCGCCGTGCCCGTGATAATAGGCGATATAGAGCCGATACGTATCGTTGAGCGCGATGCCGTTCCTGCGGTGGCTCTCGTTGTGATACCAGGCGATGAAGCGGATCGCGTCGGCGAAGTCGGTGCGGCGCGCCATCCATCGGCCGGTTTCGGCCTGATAGCGCGCCCAGGTGCCGTCGAGCGCCTGCGAGTATCCGTAGGCGGTCGACACCCGCGTCCAGGGAATGAAGCCGAAGAGCTTGGTGCGCGGCGGCCTGGCATTGTGGCGGAACCCGGATTCCGTGTAGATTGTGGCCATCAATACCGGAACGGGTACGCCATATTCACGCGCCGCCTGATAGGCGGCCCGGCGCCAATTGGTGAAAAGACCATCTCGCTGCTCGAAAACCGCGCAGGCGTTCCGGGTGTTCCTCGGCACCGTTCCGCAGCCGGCCAGCAACAGGAGGACGACGACAAAAACCCAACGCATCGCGGAACCTCTCGTTTGCGAGAGATTGATAAAGCGTAAATCTTAAGGATCGGTTTTGAGGCGACGTTGAATGTTTGCCAAGATGACGGCCGTTTCCCTCCTGCTTGCCGCTCTCGCCGGCGCTCCTTGCCTTGCGGCGGCAGCACCGAACGAAGGCGGCGGCGATCTCTACACGAGCGATGCCATCGTCACCGGCACGGGCGAGAAAAACCGGCAGATCGGCTTCCGCGAGTGCCTGACGGAGGTTCTGGTGAAAGTGTCCGGCGCCGAACCTCGCGCCCCTCCTCGACCGCGCCGGCGGCTTCGTAGCCACTTTCTCCTATCGCGACCGGCTGGAAGGCATCCCGATCCACGACGAACAGGGGACGCATGACCGGCCGCATGACCTGACCTGCCGCTTCGAGCCGGCAACCGTCGATCGTTTGCTGCAGGTGCTCGGACGCAAGCCCTGGCTTTCACCCCGCCCCCGATTGGCCTTCGTCCTCGGCGTCCGCGACCGGACCCGTCTTTTCATGTTGACGGCCGACGGGACGGAGAGCCCCTATATGGCGCAATCGCTTCAGGCGGCGACGATACCCCTCGCGCTTGCGGCAAAGCTGCCGCAAAGCGCGACGCTTGCAGAGGAGCGGCTCGACGTCGCGGCCTTGACGGCAGCCGCACCGGCTCGGCTGCAGGCTTTGGCAGGGAGAATGGGGGCCGAGGTGACACTCGCCGGCACCCTCACATGGAGCGACGCCGCGCGCGGCTGGATCGCCGACTGGCGCCTGATCGCCGCCGGAAGCGTCTTCCGCTGGCGGAAAAGCGGGGTCAGCTTCGACGACGCGTTCCGCGACGCCATCCGCGGGGCGGCTCAGATTCTCTCCGGAAACGGCACGCCGCGATGACCCCGTGACCATAATCCGCGCGCGCGGGGAGAAGGTCGCGGCAGCGGGATGAGGGACGACCACGCGCGCTGCCCTTCGAATCCAGATCGATTCAAGGAGACATGCCGCAGTCGTCATCACCTTTCTAGCCAAGCGTTCCGATCAGCTCGCGATAGGCGGCCTCGGGAAAGGCCTTCATCGTGCGTGTCCGCACATTGCCGTAGGTGCCGAGCGTCAGTGCGAACCGGGCGGCCACCGCGTCATCCGGCGCTTCGCAGATTGCGACCATGTCGTATTCGCCCATGGTGAGATAGAAGTCCTTGAAGGAGCCGCCCATTTCCTCAAGCACCTTCCGCGCCGCGTCCAGCCGTTTCGGCGACTCTCGCACCGTCTTGATACCCTGTTCCGTCCAGTTGAGGAGAACGACGTATGTAGTCATCTCACACCTCCCGCAGAGCATCGCGCCCTCGACGGAGAGCGCCCAGTATGCTCCGATTTCAAAAGGGCTGCTTGCATGTCTCCTCAAATCGACCTCGATCCAGGGACAAGGACATGCAGCAAGTCAAAGTGCTGCAGCGACCTTTGCGCATCTGACAGGACGCGGGCGTCGCAGGGCGCTCTCACGCTTCCCTGTACCGACGCTCCAGGGCGCCCGGACGCCTGCCGTGCAACGACTCCTGACTGCAACCCGTGCCGCCTTTCGCGGCAAGCTGCGAAGTATAATCCCGCGGTCTGAACCGAACAACTGCGCCGGCGAACGGGCGGTAGCGCGTACGCAAAAAAGCCGGGCACCAGGCCCGGCTTTGATGACTTTCATCCGTTGAAATCTGCTCAGCTGTCGAGGAACGAGCGCAGCTTGCGCGAGCGGCTCGGGTGCTTGAGCTTCCTGAGCGCCTTCGCCTCGATCTGGCGGATGCGTTCGCGGGTCACCGAGAACTGCTGGCCGACTTCCTCGAGCGTGTGGTCGGTGTTCATGCCGATGCCGAAACGCATGCGCAGCACGCGCTCCTCGCGCGGCGTCAGCGAAGCGAGAACGCGCGTGGTCGTCTCGCGCAGGTTCGCCTGGATGGCGGCGTCGATCGGCAGCAGCGCGTTCTTGTCCTCGATGAAATCGCCGAGATGCGAATCCTCCTCGTCGCCGACGGGCGTTTCGAGCGAGATCGGCTCCTTGGCGATCTTCAGGACCTTGCGCACCTTCTCGAGCGGCATGGCGAGCTTTTCGGCCAGTTCCTCCGGCGTCGGCTCGCGGCCGATCTCGTGCAGCATCTGGCGCGAGGTACGGACGATCTTGTTGATCGTCTCGATCATGTGCACCGGAATGCGGATGGTGCGGGCCTGGTCGGCGATCGAGCGGGTGATCGCCTGCCGGATCCACCAGGTCGCATAGGTCGAGAACTTGTAACCGCGGCGGTACTCGAACTTGTCGACCGCCTTCATGAGGCCGATATTGCCTTCCTGGATGAGATCCAGGAACTGCAGGCCGCGGTTGGTGTACTTCTTGGCGATCGAGATCACGAGACGCAGGTTCGCCTCGACCATCTCCTTCTTGGCGATGCGCGCCTCGCGCTCGCCCTTCTGCACCATCGAGACGATGCGGCGGAACTCGGCGATGGAAATGCCGGTCTCGGTCGCGAGATTCTGGATCTCCTGGCGGATGTCGCGGATCGTCTGGTTCTCGGCCCTCGCAAATTCTTTCCAGCCCTTGCCGGCAAGGTTGCTGATCGACTTCATCCAGTTCGGATCGAGCTCCGCGCCAGAATATTGCTCGAGGAAGGCCTCGCGCTTGACGCCATAGGATTCGGCAAGGCGCAGCAGCCGGCCCTCGTTCTGCATGAGCCGCTTGGAGATGTCGTAAAGCTGCTCGACCAGCGCATCGATGCGGTTCTGGTTGAGCGACAGCGACTTCACCGCCTTGATAAGCTCGTCCTTCAGCTCCTTGTAGCGGCGTTCCTGCGCCGGCGACAGCGTGCCGGTCGCGGCAAGGCGCGCCTCCACCTGCTGATCCTGCAGCTTGCGGAGCTTCTTGTAGGTCTCGGCGATGATGTCGAGCGTTTCCATCACCTGCGGGCGCAGTTCCGCTTCCATCGCGGCGAGCGAGAGGTTCGATTCGTCGTCGTCCTCTTCCTCTTCCTCGACCGGCTGGCCTTCACCGCCGACATTGGTGATGTCGTCGTCATTGGCCGCGACCCGAGACTTGCGGACCTTTTCCTTCTCCTCGGCCGCCTTGCGGTCGGCTTCGATCTTTTCCGGGCTCTGGAACTGCGGCGCGGCCTTGGCCTCGGGGCCGGAATAGGTCGTCTCGAGATCGATGATCTCGCGCAGCAGCGTCTGGCCTTCGTTCAGCTCGTCGCGCCAGATGATCAGCGCCTGGAAGGTGAGCGGGCTTTCGCAGAGACCCGCGATCATCGTTTCGCGGCCGGCCTCGATGCGCTTGGCGATGGCGATTTCGCCCTCGCGGGAGAGAAGCTCCACCGAGCCCATCTCGCGCAGATACATGCGCACCGGATCGTCGGTGCGGTCGGTCGGTTCCTTCTTCTTGCTGGCCGCAAGCGCAGTGCCGCCGACAGTCGCAAGCTCGCCGCCCTCGCCTTCGCCTTCGTCACCGCTGTCCTCGTCTTCGCCTCCGGCCGCTTCCTCCGCGTCCTCGTCCTCGATGACGTTGATGCCCATGTCGGAAAGCATGGCCATCGTGTCTTCGATCTGCTCGGAGGTCACTTCCTCGGACGGCAGGACGGAGTTGAGCTCGTCCATCGTCACGTAGCCGCGCTTCTTGGCGGCCTTGATCATCTTCTTGACAGCATCGTCGGAAAGATCGAGAAGCGGACCGTCCGGAGTGCCTTCGCGTTCAACGTCTGCTTCTTCGTTTTCTTTGACTTTTGTTGCCATTTATCGTCGCTTTCCTTGTCGCAACCGGCCGGGCATCCTGTGCCAATGCCGCTCGGAGGTCCGGGCACGCCGCGTACCCGCCACCGACTTATTACCCCTGACGTAACGGGATGATGTTTAATTCCTGATTAACCACGACAGCGATCGCGGTGAACGGGCAAGCTTCGACAGTCCTGCCACTGAAACGTCCCTGGCATGATTTCCTATCCGCCGTACCATGTCGCCATTTCTGCTTGAAATGGTGATTCCCAGAAATTTTGATCCCGTCAAGCATTTCCGGCGAAAAACCGCGCAAATCGCCAAAAAACCCTAATTGGTGGGATTTGCACGGTTCATCAGCTTTCGCTCAACATGTAGGAGCGGCCCATTAAAAGACAAGAGGCGGGCTTCCTCTTGTCAAGCGTCATCGAGATGGACGCAGGCGATCCTGGGCGCCGAAAAGAGCGGGCAGCCGGCGGATCACGCCGAACGGCCGTCGTATTTCACGATCTTGACGCTTTCCAGGTCGAATTCGGGGAGGCATCTAAGATTGACCGCCGCCATCTTGCCATGCGGCCCGTCGCCTTCGGCAAAGGGCGCGATGCCGCAATTCGCACAGAAATGGTGGTGAATGGCCCGCTTGTTGAAGAGATAGGTCGAGAGCTTCGCTTCCGGCGTCCTCAGCGTCAGCTTCTCGCGCGGAACGAATGCCAGCAGCGAGCCGCGCCGCCGGCACATGGAGCAATTGCAGTCAATCGCTTCCTCGAACGTACCTTCGACCTCGAACGCGATCTGCCCGCAATGGCAGCTTCCCTCATAGCGCATGCATTCCTCCTCGTTCAACGCAGCAATCGCCGCTCGTTCTCTCACATCCAGTCCATCACGACCTTGCCGGAATTGCCGGAGCGCATCGCCTCGAAGCCGTCGCGGAAATCGTCGATGCCGATGCGATGGGTGATGATCGGCGAAAGGTCAAGGCCGCCCTGCACGAAGGCGATCATCTTGTACCATGTCTCGAACATTTCGCGGCCGTAGATGCCCTTCAGGTTGAGCATCTTGAAGATGACCTTGTTCCAGTCGATCTCGAAGCCCGCGGGGGCGATGCCGAGGATCGCGATCTTGCCGCCATTGTTCATCTTGTCGATCATGTCGCGGAAGGCGGGTGCCGCACCCGACATCTCCAGCCCCACGTCGAAGCCTTCGGTCATTCCGATCGAGCGCATCACCTCCGCAAGGTTCTTCTTCGACGCATCGACGACGTAGTCGATGCCGACCCTGCGCGCGAGATCGAGGCGCACGGGATTGATGTCGGTGATCACCACCTTGCGGGCGCCCGAGCGCTTGGCGACCATGGCGCCCATGATGCCGATCGGCCCGGCGCCGGTGACGAGCACATCCTCGCCGACGAGGTCGAAGGACAGCGCCGTGTGCACGGCATTGCCGAAGGGATCGAAGATCGCGGCGATCTCGTCCGGCACGTCATCCGGGATCGACACCACATTATATTCCGGCAGGCAGACGAACTCGGCGAAGGAACCCGGCCGGTTGACGCCGACGCCGAGCGTGTTGCGGCAAAGATGCCCCCGGCCCGCCCGGCAGTTGCGGCACTTGCCGCAGACGATGTGTCCCTCGCCGGAGACCCGCTCGCCGACATGATGTTTGGTGACGGCCGAGCCGACCTCCGCGATCTCGCCCATGAATTCGTGCCCGACCACCATCGGCACGGGAATGGTCTTCTGCGCCCATTGATCCCAGTTCCAGATGTGGACATCGGTGCCGCAGATCGCCGATTTCTTGACGCGGATCAGAACGTCGTTCGGCCCGATCTCCGGCACCGGCACCCGCTCCATCCAAAGCCCGACCTCCGGCCTCGTCTTGACCAGCGCCTTCATCATGTTGGTCATCTCGACTCACTCCTCCGCGTCTCACGCAACTCTGCCCCTCACCCTAGCCCTCTCCCCGCAAGCGGGGAGCGGGGATCCCGCTGCGCTTGGCCGCACCCATATGCTCCAAGGCGCTGTTAGGCCGGCGCTCGGCAACTCGCGCTTTCGGCACCTACGTCCCCTCTCCCCGCGTGCGGGGAGAGGGTTAGGGTGAGGGGCAAACCCACTCAAATCACCCCGAGCGCGCGGCCAACCTCTTCGAACACGGCAATCGCCCGGCGCACGTCCGCTTCGCTGTGCGCCGCCGACATCTGGGTGCGAATGCGCGCCTGTCCTCGCGGAACCACCGGGAAAGAGAAGCCGATCACGTAGACGCCCTTCTCGAGCATGCGCGCCGCCATCTCCTGCGCCAGCGCCGCATCGCCGAGCATCACCGGAATGATCGGGTGCCCCTCGCCGGCCAGCGTGAAGCCGAGCTTTGCCATTTCGGCGCGAAAAAGGCTCGCATTGGCATAAAGGCGGCCGCGAAGCGCATCGCCGTTTTCGATCAGCTCGAAAACCTTGAGCGAGGCGGCCGCAATCACCGGTGCCAGCGTATTCGAGAAGAGATAGGGCCGCGAGCGCTGGCGCAACCAATCGACGACCTCGGCCTTGGCGGAGGTGTAGCCGCCGGAGGCGCCGCCGAGCGCCTTGCCGAGGGTGCCGGTGATGATGTCGACCCGGCCCTCGACGCCGCAATGTTCGGCGGAGCCGCGGCCGTGCTTGCCGACGAAGCCGACCGCATGGCTGTCATCGACCATGACCATGGCACCGTGTTTCTCCGCCAGGTCGCAGACGCCCTCGAGGTTGGCGATGATGCCGTCCATGGAAAAGACGCCGTCGGTGGCGATCAGCTTGAAGCGGCTGCCTTCCGCCTTCTTCAGTTCCTCCTCCAGCGCCGCCATGTCGTTGTTGGCGTAGCGGAAGCGCTTGGCCTTGGAGAGGCGCACGCCGTCGATGATCGAGGCGTGGTTCAGCGCATCGGAGATGATGGCGTCCTCCTCGCCGAGCAGCGTCTCGAACAGGCCGCCATTGGCGTCGAAGCAGGAGGAATAGAGGATCGTGTCCTCCATGCCGAGGAAGGACGAGATTCGCGCCTCGAGCTGCTTGTGCTCCTCCTGCGTACCGCAAATGAAGCGAACCGAAGCCATGCCGTAGCCGTAACGGTCGAGCGCCTTCTTCGCAGCCTCGGCGAGCTCTTCATTGTCGGCGAGGCCAAGATAATTGTTGGCGCAGAAATTCAGGACGCGCTCGCCGGAAGCGACCTCGATTTCACCCGACTGCTTGGAGGTGATGACGCGCTCGGACTTGTAAAGCCCGGCCGTCTTCAGGCCCTCGAGTTCGGAACGCAGGTGGGAGAGGAAGGCTGAGGTCATGGCGGACTGCTTTCAACAGAGGGTTTGTATAGACAAATAGCACGATCACATGCCTTGCACAGCAAATTCTTGCGGCATTGTCGGGGCGAAACGCGCGGGATTCAAGCGTCTTCCGCGCCACCGACGCGGCGCTGCTGGATCCCTGTGACAAGCACAGGGATGAGGGCGGGATGATGGCACTTCGCTTGACCATGACAACTTTCACTTGCGGACATGCTGTCCAACATGCACGCTGCGGCCAATGAAGGTTATGTCTACATTCTGGCTTCCAAGCGAAACGGGACGCTCTACACGGGCGTCACGCGTGATTTGTCGCATCGTCTGTTTGAGCATCAAAACGACCTGACGCCCGGCTTCACGTCGAAGTATGGCGTGAAGACGCTGGTCTGGTTTGAGGAGCATGACCTGCTGACCGCCGCCATCACCCGCGAAAAAAACATTAAGAAATGGCCGCGGAAATGGAAGCTGAACCTGATAGAGCAGATGAACCCGGAGTGGGAAGACATCGCCCACTATCTGCATGGACTGTAAAGTCACTTCGCATGTCGGTCTCCGCTTAGCAGGCTGCTGAAAAAGCCCTCTGGCTTTTGGGTTTTCGCCGTGATTCCCTACGGCTGCAACAGAGGGACTGATTTGC